>NZ_QIBY01000007.1 GCF_003725335.1 Parvibacter caecicola
GGAATTGGGGAGTGTGGGAACCTCTGTCTGGCAGAAATAGGCGCCTATTCCTGCCAGACAGAGGTTCCCACACTCCCCAATTCCCGCGGGTGGCAGAACTAGGGGCGTATTTCTGCCACAAGCCCTCTGCGTTGCCCCGTTTCGCCGTCCCCTGCCAGAAATAGGGCCCTAATTCTGCCAAACAGACCACGCCCTGCCCGGACTAGCAGGGTTATCCGGGCAGCAGGGCCTCGGGAACGCCTTCGCCCCCACGCCCTGCCCGGACAAGCGGGGTTATCCGGGCAGCGGGGCCTCAAGAAGGGGCTCGTACCCATGCATTGGCCGGACTAGCGGGGTTGTCCGGGCAAAACACGTTCGAGCGACGCCTCGCACCCGCGCCCTGACCGGACAAGCGGGGTAATCCGGGCAGGAGTGCACCAGAAACGGGGACGGGGGCGCGCCTTGCCCGGACTAGCGGGGTTATCCGGACAGAAAGGCGGCGGGAGTCACATCCGGACGAGGCATTCGGGGCGCGACATCCAGAGCAGGACATCCGGGGCGGGGGCGCACCGGACACAAGGGGGGCAACGAAAAGGCCGGCGCTTGGGCCGGCCTTTCGGGATTCTCATTGAAACTGCGATTGACTCGCTGCTGCTTGAATCGCTTGGAGGGCTTGGGTTACTTGGACTTCTTGTCCAGCATAGCACGCACTTCTTCGCGGCCCTCGTCGTGCAGTCCCTTCTCATCGGGGGCCAGGCGCTCCAGCAGTTCCAACAGCTCGCCCATGTGCTCGCGCTCTTCATCGCGAATGTCGGACAGCACCTTCTTGGCGTCCTCGTTGTCGGTGGCCTGCACGTGGGCATCGTACTCGTGAATGGCCTCAAGCTCGCCCACGATGTCCTGGCGAATGGCGTTCACCAGCTCTTCGTCCGTCAATTTGCGGGGTACTTCCATCACAAACGGGTTGGAAAGAATAGCCATGACAGCTCCTTTCATCGGGCAGCTCCGTTACAGGATCCGCCAACTGATTACCAGCAAGATTGCCCAACCTCAAACGACAAGCCATCCTCAGCGGGCGTATGCTTTTATGCTAAATTGCGCTGAAGCTCAACACCACCCCAGGTAACCACCATGAAAGAAAGTTGTTGGCCCCCCGACAATGGCTCCCGCAGACAGCAAGGTTGTGGTACCTTAGGGCACCGTTGTTAGCCCCTCTCGCCGCCCAAGGAGCCCCGTGACCAAACCGCGCCACACATCCGCTGATGCTCCCATCCGTGAAAACCCTCCCACCTCAGCCTCGGGGGAGCGCGTGCTTTCAGCCATGAGCGGCGGGGTAGATAGCTCAGTGGCCACACTACTGCTGCTGGGGCAGGGCTTTCAGGTAACGGGCGTCACCATGAAGCTGTTCGACAACCAACTGCTGCCGGAGGGGCAAGAATCCACCTGCTGCTCGCTAGACGACGTGGAAGACGCGAAAGCGGTGTGCCGGCGGCTGGGCATCCCCCATTTCACCCTGAACTTCAAAGAGAAATTCGGCGCCTGCGTGGTGGACCCCTTCTGTGAAAGCTACCTGAACGGCGAAACCCCCAACCCTTGCATCAACTGCAACCGCTACCTGAAGCTTGCCGGACTGCAGCAACGGCGCCGCGAGCTGGGAGCCGCTTACGTGGCCACCGGCCATTACGTGCAGCGAGCCTTCGACGAGCAAACTGGTACCTGGCAGCTGCTGCGGGCGGCAGACGCGGCGAAGGACCAAAGCTACGTGCTGTACCACCTCACCCAAGACGACCTGGCCCATATGCTGTTTCCGCTGGGCGGCCTGGAGAAGCGCCAGGTGCGCCAACTGGCGGCGGAAAACGACTTCGTGAACGCCGAAAAGGCGGAAAGCCAAGACATCTGCTTCATCCCCGATGGCGATTACAGCCGCTTCATCCAGCGGCACATGCCCGATGCGGCCCGCCAGCGCGGTTTCGCCCCCGGCCCCATCGTGGACGAAACCGGTGCGGCGCGCGGACAGCACAACGGCCTGGCCCGCTACACCGTGGGGCAGCGCAAGGGCATCGGCATCGCCAACCCCGTGCCGCTGTACGTGACGGGAAAAGACGTGGCCCGCAACCAGCTGTTGGTGGCGCCGCGGGACGGGCTGCTGGCCCAGGAGGTGCGGCTGCGGGACGTGAACGTGATTTCCGGCGATTACCGCCCCCGCGCTTTCGGGGCCACGGTGAAGCTGAGCTATCGCCAGCAGCCGGTGGCAGCCGTAGTGCAGCTGCTGGACAACCGGGAAGCGCTGGTGTGCCTGGAAAACCCGCAGGTGCGGCCGGCGCCGGGCCAGGCGGTGGTGGCCTACAACCGCGATGCCGTTATTGGTGGCGGCACGGTGAGCGCATAGGGCCCGCGGTGCCTCGGCCGCCCCCTCGGCTGCCCTTTTTGTGCGGTTCGCGACTGCTTGGTTTGCCCCAGCCGGTGCGGCCAGCTTGGCCGAAGTCACTCCCGAACGGCCCAGCCGTCCCAACCCCCTCACCCGACAAGCCACACCCAACGCCAGCACCCCGTCGCACCCGGCCGCAGGTTGTGCTGCTCTTGCAACTTTCTTCAAGCACGCCTTCCCCTTAGGCCCTATCATAGGCCCGTTTGGAGAAGGGAAGGCAAGCGCCAACGTTATGAAGTACCACCTGATTGCATTTGTGACCGTGGCCGTCTGGGGCCTTACATTCGTTTCCACCAAAGTGCTGCTGACCAGCTTTTCGCCAGTGTGGATTCTGTTCCTGCGCTTTGTGGTGGGGTTTGCAGCATTATGGGTGCTGTGTCCGCGGCTTCTGAAGCTGAAGCAACGGCACCATGAGTGGCTGTTCGTGGCGGCCGGGCTTTCCGGCATCACTTTCTACTACCTGATGGAGAACGTGGCCCTCACCTACACCACCGCCACCGCCGCAGGGGTTATCATTGCGGCATCGCCCCTGTTCACTGCATTGCTGTCGGCCGTACTGGGGGATCGGCGCGCCATCAACCCCTGGTTTTTCACCGGCTTTGCTGTGGCCATGGCGGGCCTGGTGGTGGTGTCGGTGGCCACCGGCGGCCCCGAAGCGTCCCACGAAGCGGCGACCAACCCGGCACTGGGGGATTTGCTGGCGCTGGGGGCGGCGTTCGTATGGGCCGTGTACTCTGTAATCGTACAGCGCATCTCCGACCTTGGCTACGAAACCCTCGGATCTACCAAGCGCATCTTCTTTTGGGGACTGCTGTTCATCGTGCCTGCAGTGGCGCTGTTCGCCGGCCCCTTGCCCGCCCCCGACGTGGCCTTCCAACTGCAAAACTTGCTGAACTTCGCTTTCCTGGGGCTGGTGGCCTCGGCCGCCTGCTTCGCCATCTGGGGTTTCTCGGTGAAGCACCTGGGGCCCACCGTAACTACCACCTATATATACATGGTGCCGGCCATCACTGCCACTGCCTCGGCCCTCATTTTAGGAGAGCCCTTTACGGCGACCATCTTCTTGGGGCTTGTGCTCACCATCAGCGGCCTGTGCCTGTCGCAGAAGGGCTCGGCCGGCAAAGCAGCGAAAACGGGCGAACCCACCGCCCCAGCCAGCGAAGAGCACACCGCCGACCTGGGCTAACGGCCCCGTGGGACGGCCACGGGCGCCGACCCTTGCGCCAACGCGACGTCTCCGTGCACTGCCGCAACCACAAACGGCAGCCGCGGCCACGGCGGCGGCCGGCGCCGTCAGTCGTCCAAGCCATCTTCCAGCTGGGCCTCCAAGCGCTGGCGCCGCTTGATGGCCTCACGAAACATCAACCCCATGAACACGAATGTAAGCACGTACACCATCACGAAGAACACTACGCCCACGGCGATGTCCCCCAGCCACATGACGTTCTGGATTCCCACAATCTGCACCTCGGCCAACATGCGGAAACCGACGGTGAGCACCCCCACCACAGTGGCGGCGATAAAGGCAGATGCCACCACGATGTCCCACGGGATGGCGTCGGCCTGGGCATAGCGGGCATGCTCCGATACGATGCCGGCACGGGCCTGCAGCACACAGGGCACCAGCAGGGCCACAATGGTCACCACCATAAGCAGTTCGTACAGCGGCATCACCCGCTGGCCGGCGGCGGTATACAGCTCCACTTCTGCCACGCTGGCCACCTGGCTGACGATAACACCGTAATAGATGCACAGCAGGCACCCCACCGTGAAAATAGCGTAGCCCACCCTCATGTACCGGCCCGACTCCGCCTCCAGTCGCTCGTCCTTCGGCCCCATGAACTCATTGTATTTCCTGATCAGATCCATAACCATCTCTCCTTACTCCCAGAACAGATCATCGAGGGTTTTCCCCAACGCCTTGCAGATGGCCCGGCACAGCTTCAGGCTGGGGTTGTAGCGGCCGGCCTCGATGAGGCCGATGGTCTGCCGCGTTGCCCCCACCTGGGCAGCAAGATCGCCCTGGGAAAGCCCGCGCTCCAGCCGCGCCATCTTCACCCTTACATTTTTTTCGTCTGCCATAGTTCCTCCGCGGATGCAAAATATATATTGCAAATGGAATATATATCTTACACCCACGAGTGTCAAGGAGAATTTCCCACAGGGGGAAAGGGACGGGGAACGCCACAGACTAGCGGGGCTCCACCATGGAAAGGGAGATGCGGCCGCGGTCTTTGTCCACCGCTTCCACCCACACGGTTACGGTGTCCCCCACCGACACCACGTCCATCGGGTGCTTCACAAACCCATCGGCCATCTTCGAGATGTGCACCAGGCCGTCCTGCTTCACGCCGATGTCCACGAACGCGCCGAAGTCCACCACATTGCGCACCGTGCCCACCAGCGAAAGCCCCGGAGCCAGGTCGTCCACCGACAGCACCGCGCGGCTGAACACCGGCGCCGGCGCATCGTCGCGCGGGTCGCGGCCCGGTTTTTCCAGCTCGGCCACAATGTCGCACAAGGTGGGCAACCCCACCTCCAGCTGACGGCTTAGGGCCACCATGTTGCCCAGCCGCTGCCGCAGCCCCGGCACGCCGCCGCGGGCCACTTCTGTCGTCGGCACCCCCGCCAGTGCCAGCACCTGCCGCGCCACGCCGTAGCTTTCCGGATGCACACCCGTGGCATCAAGCGGCTCTTTCCCGCCGTTTATGCGCAGGAAGCCTGCGCAGTTCTGGAACGCCTTGGGCCCCAACTTCGGCACCTTCTTCAATTGAGTGCGGCTGGTGAACGGCCCTTTCTCCTGCCGATAGGCCACGATGTTGGCGGCTACCGCAGGCGTGATGCCGGCGATGTAGCTCAACAGGCTGGCGCTGGCAGTGTTGAGGTCGGCCCCCACCTGGTTCACCACCCGCTCCACCACGCCTTCCAGCGTATGGGCCAGCTGCTTTTGGTCCATGTCGTGCTGGTACTGCCCCACCCCGATGGATTGGGGCGGAATCTTCACCAGCTCGGCCAGCGGGTCTTGCAGTCGGCGCCCCAAGCTGAGGGCGCCGCGGGTGGTCACATCCAAATCCGGGTGCTCGCGAGCAGCCACCTCCGACGCCGAGTACACCGACGCCCCCGCCTCATTCACAATGGTGTATTCCACCGGCCGGTGGTATTCGGCCACAAACTGCGCCACCACTTCCTCGGTTTCGCGGCTGGCGGTGCCGTTGCCCACCACGATGGTGTTCACGGCGAAGCGGTCGGCCCATTGCGCGAGCGCTCGCTTCGTCTCTTCCACTTGGTTGCGGGGCGGCGTAGGAAACACGGTGCCGTGGGCCAACAGCTGGCCGTACTCGTCCAGCACCGCCACCTTGCAGCCGGTGCGGTACCCCGGGTCGAGCGCGATGATGCGCGCGCCCTTCACCGGCCGCTGCCGCAGCAGCGCTTCGGTGTTCTTGGCGAATACGTTCATGGCGTCCGCCTGCGCCTGGGCCGTCAGCTGGTTGCGGGCATCGCGGGCCAGCGCCGGCGCCGCCAGCCGCTTGTAGCCATCGCGGATGGCCGCCTCCATAACATCGCGCCAGGGGCTCCTCCCCCGCAGAAAGCGTCGCTCCAGCCGCTGCACCGCCTCCGCCTCATCGGCGCTCACCGTCACCCGCAGCTTGCCCTCCGTCTCGCCGCGGTTCAGCGCCAGCACCCTATGGCCGGGGATGCGCCGCAGCGGTTCGGAGAAGTCCACGTAAGGGGCGAAATCCCGCTGGGCTTCCTCCCCCACCCCCTTGGCGACGATGGAGCCAGTGCGCTGCACGAAGCCCCGCAGCTCTTCGGTGGCGTCCGGGTGATTGGCCACTTCTTCCGCCACGATGTCGGCCGCCCCCTGCAGCGCCTCCTGCGGGGTGGCGAAGGCACTGCCGGCGCGGGCGAACCGGGCCGCCACCGCCAACGGATCGCACGGGGGCGCCCCCTGCGCCCTCATCTGGGCCGCCAAGGGGCCAAGCCCCGCGTCCCGCGCCTTCGACGCCCGCGTGGCGCGGGTTTTCTTGAAGGGCTTGTACAGGTCTTCCACCCGCTGCAAAGTGGTAGCTTGGGCCAACGCCTGCCGTAACTGGGCGGTGAGCGCGCCCGCCTCCTCCACCGCGGCCGCCACCTCCTGCTTGCGCGCCTCCAGCCGCTGCAGGTAATCCAGCCGCGCCTCCAGCGTGCGCAGCTGGCCATCGTCCAGGCCTCCGGTGGCCTCTTTGCGGTAGCGGGCGATGAAGGGAATGGTGCAGCCATCCGCCAGCAGATCCATCACCGAGCGCACCTGCTCGGGGCGAATGCCCAGCTCTTCGCCTAAAAGCACAGCTATGTCCATGTGAAACCTCGCGATGCCAGGGGAAATTTCCGTTTGGGCAATTATAGCGAACGGCCCCGCGGCGCCCCGGCCGCCTTCTTGTATACTGGCCTTCATCTTCACTGAAACGCAGGAGGCTTCCATGAAAATCGGGTTCATCGGGTTGGGCAACATGGCCACCGCCATCATCGGCGGGCTTCTGGCAAAAGGGATGGCCGCAACTGGCGAAGACGGGCCGGCCATCACCGCCGCCGACATCATCGGCTCGGCTAAAACCCCCGAAACCTGCCAGGCCCAGGCGCAGCGATTCGCCATCGCCACCACCACCGACAACCGGGAAGTAGCCACCGCGGCCGATGTGCTGGTGCTGGCGGTGAAGCCGATGTTCTTCCCCGAAGTAGCCCGGGAAATTGCCGGCACGCTGCGAGAAGACACACTGGTGATCAGCATCGCCGCCGGGCTTACCGTGGAACGCATCGCCCAGCTGTTCGGCCGCGATGCGGACAGCTTCCGTCTCATGCGCTGCATGCCCAACACCCCGGCGCTGGTAGGGGCCGGCTGCACCGCCGTGGTGCGCGGCCCCGGCGCCACCGACTCCGACGCGGCCCTGTGCACCCGCCTCATGGACAGCTGCGGCCGCACCATCCTCATCCCCGAGCGCCTGATGGACGCCGCCAGTGCTGTGGCCGGCAGCTCCCCCGCCTTCGCCTTCATGTTCATCGAGGCGCTGGCCGATGGCGCCGTGGAAGCCGGCATGCCCCGCGCCCAGGCCTACCAGTTCGCCGCCGCCGCCCTGGCCGGCAGCGCCCAGCTGCTGCTGGAAACCGGCCAGCACCCGGGCCAGCTGAAGGACATGGTGTGCTCGCCCGGCGGCACCACCATCGAAGGGGTGAAAGCGCTGGAAGACGGCGCCTTCCGCGCCACCGTGATGGACGCGGTGGGCGCCTGCGTAGAAAAAGCCCGGCAGCTGTAGCGACAAAGCCGCAAGCCTGCGCTCCGCCGCCGCGCTCTCGCGCCCCTCAGCCGCGCCCCCGCGCCCCGCAGCCGCGCCCATCTCCCCGCATCAACCCAAAAAAAGAGGCGGCCCGCCAAGGCCGCCTCTTCCGTTTCCGCAAACTCACGCTCCGCGCGCGCCGCCCTCACGCCTCCTGGGCCGCCAGCTCCTCGGCAATCACTTCGCCCAGGCAGCGGATGCCGGCCCGAATGGTTTCCTCATCGGCGTTGGTGAAGTTCAGTCGCATGGTAGAGCGCTTGCCCGGCTCAGCGTAGAAGGGGTCGCCAGGCACGAATGCCACGTTGCGCGCCAGCGCCTTATCGAACATGTCCATGGTGGAAATGCCCTCCGGCAGCGTAACCCACAAGAACATGCCGCCCTGGGGCTTGGTGAACTGCACTTCCTCGGGGAAGAACTCCTCCATGGCCTCCACCATGGCCCGCGCCTGGCTGCGGTACAAATCGCGAATTTTCACCAGGTGCTCGTCCAGCTGGTGATGGGTCAGGTAGTCGTACACCACGTACTGCGAGAACACGTTGGTGTGCAGGTCGGCCGCCTCTTTCGCAATGGAGATGTTGGCCAGCAGCTCGTGGTCTTTCGTGAGGATGTAACCCATGCGGAAGCCGGGGGTGACCGTCTTCGAGAACGAGCCCATGATCACGCCGTGGGGCAGCTGGGTGCCGCCGATGTAGGGCAGCGATTCCCCTTCGAAGCGCAACTCGCCGTAGGGGTCGTCTTCCACCACCACGATGTTGTAGCGGCTCAGCACCTCGCGCACCTGGGCGCGCCCCTCGGCGCTGTAGGTGAGGCCGGTGGGGTTTTGGAAGTTGGGGATGAGATAGATCATCTTGGCGCCCGCCTCCAGCGCCGCTTCCAGCTCGGCGGTGTTCAGCCCCTGGTCTGTGAGCTCCACCGTGCGAAACACCGGCTGGTTCAGGGCAAATGCCTGGATGGCGGCCAGATAGGTGGGGTTTTCCACAATCACGCCGTCGCCCTTGTCCAAAAGCACCTTGCCCAGCAGGTCCAGAATTTGCTGCGAGCCGGTGGTAATCAGCACGTCCTCCAGCACGTAGTCGGTGCCAAAGCGCGTGTTGTAGCGGTCGGCCACCCACTGGCGCAGCTCGTCGATGCCAGCCGTGGCGGAGTACTGGAACGCCGCCGCGCCCTTCTCGGCCACCACCCGCTGCATCGATTCCAGCAGCGCCTCTTGCGGGAAGGAAATGGGGTTGGGCAGGCCGCCGGCGAAGGAAGTGACGTCGGGGTCGGAAGCGGCTTTCAGGATGCTGCGCACAAACGACGGAGGGGTGTTCTTGATGCCATCGGAAAGCAGCTGGTCGATTTCGCTCATAAGGGGGTTCCTTTCCCGGATTGTTCTCTCGGAAAGTTGTTATACCACTGCGAAAAACATATTCCCCGGGATTTCGGCGTAGGCGGGCCGAAGCGCGGCGCTGCGGCCCGGGCCGGCGGTGGAGGCTGAAGCGACGGGGCAGGGACATTGCAAACCGAAGCACGGCGCTGCGGGGCAAACGTCGCACCCGCTGCCGGCCGAAGCGCGGCATCGCCGCCTCCGCCGCCGGCCGCTTCAGTCCAGCCCGCGCCCCGTGCATTAAAATGGTGCGAACCGCGCTTCCGCGCCCTTTCCGCCCCTGAGCATATACCGAGGTGCCCATGGCAAACAATGCGAAGTCGAAGCTGAAAACCCTCTACCTGCGCCAGATTTTGGAACAGGAAACCGACGTCGACCACGGCCTTTCCATGCCGCAGCTGATAGAACGGCTGACGGAGCTGGGCATCCCCGCCGAACGCAAGGGGGTGTACCGCGACCTGAACACCCTGCGGGAATTCGGGGTGGACGTGCAAACGCTGCCGCGCCGCCCTGTGGAATACGCCATCGTGCACCGCGGCTTCACACTGCCCCAGCTGATGCTTCTGGTGGACGCCGTGGAGTCGTGCCGGTTCCTCACCCAGGCCCAAGCGCGGGCCATCACCACCAACCTCACCCTGCTGGCCAGCGACCATCAGCGACAGCAGCTGGCCCGTCGCATCCACGTGGCGGGGCGCACCACCGGCGCTGCCAGCGGCGTATTCGAGGCCATCGACACCCTGCACGAAGCCATGCGGCTGGGGCGGCAGGTGCGCTTTTTGTACTACCGCGTGGACGGCGCCGGCAAACGGCGCCCCACCCAAAGCGGCCGCCCCCATCAGGTAACCCCGGTGGGCATCTCTTACGCCGACAACTACTATTATCTCACCGCCTGGAGCGACACCCACGGAAACCTCACCGAGTTCCGCATCGACCGCATGGGGAAAATCGAAGTGACCGACCAGCCCGCAGCGAAGAACGAAACCATCCGCCACCACCGTTTCCAGGAAGACGAGTACGTCAGCTTCGGCCGTTTCGGCGGCGAGCCGGCAACTGTCACCTTCGCGGTGGCTCCGGGGAAAACCGAGATCATCACCGACCGTTTCGGGAAAAGCGCCCAGCTGTTCCCCCAGGAAGACGGGTCGGCCAAGGCGGTGGCGAAGGTGCGGGTGTCACCCCAGTTCTTCGGATGGGTGGCCGGACTGGAAAACACCGTGCGCATCGCGGCGCCGGAAGCGCTGCGGGACGAGTACTTCGCCTACCTGAAGGGGCTCATGGGCGAGTAGCCGGCCGTCGGGCCAGCCCTCCGCGCCCCAAGGCCGCGCCGGCAACGCCCTAAAGGGCAGGGGCGGGAAACTCCAGCACCAGCTGGAACGCACCGTCTTCCACCTGGGCAGACGCCTGCACCCCCATGCCGTCGCAAAGGTTCTTCACCACCGCCAGCCCCAAACCGGCGCCGGCGCTGCCGCGGGAGGCATCGCCCCGGTAAAAGCGCTCGAACACGCGGGCGGCATCGGGGCGCGCCCCTTCCGGCAGCCCGTTGCGAAACCGCAGCGCGCGTCCTTCCCGCACCACCGAAAACGGCGGCGCCCCGTGGGCCAGGGCGTTTCCCACCACATTCTCGAACACGCGGGCCAGCGCGTCGCCGTCGGCCATCAGCGGCAGGGGCTCTTTCCCCAGCGCCACTTCCGGCTGCCAGCCACGCTCCTCGAACACGGGGAAGTTGCCCAGCAGCACCTCCCCCAGCACGGCCACCGCATCCACCTGGCCCGCCGGCGCGCCGTGGGCCGCCATGCTCTGGGTATAGGCGAACAGCTGGTCCAGCAGCCCCTGCATCACTTCAAGCCGCGCTTCGGCCGCCCGCAGATACGCCTGCTGCTGGGGCCCCGCCTCTTCGTCGGCCGCCAGCTGCAGGTAGCCCTTTGCCCCTGCCAGCGGCGTGCGAATGTCGTGGGAAAGGCTGGCCAGCCCCTGGTGGAACTCCCCTTCGCGCGCCAGCGCCGCCGCTGCCTCCCGCCGCCGGGCGCCTATCCGCTGGTTCACCGCGCCCACCAGCCCTTTCAGGCCTGGCAGCGGCAACGGGGCGGAAAGCAGCAAGTTGCTGTCTTCGGGCAGCTCCCGCAAAAATGCCGTCACTCGCATCAGCTCGCGAGCATACAGGGCCGCCACGGCCACCAAGCCCGCCAGCAACACCGCCGCCACTGCCGCCGTTGCCATTCGTTCCTCCTACTTAACGTCGCGTTTGCGCAGCACCGCCATGGCAAACGCCACTGCCACCGCTGCGAACAGCAGCCCCACCAGCGCCGCCTGCCCCGCCGGCGTAACGGCCGCGAAGGGCAGCGCATCGCTGGGGGCCAGCAACCCCTGGGCGCCATGGGCCAGAGAGCCCACCTGAAAGCTCAAGGTCCAGGCGGTCATCTTCTCCAAAAACGGCAGGGCCTTCGCAAGCAGCAGCATCAGCTGGGTGATGAAAGCGCCGGCCATCCCCGAGGATACCACCACCGCCCAGGCCACAACGCCGCCCTCGTTTCGCACCAGCCACGCCACACAAGCGGTCAGCAGCCCATAGGCGCTGTACAGCAGCCAGGTAAGCGCAAGCACCAGCAATATGTCGCCCGCGCTGTTCGCCTCCAGGTAGCTGAAGCCGAACATGGCCATAAAAGCGGTGGAGCAGCCGGCGCAGAGCAGCAGGCAGAACCCTTGCACCAGCACCACCAGCAGCATCTTCTCAAGGTAGTAATTGCGGCGCCCGCGACGGTTCATGGGCAGGCCCTTCACAAAGCCGCTGCGGAAATCCCGCACCAGGTAAATGCCGATGAACATGCTGCCGATGAGGCCCAGAAGGCCACCGCCCAGAAATACGTTGCCCCACATGGAGGTAAGGCTCTCCAGCTGCCGCGCCGCGAGGGACCCCAGCTCGGCAATGCCCTCCTGCATGTCCGCCTGCGCCTCCTGCACCTCTTCCACACTCAACGTGGGGTCGTTGGCAACCTTTGCCATGGAGTCTTCCATGAGGTGGATGAACCCTTCCGAGCTCACCCACGCCATTACCCCTGCCACTGCCAACAGCACCGCCACCACGGCAATGGCGAAACCCCAGAACAGCCGCGTGTGCACCATGCGGTACAGATCTGATTTCAGCAGGTTAAACATGGCGCTTACCCCCTTCCATCAGCTCCACGAAGAACTCTTCGATGTCCCGCCGCGTTTCCGTCAGTTCCAGCACCGTGGCGTCCATCGCCCGCAGCGCCTGAGCCACCGCCGTTGCCTCGAAGGGACCGCTGATGCGGATGGTGCCGTCCGGCTCCATGAGGAAGCGGCAATCGGGAAACCGCTGCTCCAGCTGCGCCAGCGTCACGTCCGGCTGGGTGGTGCGCACCGCCAAGCTGTCGCCGCAGGCTTGGCGCACCTCCTCGGCGGTCATTTCCCGCACCATGCGGCCGTCGGCAATTACGCCGTAGCGGGTAACCATGCGGTCTAGCTGCTCCAACACGTGCGAGCTCACCACCACCGTCACCCCGAACGACTCGTTCAGGCGCATGATCAGCTGGCGCAAATCGCGGGTGCCTTCCGGGTCAAGCCCGTTGAAAGGCTCGTCCAGCAGCAGCAAGTCCGGCGAGCCCAAAAGCGCAAGCCCAATGCCCAGCCGCTGCTTCATACCCTGCGAAAAGCCCTTGGCGCGCTTTTTGCCCGCCGCGGAAAGCCCCACCCAGCGCAGGATTTCCTGGCTGCGTTCCTTCGCATCGGGAATGCCCAGCGCCAGCGCCTTCACCATCATGTTGTCGTAGGCGGAAAGCTCCCCTAAAATGCCGGGGCTTTCGATCAGCGCCCCCACGCGGCTTTCCGCCACGCCCGGCGCTCCCTGCCAAGCGGGCCGGCCGAACACCAGCACCTCCCCCTCGGTGGGAGCCACCAGGCAAGTGACCATCTTCATCACCGTAGATTTGCCGGCACCGTTCTTCCCCACAAAACCGTAGATGTCGCCCTTGTGCACCTGCATCGAAAAACCATTCACCACGCGGCGCCCGCCGTAGGCTTTGGCCAGGCCGCGCGCTTCAATCGCGTACACCGTGTTCCTCCTGTCAACCTCTAGGGACCGCTCCCTTTTCGGGACCATTGCCCCTTCAGTGTGGCGGCCCGGTTTTGGGAATTCGCCGTGAAAGCTTCAAGAAAGTTTAAAGATTGTCCGGAGGAACCAGCCGAAAGCCCAGTCCCCACACCGTTTGGATGTAGCCGTCAGTGCCGGTGGGCTTCAGTTTGGTGCGCAGGTTGGACACATGGGCGCTGATGGTGCTTTCCTGGCCGCCGTAGCATTCGCCCCACACGTGCTCGTAGAGCGCCTGCTTGCTGAACACGCGACGAGGATGGCGGGCCAAAAGCTCCACCAGGGCAAACTCGGTGCGGGTGAGCTCCAGTTCTTCGCCGGCCACCCGCAGCACGTGGGCGGCGGGCAGCACTTCCCACTGCCCTATCGCCAGGCGCTCTTCGGAAGGCAGCCCCGAAGCGGACGACCAGACCGGGGCCGGCTCATCGCCCTGGCCCTTCGAAGCGCTTAGGGTTGCAGTCGCCTGTTGCCCGCCGCGCCGCAGCTGCACCGCCACCCGGGCCGACAGCTCGTCCAAATCAAAGGGTTTCACCAGGTAGTCGTCGGCACCCATGGCAAGCAGCCCCACCTTGTCGGCCACTTCGCTGCGGGCGGAAATCACCAGGATAGGAGTGGCATTGCCGGCGCCGCGCACCAGCCGCACCACCTCTTCGCCATCAATTCCCGGCAGCATGAGGTCGGTTATCACCAGGTTATAGGACTGCGCCTGCAGCAGCAGCCGCGCCTCGGTGCCGGAAAACGCCGCCTGCACATTGTGGCCGTCGCGTTTCAGGCGCGTGCACACCACGTCGTTGATGGCGGCGTCGTCTTCCACCACCAATATGTTCGCTGAATTAGCCATGGGGCCATATTACCCATTTCCACCCAGAAGACCAGCCCCGCCCCTGCCACCGACCCAGGGGCCCGGCCTCGCTTACTCCACCGACCCAAGGCGCCGGCCCCGCTTCCTCCATCAACCCAAGGCGCCGGCCCCTCTCCCGCCATCAACCCAGGGATTCGGCTTTACTCCCTCCACCGATCTAGGGGGTCCGACTTTGCTCCCTCCACCGATCCACAAAGTCAGTTCCTCGCCCGCCGTCAACCCAGAAGGCCGGCCCCGCACCCGTCATCAACCCACAAGACCAGCCCCCTCCTCTTCACCCCCGCCTGGCGGAACCAGCCGCCTAGTTCCGTTGGACACACCACCAGCCTGGCCCGCCATCGCCCTCCTGGCGGAAATAGCCGCCTAATTCCGCCACAGGGGCACCGGAACTCGGAATTTCACTCGGCTTTGTCCATGGCTCCTCGGAAAAGAGGGGGTTTTGACGCCGGCATTGCCCTCCTGGCGGAAATAGCCGCCTAGTTCCGCCAAGCGGGGCGGCTGACCTCGGAAATTCGGGAGGTTTTGCCACCGGGGGCCAGGCCGTGGCGGAAATAGGGCGCTAATTCCGCCAGAAACGCCGCAACAAGTCTGACCCACCGTCGCTGTGGTGGAAATAGCCGCCTAGTTCCGCCACGAGGGCGGAATCGCCCCGCGCCATACCCCCGGAACCCATCTGTTTAGCATCGAAGCAAAAACCGTTCTCGCCTTTTGCGCGGCGTCTCGCTACCATTCTTCCCTGTAAGAAACACCGAGTGAAAAGCGAAGAGCCATGGTTCCATACGCAAGCCCCCATTCCACCGCAACGGTGGCCGGCGCAGCGCACGCCGCCACCCTCCCTGCGTCCCAAGCTCCGTCGTGCGCCCAGGCCCGAGGGGGTGATGGGGCGTGAAGCTGCTGCGGTTTTTCAAAGGACACGCCCTTGCGGTTGCCATTTGCGCGCTGTTGCTGGTGGTGCAGGCGAACCTGGAGCTGTCGCTGCCCAACTACATGAGCAACATCGTGGACGTGGGGCTGCAGCAAGGGGGCATCGACAGCCCGGTGCCCGAAACCATCCGCGAAAGCGAGCTGGCCAACCTGCAGATGTTCATGACCGAGGCAGACGCCAATACGGTGCAGGAGGCCTACGGGCAAGAGAAAGACGGCGTGCTCACCTACGAAGGCACCGCCGAAGAAGGCCAGGCCAGCGGCCGCATCAGCGAAATCATGACACTGCCGGAATGCGTGGTGCTCTCCCTCGAAGAAGGCATAAGCCCCAACCAGCTGGCCCACACCGATCTGAGCACGGCACTCTCGGAAGACGACCTCGCGAAGCTGGCCGCCACCCCCGACGGCGCCACGGCCGCCGCCCAGCTACAGCAGGCGCTGGCAGCCCACGACGGCAAGCTGACGCTGGAGGCGGTGCGCATCCTGTACGACAACGGCCTGGTCACCCGCGACCAGCTGATAAGTGCCGCCAACGCCATGAACGACGCCCTGGGAGAAGTGGGAGGCCAGATGCTGGCGCAGCGGGCCATCAGCTTCGTGCAGCGGGAATACGAAGCCCAGGGCATCAGCCTCACCGACGTGCAGAACCAATACCTGGGGCACATGGCCCTTATCATGTTCGCCCTGTGCCTGGGCACGCTGGTCACCACGGTGGCCGTAGGGTTCGTGGCCAGCCGCACCGCCGCCCGCATTGCCCGCGACACCCGGAAAACCCTGTTCAGCCGCGTGATGAACTTCTCCCCCACCGAGGTGGGCCGCTTCAGCCAGGCATCGCTCATCACCCGCAGCACCAACGACGTGCAGCAAATCCAAATGGTGTGCGTGATGCTGCTTCGCATGATCATGCTGGCCCCCATCATGGGCATCGTGGCGTTCATCCAAGTTACCGCCACTCACTCAGGGATGGAGTGGATCATCGGCGTGGCGCTGCTGGCCATCTTCGCCGTGCTGGGCATTCTGCTGGGCACCACCATGCCCAAATTCAAGCGGATGCAAAGCCTGGTAGACCGCCTGAACCTGGTGTCCCGCGACATGCTGGACGGCCTCATGCCCATCCGCGCCTTCGGCCGGGAGCGCTACGAACTGCGCCGCTTCGACACCGCTTCCACCAACCTCATGAAAACCCAGCTGTTCGTGAACCGCGCCATGGCCTTCATGATGCCGGTGATCATGCTGGTGATGAACCTGGTGACGCTGCTCATCGTGTGGGTGGGCGCCCAGGGAGTGGACGTGGGCACGCTGCAGGTGGGCACCATGATGGCGTTTATCACCTACACCATGCAGATTGTGATGAGCTTCATGGTGCTGGGCATGGTGGCAGTGATGCTGCCGCGCGCCCAGGTGGCGGCCGAGCGGGTGGCCGAAGTAATCGATTGCCCGCTGTCCATCGAAAGCCCCGCGGCACCCGAGGCCCCGGCGGCGGGCAGCCCCAGGGGCGTAGTGGAATTCCGCGACGTCACCTTCCGCTACCCCGACGCCGAGCGACCGGTGGTGCGTAACGTGAGCTTTTGCACCGAAGTCGGCAAAACCCTCGGCATAATCGGCTCCACCGGGTCGGGCAAAAGCACACTGGTGAAGCTGATCCCCCGCCTGTACGACGCCACCGAGGGCAACGTTCTCATCGACGGCACCGATGTGCGAACCATGGAGCTGGCCGACGTGCGGCGGCGCATCGGCTACGTGCCCCAGCAGGGCTTTCTGTTCTCGGGCACTATCGAAAGCAACATCAAGTTCGCCAACGAAGCCATAGACGACGGCCAGATGCGCCATGCCGCCGAGGTGGCCCAGGCCATGGAGTTCATCGAAAAGGAACCGGATGGGTTTGAAACCCCCATCGCCCAAAAGGGGGCCAACGTGTCCGGCGGCCAACGGCAGCGGCTCTCCATCGCCCGCGCGCTGGCGGCCCAGCCGGAAATCCTCGTGTTCGACGACTCATTCTCGGCGCTGGACTACGCCACCGACGCCCGCTTGCGGGAGGCGCTGCGGAAAGGGGCCGGCAACGCCGCTGTGGTGATTGTGGCGCAACGGGTGGCCACCATCATGCAGGCGGATGAAATTTTGGTGCTGGAAGCCGGCAACGTGGTGGGGCGCGGCACCCATCGCCAGCTGCTGGATTCCTGCGAAACCTACCGCGAAATTGCCCTCTCTCAGCTTTCCGCCGCAGAGCTGGGGCTGCCGGAAGAGGCCACGACCGAAGCCGTACGGGCCGAAGCCGCCGAGGCCGTCGCCGGCCCCGCCTCTGCCCAGGAAGGGGGTGATGCCCGATGAGCACCGCAAACCAAACGCGCACCGCAGCGCCCGCCGCCCAACACCCCGGCCCCATGCCGCGGGGCCCCATGGGCCACGGCCGTCGCGGCCCGGGCGAGAAGCCCAAAAACTTCAAAGGCACCCTGAAACAGCTGATAGGCTACCTGCGCCCTCACACCGTTGCCCTCATCGGCGCCGTGCTGATGGCCGTGGCCTCCGTGGCCTTCAACGTGGTGGGCCCCGACATTTTGGGACAAGTGGTAACCAAGCTCTTCGAGGGGCTTACCGCCAAAGTGCAAGGCACCGGCGGCATCGACTTCGACGGCATCGCCCGCATCATGCTGATGCTGCTGGGGCTCTACGCCGCCAGCTCCGCCGCCCAACTGGCGCAAGGCTTCCTCATGACCGGCGTCACCCAGAAAATCTGCTTCCGGCTGCGCGGCCAAATCGCCCAGAAAATGGCGCGGGTGCCGCTGTCCTACTTCGACAGCCACGCCAAAGGCGACGTGCTGTCCCGCATCACCAACGACGTGGATACCCTGTCCCAGTCGCTGAACCAAAGCGTCACCCAGCTCATCACTTCCGTCACCCAAATCATCGGCGTCACCATCATGATGTTCAGCATCTCTTGGCAGCTGGCGCTGGTCACGCTGATCACCGTGCCGGCGGCGCTGGTCATCGTCACCATCATCGTGAAGCTGTCCCAAAAGTGGTTCGTGCGACAGCAGGCGCAACTGGGCGTGGTCAACGGCATCGTGGAGGAAGATTTTTCCGGCCAAAACGTCATCCAGGTGTTCAACCAGGCGCCGGCGGCGGTGGAGCGCTTCCAAGAAGAGAACGAACGGCTGTACGAGAGCGCCTGGGAAAGCCAGTTTCTCTCGGGGCTGATGATGCCGCTGATGCGACTGGTGTCCAACATGGGCTACGTGGGCGTTGTGGTGGTGGGCGCGCTGCTGGCCACCGCCGGCCGCATCACCGTGGGCGACATCTCCGCCTTCATGCAATACGTGCAGAACTTCACCCAGCCCATCACCCAGCTGGCCAACGTGTCCAACACGCTGCAGGCCATGGCCGCGGCGGCGGAGCGCATCTTCGAGTTTCTGGCCGCACCGGAAGAGGAAGAGCCCGCCGCCCCGCAGCTGCCGGCCAGCCGCCGCGGCGCCGTGGCGTTCGACTCCGTGCAGTTCGGCTACAGCCCCGACACCCCGGTGATCGAGCACTTCACCTGCGAAGTTGCCCCCGGCAGCACCGTGGCCATCGTGGGCCCCACCGGTTCGGGCAAGACCACCCTCATGAAACTGCTGCTGCGCTTCTACGACGTGCAGGAGGGCAGCATCCAGGTGGAGGGGCTGGACGTGCGCCAGTGGGATCGCCGCGCCCTGCGGGAAGACTTCGCCATGGTGCTGCAGGATTCATGGCTGTTCGAGGGCACGGTCCGCGAGAACATCCGCTACGGGCGCCTTGACGCCACCGATGCCGAAGTGGAAGCAGCGGCCCATGTGGCCCGCTGCGCCGAGTTCATCGAAACGCTGCCCGGCGGCTACGACTTCGTAATAAACGAAGAGGCCTCCAACGTCAGTCAGGGGCAGCGGCAGCTGATCACCATCGCCCGCGCGGTGCTGGCCGACCGGCCGGTGCTCATTTTGGACGAGGCCACTTCCAACGTGGACACCCGCACCGAGTCGCTGATTCAAGATGCCATGGACCAGCTGATGGAAAACCGCACCAGCTTCGTTATCGCCCATCGCCTTTCCACCATCAAAAAGGCCAGCGTGATTTTGGTGCTGCGGGACGGCGACATTGTGGAGAAGGGCACCCATGAGCAGCTGCTGGCCCAAAACGGGTTTTACGCGCAGCTGTACAACGCCCAGTTCGAGGGCTGCGAATAACGGACCGAAAAGCTACCGGCACAGGGCCGCCACGTCCGCTGCGGTCACGGCGTTTTCAAACACGCCGCGACTCATGCGGCTGGCGGCCGTGGTGTAGAAGCTGTTGCCGCAGAAGAACTGCCGCGGCGCGCCCTGGGCCACCACTTCCCCGTTGAACATCAGGGCCACCTGCGTGGCCCATTGGGCGCAGAACTCCACGTCGTGGGACACCATCAGCACCGTGGCCCCCTGCCGGGTAAGGCGCTGCAGCAGCTGCCCCAATTGCTGCTTGAACGCAGCGTCCATCCCCTTGGTGGGCTCGTCCAGCAAAAGCAGCTGCGGTTGGCACAGCAGCACCATGGCAAGCGCCGCCCGCTGCAGCTGGCCCCCGGAAAGATCGGCCGGATGGGCCCCCAAAAGTTCTCCCAGCTGGCAGAACTCCACCACGCGCCGCAGCTCATCGGCGGCGGAGGGGCGCGCTTCACCTGGCATCGGAGGTGCCTGCCGCCCGGCGGCCGCGCAAGGCTGGCCGCCCTCGATGCCCGTCAGCACCTCCCGCAAGCAAGCCTCCACCGTATCGTGGGCCATCAGGCTCAGAGGGTCTTGGGGAAGGCAGGCCACCGCACCGCGGAACAGGTGCGCCGGCTTCCAGTTTTTCAGGGGGCGCCCCAGCACCTCCACCGAGCCCTGTTGGGGCTTGGCTATGGCGCAGGCGGCCTTGAGCAGGGTGGATTTTCCCGCTCCATTGCCCCCCACCAGGGCAAACAGGCTGCCGGCAGGTACGGTGAGGGCGGTGCCGCGCAACACGTCCGGCTGGGTGCGCTGATAGCGAAACCACAGGTCGCGCACCTGCAGGGCCGGGGGCGCCGCAGGTGCGGGCGACTCCGCCGTGGGAAGAGCCCGTATTGTGGGCGGATGGGCCTGGATGCGCTCCTCCAGCCACTGACGCCCTTCCCTCACAGTGAGGGGCATCTCCCGACCGTTGCCGAGGGTCCCTTCCCCCTCCACTGCGAAAGCCACTTGCGCCGCCGTGGGCATGGCCGCACGGATGGGGCTTTTATCCCGAAGCAGACGAGCCGCCACGGTTCGCGGATGCCCCGCCGCCGTCACGGCCCCCGCCTCCAGCACCACCGCCGTGTCGGCCGCCGCGAGCACTTCTTCCAGCCGCTGCTCCGCCATCACCACCGTGGTGCCCAGCTCGCGATTCAGCCGCGCCACCGTGGCCAGAAACTCCCCAGCGGCGATGGGGTCAAGCTGGCTGGTCGGTTCGTCCAGCAGCAGTACATCGGGGGCCATCGCCATCATTGCGGCCAGGTTCAGCAGCTGTTTCTGGCCGCCCGAAAGCTCGGCCACGTCTTTGTCGAACCAGTGCTGAATGCCGAAGTAGCTGGCCATTTCCGCCACCCGGGCGCGCATCACCGGCTGGGGGGTGCCCAGGTTTTCCAGCCCGAAGGCCAGTTCGTGCCACACTTTGTCGGTGACGATTTGGGCATCGGGGTTCTGCATCACGAAGCCGATACGGGCCGCTTGTTGCCGCAGGGGCATATCTTCCAGGGGAGTGCCATCGAGTAGAATTCGGCCAGACAGCTGGCCATGGGGAGCCAGCACCGTTTTCATCAGGCGCAAAAGCGTGGTCTTGCCGCAACCGCTGGGGCCGCACAGCACCACGTAGCCGCCCCGCTCTACCGAAAGCGAAACCTCGCGCAAAGCCGGCCGCTCCCGGTCGGGGTAGCAAAAACTCACCCGCTCAACATCAATCAGCGCCAAAACACTCCATCCTTAACGGCCCAAACGCAATGCCCCTATTGTAAGCAAACCCATGACCCGGCATGACAGGGGACGGGGATAACGTCAGGTTTTGCTGAGGGCGGTCGCGCATAGGTGACAGGGGGACGTACGCTTTTGACACACGTCGACGCGTGTCAAAAGCGTACGTCCCCCTGTCACCCAAAAGGAGCGCATCCTGCAAAACCTGACGTTATCCCCGTCCCCTGTCATGGGCGAAGGCTTGCAGCACTTGTTGCTTGGATGCGGGGGTGGGGCCGATGAGGGCGGCTGAGCCCCAGGCGGGCTCCAACAGGTGGCGGGCTTCTGGCAGCAGGTAATCGCGCACCACCACCAGCACGTGGGGGAAGGCCGCGCTCGGGCCTTGCTGCAGCAGGGCCACGGCCGCCGTGAGCCCCTCCCCCTTCCACAACTCCAAGCGCCCCAGCTCGTCCACCACCAGCAAGCGGGGGCGAACGGGGGCGCAAAGGCCCTCTGTTGCAGCGGCCGCCGACTCGCAGGCAGCATCGGCAGCCGCCAGCCTGCAAGCCTCCGCAGCCAGCTGCTCAAAATGCTCGTTCACCTGCCCGATCGCATCGTCGAATATATGCCACGCCAACTGCGCCCGCGCCGCTTGGCTGCCCTCGTCAAAGCTTCCTTCCGCATGGGCCAAATCCCGCCGGCGGGCAAAGGGCACGTGCCGGCCCTCCGGCAGCAACAGGTTGTCGATGCCCAGCTTCTCATAGCCGTTGGCGTCAGCCTCGGGTCCCGCCGAGGGCACCCACTGGCCCGGGGCCACCACACCGGCCGCCCCTACCCCGACATCGGCCAAGGCGGCAACCAGCCCTTCCAGCCAGCGGGTTTTCCCAATTTGCACATCGCCGGTGAGCAAAAACAGCATGGGCGCCTAAGCCTCCGGCCGCTTCAGGGCAGCCATGGTAAGCGCTTCGCCGAAAAACTGGCCGGCGCCGTTCTTCACGGCAAAGGCGGCCTTTTCGGGGTCGGCCACCACACTGCCCGCCAGCATTTCAACGCCCCACTTGAACAGGAACGGAGCCATCACCACGCTGGGGCCCACCATGATGGTCTTGGCTCCCTCGGCCAAATCCAGCAGCCGCGGTGCCGTTTTGTTGATAAGGGTAACGCCGGTCATGAACAGGTAATTGGCGTCCGGGATAACGTACTCGCACGCAGGGTCGGGCACGTCGTTGGCTTGGCTGCAGCGGCGCTCCAGCACCGTGAGGCGAGCGTATTCCTCGATGCGCTCCACATGGGGGAAATGGCCCACCACCACTACCGACGCATCGCCGGCAGCAGCGATTTCCGGGCGCCACATCTCGAAGGCATCCATCTTGCGCACGGTGCCGTCCGGCACCTCCACCGCCGCATCGTAGATGCAGCCCAGCGGATCTAGCAGCGCCCGCTGCGAGTACCAGGCGTTCAGGGCCGCCACCCCCAAGCTGGCCTCCTCAAAGCACCACGACTTCGCCAACTGCGCCACCTCGCGCAAGGGCTTGCCGCGCAAATCCCCCGCGTAGCCGCGCTTCGCCCCACCGGAAGTGGTGAAGCTCACACCGGTGCCACTGTCGGCCGTCACATACGACCAGTGGGTGCCCAGGCAGTAGTCCCGCACCGCCACGTCCTCGGGGATGCCGGCGATCAGATGGTTGTACAGCCGCCAAGGGCCGCACGGGCCGTCGGTGCCAGGGAACGCGATGGCACCCGGCGCCCCGGCGCTTCCGGCAGCGGCGCTCGTCCCGGCCCCCGCGCACTCTGCGGCGGCATCCGCCCTGGTGCCGGCACCCTTCCCAAGGGCATCCGCCCCGCAACGGCTTTCGTCAGCGCATCCCATGGCGCCCTCCCTTCCTGAAAGCCGCGCGCAAACGCAGCTTCTTCGTCGTTTGCTCCCATGGTAGCCCTTTATACTCATTTGTGCATTATTTTTTCTTGCATATTATTCTCATTTGTGGATATACTACGGAGCATGGCCCCTCAAACCAACATAAAACCCGCCCTCTCCGTCGCCGCCCGCCGGGCCCGCGGCATCTTGCTGGGGCTCGCCATCTTCACCGTGGCGGTGGCGGCCATCTCCCTCATGCTGGGCCGCTACCCCATCAATCCCGGCGAAGCGGTGGCCATGCTGGTGAACCAGGTGCTTCCCCTTGACCAAACCTGGACTGACCAGCAGGCCACCCTCTTCTTCCACGTGCGACTGCCCCGCATCCTGCTGGCCCTGATGGTGGGCTGCTGCCTGGCGGTGGCGGGCGCCGCCTACCAGGGCACTTTCCAAAATCCGCTGGTATCCCCCGACATCCTGGGCGCCAGCCAAGGAGCCGCCTTCGGTGCCGCCATGGCCATCCTGCTGGGGCTCAGCTCGCTGCTCACTTCCGCTTTTGCCTTCGCCTTTGCCCTGTTCACCGTGCTGTTAGTGCTGCTCATCAGCGCACGGGCGCGGGGCAACCACATGATGGTGGTGGTGCTGGCGGGCGTCATGGTCAGCTCGCTGTTCCAGGCGGGCGTGTCCTACGCCAAGCTGGTGACCGACCCCACCGATGAACTGGCCGACATCACCTACTGGCTGATGGGCAGCCTCACCGGCGCCAGCATGGAGAAAATCGCGCTGGTGTTCCCCGTCATGCTTATCGGTTGCGCGGTGCTGTTCGCCCTGCGCTGGCGCATCAACATCCTCACCATGGGCGACGACGAAGCCGCCACCATGGGAGTGAACGCCCGCCGCACCCGCATCGTGGTCATCATCGCCGCCACCCTCATCACCGCCTCCAGCGTGTGCGTCACCGGCATGATCGGCTGGGTGGGCCTGGTAATCCCCCACCTGTGCCGCATGCTCATCGGCGCCGACTACCGCCGCCTCATCCCCGCCTCCATGATGATGGGCGCATCGTTTCTCCTGATAGTGGACGATATCGCCCGCCTGGCCACCACGGCCGAAATCCCCATCGGCATCCTCACCGCCTTCGTAGGCGCCCCCTTCTTCCTGTACCTCATCACGCGGAAGAAAAAGATATGAGCATCGAAGTGACCAACCTCAGCTTCGCCTACGGCAACCGCGAGGTGCTGCGCGATTTGAACTTCTCCATTCCCGACGGCTGCCTGGTGAACGTGCTGGGTCCCAACGGCGTGGGCAAGTCCACCCTGTTCCGCTGCATCTTGGGGCTGAACCCCCACTACAGCGGCTCCATTCTGGTGAACGGGAAGGATCTGCGCGCGCTGTCGGTGCGCCAGCGGGCCCGCGAGATTTCCTACATCCCCCAGTCCCACGCTTCAGTGTACGACTACGAAGTGATCGACGTGGTGCTGATGGCCACCGGCAGCGAGCTGAAGCTGCTGGGCACCCCCGGCCCTGAACAGCTGCAACGGGCCCACGCGGCGCTGGAGCGCATCGGCATCGAGCACCTGGCCCATCGCACCTACACGCAAATTTCCGGCGGCGAGCAGCAGCTGGTGCTCATCGCCCGCGCCCTGGCCCAAAACGCCCGCACCATCATCATGGACGAGCCCACCAGCGCGCTGGACTACGGCAACACTGTGCGGGTGCTCTCCTGCGTGCGGCAGTTGGCCCGCGAAGGGCTGTCCATCGTGCAGTCCACCCATAACCCCGACCACGCCTTCCTTTACTCCGACCAAACCATGGTGCTCAGCGAAGGGCGACTGCGGGCCTTCGGCGACCCGAAGGACGTGATCACTTCCGAACTCATCTCCGAGCTGTACCACGTTGAGGTGGAAGTGAACTCCCTCTATGGCGACAAGGTGCGCGTGTGCGTGCCTCTAAGCGAAGTAGATTAGCCCCGATCGAAAAGGAACATCTATGCTGAAGAGCTTCCGGAAGAAAGGCCGCGCGCTGGCCGTAACCGCAAGCGCGCTGGCCCTGAGCGGCTGCCTGGCCCTGGCGCTGGCCGGCTGCTCGGCCCCCGCCGCCAATGACGGCGAAGGCGGCGATGCCCCTGCCGCCGAGCAGCAGCAAGGCCAACAGGACCAGCAAGCAGCTGCCGACACCATCACCTTCACCGACGACCTCGGCCGCACGGTGGAGCTGCCGGCCCAAATCGACAAGATCTGCCCTTCCGGCTTCACCGCCCAACAGGTGCTGCTCACCATCGCCCCCGATAAGCTGGTGGGCCTGGCCCAAGAGCTCAACGAGGATCAGCTGAAAATCTTTGGGGATAAGTTCGCCGACTATCCGGTGTTCGGCGCCGTGCTGGGAGCCACCGACAACCTGAATCGTGAGGCAGTGGCCGCCGCCGCGCCCCAGGTAATCATCGACACCGGCGAGGCCAAGAAGGGCGCCGAGGAAGACCTCAACAACCTGCAGGAGCAGCTGGGCATTCCCGTGGTGTTCATCGAGGCGAAGCTGTCGGATTACGGCGCCGCCTACGGTCGCCTGGGCGAGCTGCTGGGCATGGAGGAGCGCGGCAATGAGCTGGCCCAATACTGCACCGACGCCTACAACACCACCGAAACCGTGATGGCCGGCATCCCTGAAAACGAGCGGGTGCGCATGGCCTACCTGCTTGGCGAGAACGGCCTGAACGCCATCGCCAAAACCTCGTTCCAGGGCGCCGTGATGGACATAGTGGCCAACAATGTTGTTGTGGTGGACGACGTATCCGGCAAGGGCAACGGCAATGAAGTAAGCCTGGAGCAGATTGCCCTGTGGAACCCCGACCTGATTATCTTCCAAACCGGCAGCATCTACGACACCGTGGGCGATAACCCGGCGTGGGCCGGCATCGCCGCCATTGACAACGACAACTACTACCAGGTGCCCAACGACCCCTGGTGCTGGATGAACAACCCGCCCACCGTGAACCAGCTGATGGGCATGCAGTGGCTGCCGCGCCTGCTGTACCCCGACAAGTTTGACGACTCCATCGCCGACGTGACCCGCGCTTACTACAGCACCATGTACAACTACGATTTGAGCGACGAGGAGCTGAACGAGCTCATCAAAGACGCGGCTCCCCGCAGCTAAGACGCACCATTCCAAGTCAGCCCTCTCTGATCCCCCCGGCCGGAACGGTCCAAAGTTCGGGCTGAAAATGGCAGCAGCCCGCCAAATGGTGGGCCGCTCCTCTTGTATCCAACTAAATCGCATCGGGCATGCTGGGCTACAAGCAGCCGCTATTATAGCCCGAGAACCCCGTTGTTGCGCAACACCCTGCAGTAAGTATTAAGGTTTCGGCCAGCAAACCCCGCTAACGCCCGCCTCCACCAGAGGCCCACGGTTGCGCCCAGTAGAGGTCTTGGCTGCGCCCCGCAGAGAGCCAGTGCGCGCCCAGCAAAGGGCCAGCTCGGCCTTATCCCGTCCCCTGCAGAGGGCTGCACCCCCATCCCACCGCGCAACAAGCGCCCCGCACCCCGTTATGCAACGATCCAGCGCCCCTCCATCCCGCAGTGCGGCAAGCGCCCTACGCGCCCGCCATGCGGAATGCGTCCCATCGCGCCCCACCGCGCGGCAAGCGCCTCGCACCCCGCTACGCAACAAGACGCCCCTGCACCCCATCGCGCGGCAAGTGCACCCCGCCACGCGCACCGGGAGAACCGGGCGGGACGGCCCCTCCCTTGCGTACAAAACCGTCGATTTCATGCAAGCGCGCACCTCTCGTGCGCAAAACTGACGCTTTTGTACGCGATTTGGAGCACGCACCGGCGCTCGGGGAACCGCCAGGCGAGGACCACCCTTACGCGTTGCGCATTTCCCCAGTTCAGAGCGTTGCGCATTGCTCTGCCCCGAAGAGAAGCGCCCGGCGCGCTCACGAAAAGGCTCGAAACACGTACCAAACCGTCGATTTCGTGCACGCGTGACCCCCTTCTGCACAAAAGCGACGGCTTTGTACGCAACGGGCGCAGCGCGCCGCCCAAACCTGGCCCTCCCAGCGGCCTGGAGCCCAGATGCGACCCTTCCCAAAGAAAGGCCGCATCTTTGGGGCAGCGCGTCAGCCCAACGAGCAGACGCGCTTTTCACTGTCCACGAAATAGGCGTTCAGAATTTCCGGGCGACTGCGGGCGAAGGCAAGCCCCCGCTCCACCCCCATGGCCAAAAGCGTGGTGGAGAAGCCCTCGGCATCGATGGAGCGGCGAGCAACCACCGTCACCCCTGCTGCATCCGTGTCAACGGGAAGCCCTGTGCGGGGATTCAGAATGTGATGGTAGCGAACGCTGTCTTTCTCGAACCCGCGCTCGTAGGTGCCGCTCGTTACCGCCGATGCGTCCGAAAGTGCCACCGCACCCACCACGGCGCCCCGCTCAAAGGGGTCTTGCAGCCCCACTTTCCAGGGGGCCCCGTCCAGCTTCAGCCCATGGGCCACCACGTTTCCCCCCAAGTTCACCACGAAGGACCCAACACCGCAGCGCACCAGCAGCGCCGTCAGCTCATCGGCAATCCACCCCTTCGCAATGCCCCCTAAATCCAGCGCCGCCCGAGGATCGTCCAGCCATGCAACGGTCCCATCGGCCGCGCGCTTCACGTGCACGCCCCGCCAGTCCACATGAGCCATCGCCTCGCGCAGGCGCCCCGCATCGGCCACGCGCCCCTCGTGGAAGTTCCAAAGCCCCACCGCCGTGCCGATAGTCACGTCGAACAGTCCCTCGCTGGCGGCGCAATAGCTCAACGCCGCCTCAAGCAGCGCGGCCGTCTCTTCGCGAATAGGCACTGGCCGCCCGCCAGCCCCGTTCAGCCGCGCGATATCCGAATGGGGCAACGTGCGCGAGAACAGCCGCTCGTACACCCGGCACTGGGCCCGCGCCGCCTCGAAAGCGGCAAGCACCACAGCGTCCGGCCCAAAAGCCTGCAGAGTGATTACCGTGTTGAAGGCCAGGAACTGCTGCGTGAGAAGGCCGGCCTCGCTGGGGCCAGTAGTCTGGCAGAAGTCCTCGTTGGGAATGGCGTCTTGCGGCAGCGCGGCTATCTCTTCGGAAACGTTCATGGCTCCAGTATAGGCTCCCCGGCGCGAGCGCGGCGCCGCAGCGGCCTTCCGCCGCATTACCCCCACACAGAAAAGCCCGCCGCGGGCTTTTGCTCGGGCGGGCCTTCCTTCTCGCAGGCATTCGCGCAGGCAAGCGCAGGCTTAGGCGGGCAGCTCCAACATCGCAGCTTTTGCTCAATAAGGGATCGACGACCAGCGCCATAATCCTATGACCCCAGCTTGCGTTGGCCCAAAAACCGCCCTGCCGCCTCTTCGACAACATACCGAAAGGTCTTACTTCGCCCAACTCCCTCGCTGTCGCTGATTGCCCTCATTGCGCCGATAAGCTACTCCCCACGAATGACAGTTTCAAGCGTTTCTTTTTGCGCCCCGATTGCGCAGAGTCGTTTTTGGATCGGCATGCGACCCCGCTCCACGCCTCGCATGCGGCCATTTTTTTCGTTCCAGCATAATTCGTGGTGCACTTCGGAGGCGATCGGTGCGCCCCCGCCACCTAGCTGTCAGCATTCTCCCAGGTAAAAGCACTTATTGTAGCCTTTGTCTCGAAGCGCTAATGCACTTTCATCCTGTCCAACTATGCCCAAACGTTGTGTTTGACCAAAAAGCGCAAGATCGACAAACCCAGCAGCGAAAAACATGCCGAATCGCATTTTCGGGCCACGCAGACGTAGCACAATCGCGTGCCTGGAGAAACATCCTGGCTGTTGTGCAGAGCGAACCTTTGGCGTTTTTCCCAAAACGGCACCATTGAAATACGTTCGGTTACAGATTTCTCGCCATCGAAGCAGAGCAATAGCAATGACTTACCATCAATCCGATGAAAGGGCTGGCAAAAGACGGTGGAGGCTCATGAAACTAGTACCGGTTAAACTGGCGCAGGCAAAGCTTCTAAACGCCATGGCAGATAAGACAGTTTCCGCTCTCGCGCTTGCCTCGTTTAAGAAAGATCGCTCCCTTACCCTGCGACGCACAGAAGATGGCTGGCAGCTGGAAGAACAAGGATTCACAAACGTCGCCATGCCCCTCGCCCCCAACGCAACTGGCAAGCGCCTCATTAAAGAGGCCTTCAAGCGCGAGTTCCCCCGCAGCAACAAGCTCTACCTCACGGAAATCAAAACCAGCGCCAGCTAACAAACAAGCATTGCGCAGCTTCTTTAGCAGCCAGCCTGACCAATCGCCCAATGCGGGCCGTCTACTTACACAACAAGCGCAGCCGGAGCGCTGCAGACGCCTTCGCACCCCCCCCCGAAAAACACCGTGCGCCCGAGCGCGTATGCGAGAATCCGCGCGTCCGAACGGCTGCCGCTGCACACGGGCACGTTGCTGTTCGCTTCGCGACCCCTAGCGTTTCTGCGGGGCGAAGTAGTGGGCGGCAGCGTAGCGGTAGCGTTCCTCGAAACGAGCGATGGCCAGCTTTGCCTTGGCCGTGAACGGCAGCAGCATATCGTAGGCGTGGAACCATTGCGGGTACACATCCAGGTGCGCCTCGATGCCGGCGCGGCGCAAGTTCTCGATGTAGGTTGCCGTTTCGCAATAGAAGGGCTCGATGTCGCCGACGCAGCTATAGGCGGGCGGCAACCCCGCGTAGTTCGTTTCCCGGGCTGGCGCGGCGTAGGCGGGGGCAGATGCGGGGCGAATGCCGCGCAGGTACAGCCGCCATGCGCGATGGTTCGACCGCGTGTTCCACACCGGCGCATGGTTGTCGCGGGATGAGGGCGTGTCCCTGTCGTCCAACATGGGGTACAGGGGCATTTGGAAGGCGATGTCCACATCGCCGGTATCGCGCGCGAGCAGGCAAGTTGCCACCGTCAAGCCACCTCCGGCGCTCTCGCCGCCCACCATGAGCTGGGAGTCGTTTACCCCCAGCTCCGCGGCATGGGCCTTCAGGTAGAGCAGCGCCGCGTAGCAATCTTCAAGGTCGGCCGGAAAGGGGCTCTCCAGCGCGCAACGGTACGCGGGCACCACCACAACAGCGCCGAACTTGTCCACCAGGCTGCGTGCCCGCGCCAGCATGATGAAGCGGTACAGGCCGAATATGTGGCCGCCGCCGTGAATCCACAGGATGCCCAGCGTCTGCTCGGACGGCCGAGCGCTTGCCACCGGCCGCATGACCAGCAGGCGGATGTCGCGCCCGGTAGAGGGAATGGTGCGCCACTCCTCGCTATGATGCCTCTGTTCCACGGCATGCCGCCTTTTTGTTCGGCTTCCTAAAACCCCAGCACCTCGCCGACGCCGGCGGCGATGCAAAGATCGGCTGTGCCGTCGCGCCCGCATGTCGATTCCAGGCGGTAAACGCAATATGGGGCTTGCCTCCTAGCCGGCCTCGGCGAATCGTTCCATGCGCTCGGCTTCCGCTTCGGACAAGCGGCAAAACATGGCCGCCAACCCTTCGTAGTCACTCCGGGCCAGCGCCTCCATGTACGCGGCGCGCTCCTCCACAGGGATGACCACGGGGGCAAGCCCGGCTCGCATAAGTCCGCGATTTATGAGAATGCGCCCCATGCGCCCATTGCCGTCTTCGAAAGGGTGAATTCTCTCGAATCGGATATGAAACTTCGCCTCGCGCAGGAAGGGATCTGCCCCCTCATCGTGGTTGTGCTCCCACACGAGTTGCATCATGAGCTGGTTCACCTGGTTAGGAGCCGGCGGCATGTGCTCGGCACCGCGAATCACCACCTGCACCCGCCGGTAATCGTCAACCTCGCTGATGTTGCGATTGATGTCTCGTGCTATGTCCTGGATGAACCTCTCGGAAAGACTGGCGCTCAGTTCACCCGTGGCGATGCCGAGCGCGTGCTTGTGGTTAATTGCCTCGTACAACTCGCGCGCCGTAGCCGTCACCTTCATGGAATTATCGTTCCATAAAATGGCATACGTCTCAGCATAAGACAGCGTGCTGCCCTCGATGGCATTCGAGTGGTATGTGCTGCGCGTCACGTAATCTTCGAAGTAAGCTTGATGATCGCGCACGAATTCCATGACATCCACGGGACAGTCCTTGGAGGGGGTTCGGTCATTGGGGAGTTTCATTTTAGCACGCAAGAAAACCCTCCCTCTCGCCTCTAGATGGGAGTGCGCCGCCATGGTGCTGGCGATTGCGAAATCCAGTGCGGACTCGCTTCGGCTACAGCCCCAGCTCGGTCTCTCCCCACTGCTTCATGGCCAGAAGGATCGGTACGAAGCTTTTGCCTTGGGGCGTGAGGGCGTACTCGACGCGCGGGGGTACCTCGCCGAAGTCCGTGCGGGTGAGGAAGCCGTCCTCGACCAGTTCTTTGAGCTGCTTGGAGAGTGTCGATTCGGAGATAGTGCCGATGCAGCGGCGCAGCTGGCCAAAGTGGCGCACATCTTTCAAGGCGATGTAGAAGAGGATCTCGATCTTCCATTTTCCGCCGATCATGCGCTGGATAGTCGAGACCGATCGGCAGCGCTCGATCTCCTCGCCGCGCCTTTGCGCCATGGGCTCCTCCTTTATGCACTACAGAAAAAGACAGTACTTCACGGCTCGTAGCTCTTCTCCCATGATAGCAGCATACAGCGGGACTGCCGGCGGGCAGCTGAAGGGAAAGGAAGCAAGTCATGCACTACACGGGAACTATCTGGCGGCCGCCCTACGAGGCGGATTCGCTCATCATCGAGGCCACGGCGGGATGCACCCACCATGCCTGCAAGTTCTGCACGCTTTACGCCGATTTGCCGTTCAAGTTCAGGCCATCCCCAATCGAGCATATCGAGGCCGATCTGTTGGAAGCACAGACCTGGTACCAAGATCCGCTGCGCAAGGCCGAGGAGCGGCTCTTCGAAACGCGGCGGGCGAGCTGCGAGCGCATCTTCCTGGCGGGCGCGAATCCCTTCGGGCTCAAGGCGAAGGGGCTGCTTGAGATAGCCGGTCTGGCGCACGAGTGCTTTCCGGAGTGTCGAAGCATCGGATGTTTCTCGCGCATAACCGACGTGGCGCGCAAGACCGATGCGGAGCTGACCGAACTGGCGGCGGCCGGCTATGACGGCCTCACCTTGGGGATCGAGACGGGGGATGACGACGCGCTCGCGTTCATGAACAAGGGCTATGGGGCCCGCGATATCGTTGAGCAATGCGCCCGGCTCGATGCGGCGGGCATCTCCTACGCCTTTTTCTACCTGGTGGGCATTGCGGGGAAGGGGTGCGGGCTTGAGAGCGCCCGGCGTACGGCCGCCGTGGTGAACCGCACGCATCCGTGGCTTATCGGTGCCAACATGCTCACGGTATACGAGAGCTCCGAGCTGCACCGGGAAATCGTCGCCGGCAACTGGCAAGAAGCGGCCGAGGTGGAGAAGTACGAGGAGGTAAAGGAGCTGGTGGGTGCCCTTGCCGTGCCGACCGAGTTCGCCATGCTGGGCGCTTCCAACCCGGTAATGCTGCAGGGCCGCTTGCCCGAGCAGCGGGAGCAAATCCTGGCGGCTCTCGACACCATTATCACCGACATCGGCGAGGAACGCCTGCGGAGCTACCGCACCAGCCTTCGGCACTTGTAGGGATTTCGACCTCCCCCACTCTCTTCTTGACAAAACAGTAAACGACAGTAAAACTTCGACTGCTCCGTGCCCGAGGGGCGCTTACTTCCCCTGTTCGCGATGCGGAAGCGCGCTGGTGCCGTAGAGGCGGATTGGGCCGCCGTCGAGCTCGTTTACCTCGCCCACGTACTCTCAGCCGCATTTCTCGTAGAACCCTACCAGGTCGGTAACCAGGTACAGGCGGTTGCGGCCCATGGCGGACACCTCGGCGCGAGCGTGGTCGAGCAGGCGCCGCGAACAGCCCCGTTATTCGGGAAGCTTGCAGACGTCTAGCCAGGTGCCGTGGGTGATTTCCGCTAGCTCGGCGGGGGAAAGCTCGATGGCGCTGTTCGAGCTTCCGCAGGCGGGGAACACGGTGCTGAAGCGCTTGAGGGATTCATCCAGGTAGATGTCGCACTCCTCGTTCACGCCGAAGGGGCACACGCCTCCCACTGCGTGTCCGATGCGCGCCTCGGCTTCATCGGGGCTCAGCATCTTCGGCTTCGTGGCGAATTGCGCCTTGAATTTCGGGTTGGCGATGCGGGCGTCTCCCGCGCACACCACCAGGACAACGCGGTCGCCGACGGCGAAGGAGAGGGTCTTCGCAATCCGCGCGGGCTCGCACCCCACGGCCGCAGCTGCCAACTCCACCGTGGCGCTCGATGTGTCGAATTCCATCACCGCATCGGCCTTGCCGAACTTCGCAAGATGATCTTTCGCCTTCTCCAGCGACATGGTTTCTCCCTCCAGCTGCGCGTTATGTGCAGGCAGCATAGCACACACTCGATTCGACGGTAATTGAAACGAACCGGGACGCCGCTGCCGTATCGATTGCAGTCGAAAGTTCAAATGTGGCGCTTCTCCCACCGCTGCAGGTGCGAGATGGGGATCGGGCCACCCCTGCCGTCGGCTTCCGAGCTACCGACGGCAGGGGCGAAGCCCCGGCACGGGAGCGATAGGCGCTACTCCACAACGAGCTCGCGGACGCTCACGTCCTTGATCCTCCCTGACATTCCGAAGGCCGAAAGGGCGAAGGCGAGGGCGAAGGCCGCGCTGATGGCGAGCGCCTCCCAAACAGGCAGCGCGAGGCTGAACGCGCCGACGCCGAACAGGCCGAACAGCGAGCTGATCAGAGCGCCCCCAGCTGCCATCGTAAGAGCCAACCCCGCCAGGGCACCTACCGCCGACACGCCGAGAAAGCGCAGCGCGAACGAGGCGCGCAATGAGGCCACCGTGAATCCCATAGCGCGATAGACGCCCATATCTCGGCGCTCGGAGAGGAGCGTTCTCCTGCTGACCAGTATCACAGCAACGCAGGCAAGAACCAGCGCGAAGGCGGACATGACATAGCCCATAATCGTCATCATGTCCCTGACGAGCGGGAGCAAGTTCGAGGCCGATTCGAACAGCCCGGTCAATTCGGTGTCAACGCTATCCCCGAATCGGCTTGCAAGCGCCTCTACCACCTCGTCGATCTTGTCGGGATCGGCCAGCTGATATTGGCGCGAAATGCCAGAGGCTTCCGATTCCGGCTTCAGCTCCACCAGCTCCTGAAGCCCCTCATAGGTGAGAACGACGCCGTTGCCGCCATTGAACACCGACGAGAGCAGCCCGCTCACGATATAGGTTCGCTCCTCGCCGTTGCCCTTCTCCACCTGCAGCTCATCGCCCACCGAGAGCCCCTTGGCGCGGGCAAGGCTCAATCCCACAAGCGCCTCATTGGCGTGCTTTGGCGCGCGTCCCGAGACGATGGACGCCTCTTCCACAACATCCGTATCGGAAACCCCGACGAAAGTGCACGCCTCGCCGTTTAGGTTGAGCACCGCTACGCTCTCTTCCCACTCGCGCGTGATAGGAGAGACGCTCTCTATGGTCTCGCGAACCTCGTCAAGGCTCACCTCCTGCCCGTCGAAGCGAACCGAGCCGTCGCTCTTCCACACGCCGAAGGCCTTGTACACCGCGTCATTGCCGGCAACTGCGCCGCCGATCCCAAAGCTCAGCGTGACGAAGGCGCACAGCAGCAGCGAGCAGATGCCGATGCTCGCATAGCGCCCCTTCTCAGATACGATTGCGCGGCATGCCAGCGATGCCCTCAAGCAGCTGCCCGATATCGCGCTCGCCCCTCGTGGCGAGAAGCGGATGTCGCCATCGCCTTGCCGGAGTGCCGCCAAAGGCGTGATGCGCCCTATCTTGCGGGTCATTGCGGCAACGCATACCACGAGGGCCGCCAACAGGGCGGCGCAGCAGCAAAGGCCCATCCAAGGAAAGGACGCCTCAACTACGAGGATTCCCGTGATGAGCAAGAACACCGGCCAGAAGAGCGGCTCCAGAAGGCAGCCCGCGACGAAGCCGAGGACGAGGCCAATGAGTGCGGCGAACGCATACTGCATGACGAGGGCCCTACGGAGCGCATTGTGCGGAAGCCCCACCCCTTTCAGAACGCCCCAGTCGGCATAGCCGCTCTGTATGCTCGAGGACGCCGTGTGCAGGCACAGGATGAGGGCTACCACGAACAGGATCAGCGAGAACACGGCGAGCACCGCGGTGATGACCTGCACCACCAGAAGGCTGTAGCCGGCGAGGGTCTGCCGGGAGAAGAGCGTGTGCGGGGATTCGCCCCACGAAGTCTTGTCGTCGATCAGCTGCGTCAGGTCATGCCCATCGATGCCCTGGGAGCGCGCCTCGGGCGTCAGCATCACGTTGATCTCCCTGATGGGGTACGCCGCCTTCTCCGCGGACGTGGCACCGCTGGCAACTCCCACGTCGGATGCGGCCGTCTCCTCAATTTCCGCCAACAGCTCATCGAAGGTGCCGGAGGACAGCAGGTAGCGCTTCATCTCCATGAGGGGCGTCCCCAGCTGCGGATCTTCATAGAATCCCGCGACGCGCAGAGAGGTCTCCCGCCCGCCGATGTCAAGTACGATGAAATCGCCTACCTGCATATTGCGCAGGGTGCGCTCCGCAACGCGAACGTAGGCCTCGCCATCCGCCGGCCCCTTTCGATCGCGGTGATACGACGAGAGGTCGTCGGTGATAATATTGAATTCAAGGGATGAGCCCCAAGCTTCGTAGACGTTCACCAATGGCGGCGAGCTTTTAACAATCTCGTTTCCTTGAGCGTCCTCGACACGGGTCGGAGCCGTGAAGGCTTCCGTCACCTTCACCTCCTTCACTTCGGGAAGCGCTTCTATCTCTTGAACGTCCTCGTCGGTGAGGTTCGAGACCAGGTCATTGGCGAAAACATCCCCCGCCGCAACCTGGTCGAGCAAGGCCTCCTCGCGCGCGGAAAGATCAACGAAAAGGCTGGTGATCAGCGTCAGCGCAAGAGAGGCGAGGAACAAAAGCAGTGCGAGGCCGACGAACGTCCCTTTGTCCTTGCGCAACCCTGCGAGCACAAGCGTGCGCAACGGTTCCATGGCACACCCCCTACCAGGAAAGCGACGCAAGCCAGGCGCTTGCCATGGCCTCGCGCTCGCGAACGTAGGCTTCGTCGCCGGAGAGCGCCGGATCCCAAGGCGCCAGCTCCAGCTCACCGCGGATGCCGCCGTCCTCGAAGTAGAGCATGCGGTTGCCGCGGACGGCGCTGCGCACGTCGTGGGTCACCATGAGGATGCTGATGCCGTTGCGGTTGAGCTCGCCCAGAAGGTCGAGCACCTCCAGGCTGTTCGCGCGGTTGAGGGCGCCGGTGGGCTCGTCGGCGAACACGATGGCCGGCTCGTTCACCACTGCGCGGGCCACGGCGCAGCGCTGCTTCTGGCCGCCGGACGCCTGGCTGGGAAGGCGCGAGGCGACCTCGGAAAGCCCCATGCGCGCGATCAGCTCGTCGGTGGCGCGCCTCGTCGCAGAGGCGCTGCGCCCCCGCTTCAGATAACCGGGCACGGCGATGTTCTCGTACAAGGTGAGGTTGCTCACGAGGTTCGCCGCTTGAAAGACGAACCCGAAACGCTGCGCCCTCAGCTCGGAGAGCCGGCCCTGCCCAAGGCGGGCGATGTCCTCGCCTTCGAAGATGACCTCACCTGAAGTGGGGGCGTCCATCCCCGAGAGGCAGTAGAGCAGCGTGGACTTTCCCGAGCCCGAAGGGCCCATAATCGAGGTGAAATCCCCCTGGTAGAGTTCGAGGCCGACGCTTCCCAAAACGTGGGCCTGCACGCCGTCCGCAACGTAGGTCTTCGACAATTTTCGCGTCGAGAGTATGGTTTCGCGCATGGTTGGTCCTTTCCCTTGTGCGCCGTCGGCCCCATCATAGAAAGACGGCCATTAAGGAATCATTAAGGCGCACAGCGCTTGCGGCTCAGGGCAAAAGAGGAAGCTCTATGGTGGCCTTGAGCCCCGGGTGGGCATTGACCAGGTGCAGGCGGCCGCCCATGCGTTCCGCCAGATAGGACGAGATGTAAAGCCCCAGCCCCGAACCCGGCTTGTCCGACGCGTTCGCGCCCCGATAGAAGCGCTCGGTGGCAAACGGCAGGTCCTCAGGCGGCATGCCCGGCCCGTAATCGCGCACCGCTATCGTGTACAGCCCGTTCTCGGCCGTGGCCTGGATGTCGATGGCCGAACCGCGTGCGTACTTGATGGCGTTGCCGATGAGGTTGTCGATGGCCTGAGCGAGCCGCGCCTCGTCGGCTTCCACGCGGGCATCGTCCACGCGCAGGCAGGAAATCTGGGCCAGGCCGGACGAGTCGCTGGCGCAGCGCCTCACGATGGGGGCCGCCTGCACGGGCTCGCAGGCCACCGCGATGCGATCCATGTCCGAGAGCGCATGCTGAAACAGGTCCTCCACCAGAGATGAGGCCTCGTCGCATTTTCGGATGATGGCGCGCTCGTATTCCGCCCGCTCCTCCTCCGAGCTCATCAGCCCCATGTCCAGGGCCTCCGCATAGGCCCTAAGGGACGCGAGCGGGGTGCGCAGGTCGTGGGAGAGCGAGGCGAGCGCGGCCTTGTGGTCTTCCCTCGCGCGTTCCTCGTCCTTCCGAGCGCGGTCGAGTTCCTTGCGAAGGTGATCGAACGCCCAGGTGAACTTGCCGAAGGGGTTGGACCGCTCATAGGCAAGCGGCGCATCCAGGTTGCCGGATGCCACTTCCTCGGCGAAGCCCTCCAGCCGCGTGAAGGGTCGCGCCACCGCGCGGTGCAGGTAGATGGCCAAAAACGCGAGGGCTGCAACGGAGACGAGCGCGGTGAGCGCCACGGCGCCGGCCGCCGCGTCGTTGCGAGATTCGGCGGCATCCCGCAGCGCATCTTGGGCGCTTGCGAGCGCTTGGTCGGCCACCTGCAGGGAACCGTCGCGGCCGTCGGGCGCAGTTTCCGCGATTTCCTGCCGGACGTCGTTGAGTTCGACCACTTGGCTTCGCAGCGCATCCTCACCGCCGTTGGCGACAACCGCGATGCCCAAAGCAGCCGCAATAACGACGGCAAGCGCGGAGGCCAGGGCCGCGCCGGCAAGCCGCTTCGTCAGGCGTTCTCCCTGCTTCGCCATCAGCGATCGCCCTCGGGAAGATCGAAGCGATAGCCCTCGCCGCGAACGGTCTTGAAGTAAACGGGGTGAGCCGGGTCATCCTCAAGCTTGGCACGAAGCCAGCTCATGTGGACGGAGACCGTCTGCGGCTCCACCTCGGCGAAGGTGCCCCACACCTTCGCCAGAAGGGCGTCGCGGCTGAGGCTTTGGCCGGCGCTGCCCATGAGGGCCGACGCGAGCTGGAATTCCCGGGGCGACAAGGCGATCAGCTGCCCGTCCTTTCGGATGGTCTTGGCCCTGACGTCAAGCTGGAACGGGCCGGCGGAAAGCACGGCCTCATCGGCGCCGGTCTTCCGCTCGGGCCGCATCATGAGCGCCTTCGCCTGGGCGAGCATTTCCCGCAGGCTGAACGGCTTGGAGAGGTAGGCGTCGCCCCCTTCCTCCAGGGCGCGGATGCGCGCGTCGGGCTCGATGCGCGCCGAGGCGAACACCACGGGCACCCCGCTGCGCTCGCGCAGGTTGCGGCAGAGGGCGTAGCCGTCGTCGCCCGGAAGGTTCACGTCCACTATCAGACAATCGAAGACGGCGCTGGTCAGAAGGTCGTAGGCCTCCTCGGCGCTTCCGGCGATAACGGCCGCGATGCCGTCCGCCTCGAACGCGCGGGCCATCAGCTGCGCCAGCTCCCGCTCGTCCTCGACAATCAACACCTTTTTCATGATATCGCCCACGTGTCCTCCTGCGGCTCTTTGGGACAATGCGCAGCAGTGGCAGCCTTAATTGCGTTGACCATCGTGCGAAGAGATGCGAGCGTATCTTGCCAACTGACAGACTCAGCGAAGGAATTGGCCGCCTGATACCGGCTCCAGTGACTCTCCATCATCTCGCTACCCTCAAGTAAGCCGATTACCTCATCGCTCCGATCGAGCAACGCCGTGCTTGAGCGCACTGCCATGGTTGCATCAAGTGCATTCCCCAGCAGGGCGAAGTCGATGTTGCGGCCCGACTCAGTGAGGGCATAGATATCGTAGAAGTCACGCATCCTCGTCGTCTGAAGAGCAAGCGAGAGAATGGTTTCCAGCTTCTCGGCGAGCGCTGTTTCGGTATTGTACGAGCGCAGTGCGATGGACCGATCCTCGAACAGGAGCTTATACTCGTACTCAATCGCATCCGGAGTGATGGCATCGCCTGTGGAGACGTCGATTTTAAAGGTAATCTTCGTCTTCTCGATGGACGCACTCACGCCAATGCGCACACCACCGTACTCGGAGTCTTCCATGATCTCCTGTGGCGCCCCGAGCTCGAAGGTGAAGCCGTCGCCGATGTCGATGGAGGCGACTTCGGCAAGGATGCGAGAGACATTATCCAAGCTCATGTCGTGCCCGCGCATCGTGGCGTCGATGTCTCGCGTGGAGCGCTCGTCCACGCCGATGAGAGATGCCACGAGCATGCCTCCCTTGATGACGAAGTCATCGCGATAATCGGATACGGACAGCCTCTCAAGCAGGCGCTCCATGGCGTAGTGACGAAGGAACATCTGCGCCGTGGCGCCGTCCCCTTTGGCGCGGTTCCTGATGAGGTCTTTGATTCTCCGGGCTCCCGTGATCACAGTGCCACCTCCATTACCTCATAAACGCGGGATTCTATGTTCATCGCGCGCGCGTAGTCAGACAGGCACGCAAGATTCTTATCCCTTGAACGCGCGTAATCGCGGATTGCCTGTCGGAACACTGCCGGGTCGAAAGCGGCGCGCCTGCGGATGAGGTCGCAGATGGTGCGCTCCTTATCATAAGCCATCACTTTGGTACCGCTCGGCGTTTCGACCTCCGCGAGCCCCATCTCGTACCACTCCGGCTTCGTGTAGTAGATACGCACGTCTTGGGCCTTCAGGGGGCCGGCGTTGTAGCCCGAGTCAACCGTGACCGAGATTGGAATCGGCTCGCGGTCAGTCAGGTCATGGAGGTAGAGCGCCGATTCATGGGAGAACACGGCTTTAGGGAAGCGCTTCTGGAGGAGCACCATTTCGTCTGGGAATACATCAGGATCAATGTAGACCCCACGCGATGTTCGCTCAAGACCGTGTCTGCGGACGTAGTCGGAGAAGGCCGGGCGCGTAGCCCCTGCCTCTTGCGCCTCGGCAGAGGTTATGATCCCCGTGTTGGCTTCGAGGATAGAATTCAGTGTCTTGTCGTATTTAGTAATCATTTTACAATCACGCTGATATTCTAATATATATTCAGCATGATTGTAAACTATAGCCTAGTGGCAAACTGGTAGGCAAGCCCGGTTCTTTTTCGTCCAGAAGATCTTACTGCGTTGGTGCTTTCGGCCCGGCCGTCGCAAAATCACGTTACAAGAGCGGCAGTCAACCGTCGGTTGATTTGACGGCAGGCAAAGTCAATCGGCTCTCGCTTGCTGCGATTTCTTAGTGCGGAGATAATTGAAGGTGTCGAAAGGACAACCGATGAACCGTTCCCTTTTATCCGAGCGCATCCTAGAAGAGCGCATCCGCAACCATCTTACGCAGGAGGAACTTGCCTGCCGACTCGGCGTGTCGAAAGCGGCCGTATCGAAATGGGAATGCGGCCAGAGCTTGCCCGACATCGCCCTTGTGCCCCAGATAGCCTCCCTATTCTCTGTAACCTTGGACGACTTGTTCGGGTACGAACCCCTGGCAGGCGAGGAAAAGCGGGAAGAGGTCACGGAGTGGCTGCAAGCGCTGCTTGCGGAGGATCCTGCCCAGGCTGCCACGTATGCCGAGCGACAGTCTGCCCGATACTGGCCCGATCCTGAGCTCCTCAAGGCTGTCGGCCTCGCGCTCTATGTGAAAGCGATAGAGCCGAGCATCTCAGACGAGGCGAATTGCCCCGAACCCACATCGCGCGTGGCCGATCTCGCTGAGAGGATCTTGCGCCGCGTGCTGCAGCTCGATCCAGACGGCCCCTCCACAGGCTTCGTCTTGCAAGCGCTCTGCATATTGCTCGCGTCCGAGGGGAGGGAGGGCCAGGCAGACGAACTCATCGAGAAGATGGTTCCCGCCAAGCCGAACATGGCCGCAATCATTCTCGCAGGCATTGCCATAAGAGCAGGGAACCCGAAGAGGGCCGAGATCGCGCTCAAGCGCCAGCTCCTCTTCTCGCTCCTCGAAGTTGCCAGCTGCGCGCAGGCTTTGGCCGGGGTCGAGGGTGTAAGCGCCGAGGAACTCGAAGATATCCTTGTTCTCGCGGCGGCCATTCAAGCGCCGGATGGGTTTGCGGCGCTCTCCCCAACGCTTGTCCCAATCATTCGGATCGCGTTGGCGACGCAGCTCGTGGAATCGGGGGATAGCGACCGCGCGCTGGCCGAGCTGGAACGGTTCGTCGAAGACCTGGAGCGCTGCTGCGAGACGTTTGAGAACCCGCAGAACCCGCCTTTCTTCAAGCCTGTCGACGAGTTTTTGTGGCGGAACGGAGACGAGAAGGCGGATGAGGCGCGAGGAGAGGCTGCGGCATCGCTACGCTCGTCCTTCGTGAGCAGCATCACATCGAACGAGAGCTGGGGCGCGCTTCGCGGCAACCCAAGGTTTGATGCAGTCATGCGCCGCCTGGGGGAGGAGGTCTCCGTATGAGCGCCATCGATTTGGTCTTGAGGTACGTGATCATCTCGGTTGCCTTCCAGCTCGCTTGCGCCTGGGCGCATACCTTCCAGTCGCCCTGGCCCCTGGTCGACGCCTTCGAGCTTGCGCCAACCGCAGAGGATCAGCTGTTCAAGTCGCTGGGCATTCGCTTCGATCCCTCAACGATTGGCGCGTATCAAGTTACGGCGCCTCATTCCGCAGCCTCTTTAATCGCGGCGGCGAACGCCTTTGGGTCGTCAACGCTCACGCCGATGGCGCGCACGTGCTTCGTGCCCAGAAGCGTCCGAACTTCAACGGAGCTCTGCATCACCAACCATGCATCCGGGCGATAGAACGTGCCGTAGTTGAGCCTGTCTGACTCTTCGATATGCCCAATTTCGTTATCCGAAAGTGCGACCATCTCGATATTGGAGGCGGGAATGACGGTCTCCATCTGAATGCCGCATTCCAGGCGAACGGAGCCTTCCCCGACCACGATGGGGCGCAGTATGCGGGCGCGCGCGTCGCCCACGAGCCAAATGGCCGCATAGACGGAAAGCGCCGTAATGATCGATGCCGCAATCACGCTCCACTGCGACACCAAGAGGTGCACCGCGATGATCTCCACGGGGAACGCGAGCGCGAGTCCGAGCATCATGTTCATGTAGCCGCCGGCGTTATGGTAGCTGAACGCCCGCTCGCCTGACAACACGTAGGGCTTCTTTCGCCACGAGAGCAGCGCGTAGTACCAAACGGCCAGCTCGGCCGCCGTCATGTTAGCGGCGACGTCTTTGCGGACGAGGTAGAGCATCGTCTCCCTGAACCAGGCCATGGGATCAGGGCTCTTCGCCTTGGCGGTTTTGAAAGTGTGGGCGATCTTCAGGCATTCCCGCGCGGCGATGGCGAGCTCCACGGGAATCAACGCGGAGAGCAGGGCCGGCAGGATACCTGCATCTGGCGCCCCGAGTGCGAGCGCGCTCAGCGCATAGCCGATCCAAATAACGGGAATGACCGAGAGCAGCGTGAGCCTTCTTGGCCGAGCCACAAGAAGGTAGAAGCCAAGCGGTATCCCCACCATGAAATCAAGCGGCAGGGCGATGCCTTCGATGTGGCTTGGTATGCGCGGCGCGGAGGCGATGCCATAAACGTAGAGGGTCAGGCACAGCGCGCAGAAGGCAATCAGGCCTATTCGTTGGCTTCTGGCTATGCCCATCTTCCTCCCCTTCCGAACAGATTAGACTCCTTCAAGTATAACCATCTCGCAAGGATATGTCCTCTGGGGCGCGATGCCTGGGGTTTCTTCTGCATGCCTTGCAATGTTAAGCTATGCTGCCGGTTCGGGCGTGATGCGTGGTCGCGGCCAGCCAATATTCGCACGGGATATGAGAGGACGCGCCTTCTCCTGCCCGGTAACCTGGATGCGAAAGGAGGCGTGGATGAGCCAGCTTGAGAACTTGAACCGAGCCATGGGCTACGTTGAGGAGCACCTGGACGGGACGCTCGATATGGAGAAGCTCTCCCGCATCGCCGGGTGCTCCCAGTACCAGCTCCAGCGGATGTTTCCCTACCTAGCGGGGGTGACGCTTTCGGAGTACGTCAGGCGCCGGGCGATGACGAGCGCCGCATACGACCTGGTGTCAACCGACGCGAAGGTGGTAGACGTGGCCCTGAGATACGGGTACGACTCCCCGACGTCGTTCAGCAGGGCGTTTCGAAGCGTGCACGGCGCATCGCCGAGCGAGGCGCGCCTGCCCGGCACCAAGCTCAAGCTCCATCCGCGCCTCGCGTTCACGCTATCCGTGAAGGGAGAAGAGGCAATGGACTACAAGATCATCGAGCAGCCGTCTTTCCGCGTGGTCGGGATACCGTCCGACAACGGGAAGTGGGATGTCGAGGGCGCTGGGGCGAAGGCCTGCCGAGCGTAAAACGGCAGGCCTTGCTATGCCGGTGCTGCCGCGGGTGACAGATGCGGTACTGAGTCATTGCCGTGATTCCATCGTGCTGCCGGACAATCTGTGCCCGTAGTTCCACATCGAAGCCCCATTCGCCCTCAATCGGCAGTACTAGCATAAACATACACATGAACCGAGTTCGTGTGTATGTTCGTGCTGTGGCCGCAGCAGGTGTCAAGATAGAAAGCGTTTCGAAGGGGCCGAATGGGTTTCTAACAGATTCTGGGTCTATGGCGATAGAAGAGGCCAACGACGCGGGCTCGGTCATTCCGGCCATCAAAGCGGCGGCAAGGCTACCAAAGGTCGAAGCGCTTGGTGGATGAAATAGGGCGGCCATTCAAGAGTATCGCCGTCAAATCTTCAAGCGCTTATGCTAGTTATGCTAGTATAAGCAACAGCAAACCCGGCCGGCCTCTCAACGATGCACACTGCCGGGTCTTCTTATATTCTCGCCTAGGAGGGTCCTTGGAGTACGAAAAGCCATGGTTGTCTTACGAGCAGCAAGCAGATCTGCTTATAGATGAGCGCGGCTTGAGACACCACGCGCAACATATGTGCTCATCATGCACGACTCTGGAATAAAGGTATTGGTACAAGACCGGTTATTCCAACCAAAGAAAAGAGTCCAGAGTGGTATGAGTCTTTTAGGTTTGAAAAGAGCGGATCAACCATAAGAAATGCTCCTCCGGAACCAACCGAGGGAGCATTTCTAGAAACTATGGTTCAACTGGCTTGGAAACAACTATGGGCTTCGCTGGTTCGCTAAATTGCGCCAAAATGCACCCAGTCCAAACCTCACGATAATGTGTGCGCTTACTCCCACTCCACCGTGCCGACGGGTTTGGGGGTGAGGTCGTAGGCCACGCGGCAGATGCCGGGGACCTCGTGGGTGATGCGGTCGGTCATGCGCTTCAGCAGCGCCCAATCCAGCTCCGGCACCTCGGCGGTCATCACGTCCACGGTGTTGATGGCGCGGATGATGGCCGGCCACTCGTAGGCGCGCACGCCGTCGCGCACGCCGGTGGCGCGCACATCGGGCACCACGGCGAAATACTGCCAGACACCCACATTCGCTGCCTCCATCTCCTCGCGCACGATGGCGTCGGCCTCGCGCAGCGCTTCCAAGCGGTCACGGGTGATGGCGCCCAGGCAGCGCACGCCCAGGCCCGGGCCGGGGAACGGCTGGCGCTCCACCATGTTCTCCGGCAGCCCCAGCTCGCGGCCGACGACGCGCACCTCGTCCTTGAACAGCAGCTTTACGGGCTCCACGAGCTCGAACTGCAGATCGTCCGGCAGGCCGCCCACGTTGTGGTGGGCCTTCACGCCGTCCTGGGACTCCAGGATGTCGGGATAGATGGTGCCCTGGGCGAGGAAATCAACCTCGTCGCCCACCTTGCGGGCCTCTTCCTCGAACACGCGGATGAACTCGCCGCCGATGATCTTGCGCTTGGTCTCCGGCTCGTCTACGCCGGCCAGCAAATCCAGGAAGCGGTCGGTGGCGTCCACATACACCAGATTCGCGTCCATCTGGTTCTGGAACACGTCGATGACCTGCTCGGACTCGCCCTTGCGCATAAGGCCGTGGTTCACGTGCACGCACACGAGGTTCTTCCCGATGGCCTTGATCAGCAGCGCCGCCACCACGCTGGAGTCCACGCCGCCGGACAGGGCCAGCAGCACCTTCTTGTCGCCGACCTGCTCGCGAATGGCGGCCACCTGCTCGTCGATAAAGGCTTGGGCCAGCTCGGGCGTGGTGATGCGCTGCATATCGTCCGGTCGCTTGTTGGGGTCCATGGGGCTCCTCTCGTCGCAGTGTGTCAGTAAGGGAATTCTACCCTACCAAACGGGCCGCCGCGGGGAAGGATAGGCGGAGACGGAATCTCTATCCCGCGATGACGTGACGAAAGCGAACGTCCCCTTGGCACGCTGGCTGTTGTGGGTTAGAACTGGGCGAAGCGGGCTTGGCGTTGAGTTACCAGCTCTTCGGGCGAAAGAGGGGCCATTTCCACGAGGGCCTCCTCCAGGTAGGCCAGCACGTTTTCCACCGCTTCCTCCGGGTTCTCGTGGGCCGGGCCCTCCCCTTCCGAGAGCACCTCGTCCACAAACCCCAGCTCAAACACGCGGGCGGCGTCCATCTGCATCACTTCGGCCGCTTCGGGGGCGCGCTTGCCGTCTTTCCACAAAATGGAAGCGAAGCCCTCGGGAGACAAAATGGAGTACACCGCGTTCTCCTGCATAGCCACGCGGTTGGAAACCGCCAGCGCCAGCGCACCGCCGCTGCCGCCCTCTCCCAGAAGCACGCTCACCACCGGCACCGTGAGGCCGGCCATCAGCTTCAGGTTCTCGGCGATGGCATTGCCCTGGCCGCGCTCCTCCGCCTCGGTGCCGCAGAAGGCGCCCTGGGTGTCCACCAGGCATACAATGGGGCGACCGAACTTCTGGGCCTGCTGCATCAGCCGCGCCGACTTGCGGTAACCCTCCGGCATGGGGCAGCCGAAGTTGCGACGGATGCGGTCGTTTAGGTTGGAGCCCTTCTCCTGGGCGATGATGGTAACCGGCTGGCCGCCCACCATGCCAACGCCCGCCACAATGGCCTCGTCGTCGGCGAAGGCGCGGTCGCCGTGCAGCTCGAAGAAGCTCTCGGTAATGCCGCTGATGTAGGTAAGGGCCGTGGGCCGGTGCACGTTGCGGGCCAGCTGCACCCGCTCCCAGGCACTGCCGGGCTCGGGAGCGCCCTTCAAACCGGCGCGTCGCAGTTCCCGCTGGGCATGGCGCTCCAGCTTGCGGCGGTCCTTCTCGCTCAAGGGGGCCTGGGCGCCCGCCTTCAGCACCTCGTCCGCCTCTTCCTCCGGATGCGGCGGGGTGCCGCAGTGCAGCCGCAACAGCGTTTTGATGGCGCGGCGCATTTCGGTGCGCTCCACAATGGCGTCGATCAGCCCGTGCTGCAGCGCGAACTCCGCGGTTTGGAAGCCTTCCGGCAACTCTTGTTTTATGGTATCGCGAATCACCCGCTGGCCGGCGAAACCGATAAGAGTTTTCGGTTCGGCCAGAATTACGTCCCCCAAGGTGGCAAACGATGCCGTCACGCCACCGGTAGTGGGATCGGTGAGCACCGAAATGAACAGCAGGCCGGCGCGGCTGTGGCGCTCGATGGCGCACGACACCTTCGCCATCTGCATAAGCGAAGCCAGCCCTTCTTGCATGCGGGCGCCGCCGGAGGCACAGAACACCACCACCGGCAGCCCCTGCTCGGTGGCACGGTCGAACAGGCGAGCGAGTTTCTCCCCCACAAACGAGCCCATAGAGCCCATGAAGAACCCGGAATCCATGCAGCCGAAGGCGCAGGGCACACGGCCAATGTGGCCGAAACCGCACACCACCGCCTCGTGCAAGCCGGTTTTCGCCCGCTGCGCCGCCACCTTCTCGCCATAGCCGGGGAAGGAAAGCGGGTCGGCGTCGGGCAGGTCGGCGTCCCACTCCTCGAACACGCCATCGTCCAAAATGAGGTCGATGCGTTCGCGCGAGCCCATACGGTCCAGCGTGCCGCAGTGGGGGCAATGGTAGTCGTTGGCCACGAACTGGGCATCGTCGAAGGTGAGCTTGCAGGAATGGCAGGTGCGCCACCAGGTGGGCTGCGGCGCGCCCGGCACATCGGCGGCCGCCGGCACCCGCTCGGTCCAATACTGGCGGGTCACATCGTCTTCAAAAGCGGCGAACACCCCAATGCCCGCTTCGGCGGCACGGCTCAGGAAACGGTTGTCGCTGGCCAAAAACGCGCAGGGGCCGTCCAGGAAAACCGCGCACACCTGCGCCTCTTGGGCCGCCTGCAACACCGCGTAAGCGTTGTAGAAAAGCTGCCGCAACGGCTTCTGCCCCAAGCGCGCCGCCTCATCGGCCAGCTTGGGGTTGATGTCCAACCGCCAGTCGCCCGCCTGCGGCACCACGGTCCACACGCCGGTTTCGCGAATGGCCGCCAACGACCGGCGGGCCATCTTGCCCTGGGCCATCACCAATACGCGGGGCCGTCCGTGCTGGGCCTTCGCCAACTGCTCGGCAATCACTCCCACCATGGAAACCAGCAGCGAGCCGTCGCCGGGCTGCGGCGCCTCCGGGGCGCGCACCTCCTCGGCGACAGACGCCGCAACCGCTTGCTGTTCAGGAACTATGTCAACGTATTGCTTCGGCACTTACCTCACCGCATTAAGCTTGCGAGCCTTCGGGGGCGGACTGGGCCGCATCCCCGTTGGCCAAGATGTACTTCTGGGTAGCGGTGGCGCACACGCGCCCGTCCACCGACGCCCTCACCTCCGCAACGCACAGCCGGTGCGACGACTTCACGATCTCTGCTTCCAGCGTAACCGTGTCGCCAGGGCGCACCTGCTGGCGGAACTTCGCATTGTCGATGCCCGCCAGAAAGCCGATGGCCCCCTCGGCCCCGCGCTCCACCAAAAGCGAGAACGACGCCGCCTGGGCCAGCGCCTCCATGATGATCACCCCCGGCAGCACCGGGTAATCGGGAAAGTGGCCGGAAAACAGCGGCAAATCGGCCGGTACGTCCAACTCGGCCGTCACCGATACGCCTGGCTTACAGGCCAGCACGCGGCTCACCCACACAAACGGCGCGCGATGGGGCAGCACCGCCTCTATTTCCTCACGACCGCAGGGGTACGTAATCTCCACAGCTGCTCCTTTCGGGAAGCGAAACAAAGGGCGCCGGTGCTGCCGGCGCCCGCAGATGCTATTGGGCCGGGTACGGGCTAAAGGCCAAGCAGGCGTTATGGCCGCCGAAGCCCAGCGAGTTGGAAAGGGCCACCTTCTGGCGCACGCCGGTGAGGGGTTCGGTCACCACATTCACGGCGCATTCTTCGTCTGCTTCGGCGAAACCGGTGGTGGGAGGCACGGTATCACGCGCTACCGAGAGGGCGCACACGATGGCCTCAAGCGCGCCGGCGGCCCCCAGCGTGTGGCCGATGGCCCCCTTGATGGACGTAACTGGCACCGCGGCGCCCTTTTCGGGGCCGCACAGCTGCTGCACCGCGTGGGCCTCGGTTTTGTCGTTGGCGGGGGTGCCGGTGCCATGGGCGTTCACGTGACCAAGGTCGTCGGCGGTAAAGCCCCCTTCCCGCAGGGCGTCTTCCATCGCCCGCAGGATGCCGGCGCCCTCGGGGTCGGGCGCGGTCATGTGGTAGGCGTCGCCAGTAGAGCCGAAGCCGGTAATCTCTGTCAGCGGCTGGGCGCCGCGAGCCAAGGCATGCTCCAGCGACTCGATGACCAGGGCGCCGGCCCCCTCCCCCGCCACGAACCCTTGGCGACGGGCGTCGAAGGGAAGCGACGCGCAGGCGGGATCGTCCGCCTTGGACAGGGCTCCCAGGTTGGTGAAGCCGGCGATGCACACCGGCGAGATGGACTCCTCGGAACCTCCCACCAAGGCCGCGTCGGCGTAGCCGTGGCGGATGTCGCGCAGGGCGGTGCCGATGTTGTGGGCGCCGGTGGCGCAGGCGGTAACCACGTTCAGACACTCGCCGCGCATACCGTAGCGAATGGCCAGATTACCGGCGGCAATGTTGCCGATCATGGTGGGCACGAACAGCGGGTTCACCCGGTTGGGGCCCTTTTCCCGCAGGGCGTCGCAGCCCTTTTGGAACTCGTCGCAGCCGCCGATGCCAGTGCCGAAGGCGATGGCCACCCGCGTGGCATCTTCCGCCTCCATGTTCAGGCCCGCCTGGGCCAGCGCCTCATCGGCCGCCACGATGGCGTACTGCACGAAGCGGTCGAAACGGCGCGCCTCCTTCTTGGAAAGGCCATGCTCCACCGGGTCGAAATCGGGAATTTCGCCGGCGAAGTTCACCGCAAATCCCTCGTTGTCAAAGCGGGTGATGGGGCCGATGCAGCAGCGCTTCTGCATCAGCGCATCCCACAGCGCCTCCACCCCCACGCCGGCCGGGGACACCGCCCCCATGCCGGTGATCACCACGCGGTGGGTGCCGTCGGGGCGACGGGTTTCTACCGTGTTGTTGCTCATAGGGCCAAACCTCCGTCTACAGAAATAACCTGGCCAGTAATGTAGGAAGCCGCCGGACTGGCAAGGAAGGCCACCACGGCCGCCACGTCCTCCGGCTGCCCCAAACGGCCCAGCCCGATGTGGGAGGTGATGGCCTCCCGCTGCTGGTCGCTGAGGGCGCCGGTCATGTCGGTGGAAATGTAGCCGGGGGCAATGGCGTTCACGCGGATGTTGCGGCGCGCCAGCTCCTTCGCCAGGGTTTTGGTGAGTCCCACCACGCCCGCCTTCGATGCGGCGTAGTTCACTTGCCCCGCGTTGCCGGAAAGCCCCACCACGCTGCTCATGTTCACGATGCAGCCGCTCCGCTGCTTCATCATCACCTTGGTGGCGGCCTTGCAGCAGTTGAAGGTGCCCTTCAGGTTCACGGCAATCACGTCGTCGAAATCCGCCTCGTCCATGCGGGCGATGAGGCCGTCGCGGGTGATGCCGGCGTTGTTCACCAGCACGTCCAAGCCCCCCAGCTGGGCCACCGTAGCCTCCACCAGGGCCTTGGCCTCGCCCGCCACCGCCACGTTGCCGGCCAGCGCCGCCGTGGCCACGCCGAACTGTTGGGCTATCGCCTGCGCTTGCTGCTGCAAGCGCTCAAGGCCGCCCTCGTTCGAGCAGTTCAGGGCCACCGAAAACCCGTCGGCCGCCAGCGCGCGGGCAATGGCCAGGCCGATGCCGCGGCTTGAGCCGGTTACCAGCGCCACCGGCGCTCTGTTGGGCACATCCGTCATGAGCCTTCTCCTTAACTAGCCTTCCATCAGGCCTTACACACCGGCCGTCTGGGCCAGATAGTCGTCGAAACTGCCGCTGTCCTGCACGCAGAAACGGGCCGCTTCCTTGTCGATGCGCTTCACCAAACCGCTCAGCACGCCACCGAAGCCCACCTCCACGAAGGTGCTGGCACCGGCCGCGCATAGCCGTTGCACGCTTTGGGAGAACAGCACCGGATGGGTGAGGTGGTCTACCAACCGCTGGCGCACCGTGGCCGCGTCCACCAGGGCCGCGTCGGTGTTGCACACCAGCGGCACTACCGGCTCGGCAAAGGGCACCGTGGCCAAGAACTGGCCAAACTGCTGCGCCGCCTCCGCCATCATGGGGCTGTGGAAGGCGCCGGCCGTGGCAAGGCGGCTGGCACGGCCCCCCTGCTGCTTCCAGGCCTCTTCCGCTCGCGCCACCGCATCAGCTGTGCCGGAAATCACAATCTGCCCCGGCGCGTTGAAGTTGGCAGCCACCAGGGTGTCCCCCTGGGCGCAGGCTTCGCACAGGGCCTGCACGCCGGCTTCGTCCGCCTTCAAAAGCGCACTCATGGCACCCGGCGCCGCAGCGGCTGCCTCGGCCATGGCAGCGGAACGCACGTCCAAAATGCGGAAGGCGTCTTCCAGCGACACCATCTCCGCCAGCGCCAACGCGCTGATTTGTCCCAGCGAGAAACCCAGCAGGGCCGCCGGCCGCACGCCGCGGGCCATAAGCGCCCGCCCGATGCCGATGGACAACGTGGCGATGGTCGCCTGGGCGTTCCTGGTGTCGTTCAGGGCTTCGGCCCCTTCCGGGCCCTCGGCCAAAGCGATGGCGGCCACATCGCGCCCCAGCACGTCGGAGGCGCACTGGAAGGTTTCGGCCACTTCGGGCACATCCAAAAGCGACGCCCCCATGCCCGGCTTCTGGGACCCCTGCCCCGAAGCCATGAACACCAGGCATCCCGGTTCTAAAACTAAGGGGGCCAGGGAATCGCTTCCCTGGCCGCAAGCCCCAAGCGGGGCGCTTTCCCTATTGGCCACAGGTCTATTCCTCCCCTGTTCCGCTCACGTTCAGCAGCCGTTCGCGACGGGCGTTCAAGGCGGCCAGGGCATCCAGCCCCATGCCCCCCAGCGCTTCGGCTTCGGCCACCAGCTGGGCAATCACCTCGGCGGCGGTTTCCCGCTCGCTTACCAGGGCCGCCACCTGGCCGGCCATCACCGTGCCGTTGGCCACATCGCCGCTCACCGCGCGCCGCAGCGCCCCCAGGTGCATGGCCTCGATCTCGGCGCCGTTGCTGGCCAGATCTGTCTCCAGAACGCGAACCTTGCGGGCGAAGGGGTTTTTCAGGCAGCGCACCGGATGCCCGCTGCCGCGGCCGATCACCATGGTGTCGGAATCCTTCGCCTTCAGCACGAACTGCTTGTACTCGTCGGCCACCGTGCACTCGTCCACCGTGAGGAAGCGAGTGCCCATCTGCACGCCCTCGGCCCCCAGGGCAAAGGCGGCGCAGATGCCGCGGCCATCGGCAATGCCACCCGCCGCGATAACCGGAATGGACACCGCCGCGCACACCGAGGGCACCAGCGCCATGGTGGTCAGCTCGCCCACATGGCCGCCCGATTCGGTGCCTTCCGCCACCACGGCGTCCACCCCCAGCCGCTCCATGCGCTTGGCCTGGGCGGTGGTGGCTACCACGGGGATAACCTTGATGCCGGCTTCCTTCCACAGAGGCAAGAAGTCCACGGGACTGCCGGCACCAGTGGTTACCACCTCTACCCCCATCTCGCACACCAGGCGGGCCAGGTCGGCCGCTTGGGGGTCCATCAGCATGATGTTCACGCCAATGGGCTTGCTGGTAAGGCTGCGGGCCTTTTGCACCTGCTCGGTCATCCACTCCAGAGAGGCGCCGCCGCCGGCGATGATGCCCAGGCCGCCCCCTTCGCTCACCGCAGCGGCAAGCGAAGCGTCGGCGATGCGGGCCATGCCCCCTTGGATGATGGGAGCCTCGATGCCCAGCAGCTCAGTTACGCGGGTTTTCATAAAGGCAGGCCTTATTTCAGGGAATCGATGTGGGCCACGATGTCACCGATGGTGGTGAGGCCTTCCGGCTCGCCGAACTCGATTTCGCAGCGCTCCTCGATGTCGCACACCAGCTCCACCATGTCCAGGGAGTCGATGCCCAGGCCCTCCATGGTGGCCTCGGCGGTAATGGCCTCGGGATCGAGGTCGAGGTTTTCTACCAGAACTTCGCGCACTGTGTCGATGGTTGCCATGAACGGCTCCTTTCACCGTGTTTTTGATTTGTTGAACAATCAACATGTTAATATAACCCAACGGAACGCGACGCAGAAAGCCCCAACGGCAAACGGCGCCACTTTTCCGAGAGCCTTTCATATGATTCGCAAACTACCATCGATGCGCACCCATTGCCCGGCAAGCGGCAGCTTTGCGCACGGGAAAAGGAAGCTGTCCATGGGATGCACCATAACCGGCTGGGGCAAGGCCCTTCCCCAGCTCACGGTAACCAACGACGACCTGGCGAAGCTGGTGGAAACCAACGACGAATGGATTGTGGAGCGCACCGGCATCCGCCGCCGCCACGTGGCCACCACCGAAACCACCACCAGCCTGGCCTCCCAAGCCGGCGCTGCGGCGCTGGAGAAAGCCGGGCTTCAGCCAGCCGACGTGGACCTGCTCATCTGCATGACCATCACCCCCGATGCCATCATCCCCTCCCAGGCCTGCCTGGTGAAGGCGGAAATGGGGCTGGAAAACGCTGTTGCCTTCGACCTGAACGCCGCCTGCTCCGGGTGCATTTTTGGCACCGATGTGGCATCGGCCATGATGGAGGCCAGCATGGCCGGCAGCGGCAGCAGCCGCAACCCCATCAGAAATGCCCTGGTGATTGGGGTGGATTGCCTGAGCCGCATCGTGGACTGGACCGACCGCGCCACCTGCGTGCTGTTCGGCGACGGGGCCGGCGCCGCCGTGCTTTCCTGGCGGCCGCAGCAGCCGGGCATCCTGGCCAGTTACCTGCGCAACATCGATGACAGCCAGCTGTATTTGGCCTGCGACACCGTGTACGACAGCTCCACCTTCCCCTTCGGGCAAGGGGGCGCACCGGCCCCGGTGGTGGTGATCGCCGGGCTTGAGGCGCCCGAAAACAGCGGCGACGCCTTCAACCCCTTCATCTCCATGCAAGGGCAAAAGGTGTTCAAGTTCGCCGCCACCGCCATGGCCGAAGCGGTGGACGAGGTGTGCCAGCGGGCCGGCGTTTCATTGGACGATGTGGCCTGCATCGTGCCCCATCAGGCCAACGAACGCATCATCCGCTTCGCTGCCAAAAAGATGGGGGTGGATATGGACCGCTTCCAGGTTTCCATCGAGGAGGTGGGCAACACCAGCGCCTCCAGCGTGCTGATGGCGCTGGCAGACGCGCTGGACAACGGGAAGGCACAGCCAGGCGACAAGGTGATCCTGGTGGGCTTCGGCGCCGGCCTTACCTATGGTTCGCTGCTGTTCCAGGTTTAAGGGCGACCGTCTTCCACCCGCAGCATGCGGTAGCCAATGCCCACATGGGTTTGAATGAAATGAGGGCCCTCCGGGGAGGGCTCTATTTTTTTGCGCAGCGTGGCCATGAACACCCGCAGGCTGGGCAAATCCGATGCCACTGCGTTGCCCCACACCTCTTTCAGGATGTAGTTGCGAGTGAGCACCTTGCCGGTGTTGCGGGCCAAAAGCACCAGCAGCTTGTACTCGATGGGGGTGAGGTGCAACTCTTCGCCATCCAGAGTGGCCACGCCGGCCTCGAAGTCGATGGCCAGCGGGCCGTTGCGGTACTGGGCCGGCTGGGCGCTGGCGGCCGGAGCCTCGCCGGCCTGCCGCCGCAACGCCACCCGCACCCGCGCTAACAGCTCTTCCACCGAGAAGGGTTTGGTGAGGTAGTCGTCGGCGCCGGCATCTAGAGCGGTCACCTTATCGGCATCTTCCTGGCGGGCGGAAAGCACGATCACCGGAATGCGCGACCAGCCCCGCAGCGCCCCTATCACCTCGACGCCATCGCGGTCGGGCAGCCCCAGGTCAAGGATGACCAGATTCACGTCGGCGGCGCTGGTGAGCTCTAGCAACGCGGCGGTGGCGCTGGCCACCTCCCGGTGGCGATAGCCGTGCACGTCCAACGCCGTGGCAACCAAATTGCGCACTGCGGCGTCATCCTCCACCACCAAAATCACACCGTCACTTATCTGCGCCATCGCGCGCCTCTCCTTCTTCCTTCTCTGCATCGAGCGGGCCATGACAGGGCATGGCCCCGTCGGTCACGCTGACCACCGACAGATAGAACGTGAACACGCAGCCGTGGGGCTGGGCGTCTGTCAAATGCATGTCGCCGCCATGGGCCCGCAGGATAGACCGGCACAGCGCCAGCCCCAGTCCCATGCCGCGGCGGGCATCGCCCCCCTCCCCGGCCGGGCGTGTCACACCGGGAAGGGGGGCCTTATCAGATAGCCGCGCCCCCATCACCGCCGAGGCGCCGTGGTAGAACAGGTCGAACACCCGCGTCTTTTCGCCATCGGCAATGCCCGGGCCGTTGTCGGCCACGCAAAAGCGCACCCGCGCGCCTTCCGCCTGCGCCGACACCGTAATGGTGGAACCGGCCGGCGTGTAGGCGATGGCGTTGTTCACCAGATTCACCAGCACTTGCACGATAAGGCGGCCATCCATCTGGGCCATCAGCAGCTCATCATCCATCAGCACTTCCAGCTGGTGATCGGCAATGCGGCGACTTGCGTGACGCAGCGCTTCGGCCACCACATCGGCCACCAGCTCTGGCTGCAGCTGCACCTGCACATCGCCGTCGTCCAGCCGCGTTACCGACAGCAGGTTCTCCACCAGGCCAATCAGCCACGCCGCATCTTCGGCTATGTCGGTCTCCAGGCGGCGCCGCTGCTGGGGGCTCAAAGCCCCTTCATCGGCCAGCAGCATGTCGGCATCGCCGGAAATACTGGTAAGCGGGGTGCGCAGGTCGTGGGAGATGGAGCGCAGCAAATTGGTGCGCAGCGCTTCTTTTTCCGCCTTCATGGTGAGGTCGCGGTGGCGGCGGGCCAGTGCTACCGACTCGGCTGCCTGGCCGCATTCGTCCAGCAAGGCCGCCAGCAGGTTGTGCTCGAAGGGGCCCAGGTCGTCATTGCCTTCCAGCACCAGCCCCGCCACGCCCCACACGGCATCCTTGCCGCGGATGGGCACGTAGCGGCAACGGGCCTCCCGCAGCGTGTCGGTGCCGGCGCCGGCCGCCTCGCCGTTGGCGGCCACCCATGCGGCCACCGCCGCCTCGGCCGGCGTGGTGAGGGCCGCTGTGTCCACAACGCGCCCCTCCCCCTTCGGGCCGTCGTACACCCGCGGCGGGCGCAGGCCGCCGGGGCTTGTGGCATCCGCTTCGTACATCACCACCGGGTAATCCAAAATCTTCACCACCTGCACCGCCGCCGCTTCCAGGCACCCCTGCAAACTGGTGGCGCTTTGCAGCATGCGGGTGCTCTCCAGCAGCACCTCAGTGCGGTAGGAACGGCGGGTGGCTTGGGCCGCCTGCCGCTTCAAACGAATGGCCAAAGACGACGACGCCAACGTTCCTATCAGCAGAAACGTGAAAATGATCGGCGCCGACATTCCATAAGCATGGAAGGTGAACCGCGGCGCGGTGAAAAAGAAGCTGTAGGCCACCACGCTGCCCAGGGCCACCAGCACCGCATACAAAAAGCCGTCGGCCCGGGTGGCCAGCAGCAGCGCCACCAGCAGATACACCATCAGAATCACCGACGTGGCAGGGCTCACCATCCAGGCAATCTGGCTCACGGCCGTTGCCAGCACCACCGCCGCGGCGGCGCGAGCAGCATCGGCGGCCGTGGGGCGAAAGCCGGTCACCACCCCCGTGCTGGCCAAAGCCGTCGGGGCATCCAACGCCGGCACCGCGGTAACTGTGGCCTCGGGGGCGGCGCGGCGCAGACGGTACACGAGGTCTTTGCGGGGCAGCCACCCGGCCCGCTGCCGCGTGGCCGGCGCCACGATATGGCGAATGCCAGCCGAAGCCGCGTAGAGCGCCGCCGGCTGCACCGGGTCGTCCCCGGTCAGGGTAACAACGCGGGCCCCCAGCTGCTCGGCCAGCGCCAGCGCTTCCCGCATCTGGGCATTTTCCGCATCGGTTTGGCCATTGTCTTCGGAAGGCTCCACCGCCAGGGCCACCAGGGTACCGCCAGACGCTTCGGCAAGAGATGCCGCGGCGCGCACCACCCGCGCCTGCGGCCCTTCGCCGGCAATCAGCACCAGCACGTCATCGGCGCCGGCGGAGCGGGGCTCGCTGGCCTGACGGCGGTCGCGCCCCAGCCGGTCGGCGGCGCGGCGCAGGGCAATTTCGCGGAGCGCCCCCAAATTGGAACGGGAGAAGAAGTGCTCCAGCGCCCACGCGGCCCGCTCGGGAGCGTACACCTTGCCGGCCCGCAGCCGCTCAATCAGCTCGGCCGGCTCCAAATCCACCAGCTCCACCGAATCAGCGGCGTCGAACAGCCGGTCGGGCACCCTCTCGCTCACCGCCACCGAAGTGACGGCGGCCACCTTGTCGTTCACGCCTTCCAGGTGCTGCACGTTCACCGTGGTGTACACGTCGATGCCGGCCCGCAGCAGCTCTTCCACATCCTGATAACGCTTGCGGTGACGGCACCCCGGCGCGTTGCTGTGGGCCAGCTCATCCACCAGCACCACCTGCGGATGGCGCTGCAGCGCCGCATCCAGGTCGAACTCCTTAAGACCGATACCGCGATGGCACACCCGTTTGGGGGGCAGCACCTCCAGTCCCTTCAGCAAAGCCAGGGTATCCACGCGGGTATGGGGCTCCACGTAGCCCACTACTACGTCAACGCCCGCCTCCTGGGCCCTGTGGGCCTCTTCCAGCATGGCGTAGGTTTTTCCCACACCGGCCGCATAGCCAAAGAACACCTTCAGCCGCCCCATGGGGCGCGCATCGGCCTGGGCGCCTTCTTCTTCCTCTTGAACCCGGCGCAGAAGGGCGTCCGGATCGGGCCGCTCGTCGCTGTTGTCGCGCGTTATGCTCACCAGTCCTCCCCTTCGCCTGGCTTCCTCCATTTGGCCTCAATCCTAGCATTACCGGGTTGTGCCTCGGTGCCGGCTCATCAACGGTTGGGCACCGCGTCCAGCACGCCGTCCAGCATCAGATTCACCTCAAGAACGTTCACCCGCGCCTGGCCGATGGCCCCTAAAAGCGGCTCCTCGGTGCACTGGCGAATGATGGCCCGCACCTCTTCTTCGCTGCGACCCGTAGCCTGGGCGATGCGTCCCACCTGGTAGTCGGCCGCCGCCGGCGAGATGTGGGGGTCGAAGCCAGAGCCAGACACGGTCACCAGTTCGCTGGGCACCGGCTCGTTGGCCTGGTCGGGGTGGGCAGCGCGGATGGCTTCCACCCGCTGCTGCACCCGCTGGGCAAACTCATCGCTAGCAGGGCTGAGGTTCTCGGGCGCGTACCACAAAAGCGGCTGGCCGTCCTCGCCTTGAAACGCTGTGGCGTTGGCCACCGTGGGGCGCCCCCACAGGTGCTTCATGTCGCTGAAGGGCTGCCCCACCAGCTGGCTTCCGTACTTCACGCCATCCACTTCTATGACCGATCCGTTTGCCTGCCAGGGGAAGGCCAGCTGACCCACCGCCCCCACCGCAAAGGGGTAGGCCACCCCCAACACCACCGTGGCCAGCACAAACACCACCACCGCCCGGGCAAGCCCCTCACCGATCATTCGAGCATTCATCGCTGTTCCTTTCCGCACAGGGCGCGCCCTAAGTTCGCGCCCCGAAACAATCTTCACAATCCGCCGCGCCTAAGCCACGCCTATCGCCACCAGCGCCATATCCAGCGCTTTGATGGCCACGAACGGCACTGCCACGCCCCCCAGCCCGTACAGGGCCAGGTTGCGCCCCAGCAGAGCGTTGGGGCTGCCTTCGCGGTACTTCACTCCGCGCAACGCCAGCGGTATCAGCGCCACAATGATCAAGGCGTTGTAGATGATGGCCGCCAACATGGCGCTGGCGGGCGACGCCAAGTGCATGATGTTCAGCGCCTCCAGCCCCGGGTACAGCGGCACCAACAGCGCCGGGATGACGGCGAAGTACTTGGCCAGGTCGTTGGCGATGGAGAAGGTGGTGAGGCTGCCGCGGGTCATCAGCATCTGCTTGCCAATGCGCACGATTTCAATCAGCTTGGTGGGCGACGAGTCCAAATCCACCATGTTGCCGGCCTCCTTGGCCGCCTGGGTACCGCTGTTCATGGCCACCGCCACGTCCGCCTGGGCCAGCGCCGGCGCGTCGTTGGTGCCGTCGCCGGTCATGGCCACCAAGTGCCCCTCTGCCTGATAGCGGCGGATGGCCTCCAGTTTCGCCTCCGGCGTGGCCTCGGCAATGAAGTCGTCCAGCCCCGCCTCGGCGGCGATGGCGGCGGCGGTAAGGGGGTTGTCGCCGGTCACCATCACGGTTTTGATGCCCATGGCGTGCAGGTCGGCGAAGTTCTCGCGAATGCCCGATTTGATGATGTCCTTCAGCTGGATAACTCCCAGCACCCGTCCGTCGCGGGCCACCACCAAAGGAGTGCCGCCTTCGCTGGCCACTTGGTTGGCCACCTGGGCGCACTGGTTGCTGAAAGTGCCGCCGCGGGCCTCCACATAGGCGCGCACCGCGTCGGCCGCCCCCTTGCGCAGCTCGTGACCGTCGAAATCCACGCCGCTCATGCGGGTGGCGGCGCTGAAGGGCACCACGGTGAAGCCGGCGCCGGTGAGGGTACGCTCGCGAATGCCGAAGCGCTCCTTCGCCAGCACCACCACGCTGCGTCCCTCGGGGGTCTCGTCCGCCAGGCTGGCCAGCTGGGCGGCATCGGCCAGCGCGCGCTCGTCAGCACCGTCCACCGGAATGAAGGCAGCTGCCTGGCGGTTACCCAGGGTGATGGTGCCGGTTTTGTCCAGCAGCAACACGTCCACATCGCCTGCCGCCTCCACGGCCCGTCCGCTCTTCGCCAGCACGTTGGCCTGGTTCAGGCGGCTCATGCCGGCGATGCCAATGGCAGAGAGCAGGGCACCGATGGTGGTGGGGGCCAGGCACACGAACAGCGCCACCAGGGAAGTGAGCCCCAGCGGGTTTTGGGCCCCCTGGCTTTGGGCCGAGAAGGCGCCGAAGCCGTACAGAGTCCAGGCCACCGCCAGAAACACCAGCGTCAGCGCGATGAGCAGCAGCTCCAGCGCCCGCTCGTTGGGGGTTTTCTTGCGGGCGGCGCTTTCCACCATGGCGATCATCTGGTCAAGGAAGCTGTGGCCCGCCTCGGCGGTCACCCGGGCCACCAGCCAATCGGATAGCACCGTGGTGCCGCCGGTAAGGGCCGAGCGGTCGCCGCCGGATTCGCGCACCACCGGGGCAGATTCGCCAGTGATGGCACTTTCGTCAACCGATGCGGCCCCCAGCAGTATCTCACCGTCGGCCGGCACTTGGCCGCCAGCGCTCACCAGGTACAGCTGGCCGCGCTTCAGTTGCGAAGAGCTGACAGCCCGCGCCGCGCCGGCCAAAAGCGCCGCAGCCTCTTCCGGCTCGGCCTCGGCCGCTTGGGCCAGCGTCGCCTCGTCCACCACCTGCGCCTCCACATCGCGCTTGGCGCTGCGCAGGGCGTCCGCCTGGGCCTTGCCCCGGCCCTCCGCCAGCGCTTCGGCAAAATTGCCGAACAGCACCGTGGCCCACAGCACTCCGCAGATAGCGGCGATGTAGCCGCTGGGGGCGTCGGAGATGCCGAACCACGACAGCACCAGCAGCACGGTGGTGAGCGCCGCCGACACATACACCATGAACATCACCGGGTTGGCCGCCTGCGCCCGCGGCGCTAGTTTGGCGAAGGAATCGCGAATTGCGCGTTTGAACAGGGAATCCATTGTGCGCCTCCTTTAGGCAACCGCCACGGCCACCGGCCCCAAGGCCAGCGCCGGCACCAGCGTCAACGCGCCCACCAGCAAAATAATCACCATCAAAAGCATCGTGAACAGCACGCCGGACGCGGAAAGGGCCCCTACTCCCGCTGCCACCGGCCGCAGCGCCGCCATGCGGCCCGCCAGCATCACTGCGCAGGCCAGCGGGATTAGCCGTCCCAGCAGCATCTCCACTCCCAGCACGCCGTTGGCCCACGGGGCGTCGGCCACGAAGCCGCTCAGGGCCGAACCGTTGTTGGCGCCGGCCGAAACCGCAGCGTACAGCAGGTTCGAAAAGCCGAGCGCCCCCGTTCCCCCGGCCGCCCCCTGGGCCGCCGGCACCAGCACCAGCACTGCGGCGCCCGCCAACATCACCAGCGCCGGGGCCATCACCATCACCACCGCCAGGCGCATCTCGGCCGGGCCGATTTTCTTCCCCAGGTACTCGGGAGCGCGGCCGATCATCAGGCTGGCAATGAACACCGTCAGCACCACAAAGCCCAGCAGACTGGCCAGCCCCGTGCCGGCGCCGCCGCCCACCACTTCGCCAAGGCCCATCAGCACCAGCGGCACCACTTGCCCCAGCGGAGTGAACCCGGCCAGCGATCCGTTGGAAGAGCCATTGGCGGCCGCCGTGGTGAACGCCGCCCACAGGGCCGTTTCCCCTGCGCCGATGCGGGTTTCCTTCCCTTCCATATTGCCGGCCGACTGCTCGAAGCCGCCGGTGTACACGGCACCGTTTGCCAGCAGCTGCTGGGTGGCGGAGTACTCGGCTGCGGTAACAGCCACGATGGCCACCGCCAGAAGCGCCAGCACCGCCGCCATAAGGGCCCGGCTTTGGCGCCGGTCGCCCACCATGCGGCCGAAGCAGAAGATGAGCGTGAGCGGCAGCAGCATGATGGCCGCACACTGCAGCAGATTCGTGAGCGGGGTGGGATTTTCCAGCGCCGATGCCGAGTTGGCGCCGTTGAAGCCGCCGCCGTTGGTGCCCAGCTGTTTGATGGCCACCTGCGATGCCTGCGGCCCCAGCGGCACCACCGCTTCCGTTACCTGCTGCACCGCATCGGGGCTGTCAGCGTCCACGATGTTGCCCTGTTCGTCCAGCCCCACCGGCTCTAGCAGCTGCACCGTTTCATAGGGCTCAAGGGTTTGGGGAGTGCCCTGGGCCACGCCAATCACAGCCCCCACTAGGGCCAAGGGCAGCAGCACGTACAGCACCGCCCGCACCACGTCCATAAAGAAGTTGCCCAGGCCGGCCCCCTGCCCCTGCGCTATGCCGCGCATCAGGGCAAACGCCACCGCAATGCCGATGGCCGGCGACAAGAAATTCTGCACCGCCAGCCCCACCGCCTGCGAGAAATAGCTGAGATGCGTCTCCCCCGCCACCGGCTGCCAGTCGGTGTTGGTGGCGAAGCTCACCGCCAGGTTGAACGCCGTATCGGGGGCCAAGCCGGAAAACCCTTCCGGGTTCGCCGGAAGCACCCCTTGGGCCAGCAGGATGGCGAACAGCCCTGCCGCCCCCACCAACGTGAGAGCCACCGCTCCCACCAGGTAGCGCTTCCAGCCCATGGACTCCTGCGGCTTGATGCGCAAAAGCCGGCCGCAACCCCGCTCCAGCGGCCCCAGCACGCGGCGCGCCACACAGGGGGCGCCCTCCATCGCCGCCACCACGTAGGCGGAAAACGGCAGCGCCACCGCCACCAGCAGCGCCACCAGCACCGCCGCCTCGAACAGCGAAATCACCAACGGGCTCATCGCCGATCACCGTCTTTCAAGAGCAGCACCGCCAGGTAGCCCATCGCAATCACGCCCAGCGCGCCCACGATTGCCGTTGCCACAGCCATGGCCCTTCCTTTCTCCGGGGCCCCGCAGGGCCTTTGAACCGATGGAAGCAAGGCTATGGCAAGTGGGTTTAATGCGCCGTTAAGGTTGGCGGCGCCACGTTAAGACGGCATAAAGAAACCGCCCCGGCACAGGGCGCCGGGGCGGCAGGAGAAAGGCAGCGACAGGGCATACTTAGGTTGCCACCAGGCAAAACACGATGAATGCCACTATCAGCAGCACCAGGGCGGCCAGTATGGTCCACACGGCGGGACGGGCGAAGTTCACCGTCCAGCCAATGCCGAACCGCTCCGGCAAAAACAGGCTGGCGTCTTCGCGGTTGAAATAAAAAATACCCAGCTTCCAATGGGAGTCGTCGTCGCGCAGAAGCCCGTCGCCACCATCTACCCGGGTCAGCAGCCGAGCGCCGTTCTGGCCGTACACTAAATTCACCGCCGTTGATGCCACAATTATCACGAAGACGATCGGCAACACCGCCAGCGCTGCATCGAAGATGGACAGCACTCCCACCATGGCCAGCTGCAGCAGGATGCCCACCGCCCCCACCAGCACCAGCCCCATCGCCACCAGCAAGATGGATTGGGCGCGGGCGAACATGCCGTAGGCCCAAGCGCTCGCGGCCGGCATCGAGGGGTCGGTGGCCTTTTTGGAGCGCAGGATCATCCACTGGTTGAACGTGAATATCACGGCCATGAACAGGCAGAACAGCACCGGAAACAGCACCAGGACGAAGGATTTTTCGGCGTAGTGGACAATTTGCCCGTCCATCCCGATGTTCATGGGGATCTTCTCAGGCATCGTGGGGTAGCCAACTATGCCCAGCGCCAGAACGAAGAGGATGAAGGGGATGTACGCCAGCGCCCATTTCAGCGACAACGGTTTGGGGAAGTCCTCGGGGCCGGCGAAGCCCACGCGGCGCACTGCCTCCGCCTGCCAGCCCTGGGCTTTTTTGTAGGCCTGCACCTGCTGGCGGAAACGCAGCATCGGCAGATAGCCGCCCAAGCTGATGGCCAGCAGCCCCACGGTGAGAAGCACAATGAACACCGGCGCCGCGCCCCACGCCAGCACAGCCGCCAGCGCAACCGAAAGTAGGGCCGTTGCCGCCAGCACCCAAACAAGAAACCGCCTTTTCAAGCCCTTGAGGTAGGGGTCTTGCTGGGCGGTGTCGGGCACGGTTACGGCAAAGCACTCCCGCTTGGGCATCAGGTACGGGGTAAGCGCCATCATGATGCCCACCACCGGCACCAGCGCCCACAGCATCCACGTCAGGGCCTGGATGACGGCCACCCCTTGGTCGCTTCCGAAAAATGGCATAGCTATCCATGCCTCCTCTCATAAGGGAACAGTGAGAAAGGGTTTAAGCCAGCGCCCCTTCGGCACCGGTCGGCGCCTTTGCCGCAGCGCGAGCAGGGGCTCTACGCTTCTCAGCAACAGCCTCTTTGCGCTTTTCGGCAGCGGAGGCCTCCTCGGGCATCATGCCATAAGCGCGAGCCGCCTGGGCCGCCGCCGCTTCCAGAAACTCGCCCCGCGTGCCGCCGCGGGCCCGGTGGGCAAGCGCCATCTTGAATAGGGCGTCTTCCATCTTGGACTGCTCGACCTGAGCAATATCGGCACGGTCGGCATCCAGTGGGCTTGCCACCACCGCCCCCGCACGGCCTTTCATATATATGTAGCCCTCGTCCCGCAGCACCGCATAGGCCTTGTTCACGGTATGCAGGTTGATGCCCAAATCGGCCGCCAAAGCGCGCACCGAAGGCAAGCTCATACCCGGCTCCAACTGCCCTTGGGCAATACCGCTCACCACCTGATCGCGAATCTGCCGGTACAGGGGAACGGGCAGCGTATCATCCACGCTCATCAACATAACGGCCTCCTCAACTTCGCTTCGCCCATAGCCCATTCTGTAATAGCGTCAGTATAATAAAATTGTTCTACTGTGTCTATAACAGAGATCAGTTTTTCGCAATACGAAAATCGCCCGGACGAGTATCCTCGCCCGGGCGATGCCAAATATTCGGAAACCCTCAGCAGCAAGTCCTACCGCCCTCCGGGGCTACTGCTGCGCGTGCGCATCCTCCCAGCGTTGCAGGTGGGGCAGCAGGGTGCCCATGAGGGAAACCGCCTCTTCCCGCGTTACCCCCAAAGCGTCCGCCTCCAGCTGGGCCGTGGCCTCGATGAACTCATCCATATCCACGTTCTTTGCCGTGAACTCACCATCCTGGTAGCACCACTTGCAATAGTGCTCGCTCACAGTGCCGTCCGCCTCGGTGCCGTGCAGCTCCGGCTGCGAAATGGGCATCGAGCAGCACTGGCAATAATAATCCTTGGGCATCTCGAAGAAGCGCTCCAGCGGCACCCCGTAGGTGACGCAAATCAGCTTCACCATATCGATGCCGGGCGAAGTCTCCCCCGTCTCCCAGCGGCTCACCGCCTGGCGCGTCACATACAAATCGCGGGCAACCTGCTGCTGGGTGAGCCCCTTTTCGGTGCGGATGGAAGTGATCACGTCGCTCATGGCCATGGATGGCTCCTTTCTTCGCCGGCGCGGTACGCGCATCTGCGGCGGATTGATTGCGGTTGGTACCGTCGATTATGGCCCTGCGCCAAGCCCCCATCAAGCAACACCCTGTTGCGCACCACAGCGGGCCGCCCCTCAGTGGGCCCACTATACCACTGCGCCGCCGCAGCACGGCGAAGGGAACAACAGCACTGCCGCTAGGGAATAATTACGAAAATATGCCGCACAAAACCCGCGCGCCTTCGTTTACCCCCTTTGAAGGCGCCTTGCAAGAACGAGAAGAACGGAAACCCGTGGCAGGAAGTTGGCAGTCAGAAAGCAGCGACGACGCTGCCGTGGTGGAACAATGCTACGGCGATGTGCTGGCCTATTGCCGTCGCCATGGCCCGCGGGGCAGCGCGGAAGACTTGGCTCAGGAGGTGTTCTTGCGCTTCGCCCGCCAAAGCACTTACCGCGACCGCGGCACCGCGAAGGCGTACCTGCTGGCCATAGCCCGCAACCTGTGCATCGACGCCGGCCGCAGCGCGGGCCGAGCGCCCTTGCCCGTCGATCCGTCCGGCGAAGAGGTGGCCGCCATCGCCGACCCCCGCAACCCCATCGGCGATTGGGAGCTTTCCCAGGCCCTCGCCGCCCTGGACGCCCAATCGCGGGAAGTGCTGGAACTCCGCTACGACCAGGGGCTTTCCGCAGCTGAGATGGCACAGGTGCTGGAAGTGAGCCGCTTTTCCGCCCACCGAAGGCTCAAACGGGCGCTTGAGCAATTGAGGCAACAGCTGCTGCCGGCAGACAGCAGCGCCACCGAAGAAAGGAGCCCTCGATGACCAGCTTTCCGCGTCCCCGCGCGGCCGAGCAGCTAGAAGCGCGGCTGCGTGCACACTACGCCGCCCAAAGGACCGATGGCCGCCCCCGCGGCAGCGCCATCGGCGACGAGCAGCGGCTGCGGCAATTGGCGGCCCTCATGGCCCAAGAGCGGCAAGGGGCCGCAGCAACGCCCCGCCCCATGGGGTTCGTCGCCTTTGTGGCCTCCCAGGTGCGCTTCGTGCCCCGCTGGACCTGGATTGTGCAGGCGGCCCTCATGGCCCTGGCACTGCTGCTGGCCACCGGGGCGCAATCGGCTCAAGCGGTTGCCATGGGCACCAGCCTCATCGGTGGCGCCGCCGCACTGGCGGGGCTGCCCTCCCTCTTGGCCAGCAAGTCTTTCAACACCGCCGAGCTGGAGTGCGCTTGCTATTTCGACTGCGCCGGGGCCACGGCCGCACGGCTCATCGTCATTGGCTGCTCCGATGCCCTTGTGCTGGGGTGCGCGGCCCTGTGCATCCCTCTTCTGGGGGCCCTGTCCCTTTTGGAAGTGCTGCTGCACCTATGCCCGCCCTTCTTCGCCGGCGCCGCCGGATGCCTGCTCATCGCCCGCCGCGCCCGGCCTGCCAACACCCTGCCCTGGGCCCTCTGCTGGACCGCCATCGTGCTGGCCTGCGCCTACGGGTTTGCCGCCGTTGCCCCCGTCGCTTACGAAGGCACCTCGATTGCGGTTTGGGGATGCGCCGCACTGGCCGCCGCCCTGTGGCTGGCGCGCGAGGCCTACCTGCTGCTGGACTGCGCTGCCCGCGGCCTCGACGCCCTGAAAGCCACTGCCTCCCCCGTCTGGTAAGCCCCTCTAACACGAAGGAGATCCACCACCATGGAACTGACCCTCGACCGCCTGTCCAAACAATTTGGCGAAAAAATAGCCGTAGACCGGGTGTCAGCCACCCTCACCCCCGGCGTGTACGGCCTGCTGGGCGCAAATGGCGCCGGCAAAACCACCCTCATGCGCATGCTGTGCGACGTGCTGCGCCCTACCTCCGGCCAGATTGCCCTCAACGGCCGCAGCGTGCGGGCACTGGGGGCCGAATACCGTTCTCACCTGGGATACCTGCCGCAAGACTTCGGCTATTACCCCGAATTCACCGCTCTTGACTTCATGGGGTACATGGCGGCGCTCAAAGGCATTCCCGCCTCCGTCTCCCGCCGCCGCAGCCTGGAGCTGCTGGACGCCGTGGGGCTGCGCGACATGGCAAAGCGGCGCATCAAAACCTTTTCCGGAGGCATGAAGCAGCGGCTGGGCATCGCCCAGGCCATGCTCAATCAGCCGGGAATCTTGGTGCTGGACGAGCCTACCGCCGGCCTCGACCCTAAAGAGCGGGTGCGGTTCCGCAACCTTATCGCCAGCTTCGCCCAGGACAAAATCGTCGTCCTGTCCACCCACATCGTGTCCGATGTGGAATCCATCGCCGACGAGGTGATTGTGATGCGGGCCGGCTCGTTCATCATGCGGGGCCACCCTGAAACCATCGTCTCCGCCTTGGAGGGAAAAGTGTGGGAATGCGTCGCCGACGCCCGCGAAGCAGCGGCGCTGGAGTCGCGGTTCATCGTGGCCAACGCCCATTACACCCCCGACGGCCGCAACGCCCTGCGCGTCATCGCCGACCGTTGCCCCACGCCTTCGGCCACCCCCCTGCGCCCCACCCTGGAAGACGTGTACCTCCACGTGTTTCGCGACGAGCTGTAACCCGCCCCGCTGCAGAAAGGATGTTCCATGAGAAGCCTCATATGCTTCGAGCTGAAGAAGATTATCACCCGCAAGTCCACCTGGGTTTCCGCCGTCGCCCTTTACGCCCTGCTGTGCGTGCTGATGGCGGCCAACATACTGCAAGCGGTGGCTTACGACAACGAAACCGGCCAACGCTACAGCGGCCTGACCGCCATCAACTACGAGAAAAGCATCGTTAAGCCCCACGCCGGGCTGCTCACGCCGCAGCTCATTAGCGAGGAAATAACGGGCTACCAGCAGGAGGCCTTCGCCACCGTTTCGCCGCAAGAGGTGGTAGACCTGTCCAGCGCCGCCGCCTACGACCTGATGGAGGAGCTGCTGCCTGCCGCCGAATGCGCCCGGCTGCAAAGCCCCTACTACGGGTACCTGCTGTCTCCCTGGGCCCAAAACGGGTCCGGAGCATTCCAAACGGCCGCCCGCATGCAGCTGGACGGCACCGACCCCTCCACCTTTTACGAGGCGCTGCAGGCCAAAACCCTCCGGCAGCTGGACGCCGGCCTCGACCCCTCCTCTGCCGCGCCGCTGACCAACGCCGAATACGATTTCTGGAAGCAAAAGGTGGAGGCCCTGCCCACCCCCTTCGAGTACGGTTACGCCGGCGGCTGGCAAGATTTGCTGAACTGCCTGAGCTTCCTGGTGTTCGGCATGCTTGCCATCTGCATTGGCCTCACCCCCGTTTTCTGCGGGGAGTACGCCGCCCGCACCGATGCCGTTCTGCTGGCCACCCGCTACGGGCGTACGCGGTTGATTGCGGCGAAGGTGGCGGCCTCACTGCTGTTCGCCACCGCCTATTACCTGCTGTATGCGGCCACTATAGCGGGGATCATCTTGGCCTGCTACGGCACCGACGGGGCCCATTTGCCCATCCAGGTGCTGGTGAGCACCTCCCCTTACAACATCACCGTTTCTCAGGCGGTTTGGCTGGGCATGGGCGTGAGCTACGTTATGACGCTGGGGTTCACCGGGCTCACGCTGCTGCTCTCTTCCCGGCTGCGCTCGCAAGTGGCGGTGTTCGCCATCGATGCCTGCCTGCTGCTGATCACCGGCTTCGTGGGCACCAGTGCGAAGGGGCTGCTGCTGAAGCTGTTCTCCCTGTTCCCCATCAACGGGCTGAGCGTGGGAGTGTTAGCTAAGAACTTCCTCTCCTACTCCGCGGGGCCACTGGTGCTTGAGCCCGCCACGGCCATCGCCCTCACCTGGTTTGTGGCGGCGGCGGCCAGCATCGCTGCGGCGGCCCTCATCTTCCGTCGCCACCAGGTGGCATAAGGGCCGGGGCGTGGCCGGGCGAGGATTACAGGAAATCTACCACGCCGCAGTGGGTGTGGTAGATGGCTCCCGCCAGTTGCAGGGCGCCCGCTTCTTCCAGCTGGCGCAGCGCCGGCTGGGCCCGCAGCTCATCCAAAGCCGCCTGCACGTTGAGGAGGCTGGCTTCGTAGGGGTCGGCGGCGCCGGCCACCACTTCGGCGATGAGGTTGGTCACCGCGGCCACCGGCCCCGCTTCGCCGTCCAGCGCCGCCTTGATGGCGCCGCAGTGGGTGTGCCCCAGCACCAGCAGCAACCGGGTGTGCAGGTGCTCGCAGGCGTAAATGGCGCTGGCGGCCTCGATGGGGCCCACCACGTTTCCCGCCACGCGGATGACGAATAGCTCCCCCAGGCCGGCCATGAAAATGTGCTCCGGCACCACGCGGGAGTCGGCGCAGGTGATTACCGTGGCGAAGGGCTGCTGGCCGTTCTCGAACAAATCTTGGATGCGCTCGGGCGACAGGTCGCGCTTGTGGTCCAGCGCCTCCACGTAAATGCGGTTGCCCTCCTTGAGGCGCGCCATGGCCGCCTCGGGCCCCACGTGGGAATCGCCGTCGAAATCGTCTGCCGTGTAGTTCACCGTCATGAAACGTGCCTTCCTTTGGATTGGATCGCGAAACGCGTGAGGCGTGCTGCTTTAAAAATACCGCGCGAACAGGCCGTAAGGCGAGAACAGCAGCCGCTCGGGGCTTTCCACCTGTGCGCCGCCCAAATACATTTTGCCCTCAGTGTACACCGACGTCAGAAACACCCGCCAGTCGAAACCGGACGAGATGAAACCGGCGAGCACGCACACGAGCCCGGCCAGCAACAACACGAGGCACGCCCTGAAGAAGAGGCTGCCACCCGAGCGGCCCGCTGCAGCCACCGGCGGAACCCCGCCATCGGGTACCGCAGCGGTCGGCTGCCCGCCTGCGGACGATGCGGAGCCGAAAGTGCCGGGCACGCCTTCATCTGCGCACCCGTCGGCCGCGCAATCCGCGCTCTTCTTTCGCGCACGTCTTTTCCCGAAGCCATGCAGCGAAACCTCCACGTTCTCCTTCTGCCACTTCCACAGCGCCCGGGTGAGGGCCAACGCGTCCCGCAGCACCCACATGCCGCCGCCGAAAAGGAAAAGGGCGTAGCCGAGGTTGACCAGGCTATAGGGCCCGCTGCCAATTTGCAGCCCCCATATGGCGAACACGATGGCCACTGGCGCAGACAGCACGAAGGCGCCGCCCACAATCCAAACGCAGCCCACCAGCACCCAGACCACCAGCAAAAGCGCGAAAGCCACGATGAGCAGCGCCAGGGCGACGGCCGCAACGGCCACCAAGACCGACAGCCAAAGAGGGCTGGAAACCACAACGGCCACCCATTCGAGCGGCGAGAGCCGTCGGCTTTTCAGGCGCCCGAAGAAGCCGCGGGGATTGTGCTTCGCGCCGTCTTCACCGGTCAGGTTGCCGTACGCCTCGGCCACCTCTTCGAAGACGACCTCGTTGAAGGCATGCGACGTTCCGCCGCCCTCCCCTTCCCGGGCCTTCAGCTCGGAAATCTTTTCGGAAAGAATCGCCTTGGCCGCTTCAGCGGGCGTGGGGGCCAAAGCCACCGCCTCTTCCTCCGTTGCGCCCTCGTCCATCCGGTCGGCAATGGCTTCCAGATAAAATCCAACCGCCTCTTCGCGTTCTGCCTCCGGCAGGCACTCCACCAGCGCCGACAGCTGCTCTTTGTATTCCCGTGAATTCATACTTGCTCCGAATCCTGCGCTTTCCCAATACCCCACGGGCTTCACGCGCCCCGGGTTGCCCTTTCCACGAAATCAAACACCTCGTCGATTTCCTTTTTGTCGTTGGCGAACTCCGCCAAAAAAGCGCGTCCGGCCTCGGTGAGCGAATAGTATTTCCGCAGCCGCCCGTTGTGCTCGGCCTTGCGCACCTTGATTAGCTTTCTGCTCTCAAGCCGCTTCAGCAGCGGGTACAGAGTGGACTCGCTGATGCCGATTGACGCGGGCACGTCTTTGATGATTTGGTAGCCGTAAGACTCCCCTTGCGCCATGGCGGCCAGCACGCAGGCGTCCAGAAAGCCTCGCTTCATTTGCGTATCCATCATACCTCCTGGCGCGGCATACTATATGTTACATAGTATGTTGTCAAGGGAGATTTGCATCGCTAACACCAAGTGCAACTCGAACCCCTCCTCTTGCAACTAGGGCCAGCTGCCCTTGAGGCGCAGCGGATCCTTCTCCATACTGTTCGCCGACAAGGAAGGAGAAGCCGTGAAACTTGACGTGAAGGAAGACCCGGCGCTGGACGACGTTGAGGTGCGCATCCGCTGCCCCCGCATCGACCGTCGAGTGCGGCGAATCATCGAGGCGGCGGAGATTGAGGACCTGCGGCTGGTGGCCCAGGAGGGCGGCTTTCTGCGGGTGGTGGCGGCGGACGCGGTGCTGTACGCCGAAACCGTGGATGCCAAGACGTTTCTCTACACCGCCGACAAGGTGCTGGAAACCGGCTTGAGCCTGAGCGAGCTGGAAGAGCATTTGCAGGACACCGAATTCGTGCGGGCCACACGGCAGATGCTGGTGAATCTGGCTCACGTGCAGGGGCTGCGGCCCTACCTGAACGCGCGGCTGGAGCTAGCGCTGAGCAATGGCGAGCGGGTGGTGGCATCGCGGCAGTTCTCGCCGGACATCAAGAAGCGCATCGGCCTGTAGCGGCGATGCCAGAAGAAAGGATGCAATCATGAGTCAATTCGCAAAGCAGATCGTTGTTTCCACCTGCGTAATGTTCACCCTGTTCATGGCGGTGAGCAGCGTGGCGGTAATTATCGCCACCGGGCCCCAGTACGGCCTGGTGATGACCCTCACCCTGCTGCTGGCCTCGGGGCTGTTCGCGGTGCTGCGGGGACTGTGGTTCACCGACCGGGTTATTCGGAAACTGACCTACCCGCTGCGCATTTTGGGATTCGGCATCACCGGGTTCGTATCGCTGGCGGCATGCGCCCTGCTGGGCGGATGGTTTCCGATGGACAACCCCTGGGCCTGGGGCAGCTTTGCCGCCATCTTCCTGATCACCCTGGGGGCGTTTTGCCTGGGATATCAGATTTATTTCCGCAAAACCGTGGGCAATTTTGACGCCGCCCTGCGCCAGTATCACCAGAAGATGGGCCGCTAGGGCCGCGGCAGTTCGCTCCAGTGCTCCTTAGTCAGACGGGAGAAGCTCGCGGCGCGCACGTCCCCCATCAGCTCGCAGGGCACGTTCTCTTCCCTGTGATGGAAGATGAAACCGCACTTCTCCATTACGCGTTTGGACTGGGCATTTGCGTTGTCGCACACGCACCAGAGCGCCTGCAGGCCCAGGTCGGCGAAGGCGCGGCGGATGAGGGCGCGCGAGGCCTCAGGGATGTAGCCGCGCCCCCAATGGGGCTTGCCCACCCAGTAACCCAACTCCGCCTCGCCGGCAGCAAGCGGCCGCGTGCCGGCGGCGCCGAACAGCAGCCCCACGCTGCCGATGGGCTCCCCCGACTCCTTCAGCACCACCGCGTAGGTTTCGGGGGCCGAAAGCACGTCGCGGATAATCTCCCGGCTGTTCTCCACGCTGGTGTGGGGCGGCCAGCCGGCAATGGGCCCGATGGCTGGGTCCTGCGCATAGCGGAAAAGCGCCTCGGCATCGGCCTCTTCCCAAGGCCGCAGCAACAACCGCTCCGTCTCCAATCGCGTCATCACAGCTCCTTAAGATACGCGAGCTCATCCATCGTGAAGGTGTCGTAGCCTTCGTAGCGATAGCTGGCATTTTGCTTGCGCTCGATTGTAATCGAAATGCTGCGTGAATCATGGGCGCGCGAGGTGAGCGCCCCGAGGTTCTGACAGCCGCAACTTGATTTCTGGAACGACCGTAACGAGGCCCTTGCCCAACAATTACGAGCCGAAAAGAGTCTACGGATTATTGGAGAGTAACGGCCGCGGGGATGTCCTCGGCAGCCTCGGCGCCCTCCGGGCCTTGCGCGGCCCGTCCGCCTTCGCCCGTCGCGGCACTAATGGCGGGAATGAAGTCGTAGGGCATCTGACGGGCCACCAGGTAAAACACCGCAAGCGCAGGCGCCGCAAACAGCGGATACCGCAACACGAGCAACAGCGCGGCCGCCCGCAGCGCATAGAAGGCGGCGCGCGCAGGGCCGGTGCGCTTGCACGTTTCGCACGACATGCGGTAAAACATGCCCGCCGGGGTGCTGCCGTCCCGCAGCCAAGGGACAACCACTTCCACCACCACGAAAGCGGCCCCATAGCAAGTCACCCATACGATATTGTTAACCTGCACCAGCAGATTGTCGTCGAAAGCATCGCCCATCAGCATTCTCAGTCCGATCACCACCATAAGGCGCGGCACCACCGCGCACACATCGATGATCATGGCATCCGTCCATAAAGCAACCGCGCGGCGAACGAGGCCCGGGCGGTGCGTCACAGGCGGCATCACCGCTTCCTCGCGCCGGGTCAGCCTCACGGCCAGATGCCCCAGCCCCCAGCCCACCACGCCGCCGAGAGTATTCCAGAGAATGTCGTCCACATCGAAGGTGCGAAATGCGAAGGGATACGCCCCGAACAACCCCGTGAGCTGCGCCGTTTCGATGAGGCAGGTTGCGAAGAGCGAGAGCGCCAGGGCAAGCGGGAACTTCAGCTTCAAAAGGGTGCGCGCGATGAAGCCGAGCGGGACGAAGAGCACAACGTTGAACAGAACTTGGAGCGCAGCCTTCAAGCCGCCCTCCATGATGTCGCCGATGGAGTTCAGCGGCACCCACTGCGGGGGCATGCCGTATGTGATGCCGGGCCCCGAATCGCCCGTAGGCAGCGGGTACAAAGTGAAGCACACGAGGCCGGCGGCGTAAAGGATGCTCGCGTACACGGCGAACACCGTTGCGAGGGACAGCCACCCATCGCGCCGGTAGAGCCCCATCAGCACGGGAACGCTGAGCAGCAGCGACAGCAACGGCCATAGCAAAACGGCCACATCGAAACTTCCGCTGAAACTAGCTATATACCCATTGATGACTGCACCCATAATCGAAAAGAGTACCACAAAGGCGCCGGCCCGCAAGACGCGCAGCGCTACCCTGCGGGCAAGGCCGATGCCTATAACCGTGCTTCGGCATCGCGGGCGACCTCGCGGGGAGAACGCCCGAAGCTTTTGACCTGCGGCGCGATGATTGGAGCCGGAGCTTCCGGCAGAAGCGCCAACGCTGAAACCGCACGGCACTGCCGACAACGGACTACCCGACAACCCCAACGCGAAACCGCAACGTGCCAAGATATCCTTGCGGAGAAGGCCGCAGATCCGGAAAGGGGCTACAGGTCCACCGAGAAGACCTCGGTTTGGTTGACGAGGTCGAGAGCGAGCTGCAGGGCGGAAATCTCGTCCGCGACAGCGCGGTAGTCCGCTTCGGCTTGAGCGGGATCGTAGTTCGCATAGCGGTATTCGATTTGCCCGGAGCCGCCGAGGTAGCGGTCGCTCAGCCGCTCTTTCGGCTGGCGAGAGGCAAGCTCGTTCAGGCGATCTTTGCGGCCGGAGAGCTGGGCGAGCAGGATAAGGGCCTCATCGATGGTGATGCCCTGGTCGGGCAGCGTGGTGTGCATGTTGAAGCGATGCAGGGCGTGGCGGATTGTCCGCGCCTCGGCATCGAGCTGCGCCACGCGTTCGCGCACGGCGCCATAGTCGTAGGCGGGCGGCTCGGCCGTCTCCCCTTCCGCGAGCACAAAGGTGCTTACCTCCTGCTCGCTTCGCAGCAGCCAATCCTTCTCATCCTGCAACCGCCGCAGGTACTTATTAGCACTAGCCGATGTGAATTCCACAGGCCCATCCTTCTCGCACCGCCAACACAACGCGCCCACCATACCAGCCCACGCGACTGGCGCGCATTAGGCAAGAGGGTTCGATTGGAGATTGATACTTTTGGGCTTTTCGGAACCATCTACGAATCAACGGAGGTTTTACGAAAGGGGCAACAAGTATACGTTCTCTCCATCCGTAGCGAGCTGGTGCGAGTGATTGTGCAGGTCGTTCACCGCCTCCAAACTTTGTTTGAACGGAAGGATATCGGGGGCTTTCGCGCGCTGTAGCTTCTCCATGAGGGCACGCGTTTGATCCTCGTTGAAATTGCCGACCCCCTTGCCCGCTTCCTCAAGGGCCCCATCAACGGGAGTCAGGTCGCCCAGGGGCGTCTGCTTGATAAGGGCTCCTAGTCCAGCGAATGCCGCAGACACGCCCCCAAGCACCACCGCATCGGCCGAGGCCTTCGAGCTCTCCTCGGTGGCGTTGTAACACTCGGTGTACAGCTTGCGATACTCGTTTCCATGGTCACTAATTTTTGTCGCTACTGCATTCAGATTTGCCTCGTCGAAGTTCTCGCTCAGCATAGGCTCCAGGAAAGCTGCGAACGAATACGTATAGGTTGCCAGCTGATACTCTTTCAGTCGATCAAGCACCTCATCGAGTCGACCGCCTACGGCCAGGCGCAATTCTACAGGGCCTTTCTCGTTCACTTTGGCTCTTATCTGCGCGCGGAGATGGATGATGGCCTGCTCGGATTCCTGCTTGATATCAACAACTTTCATATGGGCATTCTGGCGCCAGATATCGTTGTTCCAGTTATAGCGATACGCCTCAAGCACGTCTTCGAGCGTCTTCACGTTACCCCGCAGCTCAGCCTTATCTTTCTGGCGCATGTACTCGAACATCTCGTTGACGGTATCCTGGATGGCATCAAGCTTCTGGTTGATCTGTGCAAGCGCAGCCGCCATGAAGAGCATCGTCGGGTCATAGGGCATCGTGGCAACGGATTGGATAGAACCCGAATCGATTGTCTGAAAACGAGCCTGCTGCAACCCCAAGTCTGGTTCGTTGTAAGAACCAATTAGCCTACCGACACTTTTATTGAGACGCGATATGTCGAGAAGATTTCCGGCCTTATCTGTGGCCTGCAACAAAGTAGGCATATTGATCGTCGTCGTAACAGATCGAAACATTGCCGGAAGCGAACCGAGCCCAACACCCAAAGCCGCCATCTGGCCCAACGGGAGCTTGAAAGCATCAGCAACATCAACCTCAATATCCGTCGCAGCTAGATGGATGTCGGCAATCGACAGCCGCCTTCGAATCTGATCGGCATCCGCAATGGCTCCCTCCAGATTAGTATCACAATCGGTCATTTTCACCTCTCGCGCCTCGGAGTTACCACGTCTTCAGCGGCATCATACCCATTTGCTCTTTGGCCGTCATCCTTGACAACTCAAGTCCAAAATGGCGCAATTCGGAAGCAGGGTCCCAACAGATTGCAGAAACTGCTTTTCCGTGACAAGCGAACCATCACTGCCAGCCGCCCGAGGAGACATTCTTGTTGTGCGCTTAGAAAGCGCGAAGGACGAACCGATGCTTCTTTAGGTAAAATTGCAACAAACTTAGAGAATGTCATACTCTCTATCTAGCGAGGGCAGATGGAACCGAAGTTTTTCGACAACAAGCTCAGCATAGTCAAAGACGACCTCGTCCAGACGATCGAGGGCGGAGACTCGCTCGCAGTAGCGGCCGCCACCTTCTCGATGTACGCCTACCAGGAGCTCAAAGAGCAGCTCGACGGGCTGGACGATTTCAGGTTCATATTCACCTCGCAGGCGTTCACCCAGAGCAAGGCACCGAAGGAGAAGCGGGAGTTCTACATCCCGAGACTCAACCGCGAGCAGAGCCTTTTCGGCACCGACCTTGAGATACGCCTCAGAAACGAGCTCACGCAGAAGGCGATCGCCCAGGAGTGCGCCAACTGGATCCGCGCGAAGGCCACCTTCAAGTCATTCGACGGCGAGGAGGGCATGGGAATCACAGCACTGACCGTGAGCAAGGACGACGACACCGTCGCGTACATGCCCTTCAACGCGTTCACCACCTCCGAGCTCGGAACCGAGCGCAGCCATTCGAGCTACGGCGTCATAACCCGCCAGGAGCCTGCGACGTCCAGGATGCTGCTTGAGACGCTCGACAAGGCATGGGACGACCCTGCGCTTGTGGATGTGACGGAGGCCGTCATCGACAGCATCCAAACGATGTACCAGGAGAACGCGCCTGAGCTCATCTACTACATGGCGCTCTACCGCATCTTCAACGAGTTCCTAGGCGACATATCCGAGGACGTGCTCCCTGACGATCGCGTTGGATTCCGCGAGAGCCTCATCTGGAACAAGCTCTACGACTTCCAAGGCGACGCCGCTCTCGCGATCATCAACAAGCTGGAGACCTATCAGGGCTGCATCCTGGCCGACAGCGTCGGCCTCGGCAAGACGTTCACGGCGCTCGCCGTGATCAAGTACTACGAGAGCCGGAACAGAAACGTGCTTGTGCTCTGCCCGAAGAAGCTCAAGGACAACTGGCTCACCTACAGAAGCAACCTCGTGAACAACCCAATAGCCGGGGATCAGCTCCGCTACGACGTGCTCTATCACACGGATCTCTCGCGCACGAGAGGGACATCCGAGACCGGACTTCCCATCGGTCAGATCAACTGGGGCAACTACGACCTCGTCGTCATAGACGAGTCGCACAACTTCCGAAACGGAGGGGATTCCGCCTCCAAGAGCGAGGACAAGGAGAATCGCTATCAGAAGCTCATGGAGCGCGTCATCAAGCAAGGCGTGAAGACTAAGGTGCTCATGCTCTCGGCCACCCCCGTGAACAACCGCTTCCGCGACCTACGCAACCAGCTCGCGCTCGCCTATGCGGGCGACGAGAGCACGTGGGAGGGAAAGCTCCGCATCAACGGTAGCATCGAGGACGTCTTCGCGAACGCTCAGCGCGCCTTCACCCAATGGACGAAGCTGCCGCCGGACCTGCGTACCACAGACGCTCTCACCCACATGCTCGACTTCGACTTCTTCGAGGTGCTGGACCAGGTGACCGTGGCGCGCAGCCGAAAGCATATCCAGCGCTACTACGACATGGCGGCCATCGGCCCCTTCCCCAGGCGCAACAAGCCGATATCCAAGCGTCCGAGCCTCTCAACCGAGAGCGGCACCATCAACTACCGCGAGATCTACGACCAGCTGGAGAGCCTGCTGCTATCCGTCTACGTGCCCTCGCAGTACCTGCATCCGAGCAAGGTATCCAAGTATGCCGACGGTGAGACGAACCTGACAATGGCAGGGCGCGAGATCGGCGTGCGAAAGCTCATGACCGCGAACCTCCTGAAGCGCCTGGAGAGCAGCGTCCACTCGTTCAAGCTCACGTTGGAGCGCGTCCGCAAGAACATGCAGGACACGCTGTCCCGCATCGACGACTACAAGCTCCAGAAGGCCGAGGGCTTCAAGGTCTCGGACATGGAGGGCTTCGATGCCTTCGACTTCGACATCGACGATGATGAGGAGATGTCCTTCGAGGTGGGCAACGCCACCAAGTTCGACCTCGCCGACATGGACTGGCTCTCCTGGGAGCGCGACATCGTGTCGGACGTCGAGAACATCGACATCCTGCTGTCCATGATCGAGGACATCGGGCCAGAGCGCGATGCCAAGCTCGTCGAGCTAAAGGAGCAGATAAGGCAGAAGGCGGAGAACCCCATCAACCCAGGGAACAAGAAGATCATCATCTTCACCGCCTTCGCCGACACCGCAGAGTACCTCTTCGAGCACGTGTCCAAGTTCGCCAAGGACGGGCTCGGCATCGAGACCGCCATGGTAACGGGAAGCGGCAGCGGCAGGAGCACGGTCGAGAAGCTTCCCTCAGACATGACGACGCTACTCGCGTGCTTCAGCCCGGTGTCGAAGGAGCGCGAGGCAACCGCGCCGGATTACGAGGGTGCCGATATAGACATCCTCATAGCCACGGACTGCATCTCCGAGGGCCAGAACCTGCAAGATTGCGACTACCTCATAAATTACGACATCCACTGGAACCCGGTGCGCATCGTCCAGCGATTCGGGCGCATCGACCGCATCGGCTCCACCAATGACGTGATTCAGCTCGTGAACTACTGGCCGGATGTGGAGCTCGACGAGTACATACAGCTGAAGGAGCGCGTAGAGGAGCGCATGCGCATAACCGTGCTCACTTCCACAGGCGACGACGACTACATCAACGAGGAGGAGAAGGGCGACCTTGAGTACCGCGAGCGCCAGCTCCGCCAGATGCAAGAGGAGGTCGTGGACCTTGAGGACGTGACGGGCGGCGTGTCCATCACGGACCTCGGCCTCAACGACTTCCGAATGGACCTCGTCGGCTACTACAAGGACAACCCCGACATCGACCGCCTCCCGAGCGGACTGCACGGCGTCGTCAAGGGCGTTGAGCCAGGCATAATCTTCGTGCTTCGCAACGTGAACCAGGATGTGAACATCCTGGGGCGTAACCAGCTCCATCCGTTCTATCTCGTCAACATCGGAGCTGATGGTTCGGTCATCGAGGGGCACCTCTCCCCGAAGGACGTGCTCGACACCATGCGGCTGCTCTGTCGAGGCAAGGACGTACCTGATGACGCGCTCTGCAGGGCGTTCAACAAGAAGACGAAAAACGGCAAGGACATGAGATGGGCATCCAGGCTGCTTGTTGACGCGATAGCCTCCATCGTTGAATCGAAGGCCCAAGGCGATGTTGACAGTTTCTTCTCCTCGGGTGTCTCCACCTTCTTGGAGAATGACATCAACGGATTGGACGACTTCGAGCTCATCTGCTTTTTGGTGGTGAACGAATGATCCAACTCCCTTCCACCACGCGTGTCGACAGGAGGCTCCCGAAGGAGGATTTCTATCGTAGGCTGAAGCTTACCGGCAAGCAGCGCGACGCCTTCGTCAACCAGATCGAGAGCATAACCATCGCAAACTCCGTGAAGCCCTCGACCATGCGAGTGTCCGACGGTGCGGAGACTCACGAGATCTTCGTAATCGACCTTGCGCTCAAGGAGTCGTGCGTCCCAGCCTTGGTCATCGAGACGATCGCAAAGGCGAACCCCCACAAGATCCTTTTCAGGAGCGAGTTCGGAAACGAGGAAGTTTTGTCGGTCTACCGACAAGGCAAGGAATGGCACACCGACTGGGTTCCGACCGAACTCGAAAGTATCTCGATTCGAGAAGACAACCTCGATGCAATCTGGGACGGGATATGTGCCGAGGTCATCTTCGGAAACCCCGCCATAAAGGACGTCGACGGAGAGCTGAAGAAGCGCCAGAAGCTCAAGAGCCTGGACGAGGAGATAGCGAAGCTGGAGCGCGCCCATGGCAAAGAGAGGCAGCTGGGAAAGCGAAACGAGCTGTTCAGAAAATTGCAGGAAGCACGAAGCGAGCGAGAAGCCGTGCTGAAAGGATGGACATGGAAAAGATAGACACCAGGACACCGGATCTTACCGAAGAGAACATCAAGAAGCTCATCGAACTCTTCCCGCAAGTCGCCACAGAGGTTGAAGGAGATGAGGGGCAGATCGAGAGAGCGGTCGACTTCGACGCACTGCGTGATCTACTGGGGGACGTCGCCGAGGGTCAGCGCGAGCGCTACCAGTTCACCTGGCCGGGCAAGCGTGAGGCGAAAGCAGAGGCACGCCGTCCGATTGACAAGACGATGATTCCCTGTCCTGAGAAAAGCGTCGATTGGGATACGACCGAGAACCTCTACATCGAGGGCGATAATCTCGATGCGTTAAAGCTTCTCAAAGAGACCTATGCAGGCAAGATCAAGTTCATATACATCGATCCACCTTACAACACGGGGAATGACTTTATCTATGATGACGATTTCACGATTTCAAAAGAGAATTATGAAGGCGGCGAAGTTTCTGTGGAAGGACGCCTTGTGGCGAACCCAGACAGCAATGGCCGTTTTCACTCCGATTGGTGCTCAATGATATACCCGAGACTACTGATTTCTAGGGACCTTTTGACCTCAGACGGCCTTATCATTGTCAGCATTGACGACAATGAAATGCACAACTTGAGAAAGATGTGTTCAGAGATCTATGGTGACGACAATTTTATTGCCGAATTGGTATGGGAGAAAAAGAAAAAAGGGTCATTTCTTGCAAAATCAATTACAACTATCAAAGAATACCTGCTGGTATATGCGAAAAACCGATCTTCTTCGGTAAGCCTAATTAGCGACATTAATACTGATACCGAAACCTATCCATGCGTAAATGCTCCAAATCCCAGGGAAATAAGGCGGATTCCAGCTGGAATCGAGAGCAAGTACAAGGAAAAGAACTTTTTCTTGTCCGAAGGATCCGAAATATCAGACACGACGATGAGTTTGGTTCTCCATTCAGATTTAGTAATCAACGATGGGGTCCTAGCTGAGGATTTGGTTATCGAAGGAAATTGGAGATACTCTCAAGAAATGATGACCCAGTTCGCGTTGAATAAGGAACTGTATTTGACCAGGGACCTGTATCTCCGCCGTATTGTAAACGACGCTCGGTTAAAACCGCTGAAAGACATTCTCCCCAGAGTTGGCGAACAAGAAGCAGGAGCCCGAGGTGGCAGTATCGACCTAGATAAGTTGTCTAATTCAGGCTGGGGTTCTAACGAAGATGCAGACGAAGAGCTCCGACTACTCTTTGGCGTCCAGAGGCTTCTGGACTATCCAAAACCCGTTCGCTTGATTTTGAAGCTCCTCGCTTCAATTAGGGATCAAGATTGCACAGTCTTGGACTTCTTCTCCGGCTCAGCAACGACAGCAGAGGCCGTTATGCGTCTTAACTATTTAGATGGTGGCAATAGGAAGTTCATATTGGTGCAACTTCCCGAAGAAACAAAGACAGATTCTGTTGCAAACAAAGCAGGCTACACCACGATCGTGGAAATCGGCGAAGAGCGTATTCGTCGGGCAGGAGCGAAGATTGTTGAGGAGAGTGACGAAAAACACTCGCAGTTGGAGCTGGGCTCCGAACCTAAACCAGTCCCCGACATCGGTTTTCGTGTTCTCCGAATCGACTCGTCGAACTTCAAGGACACACATCTAACTCCAGGACAAGCCGACCAGGCATCCCTCCTTGACGCTATCGATAACGTGAAAAACGGTCGCACAGCTGAAGATATTCTGTTCCAGGTGCTACCTGCTTTCCGCATCCCGTATTCGGCGCATATCGAGAAACTCGACATCAATGGCAAAAAGGTCTTCGACGTCAATCATGGTCAGTTGCTCGCATGCTTCGATGCCGATGTGACCAACGACATCATTGAGGAGATTGCGCGGCGCAAACCTTCCTATGCTGTGATGCGCGACCTGTCCTTTAAGGACGATTCGGCTGCAGCTAATTTCGAGGAGCTCTTCAAAACCTTCAGTCCCGACACCATCCGCCGGGTGATCTAGATGCAGTTCAAGTTCAAGATACAGCCATACCAAACGGCTGCAGCAGACGCGGTGACCGCTGTGTTCGAGGGTCAGCGAAGAGTTGAGCTGCTGTCGTATATGCGCGACATCGGCAAAGTCAGACTTAAGGAATCGCTCCGGCAGAAGAGCGCCGGTCAATTTAGCCTTGGTGCGGAATTGTCGGAGTCCATGGGCTACGGCAACGCGCCGCTCTCCATCAATGCGCAGGAGCTTCTGCGCAATATCAACCGTGTGCAATCACGAAACCAGCTGGAAGAGTCGTTGGAGCTGTCCTGCGACATCGGAGCCTGCCAGCTGGATGTGGAGATGGAAACTGGTACCGGTAAGACCTATGTCTACACCAAGACCATGTTCGAGCTCAACCGCCTCTACGGATGGACGAAGTTCATCATCGTGGTACCTTCCATCGCCATCCGCGAGGGCGTAAACAAGAGCCTCCAGAGCACCGAGCAGCACTTCTTCGAGCAATACGAGCGCTCGATCCGCTACTTCATCTACGACTCCGACAGGTTGAACGAGTTGGATGCATACTCGCAGAGCGCTGACATCAACGTAATGATCATCAACATGCAGGCATTCAACTCCTCCATGAAGGAGGGAGCCAACAATAAGGCGGCCCGCATCATCTTCGACGAGCGAGACGACTTCGGGAGCCGCCGCCCCATCGACGTCATAGCAGCCAACAACCCCATCGTCATCGTCGACGAGCCCCAGAAGATGGGCAAGAAGAACTCTGCCACCTGGAAGGGCATCGAGCGGTTCAATCCGCTGTTCGTGCTGAACTACTCGGCGACCCACCGTGAGAAGCACAACATGGTGTACGCGCTGGACGCCCTGGACGCATTTAACGAGAAGCTGGTCAAGCGCATTGAAGTGAAGGGCTTCGAGCTCAAGAACATGCGCGGCACCGACGGCTACCTCTATCTCAAGGACATCATCGTCTCCAAGAACAAGGCCCCTGTGGCCGTGGTCGAGTTCAAGGCAATGTCGGCCGGAGGCAAGGTGGTCAAGAAGACCATGCGCTTCAACGAAGGCGACAGCATCTACGACGCCACCGGGGACATCCGCCTTGAGGCCTACCGCGACTACGTGATCGCGTCGGGCAACGACGGCATCGTGCCCGATCAGGACGGTCGCATCGGCTACGTACGGTTCCTCAACGGCGAGGTGCTCCAACGAGGCGTGGTTTACGGCGACTCGGCCGAGGACGACATGCGCCGCGTGCAGATCCGAGAGACCATCGCCTCCCACCTACAGAAGGAGGAGGCTCTCTTCTACCGAGGCATCAAGTGCCTATCGCTCTTCTTCATAGACGAGGTGGCAAAGTACAGGGACATCTCCGGCAACGGGGAGACCGTGGGCTACGGCAAGGTTTTCGAGGAGGAGTACGAGCGCGCCGTCGAGGAGCGCCTCTCCAACCCGACCCTAGACGACGAGCGCGAGCGAGCCTACCTCGACTACCTGAGGCGCGATACGGCGCATGCCGTACACTCCGGCTACTTCAGCATCGACAAGAAGGGCAATGCGATCGAGAGCTCCGAGAAGAAGGCCGAGCAGACAGACGGTTTGGGCGCGAATGACGAGAACGCCCAGCGCGCCTACGATCTGATCCTGAAGGACAAGGAGCGACTGCTCTCCTTTGAGGAGCCTGTGCGGTTCATCTTCAGTCACTCTGCCCTTCGCGAAGGATGGGACAACCCGAACATCTTCCAGATCTGCACGCTCAAGAGCTCCGGTTCCGAGACCGGCAAGCGCCAGGAGGTGGGACGAGGACTGCGCCTCTGCGTGGACCAGAAGGGCGAGCGTCAGGACGCAATGTATCTGGGCACCCGCGACGTGCACAATGTGAACGTGCTCACCGTAGTGGCTTCCGAGAGCTACTCGTCGTTCGTGGACGCCCTGCAGAAGGACATCAAGGCGGAGCTTCGCGACCGCCCGACCGTCGTAGAGATGGACTTCTTCGCAGGACGCCAGGTCACACTTCCCAACACTGGCGAGACCGTGACGTTCAGTGAGCGCGAGTCCAAGGAGCTCTACAAGTGCCTCATCAAGGGCGACTTCCTCGACGACAACGACCGCCCGTCGTGTAAGTTCCGCGAGGGAGGCTTCTTCGAGTATGCCATCGTGAATCTGCCCGAGGACATGCGCGAGGAGCCGAAGCTCCAAGCCGCCGAGCTGCTCGTAAGGAGCGCCTACGATCCGAGCGCGCTCTCCGCCATGATCACCGACGGCAATGTACCCAAGATCACGAGAAACGCGCTCAACGACAACTACTACAGGCGCGAGTTCCAGGAGCTCTGGAAGAGGATAAACAAGAAACACGCCTACACGGTGTCGTTCGACGACGAGGAACTAATCCGAAAGGCTGTGACTGCAATCGATGCGAACCTTCAGGTGAGCGAGCTGTCCTACACGATCACTACGGGAACTCAAAAAGAAACTGCGAAGCGCGAGGACATAGAGGACAGGACTCACTTCAAGACCAAGAGCGCGGAAAGCAGGGCACTTGAGCTTGACGAACGCATTGACGTCACCTATGACCTAGTCGGTGAGGTGGCTCAAGCGGCCAAGGTCACGCGACGCACAGCAGCGACTATCCTCTCGCGCATTAGCCCCTTAAAGTACTCTCTCTACAAGCGGAACCCTGAGGAGTTCATCAAGAAGGCCAGCTCCATCATCGTGGACGAGAAGGCGACAACGGTCATCGACCATGTCTCTTACCACCAAATCGACGAGGAGTTCGACACCAACATCTTCACCGAGCGCATGCCTGAAAACATTTCCAAGGCACTCAAGGCCCAGAAGAACATCCAGGATTACGTGTTCTTCGACAGCCAGAAGGAAAAGGAGTTCGCTGAAGCGATGGATGTAGCCACCGAAGTCTGTGTCTATGCCAAGATGCCGCGTACATTCACGATACCGACACCTGTTGGCGAGTACGCACCCGACTGGGCGATTGCCTTCAACGAGGGTGCTGTCCGGCACATCTACTTCATTGCGGAGACCAAGGGCACCATGGATTCGATGGAATTGAGCACGGTGGAGCAGACGAAGATCGCGTGCGCTAAGAAGGTTTTCAACGAGCTATCGACCTCGCAAGTTCGATACCACGAAGTATCTACCTATGATGAGCTGCTCACAGTAATCCAAGGAGTGGAGTAGCGTGGAGTGCTTCAACGGAAACAGCTCGTACAGTATCTTCGAGAACCTAAAAGCACGCCTTAAGGAAGATATATCTGAGTTAAAAGCTGAAGAGTTGGATAGCACTGACAGGGATGCCTGGGTGGACTATTGGGAAAACGAATACTATTGCCCTCCTGTTGAGCTTTATCCCGACAACGCTGAGCTTGGCCTGACCCAACAATCGGTTCAGCAATACAATAGCTGGCATCATGCTGCATGGGACGAGCCCGAATACTTTGAAGTTGAAGGCGCTAGGGCAACCTGCAAGGTCCCATATTCCGGGACCCCGTGGTTCTTTAAGATGCAGCCGTCAACCTTCACGCTTTCAGGCCATTATGCCGAGAAGGTCACCGATCCAGGATCAGATGGTTTTGGTTACATTACCTTTGCCCTAGAAACCCCACTCGGTAGCGCCACGCCCGAGGGAATACGAAAGTTCTTTTCGGATCAAATAGAAGACTTCTCCGAGCAAATTGAGTGCTGCAACAAGGACGCGGAAAGCTACAACAATTCTCTTAGGCAAATCATCGAAGCAGCTTTAGACAAAAGGATTGAGCAACTTGATAAGTTCGCTTCCCTTCGACGAGGACTGAATCTTCCCTTAAATCGCGTAAAAGATGCTCCTTTGGCCATGCCTCTTCACTTACAAAAGAAGACCCTGAAAGTTTCAAGGCCTGAAAAGATCCCAAGCGCCGAGCAATCCTACTCTATTGATGACGCAACATACAAACACATAACAGATGTAATAGAAAGCTCCGGAGCCATGATGGAGAGAGCTCCCGAGGCTTACAACGGCATGGAAGAAGAGCATCTAAGGGATGTGCTATTGAGCGCCCTGAATACTCATTACCAAGACCAAGTGAACGGCGAGGCTTTTCGCAGACATGGAAAGACGGACATTCAGATTCCCGTCAACAATCATGCTGCGTACATCGCGGAATGCAAGCTGTGGAAGGGGCCAAAGGCTTTCAAGGACGCGCTCGCACAACTGTTCTCATATACGACGTGGCGCGACACCAAGGTATCCGTAATCGTATTCAATAAGAAGAACAAAAACTACGAGAAAGTGCTCGACGCAATTGACGAAGTTTTGGAGGGAGAATCGATTACTTGCGATCGACACAAGCACTCTCAGTGGCTTTGCAAAATACAGAACGAAGAAGATGAAAGGATTATGCACGTAACGGTCCAGGTTTTCGATTTGTCCTTATAGGCAGCGACCGAACAGTGGCATTAGCGGAGGCGCAACGCTACGTCGATGAACGCGCAGATCAAGCGCTTGTTGGATCTATCACGAGCGCGAACTTGAGGATGCTGTCCAGACTCTTGCACGCAACGCTATCTCAACTCGAATCGACGCCCGCAACTAAACTGAGGCCAGCATGTCTTTTCGGATAAAACTTATGCCCGCCCGCTTCATTGATCTCCATTGGCCCGATAGGCTTCCTTGTTTCAAAGCTTCATAGCAGAATAGCCAGTAACGATCCATGTCTGTATTTTTCAGCCTCAGAGCGACTTTATTAAGTGGCTTCACCTGCGTTGCATCTCTTTTCCAGTGATTTTGTTTCATGAAATAAATCCATGTCATGGTCAGAAGCAGACAATCTTTGCTTTTAATTACGTACTTCTGCGCCTCACAATAATCGCTTTCGAATCCATCGAGTACAAAGCCGAACCTAACGGCAAAATAAATCGCATAGCACAAGCTTTCGTAGTCGTTTAGCCTGATTGCTTCTTGATATATCGTATCCGAAAATTTTTTGATGTCGCCTATGTCTACTCCATATGGGATAAAAATATATTCTTCCATTAATTGCAGAAGATATGGGTAGAGGACCGCCATATGCATGAATCGCTTTGCTGCCAGCCTTTTCCCATTATTGGAAAGATCTAATCCTTTCAACTTCTTAATGGCGTAATTAATTATTGCGAAGTCATCCAATTCCATTGCCAGCTTTAACGCTGTATCAATGAACGTGTTGACTTGCGGGTATTCAACCATACCTGACTCACCCACTTTGGGCAAATCGCTCAATTGGTGCTTCCAGTCTTTCTCTGCGCCAATAGGAAGCTCGATGATCCGTGTCTTCTTGTGATTCAGAAGCAAATCGAATTCGCGAAGCGCCTCTTCGAGGTTTTTGAGGAACCGCTGCCCTTCATCAAAACTAGATACGTAACAACTATAATCATCTACATTCCTAACATAGCGATAACCATTATCGTAGAGCTCCTTGTCTATGGTCGTCAAAATTATCTCTGAAATTAGGTTTGACGCATGGGGCCCAATGAGAAGCCCATGTGTTTCACCATTACGCATATCTGAACATGCCTTATCAATCCTGTTGTACCAAATATCATCGTGAATTGTTCTTTTCGCTACTTCTTTTCCGACCAAGGCCCATGGTATCGAATGTGTATAAATACTGGGGAAACACGTGGAGATATCAGCTTTAACAAGGAAACGGCTCACCCCGTTATCGTGCATCAACAAATCTGATTCCGGATCTCCATCTACTCGCCAGTTCTTGTAAGTCATCTCGAAAATCCGTTTTTCATTGCGCTTTTTACGGATATGGATTCGACTAACACAATAACTTTGTCCATCTGTCTGTGCGCGAAAATGAGCGCGTATCTCATCCCAGTCATTTGCAAGTTCACGACATACTCTTTGGTACTTGAAAGGATTAGGGATGCCCATAAGGCGCGGCACACCGATATTACGCATTGCCCGAAAAGTTATATATTCATTCCAGGTTGCTTCAAATGAATTAGATGCCGTTTTGCAGTAATCGAAGAAAGGAACAGCAGTAAACACCGGAGGAAGCTTTTCAGGAAAAAACCCATACGCAAGAAAACCCTCATACAGTTCGTCAGAGGATATTTCATCCAAAAAATCTATATAACACCTATCCACTGATAAGCTAACTCCTTATTTACGGTAAATCTACTCCCACTCAACCGCATCAAGCAGCCCTTTTTGTATTATGGGCACTATCATTTCCATCTCGTGCTTCATCGTCCAACTCTTGTGCTCTGGTTTCAGTATCGTTTTGAACTCACTTCAAAGAAGTCGAGAAGGACTTAAATCCTGGAATAAAACCAAGGAGCAGATCCTGGTTCTCTGAACTGGGATTTTATTATATCCGGGAATGTTTTGAGTTCAGGATTCCGGGTACATCGTCTCGAACCCTCGAAAATTTACGCGACAGGAATAGTTCAGGAATAAACACAACCCTTGGGAGTAAATCGCTGACCAGCAGAAATGTGAAACCCTGAGTTCAAAGTGAGTTCAAATTGAGTTCAGGGAACGTGAGGGCAATTACGGGCAAGCCAGCCGCTACTAGTCCTGTTGGCCTGAATGAGATAATTGAAGCCTGATGTCCCGAGTGGCTTCTCGCATCAGAAGCAAACGTCGGAGACGCCGAATACAGCTCCCGGAGGATCAAAAGGCATGAACCATAGCAACGACCGCTACATCACGAACACATTGAGGCGTCGGGGGCGCGTTTGCAATGTTCTCCTCGGGTTGGCTTTGGTGATTCTGCTATCGTCCATTTTCACGTCCCCGCCGAGGTGCCGCTGCAGTGGGGAGCTGACGGTGATGTTGATGCTTATGGGTCTCCATGGCTGACGCTCATCGTGTGGGCCGTCCTTGCCGCCGTCGTCGCTTTGCGCAGGCTCGTCGTTGCAAATGTTGACGTGCGGTACTGGAACAAGCCGCCTAAAATACAACCATCTGAATTGGACGATTGGTATGCCCACAGCATGAGTGTCACGTACAACGTGTGCTTGATGATTTCCGTTGTGGCTCTGGGAGTGGCATTGATCTATATGCTTCGCATCTATTGGCTAATGTTTCCCTTCATCGTCATAGCCGCTCTAGCTGTGATCGCGTACAGCGTATATGCAAACTCTAATCGGAGCAAAGACTCCTAGCCATCAGCAAGACCTACGTGGACAAATTGTCCACGTAGGTATGACCTGGTGTTTCTTCTGCAAAACTAAATTGATATTGACTAAGTGTATATCATAGTATACAATCTGTGTATGTTGGAGATTCTGCAGACAGATGAATTCATCAAATGGATGAAGCGGCTTCGAAATGCCGATGCTAGAGCGCGCATCAACGTGCGAATCCGCAGGATCTCGCTCACGGGGAACTTCGGCGATACGAAGCCCGTCGGTGACGGAGTCTACGAGCTGCGCATCGACTACGGACCCGGGTACCGCGTGTACTACTCCCAACACAGAAGCGAGGTTGTCCTGCTGCTCATCGGCGGGGACAAGTCCTCGCAGCAGAAGGACATCGACAAGGCCAAAAGACTCAATGCGGAATACGAAGGATAGAGGACGATCATGAAGACGGCTACGAAATGGGATGCCTCCGAATACTTGGAGACCGAAGAGGACATGGCGGCCTACTTGAACGCCGCGCTCGAGGATGGCGACACCTCCGTGGTTGCCGCCGCCCTCGGCGATATCGCACGAGCAAAGGGAATGACCCAACTCTCCAAGGAGACCGGTATCACCAGAGACGGGCTCTACAAGGCATTGTCTCCTACAGGGAACCCGTCGTTTGATACGGTGCAAAAAGTCGTTAAAGCGTTTGGGCTTAAGCTTGATGTTGCTACTGCGTGAATGTAACAACAACGCGCAACACTAGCTCTTGGATTTATGTCTCAGACGGGATCCACATATGGAAACAGCTCTTGGAGAAAAGGATTAATTCTGGATGGAAGTAGCCTCGACGCTTGTCTCACTTGCCAGCAAATTAGGCCTGTCAAGCTTATTGGATAAAGTCAAAAAATGTAAAAAGAACAGGAAGCTACATCAGATTCGAGAAGATTATCTAACTAGGTCTACATTTGTATCATTCCAACAAGCGCCTCTTTCAGATTTATTTCAAAATAATGCTTTGTGCGAAGAGCTAATTGCCCATTGTCGCAAAGGCGACTTAGCAAAATCCGCAGTAGTTAATACTTTTCTTTACTCTTCAAAAGAGGCCCCCTCCGAAGGGCGCTTCTTTGATGCGGAAAAGCTTGTAGGTAATTTTTTTGATGAAGTGGCTGCCGTAATATTCCAGCCAATTGACAAAAAAGACGAACCCCTTTCTGCAGCGATACAAGAAGGCATCGCCGAAACCAGAGAACTTCAGTCTGACGTTCAGCAGAGCTATAAACAAATGGAAGCGAAGGTTGATGCTCTAACGGCATCTTTGACAGAGCAACTTGGCTTCTCTTCGCTGACGTTACTCATAAATGCAGTAGAAGACGGGTCGGTTTTGTTTGCCGATTTCGAATCTGCAGTTGAGACCGATAAAAGTAATAGTGTTTCAGGCAAATATCTTTCTGTATACCTCTCTCTATGTAAAGGTGAAAACCCATGCTTTGATATATCGGACTTCAAGGTCATTGGAACTCCTCTTGCTTCCTCACTGGCTTCGTTGGCAATTTCGACAGGGCAATTGAACACCGCCGTCTGCGTTCTTGGCCTCTATGACGAAGGAGCCAATTGCGCTAAGGCTGTTGGGGAGATTATTAATAATCCAAATATCGATGAAGAAACGAATCGATATGAGATTGCCGCAGATTCCCCTTTCTCGCCTTTTGCATGCGTTTTGAATGCCGAGCTCGCATTCATGAACAAAGCCTACGTAATTGCAGACGATCAATTCGCATTGTGCGAAGGGCGACTTAATCCAGTAGCAAAATGTCATAGTGACATTTCACGCATATGCAAAGCAATGCAGTATTCATTGACTTCTATTTCTCCTGATGACGTAAGGAACTTTGCCGGGGATTTCCCACTGTGGGGTAGCACATCGCTAAAACATGAATATGGAGAAATCCTTGAAGTTGCTCTTGATCTGATTGGCGAAACAAGTGCAGCGGAAATCATTTCGTCTCTTCCTGAGGAAGCGCTGCAACACTTGCCAAACGCACAGCTTCAAGCAGAGATAAGCACGTGCGACGATATCGATAGATTGAGACACTTATGCGAAAAGTCGTTGATAAAGCAGCTTTTCCCTGCATTCTTTACATGCGCAGAAGAACTTATATCCAAAGATCCCTCTTGCACGTTGTGGTTAAAACAACTGGTAGAGAAGGAGGCTGAGAATGTTTTGGTCAGCAACTTTCTTTTCTTCCTCTTCTATGTCGATAAATTGAATCCATGCGTCTCTTATGAAGAGTACAAGTACCATGAAAGCTGTTACAGAAATGACCCTCGATTTCATCTGCATGCATACAGGCTGTTTAAGAGCAGCAACCCCGAAGAGGCCTGCAGCCATATCGAAATGGCACTAAGTCTAATGGCCGCAGGGCAGACATTACCGTGCCCAGACTATTCGAGAGAATGGGTTTGCTATCTTCATGAAAACGAACGTGACTTTCAGGTGATCGACCTAGTCAGACGATTCGCACCCGTAATTCCCGCAAGGGCTTTCAAGTCAATCGCATTTGCTATAGAAGAACCGTTAGATAAATCGGTTCTCGCAAGAGAGCTCTTCGAGTTGCTGGAGCAATCGGAGAACGATGATCCGGAGCTGACATGCTTGCTTGCGCAGTATCATGGATTTGTTGCAAATGATCAGCTTAAAGCGCTCAAGTTCGCAAAGCTATCCTTCAAAAAGCGCCCCTCTCTCGACGCAGCACGGTCCCTGGTTTATGCATCACTTGGCTTATCGTTAGGCATCCCCGAAGAAGTTGAGCAGTATGCTCTCAATCAAAAGAGCACAGAGCTCGACATGCTCATCGCCGAGCATTACCGGAGAGAGAAAAAGGACTCAAAAGCAGATTATCTTTTAAAGCGAGCTATTTTTGATAATAGACCAGACTCCCACCGCGCAATTGCCGCATACGGCTGCAGCCATTTGAGCGATGCCGAGAAAGAGAAACCAACTAAGATTGACCACAATACCTGCGCATGCTTGGAAAACAAGGAATCGGGACAGCTGGTCGTAGCTTTTCACTCGGAATCTGATTTGATTCCGAGTGAAGGAGTTAATGCTCTCGGGATGCAGAACTACACAACAGCATCTCCCCAATATCTTGCAATGCGAGATCATGCCGTTGGAGATCGCGTGCAACTTGGCTCAGAGTACTGGGAAGTTGTAGACGTAAACAACGTAGATGACGTCATCGGAAAAAAGACCATGGAGATAATCGCAGAAGACCCCTCAACGGTGGTCTTCTCTTCCCCTGATGGAGACATCGAAGATGTGATTCGGCAAATCTCTGAATACATGGAAGAGCACAAACAGCAGAGCAACGTTTATTCTGACGGCATTCGAGTTAACGATGGCACAGTTGTTTTTCTGGGGATCGAGACAGGGTGTGCGCTCTACCCCATCAAGCCATTTGAGTTTATCCTAAATGTGCTCAAAGGGGATGATGTCCCATTTCGGAGAATAGAAATAGGCTTTTCTTCTCCCATGACAGGGGAAGAGACGTTTCTTCTCTCTTATAATGCCATCGTTCTTCTGGCTGCTCTTGAAGAGCTAGGCGTCGACTGTGACCCAATCATGAGTCGTTGCAGCATTACCACATCAACGAAAAAACGTCTGCAGCTAGACATTCAAGATTATTCTGATTCGTTATACGGCGCTGGGAAAATGGTTTCAGTCGATGGACGCGCCACTCTATTGCAGTATGACGCTGCAGCCAAGCAAGAACTGAGCGCAATTTGCGCAAATACATTAGGCTTTCTTAACAAATTGAGACAAGTTGAACTTGCTCAGATCGATAAGCTTCCTTCAAGTTTCCCGTTTCTTGACCAGAATACGCTAGGCGACATGGAAACGGCAAGACAAGGTGGGATGTTTTATGTGACAGAAGACTGTTTTCAGGCGCTTTTCTCTGATATTTCCGAATCCGCCCCTCAGAGATGCAGTCTGTACAGTCTTCTTATTGCACTCGGAATGAGGGAAGCCGCCCTGTTTGCACTTCCGAAAGCAATGCACCAGTGGGGAGCCGATCCGTATGTTGATGTCAATGTTGCTAACGTGGTAATTCAGATTCTTGAGTCGTTTACGCAAGGCGCCGGAAGCCCCATACCAAATGAACAAGATACGTAACGGTGTCATAAGTCATTCCTTATAGCTTCTCTATAAGTCATCCTTCTCTTCGCACAGTCCGACGCGTGAAAGGAGAAGCCATGACAGCATACAAAGACGAGAAGCGCGGGACCTGGTTCGCGAACTTCAGGTACAAGGACTGGAGGGGTGAACCTCAGCGAAAGGGGTAACGTACAATCTCTTGCGCACTTTGACAGCAGCATAGTCTAGATACCAAAAGACACGGCTCTGGCCTTCGGTATGATTTGAGTGTCGAATTCAATCATGCTAGGAGGCTGAGCCATGTCCGATCCCATCGTATCATTCGACGAGGCCGCCATGCGCGGCGAGCTCAAAGAACTCGTCCGCCAGACGGTCGAGGACACCCTGAACGCGCTTCTCGAGGAGGAAGCCGACGACCTCATAGGCGCAGACCGCTACGAGAGGACGGCCGACCGCGAGGCGTACCGCGCCGGCCACTACGAGCGGGGGCTCACCACCACATCGGGGCAGGTCATACTGAAGATGCCCAAGCTCAAGGGCATGAGGTTCGCAACGGCGATCATCGAGCGCTACAGGCGCCGGGAGACCTCCGTGGAGGAGGCCATGATCGAGATGTACCTGGCCGGGGTGTCCACCAGGCGCATCGAGGACGTCTCCGAGATACTCTGGGGCTCGTCGGTGTCCGCCGCCACCGTGTCCAATCTCAACGAGAGGGCGTTCGAGGCCGTCGAGGAGTGGAGGAGCAGGCCGCTGACCCGCCCCTACCCCTACGTCTTCGTCGACGGCATCTACCTCAAGCGCTCCTGGGGCGGCTCGTTCGAGAACGTGGCCGTGATGGTGGCCATAGGCGTCAACGACGACGGCTACCGCGAGGTGATAGGCGCCGCCGAGGGCTTCACCGAGTCCGCCGAGTGCTGGCGGGAGTTCCTCTCGTGGCTGAAGGGCCGCGGCCTCTCCGGCGTGCGCATGTTCACCGGCGACAAGGCCGCCGCCATGACCGGGGTCATCGCCGAGGTGTTCCCAGAGGCTGCCTATCAGCGCTGCACGGTGCACTTCTACCGCAACGTCCTGGCCAAGGTGCCGAAATCAAAGAGGAGCCAGGTGGCGGCCATGCTCAAGGCCATCCACTCCCAGGAGTCGCTGGAGGCCAGCATGGAGAAAGCCAGCGACGTCGCCGCCAAATTGGACGGCATGAGGCTGGCGGCGGCAGCCAAGTGCGTTCGCGACGGCATCGCGGAGACGCTGACCTACACGCGCTTTCCAATGCGGCACTGGCGTCGTATCCGCACCAACAACGCCATAGAGAGGCTGAACCGCGAGATCCGCCGCCGCACGCGAGTGGTGGGCACGTTCCCCGACGGTAAGAGCGCCCTCATGCTGGTGATGGCCAGGCTCAAGTACGTGGCCGACAGCGAGTGGGGATCGAGGAGGTACCCGGACGTGTCGCTGCTGGGCGAGTGATCATGCCGACGGCTGACCGCCGGCTGCTGGAATTTGCGCAAGAATCTGGACAGTACCAGAATCTAGATCGATAAGGGCTCAAGTTGACAATTCTCCAATAAAGTTTCTGAATGTCTACATGGTACCGCAGGCTGGAATCCGTACGGAGTAATTTCAAAATGCTCCTACAAACGCTGACATCTTGCAGGCTGCTTAATAGCTTTTTCAATTTGAGGAGTGATGCAGTTCACAGCTTCTAAGAGCTGCGAGCGAAAGTCATCCAGGCTCTTTTGACCATATATGGCCAGAATGGCGCATTCGACTTCATCACCGAATTCATTCCCTATGGAAGCTACTTCGTTGAACAATTCGTCGATTTCGACGACAAGCTCTCGATCCAGTTCGTCAACCTGTTGACTAGATGCATAGAATGTGGATTGGCAGTCCAGCTCGATAATTTGCGTTCTGCATTTCAGCATTTCACACATGCAATTTAGACGATAAATTCTAGGGTCCAAATTCATAGCCATACTGCGTAATTTATTTAGTGAACCAACCTTTTTCTTGCTAAGAAAAAGGTTATCGTCGATTTCAGTGCAGATAAGATTCGCGTAGTGCATACCCGGGCCATTAATACAGCTCAAACATGGCGCAAAGAGCTTTGGAGGTATTTTGTATTGACGTGCAAATTCAAACGATATAATCAACTGCTTCAAGCATCCCGAGAAGGCTATGCAAAGCTCAAAGAGCATGACTTTTTGTTTTCGTAACCCAATTTTTAGCTCACACAATGATGTTGCAACGGCCAAGAAAGCACCTGAAATAAAACCCGTTAACAGTCCTAGAATACAGCTATAGTACCGGTCATCAAGAGATAAGAGCGGCAACAATAGCATGGCAACAATTCCCAGTCCTCCAATTGCCATGCAGATGAATAATGTATATCTACGCGTTTTCAAGTTGGTCCTCAATATGATTGATTGCTGGATAAAACATTTATCCAGCTAGAGCTCTAATTTAATTCTGCGACTCTTTCGAAGGCAGTTAGAATCGTCTAAATAGGGACTCGAATGTGCGCCCGTATGAACACGCATTAACCTATTCCCACTCGATGGCGTATCTTTGTCTTTCGTTTCAATAGATGCGTTAGCAGATCATCTCGTTTACCGTATATATCTAAATTACATCAAACGTGGTACTCATAGAGCACTCAGGGGCACTTCTTGCTCTGCAAAGAAGCGTTTTTTCAACTTTCCCGTTTAGAAAGACCCAACGAATTCATCCTTGATTGGACTCTGCTCAATTCAGTATTTAACTGTGTAACGTATGCCGCACATACCTCTCCATAAAGATCATGCACGCGTTCTTCTGGAATATCAGCAACGACCTGAATATCTTCATTGACCATCTGCGCTAGAAGTGCATCGAAGACGCTCTTTACTTGCTCCTCGTTGGTCTCGTCATCTAAATTCAAATCTTGATCTGCTCCCCCAATATTGAAGCGAAGAATATTATTTCCATTTTCTCTTTGAGTAAGCACCGCTTTAACAACTTGCACTGTCATAAATATAGCCTCTCTCATCAAAAGCTTCACGGCCGCCTTCAAGTGTTCGTAAACTGGTTTCGGTCCAATTCAAGCTATTGGATTGATCAGTAATATCGGTCAGTTTATCAACGAACGGATTTCCGATATATGTTCTGTATTCATCACCTGAAACATGCTCTCTGTAAATTGATCTATAAGGTAAACATCTCACTGCAATGTTTGCGTTATGCGTTGCGACAACAACTGTTTTGTTCAATCGCCCCAATTCAATGAGCTTTGGCCTGATCGAATCTTCAATAAACGTATTTCCCATGCCGAGCTCAGGCTCGTCTATCAAATAGAAACTTGCCTCTCGATCCAAAGCCCTACGAAGCAACAAGATACCCTTCTCCCCATTGGAGGGCTCGTATTTTTTGCCATCCTTAGTAGTTAGGAATCGATCAACTCCTACAAAACAGTCGAGATTTATGTACCCCGACCCTTCAAGAAGGTCTGTTAGTTTCTTTAAGCTATTACGATAATCAATCTTCAGAGCATTCTTATTCGCTGCTTTAAATGCCGCTACATGATTCTTAACTTGAGTATATGTTCCGGAATAATGGTCTTTCGTGCTATTTCCTGAAAACATGCTCCACTCAGTCGTAATGAACAAATCGCCCTTTCCGTCAAGCGGTCCGAGATATTCTGGATCCGACTTTGTGGGGGCTTCAAGCGCAGAGCAGATACAGCGTAATGCATGGGCTAATTCAAGTCTGGCACATGCATATGCTTCAAACCCAACAGTTGTCGGGATAGGCTTCGAACCTTTGCTTCCTGCAACTAGCGTCTTTAAAGTATTAATCGTGAACTCAGAGACTTTAAGGGTTTCGACTCTTACGAATTCTTTCGTCTGTTTTTCAATTATCTTGGCTTCTAGGATGCCAAGTATTGCTTGCAGAGTCTGCTCTTCATCTTGCGTTAGGTATTTTCCAAGATCGATCTTTGCTATCGCCTTTTTTATTGCATCAGCATTATTCGCATCGTTCCCAAGCGAAGTTAACTCGGTTTCATCGGGGACTCCAAAGCTGGTCATTTTAACGATACACATCTTGATTTTCGCATCATCATTTCCATTGGTTCTTATCCAATCAAGATAGTCTTTAATGGGTGTTACCGCTGGCTCATTCCAGTTCAAGATTGTTGAAAAGTCATTTTCGCAAGAATCGACTCCTAAGACCGCAGCAGACCTAGTAACTGTTGTCTTCTCAAGTAGTTTTGCCAAATCTTCATCTCGCTTGGATCCGGCATAGTGAACGCATCGTTTGCCCTGGAGCTTAAGTTCGCTTGCAATAGAGTCCAATATCCTACTCTTGCCAGTACCTTTTTCGCCAAAGACAATATTGACGTCATTGTAGATTTCAAGATTGAAACTTTCGTTATCAACTGGATGTATCGTGAAGGGCGAGAGGGTTTTTGCGTCCAGTAAATGCTGAACCACGGTAGTATCACGTTTGGCAAGCATTTTTAACTGTTCAAAACTGCTTACAGGGAGTCGAAGCTCCGCGAAATTACATTCTTCGTAATGAGCCCAGTCTCTGACATCGCTTCCAATGATCATATTGTCGCCATGGAAAGCGCAGATGCCTACAGTCCTCAGATCTTTAGGCTCCAAAAACAGCCTTTCCCTGGGCACTAATTCTTCGAATAGCTTTTTATCTTCCTCGCCAATGGCCTTTGCTTTATCCGCATAATGGGGGATGAATAAAGTATTGAGCGCAATAAAAGCTGCCACTATCTCTTCGAGATCCGCAGAGAAATCATCAGGTTTTTGACCATTAATTAGTTTTGAAAGTGCTTCGTTAAAGCTATCAACTTCAGCAGGATCTGCAACTACAATCACATGAAATGCTTTGCTCGCATTCTTCGATATTCCATCTAGTTCCACTCCTGGCCAGACTATGCATATATCTTGGTTTGAAAAATCTTGGTATTGTTCGAAATCGAAATCGTTATGGTTGGTGATTGCAATTAAATCGACACCAGCCAGTTCTGCTTTTTTACATAACAATTCCTTATCTACATTGCGTGACACCGGATCTCCGCTTTTGGTTTTATTCGTATGGCAGTGAAGGTCAATTCTCATTAATTCCTACTTCCCCGAATATGGGCTCTTGCCGTCATCGGTCTTAACCCATGTTCCGTTATCCCAGGTGCGCTTCCACTCTGCGTACTCTTCTTTAGTGATCTCGTGATTGTCGAGCTTCTGACGCATCTCTTCCCAATCACGAACGAACTCTGCGAAGAAGTCCATTGCAGAGCCGTAGCCCTTAACAATGGCGGGCACGCCGTCAATTTCACGCACGGTATAGCCGAACGCGTCCTCATTCTCCAGGATCGCGTAAGCGAATTCGCGCCTGTTCCTGAACGTGGGCGCACTCAGATACTCAGGCCTCACCCCTAGCGCCCTTGCGATCCGGTCCAGAATCTCCGGCTTGGGATTACGGTCGCCGAGCTCGTATGCACGGTAAGCCGACTCGGTTATCTTCGCCTTATCAGCCACCTCTTTCTGGGTGAGGTGAAGCTCATCGCGCAAAGACTTCAGCTTCTTCGCAAGGCTGGGAACTTCCTTTTTCTTCATAGACAGAGACCCTTCTCATGACGTAAGGCCTGACAAATTGTCAGGAGTACAGGGTACCACCTCACGCAAATGTGAGCAAATTTCTCCATTTCCGTTGACATCACAAATATGTGAGGTTATAGTCAACCTAAGACATCACAAAAACGTGATGTTACGCCAACAAACGAAAGGAGACCCTATGGGAACAAGGCTAATGAGTGCAACGGAGGTCGCGGAGCAGCTGGGCACCTCCAAGGCGTACGCCTACAAGGTGATTCGCAAGCTTAATGCGGAACTGGCGAAGAAAGGGTGCCTAATCGTCCAGGGAAAAGTGAGCCGAATGTATTTTGAGGAGCGCTACTTTGCTGGCGAACCAATGCCAGCACCCGAGCAAGGAGCCAGCAATGTCCGTTAGCAAAGATCGTGAACGCGGAACGTTCTACGTCCAGTGCCGCTATAAAGACTGGACGGGCGAACCCAAGAAGAAGACCAAGCGCGGCTTCAAGACGGAGAAGGAGGCGCGCAAGTGGGAGTACGAGTTCCTGAAGCGCATGGAGGGCGCACCGACAATGCTCTTCTCCGAGTTCTATCAGGTGTACGCCGCGGACGTGAAGCCCCGTCTGCGCAGGAACACCTGGGAGAGCAAGGCGCACATGATCGAGACGAAGATCCTGCCCTATCTCGGCAACAAGCGCGTGAACGAGATCTCGTCGCTCGACATCCTCAACTGGGAGAACGAGCTGCTCGCAATGCGCACGTGCAACGGGCTGGAATACTCGCAGACCTATCTCCATTCGATCTGCAATCAACTCTCGGCCATGCTCAATCACGCCGTTCGCTACTACGGCCTCACGGTGAACCCGATGGCCAAGGTCGGCAAGATAGGCAGCAAGCAGGCTGACGAGATGAGCTTCTGGACGAAAGACGAGTACCTAAGGTTCAGCAGGGCGATGATGGACAAACCGCAATCCTTCATAGCCTTCGAGATTCTCTACTGGTGCGGACTGCGCCTCGGCGAGTTGCTCGCGCTCACGCCAGAGGATTTCGACTTCGAGGCTAAGAGGCTGTCGATCACCAAGAGCTACCAGCGCATGCACGGCGAGGACGTCATCACGGCACCGAAGACGCCCAAGTCCGCCCGCTCGATCGTCATGCCAGAGTTCCTCGTTGGTGAAGTTATCGACTTCATGAGGTGCATCCCCGACCTTCGAAACGACGACCGCCTGATTCCCGTCACCAAGTCCTTCTTGCACCATGAGATGGATCGCGGCGCGAAGGCAGCCGGAGTCAAGCGCATTCGGATTCACGATCTGCGACACAGTCATGTGTCGCTTCTGATCGAACTCGGCTATTCCGCTCTCGCGATTGCCGACAGGCTGGGTCACGAGAGCACCGAGGTGACCATGCGTTACGCGCACCTCTTCCCAAATAAGCAAGAGGACATGGCTTGCGACCTTGACGTCCAAAGAGGCAGTGCGGAATCCCCATTCGATATGGCAAGACCCATGAAACAGGCCTAGGAAAGGAGATCCAGATGTCAGAGAAGAACCTGGATGCGCACGGCAGGCAGCGAAGCAAGACAATCTCGTTTCGCATGTCGCCCGAAGAGGCGAACCTGCTCGATAACCTCGTTGCCATTAGTGGGCAGAAGAAACAGGACTACATTATCCGGAAGCTGCTCGACAGAAGAATCGTCGTCGTGCCATCAAGCCGCATGCAGAAGGGCATGGAGGAGGCAATGATGCTCGTCTATCGCGAGCTGACAAGGCTGACGAATTGCGCCGACGCCACGCCGGAGCTAATAGCGCTCACGGACAGCGTTGCCACGATCTTCGCTGGGTTTAGCGAGAAGTCCACCAATATCCAGCTGGCAAGCGACGAAAGCGCCATCAAGAATCTGAAGAGGGAACCGTAATGCGACAGCTGACAGCAAGAACAGCCCAAGAGTTACTGGAAGACCCCATCGAGGAAGCGGACTGGGTCATCGAGGACTTGCTGCCTGTGGGAGCGCATATACTGGCTGGCGCACCCAAGATTGGAAAGTCCTGGATGGTGCTCGCTATGGGGCTTGCCGTGAGCATGGGCCAACCGTTCTGGGACTATACGGTATGCCAAGGAGCGGTTCTCTACCTCTGCCTTGAAGATACGTATTCCCGAGTTAAAAAGAGGTTATGGAAGCTAACAGACGAGGCTAACGACAGGTTCTACCTTGCCAACTCGGCAGCCACGATCAAGGACGGCCTGGCGGCGCAGATCGAGTATTTCGTCATTACCCATCCAGACCTGAAACTCGTGTTCATCGACACGTTCCAGAAGGTTCGAAGCCCAACCGGCGACAGCATCTATGCTGCCGACTACAGCGACTTCTCGGCACTGAAGGCGATTGCCGACAAGCACGGTCTGGCGATGATGGTGGTGCACCATACTCGCAAGATGGCAGACGAGGACGTCATGAACACTGTATCGGGTTCGAGCGGAATCACGGGCAGTGCGGACAGCATCTGGGTACTGAGGCGAGCGTCGCGTGGCGTTGGGGACGCGACGCTCACGGTTACCGGACGAGATGTGGAGTTTCGAGAGCTGAAACTTGCGCTCAGGGATTGTCGTTGGAACCTTATCGAGCGCACGAGCGAGGAGGAGTTTGAGGAACGGGACGTGCCCGACTGCGTACTGAAGGTGGTCGAGTTCATGGCGTTAAGCACAAATGGGTCATGGCAGGGCTCCGTCGGAGACCTGATCAAGGCAGCAGGGGCCGAGGGAGTGACCACCGCGACGTTTGGCAAGTTCCTCGCACAGCACAGTGTCTTCATGAGGTCGCGCGGGATTGTCTACAGCAAGAAGCACACCAGCGCCGGGCAGCAGATCACTCTAGAGAAGACCGCCTGTGAAAGAAGTGAAGGCGATGAAGGCTGCGCTCGGGTATAGGGTTCAGCTTTCACAGCCTTCACGGCTTTCATCCTCGGAGGCGTTGAGAAGCGTTTTAAGGCTTCACTTGGCATCAATCCGAGGAACAAGCCGCTCTAAGGCCTTAGGAGTCTTTATTCGCAAGTAGCCCATAGCGTATTACCTTTGCGGGCCGCTATGGCGAATTCTAGCAAGTAGCCTATTGGCGTATTACGTTTTCACGCGCCATAGGCAACTTTAGCAAGTAGCCCATGGCGTCCGACAACGCCAAAGCGACTTGCCGAATTCGGGAAACTGGCCGGCGACGGCTTACGCCGTCCGCTTCCCAGTTTGCGGGGGATCCCCCGCGCCCCTTAATCAATCTCAAAAGAAAGGAGCCATTCATGGACTATGGATATGCACGAGTCTCCGCGAAAGATCAAAGTCTCGCAAGACAGCTTGATGCGCTACGAGAGCTCGGCTTGGACGACAGTGCGATCTTCACCGATAAGGCGAGCGGGAAGGATTTCAACCGTCCCTCCTATCGCCAGTTAATGCGAAGACTCAAGCCGGGTGATGTGATCTTCGTTAAATCGATAGACCGGCTGGGACGCAACTACCAAGAGATAATCGCAGAATGGCGAAACATCACGCAGAAGAAAGGCGCGCATATCGTCGTGCTCGATATGCCGCTACTCGATACACGAAACGACAAAGGCGAGATCACGAGCGTCTTCATCACTGATGTGGTGCTTCAACTCCTCTCCTATGTCGCGCAAGTTGAACGCGAGAATATCAAGCAAAGACAGGCTGAGGGAATAGCGTCTGCAAAGGCGCGTGGAGTTAGGTTCGGACGACCTAAGATCGAACGGCCGGGCATTTATCTCAAGACGAAGCGCGCCTATGAAAATGGAGCCATCACCCGAAAAGAGGCGGCTGACCGTCTGAAGATAAGCATAACTACTTTCGATAACTGGATGAAAGAGGACAGGAAAGCATTGCTGAGCGAGACCGCCTGATGGTTTTTTTGGACTTTTTCACACCTCAAAAACGTAGACGTTATTTGAAGCTCAAATAATAGTCTTTTCAAGCAACGGGTCACATCTGTTTCAGCAGTATAGAAATGATTTTACTTCAAGCTCTCCCTGAACCAAATAACGTCTACTTATTTTGGTTCTTGGGAGTAAAACTTGAATCTTATAGATGTGATCAAATACGAAGGTGATAACAAAACCTTTGTTTGGAAATATCCCGAAGAGGATTTTAATACTGGTTCTCAACTCATAGTCCATGAAGCGCAAGAGGCTATTTTCTTCTTAAATGGAGAAGCGCTCGATTCGTTTAAACCTGGCAGATACGAGCTAGAGACCCAGAACATCCCGTTATTAAGTAAAGTTATAAACATTCCATCAGGAGGCGAAAGCCCATTTCATGCTGAGGTCTACTTCATAAACCTCGTAGAACAAATGGGTATAAGCTGGGGAACAAACTCAAAAATCCAGTTTATGGAACCAGAGTTCAATTTTCCTCTTTCAATTGGCGCATCAGGAGAGATGGCAATTGCTGTCAGAGAGCCTAAGAAACTCCTCCTAAAAATTGTGGGTACTGAAGCAATTCTTTCACAAGAAGAGTTAATCAAATACCTTAAGTCCTTTCTTCAGACGAGGATAAAAGCTGCCATAGCTCAGGCGATACCCGAAAACTCGCTCTCTATTTTCCAAATGGATGCACAGCTAGTTCTTTTATCAGACGAAGTAAAAAAGCACCTTCAGCCCGACTTCAAAGAATACGGCCTGGAGCTTACTCAAATGATGATTACGACAATCGTTAAGCCCGAGGGCGACCCCATTTATGAGCAATTTAAGGAGCTGTTTTTTCGGCAGTATGCGGATGTAAAAAACGCTCAGATCAACCAGCAAGTTGGCGTGATTAACCAGGAGACGGCAGCTAAACAGACAGTTATTGAGGCCAAGGGGGTCGCAGAAAAGCGCCAAATTGAAGGATATACCTATCAACAAGAACGTGGATTCGACGTGGCGGAGCAAATGGCTCAAAACGAAGCGGTTGGTGAATTCGCGAATATGGGAATAGGCCTTGGGCTGATGTCAGGAGTGGGCGGCACTATGGGATCTGTAGTTGGGGGCGCGGTTTCTGAGGCAATCGGAGAGAACCAACTGTTTGGAGGTTCTATCTATCCCGGCGTCGCCTCGCCTGATACCGAAGGATCCTTGCCTCAATTTTGCCCGAATTGCGGCAAACAATTCTCATCAAATGACAATTTTTGTCCTCAATGCGGGAATAAGAGGGGCTAAAAAGTATGGAAAACAAAGCAACCCGCACTACAATAATTGCTCTAATAGTTGGATTCGCAGTTTATTTCTTAATATGTATGCTGCTTTTTGAGGCATCGTTTTCGTTTTGGGCTGAGCTCGGCTTCGCCTTAGTCGCATTTGCAGCCTGCGCCTTTGTAATACTCAAACAAAAACAAACACCGAGATTCTTCCTCAAACTGCCCATTTATACAGTTGCCGCCGCATATCTGATAGGCCAATTGATTGTAAGCACGCTATTTATGATTTACCCAACCCTCTGCAATCCTTGGGGATATGCAATAAGCATTCTCCTATTTGGCGGTTTTCTTTGCGTTGCCTTGACAAGCCAAGCATCGACTGAACATATCGCTTCTATTGATTCCCAAATCAATGAAGATACTTCCTTTATTAAAAATCTGGTAATGCATCTCGAAGCTCTGAAAGAAACGCTTCCTAATAATCAGGATTGCGTTAACGAGCTTATTGCAATAGCTCAGTTCTCTAACCTGCGGTCATGCAAGAAGGCTCAGCCGGTGGAACAAATTATTCAAGCCCATATCAATGAGCTCTTAGCTGATGCAAAAGCAGGAAAAACTGAAGCTCTTGATAGTCGCTGTGATGAATTGAAGAAACTTCTTCAACAACGCGACCAGTTATGTATACGAAAGTAGGGCGATTATGAATCATGCCAAATGGCTAGAGCAGGCAAGGCAATACTTAGATACCAATGTCAAAGTTGGTCAAACATTTGAATGCAAATCACTATTTCCTGAGCACAAATGGAATCAGCTAACACGAGGCGAAAGAATCAGTTTCGGACAATACTTTGCTAATGAGGTCAAAGAGGGACGCATTCCTGGCGTAATACGTATCGATCGCGCAAAGAATAATCACAGTATTTATAAAAAGGACAACTAATGAAAGCTATACAGTGTGAATTATGTGGTGCAACAGACATTGTCAAAGACGGAGACTTTTTTGTTTGCCAAAGCTGCGGGATGAAATATACACCTGAAAACGCAAAGAAGATGATGGTAGAGGGAGTTGTTCAGGTCGAAGGAACAGTCAAGGTTGATAATACTCAGCAAATCGAAAACTTCTTATCCTTAGCAAGAAAGGCGCATGATTCAGATAATGAAAAAGAAGCTGAAGACTACGCAAACAAAGTTTTAGAGATAGAGCCGACAAACTATGAAGCTCTCTATCTAAAGGGGATTGCAGCTGGTTGGCAAACTACTGGTGGCAACAATAGAATTCCAGAAGCAATTGACTACTTCTCTCAAGCGATTGCCAATTGTTCCGAAGATGCAAATGCAGATGAGCTGAAAAAGCAGATCGCAGAAGATATTAGCAAGCTTTCATTGGCGATGATTAATCTACGCTGCAAGAATTATATTCAATTCCCATCTTCAGAAAACGCTTCCTCAATAGTCACAGAAGCAGCTAACTCCATTATTCTAACGATGAAGCTCATTCTATCATGTGGAGTAGAACCAAATAAATTCAAGGCTGATGCAGCCTTGGTAATGAACGCCGCTGCCGTACAAGCCTGGAAGACAATATGGTCAGACTACACCGACGACAAACCGTTGTTGCCTCTTGGAAATGGCATCATGTTTCAAGACTACAAAACTGCCTCATCCAGCGATCGCTCACTATATGCCATCCCCTCTAAATATGACTGGAACAGATTTACCGACCGTGGAGATGGGTGCATTTCAGTAATTGAAGCAGCGATCAATATTGACGACAATGATGATGAAGAGGATATAACTAGGTATGAAAACCTCATATTTATTGCCGAAAAGGTACGAGATTCCTGTTCAATCGGGTATATCTCGGGGAGTCAATACGTTAGTGCAAAATGGGCAAAAGAATACGCATTTACCGATTCTGCAATCGCTGCGCGAAATAAGAAAATAGCCGAATGGCAAAGCGCTAAGGCTGACTCGGAACAACGAATACGCCAGAACAGAATCAATAAATACTGGGATGCGCATCAAGAGGAACGAGCTAGTCTTGAAGCTTCGATAAAACAGCTTAAGGAAGATCTGATTAAGCTAAAAAGTGATGAGCAGTATTCGGCGACCAAGGCAAAGATTTCTTCTCTTTCAGGCGAAATAGAAATAAAAGAGAAGCAACTTAGTGCGTTGGGAATCTTGGATCGCAAAGCAAAGAAAGAACTAAAAAGCGAGATTGAGTCTTTGAGAAGCGAAAAGATAACTTAGTAAAAAAGAACAAATCGAAAGAAGACGGTATTAATGACAAAGAAAAAGAGCTGGCGAGATGCAAGTCAAGACTGGAAAATCCGATAGCGTGACATCCCTCATTGTTGCCAATGCCCCAGCCTCCTCTGCGACAATGCTAGATCGCAACGCTGCAAGGCGCGGGATTGTTAGCAACAAAGTCGCTAACAGAGCACTGATCGAGCTGCCCCTCGTACACGTAATTACACGCTGCGGGTTCTAACTGAGAAAAGAGCACAACCGCATCTTGGCATGCTTGCAAAGTCGAGCGGCTCATCCCCTCAGACGCAAACAGATGCTCATGGTGTGCCGCGCGATTACGCACGTTGTTGATCCCTGCAATCTTGCGATTTACTATGTCTCTTGATGCGCCTTTCGGCCAAACAGAATGTATGGACGGGATCCAAAGGTCACGTTCATGGCTCCTGTCAGTCATATGCGCCCAGAACCCCAAGGTTAGATTCGAGATGACTTTATCAGGAGGAGGGTTGTGCCCTAGATTTCCCGCCAAATGGTCGATTGCATTGCGATTGAGTCGATTGGCATCTTTGACCTTTCCCCGCTTGTTGGTTCGAAGAATCGGACGCCTTACCGGTGAAGCATCATCGAACAGCCAGTGCTTGTTCCCACTCCAAGTAGCTGAAATGGCCCTATCGTAAGCATTTCGAAGAGCGACCTCAAAGAATGAGACATCCCTAAGTACGGCTTGCGCTAACCCGATGTTCCAGAGATACAGATCGAGTGCGAGGTTATCATCGTTCTTGGCGATTTCTAGATACCTCTTGTATCGGGGCGCAGAAAGCCAAGCTTCTATATCGGATCTATTGATACTTGGGGAATCCGCCATGCTCGCCTTCCGTATGTAATAATTGAGCCCCGGCGACTTGAATCAGCGGTCGTCCCGGGGCTATCTGAAACGTATTCTACTACACCGTTTGCTATTCATGCCGCAAAACGAAGTATTCGCCACCAAATTTGCATCTGCAAAACGGCCTTTTCTTTAGCTCGGTTATTTGAGTACAAGATGAGTACAAATGCGATAAATCGATTCCACTGCTGATAGTTGCGTGAGTACAAAGTTGATAGGCTTCGCGTAATGCAAGCTTAAGCTCACATTATCGTGATGATTTGATCTCGCTCTTAATGCCTATGAACCAATTAAGCATTGGTTGACCATGAGAAATGCTCTCTCAGTAGCCACTAAGAGAGCATGTTAGGAAACGATGGTTCAGATGGCTTGGAGGCAACTGCGAATCGCTTTAGCACACCAAATCGCGCCAAAATGCACACAAACCAAGCCTCACGATAATGTGTGCGATTATTCCCACTCAATAGTCGCGGGCGGCTTGGAGGTGATGTCGTAGACCACTCGGTTCACGCCGGGGACTTCGGCCACTATGCGGCCGCTTACGCGGGCCAGCACGTCATAGGGCAGGCGGGCCCAGTCGGCGGTCATGGCGTCGCTGCTCTCCACGGCACGCAGGATCACCGGGCGCGCATAGGTGCGCTCGTCGCCCATCACGCCCACGCTCTTGATGTCCGGCAGCACCGCGAAGTACTGCCACACGCTATGCTCGCTGTTGCGCTCCCCCGTCTCGGCGAACAGCCGCTCGTTGTAGGCGTCCAGCTCCTCGCGCACAATCGCGTCGGCGTTCTTCAGAATCTCCAGCTTCTCCGGCGTCACATCCCCAATGATGCGGATGGCCAGCCCCGGCCCCGGGAACGGCTGGCGATGCACGATGTAGTCCGGCAACCCCAGCGCCGTGCCCAGCGCCCGCACCTCGTCCTTAAAGAAATGATCCAGCGGCTCAATCAAATCGAAATGCACGCCCTCCGGGAACGGAATAAGGTTGTGGTGGCTCTTGATGGTGCTGGCCTTCCCGCCGGTCTTGCGCGCGCCGCTCTCGATGATGTCCGGGTAAATGGTGCCCTGGGCCAGATACTTCACGCCGTCCAGCTCCTCGGCCACGGCGAAAAACTCCTTCCAGAACTGCGTGCCGATGATCCGCCGCTTCTCCTCTGGCTCGGTCACCCCCGCCAGCAGCCGCATATAGCGCTCCTCAGCATGCACGTGAATGAAGTCCACATCGAACTGCTTGGTGAAAACCTCTTCCACCTCTTCCGGCTCGCCCTTGCGCAGCAGCCCGTGATTCACGAACACGCACACCAGCTGCTTGCCGATGGCCCGCGCGCACAGCGCCGCCACCACACTGGAGTCAACGCCGCCGGACAGCCCCAAAATCACGCGGCTCTCCCCCACCTTCGCGCGGATGGCCGCCACCGAATCGTCGATGATGGAATCCATCGTCCAATCGGACACCAACCCGCAAATGCCGAACAGGAAATTCCTCAGCATGGTCTGGCCGAACTCGGTATGGCGCACCTCCGGATGGAACTGCGTGGCGAACAGTTTGCGCTCGGGGCACTCCATCGACGCCACCGGGCACACCTCGGTGCGCGACGTGATGGCGAAGCCCTCCGGCACCCGCGTCACCGCGTCGCGATGGCTCATCCACACCGTCTGCTCGCCCGGCGTGCCGTCGAACAGCGCCGACTCGGCCGCCCGCATAATCACCGCCGGTCCGTACTCGCCCTTCTCGGTATGGCCCACTTCGCCCCCCAGAGCTACCGCCATGGCCTGCTGCCCATAGCAAAAGCCCAGCACCGGAATGCCCAGTCGCAGCACCTCGGGGTCGATGGAAGGCGCGTCCTCGGCGTACACGCTCGCAGGCCCGCCGGACAAAATAATGGCCGCCGGCGCCAGTGCCCGCACCTCATCGGCCGTGATGTCGCAGGGCACAATCTCGGAGTACACGTGCAAATCACGCACGCGGCGGGCAATCAACTGCCCGTATTGGGCGCCGAAATCGAAAACGAGGACCTTCTGATCGGGCATAGCGGTTTGGCTCATGGATACCCTCCGGAAATTGAAATCGGAAAACCTCGCCATAATACTACGATTCGCCCCAGCGCCCGCGCTTTCCTCGCACCGGCGGCAAGGCGAATACGTCAAAGGCAAAGTCGCGCTTAGGCCAAATACATCTCCTGCAACTGGCGCCGCGCGTCCGGCGTCACCCCCAGCTGCTCTTCCAAATACTCATCCAGGCCGCCGCACTGCTCCCGCACCGCCGCCAGCGCCTCGTCCAGGTAGTCCTCATAGGCGTAGAACACCGCGTCCAAATCCATATCGGCCCGCACCGCCACATGATGGCGCCCGAACGCATCGGCGATCTTTTCCACCGCGGTCTGGGCAAACAGGTTCGTGGCCAGGTAGTCCTTGCGAATATTCTCCTCGCTCACCCCCAGCGCATGCTCCACCAGCACCGCCGCCAGGCCCGTGCGGTCCTTCCCCTCGGTACAGTGCCACAGGGTGGCGCCGTCTTCTGCCCTCAGCAGCGCGTCGAACAGCGCCCGGTAGGCGGCAATGCCCTCGGCCCCCAGCAGGCAACGGGGATACACCTGCCGCACCAGCGGATGCAACCCGCGCGCCACATGCTCCAGCGCCACCGCATCGGCCGCAATCCCCTGCCCCGGCATCAACCCCACCGAGGCCACGTTGAACACCGGCACATCGAAGAACACCACGCCCTTCATCTGAGATTTCGGGTCGGGCGCCGCCTTCTTCTCTTCAGGGCTGCGGAAATCGAACACCCGCTGCACCCCGCAGGTGCCCACCAGCCATTCCAGATCGGCCTCGGTGGCGTGGTGCAGGGCATCGGTGCGCAGAAGCCGCCCCATCTTGATGGCCCGCCCGTCAGCGGCAGGCATACCACCCAAATCGCGGGCATTCGCCATTCCTGTCAGAGGGATGTGACCGAAATTTGGAAACCCCGCAATGGGCGCCGGCCGCTCGATCAGCCCCGGCGTAATCATCTCATCCGCATCGTGCGCGCTCATTTCGCTCTCCTTTCGCCGCAAAGCAAGTCCAAACCGCCCGCGGCCGCCTGCCCTATTCGCTCCCCCAACCCTAGCACCGCCGCCCCCAAACGCCGCAGCCGTCACCCAAGAGTTTCGATTTCTCAAAAACCCCTTGACAGATACCGCTGCATTCCTTATCTTATGAACAGTTGCTCATATGTTGTTAAGTTCATAAAGGAGAACCGATGGGCGCAACCGCCTCCATAGAAACCCAAGCCCAGCAAGTGGTGGAAACCGCCTGCGCCCAGATGATCGACTGCCCCTGCGGCTGCAATCGCGAGGCCACCACGGCCCTGTTCCAGGAAATGCCCGACGAAGAGCTGCTGTTCGACGTAGCCGACCTGTTCAAGGCCTTTTCCGATACCACCCGCATCAAAATCCTGTTTGCCCTCATGGGCGGCGATGCCAGCGTAAACGAGATCACCGCTGCCGTGGGCTGCACCCAAAGCGCCGTCAGCCACCAACTGCGCATCCTGAAGCAGGCGCGCCTGGTGAAGGCCACCCGCGACGGCAAGAACGTCATCTATTCCCTATCCGACAACCACGTGTTCACGATGCTGGCCCAAGGCATCACCCACGTGTGCGAGTAATCCCCTCCCCGTCTGCAGAAAGGACCCCTCATGCGCAAGTCATTCAAACTGGAAAACCTCGGCTGTGCCAACTGCGCCGCGAAAATGGAGCACGACATCAGCCAACTGCCCGGCGTGAACAATGCCACTATCTCGTTCATGACCTCGAAGCTGATGCTGGACGCCGATGCCTCCACACCGGCCGAGCTTGAGCCCATCGTGGAAGCCGCCGATGCCATCTGCACCAGCTACGAGAAGGATTGCCACATCCTGCGCTAAGCGGAAACGGCGCATCGGGCGTAACCCCGCCCCATCGGCCCACCCTCCAGGAACGATTAGGCAGAGATAGAATCTCTGCCCTACGAATCCGACCTGCGATGCATCCTGGCTGGGCCGACCCGGCAGGTCGGAGCGAGGTCCGGCCAAGCGGAGTAGAGGGGAAATCCACTCGCCCGCCAGGGCGAGTTAGTTCCCCTCGTGCGGAGCGTCGAGCGCAGGCCTGCCGGGTCGGCCCACCCTCCTTGAAACCTGACATCATCCCCTTCCCTCGTCATGCAATGCAGCTGTGCGGGGGAAGGGCGGGGGTGGTCCAACAAAGCGAGTTCCGCACGACGGAAAAGCGCCGGTGGCGCTTTTCCCAAAGCAGGACTGTCTGAGCGACTTGGGCTGCCCCCGCCCTTCCCCCTGCTCCAGAAAACCTGACATTATCTCCGTCCCCTGTCATAAGCTTGTCCCCAACTAGAAAAGGCACTTCCATGACCCCTAAACAGAAACGCCTCCTTATCCGTATCATCGTGGCGCTTGCCATTTTCGTTGTCACCGAAGCCCTCAGCCAAACTGGCGTGCTAGCCCAGGTGGCGGGCGAATCCGGTGAGCTGTACGCCGAGTTCGCGCTGTTCTTCGTGGCCTTCCTCGTGGCAGGCTACGACATCGTGGCGGGCGCGTTCCGCAACCTGGCCCACGGCCACGCGCTCGATGAGGACTTCCTCATGACCATCGCCACCTTCGGCGCTTTCGCCCTGGTGCTGTTCCCCGACTCCGACCCCCACATGGCCGAAGGCGCAGCCGTGATGATCTTCTTCCAGGTGGGCGAGCTGTTCCAAAGCTACGCCGTGGACAAATCGCGCAAATCCATCGCCGACATGATGGACATCTCCCCCGAGTTCGCCAACGTGGTGCGCGAAGGCCAGCTGCAGCAGGTAGACCCCTTCGAGCTGGCCCCCGATGACGAGTTCGTGGTGCTGCCGGGCGAACGCATCCCGCTGGACGGCTGCATCGTGGAAGGCGAGAGCCAAATCGACACCGCCGCCCTCACCGGCGAATCGGTGCCGCGCATGGGACGGCCCGGCAGCGAGGTAATCTCCGGCTGCGTGAACCTCACCGGCAAGCTGGTGGTACGCGCCACCAAACCCTTCGAAGACTCCACCGTCAGCCGTATCCTGGAGCTGGTGGAAAACGCCTCCGAGAAGAAGGCCCGCACCGAGAACTTCATCACCCGCTTCGCCCGCGTGTACACCCCCATCGTGGTGGGCTTAGCTGCAGGGCTGGCCATCCTGCCGCCGCTGCTGTTCGGCCAGCCCTGGAGCGACTGGATTTTGCGCGGCCTCACCTTCCTGGTGGTCTCGTGCCCCTGCGCGCTGGTCATTTCGGTTCCGTTGTCGTTCTTCGGCGGCATCGGCGGCGCTTCCCGCCAAGGCATCCTGGTGAAGGGCTCCAACTACCTTGAGGCGCTGGGAGATGCCACCACCGTGGTGTTCGACAAAACCGGCACCCTCACCGATGGCACCTTCGAAGTGACCGAAGTGCATCCGGCCCCCGGCACCACCCGGCAGCGGCTGCTTGAGCTGGCGGCGCTGGCGGAAGGCTTCTCCACTCATCCCATCGCCCAGTCGGTGCGGGCCGCCTGCCCCTCCCCCGCTGCGGCAGATGCCGTGACCGACGTGCAGGAAATCAGTGGCCAAGGGGTGAAGGCTGCCACCGCCGAAGGGGAAATCCTGGTGGGCAACGGCAAGCTGATGGAAGCCTTCGCCGTGACCTTTGAAGAGCGCGCAGTCGCCGGCACCGTGCTGTACGTGGCCCAAAACGGCCAGTTCATCGGCGCCATCGTGATTGCCGATCGCATCAAGCCGCAGGCCAAGCAGGCCATTGCCGCCCTGCACGCCGCCGGCGTCAGCCGCACCGTCATGCTCACCGGCGACCGTGCTGCCGTGGCCAACGCCGTTGCGGCCGAGCTAGGCATCGACGAAGTGCACACCGAACTGCTGCCCCAGCACAAGGTAGAGGAAGTGGAGGCCATCATCCAGCAAACACGCGCCCAAACCAGCGGCAAGGGCAAAGTGGCCTTCGTGGGCGACGGCATCAACGACGCGCCGGTGCTCACCCGCGCCGACATCGGCATCGCCATGGGGGCCATGGGCTCCGACGCCGCCATCGAAGCGGCCGACATCGTGCTGATGAAGGACAACCCCGCCGACATCGCCACCGCCAAAGCCATCGCCCGCAAAACCATGGCCATCGTGTGGCAGAACATTGTGTTTGCCCTGGGCGTGAAGTTCGCCGTGCTGGTGTTGGCAGCTTTCGGCATCGCCAACATGTGGATGGCCGTGTTCGCCGACGTGGGGGTGGCCGTCATCGCCATCCTGAACGCGATGCGCGCCATGAAAGCGCCCCGGTAAATCCGCGCAACAAAAGGGAAACCGAAAGAAAACAGGCCCCGCAGTTCACCCTCCGCCCCCGCCCACGTGGCTATGCTTGTGACTACTAGCCAGCTGATGCGAACGGCTTGCCACGAGCTCGCACGCCCCATGGACAGCTGGCTAAAGCCGCATACACAAACCAGCTAATGGAGGTTGTTATGAAAGACGCCAGGACTGAACTGCGGGACAGCGTAATTGTGCTGGACCACTTTGACCCGAAAGCTTACGAGAACGCCGAGCCGCCGCTGGTTTCCATCTATCTGCCCATCCATCGCACCCAGCGGGAAGACCGCCGCGACGAATGGGACATGATTGAGTTCAAAGACCTGAAAGAAGAGGCGGAGCGCACCCTGCGTAAGAAGTTCCCGAAGGAGGAAGACTGGGCCGGCATTGCCGAGCGCCTGAACTACCTGCTGGAAAAGGAAGACCTGCCCCTGTGGGTGAACGCCGGCAAGAGCCTGGGGCTGTTCATCACCAACGGCAACGTGTTTGCCTTCAATCTGGAGTTCGACGTGAAACCGGCTGTAGTGGTGAGCGACACCTTCTACGTGAAGCCGCTGCTGCGCAACTGGCAGTACGGCACCCAGTACTACATCCTGGAGCTGGGCAACGATCGCTTCAGCTGGGTGAAGGGCAACCGCAACGGCGTGAAGCGCCAGCACTTGCCCCAGGAAGTGCACGATTACTTCTCGCAGCTGTTCGCCAACTCCGACGACACGGTTGCCGACATGCGCAAGGACGAAGAAGGCGCACTGGACTACATCACGCTTGAGGGCCACCTGTCCCCCTACCACGATCGCAAGTCCCGCAAAGAGGTGTCGCAGGAAGAGTTTGAGAAGTTCGCCCGCTACGTGAACAAGGCCGTGGACGACTACCTGGTGGACAAAGACACCACCCCCATCATCCTGTGCTGCGCCCCCGAGCATGTGAGCTTCTTCCGCAAAATCTCTACACTGCGCCACCTGCTGCCGGTGGGCATCGAGAAAGATCCGGCCGGCCTGGACGGCAAAACGCTGTTGGAAGACGCGCTCACCATCATGGACGCCCAGCGCGAGGCCAACGTGAAACAGGTGCTGGAGCAATACGCCCTGGACGCCTCGAAGGGCCGCGCCACCGATGACTACAACGCCATTGCGCTGGCGCTGCTGGAGCGCAAGGTGGGCGTGCTGCTGGTGCAGGAGGGCAAGGATATTCCCGGCACCTACGACCCCAAGACTGGAGAGATGTTCTTCGATCCGGCCGGCGACCCCAAAGACGATTTGAATGAAGACCCCGCCAGCCCCGATCTGGTGGACGCATTCGCTCAAGCGGCCTTGGCCCAAGATGCCCACATCTACGTGCTGCCGGCCGAAAAGATGCCGGTGGATCGCGGCGTGGCGGCCATCTACCGCTACTAATCTGCGCGCGACATAACGCTAACCGAAAAGCGGGAACTTCGGTTCCCGCTTTTTTGCGTGTCGGGGGGCTGACGGGGGGACGGGGGTAACGTCATATGGGGGCGCCGTGCGCCCCCATATGACGTTACCCCCGTC
>NZ_QIBY01000008.1 GCF_003725335.1 Parvibacter caecicola
GAGACAGGGGAAGGCAGAAGGGGGGTGGCAGGGGGACGTACGCTTTTGACACGTTGAAGCGTGTCAAAAGCGTACGTCCCCCTGCCACCCCCCTTCTGCCTCACGATATAATTTGTCCATGAGCTTCTCGGCCCCCACCACATATATTCCCCGGCAATCGCCCCTCCATGCGCTCGACGCGCGGGTGAAGCTGGTGCTGCTTTTGGCCTATTCCATCTCGCTGTTCTTCTTGAACACCTGGGCGGGGCTGGGGCTGGCGGCGGCCGCGTTAGTGGCAACCGTGGCCCTCGGCCGCCTACCCGTGCGCCCCTTGCTGGCGCCGCTTGTGCCCCTGTACGTACTAGTAGCCGTCACGGTAGTGCTCAATTGCTTAAATGGCGGCGGGGGGAACCCGGGGTTTGACGCACAGCGGATGCTCGCCGCCCTCATGGTGGGCGCCCGCATTCTGCTGCTGGCGTGGGCAAGCCTGGCGGTAACCTACTCCACCGCTTCCAACCAGCTGATGGAGGCCTTCGCCAGTTTTCTGCATCCGCTGCGGAAGCTGGGGGCGCCCGTTGACGACGTTGCCCTCACCCTCAGCCTTGCGCTGCGATTCATTCCCCTTGTTGCCCAGCAAATGGAAGCGGTGCGGCGCGCCCAGTACAGCCGCGGCGCCGCCTTCGATGCGGGGGCGTTGGCCGCCATCAAGGCCTGGGGCGACACGCTGGTGCCGGTGTTAGTGGGGATGTTCCGCCGGGGCGAAGTGCTTGCCACCAGCATGGAAGCGCGGTGCTACGGCGCCCCCGGCCCGCGCACGCGCCTTGCCAGCAACCCCTTCACACCGGCGAACGCCCTGGTAGCAATAGCGGGACTGGCTGGGTGCGTCTGCGCCTGCCTCTTTCTCTAACCTTTGAGCAAAAACAACCTCTACGCTGGGCAGATTTGTAGTCGGTATTGCCCAGCGCTCTGGTAGACTCAATGACTTCGTTTCCTCTGCAAGAAAGGAATGCCCCATGGAAAACGTTATCCCCGCATCCGCCACCCAAAGCCGCGTGCGATCCATCGTGTTCGTTGCCATCGCCATCGCCCTGACGGCCGCCTGCGCCATGGTCACCGTGCCCCTGGGTCCGGTTCCCTTCACCTTGCAGAACTTCGCCATATCCTTCACCGTTCTGGCGCTGAAGCCCAAGGAAGCTGTAGCCGCCATTGCTGGATATCTGCTGCTGGGAGCCATCGGGCTGCCGGTGTTCTCCGGGTTTGCCGGCGGCATTGCGAAGCTGATGGGCCCCACCGGCGGCTTTTTGTGGGGTTACCTGGTGGGCGGCATTGCCGCCTGCGCCATTGTGGCTTTCGGCCGGAAAATCAGCGGGCCGAAGGAGGCGGTTGCCGGTGCCCGCTGGAAGCAGGTGCTGCGCTCGGCCGGCTGGGAAATTGCAGCCATGCTGGTGCTCATTTGCATCATCGACGCATGTGGCTGCCTGCAGTATATGGCACTGTACCAGGTAGACTTCATGGGCGCCTTCGCGGTGTGCGCCGCGCCCTTCCTGGCAGTTGACGTGTGCAAGGCGCTGGCCGCCATCGTGTGCGCCGAAGCCGTCCGCGCCGCTCTGCCCACCAAATAGCGCCATCTCCCCGACACGAAAGAAGGCTCCCCGCGCGGGGAGCCTTCTTGGTTTCAGGCGAAATAACTTAGCAGCCGCAGCGGATGCTGTGCTTCACGCGGTCGTGTTCTTCGCTGCGCTTAGCATCGTTAAAGCGATCCAGCGTGCCCACTAGGTAGCCCGTAATGCGACGGATTCGGTCGAACTGCTGCGGGGCCAGGCCGTAATGGATACCCACCTCTTCGCCGTCCACATCCAGCGTCAGCGACTCCAGGTGCCCGTGGGGGAACTTCTCGTAGGCGCGCTTCAGGTATGCCGCAATTTCCTCATCCGACACCGGAGCATCGGTGCTATGGGCGTAGTTCAGGGTAATCTTCACGCCTTCAACGGTCTTAGTTTCCATCATGGCCTCCTTGTTAGCGGTAAAATATCCATATGTAGTTAGCGCATACGAATACTAGCACAATATCTAGTTGATTAGGCAATAGTTTTTCAGGTGTATAAAAAGAAACCGGCAGCGTGCCGAGGCGGGCTGCCGGAATAAATAACCCCATCCGCCACCAGAAGGATGAACCCACCTCAAAAGGTGGGTGCTCGCAGCTTGCTTCCCGGCTTTCGTATCAACGGACACGAATCTCCGTTCCGCCAGCTATCTTGAGCTCCCTCGTTGTAATACGTCGGTCCATCGCGTAAATGTGGTGGGGACGAGGTCTGATTTCAGTATAGCCAACCGCAATGGCAATGGAAGTCTTGACATCACCTGTAGCTTAGGCGTTGAATGGACGTCCCCGTCCCCAGGCGCAAAAAACGGGCCCCGAAGGGCCCGCTCAATTCAACCGCGGCTGAATGCGCTGGATTTTAAGGCTTACGCCTCAGGCACGGCCGGAACCTGGGTGGTGCCATAGTCGGAGTAGTCGGCAGTCACGTCCACCTTCACGGTAACCTCCTGGCCCTGGGTGGTAGTGGTGCCCTCCACCGACATGGTGTTCTTCACCAGCTGATCAGAGCTGTCGAACACATAGGTGGCATCGATATCGCCCACCGAGTCAACACCGTCGAAGTCAACGCCAGCAGCAGAAGCGCCATCGGTCACTACGGTGTAGGTTTTCTGGCCGTTCGACTCGGAAACCGAAATCTCCTTCGCAGCATTCACGATGGCAATGGCCTTCTCGTTGTCCACACCCATGGAGTCGTCCAGTTCGTCGGCCATCTCATCGCTGATGTCCACCGTCTGGTCGCCCAGGCGCACCACGGCCTTGCTGCCGTCCATGAAGGTTTCCATGCCGTCCATCTCGGTACCAGGGGCGGTGATCTTGGCATAGCCCTTGTAGCCATCGGCGTTGTCCACCATGGCCAGAATGTCCATCGACTGCGTGAAGCTTTGGCCCTGGGCCGAAACGGTGGTGTCGGTGGAGGTGTCCACGGTCACGTTCGTCGCCTGGCCATTGATGAGGTCCACCAGTTCGGACTTCAGCTCTTCCGGGCTCTTCTCAGCGGCGGCCGGCTGCTCCTGTTGAGCCGGGGCGTCGCCCTCCGCTTTCGGGTTGGGCGCCTGAGAACAGCCGAACATGGCCAGCGCCATAGCGCCGCAAACCGCAACGCTCAAAAGTTGCTTCTTCATTGTTTTCCTTTCCTCCTGCAAATCGGCAAGGAACGATATTAGCCGTTTGCGCTTAATTTCGCCAGCCACGCCCGGCTAATCCAGCGGCAGGTTGGTCACTTCCGCTTCCAGTGGCAGGCCGATGTCGTCCGCTTCCGCCTGCGCCGCCAGCCCGCCGTCCCAGTAGGGCTCTTCGTTGGGCAGCGCCATATTCAGCAAGATGCCCACCAGCGAACCCACCGCCAAACCGGAAAGCGAAATGGTGACAGCCCCCACCATGAAGGTGATGGCGCCATCGGCGCTGTAGGCAATGCCCAGCGACAGTACCAGAATGATGGCCGCCACCAGCACATTGCGGCTGCGCATGAAGTCTACGTGGTTCTCCACCAAGTTGCGGATGCCCACCGCCGAAATCATGCCGTAGAGCACCAGCGACACGCCGCCGATGACGCACGCGGGCATGCAGGAGATGACTGCCGCGAACTTCGGGCAGAACGAGAACACGATGGCGAACAGGGCGGCAAGGCGCACCACGCGGGGGTCGAATACGCGGGTAAGGGCCAACACGCCGGTGTTTTCGCCGTAGGTGGTGTTGGCAGGGGCGCCGAACAGCGAAGCCAGCATGGTAGCCAGGCCATCGCCCAGAAGCGTGCGGTGCAGGCCCGGCTCGGCGATGTAGTTGCGATTGCAGGTAGAGCTGATGGCCGACATATCGCCGATGTGCTCGATGATGGTGGCGAAGGCCAGCGGCATGATGGTGATGATGGCGGTGATGGCCAGGCCGGCATCGAACTGGGCACCGAAGATGGAGAACACCGTGTTGTCCCACAGCACCGGCAGGCCCACCCAAGCGGCATCCGCCACCGGTTGCCAATCAACTTCGCCCACCAGCGCCGCCACAACGTAGGCCCCGATGACGCCCAGCAGAATGGGGATAATGCGGATCATGCCACGACCCCAGATGTTGCAAACGACGATGATGGCGATGGCCACAATGGCCACCAGCCAGTTGGTTTGGCAGTTGGCAATGGCGGACGAGGCCAGAATGAGGCCGATGCAGATAACGATGGGGCCCGTGACCACCGGTGGGAAGAAGCGCATCACGCGCTTCGGGCCGAACACCTTGAAGCACAGCGACAGCAACAGGTACAGAAGCCCTGAACAGGCTACGCCCAGACAGGCGTAGGGCAAAAGCTCCGCCTCGCCGTTAGGGGCGATAGCAGCGTAACCGGCGATGAAGGCGAAGGAGCTTCCCAGAAACGCCGGCACCTTCCCCTTGCTCAGCAGGTGGAACAAAAACGTGCCGAGGCCGGCAAACAGTAATGTAGCGGAAACCGATAGACCCGTAAGGGTGGGCACCAAAATGGTAGCGCCGAACATGGCGAACATGTGCTGCAGCCCGAACAGGGCCATCTTGGGCGTCCCTTGAGTGCGCGCGTCGTATACGGCGTCGGGAGCGTCCTTTGCTCCCATAGTGGGCACGGGCTTGGTTTCCTTCATGAGGCCTCCTTACATAGCGGCCCCCTCGCCCCGCGCGAAAAGACCTTTGCCATTATGGCACCGCAAACGCCACCGCAACCCCTGTTCCTAAAAGCGCGGCGAGATTTTTTGGCAAAGGAAATACCCGGGGCGCACCGCTACGCCGAATCACCCATTTCGTTCTTTTGGTACACCAGGTCCAACAGCTCTTGCCTGTTGCTCACGCCGAGCTTTTTGTAAATATGGGCGATGTGGGTCTTCACTGTGTTCTCGGCAATGAACAGCTCTTCCTGGATGTAGAGACGGGTGCGGCCCTGGGCAAGCAACACCATAACATCGGTTTCACGCGGCGAGAGCCCTTTTTCGCGGGCAATTTCAAGGCAGCGCCCCTCGATGCTCTCCCCCAAACGGTCGGTAGCCGCCGGCGCTAATTCCGCCTCGACTGTTGGCGCCTGAACGGCGTCTTCCGCGGGCTGCTCGGCGGCGGGGCGGCGCCCCTCCCCTGTCTTCACCGCCACAATAGTAAGAATGTAGAGAATGGTGATGGCCGCCACCGAAGCCACTGTCTCCAGCATCTCGGCCTCGCCTATGAGCACTAACCATGCGATGGAGCTTGCCGCATAGGCCGCCAGCGCCAACCCCGCCAGATGGTGCGGGGCCATGCGCACGCTCCGCACAACGCAAAACACCGTTGCCCAAAACAGGATGTGGGCAAACGAATCGTTCAAGCACATGGAAGTGTACAGAATGGCGGACTGGGGCCCTTGGGTGTACAGGAGCACAATGGAGGTGAGCTCGGTAAGCACCACCAGCAAAAACGCCGGCTGAAAGCGCTTGAGAGCAGAGGCGCCCTCGGTATCCACCACGGCAAACCGGGCGAACAGGGCCACGCATACAGCGTAGAGCAGCACCAACCCCGCAGAAGAGGTCATCGGCGTGGGGTCAAACGGAGAATCCCAGGTACCCACGGGGCTCAGAGTGCGCACCGTGGCCAGCAACAATGCCGTGGCCAGCAGCATCACGGTTCTCGCCCGTGCCGCTCGCAGGCGGGCGGCCCCAGCCCCATCGGAGGGCCCAGCCAAGGCCGCTGCCCTACCACGGGCAAGAAGGCTTCGCAGGGAAAGCGATGCCTCCGCAACGGCAGAACCCGCCGCGGCCGGACCGGCCCCTTCCGTCCCTTCGCCGTCTGCCACCGGCACTGACGATTGGGCCCGCTCCACCAAACGCTGCGCGCCGTAGAGCAACCCCGCCGACACCAGCGGCAGTGCCACCGCAATGGCGGTAAGCGTCGACTGGTCGAAGGTGGATTCCAGCCCCACCCGTACAACCGGCTCCATGATAAGCGCCGCCGCTATGCAGTAAGCAATGCGGCCCACCGATCCGTCCCCCACAAACAGGAGGCCGTATCGCACCACGAACCAGCAATAGCTGAACCCCAGCGCAACCAACCCTGCAGCGCACAGGGCGCCCGGAGAAAACAATACCTGGAAAGGCGCCATCGCTATGCAGGCGGTGCCAACGGAACCCACTACCGGCATGAGCACCGCGAGGTGGGCCACTTTCCCCTTTGCCGTCCGCGGCAGAACCATGTAAGCCACACTGAGAACGAAAATGCCCACCAGGAAAAAAGCACGGGGGTTCACGCCAAGCAACTGGGGAAGGGAATCCCTCAGGCTGAAAGTATGGTCGGAAAGCGATGACCATACATACACCAGCATAAGCCCGATCGCCACAAATACGGAGCTTCCCATCGAAGCAGACGAACGACGCACCGGCAGCCTCCTCCCCCAATGCAAAATAGCCCTCCCCCATGACTTAGCAAAAGCATTTTATCCGAAGCCATTGCAAATGAAAATGCATCCCCCAAACCGGGCTATGCGGCTGACATGGGCATTTGCAAATTTCACCCCGTTTCGTTGATTGGAAAACTGGCCAACGGAAGGAAAGATGGGTTCAGGCGACAAAACGAAGGAGGGCGTCGCCGCGACAAACCCATAAGAAGAAAGGGGAAGGTATGGAACGAGGAAGGGGAGCAAAAGGGAAACTGATGCTTGCGGCGATTACCGTCACAGCGGCCTCTATGATTGCGGCCGGCTGTGCCCAAAGCGCGCCACAGGAACAGGCGGCGCCGGACGAGCCAGTGTACGAAAATTCCCTTGCCGAAGCAGAAGCCTATTTGGAAGAGGTGAACGCCCGTCAAAACGAAATCAATAAGGAGTACGCGCCGGAGATTCGCACGCTGAAGGACGGCACCAAGGTGCAGCGCACCCCCAGCGAATACGAGTGCTACCACTGGAGCAAGCCCTATTGGGGAGGCACTTCTTACAACAACTACTTCCTTGATGCAGACAACCGCGGCTGCAACGCCTGTCACGAAGACCTGGCCGACACGCTGCGAAATATGGAGTACACCCATCTGACAGTATGGAACGACTATCTGCAGCCTTGGATCACCGTCGACCAGTGCATGCTATGCCACAGCGAAGACGATGGCTACGAAATGGGCACTCTCATGCATGCAGTGCACTATGGCGAGCGCGTACGCACCACCTTCGAGGAACGCGGCGGCCAATGCATGAGCTGTCACAACATGACCGAGGGCGGCCAGGGCATCGAGTTGTGGGACCAAGTAAAATACGACCACATGGACGGCGTGGTGAAGGTTGAGGACGTTCAAGGCGACTTTGTTTTCGACCAGGACACCACAGTGCCTGGAGAAGAGCTGTTCACCTACGACTGGGTGCATTCCGATTACGACCATTTGATCAAAATCATGGGCAAGAACAGGCTGAATCTGGAGATGCCCCTCGATGTGGTAGAGAACTGGGAAATCAACATGAGCGGCCTGGTGAACAAACCCTTCACCGCCAAACTGGGCGACCTGATCAAGGAAGCCGAGAGCGCCGGCGTTACCGTGACCAAGCTTTCCAAGATGGAGTGCCTGGACAACATGCCTGGTGCTGCCGGAATCGGCCAAGTGGAAATCACCGGCATTCCGTTCACCTGGCTGCTGGAGAAAGCCGGAGGCGCTCAGGACGGCTTTACCGGCGTTATCTTCGATCGCCAGGAGTTCCACAACGATGTGCACCACAGCACTCGCGGCGTTGCGGAGAACAAATTCGCCAACGTGTATTTGGTGTACAAAATCGATGGCAAGCGCCTGACCCCCAGTCAGGGCGCCCCCTGCATCAACTGGGTTGAGGCTTGCGATGCCCAGGGCAACATTAAGCAATGCCGAGGCTACATCCTCACCGACGAGGACAAAGACTGGGCCGCCGTACTGGAATGCGGCTTCAACAACTACGGCACGGGCCCCTACATGAACAAACCCAACGTCACCGTGCTGAAGGTCCCCGAGGGCAAGATCATCGAAACCGGCAAGCCCTTCACCTTTGAAGGCTACGCCGATGCCTTCGATGAAGCTGTAACCACCATCGAGTTTTCCATGGACAACGGCAAAACCTGGACCACCTTCGACCTAGGCCAGACCGACCCCCGCCAATGGGTGTACTGGCACTTTACCTGGACGCCGGAAAGCGACGGCAGCTATGTGCTAATGGCTCGCGGGATTACCGAAACCGGCCTGGTAAGCGAAGAGCCCCAAAAAGTAATGGTTACCGCCAAGAGCAACCTGGAGGCATAACATGAAACACGCAACGGGAGTCAAGATTTTCAGCTGCACCATGGGCGCCAGCCTGGTGCTTGGCGGAATAGGCGCCATCACGCCGGCACTTGCCCAGCAATGGGGCGCCGATGCGCCGGCATGCGCCAACGGCGCCATCACGCGCAATGCCGTGGACTACCAGAAGATTGCCAACGTGTCGGGCAGCTTCTCCTTCACCCAAGACACCCTTACCCCTGCCGATGAGGTGTTCAACCTGTTCGGCACCGCCGTTACCTCAATGTGCGCCAAACCCGGCTACGCCTTCGACAAGGTGGCCTACGAGGAGTATTACCTGAACGTGGGCGGAATGGTAGACAAGGTGCACACCGTCAGCCTGGCCGAACTTGCAAACATGGACGAGAAGCAGCAGCAGAATATGCGCTGCTCCTGCGGCATGAGCCCAGCGCTGTCCATGGCCAATGTCACCGGCGTCAAAGTGTCCGACATGGTGGAACTGGCGGGCGTGTCGCCCGAGGCGAACACCATCACATTCAAGGACAAGGACGGCTACGGGCTTCCGCTTCCGCTTTCCTATGTGACGGAAAAGGAAGCGCTGCTGGTGTATCAGATTGACGGCCAACAGCTGCCCGAAGGCGAGCGGCTGCAGGTATGGATTCCCGACACAGTAGCCAAATACTTCACCCGCGCCGTTACCGACATCGAGCTTTCGGTTTCCGACGAGCTGCCCCCCGTTGAGGGCCCCGATGCGGAATACCGGGCAAAGGTGAATATCCTGAACACGGTAAACGGCACTTTTAAGGTGGGAGACATGATTTCCTTCGAGGGCTATGCCGATGACTGCGGCAACCAGGTAACTGCCGTGGAGTTCTCGCTTGACGGCGGCGAAACCTGGACCGCCTTCGATACCACCGCCTCCGGCACCGACAGCTGGGTATATTGGCACTTCGATTACGTTACCGAGGCCGAAGGCATTTTCAAGCTGGATGTACGGGCGGTCACCGACGACGGCACCGTGTCTCCCCTGGCTTCGAGCATGGTGTTCGAGGTGGAGGAATAGGCCTGCGCACTGCTTCAATTGTGAAAGCGAGTTGATATGGAACACAAGAACATAACGCGCCGCTCCCTGCTATGCGCTTCGGCAGCTGGCGCGGGCACGGTGGCCCTAGGAGGTGCATGGGGGCTGACAGGCCGGGCCCACGCGGATGACGCGGCGGGTACTATCGCTGGCGGGCCGGTCGAACAATACGGGTTTTTAGTGGCCCTCACCCGCTGCTCTGGCTGCGGCCGCTGCGTAGAGGCCTGCCGAAAGGGTAACCGCCTTTCCGATTCCACTGAAGACCGGCGCCACGTTGAGTCCTACACGCGCACTCGGGGGCGGACGTTTTTCGCCTCCACCTCGTGCATGCACTGCGCCGAACCCAGCTGCATGAGCGTATGCCCCGCCGGAGCCATCTGGAAGGACGAGAGAGGATTAGTGCGCGTTGACCAGCAGCGTTGCATGGGCTGCAAATACTGCTACCAGGCCTGCCCTTATGGCGTGCCCACCTATAACGAGGTTGCCATGGACAAGTGCGACGGCTGTCGCAGCGCCGAGCTGGATGACGGCGAAGACCCCTACTGCGTGCAGGCCTGCAAGTTTGGCGCCCTGGAGTTTGGCCCCGTAAGCCAGTTGAAGGCAACGGCTGGCGACGCCGCCGTGGCCATCGCCGAGGCGAACCGTCCATCCTGCTTGGTGCTGGCACCGGAAAAGGGGGTGTCGTGATGCAAACGATTTGGGGTTGGCAACCGGCGCTGTACCTGTTTTTGGGCGGCATGGGCGGCGGTGCGTTTTTAACCGCCGCAGTGCTGTACCTGCGCGATCGCACCGGCAACAACCGCGTGATTTGCGCCTCCATGTGGGCGGCGGTTATCAGCTTGGCCGTGGGCCTGTTGCTGCTGCTGTCCGAGCTGGTTACGCCGGCGCGCGGCCTGATGATGTGGCAGAGCTTTTCGCATTTCACCTCTTGGATGACCTACGGAGCATGGGGCGCCTTCGCAGCTATTGTGGTGTTTGGCGTATCCGCCTTGCTGGCCACCGAAAAGCTCATGGTGCCGGTACGCAAGCGCGGAGGCTGGCTGGCCGCCCATGAAACCGGACTGCGAAGCGGGTTGGCTATAGTCGGCATCGTGCTAGGCGCCTTTGTGGCAGTTTACACCGGCATGCTGCTGATGGCACCCGCCAGCGTACCGCTTTGGAACACGCCCCTGCTCCCGCTTTTATTTACGGTATCCGCCTTTGATACCGGCGTGGCTCTGGTGGAGGTGATGGCCGTAGTGGCAGCTCGCAAGGATCCACTGGGGGCCGACGCCAAACGATTCTTGGAACGTTGCGTAGTGGTGCTGGTGCTGCTGGAGGCCGTGGTGCTAGCTGCGTTCCTGGGCACGGCGCTCGCCGGCGGCACCGATGCTGCGGCAGCAACGGCAGCGGCCTCTGCTGCAATGCTGGTGGGAGGACCGCTAGCCGGCTGGTTCTGGGTGCTGCTGGTGGCGGCCGGTCTGGCCCTACCGCTGACGGTGGCCGTTGTCGGGCTGGTGCGCAAGCCCGCTTCCCCAAGCGCAAGAGACGCAGCAGCGGACACTGGAGACGGCGAGGGCACTGCGAACGCCGCAACCAAGTCGCAGCCGAAGCGATGGCTGCCCCTTGCCGGTGCCTGCGGTGCCCTGGCAGGCGGCTGCGCCCTGCGGTTCCTCGTGCTGGCGGCCGGCGTGCACGCAAACCTGGCCTCCGAAACCATCCTCAGGCTTCTCGGGTAGCTGCGCCCTCCTTTACCCGCAATAAAAGAGGGGCGGCCAACTGGCCGCCCCGTGTAGCACTTCGGTTGATGTTGCCTGGTGCTCTTACATATTTACACAGTGCGTTTTCGTACCATCGGCCAGGTAGGCCATTACTTCTTGCACTGCCATGATGGCGCAGTTGTCTTCTGCTTCCTCGGTGGAAGCTCCCAGGTGCGGGATGACGATGGCACGGGGCATCTGCATCACGGCGGGGTTGGCGAAGTCGGTCACGTAGGCGCGCACGCGGCCCGCCTCCATGGCGGCCGTCAGGGCGGCGTCGTCCACCAGGGTGTCGCGGGCGAAGTTCAGCAGCACCACATCGTCTTTCATCTGGGCCAGAGCCTCGGCGCTCACCATGCCCTTGGTGGCCGGAGTGGCCGGCACATGGATGGTGACGAAATCCGCCTGCGGGTACAGGTCGGCCAAATTTTCTACATATACCAGATTCGGCGAAATTTCCGCCGCCTTCTCTGCACTGCTGTAGGGGTCGTAGCCTACCACCTTCATGCCCAGCGCCTCGGCCGCCCGGGCCACCAGCTTGCCGATGGCCCCCAGGCCGATCACGCCCAGCGTCTTGCCGGTTATCTCGGTGCCGGCAAACTGCTTCTTGGCCTTCTCGGCCGCCTTGCCGATGTTCTCGTCGGCCGCATTGTCGCGGCACCACTGCACGCCGCCGATGATGTCGCGGGAAGCCATCAACATGCCCGCCAGCACCAGCTCCTTCACCGCATTGGCGTTGGCGCCCGGAGTGTTGAACACCGCCACGCCGGATTCCGCCAGTTTCTCCAGGGGAATGTTGTTTACGCCTGCGCCGGCGCGGGCCACCGCTTTCAGGTTCGCGGGGATATCCATCTCGTGCATGTTGGCTGAGCGCACCAAGATGACGTCCGCTTCCTCAACGTTGTCGGTCAGCTGGTAGTTCTCGTCCAACAGCTCCAACCCTTTGGCGGAAATGTTGTTCAAGCAGTGCACTTTGTACATGGCGCGCTCCTTTCGCAGATGGTTTCCTAAGGATAGCGCTCTTGGCCGCGCCCCCTTGCCGGCCAGCCCCTCTGCGGGGAAAATCGAAACCGTTGCGGCCGCCTGACGAGCTAGCCCACCTTTTCGCTCGAAGCGTTTCTCGACGACCGGTCAACCACGCGGGGCCACAGCAGGGCCGCTACCGGCAGCGCCACGCCTCCGCAAAGCAGCAACGAGCCCAGCACGTCCGAGGGCCAATGGACCCCCAGGTAAACGCGGGTGAAACCAATGTAGGCCACCCACAGTACAGCCGCTACCGCCAAGGCCGTGCGGGCTGGGCGCGGCCACCGGGGATGCAGCTTCAGAAGCACGAACACGGCAAGGCCCACTGCCACCACCGCTACAAAAGTGTGGCCCGAGGGAAACGACGCGTTCCAGGGAAACTCAATGAGGTTCATGCCGATGGGGCGCGGGCGGCTTAGCGCGAACTTGGTGCCCTCTACCAGCAGATACGTCACCACCAAAGCGCCCACGTACAAGCCGGCTGCCCGTCGTTGGCGCCGCACCAGCAGGTACGCCAGCATGGCCGTCGCCACTATCAGGCAGGGTATGGTGTCGGAAAGCTCCGTAGCGAAGGCGATGGCGGGAGTGATCGCCGGGTTGCGCAGGGGGAATATCGCCCCTTGCACAGCGCCGTCGAACGCCGCCACCCACAGCGCATTGGCGGCCACACTCACCAGCAGCGCGCCGTACAGCACGGCGCAAACCGCGGCTATCGCCAAAAGCGCGTTACGTTTTCCCATTTTCAACCCTCCGAACAAGTCTATTCGCCCCCACATGCCACACGGGACATTCCGCTTGGCGGAGCTAGGCGGCTATTCCTGCCAGGGGGCGGGGACGGCGCCGGTGAGCAGCCAGCCCTCGGCCGCTAAGCGCTGACCCACTTCCACATACTCCCGGATATTCTCGGCCAAGGACGCCCGCTCCGCCTCGGTGAGGGGGCGCACCGCCTTCGCCGGCGAGCCGATCACCAACATGCCGTCGGGAATGCGGGCGCCGCCGGTAACCAGCGCACCGGCGCCGATGAGGCAGCTCTCCCCCACCTGCGCGCCGTCCAGCACTGTGGCCCCCATGCCCACCAGCGTGCGGTTGCCAATGGTGCAACCGTGCACCACTGCCCCATGGCCGATGGTCACGTCGCTACCCACCACCGTGGGAGCGTTGGGGCTCACGTGCAGACACGCCCCCTCTTGCACGTTGCTGCGATCGCCTAAGCTGATATAGGTGCCGCAGTCGCCCCGCAGCACCGCGTTGAACAGGATGCAGCACTCTTCCCCAATGGTCACATCGCCAATTACCACGGCGTTCTTAGCCACATGGGCCGAAGGGGCCACTGCGGGTGTTTTTCTTGCAGGTTCCATAACCATCCTTTCTGTTTGGACGATTATCCCCTAGAACACGCGCCGACCTCCCACAAAAGTGGCCCGCACACAGGCTTTCTGGATGTCGGCCGCCTCGCACGTGGTCACGTTGCGGTCCAGCACGATGAAGTCGGCCAGATAGCCGGGGGCCAAACGGCCCAGCTCATGCCCGCGATTTGCCGCCGCGGCGCTGCCCACCGTGTAGGCACGCAAGGCCTCCTGTGCCGTAATGCACTGGGCGGGCAGCCAGCCTCCTTCCGGCTGATGGGTGTCGGCGTCCTGACGGGTGACGGCGGTGTACACCGCATCCAATGGGTTGGTGGCGGTAACCGGGGAATCGGTGCCGAAGGCCAGCGTCGCCCCTTCGTCCAGCAGGGTGCGGAAAGGCCACATGTAGGGCACCCGGGCCGGCCCCAGGTCGCGCTCGGGGCCGCCGGGGTCCAGCGTGATATGGCGCGGCTGCACCGATGCCACCACCCCCAAGCGAGCCAGCCGCCCCATGTCGGCCGGCTGGAAGTTTTCCAGATGCTCGATGGTGTTGCGGGGTTTCGCAAGCGCGCCATCGGCCGCCGCTTCCTCTTCGAAAAAATCCAGCAGCCGGTGAATGGCCTCATCGCCGATGGCGTGGATGCGCACCGGCTGACCTTCCGCATGGGCCTTTGCCAGCAGCCGCCGCATTTCCTGTGGCTCCACCGTGGGGCGCCCGTTGTCGCCGGGGAAGCGGGGGTTAGTGTAGGGGCTATGCACCCATGCGGTATGTTGACTGGAAACTCCGTCGAAGAACTGCTTGTAGCCCTGCGCCTGCAGCAGCGGATGATTGAGCTGTTGCTGCAGCTGAGCCAGGCGATCAGAGCCGTCCAACAATGTAGGGAACAAATGGGTGCGCACCGTAAGCTGTCCCGCGTCCAGCAGCTGCTGGTACAGGTCGTCCCGCACGAAATCCAGCCCTGGCAGCGCCATCAGGGACACGTCACACACGCTGGTGATGCCTTCGGCGTTCAGTTTGGCGAACAGGCCGCGATAGGCGTCCAGCAGCTCTTCCGGGGAAAACTCCGCCACGATGCGGGGCATCAGCTGCATGGCCGCCGCTTCCCGCACGATACCGGTGAGGCGGCCGCTGGCGTCTTTGTCGTAGCTGCCGCCGGCGGGGGGCACAGAGCTTTCCGTGATACCCAGCCGCTCCAGAGCGCAGGAATTGAGCCACAGGGTATGGGCATCGCCGGAATACATGGCCACCGGGCGGTTGGGATAGGCGGCATCCAGCGATGTCTTCGTCGGCGCAACGGGCGGGTTCCACAGGTAGTCGCGCCACCCCTGGGTGAGCAGCCAGCCGCCTTCGGGGCGCCGCGCCGCCAGCGGGGCCAGCCGCGCCACCGCGTCCGCCTCGTTTTCGCCGCAGTAGCGCTCCGCCAAAGGCGAGAGGTACAGCGCCGTATGGAACATATGGATATGCGCATCGTGGAATCCGGGCATGAGAAAGCCCTCCGGGAATTCCAACACCGGCAACGATGCCCCGCCAGCCATCGCATTTTTGGCACCTTCGAAAACGCCGCGGGGTTCCTTCCCGCTCCATGCTACCGCGTCTGCGAGCGCTGCAGGCGGCCCTGTCCACACAATCCGGTCGCCCCGCACCGCAACAGCCACCGCGCCGCCAAGCACCCCATCGCCCGAAAAGCCACATCCGGCCATTACCGCATAATCGGCACCAGCCCTCACCCTCATCACGCTTCCTTTCTGCCTGCGGTTGTCGCAGCCAGTATAGTTCAGCGCGCAACCGCCAGATGTTGATGTGACGAAATGGTGAGGGTTGCTGTTTTGGTCTGAAATCATACCGAGATTCAGTATGATTTCGTACTATCACTAGTACGCTTTCGTACTAAACCAAGAAACCACCTTGCTAGAATCAGGATCAGCGATGACGAGCCCCGCAAAAAACCGCACTGCCACCGAATGCATTGCCATGGTCAACCGCTTCAACGAAGAACTTACTGAGCTCTATCACGAATTTGCCCGGAAAAAGGGGCTCTCCGACAGCGCCTTCAACGTTCTGTACGCCCTTTACGAGCAGGATGGCCAACGGCAGCTGGAGCTCTGCAAAACCAGCCTCATGCCCAAGCAAACGCTGGCCTCGGCCCTGAAGCGGCTCACGACGCAAGACCTGGTGCGCATCGAAAACGAAAGCCGCCGCGTGTCGCGGGTGTTCCTCACGGAAAAGGGCAGGCAGCAGGCCGAAGCCGTAATTGCCCCTCTGGTACAGGCGGAAATCGCCGCCACCCGTGCCCTTCCCCCCGAGATGCTCCAACAGCTGCCGCGAATCTTATCCCGATACCTGGAAACACTCAGCGCGGGATTCGACGCCCTATAGGCGAGACGCCAGCTTCCCCCAATCCACGCCACACCGCCCTGCCCGCAAGCCCAGCCGTCAGGCAAGCACCGCTTCGCGGCTTCCGCCCAACGCAACTAAAGGATTACCCATGGCTCAAGACATGAACCGCCACTTCACGCTCAGCGCCCTGCTGAAATTCACCTTCCCCACCATTTGCATGATGATTTTCACCTCCCTCTACACGGTGGTGGACGGCTTTTTCGTGTCGAATTACATAGGAAAGACCGCGCTGGCCGCGGTGAACCTGGCTTGGCCCATCATCATGATCCTGGCTACCGTGGGCCTCATGACCGGCACCGGCGGCAGCGCCCTGATAGCGAAAACCCGCGGCGAGGGCGACGACGAACAGGCCAACCGCTACTTCAGCATGCTGGTTTTCTTCACCATCGCCGTGTCCCTGGTGCTGGGAGCGCTGGGGCAGGCCGCCATCGTGCCGGCCATGCAGGCGTTCGGCGCCGACGGCCCGCTGCTGGATTCCGCCGTCTCGTACGGCCGCTGGCTGCTGGGGATGCTGCCGTTTTTCGCGTTGCAATTCGCTTTTGAAGTGCTGTTTTCCACCGCAGGCAAGCCCCATTACGGCTTCTTCGTGGTGGTGGCCGGCGGCGTTACCAACGTGGTGCTGGACTGGCTGTTCATCTGCGTGCTGGGCTGGGGCATCGACGGCACCGCCATCGCCACGGGCCTGGGGCAAGTGGTGGGCGGCGCCATTCCGCTGGTGTATTTCGCCCGGCGCCACAACTCCAGCTTCCTGCGGCTGCGCTGGACGCGCCCCGAATGGCGCCCCATCGGCAAAGCGTGCCTGAACGGCTGCTCGGAGTTGGTGTCCAACATCGCCATGAGCCTGGTGACCATGCTGTACAACTTCCAGCTGATGGCCTACATCGGCGAAGACGGCGTGGCCGCCTACAGCGTCATCGGCTATACCGCCATGATATTCGGCGCCGTTTTCATGGGCTACGCGGTTGGGTCGTCGCCGCTGATGAGCTACCAGTTCGGCGCCGGCAACCATGGCGAAATGCGCAGCATCCTGTTGAAGAGCCTGGGGCTGATAGGCGCGAGCAGCCTGGCGATGTTCCTGGCGGCTCAATGGCTGGCGGCGCCGCTCTCTGCCATCTTCGTCAGCTACGACCCCGAGCTTCTAGACTTCACCGTGCACGCCTACAAGCTCTACGCGCTGGCCTTCCTCATCATGGGGCTGCCCATTTACCTGTCGGCCCTGTTTACCGCTTTGAATAATGGCGTGGTTTCAGCCGTCATCGCCTTCATGCGCACCCTGGTTTTCGAGTGCGGCGCGGTAATCCTGCTGCCGCTGGTCTGGGGCATCAACGGCATCTGGCTTTCGGTTTCAGTGGGCGAACTGGCGGCGGCCCTGCTGGCCGTGGGCTTTTTGGTGGCCCTGCGAAAGAGGTATGGATTCGCGAAGAAATAGCCCCGCAGGCCAAACGCGGCCGCTGCGAAAGGGGCGGCGGTTTGCTATAGTAACCTCCCCGTCGGCAGCGGAACTGGGAGGAGGGCAGCCGTGGGAAGCAAGAAAACGCGCAACCCTGCGCTGCGCCTGGTGACCCTGCCGCTGAAAGTGGCGCTGGGGCTGGTACTGGCGGCCGTGGCCGTAGTGGGGCTCACCAACCTGATCACCATCGGCACCACCCGCGGCGATGTGCATACGATTGCCGACGTGGCCGACTACAACGCCGACGCTATAGTGGTGCTGGGCGCCTCGGTACACGCCGACGGCACCCCCTCCGACATGCTGCGCCATCGGCTGGACACCGCCTGGGCCCTCTACGATGCCGGCGCCGCCCAGGCCATCATCGTAAGCGGCGACAACCGCGAAGCCAACTACAACGAGTCGGCAGCCATGAAGAAATACCTGGTGAGCCTTGGGGTCCCCAGCGAAGATATCTACGAGGACCACGCCGGCTACTCCACTTACGAGAGCATGTACCGGGCCCGTCATGTGTTTGGCGCCCAGCGCATCATCGTTACCACCCAGGCCTACCACCTCTATCGCTCCCTCTACGCCGCCCACGGCCTGGGGATGGAAGCGGTGGGCGTGGCCAGCGATCACGGTGCTTACCTAAACCAAACGTCTTACAGCCTTCGGGAAGCGCTGGCCCGCACCAAGGACTTCTTCAACACCTTGCTGCAGAACCCCCAAGGGAAAACCGGCCCCATAGCGGCCGAAGGCGAACGGGTGGATCTCGCGGAATCCGGCGATTTGTCGTAAGGAGCAGGGCAGGGCGTGTCCCCTGTCAGCTTCCCGGAAACAAAAGGGCAGAGATAGAATCTCTGCCCTACGAATTCGACCTGGATTAGCATTGTGGCTGGGCCGACCCGGCGGGTCGGAGCGAGGTCCGGTCAAGCGGAGCAGAGGGGAAATCCACTCGCGCGCCAGCGCGAGTTAGTTCCCCTCGTACGGAGCGTCGAGCGCAGGCCTGTCGGGTCGGCCCACCCTCCAGAAACGTTTGGTGGAGATAGAATCCCTGCGGTGCATTCTGCCCCCGCTCTTCCCCTTGCTCCGAAAATCTATAAACCCGCTATTTCGCCACGATGTTTACCAGACGGCCGGGCACCACGATTTCCTTCACGATGGTTTTGCCCTCAAGCGCGTCGGCAACCGCGGCCTTTGCAGCGGCCAACACTTCTGGCTGCGGGGCGTCGGCCGCCACCGTGATGCGGGCCTTCACCTTGCCGGACAGCTGTACTGCCAGCTCCACCTCGTTGTCTTTGGCCTGTTCGGGATCCCACGTGGGCCACGGCGCATCGTGCACCGAACCCCCTTGCCCCAGCACAGTGGTCCACAGCTCATCGGCCCAATGGGGGGCGATGGGGGCCATCAGCTTCACGATTACCTGGGCCACATCGGCGTCCAGCGCCTGATGGTCGGGGCACGCAGCCCGCGCTTCTGGCGAAAACGCGCGCAAGTACTCGCCGGTGGCGTTGGACAGCTCCATGATGGCCGCCAGCGCGGTGTTGAAGTTGTTGCGGTCGAAGTCGCCTTCCACCTTGCCCACCACGCGATGGCGCTCCCGCACCAGCTTCTGGGCCAGCTTCACCGCCGCCTCGGGGGCGGGCGCCGCCTCGAACAACGTCTCTTCTCCCGCCGCGCCGACCAGGTCGTTCACCTGGCGCCACAGGCGGTTCAGGAACTTGTACATGCCCGCTAGGCCGTCTTCGTTCCACAGCTTCTCCTTGTCGGGCGGACCCATGAACAGCATGGTTGCCCGCACGGCGTCGGCGCCGTAGTTGGCAATCATCTCCTCGGGAGACACCACATTGCCCTTCGACTTGCTCATCACTTCACCTTGGGAATCCAGCACCATGCCCTGGCACAGCAGGTTGGTGAAGGGCTCGTCGAAATCCAGCAGTCCCATGTCCCGCAGCACTTTGGTGAAGAAGCGGCTGTAGAGCAGGTGCAGGATGGCGTGCTCGATGCCGCCGATGTACTGGTCTACCGGCATCCAGGCGTTGGTTTTGGCAGGGTCGAACGGCGCGTGCACGTTGTGCGGGTCGGTGTAGCGCATGTAGTACCAGCTAGAGCAGGTGAAGGTGTCCATGGTGTCGGTTTCGCGCCGCGCCTTGCCGCCGCACTTCGGGCAGGTGCAGTCGGCGAACCCGGCATGGGTGGCCAGCGTTTCGCCCGCCGCCAGGTCGATGTCCTCGGGCAGCCGCACCGGCAGATCTTCCTCTGGCACCGGCACCACACCGCACTGGGGGCAGTGGATGGCGGGGATGGGGTTGCCCCAGTAGCGCTGGCGGGAAATCAGCCAGTCGCGCAGGCGGAACTCCACCGTGCGCTTGCCGCGGCCCATTTCCTCAAGCGCCGCCACGATGGCCGCCTCGCCTTCGGAATGCTTGCCGCCCACCAGGCCGGTGTAGGGGCCCGACTGCACCAGGATGCCCTCGGCGGCATAGGCCTGCGGCCAGTCCACCTCGGTCACCACACGGCCCTGCTGGCCGCTCAGCTGCGGAAAGAGCGGATCATCTTCGCTCAGGATGATGGGGATGATGGGCAAGTTGTACTTGCGGGCGAACTCGAAGTCGCGCTGGTCGCCGCAGGGCACCGCCATCACGGCGCCGGTGCCGTAGTCGGCCACCACGTAGTCGGCCACCCAGATGGGCACCTTCTCGCCATTGATGGGGTTCACCACGTAACGGCCGGTGAAGGCGCCGTGCTTCTCGTGATCGCCCTGGGCGCGCTCCACGGCGCTCACCTTCTTGGCGGCTTCCACCAAATCCATCACCGGCTGCTCGTATTCAGTGCCAGCCACCAGCGCCTGCAGCCCCTTGTATTCGGGCGCCAGCACGAAGAAGCTACAGCCGAACAGGGTGTCGGCGCGGGTGGTGAACACGGTGATGATGTCGTCTTCCGCGGGCTCGGCCGGCGCGTTGCCCGCCATATCGCACAGGATGAAGTCCACGTTGGCGCCCTCGGAGCGGCCAATCCAGTTGGCCTGCTGCTGCTTCACCCGCTCGGGCCAGCCGGTAAGCTGGTCCAGGTCATCCAGCAGTTCCTGGGCGTAGTCGGTAATCTTGAAGTACCACTGGGTGAGGTCGCGCTTCTCCACCTCGGAGCTGCAGCGCCAGCAGCGGCCCTCGGTCACTTGCTCGTTGGCCAGCACGGTGGCGCAGCTGGGGCACCAATTCACCGGGCTGTTGCGCCGCTCCACCAGGCCGCGCTCCCAGAACTTCAGGAATATCCACTGGCCCCAGCGGTAGTACTCGGGGTCGCAGGCCACCACGGTGCGGTCCCAATCGTAGGAAAAGCCCATGCGCTTGAAGCTGGCCTGCTGGGTGTCGATGTTCTGGTAGGTCCACAGGGCCGGGTGGCTGTGGTGCTTGATGGCGGCGTTTTCCGCCGGCAGCCCGAAGGCGTCCCAGCCCATGGGATGCAGCACGTTGAAGCCGCGCATCTTGGAATAGCGGGCCACCACGTCGCCGTAGGTGTAGTTGCTCACGTGCCCCATGTGGATGTCGCCCGAGGGGTACGGGAACATTTCCAGCACGTACTTGCGCGGCTTGTCGGAATTCTCATCAACGCTATACAGGCCCGCTTCCTCCCATTGCAGCTGAAGGCGCGGCTCTATCTCATGCGGGTTGTAGGGTTTCATAAGGCTCCCTCAAAACAGTTGCTTGCCGATAGCCGCATATTATAGCCGTGGCGGCCCGCTATTGGGGTTATGGGAATTCGCATGGCGCTTCGTTGGCGGGAAAGGCTGCCCTCCCTCTGGCGGTTTTTGCCCCGTAGGCACGCGCGCGGCTGCTGGCAGGACCTACCGCCACCGGGCGGCGCCGCAGTTCCAGCAGGTTTCGCTGTCCCCTTCGTTCTCGGCGGCGCACTTTTGACAGGTCCAGCAGATGCGCGGCACCTCTTCGGCAGCAACGGCCAGCGGAACTTCGGCGCCCGGCGCCCGGAGCACCTCGAACGCCGCTCGAATGCCCTCGGGCCCCGACAGGTGGGCCACCTCCACATGATCCCTATCCGCTTTTCGCTTCACCATGGCTCCCCTTCCGCCATCAGCACAAACACGCCTTGGAACTAGTGTATCCCATGTGCCAGGGAGCGTCCCCCTGACACGCCCTAATTACTCGCGCACCCGCCCCTTGGCACGAAAAAGGGCAGAGAATGCTCTCTGCCCTGGGGAGGAATGCAGGCGGGTTGGTTATTCGGCATCCAGCTCGATGGCTACGGGCATGGCAACGGGCGCCGGCTCCACAACCTCATGGCCCTTGGGGGTGCCGAAGAAGAACTTCATGTAGTGGGTGAACACGTAGAACACCATGAACGTGGCGAACGCGGTTTCCACGAAAGCCAGCACCTGGAAGGCCTCCAGGAAGGGCACCGCCACACCCGCGGCGGTGAGGGCCGCCAGCGCCTTGCCCAGCGCGGTAGCGGTAATGACGAACGGGAAGGTCATGGCCGCATAGCTGGGATAGAATTTCAGCGCCACGAACTTGGGCAGATGGAACAGCACCAGGGCAAACAGCGCCTGGGCCAGCACCGCCAGTACCGCCACGAACAGCGGGTTGGGGTTGGAAGTAACCGCCAGGTAGCCGGCCAGCGACAGGCTCATGGGAGCGGCATAGATGCAGAACAGCGGACGGGCCGGCTCAGGAATCTCGTGCTTCAGATAGCGCGCGGTGATAACCGCCAGCAGCACCAGGTAGCACACGAAACCGAACCAGAAGATCACGCTGCCCAGCGCCTCCATGCCGAAGTTAGGCGATGTAACCGAGGCCACAATGATGCCCACGTAGCAAATGAAGTAGGTGGGGAACACTTCTTTCAGCTGGAAACGGCGAATGTAGTTTCCGGTGAACCAAGCCATCAGGCCGAAGTGACCCACCACGGCAGCGCACCACAAGCCAAACGCAGGGGCGATGGCGAAGGGAGCCAGATAACCGGCCAGCTGCATGAGGGTCATGAAGAAGGTGGCGGACACGCTGGCCAAGATGGAGTTCTTGAAGTCATCGCGAATCATGGACGGGAACATGATCATCTTCGCCGCCAGCATGGCAGCCAGGAAAAACGACAGCAGTCCGCAACCGTAGTGAACCACTTCGCTGTAGGGAGCCAACAGATTGCCCAGCGCTGCAAGGCCCAGCGCAACGCCGGCGGTGGGGATGGGAACAGACTTTATCTTTTCGCGCATTATCATCTTCTTTCTTAACCTCGTTGGTTGTTCGCCGTTCTTACCACATGCGGCCGGCCCGAGCGCAGCCGCCTGCAGGAACAGTGCGTTCGGTTATTATGCAAGAAGGTAACCCTAATTCAAGCTTATATATATTTTGGCAACGATGATATATTCTTATCGTACCGAGATGGGCTGCAGGGGCCCGTCCGCAAGCGAACGGAACCAACATGCAAGACTTCCGCGTGAAAACTTTTCTCGCCGTATGCAAGACGCTGAACTACACCCGCGCCGCCGAGGAGCTGTCGCTCACCCAACCCGCGGTATCGCAGCACATCGCCTTTTTGGAGAAGGAGTATGGCGCCAAACTGTTCGTCTACCAGCGCAAAAAACTTGAGCTCACCCCCGCCGGCCGCGTGCTGCGCGACGCGCTTTCCACCATGGCCCACGACGACGCGCTGCTGCACCAGCACATCGCCGAGGTGGCCCACGGGGCCAAAACCCAGCTGCGCATCGGCATGACCCTCACCGCCGGCGAATACGTGATGGCAACCCCCTTGGCGGCGTTTTTGGCCGAGCGCCCGCAGATTCGCGCCCACGTGCGCTCGGGCGATACCAAGCGGCTGCTGGGGCTGATGGCCGACGGCGAGATAGACTGCGCCTTCGTGGAAGGACTGTTCGACAAAACCGCCTACGCCTGGGACACCTTCCGCACCGAGCGGCTGGTGTGCATCTGTGCAGCGGGGCGGCGACCGGCCCAGAAGGTGCGCAACTTCAACGACCTGCTGGGCGAGCGGCTCATCCTGCGCGAAGAGGGCAGCGGCAGCCGCGCAGTGCTGGAAGGCGCGCTGGCTCAACGCGACCTCAGCACCGCCGCCTTCGCCGACACTTGCGTGGTGGGCAGCTTGAACATCCTCAAAATTTTCGTGGCCCAAGGGCTGGGCATTTCGTTCGTGTACGAGGCCGCAGTGCAACGAGAGCTGCAGGAGGGCACGCTCGGCGTCATCCCCCTTCCCAAAGAGCACCTGTCCCACGACATCTCGTTTATTCGCCTGAAGAATAGCCTGTACGAGAAGGAGCTGCGGCTGCTCTACGAGGGCCTGAAGGAAGCAGCCGCCGCGAACCGCTTCTAGCGCCTGCGCCCGCAACGCAAAAGGCGGCCGCCGAGGTGGCAGCCGCCTTTCCAGGGAGAGCTCATTTGCAGGCCTTTCCAGCCGGAAGCACCCGGGGTGCGCCGCGGCTACTCTCCCTGCCAGTCGCGTTCCCGCAGGATGTACACAAACGCCGGCTTGTTGCCGGTATCCGGCACGTGGTGCAGGTCGGCCTCGGTGTAGGGGTTCACCACCTCCGCCAGCGTGGCGCGGTGGGCCATCAGCGTTTCGTAGCTGCGGTCGGTGTCGAAGCCGTCGGTCAACGTTTCGAAGCTCTCGATGCCCGCGTCCAAATCGCCGAAGAACCGGGCCATGCCGCCGCACTGGGCCACGCACTGGGGCAGCTCCCCTTGGGCCACCTTCTGCTCGCACAGCGTGCACTTCTCCACCACGCGCTCCTCTTCGTTCAGGTAGCGAACCCCGTAGGGACAGGCCATGGCGCAGAACTGGCAGCCGATGCACTTTTCCTTGTCGATCTGCACGGTGCCGTCGGCGGTTTTGTGGCTGGCCTCGGTAGGACACACGTCCACGCACGCCGGGTTTTCGCAATGCTGACACTGCATGGGCAGGAAATACAGGTCCACGTCGGGGAAGTGGCCCGAGCCCGCCTTCGCCGGATTGGGGCCGATGCGCAGCACCTTGTTCCAGTAGTTGCCCACCGGCACGTTGTTCACAACTTTGCAGGCCACGCTGCAGGCCATGCAGCCAACGCAGCGGTTGAGGTCGGTAACGATGGCGTACTGCGTCATCTTAGGCCTCCTTCCGAATCTCGTAATTGGGCAGCCACTCTTTCAGGCGCGGGTCGTCGCAAGAGACGATCATGGGAGTGCCATCGGTGTCGCAGGGCACCGGATTGCCGTTGGGGCTGTTCTCGGGAGTGGCCTTGTAAATTTTCACGTTGTAGGCGCGGGCGTTGGCGGCACCGCACAGCGGGCACTGGTTGTCCAGCGACGCCAGCGTGTTCACGTTCACCAAATCGAAGCCCTTGCCCAGGCCGGTGAATTCCGGCAGCCACCATTGGTGCTCGCAGTTCACCACGCCCTTGTTGATGCCGTAATACAGGTCGGCCGTCTGGCGAATCTTGCCGCGGGAGGTTTCAATCCACACCCAGTCGCCCTGCTGGATGCCCAGCTCGGCGGCGTCTTCGGGGTTGATCTCCACGCGCGGGGTGGGCCACAGCTCGCGGCACCAGGGCAGTTGGCGGTGCTCGCTGTGGAAGTACACGGGGATGCGGCGGCCGGTAGTCATGATGTAGGGGTATTCCTTGCACAGCTCGGGGTTGGCCACCGGACCCTCGGGCGGCTCGGTGAAGGTGGGCAGCGTGTAGCGTTCATCGGGGTAATAGCTTTCCAGCAGCGTGTTCCAAATCTCCTGCTTGCCGGTGGGCGTGGGGAAGCCGGGCAGGCCGTCGCGGCGCATCATGCCCACTTCGTAGCGGCGATAGGTGCCCCACACCGGGTACTTCTCCTTGCAGTCGGTCCAGCCGTTTTTCTGGAAGTGCTCCTTGTACTCGTCCCAGCTCATGCCGTACCCGGCCTGGGCCATCTGGTTCAAGTTGTAGGTGGCGTCGGGCCAGGGGTCGTCCCCCAGCGCCCACGGCACTCCCATGGCCTTGTATAGCCCGATGGAAATGTCCACGTCGAAGCGGGTGTCGGCCGGCGGCTCGATGCAGCGGCAGTGGGCCCCTTCCGCACCGCCCGAACCCTGAGAACGACGAGTGGAGTCCAGCTCCATCCAGTGCTGAGCCGGCACGATGACGTCCGCCAGCTGAGTGCCCGGGTGGAACCACAAATCGCACATGGCGAAGAAGTCCATCTGCTTCATGCCCTCGAAGCAGGCCTTCGAGTTGGGAGCATTCAGGAAGTCGCCCGACTGGCCGTAGCCGCCGCGGATGCGATAGGCGCCATCGCCGTTCATGGCCTTGATGATGTGCTGCGCGTCGCCCCAGTAGCAGTGGGCCAACGTGGGCATTTTGTCGATACCCAGCATCTTGGTGGCGTCCTGCTTGAAGGGGGCCGCTTCGCTCATCATGGCGAACTGCTCGGGGAAGGTGCCCACGGTGCCGCCGCGCTGGCCGGCCGGGGTGTCGAAGTTGCCGCAGATGCCGGCAAGCGCATCGAATACGCGGCAGTTCTGCACGGCGTTGGCGGAGTGCTCGATGGCCAGCGAGTAGTTGATGCCGCCGTTGCCGTAGCCGCTGTCCGGGAAGATGCGGGTGGCGTAAATCTTGGCAGCTTCCTCAATTTCCGCCGCCGGCACGCCGGTGATGCCCTCGGCGATTTCCGGCGCGTACTGGGCGCACAAATTGGCGTACTCCATCCAAGCAGTAGTTACGCTGTGGGTGCCGCCGTCTTTCAGCGTCACCTCGAAGGGGCCGCCGGAAATGGCCGGCAGCAGCTCCTGGGCACAGCCGCTGAAGTCGGTGGAATAGGCAATGCGCCCGGGCACCGTGCCCTTCACCAGGTTCTTCTGGGGCGATTCGTAGAACTTCGCCTCGGGGTACGTTTCCCCTTCCCACAGCATGGTTTCAGCGTCAAAGTAGCTCAGCTTGCCAGAGGGATCGTTGGCGCGCAGCGGGTGCGCGTCATCGGTGCCGGCCAGCTCGTCATACACCATGAAGCGCTTGGGGCTGCCGCCCTCTTTGATATCCGACTCCTTCAGAAGCCGCGTGGCCACGGGGAACGGGAAGCCCATCTCCGGGTCGGCCCCCATGAAGCCCGTGGGCTCGATGTCGGCGCAGTACAGGAAGGGGGCGTCGGTCCAGCGGCGCACGTACATCTCGTCGTAGAGGTTGTTGTCGATCACCACATGGGTCCAGGCCAGGCCCATGGCGGCGTCGGTGCCGGGGCGTAGCGGCAGCCAGTGCTTCGACTCTTTGCCCAAGTTGGTGCGGCGCGGGTCCACGATGATGTAGTCCTCCGCCTGCATGGTCACGTTCACGGTGGAACGGCAAGAGCTGTCGTAGTTGGACATTTCCTGCGCGCCGCCCCACTGCACGTACACCAGCGGCCGGTCTTCCTGGGCCATCCAGCTGTAGGCCTTGCCCGACTGCCAGGCGGTGGCCACATGGCGCGGCCCTTTGCAAATCTGGTACGCGGAATGGCCGTTGGGGCTGCCGAACAGCTGGTACAGGATGCCGCCGGCAGACTGCATGCACCAGTTGCGAGAGGTGCCGCAGAAGGTGGTGAGGCATTCGCCGCCGTATTTGTCGATGAGCTCCTGGAAACCGGTGGCCATCAGCTGGAAGGCCTCGTCCCAGGTGATGCGCTGCCAGCCGGGGTCCGCTTCGCCCTTGGCGGCGGTGCGCTTCATGGGGTGGTACATACGGGCGGGATGATAAGCGGCCTGCAGCGACGCCTGGCTTTTCGTGCAGCAATTGCCCTCCGAGGCGAACGCGCTCTGGTCGCCCTCGATTTTCACGGCGCGGCCGTTTTGCACGGTCACCCACACGCCGCATTCCATCTTGCCGCAGCCGCGGCAGCAGGTGCGGACGCGCTTCACGTCCCCCTGCTCCTGCGCCGGCGCCGCCTGCTCCGCCAGGGCCGCCCCCGCCGTAGTGGCGGCAACGGCGGTGGCCGCAGCCGTTGCCAGCGACAACTTCGCAAACGAGCGCCGCGACATGGTTAGCTTAGCCATAAGCTCCTCCTTTTCCTCTCCTCTTGCTCGCGCGTTGGGCGCGATGGTTCGAGTATGGGCCTGGCGGCAGCTGTATGGAAATGCTATTATTTGGTCACATTATTAGATTGCTTGCGAAGTTATACGTCAAGGCAATTTACTTATAAGCTTTCATGATAAGCAGGGGGGCACTATCATGAACATCTCCTACTTTGCGGAATTTGTAGCGCTGTCCGAAAGCCTAAACTTTTCCGCCACCGCCAGCCAGTTGAGTATCTCGCAGCCGGCGCTCAGCAACCACATCCAAGCACTGGAAGAGGAGCTGGGAGTAAAGCTCTTCGAGCGCACGCGCCGGTCGGTGGCCCTCACCAAGGAAGGACGCCTGCTGCTGGCCGATGCCCGCAACCTGCTGGATCAGTACGCGGACATGCACCGCTTCAGCCAAAAAAACCTCGCCGACAACTGCATCTTCACCGTGGGCGGCTGGCTGGAAAGCCCCATCGTGATGAGCCAGCTGGCCACCAGCGTACGGCGCTTCCACGACGCCTCGGGCGTGCAGCTGAAGATGATGAGCGTGCAGGGCTACGCCACCAACATGGCCGAAGAGCTGAACAGCGGCAAGATTGACTTCATTGCGGCACATCGCGGCACCTTCCCCGCCGAAAGCAACGAGCCGCTGGACTGCCTGCCGTTTTGCACCGATTGCTTTGCCATTGCGGTGACCAGCGAAAACCCCATGGCCGGAAAAGGCGAGACCACCATGGAGGACCTGGCGCAGCTCACCTTTATCCACCTCACCGGCCCCGGCTTCGAGGCGGGCTGGAACCAAGTGGTGGCCGCCTGCGAAGAAGCCGGCTTCACCCCGAGAGAGCGTCCCGTGTTCATGGAAAGCGCCACGGAAACCTCGATGCTCGACTTGGCCGACAGCGAATGCTTCGTGTTCTCGTTCGGCGGCCTGGCCAACGGCATGTTCTTCGCCGGCCGCCCCGACCTGACGGTAGTGCCGGTGCGGAGCGCCAGCTTCAAGGTGGACCTGTTCTACAAAGAGGCCAACCTCCACCCCACCCTCCGCCAGTTCGTGGAGTTCCTGAAGGGCTAACCGGCGCCACTTAAAGCGCTACCTCTTCAATGCAGTTGACGCCCATTTCCTGGCAGACGGTAACCAGCCTTTTGTCCAGGGTGAACAGGCAGCAGGCGTGGCGGCGAGCAAGCGTGGCGTAGAGCATGTCGTACACCGGATGTTCCCGAAGAACCGCCTCGGCGTAAGCCTCATCGATGTTGACGTCGGAGGGCACGAAGCTGTCCACAACACCCAAAGCCGTTTGAATCCACAAGCTGGCCTCTTTTTCGCTGAGGTGCCCGGCGCGGCGATACTTCCACACAACGTTGCGCAGCTCTATCTTCAAAAGATCGGGGGCCATCACCTGCTCCCCCTCCAATAACAGCTGACGCAGGGCCCGCCCCTTTTGGGTATTGCGGCACATCTCAATGACAGCCGAGCAGTCCATGACCACCATCGCTAATCCTCCTGGCCATTGCGCAGCAGGCTAAGCAAGTGCTCGTCTCGCTCCTCGCGCATCTCGCGAATCATGTCAACAGAGCTGGGCAGGCTGTCAGGACCGGGCGCGCCCTCGAAAGAGGCCTCCAGCCGCATAAAGCTGCGGCGGCGGCGCTCGATACGCGCCGAAGGGCCAGCGGCGCCAGCGCACGTGACATCCCAAGCCGCGCTTGCAGCCTCAGCCTCGGTCATCCCTCGCTGATAGCCTTCCAGAAAGCGCCGCAGCACGTACGTTGTTTGCTGAGAGATGCTCCTGTCTTGCTCGGCCGCGCAAGAGCGCAGCTGGTTGTACAGCTCTTCGGGAAAGTCTCGCACTTGAAGGGCTGGCATTGCACATCCTTTCATGCATATGTATGAAGTTTTCATAGTATAGCATGCACCGGCGAACCCTGCTCACATGGCGCGGCTTGTAAAGCTCGGAATAACGGCCGTTTTTGCCACCACAGCCGTCCCAACCGGCAAAACACCCCGTTTTTACGAGCACGCACCGCGCACGGCGGCGAGCCCGGGCCTCGCTCTGGCGCTTCGGCGGTGGCGGGCAAACGAAAGGCGCCCCGGAGGGCGCCTTGGCTCTTGGCTGTGGGTGCGACTGCGCGGATTGCGGCTAGCGCGTGTTGGAGGCGTAGGGGGCCTTGTCCTTCAGCAGCACGTCGTGGGCACCGCCCTCCACGATGGAGGTGGCGCTCACCAGTGTCAGCTTCGCCTTGTCCTGGAACTCAGGGATGGTGAGGGCGCCGCAGTTGCACATGGTGCTCTTCAGCTTAAGCAGCGTGATGGCCATGTTGTCCTTCAAGCTGCCGGCGTAGGGCACGTAGGAGTCCACGCCTTCCTCGAACGACAGGCTCTTCTTGCCGCCCAGGTCGTAGCGGCCCCAGTTGCGGGCGCGGGCGGAACCTTCGCCCCAATATTCCTTCATGTAGGTGCCGTTCACCATCACCTTGGCAGACGGGCTTTCGTCGAAGCGGGCGAAGTAGCGGCCCAGCATCACGAAGTCGGCACCCATGGCCAGCGCCAGGGAGATGTGGTGGTCGTACACGATGCCGCCGTCAGAGCAGATGGGCACATAAATGCCGGTTTCGCGGAAGTACTCGTCGCGGGCCTTCGCCACCTCGATGGTGGCAGTGGCCTGGCCGCGGCCGATGCCCTTGGTTTCGCGGGTGATGCAGATGGAGCCGCCGCCGATGCCGATCTTCACGAAGTCGGCCCCGGCCTCGGCCAGGAAGCGGAAGCCCTCGGCGTCCACCACGTTGCCGGCGCCGATTTTCACCGCGTCGCCGTAGTGCTCGCGCACCCACTGGATGGTGAGCTTCTGCCAATCGGAGTAGCCCTCCGAGCTGTCGATGCACAGCACGTCGGCGCCGGCGTTCACGAGCGCGGGCACCCGCTCGGCGTAGTCGCGCGAGTTGATGCCGGCTCCCACCATGTAGCGCTTGTGGGCGTCCAGCATCTCGTCGGGGTTGGACTTGTGGGAGTCGTAGTCTTTGCGGAACACCAGCGCCACCAGGCAATCGTTAGCGTCCACGATGGGCAGCGAATTCAGCTTGTGATCCCAAATGATGTCGTTGGCCACCTTCAGCGTGGTGCCGTCCTGGGCCACCACCAGCTTCTCGCGCGGGGTCATGAAGTCGGCCACCTTCTCGTCCAGGCTCATGCGGGACAGGCGGTAGTCGCGCTCGGTGACGATGCCCAGCAGCTTGCCGTGGGCGCTGCCGTCGGCGGTAACCGGCATGGTGGAGTGGCCGAACTTCTCGTGCAGCTCCACCACGTCGGCCAGCGTCATCTCGGGGGACAGGTTGGCATCGGAAGTGACGAAACCGGCCTTGTAGTCCTTCACGCGGGCCACCATGGCGGCCTCGTCTTCGATGGACTGGTTGCCGTAGATGAAGGAGAGGCCGCCCTCAGTGGCCAGCGCCACCGCCATCTTGTCGTCGGACACGGCGGCCATGATGGCGCTCACCATGGGCACGTTCAGGGTGAGGGGGCACTCCTCCTGGCCCTTGCGGTACTTCACCAGGGGGGTTTTCAGGCTCACGGCGGCGGGAACGCAATCGGCGGGCGTATGCCCCGGGACCAGCAGGTATTCGTTGAAGGTGCGGGACGGTTCGTCGAAGTAAAACGCCATGGCCAGTTCTCCTTTTCTTCCCATTTCGGCGGCTTGGAAATAATTTCTGCGTATTATAGTTTATTTGAACGAGCAAAACGGATAATCCGTCTAACTGGGCAAACACAACGCCAAACGCACGAGGAGTGCTGAAAAACACGGGCAGAACGAACCACTTAGGATATTCTGGGATATGCTCACTGTACCGTTTTGGGTACATATCCGAAGACGCAGAAAAGCCCCCTCCCGAAGGAGGGGGCGAATCTATATCTTGGGTTATTTTACGTACACCGCGCCGTGCCACTCCAGGGCAATCCACCCGCTGGGTATCAGACCCCACCAATCGGAGCCGGCCCGCCGCACCTGCGACACGGTGACGCGGGTTCCGGGGAGCAGCTGCCCCTCGTCGTTGGAGTGCCTCTGGCCGTCGGGGGTCAGCTCCGCCTTCGCCTTCTTCCGGCTGTCCGTGCCCGGCCCCGTGCGCACATTGAGCGCCGACGCCTTGGTGACGTAGGTCTTGCAGACGTACTTGTCGGCCGGGTCCCTGGCCGCGCCCGGCAGCTCCGGCTCTTCCGCCGTCAGCGCGCGGTTCACGGCCGCCTGCACCTCGTCCGGGTCGAAGCCGGCGGCCTTGAGCTTCTCGCGGCGCTCCTGGCCATTCCCGTACTTGCCGGCGATCACGTCCGCCACCGCCTGCGTGAGCGCGGTGCCGGGGAGCATCACCTGCGGCGGGGCGGCCGCCGTGGCCCCGGACACGACGATAACCGTGTGGGCGTTGCTGACGAAGATGGAGCCGGCGGTGGCCTTGGCGAGCATCTGGGCGTAAGTAAGCCCCCTGTGGACGGTCACCAGGCCCGTCTTCTCCAGGCGCTCCGCGAGGTTGCCGGTGTAGGCCAGGTTGCCGCCGGCGTACATGACGGCCTTTTCCGCCCCCGCCGCGATGGCGCAGACGCTCGCCAGGCTGGAGCAGTCGCACTCGCAGTCGGTCGTTATCTTGGCCAAGTCCCAGCCCGCCGCCTCCGCGAGGGGCAGGATGGTGTTGCGCTCATCCATGTCGTAGCCGATGTGGCGGTTGCCCACGGCGCCCTTGGCGGCGTTGGCACAGCGGATGCCGCGAGCTGCGTCCTTCCACACGACCAGCGTGTGCCAGTTCGCGTCGTAGGCGGCGCGGATGTTGAGCTCCGTGCCGGACTGGTTGCCGGCCTTGCCTCCCCTGCCTTTTCCTCGCTCGTCGATGGACGCCTGGGCTATCTGCACGACCACGCTATTCGCCCCTCTTGCCATTTCCGATCTTCGGCAGCGCCGCTCCGTTGTCCACCTCGGGGATGCCCTTGACGCTGAACGCAATTGACAAGACAGCGCCCCAGCACATTGCGCCGGCAATGTAGAGCCAGTCGAGGTCGGTGATGCTGATGATGTTCGACCCCATCAGGATGATCAGCACTTCCGCAGCCGTCTTGGCTGCCCGGATAGCTGCAGCCTCGACCCATGCAGCGATTAGATCCTTTTTCTGCGTTTTCTCCAGTTTCTCTTCCATCTCTCGTCCTTTCTAGTCGTTTTCTATGGGCTCGCCCTTGATGGGCACGCGCTCGTTCAGGTTCCGCATCACGGCGTGGATGTAGTGGTTCCCGCCGCGCGCGAAGTAGTGGTCCGCCAGATCGTTGGCGCTCTCCAGCTCCTTCGGCGTTATGTAGCCGCGCTCCGTCGCCGTCTTCTCGATGGCCACGATTTTGTTTTTGAGCTTCGCCACGGTCAGGCTGCGCTCGTCGGCCATCTCCGTCTCCAGCTTGTCGATGCGGCCGTCCAGCTCGTCGAAGCGGGCGTTGAGCCGCCGCTCCATCTCCCCTATGGCCGAGGGCAGCCCCATCAGGTCGGTGTGCTCGTCCGCCAGGCGCTTGGCCTTGTCGCGCTGCCCGCGCACCCACCCCGCCACCCATCCCATGACGCCGATGCATGTGGTCGCAATGATGGAGGGGAGCGCGGACTGGAAAGATTCGATCACTGGTGAAATCCTTTCGAGAACGGAGAGCCGGCATGAACGCAGAAGAAGCCATGGCCATGCCGCTGGGGGCCATCGCGATGAACCACTACCTCCCTGAGAAGCGCCGCCGCCGGCGCGCCAACACCGTGGACGGCTACGAATCTTCCATCCGCTGCCACGTGCTGCCCCGATGGGGCAAAAAGCTCCTGGGCAAAGTGACGAGGGACGACGTGCAGGAATGGGTGGACGAGCTGGGCGGGACGCCCGCCGGCCCCGGAGGCACCGAGAAGGCCTACAAGTGCCTGCGGCAGATCGTCCGCTGGGCGATGGACAAGTGGGGCATCTACATGGCCGACCCCACGCGCGGCATCGAGCTGCCGCGCAAGCGGGCCTACCGCCCCGAGACTCTGACCCAGCGGCGACTCAAGCGGTGGATTCGGGGCATGGTCGGCTGCGAGTGCGAGGCCACGGCCATACTGCAGTCGGCCCTGGGGTGCCGGCCCGGCGAGAACTACCACCTGGAATGGCCCGACATCAACTGGCGGACAGGGGCCGTGCCCCTGGACGGCTCGCTGCAGGAGACGTCCGAGGGGCTGATGGACTATCCAACCAAAACCGCCAAGGGCGAGCGGACGGGGTACCTACCGCCGTGGGCGCTCGACAGGCTGCACCAGATTTGGGTGGAACTGGGGCGGCCCAAGGGGCGCATCATCGGGTGCCTCTCTCCCTCTCAGGTGGCCTACCGCATCAGGGCCTGGGCGGAGAAGCGCCGGCTGCCGAAGGTCACGATGAAGAACCTGCGGCACACGTGGGGCACCCTGGCCGCCCAGGCCGGCGTGGCCATACAGGATTGCGCCGCGATGATGGGGCACTCCGACATACAGACGACCTACCGCTACTACTACGCGCTGACAGCGGCCCAGGCAAGGCGGGCGCAGCGCAAGGTGGCCCGCGCCGTGATGGGCAAAACCTGCGAGGACATGTACGCCGGCGTCAATCTGCGGTTCACGAGCGTGCCCGCCCCCATGGCGAGGGCGGCATAGGCATTCCTTATCCCAGGCTAAAAAGCAAAACCTTCTAAAGCCAATCAACGGCCAGGCGAAGCCGATTTACTGGAGCATGCACCAGGACTCGAACGGCGTGAGCAGGTTGGTGCTCTACTCCGAGGCAAGCGGTGCCGGCTCCGCTTCGTACGGCAATGGCGCTGTTGTGAACAAGCCGCCCTTCGTCACGCGAACCGTGAGCCGGGGCCTGACGGTAAAGGCGAGCAGCTACGGAAACGTGGCCATCAGCCCGCCCGCCGTTGCCGGGTACACGTTCCTGGGGGTTACGGGCGTTGGACACAACTCCAGCTCGAGGTTGAACATATTCGGATTTTCGTCAAGCTCGATCGGATTCCACAACTGGACATCGGGCGACTTGACCGCGACCATCACCATCACGCTGCTGTACGGCCGCAATGGTTCCTAGGGCATTCCTTATCCCAGGTATCGAAAGCCGCGCGCGAGGGTTGGGTTCCGCGCCTTTACTGGTACTCGAATTGGCCATGGAACAAGCCCGCCTCCATGCACGCGTGGGGGCGGTTCATCGTGTTGGAAAAAGATGTGGGGCTAGCGACCGAGTACTACGCCATAGGCGTCTCCACCAGCCAACTGTTTTTCGGCGCGAAGACGGAGAAGGCTGGGTCGTTCACGTGGTACAAGGCCACGGCCACTGCCGTCTAGGAGCCGGGCCGCCCCCGGTCATCCGGATGTCAGGCGGACGAATCGCGCTGTATGAGCTCGCCGTCGTTCTTCGCCGTAATCCCGTACATCTTGCCGGTTTCGGTCATGACGGCGAGCGCCCAAAATACGCCATTGGGCTTTTTGCAGCACAGGGCGTCGAACCCCGGCGAGCGCGACCACACCGCGCGGACAACCGAGAGCCCCGTGGGTATGTCGCTGAACACTCGTTTGATGACCGGAAGCGGCGTGCTCTCGCCCTCGTTGGTGTAGCAGGTGTACTCCTGAATAACTTGGGATAAGGAATCCCGGACATCATTGATTTGCTTCGAAAGGTCGGCGTACAGGCCCTCGATGGTGTGGCTCTCCTGCAGGAGCATCTTCGGCTCCTGGGGGTTGATGCCGTTGATGGCCACGCTGCAGATGGGCATCTCGGCCACGGTGTCGCCGGCGTTGAGGTCGCCTTCGATGTGGCCGGGCACGACCGCCGTCCCGGTGGTCTCCTCGCCCTTGATGGCGCGGAGCTCGCACTTGTAATCCGGGTACGTCTCGATGTGCGCGACAATCAAGTCCACCCGGTTGTACCCGGGGATGCCGTTGTCTATGTTGACCTCGGCGTAGTCCCCGGCCACGGCCCAGCGGTAGCCGCAGCACACGGCGTCCCCTCCGAGGACGCGCACCGTGTTCGAGTCGATGAGGGTGCAGGCCATCTTGCTCTTCGTGGGCAGCACGTAGCTGGCAGGGCCGAGCGTCCCGGCGTTGTAGCGCGCGTCGTTCTCCGGCGAGATGTGCGGCTCGCCGGCGTGCGCGGTGATCAGATGCAGAGACCCTTCCATCATCGACGCCCTTTCTCCATGTACTCGGTGAGCTGCGCCGCGAAGGCCTGGTGCATCTCCTTCCACACTTTGGCGCACTTGGGGCACAGGGTCGCCTTCATCTTCACCCCGTTCTTGTCGGTGTACTCCGCCGACAGCCACCTTCCGCGCTCCTTGTCGTTGGGCCCCAGGTACACGATGGGCAGCTCTCCCCCGTCGTGGTTGGCCTCGGCCCTGTCGCACGCGAACCGCGTGTAACCGTCTTCAGTAGCCATCGCTAAACCTCCGTTTCAGTCTTGGTCTCGTACTCCACGTGACCGTCTTTCAGAATCGCTATCTTCTGGGCGATCGAGGTGACGACCGAGAAGCCCTCCTCCACGGAGGAGCCGCCCACCACGTCGTCTATCTCGTACGCCCCGCTCTCTTCCGAGCGCATGGTGCAGGAGGAAAGCTCCCCCTGGCACTGCTCCAGGAACTTCCGCCCGTCCTCGCGGAGGGCCGTCGCGTCGGCGCTGGGACTGTCGTAGACCGCCCCGTTGTAGTCCTGGCCGAACAGCGTCTGCACCTCGCCGACCCTCCCCTTCGCGTCCGCGTACAGGTCTACGATGGTCCTGTTCGCGAGCTCGCCCGTACCCATGCAGTGCAGGTGGTTGACGGGCCGGCCCTTCGTGATGGAGAAGGCGTGGGACTCCCCGTCCATGTAGTTGTCCACGTAGTTGCCGCGCGGGACGGCCGAGAGGATGACGCGGCGGTCGGCGCCGCTGTATCGAATCTGCAGCTTCGCCCCCGCCGACAGGAGCATCTTGCGCATCGCAGTCCACCCGCCCATCTCGGAGCCGAGCCGGCTGAAGCGGTGGCCGCTGACGCGGAAGCCGCTGTCCGCCGCGGAGGCCTTGAAGATGTAGCCGAGGTTCAGCCTGGCCACCAGCATGGCCAGAATCGCGTTGCACTCCCCGGAGGCCTCCAGGTAGTCCTTGCCCTTGTCCGGCACCACCAGCGCCGACTCCAGCACCCCGTGCCAGGTTCTCCCGCCGATGGTCACGGTGTCCTTGGACGTGTCGACCGTCAGGGAGTCGACGATGCCGCCGAACTCCGAGTCCTCCATCATCACGTAGCAGCCCTGGGCGGTGCCCGTCCCCTTCGGGATATCGAGGGAGAAGTCGACCTCCCCCTCCACCTGCACGAAGAACTGGCCCTCGGCGAACTCGTAGATGCCGCGCTCCCGCCCGTAGCGGTCGGCCCAGAACAGCCTCACATCGCAGCCCATGCCGGTGCGCTCCTCTCCTCGAAAAGCTCCACCTCGATGGCGTTGTTGCCGCCCCAGGCCGCCGTGTGCCTGCCGGGCGGCACGGTCGCGAAGATGTAAGCCCCGGCGCTCCTCTCGCCGTCCGAGAGGGCCGAGGTCTCCGTGCCGTCGCTGTGGCGGATGACTATCTCCTGCTTCGGGCCGAACCCGCGGACGAGCAGGAGCTGCCCCCGCTCCACCGACCGGTGAACCTGGTAGCGGTTCTGCCCGATGCGCAGGTACGGCTCCGTGGCCGGCCCGGCGAACGCGATGTTCACCTTCGCCGCCGTGGGGAACGGGTTGGCTATCTGGTCCATGTTGTCGGAATGGCGCACGTAGTCGTACGGGTAGTCGCGCGGGTAGTCGAGGGTGCCGGCGATTTCGCCGCTGCCGCCCGTGAGCGTGTAGCGCTTCGACCGCACCCAGTACGGCTGGTCGGTCACGAGGGTGCACTCGTAGACCGCCTGGCTCTCGTACTTCAGGGCCTCGGAGACCTCGTACGACAGGAAGAAGCAGCTGATGTAGGACTGGCCCACCCACAGCTTGCCCGGCTTCAGCTCCCGCGCGTCGTAACTGATGATGTCCAGGAACCTGTCGCGCTCCGCCAGGCTCCCGCCGCGCATGAACACGGTGAGCCCTATCTCCCTGATGGAGCGGGAGATGCCGGTGATGCGGCCGCCGGTCGAGCGGTACTCCTGGTCCAGGTCGAAGAGGTTCGAGCGCCCGTACTGGAACGGGGCCTTGCGGCCCCAGAAGACCACCTCGTCCCCGTTCGACCCGACGTAGCGCATCTTGACCTTCATCGCCCCACCTCCTTCTTGACGAACCGCCCTATCGCCCGGTCGTCCAGCACCACTTCGGCGGCGGTGTTGTCGCTGATGACCCTCGGCAGCTCGCGGCGCATCTGCTGCACCTGGAAGGCGAGCTCCTGCACCGCCCTGTCCGACTGCGGGTCGCGCGTCACCTGCACCGTCTGGCGGACGCTCTCCAGGCTCTCCGCGCGCACCGTGGCGTTGGCCGCCATGTCGGAAACGCCGAGCGCCGCCGACATGGCCCTCTTCTGCTCCTCGGCCGCCTTCTCGGAGGCCATGCGGATGGCGGGGAGCGCCTCCAGCATGCCCTCGGCGTAGTTCTCCACCGAATGGCGGCCCCATCTGATTTCGCCCTCGCCGCCCTCGTGCAGCGGGCCCTCTTTCGCGATGGTGTGGCCGAGGACGGATTTGACCCATTCGCCCACCTTGCCCAGCGCGCTCATGAGCGTGGACTTGGAGCTGGAGTTGGCGATGCCGCCGGCGTAGTTCTCGGTGGTGTGCTGGCCCCAGAGCGGGGCGCTCTTCTTCACGCTCTCCAGTTTGTCCTGGACTGCGTTGCCGACGGTCTTCGCCTTGCCGCCGGCGTACGAGGCCTTGCTTCCCACGCCTGTGCCGAACGCCGCGGCGCCGGCGATGCCGGTGGTCTGGCCGGCGCCCGCCAGCTTCGCGAACTCCAGGGCGGCCGCGCTCGCAACGCCGGACGCCGCCGCCGTGACCTTCTGCCGGCCGCCGCTGATGCCCCCGGCCATCGCGGCCGGGCCGTCCGAGCCGGCCCTCTTGTTCTCGGTCACGAACGACTGCAGCGTCTTGCGAACGGACTGCACGGAGCCGTCGTAGCTGGAGACTATGGCCGAGAGCTGCTCGTCGGAGAGCGAGCCCAGGTCTTCCAAGGACACGCCCATGTCCTCCAGGTCGGCCTCCACGGCGTCGGCCTCCGCGCCGACCTTCTCCGCCATGGACTGTATGGCCATGGAGACGGCGTCAGACGCCCCCTGGGCCTCCGTGGCGGCGTTCTCGCGGGCGAGGTGCATGCGGGTCACCAGGGCGTCCCCGGCGGCGGCCCCGGCGGCGTCGTACTCGGCCGACAGTTGGGCCAGCTTGCCGGTCGTGTCGTTTTTGAGGTCCTCAAGCACGCCCGCGTACTCCGGCCCCATCCCCGCTATGTAGTCGATGAACCGCCGCTCCGACTCGCTCGCGGCCCCCTCGTAGAGCGCCGCGAGGTTCTGCGACCAGTTCTCGGTGGCCTTTCGGTTGTGCTCCAGCGTCTGGAGCATCTTGTCGAGCGAAACGTCCTGCTTTTGCTCGATTTCGTCGAACGCGTTGCACGTCTTGCTCGACAGGTCCTCGAACGCCTTGGTGAGGTCGGACGCCTCCTGCCCCGTGTCGGAGAGGTGCTGCGCGAGCTCGTCCACCGTCCACCCGGCGTTGCGGATGGCGTCGGAGAAGTACTTCGAGCCCGAGCAGTACTCGGACAGCGCCTCGGAGATCTTCTGGACCTTCTTGGACGCCTCGTCGCTCTCCTCGGCCAGCTCCGCCGTGGCCTGGACGGCCACCTCCGTCTCGGTGACGGCCTGCTCCAGCCCCTCGCCGTAGGCCTGCGCGGCCTCGGCCGCGGTCATCTGGCCGCTCTTCACGGCCTCCACGGCCTGGGCCAGCGCCTGGTCGTGGGCGGCCATGTCCTGGGCCAGCTTGAGCGCCCGCTCCATCTCGTCTGCGTTCTCGGACTGGGCGGCGGTCAGGTCGGCCACCTGCTGCTCCAAGTCGAGCTGCGCCTGGCTCGTCCACACCTGGACGCCGAACAGCTCGCCGTAGGTCTCCTTGCAGCGCCTGGTCTCGGCCTCCAGCTCCTCCTGCGCCCGCGCCAACTGGGCATCTATGGAGACGCTGTCCTCCATGAGGGAGTTGTAGCGCTTCATGGCCGCCTCGCCGCGGACGCGGTCGGCTTCCGCCTTCGCGAGGTTCCGCACGGCGTCGCCGGTGAGGTCGCAGGAATCGGCCACCTCGTCGTAGGCCACCGCCTCGCGCCCCAGGGCGTCGTTGAGCATGCGCGACATGCTGGCGAGCTTGGCCTTCTGATCGTCGCTGCGGTTCTCGACCTCCAGGAGGTCGGCGACGCTGCCGGCGAGGTTGAGGATGGCCCCTGCCTGGCTGGCCGCCTCGCCCTCCGCATCGCGCAGGGAGTCCACGAGCTGCCCGTGGGAGTCCACCGCGCCGCGGCACTCGTCCACGAGCTTTCCGAGCGTCTGGCGGCTCTCCTCGAAGGAGGCGTTCGCCTGCTCGTAGGCGTCCTTCGCCCTCACCGCCGCATCGGAGTTCTCGCCCTGGGCCGCTGCGGCCGATTCGTATTCCGATTTCAGGCGGGCCACCTCGTCCGCCTGCCTCTGCGACTCGGTCGTGAGCCGCTTGGTGGAGGACATGGCCTCCATGGCGCCGCTCGCGAAGGCGCCCAGGCCCGCGACGACCGCCGTCACGCCGGCGATGATGCCCACGAGGGGCAGCGCCATGAGGGCCGTCCGGAGGACGCCCACGCCCACGGCCGCCCCGGTGGACGCGGTGCCCATCGCGGCGGTGCCGGCGGCGCTCGTGGCCGCTGCGGCGCCCTGGGCCTTTGCGGCGGCGGCGGACGCGTTCGCCGCCGCGGTCTGCGCCTTCGTTGCCGCAGTCTGCTCGACCGCCGCCACCTTCGCCCTCGCCATGAACTCGGCGAGGGACTGCATGCCCTTGCCGATGGCGGAGACGTTGCGCACGCCGGTGCCGAAGATTTTCAGAAGAGGTCCCGCGGCGGCGGACAGGGCCACGCACGCGAGCACGGCCTTCTGCTCGTCCTCCGACATGTCCGAAAAGGCCTCGGCGCCGTCGGCTATGGCGTTGATGAGGGGCTCGGCGGCGTCCAGCACTTCGAGCATGGCGCGGCACAGCGGGCCGCCGTAGGACTCCGCTATGGCCGACACGCGGTTCTTCAGCATCCCGAACTGCGCGGAGAGCGAGTTGTTGCGGTTGGCCACCTCGGCGTCCAGGGCGCTGTTCTCGCGCCACGCCTGGTTGGCCGTGTCCACCGCCCTGCCCAGGAACTCGGAGTTGTTCGCCAGGCGCTTCATGGTGTCGGTCTGGCGGATGGACGTGATGCCGAGGTCGGAGAGCATCTTGGACATGTTGCCGCCGGACTGGACGGCGGAGTCCATGCCCACCAGCACGGCGGACAGCGCCCCCACGGCGTCCTGCCCCCATGCGGCCTTGAACTGGCCCACGGACATGTTGGCCGCCGACGCCCACGCCTCCAGCGAATCGGAGTTCATGGCCACCGCTTTGTCGATGGACGACATGATGGTGGAGATGGCGGTGCCGCCGGCCTCCGCCTCGATGCCCATGGACGCGAGCGCCGTGGACAGGCCCAGCACGTCCGCCTCGGTGAGGCCGATGGACTTCGCCGCGCCGGCGATGCGCATGGCCATGTGGGAGATGTCGGCCTCCGTGGTGGCGAAGTTGTTGCCCAGCGCCACGATGGTGGAGCCGTAGTTCTTGGTCTTGTCGTGGGCCATGCCCATGATGTTGGCGAACTGCGCGAGCTCGGTCGCGGCGTCCTCGGCGCTCATGTTGGTGGCGATGTCCAGGCCGCTCACGACCTCGCCGAACAGCTGCAGCTCGTCGATGGTGTACCCCAGCTGGGCGCCCAGGGCCTGGATGTCGAGTATCTGGGACGCGCTCACGGCGTTGGTCTTCGAGAACTCGATGGCGGCGCTCTTGAGCGCCATGTACTGCTGCTCGGTGCCGTCCACGGTCTTGCGCACGGACGTGAGGGAGTCGTCCATCTCGATGGCGGCCGCCACGGACGCGGCCCCGGCGGCGAGGATGGCCGGCGTCACCGTCTTGGTGAGGGCGGAGCCGACCTTGTCCATCTTCTCGCCCACGGGGGCTATCTTCTCGCCGAACTTCTCCAGCTTGATGCCGGCCTGGTTGAACGACGAGTTGGCGAGGTTCTGCTGCACGATGCTCTCGGCGAGCGCCTGGCGGTAGCCGTCCAGGGCCTGCTCTACCTTGGCGATGTCGCCCTGGAGCTTCGCCCATTGGGCGTCGTCCATCTTCACATCGCCCGCGGCGACCTGGCGCTCCGCCTCCTTGAGGAGCTTCAGCTGCTCTTCGGTGGACTTGATGGCGGCGCGGTAGCTCGTCTGCTGGGCCTCCAGCAGCTTCACGTTGCCGGGGCTTATCTTCAGCGCCGACTCGATTTTCTTGATTTCGCGCGGAAGCCCGCTCATGGTCTGCTTGGCGCTGCGTATGCCCTTGTCGAGGTCTACGGTGTCCACCCCGAGCTTCAGGGTCAGCCCGCGGAAAGTGATGGCCATGGGGCCTCCTTTGCTTTTCAAGGTGCATGGGTCGAATCCGCTCCGGGAGGGGCGGCGGGAGAGGAGGGGTTTCGGGGAACCGCCCCGCCCGGAGCGGATGCACCGAACGCGCGGTGCACCCATCCGTCACATGTAGAACGCGTCTATGTCCTCCTGGGTCGCCTGCCTGGGCGCGTCCGCGGGCTCCACGCCCTCCGCCGCGCAATCGGCATAGGCGATGAAGTCGGACATGGTCATGCGCCGCAGCTCACCGATGGAGAAGCCCATCCGCACGGCGGCCAAGACGTTTCGCCAGGGAGTCCAGGCATCTGCCGAGCCTCCGCCGGATTCGGCGGGACGGTCTGCCACGAAACAGCTCGGCGCTGATGGCCGAGTCGATCACCCCCACCGCGCCGGCGGTGTCGCCCAGCGTGAACTCGCGGGAGTCGAACTCCCTGATCCATTTCGGGAACGGTGATACGGCATCGTCGGCCGTCTTGGCCATGGCCCAGGCGATCTGCAGCAGCACCGCGATGTCCGGGGTGCCGTCCCCGAACGCCCCGATGGCGTCCGCCATCAGGTCGGTGCCGAACTCGCCCCGGTAGTTCACCAGCGCGAGCGGCCCGCCCTGCATGTCGACGGGCCTCCCGTAGATTTCGCCGGTGACCATTACTCAACGGGCGCGGAGGCGTCGAGCGCGGGCATGCAGACCTTCGTCCAGAAATTCGCCCAGGACTCGGCGTCGGTGGTGTCCTCCTGGAAGATGGCGCGGGCGGTGTACACGGTCGCGCCGCCGCAGTCGATTTCCTTGGGCACGGCGGTGATGGTCACCGTCTGGGTCTTCGGGGTGGCGCTCTCCTCGGTTGTGGCGCCGTCGGCGTTGGGGCGGGTGGCCGTGCAGCTGTAGAAGACGTTGCGGCGCTTCGCCTGGTCGCCCATCACCTCGAAGGCGAACGCGAACTCGCGGGGAACCGCGTCCGACACCTCGACCAGGGCGCCGTTCTTGTCCTTCATCCAGCCCAGGCACTCCGTGAAGAACTCATCGGGCAGGTTGGCCACTTCCAAATCTCCCGACCAGCCGGTGTTGGACACAGTGTTATAGAAGTTCGTGTCCTCTGCGTAGAAGGGGTTGGACGACCCGGAGGGCGCCATGGACACGTTCACGGCGCCGAGCGCCTGGATAGCCGTCCCGTGCCCGTCTTCGGTCACGGGGAAGAAGGTGGCCTTCTTGAGGCCGAAGTTGACCTTGTTTTTCTTAGCCATGTTTTTTGCTCCTTAAAAGAAAGGGCCCTCGTCAGAGGGCCGTGAAGTAAACTGCCGCCGTCACCGGGCTGCCTATGTCGTCTCCCCCGGCCTCGGTCGTCTCGAAAGTCCATCCGGCGCCGGAGACCGCAGCCTCCAGCGCGTCCAGCTCGTCGTCTCCGGGGCCGTCGGTGTACAGCTCGGCGCACCACCTGGGACGGATGAAGTAGTTGGTGTCGTCCGCCATGAAGTCGCTGCGGTCGACGCGGAAGAACACCACGTAGGGCAGCGGCGGGGGCGGCGAGGGGTCCCACGTCCTGTGGGCGCACGGCATGCCGCACCCCTTCAGGGCGTCGAACACCTTCCGGGTGATGTCCCTGTGGGCCATCGCGTCACCCCCTTCTCACGCGCTGCATGATGTACTCTTCGGTCTCGTCCGCCGCCGGGGCGATGTGGGGCCGCGCCGGCTTGCGCTTCCCGGTGTCGCGCCCCATGAAGAACTGGCGGTAGCCGTTCTCGATGAGGTGCGTGAGGTGCGGTTTGAGCTTGTTGTGGACGCGGATGTAGAACCCGGTCCCCCCGGCGTCCTCCTCCGACCACGCCCAGCCGCGCGCGTACCTCCCGGTGCGCTTCGGCGACTTCGCCCGCACGGCCTTCACCGCGAACCTGCCGGCGTCCTTGACTATCTCCACAACGTCCGCCCTGGCCTTGCCGGCGAACTCCTCCACGTAGCGCTCCATCTCGGCATGGAGCTCCACGGCGCCGTCCACCGTCTTAGTCTCCATAGGGCACCGCCCCGCTCCTCTTCCGCGAGGCGCGGATGAGCACCTCGGAGTCGCGCCCTCCCGTCTGCCCCACCGACGCGATGTCGAGCGGCTCCGGGTAGCCGGCCAGGCGCACCCGGCAGCGGGACGGGTTGAGGTGGGCGAGCCTGGCGCTGGGCCTGGCGAACAGCTTCACCGTCTCCTGCTCGTTGACGGCGCACGCCTGCCAGTACTCGGTGCTGCCCATCTCGCGCACCCGCACCCACCCGCGCCACACGGGCTCCTCGGACACGGACACGTTCCCGCAGTCGTCCTGGGACGCCTTCTTCTCCTCGATGACGGCGAGCACGTCGTAATCGCTCATGGTGGTCGCCTCCTAGATGAGGTTGAAGTCGAACGAGGACATGACGGCCTCCACCGTGCGGTTGGAGTGGGCGCGGCCCTCCATGTCGCGGTTGTCGAACATGTCCCGCGCCACCGCCAGCACCGCTATGGCGATGGACGGGTGCGCCGACATGGTCTGCTCGTCTATGCCGTAGGCCTCTCTCACGTGGTCGTAGGCGGCCGCCCGGCACGCCCTCGCGAAGTCGAGCGACGCGGGCTCCTCGTATTCGGGGTCAATGCGGAAATGGTCGAACAGCAGCTCATCGGGGATGTCGGCGGCGTCGAGCTCCCCCAGCTGCGCTGCCATCGGCGGCCCCCTATTCGGAAGCGCCGGGCTTGGCGGCGGTGCCCATCTTCAGGCAGGAGATGGCCTGCTTGTCCACCACTGCGGCGTCGACCTCCATCCAGCAGACGGCGCCGAGGGCGTGCTGCAGGGCGAACTTCTCGCGCAGCATCTCCACCGCGGGCTCTTCGGCGAACTTCACGGCCAGGCCCTTCATGTTGCCGTAGTAGACGACCTTCTTGCCGGACGCGGGGGCCGCCATGTTGTCCGACACGTACACGGGCTTGCCGAGCAGGACCTTGCCCCAGGGGGCGGTCACGTCGTCCAGCAGGTACTTGCGGCCCATCTTGTCCTCCAACTTGCGGATCATGCTGCGGGTGGCGCTGTTCATGATCCAAATCGCGCCGTTCTGCAGGGCGTCCGGCACCGCGTCCTGGGTGTCGATGAGCTCGTCAATGGTGATCTCGTCCTTGTAGTTGGTGGTGACCACCTGGGTCACGCCGGAAAGGCCGGCGATTTTGCCGGCGGTGCCGTTGAGCAGCTCGCCCTCGATCCAACGGGCGGCCTTCTCGGCGATGTCGGCCACCACGAAGGACACCAGCGCCAGGTCGGAGTTGTTCAGCATGGAGCGGGACACCTTGCACAGCGCGCCGGCCAGGAAGCCCTTGAGCGACACCTGGATGAACTGGCCGGCGCCGCTCACCAGGTCCTCGAACTCGGTGGCGTAGGCGACGGCGGTGGAGGAGGTCTTCTCGTCGTAGACGGGCACCACCAGCTCGCCCTTCACGTTGTAGCGCTGGGCGTTCTGCAGGATGGGCGACACGTCGTAGATCTGCTTCACGATCTTGGCCGCAATGGTCTTGGGGATGACGGCGCCCTCCGTCCCGGCCTCCAGGTTGGTGGCGGCGCGCAGCTCGTTGGAGCGGCCGCGGATGTAAGAGGCGAAGGCCCGCACCTCGGCGGCCTCGGTGTCCTCGGCGCGGTTCTCTCCGCCGCCCTCGCCCACCTCGATGGCCTCCAGGCTGTTCTGCAGGCGCTCGATGGTGGCGTCCATGGCGCGGACTTCCGCCTCCAAGGCCTCCAGCTGGGCGTTCTCCTCCTCGGTGAAGGCGCGGGTCTCCGCGATGGCCTTGCCGTTGATGGCCTCCATCTCGGCGACCTTATCGTTGCGCTTCTCAATCATCTTCTTGTACATTCTTTCTCCTTTTCAGGTCGTTTCCGGGCATAAAAAAACCGCCCTCCCGGGCGGCCTGCCTCTTGCCATCGCCGTTTACTTTCTGAGCGCGGCGATTCGCTCCTCCCACGCGGGGTCGGGCCCCTTCGGGCGCAGGTCGTGCACCTTCACCCCGCCGGCCTCCATGGCCCTGAAGCACACATCGTCCCCCTCGGCCCGCGTGAACACGCTAGTGGCCTCGTAGCAGGGGGTCATGCCGTCGGAAATCACGGACACCTCCGACAGGACCAGGTCACGCACGGCGCGGTGCGCCACGCCGCCCTCGTCCCGCGTCTCGTCCACGGAGACGGGGCGGAAGCCGAACGACCAGCCGACCAGCTTGCCCTCGGCGGCGAGCCCTATCACCTCGGAATCGGACACCACGGCGCGGGCGAACAGCCCCACCGGGTCCTCCGAGAGCTCCAGCCCCGCGCCCTCTTCAGCGAGGACGCGGTCGGCGCGGTGGTTCAAGAGCATCTGACGGCCCTCGTCCCGCTCCAGGGAGCGCCGGAACGCGCCGGGCTCGATGACCTCGACGAACCTCTCCCCGCTCCGCCTGTCCACGAGCGGCCGGGACTCGCGCCCCACGGCGTTGACGTACCCGCTGATCTCCACGGAGTCGCTTCTAAGCAGCACCTCCATCGTTATCACCCCCTTCCGGCGGCTCGTTTCCCGTATCGGTGGAATCGGGGAGGTCGTTGATGTTCACGGCCTTCCCCATGTTGGGGATGATCAGGTCTCCGTTGGCAGGGTCCAGAAGGACGTCGTTGAGCCCCAGGTTCACGTACCCGATGCCGAGGGGCTCCAGGTTCTCCTCGCGGCGAATCTCGTCCACGGGGCGGCACCCGCTTGCCTTCTCTATCTGGTGAATCTGCCACCGCTCCAGGGCGTTGCCCTTGGTCAGCTCCTGAAGGTCGAATTTGAAAAAGTGGTCTTCCTTTTCGTTTTCGAGGAGCATCTTCTCGTTGAGCGCGGCCTCGAACTGGGAGCAGATGGGGATGATGCAGAACCTGGTGTAGCTCTCGCGGGCCGATTTCGCGGCGCCCTCGGTGCTGCCGGCCTGGATTATCTGCTCCGGCACGTGGAAGATGCCGCTGATGTCGAGGGAGTTGCCCTTCTTCAGCTCGCTTATCTGCATCTCCGTGGACGTTGCGGAGGCTTCTTTGAACACCACGCCGTCGTTGAGGACGAGCGCCCGGCTGCCGCCGGACGTCACGAAGCGCGCCCAGGCCTCCCTCAGCGCGTTCATGGCCTTCTTTCCCAGCCGTTTTGTCGACTGGAGGAAACCCGGCCTGAACCCGCCGCTGCCTATCATCGTTCGCTCGTAGAGCATCGTGTGGTAGGCCACGGACAGGGCGGCCGCGTTCTGCGTCACCACCGAACTGCCGGTCACCCCGTCCCGTGACGCCCGCAGCACGTGCACCATGCGGGACGGGTGGATGGTCATGCCGCCGGCGTAGTAGACCTTCTCCTTGAACACGACGGCGTCCGCGCCGGCGATGTTGCAGGCGCACGAGTCGGAGCGGATGTAGCGCAGCGTCTTGATGCGGTTCTTTCGCGAGTACATGTCGAGGTAGATGTGGCCGCCGTTGTCGGACATGAGGAAGTCCTCGGTCACCGCGTACTTCATGTCGGGGCCGGTCATGGTGTCGCCGGTCTCGCCGTTGAGCATGCGGCACCGGTAATCGCCCACGACCTCCTCCACGGAGCCGTCCGCGCGCGTCCTGTAAAGGCGCACCGGCAGCGCCGCCATGGTGCCGGCGATGATGCCCACGCAGGTCGAGACGCTGGGGATGGCCATGGCCTCGTCCCGCGTGACGGCCAGGGACGGGTCCGGCATGAAGGACACCAGGTCGTCTGCGCTCAGCTCGTTGTCCTCCGCCTGCGCCTCCTCGGCGCGCTTCTCCGCGGAGAGCATGTCGAAAAATCCCATCCGTACCTCCTAGCACTGGACGATGAAGTCGCCCTCGCCGTCTATCTCGTCCTGCTGCAGCAGGCACACGGCGTTAAGGAGCGCGGCCACCATGTCGATTTTGCCGCTCGACTTCTTCTTGTTGATGTAGCGGTTGAGGTTGGTGTCGTAGGTGCACTTCGCGTTGGCGAAGTTGGCCACCAGCAGGTCGTTGCGCCCGAAGCGGAACGTCCCGCCCTCCACGGCCTCCGCCACGAGCTTCGTGGGGGCGTGCAGCACGCTGGAGTGCTGCTGAACCTCGATGCACTCGATGCCGAGGGCGTCCCATTTCTGCGCGGAGCTACGGCAGTTGTAGCGGTCGAAGCCCAGCTTCACCACCTCGCACCCCTCGCGCCGCTCCGTCTCCGAGACGTACTCCTCGATGTCGGCGTAGCTGACCACCATGTCCCCGCAGGGCACGCACCAGCCGTTCTCCGTCATGAGCCGGTAGTCGACCTTCTCCAGCTTCGACTTGTCGTCTATGCGGTCCGCCGGGAAGAAGGCGCACGATTTCGCGCACAGCCGCCCTTCGGAATCCCTCCACGCGAGGGACACGGCGCAGTTGTCCGACGTCATGGCCAGGTCCACGCCGACGTAGACGCGCTCCCCGCGGGGAGACACGTTCGCCTCCTGGCACTTCTTCAGCTTGTCGATGCTCACGTACGACTCGGTGCCGATGCCCTGGTAGCAGATGTTGCAGTGCTTCGTGAGGAAGTTCTCGCGCAGGTGCTCGTTGGCCATGGCCTTGGCGCGCTTGGAACCGAGGGCGTCCCACACCTTCTCGATTTCCAGCGCGAGGGGGTTGCCCTGCGCCATCACCGCGTCGTCGGTCATCCACTTGTCCGGCTCGTCCGGCTCGTAGAGCAGCGAGAAGGTGCGGTCGTCGTCTATCACGCCGTCCAGCACCTGCTTGGCAATCTCGACCTCGTCCTCCAGCGGGTTGCTGGAGGTGGGGTACTTGGTCGAGATGCAGAAACCGAGGGGGTTGCGCACCAGCAGCTGGCCGGAGCGCATGGCCTCGATGGGGTAGTTCGTGGAAAGGGCGCCTATCTCGTCGGCAAGGAACACGTTCGGCTCCTTGCCGTCCATGCGGTTGGTCGAGTAGTTCAGCGGGCGGTACTCGGTGTTCATCTTCTCGGAGCGGATCCAGTCGCGCCGGTTCACCAGGTCGCCCTGCAGCGCCTTCTCGTTCACCGAGATGAGCGGGTCGAGGGCCTTCTTTATCTCGCGGGCGAGGTCGCCGTCCGGCGCCACCGAGAAGAACCGGCTCCACGGCGGCTCGAAGTAGAAAAGCAGGATGAGCAGCACCGCCACGATGAACGTCTTGCCGTTCTTGCGGCAGATTTCCAGAAGCGCCGTCTCGTACCTGCGCTTCGTGGGGTCGTCGCGGTGCACGGCGCACATGAGGGCCGCGATTATGAGCCACTGGAAGCCCGCCAGCGCCTCCGCTATGGGGCGCCCGCGCCTGGGCCCCTTGGCCATGACCAGCACGGAGAGGACGTTCCCGATGCGGGCGAGCTTCCCCTTGTCGATGACGTACTTCTCGCTGTTGCCGTCCCACATGTCCAGGAACTCGGCGCACTGCTTCCTCACGTACTTCGGGGCCAGGGAGGCCGGGGCAGCGTCCACGTGGGGCGCCTCCAACGTGCCGGCCACCACGTTCCGCGCGTACTCTTCGGCCGGGTGCACTACTCGTCACCCACGAAGTCGAAGACGGTCGCGGCCTTCTTCACGGCGGACGCGGCGCGGTCGGCGATCTGGGCGCGGGCCGTGCGGCTCATGCCCAGGTCCTTCATGCACCGGGTCGCGGAGTCCAGCAGGTGCTTGCGCGCCCTGATGACGTCCGCGTCCTCCAGCAGCTGCGGGTTGGCGTCTATCCTCGCGTCCAAAAGGTGCTTTCTGTGCAGCGAGATGGCCAGTTCCTGCAGCAGCGGCGCGTCCAGGTTGCACAGGGAGTCCGTTGGGAACGCGCCCACGACCGACAGGTACACGCGCCGGCGCTCCTCGTCCCACTCCGCGGGCGGGTCCAGCTCGTCGGCCGCCCCCAGCTGCGCGAGCTCGACGGCCGCGCGGGTCTCGTTCTCCGCCTTCGTGAGGCCCTTGACGGGGCCGTCGGAGCTGACTGATTTCGGCAACCTGGCCATGCGGCGCCTCCTTCGGGGAAAAATTAATTGAAAAGTTCGCGGGCGAGCCCTGGGCGTGCGGTCTGGAAAAAACGCCCTCGGAAAATCTCGCGATGCCCGGGGGGGATTCACCTGAACCTGGCCCGGTGGGCGGCCATCCACTCCAGGAGCTGCTCCTTGGAGAAATCGCCCCTGCCCGCCTGCTCGTGGCACCTCTCGCACAGGGTCGCGAGGCGCGCCGCGTCCGTGGCGGACGGGCAGGAGGTCCCTGTTTCCGACAATGGGTCGAGATGGTGCACCTGCAGGCGCCTGTCGTTCACGGCTCCGTCCCGCTCCATGCACACCACGCAGGTGTTGCCGTCCAGCGCGCGCACCTCCTCGGCCGTCCTCTGCCACAGGGCCGAGGAGCGGAAGGCGCGGGCCTCGCTGCGGGCGTAGCGCCTGGGCTTCTCGGGCACGGCGCACGAGCCGAGCGCGTGGACGCGCCCGCAGCGCCTGCAGGTTATGAGCAACGGAGCACCTCCGGGTTGGGCTGGCGGGCGCGGGCAGAGGAAGGGGTGAAGGAGGCCCTGCGCCCATGTAGACGGCGAGAGCCGCCCCTTCGGACGGCCCCCGCGAACTTCGACGACCCTACCATACATCCCCCGGCGGCGGTCGTTTCGGTCGTTTTGGTCTTTTTGGTCTTTTCAGTCGCTTTTGGTCGAAACGGTCGTTTTGGTCTTTTCGGTCGGAAACGGTCGTTTTGGTCGTTTTGGTCGCCGGGAAAAGAAAAACGGCCTTGGAGGAACGGCGGTTCTAAGCCCCTCCAAGGCCGTTTCACATTCGATTCAATCAGATACTCGTGTTTTTCCGTTTCGCGTCTCCTAGGGCCATCAGGGCGATTCTGACGGCCATTTGCATAGCGCCTTTAATCCTCCGCTATGCCCGTGCCGCTCAAAAGGTGCCGCGCGCCGAACGAGTCCACCGCGTCCATCGCGGCCGCCGCGGTGTCCATCGCGCACGTCTTGGACACGCCCAGGATGCGCGCCGTCGACTCCCAGCTGCGGCCCTCCAGGTAGCGCCAGAACAGCGCGTCCGCGTAGGACGGCCCCATGGCCTTGGCCAGCCCGGCGTCCCCGGCCGTCCCGTAGAGCATGGCCGCGCACTTCCCCAGCAGCTCCTCGTCCGCCTCCATGCGCTTCCGGAGCCTGGACTCGTGGTCGATCATCGCCGCCATCCGGCCGCACCCCGTGGGGTCGGAGCTCGTCCCCGAGACCGAGGCCCCCTCGTAGCTCACGCCGGACAGCCCCTTGGCCACCTTTATGGTCGCCAGCTGCCTGGCTATGGAGTCGCGGTCGAGCGCGGCCGCCCTCGCCGCCTCGAACAGCTCCGCCGCGCAGGAGTAGACCGCCATCAGCGGCCCTCCCCCGCGTAGGGCACGCCGCCCAGGAGCGACTGGACCAGCTTCGCGTGCTCCGATGCCCGGAGAGGGTCGCCCGGCCTTCCAGTGCCCGTCCAGTACGCCGACTCGGCGAACCGCTCCGACAGCCCGCCCTCCGGCCTCTGCACTCCCGTCATGGTCATGGCTATGTCGCAGAAGCGCACGTAGTCATCGCTGCCCTCCTCCATGCTGTCGACGAAGCCGCACAGCAGCACCTTGAGCGCCGCCTTGTCCGCCACCACGGTCCCGGGGTACTTCGTCTCCAGTTTTTTACCGTTCCTTCTCGAAGCGGCCATTCTTCCTCCTTTTCCCGATTGGGGCATATTCTACACGTGTGGATTTTCTTTTTCAGGGGACATAGGGACACTGGCGGGGGTGCGGTGCGGACTGTAGTCCTGCGCGACACAAGGGAGGCGCGCCCTTGGCGCCTCCCGTGTCCGCACTGCACCCCCCGGTGTGGGGTATTTTCCTTATCCCTTTAGGGATAGGGTTTACACCCCCCTCCCCGTATGAACCCTATATAAGACTCATACCCCCTTTTTTCATACCCCAGGGTATGAAGCTGGTTTTATACCCCTCATACCCCCTCCTGCCATCCTTCGCTCGCACACTCCAGCTCTTCGTCATAGAGAACCCAAACGCCGTCGTCGTCCTGCCTTGACCGAATCGGGCTCCATTCCGCCGCCGCGACGGTCCACTGCTTGATCCCGGTCTTGGGCAGCTCGTAGCCCTCGCTTTCCAGTATTTCGCCGACCATGGCGGTTACCTTGTCCCTCGTCGGCTTCCATCCGGCGGCGGCGCACCGCTCCAGGGCCTCGCGCATCGCGGACACGCGCACGCGCCGTCTTTTCTCGGCGCTTTTGGCGCTCTGCTCCCTGCCCCTGGCCCTGCCGGCCTCCAGCGCCTCCGGGCTGCTGTCCCCCTCCGCGAACATCTTGGCCAGCTGGCCTGTTTCGTCCCTCACGTGGCGCGGCCAGTCGAACCACACGTTCACCGCGTCGAACCTGGGGAACTCGCGAAGGGTGCCCTCGATGCGCCACGCCGTCCTCGACCTGGCCCGCGCCCTCGCGGCATCCGCGGCCTCCTCCAGCGCCGGCGTGAGGCCCATGTTGTCCGTGAAGTTGCCGGCCATGCGCCTGAGCTCCGCCGCGCTCTTCAGGTGCCTCGGCTCCAGCAGCGTGCGCCATCCGCCCAGCTGCTCCTCGGCGTCCATGAACGAGCACACGGCGTCCACCTGGAACCGCTCCTCCATCTCCTCGCGGTCGCAGTCGGCCATGTGCAGCTCCACCATGTCCAGCAGCGCGTCCGGGTCGCGGGCGAACACGCCGGAGCCGCTCGCGCGGTCCATCGACTTCTTCCCGCCCTGGACGCCCTTGCTGTGGTGGTGGCAGTAGACCACCGCGCAGCCGATGGAGTCAGCCACCAGGTCGAACTGGTTGCAGAACCGCGCCATCTGGTCGGCCGAGTTCTCGTCCCCGGTGATGATCTTGTAGATGGGGTCGATGACCACCGCCAGCGGCCTGGTCTTGAGCGCCCGCCTGATGAGCGAGGGCGCCAGCTCGTCCATGGGCTTGCCCTTGCCGCGCAGGTTCCACACGTCTATGTTGCCCGTGTGCTCCGGCGGAACCCCCATCGCGGCGTACACGTCCCTGAACCGGTGCAGGCAGCTCGCCCTGTCCAGCTCCAGGTTCACGTAGAGGACGCCGCCGCGCTGCGGCACGTCGAAGCCCATCCACGGCACCCCCTCGGCTATGGCCACGCACAGCTCGATGAGCGCGTAGGACTTGCCCGCCTTCGACGGCCCGGCCAGGAGCATCTTGTGCCCCTGGCGCAGGACGCCGGAGATGAGCGGCGGGGCCAGCTGCGGCATGTCGTCCCACATGTCCGCCAGGCTCTCCGGGTCGGGCAGGTCGTCCGTCTGGTCGGAGTACCACTCCTTCCACTCGGCCCAGGACTCGCACCCCATGCCCACGGCCATGAGCCACTGCTTCCGCTCGCCGCGCATGACGCCGGGCATCCGGGAGAGGCGGCTGGGGTTCTTGTTCTGGGTGTCCACCACCAGGCCGTTGTCCCGGCAGATGCGGTACAGCTCGTCCACCCTCTGGCGGTACTCGCCGTAGTCCCTCGCGTCCACCCGCACGACCGCGTGGGCGCTCTTGTTCCCGGAGTTGACCAGCGCCGTGACCGGCAGCCGCAGCTCCCTGATGATGGCCACCTGCTTCTCGATGGGCAGCGAGTCCGACTCCACCAGCGCGTGCCGGAACTCGCTCACGTTCTCGTTGCGCACGCCGTTGCCGTCAAGCGGGTTCAGGCGCACCCACGCGCCCGCCGGCCTCTCGGTGGCGCCTATGGCCGAGTCGAGGTCGCCCTTGTGCTTCGCGATGCGCTCCAGTATCTCGCCGGCCGTCTCGGTGTGCGGCCCCTTTCCCGAGGGCAGCCAGCGGCCCTTGTCCGCGTCGAACCAGGAGGAGGTCACGTAGCCCACTATCTCGCCCGGCTCGAAGACCGCGCGCAGGTAGCGCTCCAGGTCCTTCCACCCCTCCCAGTCGGCCCCCGGCTCGTCGATTTCCGCGCCCTCGACCCACGTGGGGTCGACCACGCGCGCCTCGGACGGGCGCTCCGCCGGCGCCGAGTCCATGTCCCAGGAGAGCGCCTCGCCGAGGTCGCGCTCCCGCTCCCAGCCCCGGTCCCTCGCCATCTGCACGATGGTGCCGCCCTTGACCGCGGCCTCCGAGCCGGAGCCGGAGAAGCCGTCCCATTTCCGCCGCAGCGTGCCCTTGTAGCGCGCGGGGTCGCGCTTGGCCCAGTCGTCCCACGCCTCGAACGGCTCCCCCTCGCTCTTGAGCGCCATGCCCACCTCGATGAACTCCTGGTAGGTCAGCTGGGACGGGTCCATGTGGTTCAGCGCCGAGATCAGCGCGGATTCGCTCGCCATGGCCCCGCTACTCTCCGCGCTCGGCGCTCTTGAGGGACTCCAGGAATCTCTTTTTGAACGTGAGCCTCTTCACGTCCAGATGGACTTCGTCCTCCGTCTTCCCGTGGGCGAACGCCGCGAGCTCCTCCATGGCGCCCAGTCGCTCCGCCGCGATCATCGTTTTCGCGATCATCTCCTTCGGGTCCTTGGTTTTGGACAGCGATTCGATGTCCTGCAGCGTTTTGTCGCAGATGAACTCCACGGTGTCCTTGTAGGTCGCCGTTGCATTTTTTTCGAACATTCCTTCTCTCCTTCTCGGTCTTTTTCCTCCGCCGGCATGTAGCCGGGGCAATCGGGGTCCATGTCGGGCCCGTTGTGGACGGACGTCGCCGTGTACGAGCGCGTCTCGGGGTCGTAGCTGTGCATGCACGCGCCCCCGCGCCTCCGGAACGGCTCCGGCGCGAACCAGCCGCAGCTGCCGCACGCCGCCCCTTCGGGCACCGCCGCCGGCTCGAACATCGGGCACGCCGCGTCGCCGCCGTGGGTGACGCGCGCCGTGCAGGAGCCGCCGCGGGGGTCGATTTCAGCGCATATGAGCGCGATTCCGGAGACCAGCGCGCAGTTCCCGCACGTCTCGCCGGCCCTGCCCGCCGTCACTGGAACACTTTCTCGAAGCTGGTGAGCAGCATCTTGGCGTTGCCGTCGCCGTCGATGATCGCCATCGTGTTCAGAATCTCGTAGCCGTCGTTCCAACCCTCGTCCTCCGTGATGAACTCCACCTCGTCGTTCGGGCCGACCTGCCCGGCGTCCACCGCCATGTTCAGCTTGCTCAAAAGATCTTGGATTTTCATGATTCGCTCCCTTCCCGCCGGGCGGAAGAACCGCCCCGCGCCTCATCCAGCCACCAGCTCGGCAGACCCGAATCGGACTCCGGGCCGGCCGCCGTGTAGCACTCGGTGCCCTCGTCGTACTCGTCCCCGACCACGATGACGGGCGTGGCCCATTGCGAGAACACGTAGACGTAACCGTCGACCCGCTTCCCCCCCGTCCCCGATCAGGCCGTGCGTGTACTCCCAGTCCTCGGCGAGCCCGGCCCACACAGGCTCGTCCGTGGACGCGCACACCTCGGCGGCGCGCTCCCAATCGAGCACCTTCGGGCCATCGGCGGCCTTGCGCCCCCTGCCGAAAAACATCCCATCTATGAACCCTAGCGAAGTTGTTTCCATTCCAATCCTCCGTTCCCTGCATCCAGTAAAACCTGGTGCCCCCGCAGCAGCTCGCCGTACTTCGCAGCGCGACTAACACTGCTGCGATGCACCCCTAACTTCGTGGCCAGCGCCGTCATCGAGACGTAGCGCCGGCCGTTCCATTCAATCTGTTTCACTTCCTGTCTCGCCCTCCTTGAAGAACACAAGCCAGTGGGTCTTGCTGCCCTTGGGCCGGCGGTTGCCGAACAGGGGCTGGCACGGGGCGCATTTGAGCACCTCTGAAAGCGATATGCGGTACTCGTACCATTTGAAAACCAACGTGCCTCCGATTGCCAGCACTCTCCAGCACTCGCCGAACGCCTCAGTCATAAATTTGCGCCAGTTATCGGGAAGCTTCCCGTACTTTTTCACCTGCCAGCCATCACCAACGTCAAGGTGCGGTGGGTCGAACACCACCAGGTTGAACTGCCCGTCATCAAACGGGATCGCCGTCACGTCGGCCACAACGTCGGGGTCGATTTCGAGAACGCGCCCGTCGCAGAGCGTTTCGCTTATTCCGCTGCGGCTGTCGCAGAACATGACCGATGGTGCCTGCTTGTCGAAGTACATCATCCTGCTGCCGCAGCACGGATCTAGCACCTTCTTCATCGCCCGCACCTCGCCGCCTCTCCCGCCCCCAGGATCAGCACCAGCCCCAGGGACACCAGCACCGCCGCCAGGGCGGCCCGGGCTACCATCCCGTCCTCCGCTTGAACCAGTCGTTCCAGGCATCGTAGAGCCTGGACACGTGCGGCCAGATGAGCGCCAAAAACGACATGGCTATGATTGAGCCTGCGGCCACCGCCGCCGTGAACACAACGCACAGCAGGAGGAATGAGAAGAAAGCGGCGATGATGGACTCCACCTACATCACCACCTTCGCTCCGCAGTTCGGGCAGAAGTTAACTTCGCCCATGTACAGCGGCTTCCATCCGTCGACGCAGCGCATGATCTCGCAGCCGCATTGCGAGCACCTGAAGAAGTTGCTGGACTCGTCCACGTCGTGGCACTCCCGCACCTTCTGCCACGCCTCGCCGTTGTGTACAGCGACCGCGAACTGCTCCTCCGTGACGGCGGCGCGGGTGTTCCAGGCGGCCACGGCATCGCCGTCGTTCGCGGTGCAGCCGCGTCCCGGCAGGTGCGCGCCGTTCTCGCAGTCGAGGCATTTGACATAGCGCCCTATTCCGCCCTTAATCTTCAGGTTTCCGCTCCCGCAGAACGGGCACAGTTTCAGCTCATCGCTCATCTCCAGCCCCCTTCCGCGCCTCGTTCAGGATTTCGTCCAACTGCAACTGGAGCATCTCCCAGCAGCTTTCCGTGCAGGTTTCGCGGGCGCAGGCGCGGCACTCGGCGGTGGCGTCGTTAATCATCTTGCGCAACCGCGCGTTCCTGAGGTCAGCCATAGTAGCCCCTCTTCTTGTTCTTCTCGATGACAAGCTCGTGCAGGTGCGACACCTCGTTGTCATTGAAATTCATTCGAAGAGCCGTCTCTGCTGCATGGATTATGTCCATCAGCTCGACTCCGTAGGGAATCTCGCTATCTGATTCGTAGTAGGCTCTCTGAGCCTCATTGGCCTCCTCGTCGATCTTTTCGATCTGCTGCGCGTTGTCCCATTCGCTCAGTTTCGCCATCGCCGGAAACCTGTAGAACCCGCTCACAGTTTGCCTCCTTCCGTCCACTCGCCCACCGTCTTCACCGGGATGCCCATGGCCTCTGCCACGGCCTTCTCCATCTTCGCTCCGCGGCTCTCCTCCCAGCCTTCCAGCACGGCCAGGCCGAAAGCGTCCTCCGGCTCGGTCGCCCACCGGTAGGCGATGCGGCCTATGCACTGGCACATGGCGCCGCGCCAGGTTCCCGCTGTCACGAACTCGTGCGGGATTTCGGCCCGATGGCCGGCTGCCCTCAGCTTCCGCGCGGCCTCCTCGAAGGCCGGCAGGTTGTCGTCTTCTATGCCCGTCACCGGGCCCGCTATGTACAGGAGCATCTGCTCCTCCTTCCTCGTTCTGGCCACGTCAGCTCCGCCTCCTCGCACACCTCGCCCCTGTCGGGGGCGGTCATGTCCTCCCTCTCGCCGCACCATCCCCAGCCGCACCCGCACGGGCAGGGCTCCCAGCGGGCGCAACGGTCGCACTCCTGCATGGGCGCCGGGCAGTCGGGGCCTCCTGGCAGGAAGGGGTTGTAATCGTCCGGGTAGTTTCCGCTCATGGCCTGACCCCCTCCGGCGCGTAGGACGCGGGGTCGACGCCGCGCGGCACCCTCCAGCCGTTGCTGGAAATCCGCCCGATCATCTTCGAGGCGTCCGAGTTGAGCCACTCCCCCACTCGCCTGAAGCCCTTCCCCTCCAGGAATCGTATCTGCTTCGGGGTGGCCAGCCCGGCGCTCCTGCGCTTGGCCAGCTTGTCGAGGACGAGGGACGCCTTGCCGGCGCACTCGATGGAGTCGGGGAATATGCCGGCCGCCTCCAGCGCCGCCTTCTGCCTGTCCGTGGCCGGCGCCATCTCCCATGGGAACGACGGCACGTAGCCCGCCAGGTCGCACTCGCCTATGCTCATCTCGTACTGCAGCGGGTCGACGAGCTTCCGCTTGCGGTTGCGCATCTCCTTCAGCTCGTTGGCCAGCGCCTCTTCGCGCTGCGCCATGACGTCCTGCTCGGCGGCCTTCTCGACCTCGCCCAGGAGCATCGGCTCCCCGCTTTCGAGCCTCGCGGTCATCGCGTCCGCCACCTCCGGGGTGGACGCGACCAGGTGCGCCGGGCGGCACAGGTCGTGGCGCTCCGTGTGCCACAGGAAGTCGAGCAGGAGCAGCCGCTCCTTGCCGGTCTCCGGTGAGAGGCGGGTGCCGCGCCCCACCATCTGCTGGTAGAGGCTCGCGGAGCGCGTGGGGCGAAGCACTATCACGCAGTCGACTGCCGGGCAGTCCCAGCCCTCGGTGAGCAGCATGGAGTTGCACAGCACCTGGTAGCGGCCGGCGTCGAAGTCCGCCAGCACCTCGGCCCTGTCCTCGCTCTCGCCGTTCACCTCGGCGGCGCGGAGGCCCTTCCCCTCCAGAATCGCGCGGAACTTCTTGGACGTGGACACGAGCGGCAGGAACGCCACCGTGCGCTTTTCCGCGCACCCCGCCGCCAGCATCTCGTCCGCTATCCGCTCCAGGTACGGGTCCAGCGCCGTTCCCAGGTCGCCCGCCGAGTAGTCCCCCGCCGACTGGCGCACGGCGGACAGGTCGATGGACAGGGGCACGGTCTGCGCCTCGATGGGGCACAGGTAGCCGTCCCGGATGGCCTCCGGCAGCGCGTACTCGTAGGCCACGGAGTCGAACACGGCCCCCAGGTTCCTGCGGTCGGCGCGGTCGGGGGTGGCCGTGACCCCCAGCACGTCCGCGCCGTCGAAGTGGCGCAGCACCGCCTGGTAGGACTCCGACACCGCGTGGTGCGCCTCGTCTATGATGATGAAGTCGAACCAGTCCTTCGGGAAGCGCGCCAGCCGCTTCTCGCGCATCATCGACTGGACGGAGCCGACCGTGAGGCGGAACCATTCGCCCTCCCCCGTCCGCTCCGCCTTCTCCACGGAGCACCCGAGCCCCGTGGCCCTCATGACCTTGTCGGCCGCCTGGTCGAGCAGCTCCCCCCGGTGGGCCAGGATGAGGCCGCGGCCGCCGTCGTCGACGCGCCGCTTGGCCACCTGGGAGAAGACCAGCGTCTTCCCGCACCCGGTGGGCAAAACGAGGAGGGTGCGCTTTCGCCCACCCTCCCATTCTCCCAAAATGGAGCTGACTGCTTTTTCCTGGTACGGCCTTAACTCGAAGGCCCCCATCCTACACCGTCCACTGGTTCGGCGCCGGGGCGGGGGCGACGGGCACCGGCATCTGCGCCTGCACCGGCTGCGGCGGCTGGTACACGGGGGCGAACGCCGAGGCCGGGATGCGCTCGTCCCCGGGGCGCAGGAACTCCGCCACCTCGTTGGACTGCCGCTCCTCGCCGTCCTTGGTCGTGTAGGAGCGCACCTTCAGCTTCAGCCACCCGGCCTTGCCCTCGACCGCGTTCCAGTTGATCATCACCTTGTCGCTGTCGGGGTTTCGCGGCGCGCCTATGGCCTCGAAGAACTGGCCCACCTTCCACACCATCTTGGAGTTGAGCATGAGGCGCTCGTGGACGATGGAGGACGTCCCGTCCGCCGCCGTCACCTTCAGCTCCAGGTGGGCGCGCGGGCACGCCGCCATCTTGGGCGAGCCTTCGAACCGCTCCCGCTTCATGTTCCGCACCTCGAACTGGTAGATCCCTTCCGGCAGCAGCACGGACTCGTAGCCCTCGCCCGCCTCCGCCTCGGTCATGTCCCAGTCGAGCGCGTATCCCTTGTCGTTTTCAGCCATCTTTCCCTTCGTCCTTTCTCTCGCCTAATCGAACGGCACGGGCTCCGCCGCGCGCATTTCCAAAATCTTCGCCTCCAGCTTCGGCCACTCGGCCACGCAGAAGCCGGCGATGTACTCCTCCGGCAGCGCGGCGAGCTTCGTCTCCGGCGTGAAGTGGCCGAGCGATGCGGCCACCTTGCGGACTTCCTCCGGGACGACCCCCTTCGGCGCCATCAGCTGCAGCAGCGGCGCCCAGTAGGGCGGCACCGGCTCACCGCCGGGCACGGCCGCCGGTGCGGGGGGCGCCGCAGGGGCGGCGGGAGCCGCGGGCGCCGGAGCGGTGGGCGCCGCCTGGGCCCGCAGGGAGGGGCGCAGGTCGGGCATGTGGGGCGCTATGGCCTCCCATGAAAGCGGGAACTCGTCCGGCAGCCCCCAACGGTTCTTCGCGTCCCAGCAGGCGTGGTGGGTTGCGTACACCGTGCGCTTGCCGCCCCGCGCCTTGTACTTGGGGGCCTGCCCCTCCTTGGCCACGTTCTCGATGATCTGCGCGTAGTTCAAAAACAGCAGGGCGTCCGCCCACTCCTTCACCATGGGGGCTATCTTCTTCTGCCCGGTCTTCGACAGCTTCAGCTCCCATCGGTCGTAGGCGCTCGCCTCGTTGGGCTCCTCGAACTTGCGCACCTCGGCATGGGCCAGGAGCGCCACGTGCATCCCGGCGCCCGTGACGTCCGTGAGCTTGTCCAGGAGCCGCCCGAACTCCTCCGCCATCTTCACGTAGCCCTTGCCGTACCCGAAGTCCTCTATGGAGGCCTTGCCCTCGCGCTTGCACACCCACTCGCTGCACAGGCGCTCCGCCCAGTCGGCGGTGTCGATGACCAGCGTGGAGCAGGGAACCTCGGCTATCACCTCGTCTATGTCCTGCATGAGGGCCGTCCAGCTCTTCGGCGTGTCCAGGCGCCGCACGTCCAGGTAGCTGCTGCCGCCCTCGGTGTCGATGAACAGCGGGTCGGGCATCTTGGACGCCAGAGTGGTCTTGCCCACGCCTTCCACGCCGTACACCGCCAGCTTCTGGGCCTTGGGCACCACTCCCCGCGTTATGTTGAGCGCCATCTAGATCACCCACTTGGAGGGGTCGGCCATGGGCGCCGGCGCCGCCTGCCCGCCGTCGGGCGCGGCCTTCGACACCCCGTCCTCGATGACGATGGCGCAGGTGTCGTCGTCGGCCACGCGGGTGCCGATTATCTGCAGGCCCTCGGACTCCGCCCACCGCCCGAACTCTGCGAGCGTCTGCGGGTCGAACTGCTCCAGCTTGTCCACCAGCACGAAGCCGCACTGGGGCTTGAGCGCCCGCACGATGGCGGCGGACACCATGAGCTGCTCGCTGCCGCTCATGCCGTCCCATCTGCGCCCTTTGTAGGTCAGCTCGCCGGCGTCCACCGAGAGCTCCGGCAGCGGGAGCGCGGCCCCTTCGAGCAGCCGCAGCTTCTCGTTGCGGGCGGCCTCCACCTGCTCTGTGAGCGCGTCGTAGCGCTCCTTCAGCCCGTCCGCCTCGCGGATGGCCGCTAGGCGCAGCTGGTTGTCGCGCACGCGGGCGTTGATGATGTCGATTTCCTCCAACAGCGCGTCCACCTCGGCGGTGTCCTCCATAGCCCTGCCGGACAGCCCCTCCATCATCCGGGAGCGCTCGCGCGCCATGGCCTCCAGTTCGAGCCTCATTCTCTCCTTCTGCTCGGCCAGCCGCGCCATCTGGCTGTCGACCTCGGCCATGTCGTTCTCGACGGCGTCCATGCGGGCGCCGATCCCGTCCGCCTTGGCGCGCTCCTGGGCGAGCGCGGCGTTGCGCTCGATTATCTCCGCCTTCTCCCGCGCCGCCTCGGCCGCGCTGACGGGCTCCGCCGGCGCGTCCGGGTCGAAGGGCATCTCTTCCGCCAGGGCCCGCTTCTGGCGCTCCATGGTGCCCACGGCGGTGCGCTCGTCGTAGGCCTTCCGCTCCGCCGCCTCCAGGCGGTACAGCTCCTCCCCCACGCCGATGACCTCCAGCATGGTCTTGGCCTTTTCCTTGGGGCTCGACTCCATGAAGCGCGGCAGGTCTATGGCCAGCTGCTCCACGAAGGAGTTCAGCAGCTGCTGGCCCGCCCGCTTGCCGGAGGGGTCGGTCACCTTCAGCGCCGAGTTCTTCCCGCTGCGCTCCACCACGAGCCCGTTGGACAGCTCCACCTTCAGGCGCGGGTCGTTGACGCTGCCCTCGCGGTGCGGCTGGCTCGGCTTGAAGCGGTCGCCGCCGAGCGCCCAGGCTATGGCGTCCAGCACGCTCGTCTTGCCCTGGCCGTTGCGGCCGCCTATGACGGTCAGCCCGTCCTTCTCCGGGCGCAGCTCCACGGCCCGCACCCTTTTCACGTTCTCGGCCTCCAGTGCCGTGATCTTCACCGGTTCCATCACAGTCCTTTCTTCAGGAAATCCATCTCGTCCGTTATCTCCACGATGATTCGCGGCTCCAGCGGGTCGTGGGCCACGAACTCCTGGATGCCGCGCACCCACTTCTGCGAGTCGTTTCCAAGCACACCCGCCTTCACCAGCCCGTCGATGATCCACTTGCGGGCGGAGCCGCCTATGTTGTCCAGGTCGCGCCTGGAGTTCGGCTCTATCCAATAGAAGGTGATCATCACCGGCCCATCGAACTTCGGCAGCCGCTGCTGCAGCGCGAGCTTCCTCGCGCGGTTGGCGTTCTCGTGGCACATGTCGTTGCCCTTGTGCGGGCTTGTCTGGATGGCGTCGCGCCAGTCGTTCAGGTCGGGCATGCGCCCGTCTATCTCCAGCACCGCCCTCATAGGCCCGCCGCCGCGAACAGCGCCTCCGCGAGCGGGGGCGCCCACAGGCACCCCGTGACGGCCGCCAGCGCGACCGCGTAGACCCACGGCGGGTAGTCTTCCCCGCCGTCCTCTGGTAGCATGTAGGCGCTGTACTCGGCAGAGCCAGCGCTATCGACGCCCCGGGTTCGCCAAAACTGGCGGGGCGTCGCCCTTTTCTCCGGCATGCTTCCTCCTATCTCCTCATCCATCTGATGTCCTCCCGGAGCTGCCTGACCTCTTCCAGCAGCTGGGCCAGGCACTCCCGCTCGCTCGGCGCGGGCTCGCCGCCCTCGCGCAGGGCCAGCCACTCGTCCACCCACTCCGGGAGAACCACCAGCTTCTTCGCCCCGATGACCCGGGCCTTCAAGTTCCCGCGCGAGATCTCGTCCCGCACGGTCGTGGCCGGTATGCCGGTGGCGTGGACGACCTCGGCCACCGTGTAGGTGAGCTTCGGCTTCCACCCCAGGGCCCCGGCCATCTCCGCGAACCTCATCGCCCATCATCTGCCAGCAGCTCGTCCACGGTCACCCCGTAGCACTTCGCCAGCGCGACGGCCGTGCCGATGTTCCCGCCCGTGGTCTTCCCGCACTCAAGGCTCATGATCGTCCCCTGGCTGATGCCCGTGACGTCCTCCACCTGGCGGCGGGTCATCCCGCGCTCCATGCGGATTCTCTTCAGCTTCTTTCCGCCCAATTCCTTCTCCTTCCTAGAACTCGATCACCGACTGGCCGGCGCCCAGGAACTTCTGGGCGAAGTAGGTCTGGCCCTTTCCGGTCAGCTTCGTGGTGAGGTTCACCGACACGTGGCCGTCCGAGTGGGTCACGGCCGTCTCCTTCACGCGGAACAGGCCCTGCTCCACGTACTTCTGCAGCGGGACGTTGCGGTTGCCCCCGCTCTTGCCCAGGTAGCCGTTGTCGCGCATCCAGGCGAACAGCCGGTTCTGGCCCATCCCCTTCACGCCGTTCTGGCGCAGCAGCTTCGCGAACTGCCCGATGAGCATGCAGCTGTCGGACGTGGACACCGCGTCGGCGAAGAGCGCCTTGGGCCGCATCCGCTCGTTCTCGCCCTCCAGCGACTCGATGCGGGCCTTCTGCCGCTCCATGGCGTCGCTGGCGGCCAGCAGCGCCCGCGCCAGCAGCTCCTCGGTCGTCTCGCCGGGCACGTCCGCCACGTAGGCCCAGCGCTTGCGGATGGCGGGCAGCACCTCCTCGAACAGCCACGCCTCGAACTTCTGCGCGGTCGGCAGCTTGCTCGACACGATGAGGCGGAACACGTCCGGCTCCGCGATGAAGCGCGCTTCCTGGGTTCCCCCTGGTGTCTCAAGGGGATAACGTTTAGTTCCCCCCTTGCAGTGGTCTCTCACTGCTTTGTTCGGGTTTGCGTAACCGAGCGCCATGGCCACGTCCTTGGCGCAGAACAGCTCGGTTCCGCCCTCGTCCACCATGGCGCGCACGGCCCCGAACTCCGGGCTGTCGAACAGTTGGATTTCGCTCACTTCTTCCTTCCTTTCTCTTGTAAAATCTTTTGGCACGCGCATACGCACGAGGACGGGAGGGGTCATGTCCATAGCGTGGTACCAGTTCCGCGAGCTCCGATGGCTTCGCAAGAACGGCGATGCCGCATTCGGCGCCCGCTTCGAATCGCTCGCAGACGAAGAGGCCGCGGACCTTCGCGAGCTCTATGGCGAGCTGGACGAGCTCGGCCTCGTGGACGGCCTTCTCTTCGCCGACAACCGGGTGTGGTGCGCGCGCTTGACCGCTAAGGGGAAACGCGAATCCTCCATCCCCCGGTTGGCCGCGGGCATCGCCCAAAACGCGGCCGGTTTCGCCGCATCGGTCCTGCGCGGCTTCCTGTCGGGCAGCGCCTGCATGGCGCTTGCGGGCGCCATGGCTCATGCGAACGCGATAGTCAGCGCCTTCCAAGCCATGTAGGCGCCGACGGCGAACCCGGCAAGCCAAAACGAATCCCTCCATTTCACTCGGTTACCCCCTTTCTTCCGAACCTGAACTTGCACCCGCCGGAGGCTTCCCCCGGACGGGTCGCGCTCCGGGCACTCGCCCGTGCGCTCGATTCGGTTGTCAAGGTGCCAGCTTGCTACCAGATTTCTACCAAATTTGGTAGATGCAGCATGACGAATGGTTACCAACTTTGGTAAACTTGTCAATAGATATTTACAAGAAAATACCCAGAATGGTAATTTTGTTTGGTAATTACATGCTAGAAAAATGTTAGGAACATGGAATGACTAACGAGACTGCTGTTTTCAACGAGAGCCTTAGAGACCTAATGGTTCAGAAGTTCGGAAGCGTTGCCGCATTCTCTCGCGCTGCAGACCTTCCCCCAACAACCGTGTACAACGTAATCAACCGTGGGGTAATGAGCGCCGGCTTCGACACGGTCATGAAGATTTACGACACGCTGCAGATCGACTGGGCGTCCATGAAGTTCGGGGGCCCGGCGAAATCGAAGCTCCCGGATTTGAGCGCCTCGTTCATCCAGGTCCCCGTCTACGGCGCCATCGCCGCGGGCACGCCCGTGGAGATGCAGGAGGTGGAGCGCCACGCCCCCGTGCCCGAAGAGGTGATGGGCAAGCACCCCGCCTCGTTCCTGCTGCGCGTGGAGGGCGACAGCGTGAACCGCCGCATCATCAACGGCTACTACGCGCTCGTCGACCCGGAGGAGGCCGAGCCGACCAACGACCGCGACCTGTTCGCCATATGCGTCAACGGCGATTCCGCCACCATCAAGCGCTACCGGCAGCTGGCCAACGGGTGCGAGCTGCTGCCGGACTCCTACGACCCCACGTACCGCCCCATCATGTTCGATTACGGCCAGGACGACACGCCGCTGGTGACCATCATCGGCAAGGTGGTCTACGCCGTGATGCCCTTCGACTTCGACCTGTAGAAAATTATAAACTTTTATATAGATTTCTATTGCAAAATACTATACAAATGTTTATAATATATTCATCGGATGAAAGGAAAGCCGATGGTAAAGCGAAAGGATGTGGTGAGGTTTTTCAAGGAGGAGGGCTTCGCGATCGTGAAAGGAACCAACCACGACAGGCTGGTCCACCCCGACGGAAGATGGACGACGCTCGGGAGGCACACGGAAATCGGGAACAAGCTCTTCGAGGAGATGAAAAAGCAGGCGGGGCTGAAATAGCCCCGCCCCTCCCCATCGGGAAGGAGCCGAAAATGCTTCATGTTTACGAGTTCGAGGTCTTCGAGGACGAGGGCCTGTTCCTCGCGTTCCCCTTCGACATGGACGGGGGCACCCAGGGGCGCGACATGGCCGAAGTGGCCGAGATGGCCGCCGACTGGCTCCAGACGGAGATGGAGCACCGCGCGATGCACGGGCTGCCGTTCCCGGCCCCCACTTTCGGGAACGCCCTGGAGCACGGGGGGGAGCGCCTCGTCGTCGCCGTCAATGCGGGGAAGGACACCGTCGCGCGCATGACCGCCGCCGCTGCGGCGCGGGAGCTGGGGGTGACCCCGTCGCGCGTGTCCCAGATGGTGAAGGCGGGCCTCCTGGAGTCTTTCGAGGACGACGGCCGCACCTGGATTTCGCGCGGCAGCGTGGAGGCCAGGAAGGCGGAGGCCCCGAAAGCGGGGCGGCCGAAGAAGGAGGCCGCCGCGCCCAGCGCGGTATAATGCCCCGGAAAAGAGAGCGGAAAGGGGCGAAGAGTGGGCGCTGACGACATGCACGTGGTGATGTACAAGGTGCTGGCCTACCTGTACGACTGCATGAAGAGGGGCGAGGAGCCGCAGAAATCGAGGCTCGCGCCCGGCGGGGACGTGGCCGGCCCCATACCGCAGAGCTACTGGGACGAGATAATGGCCCAGCTGGCGGACAGGGGGCTCGTGAGGGGCGTCTCCGTGATTTGGGCGGACAACTCCCCCACCGTGGTGCTCGCAAGGCCCACGGTGACGCTGGAGGGCGTGGAGTTCCTCCAGGACAACTCGATGATGCGCAGGGCGCTGAAGTTCCTGCGGGAGACCAAGAGCGCCCTGCCGTTCGTGTAGGGAAAAAAGGAGGCCCCGCCCGTATCTTTGGAGAGACGGCGGGCGGGGCCAGAGCGGCAACCGAAAAGGCTGCGAGGTGATTATACGCCATGAGGGGCAAAAAAAGGCGCTCGTCCTGGGGGTCCATCGACTCCGTTTCGCCGGACAAGCACGTCATCAGGTACATGGAGGCGTCCCCGGGAGGGCGCAGGAGGCGCTCCAAGACGTTCTACGGCTCCCGCAAGGGCGCGGAGCTGGAGCTCGCGCGCCTGCGCGTCCTGAACGACGTGGAGGGCGCCCCGCCGGTCACGTTCTCCGTGGCCTGGGCCACGTGGGTGGAGCCCTGGATCGAGAAGTCGGTGGCGGCCGGCAAGCTGTCGAGGAACACGGGGAGGATGTACCGCTCCTCGTGGAAGCCGTGCGAGGAGCGCTGGGGCGGCACCGCCGTGGGCGCCCCGAAGCCGATGGAGGTCCAGGCATGGCTAGACCCCATGTCGAAGGAGCAGGCGCGCTCGGCCCTGAGGATGATGCGCAAGGCGGCGGGGTTCGCCGCGAAGTTCGCAGGGGCGGACGCGCAGTGGGCCGGAGTCGACTACGACCTTCCCGCCGGCGCCGTGCGCGAGCGGAAGTCCGGCACCTACACGTGGGACGAGGCGGACGCCCTGTGGCTCGAAGTAAGGGGGACGCCGCTTGAGGGCGCGTTCCTCGCGTCCATGTTCGGCGGCCTGCGAGTGGGCGAGGCCCTGGCCATGAGCGCGCAGCGCCTCGCGCGCGTGGAAGTGCGGGGGTTCCGGTTCTGCGCCGTCGGGGTGGCCTGCCAGATGGGGAACAGGGACGGGGAGGTGACCGGGGAAGGGGAGCTGAAGAACCCCCAGAGCGTCAGGACGGCCCTGGTGCCGGGCAGGTACGGCGATGCCCTGCTGGCCCTGGGCGGGGCATCGGGTTCCGGGTGGCTGTCGGACAGGGGCGAGGGAATCCCGATGGGCCATGGCTCCGCCAGGGCGATGTGGGGCAGGAAGCGCCTGCCGATGCAGAACCTGCGGCCGTCCTGGCGCACGATGGCGGCCTACGACTGGGGGCTTCCCGACCACGTTTTGGAGCCTTTGATGGGGCACAAGATGCAGGGGGTGACGGGCAAGCACTACCTGCGCCCGGACACCGCCCAGATAGCCGAGCTGTTCTTAAATTCGCTCGATGAGAAAGCGCGACTTAGGATATTTTAGGATATGCTTTAGCAAAATCCCAGGTCAGAGCGTTGTCCTTATAACTGCGTATTATAGGGCTAAACAGGGCGGCCGCGCAGGAACAACACGCAACGCCGCACTCCCCTTCCGCCAAAGGAAACGCGCCCGCCATTTCGGCGTTTTCCCCGTAGAATATTTGCCAGCACCCGCCGCCGCGCCACAGCGCGGTCCACAGCCCCAGGAGTCGCCATGAACTTCCACAACGCCAGCTTCAAAGCCGCCTACGGCACCTCCGCCCAACTGCCAGCGAGCACGCAGCCGGAGGTGAGCTTCGCCGGGCGCTCAAACGTGGGAAAGTCGTCGCTTTTGAACAAGCTGATGTACCGCAAGGGGCTGGCGAAGGTGTCGTCCACGCCGGGCAAAACCGCCACGGTGAACTTCTACGATGTGGACGGCCAGGCGCTGGTGGACCTGCCCGGCTATGGCTACGCGAAAGTGTCGAAGAGCGAGCTGGGGCGCTGGAGCGACCTGATTGAGGGCTACTTCAACCAGGATCGGCAGTTTGCGCTGGTAGTGAGTCTCATCGACATCCGCCACGAGCCCAGCGCGCTGGACCGCCACATGGTGCAGTTTCTGCAAGACGCCGAGCTGCCGTTTGCCATCGCCCTCACCAAGGCGGACAAAATGTCGAAGCAACAGGCCATGAAGCAGCTGTCCATGATTCGCAAGGCGCTGAACACGCCGAAGGAGGTGCCCTATATGGTCACCTCGGCCGAAAAGGGCACCGGCATCGAAGAACTGCGCCGCCTGATAGCCGACGCCCTGGGGGCGTAGGGGCGCACTATTTCCCGCGGCGCACCAGCACTTCGCTGAACCCGTCTATTTCCTCAAGAAACACCAGGAGCCTCTCATCGGCGGAAACGTCCAGGCGAACGCCCACAACGTCGGGGCATGCAGCGGGCGCCGGGAACTGGCGATCCACCAATACCGCCAGCTGCAAACTGGCCGGCGCACCAATGCCGCACAGCACATCCAATGCCTTGCGAGCGGTGGCGCCGGTAAAGGCAACATCATCCACAACCACCACCGTTGCACCGTCAATGCAGAAGGGCACGTCAACCGACCGAACCTCAAGATCGCTCGCACAGCGGTCGTCGTCAGCTCTCGCATCATTGGCGCCCAAAGCGCCTTGCGCCCCCTTGAAGGCAATCTCCAAGCGACCAACCGGCGGTTGCACCCCGCAAAGAAGGGCCACGTCCCGGGCAAGCCTTTTGGCAACGGCAGACCCTCTCGCATTGAGCCCCACCAAAACCAAGCTTCCCGCAAACTCCTCGCCCGGCACCAGTTGCTGGACCATGGCAGCAATCATGCGCCTTATATCCCCTCCGCTGAGGCAGGTATCCTTAATTTCAGTCTTGATTTGCATACGCGCTCCCTGTAACCACCGCATGCCGGAGACGGAAACCCATCTCCGGCATTGCGGAACTGCCATGCGACGCTGCTTTATCCGAATACAGCGGTCCTACGCGTGAATCCTGGTGCCCGACAGACCAGCCATCGTCTCGGGCGCCTTGTCAAGCGCGCCGATGATGCAGGTGCGACCGGGACGGCTGCGGACGAATTTGATGGCGGCACGCACCTTCGGCTCCATGGACCCCTTGCCAAATTCTCCGGCATTCGCCAGCGCCTCCGCCTCGTCGGCGGAAATATCCACCAGCTCCTTCTGCTCTGGGGTGCCAAAGCCGGTGCACACGTATTCCACCGCCGTCAGCAAGAACAGGTAATCCGCCTTGCAGTCCTCCGCCAAAAGCTCGCCGCCCATATCCTTGTCAATGACCGCCGCCACGCCTTTGTAAGCGCCTTTGTCCTGGTAATCGCGCACTACCGGGATACCGCCGCCACCGCAAGCGATGACGATGAATTCGTTGTCCAACAAATTCAGAATGGAAGGGGCCTCCACGATCTTCTTGGGCTGGGGACTTGCCACTACCCGTCGCCATCCGCGACCGGAGTCCTCCACGAAAACCTGATCGGGGTGCTCGGCCATTTCCGCTTTCGCCTGCTCCTCGGTGAGGAACACGCCAATGGGCTTGGTGGGATTGGCGAAGGCCGGGTCGTCCGGATCCACCTCCATTTGAGTGACGATGGAGGCCACATGCCAGCGCTTGTAGGACTTGTGCATGGCCACCCCCAGCGCCTGCTGCAGGTGATAACCGATGTAGCCCTGACTCATGGCGCCGCATTCCGGCAGAGGCATAGCCGGCACCTTCGGGTCGTCCTCGGCCGCCAGCGTGAAGGCCTTTTGAATCATGCCCACCTGCGGGCCATTGCCGTGGGTGATAATGATCTCGTTGCCCTGCTCGATCATTTTCAGCAAGGTGGGAGCCGCTTCGCGTACGCGGGCAATCTGCTCTTCGGGGGTATCCCCCAGCGCGTTGCCCCCCAGGGCCACCACTACGCGGGTATCGTTGTTTATCCGGGTCATTTCGCGCTTCGCTTCCTACTCGTCGTAGTGGGTACCGGCCACTTTGTCCAACGTGGGGGTGAGGGCCATTTCCACCTGCGCGGTGTAGTAGTCCACCATCGCCTGCTTCTGCTGACGGGCGCGGGGGTACATGAAGGTGACCAGCAGGCCCTTCTGGGTATGGAAGCGGTTGGCGGCCTGCTCGATAAGCAGGGAGTGCGGGCCATCCCACACCGACTCGGCAATCTCGTAGCCGCGGTTGCCCGGCAGCGGGTGCATCACCTTCACCCATTCGGGGGCGGCGGCAATCAGCTGATCGTTCACCGCGTATTTCGGGTAGAACTCTTCCAGCTTCTTGTCCTTCAGATGGTCGGAGCCGTGATACCACCAGGCGTCGGTGATGATGAAGTCCACGTCCTCGATGTACTCATAGGGGTTGTCGGTTTGGATGAACTTGCCGCCAGATTTCTCGCAGTTCGCCTTCACCAGGGCAACGTCCTCGGGCAGCATTTCGGCTGGCTTGGGGGCGCAGGAGATGAAGGTGTAGCCCATAATGGAGGCAATGAGCGCATTGGAGCGGCACACGCCGCCAATGTGCAGATTCTCCTCGCTGTGGTCAACGGAGTTGTCGCCCACCCACATCACCACGGCGTCTTCCAGCTTCTTGCCTGCCGGCAGGTTCTCCATGATGGTGAACACATCGCAGAGCGCCTGGGTGGGATGCATGCAGGCGGAGCTCATGCCGTTGTACACCGGCACCGTGGCCCACTTCGCCAACTCCAAAATGCCATCGTGGGATTCGTTGCGAATCATAATGGCATCCACCATGCCGGAAAGCACCAGCGCAGTATCTTTCAGGGTCTCGCGGCCCTCACCCACGTGCAGGGTCTTGGTTTCCAGGTACAGGGCATCGCCGCCCAGCTTGTCCATGGCAGACTCGAAAGAGACGCGAGTACGAGTAGAGGGCTGGTCGAACATCAGCGCGATGGTGTTGCCCTTCAAAAGCGGCAGCTGGATGCCCTTCTGATCCGCCTCCTTCAGCATGCGGATCATTTCCAGCATCTCCAGGAACTCCTCCTTGGTGAAGTCCTGCACGTCAACGAAGTCTTTTTTGGTAATCATGGTCTTCCTTTCCCAAAATCTTTGGCTTCCGCCGTTTGAACAAGTGAAACGGGCGGGCAAGGGCCGGGCCTGCTTGCCCGCCGCATGAAGGGAGGGGTGCTAAATCGCTTGGCGCACCAGCGGCATGGACATGCAGCGTGGGCCGCCGCGCGCCCGGCACAGTTCCCCGGAGGGCACGGTGAGCACTTTCACGTCGTGCTTGTCCAGCGCATCGTTCGTGCGATGGTTTCGGTCGTAGGTGACCACAACGCCTGGCGCTATGGCCAAAGTATTGGAGCCATCGGACCACTGCTCATAGTCGGCCCAGAACGGATCGCCGCCCGCGCAGGGGATGAGGTCAACCGCCGGCAGGTGCAGCAGCCGCTTCAGGGCGCTTCCCAGCTTCTCCTGAACGAATTGGGCCTTCAGCTCGCCGTTCGCCCCCAGCGTCAACTCGTAAAGCTTCAGGCCTTCCATGATGCCGGGATAGTAGGTGAACTTGTCCACGTCTACCTGGGTAAACACCGTGTCCAGGTGCATATAGGCGCGGCCCTTCGGAATTTCGAACACCACGACTTTCTTGAAGCTGTCGCCACTGGAAAGAGCGGCCTTGGCAAACTCTTCGATGGCTTGCGGCAGCGTACGGCAGCTGTGACCGATGGCAATAACCTCGGGCGAGAGGATGCAGATATCGCCGCCCTCGATGGTCTCGCCATGGGGATTGTTGGCGTGCAACAGCTTCACGTCTTCGGAAGCAAAATCCTTCATGTTTTCGAAAACGTGCTTCCACACCACTGTTTCCAGGTTGCGGGCATTCTGCACGAACCGGTTCAGCGTAAAGTTGGAGCCCACCGAACAGCCAGGGTCGCGGCACATAACGAAGTTGCATGAGGTGTGCATGGCATAAGGGTCGTCCGGATTGTCGTCCGGCAACGCATCGGAAAGGCTCCAGGGCTTCTCCACCGCCGCCAAGTCCTTCTTCTCGATGCCGGCCATCACCGTTCGGGCGAAATCATGGGCCGACATCGGCATGAGGTAATTGGAAATCTGCTCGCGCTTGGCGTCGTCATAGATGAAATCCTCGGTCATGTACTCGTCCAGGAACTTCTGACGATCCTCTTCATCGCCCAACGAGCGCTCGAACAAGTCCTCCAGATACACAACCTCTGCCCCGTTGTCGCGCAGGTGCTGGGTGAACACGTCGTGGTCCTTGCCCGCTTGCTCGGCCCACACAACGTCGTCTACCAGCTGAAATTCTCGCGAATCGGGACGAACCGCGTCGAAGTACAGCTCCGGGCGCGAGACAAGGATTTTCTTGACCTTGCCCACTTCCGAATACACATCGATGGTACTCACGCTCAAACCTCCTTCTCTTTCTTGCTTGTTTTTACTTTCTTCTTTTGCGCCCACCATATGCCGGGCACCACACGGGGCCGCCACCTGCGGTATTGCCCCGAAAAGAAGCTCCTTAGCCCAGGGGGCTGCAGCCCCGTTGCACCTGGGCCCTCCTAACGAGCCGCCGCCGTTACACCATCCCCATGGCAAACATGGCCAAGCTGACTGCGGCGAACAGGGCCAGCACCACGATGGCAACGATTTCCTTGGTGTTGAACACCTTCTCCACACCGGCTTCCTTGCGGGCCTGATAGAGGAAGATGACGCCAATGAGGAAGGGGATGGACAGCAGCATGATGTAGACAAGGCCGGAGACGAACATGGCATAAAGCATGTACACCGTGCCAATGGCGCCGATGATGATGTTGCGCACGCTACCCGGCTCTTCCGGATGCTTAACAGAGCGCACAGTGTTGTAGGCGGTGATCATGACCCAGGTAACCAAAATGGCCGAGCTGGAAAGCGAGAAACCGAAATTGTAGGCATCCTCGGTAAAGTGCATAGTAATCAGGAGCAGCTGCGCCAGAAACGTAGTGATGAACAGCGAGAACATCGCCGTGCCGTTCTGGTTGGTCTTGCCCCAACGGGCCGGCAGCAAATGGTCGTCGGCCAGGATTTGAGTGGACTCGGTGGGCATGATGGTGTAGGCCAGCCACGCGCCGGCAATGGAGATGATGATGCACGCTTCAACAAGTTGAGCGGCAATGGGGCCCACATACAGCTCAAGGATTTTGCCGATAGAGGGCTCGCCCAAAGCCACAAATTCCTCAGCGCTCATGAGGCCGTAAGGGATCATGGCGCAAATGAACAGTAGCGCCGTGCCAATGAACAGGCCGATGATGCTGGCTTTTGAAGCCACCGCCTTGCTCTTGGCGCGCTTGGACATAAGCGCAGCTGACTCAACGCCCATAAACAGCCAGATGATGGACAACATCGAATCCGTGGCCTGGCCGAACACCGAGCCAAGATCAAAGCCTTGGCCCAAATCGGCGTTTCCGGCGAAATTAGACCAGAAGTCAGTGGCGAAAATGTCGAAATTGAAGAAGAACACGGTCACGCCGATAAATACCACCAGTGGAACGATCTTCACCACGGTGACGGCGGCGTTCAAGATCATGGCGTTCTCGACACCCTTGCTGATAAGCAAGAACATGAGCCACATGAAAACCGAAGCGATTGCAATGGAGCCCCAGCTGGTGCCTGTGTCTCCCAGCACGGGGAAGAAGGTGCCCAGCGCAATCATCATCATGGTGGCAAAAGCGATGTTCCCCACCCAGCCGGAAATCCAGTAGCCCCAGGCGCTCATGAACTCACCCAAAGGACCGAAGAGTTTTTGGGCGTAGCAAAACATGCCGTCACCCTCCGGCTCCTTATCCAAAAGGTTTTGCAACGAAAGCACAAACAGAAGCATGCCAACAAAGCACACAGCCCAGGCAACGATGGCGCCGCCTGGCGATGCAACCGTGCCCAGCTGATAGGCAATGTCATATACCCCCGAGCCTATCATTCCTGCGAGAATCGCCGCCACCATCGGCAGCAGTCCGAGCTTCTTCTCAGAGCTCATGGTCCCTCCCCTTTCTGCTGTTTCCAACATTCGGAAATATCCTAATTAGGATAGTTACGAACTATTAGCAAATCAGGAATAGGTGTCAAGCAGTGATTCGGACTTTTTTGAATTTCCGAAATCGTGACCGTTTGAGAAGAAACTTGGTATTTAACTGGTCTTTTAGTCTCTCTTACGCCATTTTGCGTCTTTGCACCATCGTTGTCCCGAAAAAAAATATCGCTCTCTTTTCGGAAGATTCGTCTTTTTACGAATGTCCTGCTAAAATTGGCGAAAATCTCATTTACCCGCAAATCGCAGGCAAGAAGGAATCCATGCTCATAAACAGCCCGGCCGCTTCAGGAGAGAAGCAGCGCGTTCGAATAAAGTACAGCCCCATTGTGGAGATCGCCTCCAGCCTCCATTGCTTGGAACGCCCGGAAAGCTGCCCGCAGTTCGAGGAAACGTTCCAAAAAGTGCTTCGGGATATGCCCCCCGAGATGCGCAGCGATTTCGACTACTTAAGCGAAGTCACTGTAAGTTGGACCCTTGCCATCGACCTGTTCTGCTACCTGGAGCAGCACGAAATCGAAAGCGCGAAGGGGCTTCTGGCCGCATTCCCCAAACTGAGCGACATCGAATTCATCTATGGAATGCTCTCGGGGCTTGCGCCCAAGCGCACCATTGGCCGGCTGGTCAAACAGCCGCAGGCCGTTTCTACCTGGTCGGACAACGCAATAGAGAACTTCATAGGCATGGGCCTTGCCCGCCGCATTGTCGCGGAATCTTCCCAGATTCACGAGCGCATGGCGCGGTTCCTGAAGTGGTACTGGGATAACGTTTTCGAAGAAATCTGGCGCAGCATCGGCGCAGCTGAAATTGGCTGCATGGGCGTTGAGAAAAAAGTGTTGGCAGCCATGAGCGAGAGCGCATATCTGGAAACCTTCCATCCAGGGCTCAAAGTTGTGCGCGGCAGCCTTACGGTTGTGGATGTGCCTGAGTGTTCTTGGCAGCTGGGCGACGTGGAGTCCATCGATGTCTTTCTCAGCGCCTTCAGCGGGTCGAGCCTTATCGTCAACCAATTCGATGGCGTTCTGACCCTGTTCAAGAGGATTGCCGTGGTTGATCTGGAGTCCGACGATATAGGCTTGGAGGAACTGGCGGAGTTCCTGAAATCCATTTCCAGCTCCACGAAATTCCAAATACTCAAGGAGCTGTATAACTCGCCGAAAACCACAAAGGAGCTCGCGGAGGCGCTGGACATGGCCCCCAGCTCTATCTCGGAGCATCTGAAAACCCTGCGTGCGGCAGAGCTGCTGTATCCCCAACGGGTAAAAAACTCCGTGTACAATCGATTCCTCTACGAGAACTACCAGGCCTTCGCATCGCGTCTGCTCACCTATTTCGATCAATAGACGCGGCGCAAATCCCCAGATAGACGCGATGTTAACAACCGTTGCTTTCCTTTTCGGGGCGCTGTGGTAGCGTAGGGCGCAGCCCGCGTTTTGCCCTCGCTCGCCCAAGGAGGCCGCCATGTTCAAAGACAACCTGAAGCGCTTCCGCAAATCCCGAAAAGCGCGGGAGCTGACAGGGGACGGGGATAGCATCATGCAAGGGCGTGTCAGAGGGACGTTCACTTTTGACACACGGGAAGCACTGCCGGACATGATGGCCGCAGCGTGTGTCAAAAGTGAACGTCCCTCTGACACGCAAACCGGGCCCAAACGCACTCTCGCCCGATGGTCCGTTTTCGCGGATGGCACCGGGCGAGCGCTAAGGAGAAAGGCCAACAGACGCGCAGGTCACTTCAGGCTGGCAATGGCCCCAAAACAGCCTTTGCCTGCGGCTGGGCCAAACACGTCGCTTAGCCCTTTGCCTGGTTGGCGAATTTGGCGGGTCAAGGATTCCACAATAGCCGTGCGAAGTGGCACTGGGGGGCAGAGTCCCCTCTCAAACTCGGACCCAGTGCCTACTCCAGCAATGCCACCGCGCAAGCGCGTTGCGAAACGATGCCGGTTTTCCCGGCTTGGAAGACGCCGCCCCCGGGCGGCGTTCCGCGAACGGCCAAGCCATTTTGACCCCTTGACCGAACGCTGCAGTTGCGACTTACCCCCGCCCAGGACCAGCCCGCTTTCTGCTTTCGGCCCTGCGGCCCTTGCTTCGTGTGCGGCCCGGCGCGTTTCCTGTTCGAAGGCGCTCCGTTTACTGCGTGTTGCTTTTATACCGAGTTGGCTCCACCGCCGCAATAGCCTTGACCCCACTCCATAAGCCGCGCACCAATCCTCCACCGGTCCTTCATTACTATCCGCTGGCGGAATAAAAGGCAAGCGTATCAGGGGGACGTTCACTTTTGACAGATGGGAAGGCATGGCAGGGGGACGGGGGTAACGTCATGCCCCGCACCTCTGCTATCATGGCTCCCATGAAAACCATTGGCTTCATATCCGACACCCACGGCACGCTGGATCCGGCCGCCTACGCGGCGCTGGCCGACAGCGACGTGATCATCCACGCCGGCGACATCGGCCGCCCCTCGGTGCTCACCGAGCTGCGCTGCCTGGCCCCCACCATCGCGGTGCTGGGCAACAACGACTTCCCCGAATACGGCAGCGACGTGGACCACTTCGCCATACCGGAAATCGAAGGGGTGCGCTTCCTGGTGGGCCACGAGCCCATCTACGTCACGCCACGCGCCTTCCCTCAGCGGTTGAAGCCGGGGGACCCCATCCCCGATGTGATCGTGCACGGCCACGTGCATTACCCACGGCTTGAGTGGGGCTCGTCGGTGCGGCCGGCGAAACTGCTGCTGTGCCCCGGCGCCGTGCTGCGCCCCCGTAACGGCAGCGTGCGCACCATCGCGAAAATGCAGGTGGAGGACGGCCGCATCCTGCGCGCCTGGGTGGAAGACCTCCGCGGCAACCAGTTGATGACCTTTCCTGCATAGCAGGGCGCGTCGGAGGCGTCCCCGAGTTCCATTTGCAGCTTTAGGCAGAGACAGAATCTCTGCCCTACGAATTCGACCCGAACGCTGACACGCCTTCCACGGACCTCCGGAAATGCGGCGACTACATATGGCGCAGGAAGGCTTCGTAGCCGCGGTAGGCTTCGTACACGTCAATCTTGCTAGTGACTTCCCAGGGCGCATGCATCGACAGCACCGCCACGCCGCTGTCGATCACGTCCATACCGTACTCGGCAGGGATGTAGGCGATGGTGCCACCGCCGCCGGCGTCCACCTTCCCCAGCTCGGCCGTTTGGAAGAACACGCCGGCATCGTCCATCACCCGGCGCACCCGCGCCACGTACTCGGCGCTGGCGTCGTTGGAGCCGCTCTTGCCGCGGGCACCGGTGTATTTGTTGAACACCAGGCCGCGCCCCAGGTAGGCGGAATTCTTCGCCTCGAACACGCTGGCATAGGCGGGGTCGAATCCGGCGGACACGTCGCTGGACAACATGCGCGACGCCTCCAGCCCGCGCCGCAGCAACAGCATGCCGCTCTCGCCCGCCAGCTCCATGATCTCGGCCATGGTGTTCTCGAAGAAGCGGGAGGTCATGCCGGTGGCCCCCACCGAGCCGATTTCCTCTTTGTCCACCAGCACGCACACCGCCGTGGTATCGGGCACCACCGGAGAGGCGGCCAACGCCAGCTGCGCCTTTAGCGACGTGAATGCGCATACGCGGTCGTCCTGGCCGTAACCGATGATCATCGAGCGGTCCAGCCCCAGCTCGCGGGCGGGGCCGGCCGGCACCACTTCCAGCTCGGCCGACAGGAAGTCCTCCTCGCCGATGCCGTACTTCTCTTCCAGCAGCTGCAGGAAACGGGTCTTCACCGGGTCTTTCGGGGCCTCCGGCTTGTCCGCCTCGACACCTTCGCCTTCGCCCTCGGCCGCCTCCGCCTGTGCCGGAAAGCTGCCCACCAGCAAGTCGAGATCTTCCCCTTCCACCACCTTGTCGCCGGTTTTCGCCAGCTGCGCGCGGCCCAGGTGAGGCAGCAGGTCGGTCACGCAGAACACCGGATCGGTCTCGTCTTCGCCAATCACCACATCCACCACCGTGCCGTCGGTCTTGGCCACCACACCGTGCAGCGCCAGCGGCAGCGCCACCCACTGGTAGTTTTTGATGCCGCCGTAGTAATGGGTGTCCAGCAGCGCCAACCCCTGGGCCTCGTAGAGAGGGTTCTGCTTTATGTCCAGCCGCGGCGAGTCGATGTGGGCGCCCAAGATGTTCAGCCCCTGGGCCATGGGAGCGCGGCCCACGTGCACCAAGATGAGCGCCTTGCCCTTCGCCTGGGCCCACACCTTGTCGCCCGGCTGCAGCGGCAGTTCTTCGGCAATCGCCCGAGAAAGCGGTTTGTATCCGGCCGCCTCCGCCAGCGCAATGGCTACCTGCGTGCATTCCCGCTCGGTTTTGTTCTCCGAAATGAACCGGCGGTACTCTTCCGCCAGCTGCTCCATGGCCGCCAAATCCTCTTGGCTGCGCTCGTTCCAGGCCACTTTCCGCTCCATACTGCAACTCCTTTGTATTTCCCGAAGAGATAAGCAAACGTTCGCGAAACGCTTGCCGCGCCTTCGGCAACCAACCGTTGAACCTCACCATAATAGCGCTTGAAAAGTCCCCTAGGCCGGATGATTGGGGCCAGCCGCAAAAGCGTCAACCGCGCCGCCGTCCTGTGCCACTGCGGCACCGGGCAGTTGTCGCAACTTTTTGAATTAGCGCGCGCCCTTGTTCCCATCCCCCGCGAGACTTCTATAATGGTTACCCCAATGCGGCAATCAGCCGCGCATGCGAAGTAAGGAGAAACGCAAATGTCCATTCAGGGAATGAAGGTTCGCGCCGTTGTGCCCACCGCTGACAACAGCACCAATTTCAATATCGCCCACGAGAGCGAGACCGTCGTTGGCACCACTCTCGATAACCTGAAGGCCGCCGTGACCGGCGAAACCGGCGCTTCCGCCAAGTACAAGGCGTTCGCCAAGATCGCCCGCGAGGCCGGCTACGACCAGATCGCCCGCCAGTTCGAGGCCACTTCCGAGGCCGAGCAGATTCACATCGCCATGGAAACCAAGCTGATCCAGAAGGTGGAGCCCGACTTCGTGCGCCCCGAGGCCCCCGAGATGAGCGGCGTGGAAACCGACCTCAACCTCATCGCCGGCGCCCTGGGCGAAATGTACGAGACCTCCGACATGTACCCCGCCTTCATCGCCAAGGCCATTGAAGAGGGCGAGACCGAAGCCGTGCAAGCGTTCACCCGCGCCAAGCTGGCCGAGGCGGTGCACGCCGAGCTGTACCTGGACGCCTACAACAACATCGACGCCCCCGACGACCAGGCTTACTACCTGTGCCCCGTGTGCGGCTACATCCACAAGGGCGACGATTTCGAGAAGTGCCCCATCTGCTTCGCCCAGAAGAGCGCCTTCAAGAAGTTCTAAGCTTCTCGCGCATAACGCACTCGCAAGCCCCCTGCGCCCTCACGGCCCAGGGGGCTTTTTTACGAAACGTCAACCGAACGCTCATAGCGGGGTGACTGCGGGGGCCTGTTCTCTATTGTTTCTCCCAGAGCCCCTATATTACGTGCCAGAGAAACATCTTCCTTTCCCTTTTCTCTCTCCTGGATGTTGTATTCCCGGCAACATCCACCCAACCCGAAGGCGGCTCCCCAGGCCGCCTTTCCTTTTATGGGCACAGGTCAGGAAGGCGGGAATGGGACGAAGGCAGGAGGCTGGCAACAACGCATACGGGAGGAGGACCCGCTATGACCCAAGAAAACGAAACTCGAAAGCACCCCAAATTGGTGGCCATCCAGCAAGTGAGCGAAGGCTGGATCAACAAGTACGTGCTCACGTACGAGAAGGACAACGGCGAGACCTTCACCTATGAAAGCGTGTCCCGCAAGAACCTAGAAGACTACACCGAGCAGCTGGAGCGCAACGCCGCCGGGCTGCCGCCGAAGCCGGATGCGGTGTGCATCTACCCCATTTTGCCCAACGACAGCATTCTGCTCATCCGCGAGTTCCGCTATCCGCTGAACGCCTGGTGCGTGGCGCTGCCGGCCGGCCTCATCGACGAGGGCGAGTCGCTGGAAGAAACCATCAACCGCGAGCTGATGGAGGAAACCGGGTGTCGCCTGCGCACCGACCTGGAAGGCCCCGCCTACCAGCTGCTGCCCCAAAGCGGCTTCTCCTCCACCGGCATGGGAGAAGAGAATGTGCAGGTGGCCATCGCTTACGTGGAGAAGGCGGGAGAGCCGCAACTGGGCGAGAACGAGCTGATTGAAACCTTCGAGCTTTCCCGCGATGAGATTGGGAGGTTCCTGGACACCAACACCTCCCCCATCGGCACCCGCTGCCAGCTGCTGCTGGAAGCCTCGCGCCGGCTGCAGGTGCTGCGCAAGCGGCTGGCCCTGGCTCAAAACCCCCTCACCAAAAACGACTTCGCGTAAGGCGTGGGGCCGACGGGAGCTGTCAGGGAACGGGGATAATGCCATATTCGTGTCAGGGGGACGTTCACTTTTGAAACACGAAGAAGCACTGCCGGACATGACAGCCAATATCGTGCGTCAAAAGCGAACGTCCCCCTGACACGCCCTAACCTAATCGGGGGTCACATCGTGGCCCGCCTGAAACCACACCACCGTTCCCAGGATGCGCACTCGGCGCTTATCCAGCACAAGGTCGGGCTGTGGCGCTTTTAATCCCAGCGTTGAAAGCACCACGGTATTGTTTCCAGCTTGGAAGCGGCGAATCACGGTAATCGAGTCGTCCACGATGGCCACCACCGTACAGCCATTGTAGGGGCGCATCCGCTGATCCGCCAACAACAGACAGCCCTGCGGGTACACCTTTGCCAGATCCACCGAATCCAGCCTAACGAAAAATGAGGCCGGGTGACGTTGTGCCACATCCGCCGGCGCCATAGCTTGGGCCAGATAGCGCAACATGGTGCCCGAAGCCGACCTGTCCACCTTGTAGGCGGGAAAAACGCCTTCGCCCTGGGCCGCCTTCCCCTCCGCTCTGGAAGCGCCATCGGCCACCGGAAGCTTCACGTCCTGCCTTGTAGGGACCACCTCTCCCAACAGGTGCTCCACTGGTACCCCGAACACCGTTCGTATCTTCTCGATATTGTTGCGGCGAATGAAGCTCCGGCCGCTCTCCCATCGGGAAACCGTTTCCTTGGTCACATCCATCCTTTGGGCAAACTCCGCTTGGGAAAGTCCGAGGTTTTTGCGCAGGTGGCGGATGTTCTCACCTATATCCATGGTGCGCGCCCTACAGCTTTTCCCGCCAAAGCGGCAAGCACAGACTGCTCGGACCGCCAAATCCAGCCGTAAGCTCTTGAATGGAAACCGGGTGCAGCGTCATGCCCACCTTATCCAGGGCGTCATTGGTCCAAACGTTCTCCTTGCATACGCAGAGGTTGCCGGGGGATAAGCACAGCGTGCCCAACGATCCATTTTCGTATTCGCGCTGCATCTGCCCAATGGAGGCGTTGCCAAACTCCACCACGCGCACCCCCACCTCTTTCACCATAAGCCCCAGAATGGTGCTGATGTTAGAGGTGAGCAGCTCTACCCGCACATCGCCCTGGGCATAACCGCGACGGACCCGGTAAACCGAGGCGTTCTCCTGCAGCAACGGATCCACCAGAAACTTGTCGTAGTCGATGCGCGAGAGGTATGCGTCAAGGTGCACGCGGTTGCCCTCTTGCGGAACAGTGAACACGAATACGTCATCCACCTGAGAGCCGCGTCCTCCCCACAGAAGCCGCTGGCACAGCACGTCTATTGCCGTCGCTTCTGTACGCGACGACATGCCCAGCGCCACCGTGCGGGCGTCGATGTTCACCACATCGCCCCCCTCTAGGTAAAACGACCCGCCATGGTCGTACCACTGGGGCACCCCCGAAAATAACGGGTGGTAGCGCTTTATGATCTCATACAGCACCACCTCTCTGCCCCGGAATGGCCAGTACATGCGATTTAAGGTAACACCCTCCCCCACCACATTCATGGGATCACGCACGAAAAACGCCGTGTTCAGCGGCCCCAATAGGAAGCCTTCCGAGTCAAAGTTGTTCCCCGTGAGAAACGCCAGGGGAAAGGCGCTGCGCTCGTCTAAAGTCGTCTCTTCATAGCGTATGCCGCTGAAAAGCCGCCGCACTAAATCGCCGTTAGACGAGGCTGCCACCAGCACGACACGAGCCGCCTCCTGCAAGTCGTTGCCCCGTATGCTTGCATCCCGCAAGAAACTTGAAATGAGGTCTTCCCGGGCCAACGGCGAAGCGTCTAGCGCCTCCACCAAGAGATCCGTCAGCTCAAACACCTCCACCGCCTGGCTCCGAAGCACCTGGTTAAATTCGGAAAACTCCTTCTCGGCCTCTTCCAAATTGAAGGAAGACATGCCGGGGCGCAGGGGGAACACCTGCAGAAAGTCGCCGTGGGGGTAGCGCTGCGTTTCAACCCCCGGGCGGTGCACGATAACCTGCCTGATTTTCCCTATTTCGCTGTTCACATCTACGGTCACAGAAAACTCCTTCTTCACTTTGCTTGGAAAGCAGCATACGTAACGGAAGCCAACGAGAAAAGTCGCTTTTTCGCGCAATAGACATTAAATATCGTCATGGTTTGCGATGAGACATTAAAAGTCACCGAATAATCCGCTGGCTAGCGGGCCCTCTCCCCCTGAAAACGCCTTCAGCTCCCCGCCTTGAAAGCTTGGAATCATTTTCCTCAGGAAAAGCCCCGCCGGGGCGAAGACCAAGAGAGAGGAGTGGGAAATGGCAGAAGCAGCCAAGAAAAAGATCCAGATCCCCCATACCTACACGATCATCTTCCTGTTGATGATCGTGGTGGCAATCTTGACCTGGATCGTACCGTCTGGCGCCTTCGAGACCGCTGAGGTGAACGGCCGCGAAGTAACGGTTGCCGGCACGTACCAGGAAGTGGACAAGGTTTCGGTGGATCCTGAAACCGGGAAGGAAATCGACCTGCGCCAGGGTTTCGACGCCCTGCTTGAAGCGCCGGTCAACGGCATTGTGGCGGCCGCAGAGGTAGTGGCGTTCGTGTTCGTGGTGGGCGGCGCCTTCCAAATCATCACCGCTACCGGCGCCATCGATGCCGGCATGCGCCGCGTAGTGAGGCGCTTCAAGAAGAAGGACATTATCGTGATTCCCATCGCGATGCTGCTGTTCGCCTTGGGCGGCTCAACGTTCGGCATGGCAGAAGAGACACTGCCCTTCTTCGCCATATTCTTGCCCATCATGATATCGATGGGCTTCGACTCCATAACGGCATTCATGATTGTATTCATTGGCGCGAAAGCCGGCTACATCGCCTCGACGGTGAACCCCTTCAGCGTGCTGGTGTCGCAGGGCATCTTGGGCATCACGGGCAATCCCCAACTGTGGCTGCGTCTCATCATGTTCGTGGTGATTGTGGGCATGTCCATTGCGTGGGTGATGCTGTACGCCCGCAAAGTGCGGAAAAATCCGGAGAAATCGCTTACCTACAAAGACGACCTGGCCAAGCGCGCTGAACTTGAGAAGGTGGCCGACGACACCCCCTTCACCGCTCGCCAGAAATGGATCCTGCTGGTATTTTTGGCTGGCATGGTGCTTCTGGTGTGGGGCCTGGTCACCCAGGGTTGGTACATGGCCGAAGTGTCCGCCATCTTCATGGGCATGGGCCTCATCTCCGGCATCATTGCCGGCTTCTCCCAGGGCAAAATCGCACAAGAATTTGTTGTGGGCCTGAAGGACTTTGCGTTCTCTGCCATCGTCATCGGCCTTGCCCGCGGCGTGCTGGTCATCGCCACCAACGGCATGATTATCGACACCATCCTAAACGCGCTGGCCAACGGACTGGCGGGCGTGGCGCCGGCAGTGTATTCCTCCATCCTGTACATAGTGGAGAACTTGCTCACCATCCTGGTGCCCAGCTCTTCGGGCCTGGCGGCCCTCACGATGCCCATCTTCGGCCCCCTCACCGAGCTGATGGGGCTGAACCCCGAGGGCGCCGTTACCGCCGTGTGCCTAGCGGAACCCATGATGACCATCATCGCCCCCACCAGCGCCATCTTGGTGGCCGGCCTGGCCGTGTGCAAAGTGAGCCTGGGGCAGTGGTGGAAAACCTGCTGGAAGTGGTGGCTGCTCATGAGTGCGGTGTGCATGGTGTTCTGCGCCATATCCGCCACCATTCCCCTTCCCTAACTAACTGGAATTTGAAAAACTTGCCAAGCAAACGAGAGAACCTAAGGAGATGAACATGGCAAAGAAACCGATCGACGTTACCAGCGAAATCGGTCAACTGCAGCGCGTTGTGCTGCACAAACCGGGCCAGGAACTCGTGGGCATGAAGGCCGACGAGTTCGAGAAGTGCTGGATTCACGATGCGTTTTATCTGGATTATGCTCAGATGGAGCATGACGCCTTCGCCAAAATACTGCGCGATGAGGGCGCCGAGGTACTGTACATGGAAGACCTGCTGGCGGAAACCCTTGACCAGCATCCGGAAGCCAAAAAAGCGTTTTTGGATGAGTACACGAGCCAGCTGGTCATGACCGATCCGGAGCTTTTGCCGCTGGTGCGGGCCAAGCTGGAAAGCATCGAGGACAACGCTGCTTTTGTGCAGAAAGCCCTCTTGGGCATGCGCCTTCACGAACTGGAACTGGCCAATGGGCCAAAGACCCTCGCGCGGCTGGACGGCGACGGCCTGGCACCGGACGATCTGGTGGTATACCCCATGCCCTCGTCTTACTTCAGCCGCGACCCCATCGCCTCCATTTCCAACGGCGTTTCGCTGCACCGGATGTACTACAACCAGCGCAGCCGCGAGGTGCCCTTCTACAAAACCTTCCTCACCTATCACGACGACTTCGCCGGCACCCCCTTCTGGTACGACAGCCAGGACAAAGCCCACATCGAGGGCGGCGACGTGCTGAACATTAACAAAACCACGTTGGCCATCGGGCTTTCCCAGCGCACCGAGGCGGCGGCCATCGACAAGCTGGCGAAAAACCTGTTCTGGGGCCCGGTTCCCTCCACCATCGAAACGGTGTACGCCATCAAGATTCCCTGGGGCTACGAAACCATGCACCTGGACACTGTGTGCACCCAAATCGACTACGACAAGTTCACCGTGTACCCAGGCATGTACGACGAGCTGAAGGCCTACCGCCTGCGCAAGGGCGACAACCCTGGCGAGGTGATTGTGGACGAGCTGGTTTCCGATCTGAAGCACATCTTAGAAATGGCCACTGGCCTAGATGAAGTGACGCTTTTGGAATGCGGCGGAGGCGACCCTGTGGAGGCCTCCCGCGAGCAGTGGAACGACGGCTCCAACACGCTTGCCATCGCCCCCGGCAAAGTTTGCGTGTACGAACGCAACGTGGTTACCAACCGCCTTCTGGAGCAGGCGGGCATCCAGCTTTGCGTCATGCCTTCCGAGGAGCTGTCCCGCGGCCGTGGCGGCCCACGCTGCATGTCCATGCCCTTCGCCCGCGCTGCAATCTAGCCCCCCGCTTCGGGCCGCCGGCGCACCAGCCGGCGGCCCCTTCCTCCCCGCAATCATCACCTTCAACGAAAGGACGGCCACTATGGGACTCAATCTTTCTGGCAAGCATTTCCTCACACTGCTCGACTTCAGCACCGAGGAGATTAATTATCTGCTCGACCTTGCCCGCGACTTCAAGAACCTGAAGCGCTGCGGCGTGCCCCACCGTTGGCTAGAGGGCAAGAACATCGTGCTGCTGTTCGAGAAGACCTCCACCCGCACCCGCTGCGCCTTCGAAGTGGGCGGCATGGACCTGGGCATGGGGGTTACCTACCTGGATCCCGGCTCGTCCCAAATGGGCAAGAAAGAGTCCATCGAGGACACTGCCCGGGTGCTGGGCCGCATGTACGACGGCATCGAATACCGCGGCTTTGAGCAGTCTGTGGTGGAAGACCTGGCCAACAACGCCGGCGTGCCGGTATGGAACGGCCTTACTGCCCAATTCCACCCCACGCAAGCGCTCGCCGACGTTCTCACCATGCAGGAGGAGTTTGGGCAAGACCTGCGCGGCCGCAAACTGGTGTTCTTCGGCCAGGTGGGCAACACCGCCTCGTCCCTTCTGGTCATCTGCGCCAAGCTGGGCATTAACTTCACCCAGGTGGGCCCGCAGGCCGATGTGCCCGGAAACCGCACCTACCCCACCGAACTTTGGGAAAAATGCCAGGAAATCGCCGCTAAAACCGGAGCGATTCTCTCCGTTACCGACAACATTGCCGAAGGCGTTGCCGGTGCTGACGCCGTGTACACCGACGTGTGGGTGGGCATGGGCCAGCCGGCCGAACTGTGGAAGGACCGCATTGCGCTTTTGGCCCCCTACCGCGTAACCGAAGAGGTTATGGCCATGGCCAAGCCAGGCGCCATCTTCCTCCACTGCCTCCCCTCGTTCCACGACACCAACACCACCATCGGGGCTGAAATCGCCGAGCAGTTCGGCGTTACCGAGATGGAAGTTGAAGATGCCGTGTTCGAGTCGGACGCTTCTCGCGTATTCCAAGAAGCGGAAAACCGCATGCACACCATTAAAGCGGTCATGTACGCCACCCTCAAGTAGGCCTACAGCGGCTTTACCATCGGCCCGGGAAGCATGCGTTTTCCCGGGCTTTCAATTTCCCTCGCCCATCAATCAAAAGGAGGCCCCATGCCTTACCAGAAATCCGACGGCCCCACCATTGTGGTGGCATTGGGCGGAAACGCCCTTGGAAACACCCCCGAAGAGCAAGCTGAATTGGTGAAAGAAACCGCCCGGAACATCATTGACCTGGCAGAAACCGGAGCGAATGTGGTGGTCACCCACGGCAACGGACCTCAGGTGGGCATGATCAACGACGCCTTTGCCCTTGCCAGCTCCCAGCTCGGCAGCAAAGTGCCGGCCATGCCCTTCCCGGAATGCGGCGCCATGAGCCAAGGCTACATCGGCTATCAGCTTTCGCAAGCACTGCTGAACGAATTGAAGGCGCGCGACATCATGCGCTCAACCGCGAACATCGTCACCCAAACGGTAGTGGACGCCGCCGATCCCGCCTTCGAAAAACCCACAAAGCCGGTGGGGCCTTTCATGACCGAAGAAGAAGCCCGTGCCCAAGCAGAGGAAAAGGGGTGGACCGTGAAGGAGGACTCCGGTCGCGGCTGGCGTCGCGTAGTGCCCTCCCCGCTGCCCCGCCGCATCGTTGAATTTGACGCCGTGCGCGATTTATCCGATGCCGGGTATGTAGTGGTGTGCGCCGGCGGTGGCGGCGTTCCTGTTGTGGAGGAAAATGGCGCCTACCGCGGCGTAGCGGCCGTGATAGACAAGGACCGTTCCGCAGCCATGCTAGCCGCCGAGTTCCAGGCAGACATGCTAATCATTCTTACCGCCGTCGAAAAGGTTTGCATCAACTTCGGCACTCCCCAACAGGAAGCCCTCAGCGTCATGACCCCCGAGCAGGCGAAAGCTTACATAGTAGAGGGGCAGTTTGCCCCCGGCAGCATGCTGCCCAAAATCGAAGCCTGCTTGAGCTTTGTCGAGCGCTGCCCCACCGGCAAAGCTCTGGTCACTTCCCTTGAATGTGCCGCTGCCGGCTTGCGCGGAGAAACGGGCACCGTAATCACTGCGCGCTAGCAACGCCGAGGAGGTGCCGACAGCGTGGGGGGCGTGTCAGGGGCTACTCTTCCCCCAGCACCTCCAGGGCTTTGGCGTAGCCGCCGGCGCCGTAGCTGAGGCACTTTGACACGCGGGCAATAGTGGTGGCGGAGGCGCCGGTAGCCTGTTCGATGGCGGTGTAGGGCTTGCCGGTCGACAGCAGCCGCGCCACCGCAAGGCGCTGCGAGGTTTCGCGAATCTCGCGAATGGTGAACAAGTCTTCCAGCAGGGCGAATATCGCGTCCTCGTCTTGCAGGGTGGCCAGAACCTTCAGCAGGTCGTCCACTTCCGCCGTGCGAATATCCGGCTGTTTTTCCGCCATTGCCGCCGCTCCCTTCTTGCGCCGCCAGATCAAAATCCGTTGCGAATACTTTAGCACACGATAGTAGCAGCTGACAGAGGGGGGCGTGTCAGGGGGACGTTCACTTTTGACACACGAAGAAACACTACCGGGCACAACAGCCAGCAGCGTGTGTCAAAAGTGAACGTCCCCCTGACACTAACTGCGGCTGCGGGCGCGGTACAGGCCGTACTCGATGGAATCCACCAGCGCGTTCCACGAAGCCTCGATCACGTTCTCGGAAACCCCTACGCTGCCCCAGCTGCCGTGGCCGTCGCTGGTGGTGATGGTCACGCGGGTGATGGCGTCGGTGCCCTGGCTCTCGTCCAGCAGGCGCACTTTGTAGTCGGTCAGTTCCATCTGGGCCACCTGCGGATAGCTCTCGGCAATGGCCAACCGCAGCGCATTGTCCAGCGCCCCCACCGGGCCGGCCCCTTCGCCCGTGGCCACAAAGCGCTTGTCCCCCACATGGATTTTGATGGTGGCCTCCGACATGGCGTCCTTCGCCAGCGCCCCGGTGTCTTCCCGATCGTCCACGATCACGCGAAAGCTCTCCAGCGTGAACGACGGCCGATAGGCCCCCAGTTTGCGCATGAGCAGCAACCCCAGCGAGCCGTCCGCCACCTCGTAAGAGAAGCCGCGGGCTTCGCGATCTTTGATTTCGTCCAGAATGGCCTGCTCGTCAATCCACGGGGCCGAAAGGTCGAAGCCCAGGCTGGCCGCCTTCTGCAGAAGCGACGCCTTGCCAGCCAGCTCGCTCACCAGCATGCGGCTGCTGTTGCCCACCAGCGCGGGCTTGGTGTGCTCGTAGGCCTCGGGGAACCTGGCGATGGCGCTGGCGTGCAGGCCGCCTTTGTGGGCGAAAGCGCTGGTGCCGCTGTAGGGGTAATGGGCCGGCACCGACACGTTGCACAACTCGGCGATGTAGTGGGAAACGCTGGTCAGCTGCTCAAGGCTGTGGGCCCCCACCGTGTCTAGCCCCATCTTCAGCTCCAAGTTGGCGATGACGGTGAGCAGATCGGTGTTGCCCACCCGCTCGCCGTAGCCGTTCACGGTGCCCTGCACCTCCGTGGCACCGGCCCGCACCGCTGCCAGCGTGTTGGCCACCGCACAGCCGCTGTCGTTGTGGCAGTGAATGCCGAAGTTCCCTTCCGGGAAGCGCTCCACGGTGGCGGCCACCACCTCTTCAACCTCGAAGGGCAAACAGCCGCCGTTGGTTTCGCACAAATCCACCGAATCGGCCCCTGCCCGCAGCGCCGCCTCCACGCACTGCAGCGCGTAGCTGCGGTTGGTCTTGAAGCCGTCGAAGTAATGCTCGGCATCGAAAACCACACGCCGGCCTGCCGCCTTCAGAAACGCCACCGACTCGGCGATCATGCGCAGATTCTCATCCAGCGTGGTGCGCAGGGCCCGTTCCACCTGAGCATCCCAGGTTTTGCCCACAATGGTAACCACCGGCGCCCCGCAAGCCAAAAGGTCCGTCAGCCCCTGGTCTTCCTCCGCGGCCACTCCCTTGCGGCAGGTGGAGCCGAAGGCAGCAATTTGGGCATGGCGCAGCCCCATTTGCTGCACTTGCTGGAAGAAGGCCACATCCTTGGGGTTAGAAGCGGGAAAGCCGCCTTCGATGTAATCGATGCCGAACTCGTCCAGCCGCTGCACGATGCGCAGCTTGTCTTCCAGCGACAACGTGATGCCTTCGCACTGCTCGCCATCACGCAGCGTGGAGTCGTAGGTGAGAATGTGTTTCGCGGTCATGGCAGGCCCCTTGCGTCATGGGATACAAGCACGGCGGGCCCGGCAAACTGCAGGCGCCATCGGCCCCTCGCGCGTGGGCGTATTGTACGCTTTCGCCCTCCGGCGGAAGAAAGCAGTTTTGCAAATGGCATTTCCTCGCGCTGCGGGCGCGGGGCCGTTCGACGCATCCTTGGCAAACGGGCGCCGAAGCGGCAGTCAGCCGGCGCTTAGCTGAGATCCACCTTGCGCCTCACCACGAAAACGGCGAGAGCCACGCAGCCCACCGCCGCCAAGACGAAGCTGACCATACGCACCACCGACACCGCGCCAGTGGCAAGGTTGGCCATCCCCCATCCATAGCCGTAGCCGCCCGTAGTAAGCGCGATCACGTCCGCGATGGAAAACACCAGCGAAACCAGCCAACCGATGCCCAGGAAGATGCCCACCGCGGCGGCCACCTTGTGGCGCTTGGCCCACCATGCCCCCAGTGCCAGCGCCAGCCAGGCCAGCCCCAGCTGATACCCGATGCTGATGACGGTGTTCACCGTTCCGGCAACGGCGGCCACCGGCTCAGCGTCGTTGAAAAAGCCGAAGCTGCCGCCCAGCATCGCCAGAATTACCATGGTGGCAGAAGGCCCATACTCTCCCATGATGGTTGTCAGCATCGCCGAGTACACTGCGATGGCAAGGGCCACTCCCACCAACATCAGAATGAAGGCCACCAGGTACTTCGCCAGCACCAGGGCGGCGGTGGAGACGGGCAGCGTAAGGGTGAGGTATCCCTGGTCGGTGAACATGGTGCGGTAGAAGCGACTCACCACCACGATGAACAGGGCAATCACCCCGGCCCACACCACAAAGCCGGAAAACAAGGTGAACAGCACCAGCGCGATGGCAACATCTCCCGCCACGTCGGAGGCGCCAACCTTAAGGCCGCCGTAGTAATCCGAAACGACCTCAATCGCGTTGCAGCTCAGGGTACCGGCCACACCAGCCACCGCCATTATCAGCAACACGATCAGCACCGGTCTCCACAGTCCGCGAAATTCATAGGCAATCAGCTTTCCTAGCATCGGAACTCCTCCCGGAAAAACGCGTCCAGCGTGGTGCCTTTTTCTTGGGTTACATAGGTCACTGGCGCGTGCAACAGCATTTGGCCGTAGCGCAGCAGGATGAAATCGTCCAGCACCTCTTCCACATCGCGCACCAGATGCGTGGACAGGATGATGGTGGCGCCGGGGCGATACCCTTGGATGATGGTTTGCAGAATGTAATCGCGCGCCGCCGGGTCAACGCCACCGATGGGCTCGTCCAGCAGGTACAAGGCGGCATGGCGGGCCATCACCAGCACCAGCTGCACCTTTTCCACCGTGCCTTTGGAAAGCGACGAGCAAGCAGCCGCCTCGTTCACCCCCAGGTGCGCCAACATGTCGTGGGCCATAGGCAAGTCGAAGTCGGCGTAAAAGTCGGCGAAATAGGCCAGCATGTCCCGCACTCGCATGGAGCGGGAGAAATAGGGGCGCTCGGGCAGGAAGGACACCTGCGCCTTGGTTTGGGGGCCCACCGCCATGCCGTTCACAAGGATGTTTCCGCTGGTGGGATGCGATACGCCGGCAATCATCTTCAGCAGCGTGGTTTTGCCGGAGCCGTTGGGGCCCAAAAGCCCCACGATGCGGCCGGCCGGCACAGTGATGTTGAAGTGGTCGAGCGCCACGGTGGCGCCGTACACCTTGGTGAGGTCGCGGCACTGCAGAAGCGGCGCGGCGGGCGCAGGGGCCGGACCTGCGGGCTGGGGCGCCGCAGTGGGCGCCGGGGCCGCAACGGCCGAGACGGGAGCAGTGGGGGCAACCGGCGCGTCAGGCACATTGGGCGCAGGCTGAGGCGCGGCGGACACGGCGGCCGCAGCAGGGGCCGGCTGGGGCACGGCAGCCGCAGTCGGCGCGGCGGCCGGGGCGGGCTGGGGCGCCGCGCCGACTGCGGC
>NZ_QIBY01000009.1 GCF_003725335.1 Parvibacter caecicola
CGCCCCGCCACTTCCCCCCAAGCTACCGCCCCCGCTCCGCGGGTGATGGTGCCGGCGTTGGGGGACGAGCCGCCGGCCCCGGCGGCGGAAGAGCCGAAGACGGTGGCCACCGCCGGCGCTTTCGGCAGCGCCACGGGCGTGTTCGAGCCGGTAGGGGACGAACTGCTGGAAGACGTTGCCGACCAGGAAATCTACGTGGAGGACGCTGACGACTCCGATTACCAAAGCCAGATTACCGAAACCGGCGCGTTTGCCGGCCCTGGTTACGTGTCCATGCCCAAGTCGCGCCTGGGCCGTCTCTTCGGCAAGCACCGCAACAAGGGCAAGAAGGCGGAAGAGGTAACCCCGCAGGAATGGCTGTCGGTGGACGAGAGCTTCGATGCCCGTTCGGTGGGCGCTGCCCGCGGCGGCTGGGAGAGCTTCCGCGCCGAAGAGGAAGACCCTTACGAGGCCCTGAAAGAGTCCGCCGATTTCGGCTTTAACGATGACGACGACGTGCCCAGCCACAACCGCCGCGGCCGCCATTGGAGCGGCGGCGCTTTCTCACGCGAGAGCCTGGGGCGCGTTTCCACCCGCTCTACCGATGAAGACCTCGACCTGCCCGAAGACACTGGGCTGGACATCACCGCTTTGGCCGACGGCACCAGCGACGGTCTGGGGCAGTCGGCGCCGCAGGAGGCCCTGCGTGACGAAGTGGTGAGCTTCTACAACCCTGCCGTGAACGTGGAGGTTTGGTTTGTGGCGCTGGGCGCCCAGCTGGCCGACAACGGCGGCATGCGCGCCTTCCTGGAGGAGCACGCCCAGGATTTGCGCGGCGCCATCATCGTTGACCTGGAAGGCCTTGGCGCCGGCCAGCTCACCCTTATGGAAAAGGAAGGCAAGTTCCTGCACAAGAAGCCTTCTTCCCGCATGGACCGCATTGTGCGCAAGGCCGCCTCGGCAGTGGGCATTTCCGTGGAGAAGGGCACGCAGTGCTGGAAGGACAGCGCTTCCGCCTTCGCCATGAAGCACGGCCATCAGGCCATGCACCTGGTGGGCCAGCTGGACGGCAAGCCCGCCTTCTTCGCCGAGCGCGACGATGTGGCTGAAAACGTGGACGAAGAAACCCTCTACGTGAACAGCGACTTCGTCATGGAGGTCCTCCGCAAGATTTAATGAGACATTAGGGTTGTCCCTTTGTCTCATTCTTGGCTGCTCACGGTGGGGTTTTGGCGGATCACTTCTCGCAGTTGTTCCAGGTAGGCCACAAGCAGTGGAGAGGCGTTCCGCTGGCTGTGCATCAGGTAACCTACCGTCATGGTGATTTCCTCCTCCAGCGGAATGGACACGATGCCCGTGTGCATCTCTTCGGAAAGCACGCCGGTGGAGAGCGTGTAGCCGCTGTGGTTGGCAAGCAGGTTGGTGAGGGTGCCGCGGTCGGTGATGGCGATGTTCTTGCTGTGGGGCAGATAAGCCAGCGGCTCTTCCGCATAATACAGGGACGCCGAAGGGCCCTGCTCGAAGGAATAGCGCGGGTAGTCGGCCAAATCTTCCAGCTTCAGCACGGCGCTTTTCGCCAGCGGATGTTTCTCGCTCATGAATACGTGGGTACGGGCTGAGAACAGCGGGGTGAAGGTGAGGTGCGAATCGGCAAAAGCCTTCATCAGCACCCGCTCGTTGAAGCTGTCCAAGTACAGAATGCCGGCATCGCTGCGGAACGTGGCCACGTCGGAGATAATCTGGGCCGTGGTGGTTTCCCGCAAGATGAAGTCGTACTCGTCGCCGGCGAAGCGGTCGGCTACTTCCATGAACGCCTGCAGGCTGAAGGCGTAGTGCTGGGTGCTCACCGCAAGCCGCGCGAACGACTGCTGGGCCGGCGAATAGCGCTCCTCGATCATAGAAACCTGTTCCATCACCTGCCGCGCGTAACTGACCAGTTCGGCGCCGTCATTGGTGAGGGCCACGCCGCGGTTGTTGCGGGTGAAGATGGTAATGCCCAGCTCCCGTTCCAAATCCTTTATGGCGGTGGACAGGTTGGACTGCGATGCGTACAGGCTGGCGGCGGCTTTGTTGATGGAGCCGTATTCCGCCACGGCAATGAGGTAGCGCAGTTGCTGCAGGGTCACGACATCTCCTATCATCTGCATGGCCGTTAACTTAGCTATCTATACTACCGAACGAACTCAATCGAAACAATGAATAATCAGGCACCTTGTGAAAAGCCCCCGAGAGTGGTTTCATTCACAGGTGCGATTTTTCCCAAAGCGAGTTTAGGAGCGCGGCCTTATGGCAAAGAAGAACATTCCCTACGACCAGAAATACTACGACCCGGAGATAGAGTGCATGCCGCGCCCGCAGCTGGAAGAGATGCAGCTGCAGCGGCTGAAGGAAATGGTGCGCTACGCCTACGACAACACGGTGTACTACAAGCGCACCTTCGACGAAGCCGGCGTTTCCCCCGACGACATCCAAACGCTGGAGGACATCCAGAAGTTCCCCTTCATAGACAAGAAAACCGAGCGCGACACCCAGCATGTGGGATCGTTCTTCGGTGAGATGTGCTCGGTTCCGGAAGAGGAAGTGGTGTTCATGGCCACGTCGTCCGGCTCCACCGGCGTGCCCACGGTAAGCCCCTTCACCCAGGAGGACTTCGACTTGTGGCAAGACACCGAGGCGCGGCTGTTCTGGCAGGCGGGCATGCGCCCCAACGATCGCTACGTGCACGGCCTGAACTTCGCCCTGTACGTGGGCGGCCCCGACGTGATTGGCGCGCAACGGCTGGGGGCCCTGGCCATCTGGGTGGGCGCGGTGCCCTCCGACCGCCTGCTGTTCGTGCTGAAGCAGTACCAGCCCACTGTCATCTGGACCAGCCCCTCTTACGCCTGGACGCTGGGAGAGAAGGCGAAGGAAAAAGGCTACGACCCCAAAACCGACTTCTCCATCCACACCATCATCGTGGCCGGCGAGCCGGGCGGATCCATCAAGTCCACCCGCGAGGCCATCGAGGATTTGTGGGGGGCGAAGGTGGTGGACTTCTTCGGCCTGTCCGACATCTACGGTGCTTGCGCCGCCATGTGCGAGGCGAAGGACGGCCTGCACATCGTGGAGGACCAGATTCTGGTGGAAACGGTAGACCCCGCCACCGGCGAGGTGCTTGAGCCGGGCCAGCTGGGCGAGCTGGTGTACACCACCCTTACGAAAAAGGCGCGCCCCATGATCCGCTTCCGCACCGGCGACATCGGCTATGTGACCAACGACCCCTGCGAGTGCGGCCGCACCCTGGCCCGCATCCACATCACCGGCCGTAAGGACGAGATGTTCATCGTGGGCGCCGTGAATGTGTTCCCCACCGATATCGAATACGTGGTGCGCGCCGAGAAGGGGCTCACTGGCGAATACTCCATTCGCGTGTACGACCAGGACTTCACCACCAAATACGAGGTGTCGGTGGAGCGGGCCCAAGGTTCCGCCGAGCCTTACGACGAGGTGGCCCGCCGTGTGGAAGGGGCGCTGAAAACCCACACCGGCGTGCGTCCGTCGAAGGTTATCGTGTACGATGCAGGCAAGCTGGGCACCTCTTCCGAGCACAAGGCCAGCCGCTTCGTCGATGAAAGGAAGAACAATGGCTAAGACCTTCTCCATTTCCGGGCAGCATTACCTGTTCGACGTGCAAACTTTCGCCCAGGTGGTGCTGGCCACCGGTGGCGAGGAGTACCACTATTCGCTGCTGGACCGCACCACCCAGGGGGTCATCGACGACGTGGCCAACGGCGTGAGCGACCTGGGCGTGATTATGGAAACCTCTGAAACTGCCCAGCAGCTGAACGAGGTGCTGGCCCAGCGCGGGCTTGAGTTCGTGGAGCTGATCACCAGCGCCCCCCGTGTGGCGCTGCCCGCCAGCCACCCCATGGTGAACAAGCAGAAGTTGACGCTGGAGGACATGGAAGGCTGGCCCTACGTGTACTTCGACCAAGGGCCGGACGCGCCAGAGTTCTTCTACGAAGAAGCCCTGGCGTCGGTGCCGCGGGGCAAGACCATCGCCTGCACCGACCGCGCCTCCCTCACTGAATTGATTGTGGCGCTGAACGGCTACACCGTCACCAGCGGCATTTTGGTGGGCATCACCGACGGCAGCGCCCTCACCACCGTGGCGCTGGATACCGACGAGCGGCTGCAGCTGGGTTACATCGTGCGCCGCGGTGCCGCCATCAGCGAACTGGAGCAGAAGTTCCTCGAAAAGCTGAAGAAGAACCTGGAGAAGTACGCGGTGTTCAACTAGGGCCGCGGTAGACGCGAGCGGGGTTTACGGCTGCGGACGCCGGTTCGCCAACGGACGCAATGGCGATGAGCTGGGCATCGGATGCAATGGGCTATGATTTGGCAGCTGCATTTTCGTAGGGCCGAGATTCTATCTCGGCCTAAAGCTGCAGCCCCGCACGGGCCGTCCGTTTAGGCAGAGATAGAATCTCTGCCCTACGAGTTCCGCCTGCGGGGTCGTTGTGGGCGGGCCGTTTGTTTGGGCAGAGAGGGGGTCTCTGCCCTACGAGTCGGGCCTGTGAGCACATTGTAGACGGGCTGGTTCAGTAGCTGGGATGGAGATTTGGCCACCTGTCGGGCCGGCCCATCTGCAAAACGGGGCGGGGCGCGGGCGTGCAAGCCGGCGCACCGCTTTTTTGTGGGGGATTGCTATATCATGGGAGGCAAGGGCACCGGCCCCGTTCCCCTGAGGGAGAGGTTATTCATGATAGAAGTTCTGTGGCACGGCCGCGGGGGCCAAGGGGCCTTCACGGCGGCGCGGCTTTTAGGGGCCGCCGCTTCGCTGGAGGAGGGCGCCCATGCGCTGGCCTTCCCCTCTTTCGGCCCCGAGCGGCGCGGCGCCCCCATGCGGGCGTTCACGAAGTTTTCCCGCGAACCCATCGGCGATCGCTCTGCTATCCAGCGGGCGGATTTCGTGGTGTACCTGGACGAAACTCTGCTGCAGCCGGGGTGGCAGCAAGAGTTGAAGCCCGGTGGCCGGGTGCTGGTGAATTCCTGCCAGCAGTTCGGCGACGAGCGCATCGTGGCCATCGACGCCAACGGCATTTCCACGGCGCTTTTGGGGCGCCCTATTCCCAACACGGTGTTTCTGGGGGCGCTAACGGTGCTGTGCCCCTCCGTCACCGAGGCGGCGGTAAAGGAAGCCATTGCCCAGTACATGCCGGAAAAGCTGTATCAGAAGAACTGGGCCGTAGTGGACGAGGCAGTGCGCACGATGAGCGCGGCGGCAGAGATAGAATCTCTGCCCTACGAAAATACCTGTCCTACGGCCGCCGACGATGATGGCGACGAGGGCGCCGCTTTCGCCCTTCAGACGGCAGACGGGCAAGGCTCGCATGGCGAAGACGCCCCCGCCCTTCGTAGGGCAGAGATTCTATCTTTGCCTAAAAAGCAACCGGAAGCAGCTTGCTCCACTCAACCGATTGCCAAGATCAGCCAGGCAGTGGCTATCTCCGGCGCCGATTCCTTGTTGGCAAAGAAGACACAGACAGAACCGCTGCCCCACGAAGGCCTGCCGAAAGCCCATTGCCGTTCCGCGGCGTCGTCCCCGGTTGCGCCGGGCATTCGCTGCCGGCTGCGTGATTCCGCCGATGCGGCGGCGCCCTCGCTCAACCCGGCGGAATTCGCCAAGAACACCTGTTACGCGGCGGGCCACTTGGTGACGAAAAACGCCGGCTGGCGCAACCAGCGACCCGTAATAGACGGCGCCGCTTGCACCCTGTGCCTGCAATGCTATCTGTACTGCCCCGACGGCACCATCTTCAAAGTCCGCGACGAAGGCGGCCAAACCGCGGGGCTTTCCATCGACTACGATTTCTGCAAAGGCTGCGGCGTGTGCGCCCGCGCTTGCCGCTTCGGCGCCATCGCCATGGTGGACGAGGCCCAGGCCCTGGCGGTCGAGAAGGGCGGTACCCGATGAAGCGTTTTCTTTCCGGCGACGAGGCCTTTGCCGAAGGGGTGCGCCTGGCGCGGCCGGCGGTGATTTCCGCCTATCCCATCACGCCGCAAACGGTGGTGGTGGAGCGGCTTTCCGAAATGGTGGAAAGTGGCCAGCTGAACGCCCATTACGTGCATGTGGAATCGGAGCACTCGGCGCTGTCCTGCGCCATGGGGGCCTCCGCCACTGGCGCGCGCACCTTCACCGCCACCTCCAGTCAGGGGCTTTTGTACATGGCCGAGGTGCTTACCTACGCGGCGGGCGGCCGGTTCCCCATTGTGATGATGAACGCCAACCGCGCCACCGCCCTGCCGTGGAACATCTACGGCGACCAGCGGGACAGCCTGGCCCTGCTGGATCATGGCTGGATTCAGGTGTACGCCCAGGACAACCAGGAGGCGCTGGACCTGGCGCTAATGGCTTACGCCGTGGCCGAGCACCCCAGCGTCAGCCTGCCGGTGATGGTGAACATCGACGGCTTCGCCCTCACCCACACCTATGAGGCGGTGGACATTCCCGAGCAGCAACAGGCGGATGAGTTTCTGCCCCCGTACGAAACCCGCAACCGTTTCGATTTCGAGCAGCCGGTGAACCTGGGCTATTCCGCCGGCCCCGAATTCAACCGCCACTACCAGTATTGGCACCATCGAGACATGTTGGCGGCAGAGACGGTCATCGACGAAGTGGAGCAGCGCTTCGCCCAGGTGATGGGGCGCCAATACGGTGGCATGGCGGAGGAGTACCGCACCGCCGATGCCCAGCTGGTGCTGGTGTGCGTGGGCAGCGTGGCCGGGCAGGTGCGCCAGGTGGTGGATCAGCTGCGGGACCAGGGCGTGCCCTGCGGCATGGTGCGGTTGCGCTACCTACGCCCCTTCCCCGCGCAACGCCTGAACCAGCTGCTGGCGGGCAAGGCGGCGGTGGGCGTCCTGGAGAAGGACATCTCCTTCGGCGCCGAGGGCACGGTGTTCACCAATGTAAATTCCGCGCTGGCCCAAGGGGGCAACGGCGCGCCTACCATGAACTTCATCGGCGGCCTGGGGGGCGACGACATCACCGCCGCCCAGATTCGCAACGCCTTCGCCCGCCTTGCGGCGCTGGTAGAGAGCGATCAGCGCGCAAAAGGGGCGCCGGCTGCTGGCTCGCAATGGGCGGAGGCGGCTGCGGGGAAAGCGTCCGCTTCCACACCAGACCCCGTACCAACTGGAATTCGTAGGGCAGAGATTCTATCCCTGCCTCAGCGTGTGGCCGACGAATATCCACGCCCGGGCCAACCCGGCGCCACAAGCTCTGCACATTCCTCCAACTGCGTGGTGTTTCTGGGGGTAGACGATGAGGGGGAGGTGGCCTAAATGCCGGCGAACGCCAAAACCATTTCCGATGACGAGCTGTTTTACGGCCACAAGGCCTGCGCCGGTTGCGGCGGCAGCTTGGCGGTGCGGGCGGCCCTGAAGGTGCTGGGGCCCAACGCCGTGTGCGCCCTGCCGGCCGGCTGCATGAGCGCGGTGGGCTTCAATTTTCCGCAACTTTGCTTCGCCAACAACGCCATGATCACCCCCTTCGCCGCCACGGCCAGCGTGCTTTCCGGCATAGCGGCAGGGCTTGAGGCCCAGGGGAAGAGCCCGGCCGAGTACCCGGTGGTAGGCTTCGCCGGCGATGGCGGCACGGCCGACATCGGGCTGCAGGCGCTGTCCGGCGCCATCGACCGCAACGACGACATACTATATATATGCTATGACAACGAGGCCTACATGAACACGGGCATCCAGAAAAGCTCGCTCACCCCGTTCGGCGCCTCAACAACCACCACGCCCGCCGGCCGCAACGTGCGCGGCTGCGCCACCCAGAAGAAAAACCTGTTCGAGATAGTGGCTGCCCACGACATCCCCTACGCCGCCACCGCTTCCATCGGCTATCTGCCCGATTACCTGGCGAAGGTGGAGAAGGCGGCGTCCATTCGCGGCACCAAGTTCATCCAGGTGATAGCCCCGTGTCCCACTGGGTGGGGGACGGCGGTGGACGCGACGGTGGACATCGCCAAAGAGATGGTGGACTGCGGCCTGTGGCCCCTGCTGGAATACGAGGGCAGCGCTGTGAGCGGACAGCCAGCCGGTCGTTTGACGGTGAGCCGCCGTCCTCGCCAGTTTTCGCCGGTGGAGCACTACGTGCGCAGCCAAGGGCGGTTCAAGGCCCTCACCGATGAGGAGGTGGCCGGGGTGCAGCAGTTCCGCGACAACCTGTGGCAGCGCCTCGAAGCCCGGTTGTAAAGCGGCCATTTCTGAACCAATCATAAGAACGTTACAGCCCAGCGGCCCCGGGCTTACGACTTGTTAAGAACGGGGGTCTTGACGCCCTAAAAACCCCATTTTGCGGGAAACTGTCACCAGAGAAAGCCGTTTTCTCTGGTTCGTCGTGCCTGTCAAAGGTGGGAAAACGCGGGCGAATGGCTTTGGCACCTTGATATCTGACTTGAAATCTCAGATTAACAGAAAGGCAAATTCCGCCGAAAAAAGGCAAGATATTGTAGAGGTAGAATTTCCCAACACAAGAACGGTTTACTGTTCGTGATAAAACCTGGTCATATGCGGATTTATTTTTGGATGTTGGGGTTGAGAAACCCTCTAAAGAGGGAGTAAACTTACCTAATCCTTCGTTAATTTGGGGTTCGATAGGATATTTGGGGTCGAGACCATGACGAAACGTTGGCCGGGTGCTCATGGGCCCGGCGGGGATTTGCAGTAAGGCAGGTGCACTATGAGAACAAAAGCAATATCGCTTCTCACCACCGCTGCCCTCATTGTTGGTACTTCGGGCAGTGTGGCGGTGGCCCAGAGCGTGGCTCTGGCCGAGAACACCAGCGGAGAGCAGTGGGAGAACCTTTCCTCTGATGAGCGCGAGGCGCTGAATAAACTTTCCGCGAGCGAATTTGAGAAGTTCTGTCAGCTGAGCGATGCCGACCAGAAAGCGCGCCTGAGCAAGCTGGTGAGCGATATGAAGGCTCAGCAGAAAGCTGAGGAAGAAGCGGCGAAGAAGGCTGCCGAAGAGGCTGCCGCCAAGGCCGAGCAAGAGAAATTAGACGCCGAGGAGGCCGCCGGGGACAAGGGCGACAACACCGAGGGCGAAGACGGCACCGAGGGCGAGACCCCCGATGTGCCAGAAACCCCTGATGGGGGCGACGAGGGCGAGACTCCCGAAACCCCTGAGGTCCCGGATGGCGGCGACGAGGGCGATGTTCCCGAAACGCCGGAAACACCCGACACCCCTGACACCCCCGATACCGATGATGACGGGGAAGACCCGGAGGTGCCCCCGGTAGACGATCCTGCCGACGAGCCCACCGCTCCCACTCCCGAACAGCCGAAGCCCGAGGCCCCCGCGGTTGACGAAACCGCCAAGCCCGAGCCCAAGCCAGCTCCCGCCGAGCCCAAGCCCGAGGACAAGCAGGAGAACAGCAACAAGACCACTGAGCCTATTCCCGACAGCGGCACCTACACGCCGAAGCATTATTCGCTGAACGCCACCACCGAGATGTTCATCGCCATCATCGGCGAACAAGCCCGTCAGCTGGCGCAGGAGAACGATCTCTACGCTTCCGTGATGATTGCCCAGGCCATTCTGGAGTCCGGTTCTGGCAATTCCGGCCTGGCCCAGGCGCCCAACTTCAACCTGTTCGGCATCAAGGGCTTCTACGAGGGCAATTCCGTGGTCATGCGCACTACCGAGTTCAACTCCCGCGGCGAGTCTTATACGCTGCTGGCCCGCTTCCGCGCCTACGACGGTTACGCCGACTCGCTGGCCGACTACGCCGACCTGCTGGCCAACGGCCTGGACGGCTACTATTCCGGCGCTTGGAAGAGCAACGCCGAAACCCCTGCCGAGGCCTGCGACTTCCTGGAGGGCCGTTACGCTACTTCGCCCACCTATTCCGAGAAGCTGCAAGACCTCATTGCCACTTACGATCTGGAGCGCTTCGACAAGCCGCTGAGCTGGGAGTACGTGGACACCTATGAGATGCAGGCCACCGACCCCGAAACCGGCGAGCTGCTGTTCGACGAAGAGGGCGAACCGGTTATGGAGCAGCGTACCGTGGCCGACCTGCTGTCTGAGGTTACCTCGCACCTGGGCACCCCCTATGTGTGGGGCGGCGCCGACCCCATCACCGGCTTCGACTGCTCGGGACTGATGCAGTACAGCCTGCGCGAGGCCATGGGTGTGGACATTCCCCGCACCACCTACTTCCAGTGGCGCGTGGGCGAAACGGTGCAGTTTGACGATTTGCAGCCGGGCGACCTGCTGTTCTTCGATAACGACGGTGACATTCACCATGTGGCCATGTACCTGGGTGACGGCTACTACATTCATGCGCCGCACACCGGTGACGTGGTGCGCGTAACCGCCATGGAGGACAATATGCCTTCCTTTGCTCAGCGCGTGCTGCCCACCAAGCCGGTGGCGTTGCAGGTGAAGGCCCCCACTCCCGATGAGCTTTTGGACGAAGCACGCATGGAGGCGGGCATCAAGTAACCAAGCGGAAGCAAGCGAAATGCATAAGCGCGGGCCCTTCGGGGTTCGCGCTTTTTTGTGCCCGTGGGAGTGGATGGCGCTCCGAAGCCCCAGATAGACCGCGCTTTAGCCAAGTAAAGAGCCCGTGCTCTGGTAAAATGCTTGCAATTACCCACGGCCAAAGGAGGGCATATGGATCTAAGCGCGATCAACGATCAACTCATTTCCATCACGGGGGTGATTGACGACTTCATGTACACCTACATCTTGGTGATACTGCTGGTGTTCGTGGGCATCTACTACACCATCCGCACCAAGGCGGTGCAAATCCGCTACATCAAGGACATGTTCACCCAGCTGACCGAGAAAAGGCACGTGAACGGCCAGCGCTCCATTTCCTCGTTCCAGGCCATGATGGTGTCCACCGCCTCCCGCGTGGGCACGGGCAACATCGCCGGCGTGGCTACGGCCATTGCCACTGGCGGCCCGGGCGCGGTGTTCTGGATGTGGCTGATGTGCATCGTGGGCGCCGCTTCTGCGTTCATCGAGTCTACCCTGGCCCAGATTTTCAAGGTTAAGTTCAAGGATGGCGAATTCCGCGGCGGTCCCGCTTACTACATCCAGCAGGGCCTGGGGCAGCGCTGGCTGGGCATCGTGTTCGCCATCGCCCTTATCCTGTGCTTCGCGTTCGGCTTTAACGGGCTGCAAACCTTCAACATGACCTCCTCGCTGGAATATTACATTCCCGACTACGCCGCCAACGGCGTGGCCCTGGGCGTGGGCATCGTGGTGTGCGTGTTCGTGGCCTTCGTCATTTTCGGCGGCGCCAAGCGCATCTCCATCATCACGTCCATCATTGTGCCCATCATGGCTTTCGCCTACATCGCCCTGTCGCTGTGGACGGTGTTCGCCAACGTGGGCGAGCTGCCCACCGTGTTCGCCGTGGTGTTCCAGTCGGCCTTCGACTTCCAGTCGGTGGCGGGCGGTTTCGCCGGCTCTGTTGTGATGCTGGGCATCAAGCGCGGCCTGTTCTCCAACGAGGCTGGTATGGGTTCCGCTCCCAACGCCGCCGCCACCGCGTCGGTTTCCCACCCAGTGAAGCAGGGCCTGGTGCAAAGCCTGTCCGTGTACATCGACACCCTGGTCATTTGCACTGCCTCCGCTTTGATGGTGCTGATTTTCTACGTGCAGAACGGCGACGCCGCCGCCGGCCTGAATGGCATGGCGCTGGTGCAGATGGCCGTGAACAACTCGGTGGGCGAAGTGGGCATCCACTTCATGACCTTCGCCATTTTCGCGTTCGCGTTCTCTAGCCTTATCGGCAACTACTTCTATGCCGAGAGCAACTTCCTTTACATCACCAAGAACCGCTACGCGCTGTTCGCGTTCCGCGTCCTGTGCCTGCTGTTCATTCTGTACGGCGCGGTGAACAGCTTCGATCTGGCCTGGAACCTGGCCGACATCTTCATGGGCTTCATGGCCATCATCAACTTGGTGGTTATCTTGCTGCTGGGCAAGTGGGCGCTGGCGGCGCTGGACGACTATACCAAGCAGCGCAAGGCTGGGAAGGACCCGGTGTTCTTGGCCTCCAGCGTACCCGGGCTGCCCGAGGTGCAGTGCTGGAAGGAAGAGGAGCTGCAGGACATCGGCCCCAAGCCCATCCAGGAGTACATCGATGAGGCGCTGGATCCGGACTTCTCGCCGCTGCATTAGCTTCGCAGAGCGCATAACGTGCCGCCTCGGGTGACGTCCCAAAAGGCCGCTGGCAACCCCAGCGGCCTTTTCATGACAGGGGACGGGGATAACGTCAGGTTTTCGGGGCAGGGGGAAGGGTGCCGTCGCAGGTCGAACTCGTAGGGCAGAGATTCTATCTCTGCCTTTTTTGCGTTTCTGGAGGGTGGGCCGACCCGGCAGGCCTGCGCTCGACGCTCCGCACGAGGGGAACTAACTCGCCCTGGCGGGCGAGTGGATTTCCCCTCTGCTCCGCTTGACCGGACCTCTCTCCGACCTGCCGGGTCGGGCCAGCCAGGATGCACCGCGGGTTCGGACCTGACGTTATCCCCGTCCCCTGTCATGCTTTTTCTCATGGGCAGTTTTCGTGTAGGTGGGCTGGTCTTCATGGGGCTTACAGATTTGCTGCGTACCATAGCCGCATCACGGCATGGCCCCCTGTGCTGGTGAATTGCGGAGGACGGGTTTTGGAAAAATCGGACATCATGGTTTGGGTGCTGGGCATCGTCAGCGCGGCAGCGTTGCTGGCGCTTTGGTGCGGGCTGGGGTTGTACCATGCGCAGACGCATTTGGGGTTCGGGCTGGCGGTTTCGCTGGGGGCGGGGCTGGTGGCAACGGCCCTGCTGGTGGCGCGGGCCGAGGTGCGGCGGCGCTACCGAACTCGTACGGTTTACGTGAGCGACACCCATCTGTTCAACCCCGAGCTGGGGCTGGTGCCCCTGCGGGAAGGGGTGAAGCTGCAGGATGCCTTGGCCGATGCCATGGAACAGCTGCGCTACTCGTTCCGCACGCACGATTTCCCCAGCGACGAACAGTTTGTTCCTCGGTTTGTCGTGCGCACGGCTGGCTATAAAGCGCGGCGCGGGTGCGCGGTGCGCGGGTTTTCCGGGCGCTCTGCGGCGCCAGGTCCAATGAAGGCGGGCGCTGCCGCGTGCGGAACCGCCGCCCGGCAGCGCCAATGGTGCGGTGAGGTGGCGATGATGCGCAGCGGTGGCTCGGTGCAGTTCGACACTCCGGAACGGCTGCGGGCCATTTTGCAACCCCTCCATCCTGCGGCTCGCTAACCAGGCGCTGTGCAGCGCGGCGCGGCGGCCGTCGGCGTTGTTGGATGGCAGCGGCCTGGCGCCACTGTTTGCGGCAAATGCCAGAACAAGTACAATGAGAAGCCGCTGAAAACGAACGGAAAGGCAGGCGGCGATGGCCAACAAAGGTTTGGGGAAGTCCCCGCAGGAAACCACCATTCTGGTTACCGGAGGCGCTGGGTTCATCGGCAGCCACACGGTGGTGGAGCTGCTGGCCCAGGGCTATACCGTGGTAGTGGTGGACGACTTGTCCAACTCCTCGCCCGAGGCGCTGTGGCGGGTTCGCGCCATCGCCGGCATTTCTGAAGACAGCCCCCAGCTGCGCTTCTACGAGGCCAGCATCCTAGACCGCGAGGCGCTGCATCGCATCTTCAGCGAAAACGGAATCGACGCCATCATTCACTTCGCCGGCTTCAAAGCGGTGGGGGAGAGCGTGGCCAAGCCGCTGGAATACTACTGGAACAACGTGGCTGGAACGCTGGTGCTGGCGGATGTGGCCCGCAGCCACGGGGTGAAGAACCTGGTGTTCAGCAGCAGCGCCACCGTGTATGGCGAGCCGGAGTTCATCCCCATTACCGAGGAGTGCCCCAAGCACGAGGCCACCAACCCCTACGGCCAAACCAAAAGCATGCTGGAGCAGGTGCTGACCGACCTGTACGTGGGCGATAACGAGTGGAACGTGGTGCTGCTGCGCTACTTCAACCCCATTGGCGCGCACGAGAGCGGCCTGATCGGCGAAGACCCCAAGGGCATCCCCAACAACTTGCTGCCCTATGTGGCGCAGGTGGCAGTGGGGAAGCTGCCTGAGGTGAACGTGTTTGGCGACGACTACCCCACCCCTGATGGCACTGGCGTGCGCGACTACATCCATGTGGTGGATTTGGCCCGCGGCCATGTGGCAGCGCTGGAATGGATGGCCGGGCGCGTGGGCACCGGCGAGCCGTGGGGGCTGGGCTCTGTGGCGGGCGCTGCCGCCGAGGACGGCACGCGCCACGGTGTGGGCATTTTTAACCTGGGCACCGGCAAGGGCTCTAGCGTGCTAGATGTGGTGCACGCCTTCGAGAAGGCCTGCGGGCATTCGCTGCCCTACGTGGTGCGGCCGCGGCGGGCGGGCGACATCGCCGAGAATTACGCCGCCTGCGACAAGGCGCGCCGCGAGTTGGGCTGGGAGGCCCAGTTTGATCTTGACCGCATGTGCGCCGACAGTTGGCGCTGGCAGTCTATGAATCCGGACGGGTATAAGGGGTAGTCGGCGTACCAAAGCGTCAAAAACGTGTAAATGCTGTGACCTGGGAAAACGTGGTGTCTTCCCAGGTCACAGCTTTGTATGGGGCTGCATGAAACGTGCGGTTTTGTACGCGCTGTCTAGGCGAAGAGCGAAAGGAACAACCGGTAGAGGGCGTTGTCGTCGTTGAGCTCGGGGTGGAAGCAGCAGCCTATTTGGTTGCCGAAGCGCACCGCCACCGGCTCGCTGCCCAGGGCTACGAGGGCTTCTACGCCGGGGTCCATGGCCACGATGCGCGGGGCGCGGATGAAAGTGAGGGAGACGAGGGGCCCTTCGCCGTGTTTCACGTGAAGCGGCGCTGCGGCGGTGAAGCTGCCCAGCTGGCGGCCATAGCCGTTGCGGCGAACCGTGACGGGCAGGGTGCGGAAACCCTCGACGGGGTGCGGGCTTGCGAGGGCGCTGCTCGCAGGGGGCTCCGGTGGCGGTGCCGTGAGGGGCGCTGGGGCGGAGTCCCCTGCGATGGCGGCGGCCAGCGGCGCCGAGCCCTGTTGCTTCGCTGCGGAGGCGGCGCTGGGGGCGGTCGCGGTTTCGGTGGCTGCCGAGGGAGCCGCAGCTGGGCGGGCCGGGCGTTCGCGCTCGCCGTTTTGCTCGGAGTGCCGTCCGTCGCCGGTGCTTTCCACGGTTTCGGCCAGCAGGATGAGGCCGGCGCAGGTGCCCAGCACCGGCAGGCCGCCGCGGACGAGCTGCCGCAACGGTTCCAGCAGCCCTAAATCGCGCAGCAGCTTTGCCTGGGTGGTGGATTCGCCGCCGGGCAGCACCAGCCCGTCAAGGGGTTGGGCCAGGTCGGCCAGTTGCCGCAACTCTGTCGTTTCGCAGCCCAGCTGGTGCAGGCGCGCGGTGTGCTCGGCGAAGGCTCCCTGCACCGCCAGCACTCCAATGCGGCGGCTACACACCGCGGGCCTCCATAATCAGCTCGATTTCCTGCTCATTGATGCCCACCATGGCTTCGCCCAGGTTTTCGGACAGCTTCGCCAGCATGTCAGCGTCCTGGTAGTTGGTTACGGCGGCAACGATGGCGGCGGCCCGCTTCTCTGGGTTGCCCGACTTGAAAATGCCGCTGCCCACGAATACGCCCTCGGCGCCCAGCTGCATCATCAGTGCGGCGTCGGCGGGAGTGGCGATGCCGCCGGCAGCGAAGTTCACTACGGGCAGGCGGCCGCTGCGATGCACTTCCAGCAACAGCTCGTAGGGCACCTGCAGCTGCTTCGCCGCCTCGAACAGTTCGTCGGGGCGTAGGGCCGCCACCTGGGCAATCTGTGCGGTCATCTTGCGCATGTGGCGCACGGCTTGTACCACATCGCCGGTGCCCGGTTCGCCTTTCGTGCGAATCATGGTGGCGCCTTCTTGGATGCGCCGCAGGGCTTCGCCCAGGTCGCGAGCGCCGCACACGAATGGAACGGCGAACTGGGTTTTGTCGATGTGGTAGGCGTCGTCGGCGGGAGACAGCACTTCCGATTCGTCGATGTAATCGATTTCGATGGCCTGCAGGATTTGAGCTTCGGCGAAGTGACCGATGCGGCATTTGGCCATCACGGGGATGGTGACCGCCTCTTGGATGCCCCGGATCATGGCCGGGTCGCTCATGCGGGACACGCCGCCAGCGGCTCGGATGTCGGCGGGGATGCGCTCCAGCGCCATGACGGCGCAGGCGCCGGCGGCCTCGGCGATGCGAGCTTGTTCGGGGGTGGTCACATCCATAATCACGCCGCCTTTGAGCATTTGGGCCAGTTGGCGGTTCAAGGCCTGGCGGTTTTGGGAGCCGGGTGCTCCGGGCGTGGCGACGGTGCCGGAGTTGGCCGCCGCAGTGTCGGCAGCGCTGGGGTCTCCGGGCGCGGTTGCCGGGGTGTTTGGCGTTTGGGTGCTAGGTTCGCTTTGCATAGGGTTCCTTTCTCGGGGCTTTTGCGCGCTTTAGCCTAAGGAAGTGCTGGCCCGTTTGGTATAGTCAATTCCAGGTAATTTGATAAGGTCAGCGAAGTTGCTGGCAGGAATAGGCCGTTAGTTCCGTCAGGGCCGCACGCGGGCACCCCGTTTCCGGCCCCCGTGGCGGAATTAAGCCGCTAGTTCCGCCACGGCGGGATTGTCGCGACATGCGATTTGTGGCTTTGACGGAAATAGCCCCCAAGTTCCGCCACGGCGCCCCGCGATGAAGGCCTTTTGCCCGCGCCTGCCGGAAATAGCCCCCTAGTTCCGCCACGACGATCGGTCAGAGGGGCTTTGGCCCGCGTTTGGCAGGAATAGGCCGCTAGTTCCGGCAGGGCTTGGGATTGGTGGAGGTTGGGGGCTGGGCAAAGCGTCGGTGGAGGTTGGGCGCTTGGGGCAAAGCGTTGGCGGAAGGAGCGGGTAAGGATGCTTACCTATCAGCTGGACCGGCAGGCGGGCGACCCGCTGTATGCGCAGTTGTATCGCGGAGTTCGCAATGATATAGAGTCGGGGGCCTTGCTAGCAGGGCAGAGGCTGCCCTCGAAGCGATCGCTCGCAAATCATCTGGGGCTAAGCGTGATCACCGTGGAAGGGGCGTATGCCCAGCTTGTGGCCGAGGGCTATATTGAAGCGCGGCCTCGTTGCGGGTTTTTCGTTTGTGCGGGAGGGGAAAGCGGAATCCTGCGGTGTCGGGAGTCAACTGCGTACGGAGGGGGAGTAGGCGGAGCGTCAAAGCCCAGGAGGCGTTGCGCTGAAGGGGGCGTTGCATTCGCGGGCGAGAGGCGAAGCGAACCGCGCGACGAGGTGAGTTTCCCCATTAGCGCCGGCAAGGGCGGGACGGAAAGCCGGCTTAACGCAGGGACGGAAAACCGGTTTGGCACCGGGGCGGTCCTGAACGATATCACAACCATCGGCGCCTGCCCTTCCGCCGTAGAAAAGCAGGCGTGCGCCAACGGAGAGTTGCTGGCCGACCTGACTGGGGCTGCCGCGCCAGCCGGGCTTTTCCCTTACGCGGCCTGGGCTCGCACCATGCGGCGCATGCTAAGCGACGGCAGCGAGGAGGCCTTGCTCTCGTCGGGCGACGGTCGGGGCACGTGGCAGCTGCGCCGAGCCATCGCCAATCACTTGCGGGGGTTCCGCGGCATGGAGGTGAACCCAGAGCAGATAGTGATTGGTTCCGGCGCGCAAACTCTTTATGGCCTGCTGGTGCAGCTGTTGGGGCGGCAGCGCGTTTTCGCTATCGAAAATCCGGGCTACCCGCGGCTGGCGCGCATTTATGAAAGCAACGATGTGCCCCTGCGCTTTGTGGGGCTTGACGAGAAGGGACCGCTGCCGGACAGTTTGGCGGCTACCGGCGCCAGCGTGTTCCATTGCATGCCGTCGCACCAGTTTCCCACGGGCGTCACTACCGCGGTGGCGCGACGGCGGCAGCTGCTGGAATGGGCGGCGGCCCCAGCGCCAGACGGTCTGCGTCGCTATCTGATAGAGGACGACTTCGACTGCGAATTTCGCATGAGCGGCCGGCCGGTGCCTCCGCTGCAAGCGCTGGACGAGGCGGAGAGCGTCATCTACGCCAACACGTTCACGAAAACGCTGGGAGCGGCGTTTCGCATTGGCTACATGGTACTGCCGCCGCATCTGACGGAGCAGTTTCGGCGGCGACTGGGCTTTTACGCCTGCACGGTAGGGGCGCTGGAGCAGCTGACCTTGGCGCGATTCATAGAGTCGGGGGAGTACGAGCGCCACGTGAACCGGCAGCGCGCGCATTTTCGCAAGCTGCAGCATGCGTTTGCGGCGGCGTTGGCGGAAGCGGATGGTGTAGGGCGGCTGCGCTTGGTGAACCTGGGCGTCGGGCTGCATTTCGTAATGGAAGTGGCGAAGGGGCCGGATGACCTGGAGAGGTCGAGGGCGATTGGAACGCCAGCGACAGACGCGCCTAATGCTTGGAACGCAGCGGCCCCGGGGGTGTCGAACATGCGCGATGCTGCGGAAGCGGAAGAGGCGATTGCCGCACGCGCTGCTCAGTTTGGCGTGCTGCTGGCGCCGATGAGCCGTTATTGTTTCGGCACCGATAGTGCCGCTGGGCAGGATGGCCGCAGCGCCGGTGCGGGCGCCTTTGGAAAGTTCGGTGGTCCTGCCTGCGCCGAAGAAGAGCCATCCGGCGGGATTCGGCGGACTTCCAGGGCCAAAGCGCTGCGCTCCGAAGCCGTGAGCGCAGCCAGGCGGCGGCAGTTCTCTGCCCTGGTCGCCCAACGCCCGCCATCGTTCCTGGTGAACTGCACCGCTCTCGCTCCTGAAGCCATCGTCCCTACCGTCAACGCCATAGTGCGCGCGGTGGAAGAGGCTGATTGATTCCATCAAGATGTTCACTCGGATACGTGCATTACGCAATTTGGGCATGTATTCCGGTTGAATTGAGGGAGACGCTCGTCAGCGGTAGCGGAGGAAGGCAAAACTGATAATAAGGCGCTGATGCAGCCGCACCTCAGCCCTCGACCTTTCGCGAACCTTCTGCCAAACGAAAAAGCTCTTCTTCGCTGTGGACGCCGCATTTCTGAAAGATGTTTCGGCGATGGGTTTTCGCTGTCTCGCGGGAAATGACGAGCTCGGAAGCAATCTCGTCAAGCGACTTGCTTTAGTTTCGGCTGTCCGGCGGCTTCTGTGGCTTTGCCGCGGAGGACTGCTCGGGCTTGACAGTTTTTTGACTTTCCAGTCTTATGATTTGCAAGATTGGAGGCAGCAACATGACCCAAAAGATTCTCGTGGTTGACGACGAGCCTATGCTCACCGACCTGCTGGACGCGCACCTGACCCAGCGCGGATATTTGGTTTGGAAGGTTAACAACGCAGAAGATGCCCTGGCGAAGCTGACCTTGAAGCCCGACCTTATTTTGCTGGATATAGGCATGCCGGGGATAGATGGGCTGCAGCTTTGCCAGACTATCAGGAGTCATGTAGGCTGCCCTATTTTGTTTCTTACGGCGCGCATCACCGAACAGGACAAGATTGACGGCCTTGCAGTCGGCGGGGACGACTACATCACGAAGCCCTTTAGTCTGCGAGAGCTTACGGCGCGCATTGAGGCACATCTGCGTCGGGAGGTCCGGGGGAGCCAAACATCGGAAGTAGTGGCCGCGCAGGGCCTCCTCATCAATCGGTCCCAGCGGAAGGTGTTCGCTGGGAATCGGGAAATAGCCTTCTCGAAGCGCGAGTTCGACATCTTGGATTTCCTGGCGTCTCATCCCAACCAGGTTTTTGACCGTGAGCGCATTTACACAGCGGTATGGGGCATCGACGGCCAGGGGGATGCCGGCGTTGTCAAAGAGCATGTGCGCAAAATTCGCCAGAAGCTCTTGAAGGCCTGCGGCAGCGAGCCCATTGAAACGGTTTGGGGAATGGGGTACCGGTGGAAGGCGTGAAGAAGAAGTCGCTCAAAGGCGAGTTCGTCCGAACCGTGACGGTAACCATGCTTGCCGTTGCTCTGGCCAGCGGCCTTGCGATCTTCGGCTGCATCCAGTTGCAGAAATTCATCTTGCCAGATTCCAACGAGGCATGGCTCACCCAGAGGGTCACTGCTGCCGACGGCACCGTTTCGGAAGCGACCATCCGAGTTGAGATCGGCGGACAGGCGCAGTCGCTCGGCCGCCTCGTCCAGGATGGCGCGGAGAGCGACCCCGGCCAAACGGCGAGTTACGCCGTTGACCGCATAGACTCCAGCTTCTCAATGCTCACAGATAAGGCGAAAGCCGTCTATCGCATCTCGCAGGTGGCCATGGTCGGGCTGCCGCTCCTCTTCGCTATCCTTGGCATTGCGTTGGGAGGGCAGTGGTTCTATCGGAAGAGACTGGAGCCTCCCATCCGCGCGCTCGCTGACGCAACCTCCCACGTCCGCCGCCAAGACCTCGACTTTCGAGTGCACTGCGATTCCGCCGACGAGCTGGGCCAGCTCTGCGTTGCCTTTGAAAGCATGCGCCAGGCCCTTGTCGACAACAACCGCCTCCTGTGGGACATGCTGGAAGAGCGCCGAGCCCTCCAGGCGTCCGTGGCCCACGATCTGCGCAACCCCATTGCCATCATGGGAGGCTATGTGGAGCACTTGCAAGAAAGCCGCAAGGCGGGCCTTTTGACCGATGAGGAATTGGACAGGGCGCTTGTCAACTTGGAATCCGCTGCCGATCGTATGGGACGCTACACCGAAGCCATGCGCGAAGTGGGCGCTATCGAGGAGGTGGAGGTTCGCCTCGAGGAGACGAGCCTTCCGGAATTTCTGGAGGGCCTGGGCGATTCTCTGGCCGTGCTGTGCCGCGGCAGTTCCGCACGGCTGACCTATCACGTCTCCATGCCGGAGTGCACGGCTGTCTTCGACGGCGAGCTTCTGTATCGCATTCTTGAAAACCTGGTGGGCAACGCCCTTCGCTACGCCCACCGCGAGATTGTTCTTGAGTTCCACCTAGAAGACGAATTGCTAGCGGCCACGGTAACCGATGACGGCCCCGGCTTCTCAGAGGCGGCGCTTCGAAAGAGAGATGCCTTGTTCTTCACCGAGGATGCCTCCGGCGGCCACTTGGGCCTGGGACTTGCTATGAGCCGGATATTCTGCAGGAAGATGGGAGGATCCCTAGAACTGTCAAACGGCGATACGGGCGCCCGCGTAAAGGTGTTGATTGCTGTCAACTTCCCCCAGAGAGGCGTTGCAAACAGCTGACGTAAAGCCGCTGGCGGCAATCTTCGCCGGCACCCCTTAGCATCTCTGAATTTTTCGCCGCTTGACCGGTTTTTGACTTTTGCCCCCTAGGCTGGAGCAGAAAGTTGCAAAGGAGGTCTTGCATGCGAGTAAAACCTATCTTGGCCGCGCTGCTCGGCGCGGCCCTTCTGTCCGCTTCCGCCTGCACCAGCTACGATATTCCGGACGAAACCCCCGCGGCCGCGCCGGACGATGCAGCGAACCCCTTCCAAGAGGCGCAGGATGATACGAGCCTCATGGCCATGCTCAGCCACGAGGCCGTAAACCCGCCCTTGTCCGACAACGGCGAGCGGGAGCCGTTTCCCTACGACGGTGGAGAGTTTCGTCTGGACTATCATTTCTCCGTCACCGGCGACTTGGACAGCGTGGGCTTTCTCCTCTTCTTGGACGGAAAGCCCCAGCCCTATCGCACCGACGGGCAATCGTCCGACTATGCCTACTGCCACACGTTCGACGCGGCAGAGGATCAAGAGGTCTCCTTCCTCTTCGAGCCGGTGAGCGGAAAGGCCGGCGATACGCTGAACTTAACCATCGTCAGCATAACGAATCCCGATTTCCAGCCAGATATGGAAAGCACGTCAAGCTATGGGTGGTACCACAATGCGCTGCCCGTTAGCATGGAAATGAGCTTCAGCGCCGACCCTCCTTCGGCTGCCGCTGCTGCACCGGGCCCGGCGGAGGCTCTTTCCTCCTGCAGCGTGAGAGAGGAAAAGGCCACGGCCCAGTACGTGGAAGAAGACCTGGCCCAGGCGGGGTGGCCAGACATAACCATGGATACGCTGGATGACGGGGTTTATTACACGCTCACCCTCGGTGGCGACACGGTATTCGACAACCTTACCGTTGACGAGCCGGTGCCGGTGCGCTTTACCCTGTGCGGCACCCCCGGCGCGCGTTACGACATCTCCTTTTTCCTCAACCACCAACCGGTGGCGATGAACGGAGAAACGTCGAGTGCTGTAACGCTGAGCAAAGGAGGCGTGGCCGTTGTGGAGGGTGTCATCGACCCGTCTCTATTGGGCAAACTCAGCACGTTCTACTGTGTGGCGGTGCCCGCAGAAAACACGAACACGCCCTTTTACAAAACCAACTCGATACTACTTTTCCAGGAGGCCTAAGTTATGAGAAAAGCCCTCTGCACCGCACTGGCCCTGTCGCTGTTCGCCCTTGGGGCTTGCAGCCCCCAAGCGCCCACGGACAGCTTCGAAGAGGCGGCGCCGGAAACCCCTTCCGCCTCGCTGCCGGCCGACGACGTCATGACGGCCAAGGAGCCAGCTCGAGTTCCAAACTCCTTTACTTTCGACAGTGCTCTCTTTTCAGGGAAGCTGACGGGCTGCTTCTATGCCCAAGCGGGTATGTTGCTTGTCTGCGCCGACGAGCTGTACCTCTACGACACTGCCTCCGGCACGGTGCGGGCTCGCTGTTCAGTACCGTCACAGGACTTCGACGTAGTGCCGTTCGAGGGCGGCATCGTCCTTACGGCCCTGGGCGACACGGGGGCAATCGCCTACATCTACGACCGCGAGCTGAATTTGACGGAATCTCTCTCATTGGAAGAGCTGGTGCCCGACGACCCTGTGGTTAGCCCTAGCTGTGTAGCGACATCGAGCGATGGAAACCAGCTGGCCATAGCGGGCCTTGACGCCCTCTACCTTTACGACCGTCCAACCGGTCAGCTGACCACGCTGCTCGACATCACCCAAGGCACTGGCGAGGCCGGCATAGAGATGGCGTCGCTGGGCGGCGTCGCCTTTACCCCCGACAGCAACCGCGTGGCCTTTTTCGGCAGCGGCTTTCCTGTCCAAAGCGCCGACGGCACGGAAGGCACGCCGGTGTGGGGGACCGTAGGCATTGACGGGGGCAATCCCGAACTTACCTGGCTGGACGCGGAAGATGCCGAGGAGATGCTACGGGCCGGCGGCAGGCTGTTCTTCCCGCCGACGATCTCGCATGTCGATGGGAGCCTTCCTTGGGTCGATGCGGCGAGCGCCGCCGCGCACCGGCTCGACTTTTCCACGAGCGATGAGGGGCGAGATGGCGTCTACGTTTCGGAACAGGGCAAGTACGTCGCCACTGCCGAACTGGGCGACGCCCTTACCGTGCGGGTCTATGCCGTCGATTCCGGTGAACTTCTGACCACCGAGACCATCGAGGTGGACGATTCCCGCTATGTGGGGCGGATTCCCCAGGTGAGCATCTTGGACGATTCGCAGTCTGCCGTTGTGCTTCTTGGCTGTGGCATAGAGGAGATCGATACGGCGGTATCCACGTTTAGTTTCGGGGCCTAGCATGGAAATCCGATTCGACAACGTGGCAAAGCGCTACAAGGGCAACTATGCGCTGAAAGACTTCAGCGCCACGCTGGGCGAGGGCGTTTTCGGGCTGCTGGGCGAAAACGGCGCCGGAAAGACGACGCTCATCAGCATCCTCGTGGGCATCTTGCGCGCCGACGGCGGGACAGTGAGAGCCGATGGGCGCGACGTTGGGGCACAGGGCCGCGCGTTTCTGGCCGATTTGGGCTATATGCCGCAGTACCCGGTCTTCTACCGCGACTTCACCGTGGGGGATTTCCTTCTCTACATGGGAGCGCTAAAGAGCCTGTCCCCGGCTTTGGCGCGAAGCCGCGCGGCGGAATTGCTGGACACCGTGAATCTGGCCGACGCGCGGGACAAGAAGATCGGTGCCCTTTCGGGGGGCATGCGCCAGAGACTCGGCATTGCCCAGGCCATGCTATCCGACCCGAAGGTCCTGGTGCTGGACGAGCCCACCGCCGGCCTGGACCCGGGCGAGCGCATCCGCTTTCGCAACCTTATCTCCCGCTTCGCCCCTGGGCGCACCATCCTTCTAGCCACCCACATCGTGCCCGACGTTGAGTGCATTGCCACGGAAATCCTGCTGCTGCGCCGCGGCAAGCTGCTCATGCAAGGAGCGCCGGGGGCACTGGAGCAAAGCATCGCGGGCAAAGTGTGGGAGGTAACGGCGGACCTGGAACAATCCCGGCGGCTGGCCGAACGCTGCTGCATCGGCAACATGAAACAGGACGGCCCCCTCTTCTCGCTTCGTATCGTCAGCGACGAGTGCCCCTGTGCGGGGGCTCGGCCAGCGCAACCGAACCTGGAAGACGTGTTCCTGTATTTCTGCCAGGACGGCGATGCACCATGCGCCTAGTCTGGTACGAATTCGCCAAGCTTTTCTGTCGGCGATCGGTTCTCGTGCTCTTCGTCCTGTTCAGCGTTATAAACCTGACCAAGATCTACAGCGAGTGGGATGCCTATTCGTTTCTGGCCGACGGAAGCGGCGAGCGCAGCTGGCACACCGTCTACTGGCAGCTCTACGACCAGTACCAAGGCCCCATTACGCCCGAAAAGGTGCAGCAGCTGCTGGCGACGTGGCAGCCTTTGGCCCAGGCCACAGCGGACATGACCGCCAGCACCGCCACCGACGACGCCAACTCCCTGACGGGAAACCTCTACAGCGATCGGAATCTACTGGAGAAGTACTTTGTCGATCCCATGCAGTATTGCTACGAATATGGTAACCGTGCTGCATCGGTGGCGGAAAAGGCGCGCCAGAACGCCGAGGCCGCGGCTCAGGCCGGGGCCTTGTACCAACAGCGGGAAAGCGCCGCCATATATCAAATCTACGCCGGTCGCACCGTGCCCGACTTCGCCTACACGGAGATGGCCAACTACTACCTGAACTACGACTTCTCCCTCGTTCTCGTACTGCTTCTGGGGCTCTATGGCGTGGCTGGCACCTTCGTGGAGGAGCGGGAAACCCAGATGGACCGGTTGCTGCTTACGAATCCCAATGGCGGCAGCCGCACCGTTCTCGCGAAGTTGATGGCAGCCAGCGGGTTTTTGCTGCTGGTGACCATGTGGTTCTCGCTGCTTGACCTGGCGGGCTTCGGGGCCGCCTTCGGCACATTAGAGGGCTTGGATTTGCCGGTGTACGCCATCCCCAGCTTCGCCGAAGCACCGATCGACCTCAGCGTACTCCAATTCGCGGTGTTGGCGGCGGCGCTGCGAAGCATCGGGCTCTGGGCTCTGGGCATGGCCTGGCTTGCGGTGTCGCTGCGGGGCAGAAACGCCCTCGTCCCCCTTGTTGCCAACTTCGCGCTCACCGCCGTGCTCGTCATCGGCGGCGCGAGCATGGCCTATTCCCACTTTGTCTGGGCGAAAGCGCTCGATCCCTATTCGCTGCTGGCGGGCCGCCCTCTCCTGGCCCAGACGGAGTTTCTGGACATCGGCGGCTTCCCCGTCCTGTCCTGGCAGGTAGCGCTCGCAATCTCCCTGGTTGCGGGGCTCGTCGTTGCCGCAGCCATCTATCTGCTTTCGCCGCGAAACACCTACTGCCCTATTAGGAGGCTGCGATGATGGTGCTCGCCTATGAATGGAAGAAGCTCATGATCGGGCAGCGAGGGCTGGCCTGTCTGTTGGCAGCCCTGGTGGTCAGCGGGGTTTGGCTGGCGATAACCGAACAGCCCCAGAACATCACCATGCAAGAGCACCGATCCGATTACGCCTGGTGCCTTGAGAGGCTGGACGGAGCCCTGAACGACCAGAAAGAGACCTGGCTTCAAGACGAGAGCGAGGCCATCACGGAAGCAAAAGCCGCCCGTGCCGAAGCGCAGGAAAGCTACTACAGCGGCCTCACCTCGGCTGAGGATTACGAAAGTGCGGCGGCCCAGGCCGGGGAGGTGCTGGCCCACGAGCGGGGCTTCGACGCCGCCTTCCAGCAGTACCTCTATGTATCGGAGAACCCGACCAACCGATACTTCCTTGAGACGAACGGCTGGGCCGGGCTTCTCTCTGTCCAGACGCTGGATTTCGCGGTGCTGCTGGCCGTCTTGTATCTGGCCGCCGCGGCTTTCTGCTCGGAATACGCCTGCCAGATGGACGCGCTTTTGCGTACGACCCCCGAGGGCCGCGCAAGCGCCCGGTGCAAGGTGCTCATCGTCATCGGTTCCGCCGTTGCCCTTTGTGTCGCACTCTCCCTTCTCCAGCTCACGTTCTTCGCGGTGAAATACGGGCTGCCCCACGGGGACTATCCCCTCCAGAGCGTTCCGCTTTTCGGCACCAGCGAGAAGGGCCTCTCCCTTGCAGAGGCGTTCGTAGCGGCCGCCGCACTCCGTTGCTTCGGCGCGGTGATGCTCGCGGCCTTGCTCCTCTTCGCCTCGGTTATAGTGAGGAAGTACGCACTGACGGCTCTTATCGGCGCCGCTGCCACCCTTATCCCCCTCGTCGGGCTGCCGGCCCAGTTCGTCTTCCGCCTGCCCCTTCCCCTGCCGTTCTTGCTTGCGACGGGGTTCTTAGAGGGCAGCCGCTTTATGCAGGGTGATGGTGGGGAGGCAATCGCCGTGTTTGCCGAAGTGTCCCCGTGGGAATTTGCGCTGGTGGCGGGAATTTCGGCGGCGCTTACGATGCTCGCGCTGTACGGAACGGTGCGACGCAGCACGAACTGCTGGCTCTTGGAGAAAAGGCCCCGCTTCGGCAGCAAGGCAAAGCCCGCGGCCGCCCTTCTGCTTGCCGCCGCCCTTCTGCTGCCCGTAACCGGATGCTCTTCCGAGGCCGCCGAGACCGTGGTCTACAACTCTGCCGCTCAAAGCTTGGCGGGTGACGGAATTGCCGTGACGTTCGACGACGAGGCCCAGGCCTATACCTTGGAACGCGAAGGGGCTACCCCTGTGGCCGTGGAGACCTCGCCCCTTTTCGGCGCCTTTTCCGACGAGGAGCTGGTGAAGGGCGCCTACGTAGACGGCCCGTGCGTGTACTACCTTACTTCGCGCACTCAGCAGTACGTCGATCGGGTTGGCAATTACAACAGCACGTTTACCCAGTTCAGCATCGTGCGCCTTAATGCGGACACGCTGGAGCGCCAAGTGATTTTCGAGCAAATCGCCGACAGCGACCGCTCTCTGCTGGGGATTGACTACACCGTCGGCGACACCTGGGCGTTCCTGCCGGATTGCCACCGCTTCTTCCTGAACAATCGCAGTTTCTTCTTCGTGGTGAATGACAAGATCGTCGAAGTGGATCGGGCCACGCGGGCGACGCACACGCTTGCCATCCCCGCTGACGGCAACATCGCCTTCGACGGTCGCGCCATTTACTTCATAGACGAGGATTCGCGCCTTCAGGCCTACGACATCCAAACCCATGAAGCCACCTTCGTGGGAGATGTCGTCGCCCGCAGCTTCTGCCTCACCGAGGACGGCTTTTGCTACGTCAACCGTCTGGACGGCGACGCAGTCTGCACTTGCGCCAAAGACGGCTCCGATTCTGTGGTGGTGTTGGAAGGGCCTGCCCTATCGGTCGATTATGAAAACGGCGCGCTCTCGGCCACTCTGAAATCGGATGGCCGAACGGTTCCAGTTGAGTTATGACGTGCGGTTTTTCGCCTATGCGCAACTGGCCCAACGCGCGCTGCCTGCCCCCTCTTGCGCTATGAGGATTGATGCCCGTCGCCGTCACTTCGCCCGCATCCCTCAGTGTCGCCCTCCTGGGGGCCGCGACCGCGAGCAGATAGCGACCGCCTTTATGCGCCACTCTTCTCCGAACATGAGCAGGCCCGCGCTCGTCGGGTGAACCATCCCAACGATTTCGCCCTGCTCATCCTTCCGGGCGGAGAGGCTTGCCTGCTAAAAGAATGGGTCGAGGTTCGGCAAGGGCCATAAGGAAGACAAGCCGCCTCCGTCAGAGCAGGAGCAGCTGCCCAGACTGGAAGGAAACGACAAATGCCAGCGCGAACAGGCCTATGACCAACAGCGCCCAGAACACGTCCAGAACGATAACTGCAGTCGCGACGATCTTCGTGCCCGCGCCCTGATCTTCGGAACTGCTTTTTACGATGATTGCGAGCACGAGGCTTGCTGCGATGAACGCGAAGTTCGCGAGCATCCATCCTGTGCGCACCTCGTCCGTCAAAGAGTAGCCGAAAGCTCCGGGCAGAAGGGCGCAAAGGGGAAGCAACCCCAGCACCAAAGCGACAATACCCAAGGGTGAGATGATCTTCGTGTTCATTTCTTACCTCATTTCCTTTTTTCCAAATCGAAGCACCGACAATGAGAGGAACGCCGTGAAGAGCAGCGCCGCGAAGAGGACGAACGGGAACGGCTGGAACGCGGTCGATGCCATTTCGGCCGTGAAGTCATGGAGCGAGCACGAGACGAGGTAGCCGCTATAGCAGTACGGATAAGCTATCCAGGCGGGGGTGTTCGCGACGAGAACGCCCGGGATGACGAGAAGCAGGTTGAGCCCGACGGTGATGAGGGGCTTCTCGAAGACCACCGTTATCGCCCACATGGCGGCAACGGCGGGCAGCATGGTCAGGAAAAGGCCCGCGCAGGACTTCAGCAGGTAGCCGATGGGCAATGTCTCCCGCACCCCCATCATCTGGGTGGCGATGAGCCCGGCGATCACGAAGACCGCGAAGAACACAGCGATCTCCATGAGAAGGAAGAACGTGACGACTACGAACTTCGCCAGGGAGAGCTTGTAGCGGCTGACGGGGAGCGCGAGCATCTTCAGGATGCCGTTGTGCGACGTCTCCCTGCCCGCAATCATCACGCACACGACGATCATGCTGAGCGGGAGCAGGTAATACGCGTACACGAGCGCGCTCTGGACGAACATCGCGGGCCATGCGTTTGTGTACTCGGGGGTGAAGTAGCGGCTCAAGTTCGCCACCCCCGATACGACCACGAGGATGGGCGCGATGAAGATGAGCGGGACGATCTTCGACCTGCGCACTTTCATGAACTCGATTCCGATAAGGCTTGTAAATCCCATAACTGCCTCCTACTCGTAGCGCCTGCGGCCGGAAAGCCAGAGCCCAGCCGCAAGGAAGATGACCGTCTGCGCCGCCGAAACCGCGATGGCCAGGAAGTCCGGCTGGCCGCTCATGGCAATCGCCGGCTTCAGCATCAGGACGAAGGGGTGGGCCAGGACGAGGGGCGAGTCGACGCTGGCGAGCGCCATGGCGCTCAAGAAGCCCGCCACGCCTATGCCGAGGGGTATCCACATGTTCTCGATGCGCGACGACACGAGCAGCATGAGGGTAAGAACGGGCATGCTGGTGATGAGCGAGTAGCCGGCGAAGGCGATCACGGCGCCAGGATCGTACGCCCCTTCGGGCAGGCTGCTCGCTCCGATCAGGGCGAGCACTCCGTTCTGCATCGCGACCGCGGTGAGCAGCCCAACAGCGAGGACGAGGAACTTGCTCACGTACATCGAAGGCATCTTCATGGGCATCACGAGCATTTTCTTGATGGCATCGCCCCTGAACTCCATGCCGTAGATCATGCACGTCGCCACGATGACCCCAAACATGTTGATGACGACGATCATCCCGTAGAGCTGCGTGAGCAGGATGTCCATCGGGTCGAGCGGCATGCCGAGCAGCGTCTCTCCGCGGACGAGGAAGTTCGCGCATGCGTAAAGGGCTCCCAAGACGCCGATCGCCAAGAGCACGAAAACGATGCCCGTCCTGCGCTCTTTGCGCAGCTCGATCGACAGCGCGCTCATAGGACGGCCCTCTGCTTCCGCAAGAGGTTGTCCTGCTCTATCATCGCCAAGAACAGCTCTTCCAGGTTCTCGGCGGCGTAGCCCGAGGCAATCGCCTGGGCGCGCAGGTTGTCGAGGCTTCCCTCGTAGAGCATCGTCCCATGGTTCAAGATGCCGATATCGTCAGCCATGAGCTCGATCTCCGACAGCATGTGGGAAGAGACGAGCACCGTGCAGTCGAAGGCCTTCGGCAGTGATTTGACGAGGTTTCTGATCTCGTGTATTCCGGCAGGGTCCAGGCCGTTCGTCGGCTCGTCTAGGATGAGGATCGGAGGCCTTCCAAGAAGGGCCTCGGCAAGCCCCAGCCGCTGCTTCATGCCAAGCGAGTACTTCTTCGCGAGGCGGCCGCCGAACTCCGACAGGCCCACGAGTTCCAGGGCCTCGTCCACGGAGCTCGCAGGCAGGCCCAGTATCCTCCGGATGATATCGAGGTTCTCCCTTCCGGTGAGGTTGGCGTAGTAAGAGGGAGACTCGATGAAGGAGCCGACCTCCTTGAGGATCGCCACCCGGCTGTCCGGAAAGCGCATACCGCCGATCTCGAAGGCGCCCGATGTGGGCGCCGTGAGGCCGAGCAGCATCTTCATGGTCGTTGACTTTCCCGCTCCGTTGGGCCCGAGGAACCCGTAGATGCTCCCCTTCCGCACATGCATTGAGACATCGTTGACGGCGACGAAGTCCTTGTAGCGCTTCGTCAGATTGCGGGTCTCGATGATGAGAGGATGGCGCCTCGAACGCCCTGGTTGCGCATGTTTCATCGTTGCTCCTTTCGACGGAAATCAAGGTATTCGCCCCGCCTGACATTCCTCGATTGTGCACCTGACTTTTTCCTTACTTTCGCGTACAGCCCAGGCGCGGGACTGTATTCTGCACAGTGGATAGGTTTGAGAAAGGCACCTCGTGGATTACGCTCTCTTGCACAGCAAAAGAATCTTGCTCGTGGACGACGAGCCGGAGCTTCTTGCCCTCGTGTCAGATATCCTGACCGACGCTGGGTTCGGGGAGATATTCACCGCAGCAAATGCAAAGGACGCGCTTGAGCGCTCCGATGAAGTTAATCCGGAGCTGGCAATCTTGGACGTGATGCTTCCCGATGGCGACGGGTTCTCGCTCATGCGGCAGGTGCGCAAGTCGTCCGACATCCCCGTGATATTCCTCACGGCGAAAGACGAGCCCATCGACAGGATATCGGGCCTGGGCCTGGGAGCCGACGACTACATTCCCAAGCCATTCCTTCCCCAGGAGCTCTTGCTGCGCGTCTACGCAGTACTCAGGAGGTCATACCCCGCGGTTGAGCCAAGGGTCCAACTTGATTATTGCGTGATCGATTTCGACAGGGCCGAAGCCGTGCGCGAAGACGGCCCGGTCTCGCTCACGGCAAAGGAGTTCGCGCTGCTGGAGATTCTTTCCCGCAATCAGGGCAAAGTGGTCACAACCGACGCCATTTGCAATGCCTTGTGGGGCGGGGACGCATTCGGGTACGAGAACCCCCTCAATGCCCACATCAGGCGCGTGCGGGAGAAGATCGAGCGCGATCCATCGCATCCCGTGTCGCTCATCACCTGCAAGGGGCTCGGGTACAAGCTGATGGTTTGCAGGTGATGCCGTGAAGTCCCTGCGCCCCTATATCGCGAGAAACCTCGCGTTCTTCGCCGCCCTGATGGTCGCTTTGCTGGCGTTCAATGCGGCGGCGTTCGGCATCTTCTTCTCCGGAGCAGTCGCCCATGAGGCCGGAGATGCCTCGCCCGCGGCCATGCTCCATGCCATTGAGGACACAACAAGCGCATCGGAGGCATCTCCGGAGGCGAGGAGCAAGCTACGGGAAAACGGCATATGGGCGCTGTTCATAAAGCCGGATGGGGACTGCTCGTGGTCGGTTGACGCTCCCGAGGGCGTTCCCCTCCACTACACTCTGCAGGACGTCGCGCGCTTCTCGAAGGGATATATCTCCGACTACCCTGTTTTCACCCGCGTCACTGACGCCGGCCTGCTGGTCTTGGGCTATCCCAAGGACAGCTACATGAAGATCACAAGCAACTACATCCCCATGCAGGCGGTGCAAGCTCTCCCGCCTTTCCTCGTGGTGATGGCGCTCCTCGATGTCGGCTGCCTCTTTCTAGCCTATTGGCTCTCAAAGAGGCGCACTCTGTCTGGATTGGAGCCCATCGAGGATGCCATCGAGGCACTGGGAACGGGCAAGGCGGCGCATCCTCTGCCGAAGGGGACGCTTGCGAATCTTTCGGAGAGCGTGACTCGCGCGTCCGACCTCATCGCCAAGCAGAATGAGGCGCGTGCGAACTGGATTGCCGGCATATCCCATGACATCCGCACCCCGCTCACCCTCATCATGGGAAATGCGGAGCGCATCGCCAGCGACGCCTCTGCCCCATCGGATGTGTCTGGCCGCGCTGCCCTTATCAGCGCGCAGAGCGTCAAGATCAGCACCCTGATCAACGACCTGAATCTTGCCTCCCAGCTGGAGTACGACATGCAGCCCTTGCATAAGGCGAAAGCGAAGCCCTCGAAGATCGTTCGCAAGGCGGTGGCAGATACGATTAACGCATGCCCGGAAACGAGGTATTCCTACGAGATGGAAATCGAACAGGAGGCCGAAAAGGCGGCCGTTGAGTGCGATGAGCGCTTGCTCGGACGGGCGATAGGGAATATCCTGCAGAACAGCGTCACGCACAACCCGCAGGGCTGCCGCATACGCATAGGGCTGAATGCGACCGATGAGCATGTGCTCATCACCATTGAAGATGACGGGGTGGGGGCGGCCGGAGAAGGCCTGCTCGCCCTTCTTAAATCTCAGGAACACGCGAGCAGCACCGACGAAAACCTCGACCTTCGTCACGGGCTCGGCTTGCAAATCGCGTCTCGGGTGATAAGGGCGCACCAGGGAAATCTCTCCTTTACGGCTCCCGTCGAAGGCGGCTTCAAAACTGTAGTGCAGCTTTCCAGGTGTTAATCCGGCTCCCCAACCCGGAAAATGCTCGATCGCTCAGGGTTCACCTGTTCGCTAAGCGCCGGTTTCCCGTAACCAGCAGACATCCACTTCTTTTACTACGAAGCTACTCCGAAGTCTGTTTGGGAGCGTTTTATTCCTTCAGTTATTCCGTCATCGCATGAAGGGATACTTAGCGCGAATACGGCGTCTCTTCACCCCACGCCTGGGAGCAGATCTGGGTCGTCAACCCGGATGTGGCCCCTTCAGTCGCTTCAGCGCGGCGACGGTTTCGGGCGCTCCTCCTGCGGTATACTTGTCCTAGAAGGTAAAAACACGACCCCGTCGGGTAGTCGGGGTGCGGCCGCCCTCTTGCGACGAGCCGTCAGTAACCTGCCTCCTTGGTTGTCCCTCCTTCAGGTTCGTCATCGACATAAAGGAGGAACTGCGATGAGCCTGTGCAAACTCACCGTGCGCTTCGAGGAGCCGTTTTGGATCGGCCTCGTCGAGTGCGAGGACGGCGACAGCTACAGCGTGGCGAAGCACGTCTTCGGCGCAGAACCCACCACGCCCGAGGTGTTCGACTTCATCCGCGACCACTGGAACGACCTTCGCTTCACGCGCGAGGTCCAGGTCGAGGCCAAGGAGTCCAAGCGCATCAACCCCAAGAGGCTCCGCCGCGTGATCGAGAAGGAGGTGCGATCGGGCGCCTGGCGCGGGACCAAGGCGCAGCAGACGCTCGCAGAGCAGCGCGGCGTAGCGATAGAAACCAGCGAGGCGCTTTCTCGGCAACGGAAAGAAGAGCGCAGGCGCGAGCAGTTCGCCAAGCGGACGGAGAAGCGCAAGCAGAGGCATCGCGGCCACTAGGGGATGCTTGCCGCACGTCGTCATGCTTGCTCTGCGCCATGGGCAAGCGCGTCATGCCCTCCTACATCATGACCGGCGGCAACATCCAGATAGAGAAGTCCAAAGTGCAAATGATCACCGAGGACATCGCGGAGATGATCGGGCTCATCGGAGCCTAGAGGCCCCTCCTCAACAAGCGGCCAGGGAGAGCAGCGGCCTAGGTTGACGCCGATTGACGGCATGAAAGCTGGCCCTATAGGTCGGACAAGACATCACTTTGCTAATTTCGTCGCAAACTGGCGTTTTCAGATTGCTGTTTTCGTCGCAGCTTGCTCATCCATCAAACCAATCGCCTTCATAACAGCCACGTCTTCGCAGCATTCTGTTCCGTCTGTTCATCACCAACCATCGCAGGAGCTATTCTCCTACTACCTCATTGTGGGGGGGCATGCCCACTGCGGTTGCGCTACCCTGCTACAACGTAACGGAGCTGGTATGCGGCTGGTCCGATTCGGAATTCACCATTGCCTACATGCCCTGGTACCTCGCCGCGTTTTTGAAGCCCGATTCCCTGCCTCCGTCGTTCGTGGTGGAGCTGCCCTAGGCGGCCGTCCTCCCGCGCCACTGCATCACCGGACGGCCGGGGCTCGCCCCGTGGTACCATGGGCCCATGTGCCGGCAGTTCACCATACTCACCCTTGACGAAACCCTTGGGGTCATCCAGAAGATTGAGATGGCCTCGCCGGTGGTGCTGGAACCAGATTGGCCGGCGCAGCGGCCCAGCGCCTTTCCGCAGTCGAAAGTGCCCGTGATAGTGCCGATGTTCAACCCAGCCCTGGGGGCGCCGCTTGTGCCCGGCAGCCTGGGGGCCTGCGAGCTGACCTGGGGGTTCGACGAGCCCTGGCAGACGGGGGTCATCTTCAACAGCCGCATCGAAAGCGCCGCCAAGCCCACCTGGCGCGAGGCCATGGCGCACTGCCGATGTTTCGTGGTAGCGCCGGCGTTTTTCGAGAGCCACCAAACGGAAACGGTGCCTTCGCCGAAAACCGGCAAGCCCATCAAGCGGCCTTACGAGTTTCGCGCGCCTGACGGAGGGCCGCTGTTTCTTGGATGCATTTGGCGGGACAACCGTTTTTCAGTGGTCACCACCGAAGCCAACCGCTGCGTGGCGCCGGTACACCACCGCATGCCCGTGGTGCTGCAACAGGAAGAGCTGCCGCTGTGGCTGGGGCCCAACTACCAATCCCTGGCAAACCGCAGCAGCGTGCAACTGGAGGCGCGGCCTGTATGACAAAGGCGCGGGGGCGCGAAGGGGAGAAGGCTCTGCGTTCTTCCTACTCGCGCACGAGGGCGCTGTCGGCGGCGGGGTTGTGGGACTCGTCGGTCACGTAGCGCTCCGCCGTCATGCGCACGTCATGCTTTTCGCGCAATGCGGCAATGGCGGCCATCATCGGGGACGCATGTTGCGCATCGAGGGCCCGCTGGTCTTCCCAGCTGTCGATCAGCAGCACCGTCTCCTCATCGGCCAGGGGCAGAAAGTACTCGTATCGCAGGTTGCCCGGCTCGACGCGAATGGCCTCCACCGTGCCCGAAGCCAACATCTCTTCGGCAAACCGCCGAGCGCTTCCACCGGCGCCGCAATAGTAGATGTTCACCGTGATGGCCATGTCCCCCCCCCTCATAAACGGTGCTGGCAACAAAAACGGCCGGGGTTACCGGCCGTGGCGTTTTGTGGAGCGGGCGACGGGAATCGAACCCGCGTTGTAAGCATGGGAAGCTCAAGTTCTACCATTGAACCACGCCCGCAGTGGGAGAACATTATACTCTAACCTCCTTAGAACCCTTAGGTATTTCAGCAAATCATCATGAGCGACGCCTAGGCGGCGGCTCAAAGGAAGCTCATGTAGCGCTTGCCGATTCCTATGCCCGTGTTGGGCGCGTAGGCCGCATAGAGGTCGAGCGTGCAGGCGGAGCTCGCATGCCCCATCAGTGCCTCCTCCGCCTTGGTGTTCTTCCTGTTGGCGAGGTTCAAGGTGGCGAAGATGTGGCGCAGGGCATAGGGGCGCACGCCCTCGAAGCCCGCATCCGCCGCGAACTTCAGCCAATCGCGGTCCCAGGATTGGTAGGTCCGGGGATGCACATTTCACGAGCAAGGCTAAAACCCTGCGATTCATCCGAGAAAAAGATGTCCCAAATTGAGAAGAAGGTGTCCCGTTTCGATTTGCTCTGCCGTGAAACTTTGCAAAGACTTTACGGGCCTCTGACAAGGCGCGCATACGGCTTGGTCATGCTTGAGCAGAGCCTCCTCTTAGGCTCCCTCCTGTGAGAGGAGGCGTCTTTCAGAGAAAGGAATCGACATGACCAAAAACATGACAAGAAAAGTACTCACTATCGCTGCTGCGGCGATTCTCACGCTCGGAATGATGAGCGCCTTCGGCTGCTCCTCACCCGAAACCCAATCGGGGAGTCCCAGCGCATCCGAGGCGCAGACGAGCAATCAGATATCGGTTTACTCGCGTGAAGATGGCTCGGGCACGCGCGGTGCGTTCATAGAGCTTTTCGGACTTGAGGAGAAGGATGCGGCTGGCAACAAAGTCGACATGACCACGGACGCCGCTGCCATCACTAATTCCACTTCGGTGATGATGACCTCTGTCGCCAGCGACCCGGACGCCATCGGCTACATCTCCTTGGGCTCGCTCAACGACACTGTCAAGGCCGTCAAGATCGACGGCATCGAGGCAACGGCGCAGAACGTGAAGAGCGGCGACTACAAGGTGTCCAGGCCATTCAACATCGTGTTCGCCGAGAACCTCAGCGCACCGGCACAGAACTTCGTGGACTTCATCATGAGCTCCGATGGCCAGGCGATCATCGAGGATAACGGCTACATAGGCGTTGACGAGAATGCAGCTCCCTTTACCGCTACTGGCGCAAGTGGCAAAGTCGTGATCGCGGGGTCCTCCTCGGTCACCCCCATCATGGAGAAGCTCGCCGAAGCGTATAAGGCCGTGAATCCTGACGTAACCATCGAGGTTCAGCAATCCGACTCCACCACCGGCGTCAACATGGCCATCGAGGGCACGTGCGACATCGGTATGGCATCGCGTGACCTGAAGGATTCGGAGGCTTCGTCCGGGGTCAGCGCCACGGCTATCGCCAAGGACGGAATCGCCGTGATCGTCGCCCCCGCATCCATCGTCGACAGCCTCACCAGCGACCAAGTGAAGGCGATTTTTTCCGGCGAAGCGCTCACGTGGGCAGAAGTGATCGGCTAGCTATATGTCGAAGTCTGCAAGGAAAGAAGGCTTTGCGAGGGTGCTGTTCACCCTTGCTGCCGCGATTTCGATCTTGGCAGTTGCCCTGATATGCGTGTTCCTCTTCGCCAACGGGCTTCCGGCGATGTTCCAGATCGGCATCCCCGAGTTCCTGCTGGGCACCACCTGGAAGCCGGGAAGCGGCATGTACGGCATCTTTCCCATGATCGTGGGGAGCATCTACGTAACCGCCGGTGCCATCCTCGTCGGTGTTCCGGCGGGCATCCTGACGGCGATATACCTGTCGCGCTTTGCGGGCAGCAGGGTCGCATCCGTTCTGCGGCCGGGCATCGAGCTGCTCGCCGGCATCCCCTCTGTCGTGTATGGCTTCTTTGGGTTGATGGTGCTCGTCCCCTTCATCAGGATGACGATGCCTGGCAGGGGCCTTTCGCTTCTGGCAGCATCCCTGCTGCTGGGGATTATGATTCTTCCCACCATCATCACCGTGGCGAAGAACGCCCTCGATGCCGTTCCGAGAAGCTACTACGAGGGAGCCCTTGCCTTGGGCGCAACCCATGAGCGGGCCGTGTTCCGCATCCTCGTGCCTGCTGCGTTCTCGGGAATCATGGCGGCTGTCGTGCTGGGAGTCGGGCGTGCGATCGGCGAGACCATGGCAGTCGTTATGGTCGCGGGAAACCAGCCCGTCATACCGAACTCCATCTTCGACGGCGTTCGCACGATGACCGCGAATATTGTTCTGGAGATGGGCTATGCCGCCGACCTCCACAGGGGCGCTCTCATAGCAACCGGCGTCGTGCTGTTCGTCTTCATCATGCTCATCAGCCTCCTGTTCAGCGCCATCAAGAAGCGGGGTGAGGAGCGATGACGTCGAAGATTCTGCGCACTCTCGTGTACGTGGGAACCATCCTCACGACTCTGGTCCTGGCGGGGATCGTGGGATACATCCTTATAAACGGCATCCCTCATCTCAAGCCCTCCCTGTTCGAGTGGACCTACACTTCCGAGAACGTCTCGCTCATGCCTGCTCTCATCGATACCATCCTGATGGCCCTGCTCGCTTTGGCGCTATCTGTGCCGACGGGCGTTGGCGCGGCAATCTATCTGGTGGAGTACGCGCGCTCATCGAGCCGCTTCGTGAGGGCAGTCCGCATGACAGCAGAGACGCTCCAGGGCATCCCCTCAATCATCTACGGACTGTTCGGCTTGCTCTTCTTCACGACCATGCTCGGATGGGGGCTTTCCCTCATTTCCGGCGCATGCACGCTCGCCATCATGGTTCTCCCCGTCGTGATGCGCACTACCGAAGAGGCGCTTCTCGCTGTCCCCGAATCCTACAAGCAGGGCGGCTTCGCATTAGGGGCGGGCCATGTCAGGACGATCTTTCGCTGTGTGCTGCCAAGCGCGCTTCCTGGCATCGTGGGTGGCGTGCTGCTTGCCCTTGGCCGCTGCGTTGGAGAGGTGGCCGCGCTCCTCTTCACCGCTGGCACCGTGGCGCAGATCCCCGATTTTGGTGGACAGGGCATCTTCGCAATCTTCGATTCGTGCAGAACGCTTGCCGTCCACATGTACGTGCTCGCAAGCGAGGGCCTTCACATGGACGAGACCTATGCAACAGCCGTCGTGCTCCTGATCCTCATTGTGATTCTGAACATGGGAGCGAACTTCGCGGCAAAGAGACTTAAGAGAGGAATGTAGATGATGGACGCAGTCACAGCATCCGAAAAGAGAATCATGGAGCCTGAGAAGGAGCAATGCATGCAGAGCACACGGGCGGAAGCCGCCGCCGCTGAAGCGAAGATGGGCGTTGAGGGGCTCAACCTTTACTACGGAGAGTTCCATGCTCTCAAAGACGTCACACTCGATTTTCCGAAGAACGAGGTGACGGCCCTGATCGGACCTTCGGGATGCGGCAAGTCGACGTTGCTCAAGACTTTGAACCGGATGAATGACCTGATGGACGGCTGCCGCGTGGACGGGTGCGTCTCCTTGGATGGCGACGACATCTATGGTGACCTGCCGGTCAATGACCTCCGCCGCCGCGTGGGTATGGTGTTCCAGCAGCCCAATCCCTTCCCCATGAGTATCTACGACAACATCGCCTTCGGCCCGCGTACTCACGGGATCAAAGGCAAAGAAGAGCTCGACGTGATTGTGGAACAGTCGCTCCGTAATGCCGCCATCTGGGATGAAGTCAAGGATCGCCTGAAGAAGAGTGCCCTTGGGCTCTCGGGTGGCCAGCAGCAGCGCCTGTGTATCGCACGTGCGCTTGCCGTTCAGCCTGAAGTGTTGCTGCTTGACGAGTCCACGAGCGCACTCGACCCGATATCCACAGCGAAGATCGAGGATTTGGTCATCGAGCTCGCATCGAAATACACCGTGATCATGGTCACGCACAATATGCTGCAAGCCATTCGCGTATCTACCAAGACCGCGTTCTTTCTCCTAGGGGAGATGGTTGAGGCAGGTGACACGGATGCGCTGTTCACGCATCCGAAAGACAGTCGAACAGCCGACTATGTGTCAGGTCGCTTCGGCTAAGCAGAGCGAAATAGCGGCACTCCAGGCGCGGACGCTGCAGGGCGAGATGTTCGATCTCAAGGACATCGCGGGGTCTTTGGGCCTTTTTTTCGGCGAGGGGCAAATCATGGCGGAGTACGCCCTAAGCGATGGGATCACCGAGACCCTCTTCACCAAGACCGTCGAGCATGGAGCCTACGAGGGGTTCGATCACGGGGCTATCGCGATCTCCTACACGAACGCTGACCTGGCGAAGATCATCAGGACCGCCGCTTTCTCCGGCAAATCCCTAAGCCTCGTCATCTACCCGGACGGCAGGATAGCGCTTTCGACCAAAGAGGGTGGAAGCGTCTTTTCCAATTACCTGACGTACCTTCGCGCCGGGTCCAACCTCTCAGACGACCAGCTTGACCAGATGCATCTGGACTGAGAGGACGGCGAGAAGGGCGCAATCGTCTGCAAGCTGGGAGATGAGGACTACTACATCTCCTATATGCCTCTCGGCTACAGGGACTTTGGGCGCCTTCGTCGGGGGGACAAGAGAGGGGCTCTTTATCAGGTTCAAGGGTTTTACCAGATGAGTAATTTATAGGCGCCGGTTCCCCAGATGTGGCTTTTCCAGATGCGGGTTTTCCCGTTCTGGCACAGACTGGGCGTTTTCAGGGTCGATGGGCTTCTCCTGCGGCTCGGCCTCCCCGTTGGCGGGCGGCTCTCGCGTGAACTCCGAGAGGATGGCGTAGCCGTCCGCCTTGAGCTCGGCGGCCACCTGCGCGTGCATGGCCGGGTCGTCGAGCGTGATCCAGGTGGCCTCCTCCGCCTTCAGGAAGTGGCCGTTCTCGCTGCGCTTGCGGGCGCGGATGATATAGCCCGAAAATTCCAGCTCCTTTCTCCCGGCTGACACGGCGTCCGCGCCGTCCCTCGCGAGGGACGCGAAGCCCTTGACGGCGAACACCCGCTCGGGGTTGTTCCCAAGCGAGCGTATCCGGCAGTAGATCCCCTTGGCCTTCGCCGAGAGGCCGCGGTCGAAGAACATGGCGTTCTCGACGAAGGCGAAGGAGCCCTTGCCCCTGTGGATGACGTTGCCCATCACGCACCGCCCCGTCTGTCGCGGCGCGCTCGCCCTGCGGGTCGGCGTCCACGAGGAGCACCCTCTTCCCGCGATGCGCGAGGGCGATCCCCAGGCTCAAGGTGGTGGCGGTCTTTCCCGTGCCGCCCTTCTGGTTCGCTACTGCAATGGTTCTGCATGGCATGGCTCATGCGCCTCCTTCTGCGGTCGCCTTCATCGGGAGGCCAGACGGCCCGCGCGCAATGTGCGATGGGCGTGCGTTTCGCGAAAATACTGGAAGCGCACTGGAAATATCGGGGTTTCTCGAAAAGTCAAGAAGGGAGAAGAGTTTCCCTGGTTTCAGAAATAGCGGTTCTGAACTGGGGATTTCTCAACCATGCATTTCGCGTGTTTCGCGGGTGCTTACCTCGCTAGCAGCTTGACGAACTCGTCTACGCGCATCTCGCGCTGACCGTGCAAGACGTACCAGAGCCGCTTCCCATCCATGCCGATGCGACGTGCGCGCTCGGCGCACGAGATGCCTCTCAGCTGTCTTGCGCTATCCATGATGCAAGCAACGCCGCTTTCGTCGATTACGCAAGAAACACCAACATGCCGGCACTAGCGGCTCATCAGTTTCACGCCGAGCCTGACCAGGGCCGGGAGGCCGGGGACTTGAAGGCGGCGCTTCACCGACGTCAGCTCGCTCGGGATCTGGATATGCTGAGGACACTTCTCAATGCAGGCTCCGCATTTGACGCAATCGCTCGCGAAGCGCGCCTCACCCACCATGGCCCCCGATGCCGTGATGTACTGGTGCATACCTTGGTACCAGCTATGAGCGAAAGAAGTGTTATAGGCAGCGAAGCACATGGGGATGTTGATTCCTTTGGGACACGGCATGCAGTACCCGCACCCCGTGCAAGGAATCCGGTAGTTTTGTGCGATATGCTCACGAGCTTTTTTGATCGCGGTCTCCTCAGCAGCTTCGAGTGAGCCGGGAAACGCCGAGTCAGTCGTCTCAGCATTTTGCGACAGTTGATCAAGCGTATTCATGCCTGACAGCACCACTGTCACTTCCGGGTGGTTCCATACCCAGCGAAGGGCAAGCCGCACTGGATCGTCGCTCAGGCCGGCATCGGAAAGGGCGCGCCGCGCGCCCGCTGGCAATTCGCTTGCCAGCTTGCCTCCGAGAAGCGGCTCCATGACGACGACGGGCAGACCACGCTCTGCCGCTGCCATGAGGCCCGCCGTTCCCGCCTGATAGTCCTCGTTCATGTAGTTGTACTGAATCTGGCAGAAATCCCAGCCGAAGGAATCGAGCAGCACAGGAAAATCTGCCTTGGGGCCATGGTATGAGAAGCCTATGTTGGTGATCCGACCCGACATCTTCTGCTCCGCTACCCAATCCTCGAAACCCAGGGAGCTCAAGCGATCCCATGCCGAAGCGCTCGTCACGTTGTGGACAAGATAATAATCAACATGGTCGATGCGAAGCCTCTCAAGGGAGCGTTCCAGATACGTATCGAAATCGGTCGTCGCTTCGCATCGCGCGATCGGCAGCTTGGTGGCGATATGGACCCTCTCCCTCAGGCCGGGGTTGCGAGCGAATATCTCGCCGAGAGCCACCTCGTTCCCGTTGTACAGATAAGCCGTATCGAGGTAATTGATGCCGCGCTCGACGGCTTCCATGATGAGCTGCTCAGACGCGTCAATATCGATACGTCCTCCAGAAGAAGGGAACCTCATGCAACCGAAGCCCAGCGCCGACAGCTCGTTTCCATTTTTGGGATCGATCCTGAATTGCATCGCGAGCACTCCTTGCGTAAAATTAGTTGCACAATGCAATTAACTATAAGTTGCGGTGTGCAACTTGTCAAGGAGGCGGCAGAGTTACGGTGACCGAAGAAGACCGGACGTACCAACGCGCGCGGACGCGTGAGCAGAAGAACCAACGGCTCGATGGCATCCTGGACGCCACACGATCGATACTGGACGAAGGCTCGTACCACGATGTCACCTTGAGCGCCATAGCCGAAAGGGTCGGGTGCTCGCGCGCCAATCTATCGCACTACGTCGGTTCTAAAGAGGAGATACTCCTGCTCCTGTACATCCGGTCATTACGGGAGATCTTGGAAGCTATGAAAGGGATCGATCCCGGGTCTTTGGACGTGTCCTCCATAACAGGTCTCGAGGCCGCTTCGGACGCTCTAGCGGCGATGCTTGCCTCACACAGGGACTTCGGAAGACTTGGGGCGCTTTTGACGAGCATCATAGAGACCAATGTGCGCCTGGAATGCCTCGTCGAATGCAAGCGCGAGATCATCGGAATGATGGCAGATGGATCGAGTCTGCTCGTTGAACGCGGCCTCTTCGACGAGCTGGCTGACTCCACCAGGTTTCTCATGGATCTGTCGGACTATGTCGCTGGGCTCTACCCTGCGACCCATCCGCTCCCCATTCAGCGAGCCGCCTGCAAGGAGACGGGGTATCCGATTCTGTCGTATGAGGAGTCATTGCGTGACTTTCTGACCGTTCAACTCGTCGGCTATAAAGTGTTGAAGGAGAAGCGGGACGACTCGTGACCCCGCAGGCGGGCGCCCGCCGATCCGAAGGCCGACGGGCTTGCAAGCTGCTATGCGGCGACCTGCTGGCCGCGCGGCTTGATGCGCGCCGTGTCGCCGTGGACGTAGTTATTGCGGTTCCACGAGTAGTCGCCGCCGTGATCGCACTTGGCGACGTACGGCAGGCCAGGGTACATGACCTCCCTCCTGTCGTTCGGCGCGTCGACCTCCACTGCGATGCGGTTGAACTCGGGCTGCCCGAAGCCGACGACCGGAAACGACTCCCACTTGCCGTAGACGCCATCGCAGAGCCACGCCTCGTCGCCGAGCCTCGCGTCCGAGGGGGACCTCCACCGAGTCGAGCACCCCGCCGAGCCGCAGCTCCTCGGGCATGGCCGCGTCTCGCGCCGACCGTGCAGGACGCACCAGAGCCGCTTCCCGTCCACGCCGATGCGACGTGCGAGCTCGGTCATCCCGATGCCCCTCTTCTGCCGTTTCGACTCTATGAGGAGGGCGGCTTTCTGACTATCCACCATGAGCATTGGACAAGGCGCTAGCTACGTGGTCAGGTTTCTTCTCGTCCATAGTCGGAGGTAAACGAAGCCGATGAGGGCGGGCAGCACCGGCGCCGCCGCTTGCGCCGCGTAGACCCCGATGAAGCCGAAGCCCAGAGGGACGGACAGGAGCCAGGCCAATCCAGCCCTCACGGCGAAGGCGTCGATGAGGGAGTTCGCAAGGGCCAGCTTCGGTGCGCCCGAGGCCAGGGCGAACGAATCGAGGGCGTACATCGCCGCGTAGAAGATGCCGTTCACGCTGCAGGTGATGCGAAGATAGAGGACGGCCGCCTCGGTGAGTTCCCGGCTCGATTCCCCGAAGAAGGAGACGAGCCATTCCGCGCTCAGCTGTATGACGATCTGGATGCATACGGTGACGGCAACAGCCATAAGACAGCCCGACCTGGCGAACGTGACCGCCCGCTTGGGCATCCTGGCCCCGATGCTCTGCGACACCGCGGCGGAGACGGCCTGCCCGATGCCCCAGCAGGGAAGTCCTGCGATGGTGCTTATCTTGAGGCCGACCCCGGAGGCGGCGGCGATGGTGGGGCCGTAGGAGTTGAGCCACGCGGTCACGAAGACATAGGAGAGGTTGATGACGGCCTGCTGCACGGCCATGGGGGCGCCGACGCGGAGCACGTCCTGCCCGGCCGCCAGCGCCTTTTCCCGCTCCCTGACATCGCGCATGGAGCGGAGCAGGCTGCGGGCGGAGCTATACCTGCGCCGCGCGAGCCAGAGGGCGAAGACCGCTCCCGCGCCCTGGGCGGCCACGGTCGCAACGGCGGCACCGACCACGCCGAGGCCGGCACCGGCGATGAGCACGAGGTCGAGGGCCACGTTCGCGACCGCGGAGAAGGCCATGATGGCGAGCGGGCCGACGGAATCCCCCTGCGCCCGCAGGAACGCGCACGCGGCGTTGAGCAGGAAAAGGCCGATCGCGCCCAGGGAAATCACTTCGAGATAGGCGGCCGTTTGGTCGAGCGAGGCCCCGGGGACGCCCATAAGCGAGAAGACAGGATGGGCGAGCGCCGTGCCTGCCAATGTTGTGGCCGCGGCTCCCAGCAGGGCGACTCCAAGGGATGCGGTGAAGGCGCGCCGTTGTCCCGCCTCGTCGCGAGCGCCCACGCGGTTGCCCACCGCGACGGTGCAGCCCGCCATGAGCCCTATGGCTATCGCGTTAATGATGAAGACGATGGCGGAGGCGTTGCTGACCGCGACGAGCCCCGACTCGCCGACGACGTTGCCCACGACGCCCATATCGACGAACTGGTAGACGTATTGAAAGAGGTTCGCCGCGACGAGCGGGGCAGAGAACGCCGCCAGGCGCTTCGGTGCGCTCCCTTCCAAAAGGGACGGCGCATGTTCGGTGGTGTTTGACATGGAAAGCCTTTCGATGGGGTGAAAACAAAGAGGGAACGGACGCATGCCCGTTCCCGTGCCCATCGTTCATCTGCGCAAGCCGAAGCAACCCGTGGCGGGTTGCGGGGGCTGACGATTTATCAGGCTTCGCTCCGGTCAGCGTCTCGTCTATATGCTTCCGGAGCCGTCCCAATGCAGAGCTTCATGGCTGTTCCTGTTGATGCGATTACTTGCACGCATGGATTATCCCACCGGGCGCAGGGGCTGGCAAGGAACGGTTGTGTAGTTTCCGATGAAGCCGCAACTTAGGGGCGATGCGGCGTACAGCTAGGCCGCTGCTCTCCTTGACTGTTTTTTGAGGAGAGGCCTCTAGGCTCCGATGAGCCCGATTATCTCCGCGATGTCCTCGGTGATCATCTGCACTTTGGACTTCTCTATCTGGATGTTGTCGCCGGCCGGAGAGGAGAAGGCAGCGCCGGCGCGCTCGAAGAGGGCGCCGGCCGACAGCGCGTACTCCGACCCTGGTCCTGAGTAGAAGTCATCGGAAGGGTCAGGGGGCACCACCTCGTTGATCATGACGACTTTTACGGAGCTTGCGTCAACCTCGACGTCGTTCACGAGGGCGCCACCCAAATCGAGGCGCGCCTCCAGCTCTTCCCGCACGTTCATACGCAGCCCCCCTCCTCGCGCCCGTCCATGGCGCAGAACAAACATGGCAATGTGCGGCAAGTATACCCCAGTGCCATATGTCAAGGCTGCCCCTACGCGAACAGCACGGCGTAGCAGACGGTGCCGGCGAAGAATGCCAGCACTGCTGCGCCGATGCCCAGCAGTACGCGGATGTACTTGCGCATGGTGGCCTTGGCTCCTTCCACATCGCTGTAAATGGATGAAATCTGCTTCTCAGACTCGTTCAGCGCGCGAACGTCTCCCACGTCCAGCCCGTGCACCAACTCGTCGAGGCTGATGCCGAAGTAGTCGGCTAGCAGCACCAGCCGCTGGAAGTCGGGATAGGACTGCCCCAGCTCCCACTTGGACACCGTTTGCCGCGACACCCCCAGCTCGAAGCCGAGCTCTTCCTGGGAAAGGCCCTGCTTCTTACGCAGGGCCATGAGCCGCTCGTTGAATTTCATGGCGCTTCCTTTCCTCGATGCCAGTATGAGCGCACTTAAATTCAAGCAGAAGGGGCGCCGTGCATCTACCAACCATGGTTGGAAATCTGTCAACCCAAGCCGCCAAAACACGCGATTGGCTGCACATTTTGGCGGGTCGGTGGGGAAACGCCGGCAAACTGAGGGGAATGGTGGCCTAGGCTCCCGCTTCGGCTTCTTTTTTTCGGCGCCGCTTACGAGTGGCTGACCGCTTTCGCCGCGCAAAAAGGGCTGCCGCAGCCCACGCGGTTCTACGAAATAGCGCAGATGAGGCTGCTGGACACCGATCAGGCCAACTACCGCTGCCGCATTAGCGCCCCCGCCCCAACAAGGTGAGCACGGGCCGCGCCAGGGGTTGTTTCGCGACGGATGGCCTTGGGCAAAACAGCTCTCTGCTCCATGCGTCCACCGCCTTGTTGGGCTTCCGTATGCCGGCATGTTTCGCACGGCTGACATTTCCCGAACTTGCCAGTAACTGCCCTGCGGTCCGCGCGACGGCGCGGCGGTGGAGGGCCATACTAGGGGGAAATGCTGCATCCGCTGCTCCGTTTTTGCTGGTGAGAGCCATGAAGCACTGCTCCTGAGTCGCCGAAGGCCCAAATCTTGCCGGCGGTTGCCGCGGTTGTGGCGAAAACCAGGAGAAGCGAAACGGTGGTTTACAAGAAGTTAGCTTTAGGTTACTTTGTCGCCATACACGCTGAGAAGAAAGGTTCTGCCATGAGAAACATGACTCGTCGAGGCGCCGTATCGCTGCTGGCGGTTGCGGCCTTGTCCATTCCCATTACCGGCTGTTCGTCGAACGGCGGCTCTGGCGGGCAGCAGTCCGAGGGCGAGGGGGGCGCCGCCAACGCGGGCGGCGAAACCGAGGCCGCGGCCACCACGCGCACGGTGACCACCGACAAGGGCGACGTGGAAATTCCCGTGAACCCCACCACCATTGTTTCCGACTACTATTTGGGCGAGCTGCTGGCGGTGAACGTGAAGCCGGTCATCGCTTCCCCCTACGCGCTGAACAACCCGTTTTTGGCTGGCATGTGCGACGGCATCGAGCCCATGAACGTCACCAGCGCCGAAACCTCGCTGGAAATGATCGCCGCCGCCCACCCCGACCTCATCATTACCATCACCGAGGCGGACGTGGACAAGTATTCCGCCATCGCCCCCACGGTGTTCATCCAGGACGGCGCCCGCACCGACGAGGAACTGTTCCTCTACATTGCCGACCTGGTGGGCCGCAAGGAAGAGGCGCAGGCTTACGCCAACGAGTTCAACGACAACGTGGCCGCCGTGCGCGACGAGATGCGCACCATTGTGGGCGACCGCACCGTGTCCATCCTGGAGGTGTGGCCGCAGGAGATTTACACCATGGGCAGCCATTTCGCTCGCGGCGGCTCCATCCTTTATGACATGTGGGGGCTGAAGGCGCCCGAGCCCATCCAGACCGCCATGGTGGACGGCGACGAGGCTTACGAGGTGATCTCGCTGGAGGCGATGCCGCAGTACGCCGGCGACTTCATCCTGCACGGCGTGCTGGACGGTACTGACAGTGCCTTCGTGGACGGCTCCACCCTGTGGGCGAACCTGCCGGCGGTGAAGGAAGGCCGCGTGCTGCAGTACGAGCAGGTGGCGTTCATGCACCGCGACCCCATCACGCTGAAGAACCAGCTGCAGATCTTCATCGACTTCTTCCGCGCTCACGCCGAGTAAAAAGGCTCAATGGGTAAGCGACTCACAACGTTCATGATTGCCGGGGCGGTGGCTGTTTTGGCCGCCGCCCTGGTTTCGCTGTTCTTCGGAAGCACCGACATCCGCCCCGACGTGGTGCTGCAGGGGCTGCTGAACCCCGACATGGCCGACCAGCAGCAGGTGGCCATCGCCGAGTTGCGGGCCCCACGCACGCTGGGCTGCATCCTGGTGGGCGCCGCCTTCGCTGTGGCCGGCGCAGTGATGCAGGGGGTGACCCGCAACCCGCTGGCCGATTCGGGGCTTTTGGGTATTAACGCCGGCGCCGCCTTTGCGCTTTCGCTGTGCCTGGCGCTGGCGCCGGGCATGAACTTCGCCACCGTGGTGGTGTGCTCGTTCGTGGGCGCCACCTTCGCCATGCTGATGGTGTACGGCGCCGTCAGTTTCCGCCGCCGCAATGTGGACCCGGTGCTGGTGGTGCTGGCCGGCTGTGCGGTGGGGCTGTTCCTCACGGCGCTGGCGCAAGGGGTGGCCATCTACTTCAACATCGGTTACAGCCTCACCTTCTGGACCGCCGGCGGCGTGGCGGGCATCCGCCAGAACACGCTGCTGATGACCGCCCCCTTCATGGTGGCGGCGCTGGTGGCGGCGCTGGTGCTGAGCCGCCGCGTTACCCTGCTCGGCCTGGGCGACGATGCCGCCACCGGTCTGGGGGTGAAGGTGGGGCGAAGCCGGCGCTTGTGCCTTTTGGTGGTGCTGGTGCTGGCGGGCGCCGCTGTGGCGTTGGCCGGCCCCATCGCGTTCGTGGGCCTGATGGTGCCTCATGTGGTGCGCCGCTTCGTGGGCTTCGACTACCGCGCCGTCATCCCCGCTTCCATGGTGGGCGGCGCCTTCTTCATGCTGGTGGCGGATGTGCTATCCCGCACCATCAACGCCCCCAGCGAGACCCCCATCGGTCTCATCTTCGCCATCATCGGCGTGCCGTTCTTCATTTGGTGCGCCCGTAAGCAGGAGGGGGGCGAAGATGAGTAGCGCGGGGAAACAGCCGGTGGCCGTGGAATCGGCGGCTCGGGGCGGGGAAGCCGGGCAGGTAGCTGGGGCCCTCATGGGCGCAGGGCGCGCGACGACCCGCGAGGGCGGCGCGCGGACGGCCCGGGTTGCAGTGGTGTTCGTCGCGCTGGTGGCCTTGGGAGTTCTGGGGCTGTGGCTAGACATCAACGCCGGGTACCAGGCCTACTCGCTTCAAGACTTGTGGAATGTGGTGCAGGGCACTGCGGCCCCCGGCCTCATCTACACCCTGGTGCAGCTGCGGTTGCCGCGGGTGGTGTGCTCGCTTCTGGTGGGCATCGGGTTGGCGCTTTCCGGTTGCGTGCTGCAGGGCATTTCCCGCAACGAGATGGCCGAGCCGGGCATTTTGGGCATCAACGCCGGCGCCGGCTTGCTGATTGCCCTGTTCATTTGGCTGGTGCCGGTAAGCGGCGTGTCCCTTACCGTGGTGCTTCCGCTGCTGGCATTCGTCGGATCGGTGGCGGTGGCGCTGCTGGATTGGCGGCTCGCCATCGTGCACGGCACTCCTTCGCCGCGGCGGCTTTTGCTGGTGGGCGTGGCTATGTCCACGGGGCTCGCCAGTGTCACTTCCATGGTGATGTTGCGGCTGCCCGATTCCGACTACGCCTTCGTGCAGAACTGGATTGCTGGCAACATATGGGGCGCCACTTGGGAAAACGCCATCATGCTGGCCGGAGTGCTGGCAGTGCTGCTGTTCGCTGTGCTGTATAAGGCACGCACCCTGAACGTGTTGGCGCTGGGGCCGCTGCTGGCCACCGGCGTTGGCGTGAACGTGAAGCGGCAAACGCGGCTGCTGCTGGCCCTGGCGGTGGGCGCCTCCAGCGTGTGCTGCGCGGTGGGCGGCGGCCTCAGCTTTGTGGGCCTGGTGTGCCCCCACATGGCGCGGCGGCTGGTGGGCCCCAACTTCCGATGGCTGGTGCCGGCAACGGTGCTAGTGGGCGCCGACCTCATGCTGTTCGCTGACGTGATTTCCCGCACCTTGCTGCTGCCGGCGGAGATTCCGGTGGGCATTGTGGTGGCGGTAATCGGCGCGCCGTATTTCCTGTACTTGTTGGCGAAATCGTGATGGAGGGCCCGATGGTGACGGATCAAATAAGGGGGCCGAAAACGGCCGAGATGGGCGAGGGTTCTGATGCCGGAGCCGTGCTCTGCGAGGCTTGCGGGCCCCGCTGTGCCGAGTTTGGCGAGGCAGCGCTGCGAGGGGAGGGCGTGTCGGTGGCCTATGGCCCGAAGGTGATTATCCCGCCTTTGGACGTGGCCTTCCCCAAAGAGAAGATAACCGCCATCATCGGCCCCAACGGCTGCGGCAAGTCCACGCTGCTGAAGGCGCTGGCCCGCACTCAGCCGATGCGCGCCGGCCAGGCGTTTCTGTTCGACCAGCCCATGGCGCCCATGAAGGACACCGAAGTGGCCCGCCAGATGGCCTTCCTTCCCCAATCGCCCCAGGCGCCGGGCGGCCTTACGGTGGAGGAGCTGGTGTCCTATGGTCGCTACCCCCACCAAAAAGGGTTCGGGCGCCTCACCGACCAGGACAAGCAAACGGTGGCGTGGGCACTGGAGGTCACCCACATGGAGCAATTCTCCAAACGCCCCATCAGCGCCCTGTCGGGCGGCCAGCGGCAACGGGCCTGGATTGCCCTGGCGCTGGCGCAGGACACCCCGCTCATTTTGCTGGACGAGCCCACCACTTATCTTGATATGGCCCATCAGCTGGAAATTCTGGAACTGCTGCAAACCCTCAACCGCCAGCAGGGGAAAACCATCGTGCTGGTGATTCACGAGCTGAACCTGGCCGCTCGCTGCGCCCACTGGATGGTGGCCATGAAGGACGGCACCGTACGGGCCGCCGGCACCCCCGAGGCCATCATGAACGCCGACATGATGCGGGAAGTGTTCAACCTGGAGTCGCTGATTGCCCCCGACCCCTGGACCGGCCGCCCCGAACTCGTGAGCTATCGCCTGCAGTGAGGCAAAGGGCCCCGGTTCTCGCGTCTCACGCGTTGATGACAAATTCCCTGGTGAAAGCCTCCTGCCCTAAGGTAAGGCAAACTTAAGGTAAAAAGGTAACCGTTTTTGATAGCATGGTTGCTTATGCAACGTGGAAAGCAATTCCGTATACCTGACTGACGGGGGAGAACGCGTGAGCTGCCGCAGGAACGTGTTGACATATCTTGAGGAGGATGCCCAGCGGCATCCGGAAAAGTGCGCTGTCGAGGAAGAGAGCCGCAGTTGCTCCTATGGCGAGCTTTTGCAGCTGAGCCGCTGCGTTGGCAGCGCTTTGGCGGCGGCCGGGGCGCGTGGGCGCGCGGTGATGGTGTTCATGGAAAAGGGCATCGATGCGCTGGCGGTGATGATGGGGGCGCTGCAAGCGGGCGCCTTCTACGTGCCGGTGGACCCGCATATTCCTGCCGAGCGGCTGACCCTGATCGCCGGCGTTTTGGAAGACCCCATCGTGGTGGTGAGCGAAGAGACGGCTGGCTTGGCAAATGAGGCCATGGGGGGGGTTCTGCTGAGAGCCAGGGAGCTGTGGTAATTCCCGTCGCGCAGCTGCTGGCGGCCGATGAGAACCCCGCCGCCCTGGAAGCGGCCCGCGCCGCCGCCACCGATGCCGACCCGGTGTACGTGCTGTTCACCTCTGGTTCCACCGGTGTGCCCAAGGGCGTGGCGGTGAGCCACCGGGCGGTGATCGACTTCATCGATGACTTCATCACCCGCTTCGGCTTCGGCCCCGACGAGCGCATTGCCAATCAAGCTCCCTTCGACTTCGACGTTTCCGTGAAGGACATTTACGGCGCTTTGGCCACTGGCAGCACGCTGGTGGTGGTGCCCCGCGCGCTGTTCTCGGCGCCGGCCGCGCTGATGGAGTACCTGCAAGGGCGCGACATCACCAACATGACCTGGGCCGTTGCCGCCCTGTGTCTCATCACCAGCCTGCACGGGCTGGAGGGGCAGCAGCTTGCCGGCGTGCGCCGCGTGCTGTTCAGCGGCGAAGTAATGCCCATCAGCCACCTGCGCGCCTGGATGGCCCACGTGCCCCAGGCCACCTTCGTGAACCTCTACGGCCCCACCGAAATCACCTGCAACTGCCTGTACCACGTGGTGGACCCCGCCCGCGAATACCCGGACGGCCTGCCGCTGGGGGTTCCCTTCGCTCATCGCGAAATTCTGCTGGTGGACGGCGAAGGTCACGCGGTTACCCAGCCGGGCGTGGAAGGGGAAATCCTCGTGCGCGGCGATTCGCTGGCGCTGGGTTACGTGGCCAATCCCGCCAAGACCGCCGAGGTATTCTGCCAGAACCCGCTGCATAACCGCTTCCCCGACCGGGTGTACCGTACCGGCGACCTGGCCGCGTTCGACAAGGCGGGCGAGCTGTTCTATCGCGGCCGCATCGATAACCAGATAAAGCATCAAGGCCACCGCATCGAGCTGGAAGAGGTGGACCGCGCCCTGGAAGGGGTGCCCGGCGTGCAGCGTTGCCGCTGTGTGTACGACCACGACAAGCAACGGCTGATTGCCTTTTACGAGGGCGAAGCCGAGGCGCGGGCCATCCGCGACCACGTGCTGCAAACATTGCCCATCTTCATGCTGCCCTCGAAGATTCTGCCCATCGAGGCCATGCCGCTGACGAAAAACGGCAAGGTGGACCGCCGCGCGCTTCTGGAGAAGAGCCGCGAAGCTGCCGCCGCCCGCAAGGCGCGACTGGCGCGCAACCGTGAGACGAAGGGACAACCCTAATGTCTCATTTTGTGAAAATGAGACATTAGGGTTGTCCCTTCGTCTCACGTGCCGTTTGCGGATTTAGATGCACCAAAGGGCACATTTCGCTACTCTGGTACGTATGTATATAAATGTAAGGAGATGGATTTGAACGATAGCAAATTGGCGGGTATCGCGCAGCAGTTCGGCACGCCTGCCTACGTGTTCGATGAGGAGGCGCTGCGGCAGCGGGTGGCTTTTCTGCAGGAAAACCTGCCGGCGCGCGCGGTGCTGTGCTTCGCGGTGAAGGCCAACCCCTTCGCCATCCCGCTGATCAGCCCGGTGGTGCATCGCTTCGAGGTGTGCTCGCCCGGCGAGCTGAACATTTGCCGCGCGGTTGGCGTTGCGCCGGAGGAAATTGTGCTCTCCGGCGTATACAAAGACGAGGCCACGCTGCGCCCGCTGGTGGAATCGGGGGCGCCCATCCATCGCTACACCGTGGAATCGGCGGGGCAATTCCAGCTGTTGTACAAGCTGGCGAAGGAGTTTGGCCGTAAGCTGCCGCTGCTTTTGAGGGTAACTACCGGAACGCAGTTCGGCATGGACGAAGTCGTGGTGCGCAGCATTATCGCCCAGTACGGCGCCGACGACACGGTGGACATCTGCGGGCTGCAGGTGTTCTCCGGCACTCAGAAAACCACGGCCCGCCGCACCCGCAAAGAGCTGGCCGCGGCCGATGCCCTCATCGCGCAGCTGCGGGACGACTACGGCTTCGAGGTGCGGGAATTCGAGTTTGGCCCCGGCTTGCCGGTGGAGTATTTCGACGACTATGACGAAGCAGGCGAACGGGCGCTACTGGCGGAGGTGAGCGAGCTTTTGGAGGGCATGGCCTTCCAAGGGCCGCTGACGCTGGAAATCGGCCGCAGCTTGGTGGCCAGTTGCGGCACCTACCTCACCAGCGTGGTGGACGCCAAAACCAACAAGGGCGAGCGCTACGCCATCGTGGATGGCGGCAAGCACCAGATGGTGTATTACGGTGGCGGTCTGGTGATGCGCCAGCCTCCCTGCCGACAGTTGGGGCTTGAGGGGGCCGATGAGGCCACGCTGGAGCAGGCGCTGCCGTGGAATTTGTGCGGGTCGCTCTGCACCACTAACGACTTTCTGGCGAAGGAGGTGCCGGCGGTGGACTTGGCCGTGGGCGACGTGATTGCCTTCGACCGCACCGGCGCTTACTGCATGACCGAGGGCATTTCGCTGTTCCTGTCCCGCGACCTGCCCAAAGTGGTGTACACCAAGGCCGATGGCACCTGCAAACTGGTGCGCGAAGGCATCCCCACCGACCCGCTGAACACCCCGCAGCTGTAGACGCAATCAAAAGCCAAACAGGCTTTTCAAGACCAAGGAGGAACCATGGAAGAACGTGAAGCGATCATCGAGATCCTGGAAGAGCTGGCCCCCGGCGGCGACTTCGAGGGCTGCACCACCCTGGTGGACAGCCGCGTGCTGGACTCGCTGACCATTGTGGCCCTGGTGAGCGAGCTGGAAGACGCTTTCGACATCACCATCCCGGCCGTGGAGGTAGTGGTGGAGAACTTCAACTCCGTCGACGGCCTCACCGCCATGGTGCAACGCCTCATGGAAGATTAGAGTCGTTCCGCCGTCCTGGCGGACGGCGGAACGACTCGTCCGCTGAGGCTTCCCCATGCGCCCATCCTTGCCCTTCAGGCCTTTCCCTCGCGCACAGAAGTGCGCTCGGCCGGCCTTCAGGGCAATTATGGGCACCTGGGAAACCCTCAGCTGCTGGCGTAAACCTGTGGTGATTTGCTGAGCCGGATTCGTAGGGCAGAGATTCTATCTCTGCCTTCCCGAGCAATCGCATTCACCTGACGTTATCCCCGTCCCCCTGTCACGGGGGGCAACCGGTACTGTTCCCTCTTGGTTTTTGGACTTATGACTTCTTACTTTACGCTTTTGTTTTTGGGCATCTTTTTGCCGCTGACGGTGGTGGTGTACGCTGCTGTGCCGAAAAAGGCGCGGTGGGTGGTGCTGCTTTTGGCCAGCTACGCGTTTTTCTTCGCCCTCAGCCGCGTGCTCATTTTGGCGCTGCTGGTGTCAACCCTGAGCATTTATATATGCGGCCGCGGCATGGGGGCGCTCATCGTCCGCCGCGACGAGGCGCTGGCGCAGGCGAAGTCGGGCAAAAAGGAAATCCGCAAAACCTTCGCCCGCAAGATGAAATGGGTGATGGTGGCCGGCCTGCTGGTGAACTTCGGGCTGCTGGCCGCCTACAAGTACCTGCATTTCTTCGCCAGCATCATCGACGGCGGCCTGGCCCTCATCGGCATTCACCTGAACATCCAGCTGCCGGTTTGGGCCGCCCCCATCGGCATCTCCTTCTACACACTCATGGCCGGCTCGTATCTGGTGGACGTGTTCCGCGGCACCATCCCCGCCGAGAAAAACCTGGGGAAAGTGGCGCTGTTCCTGGGCTTCTTCCCTCAAATCATGGAAGGTCCCATTGCGCGGTTCGGCCAAACTGCCGACCAGCTGATGGCCGGCAACCCTGTGTCGCGGGCCAACCTGTACGCCGGCACGCTGCGCATGCTGTACGGCCTGTGCAAGAAGATCATCGTGGCCGACCGCTTGAACGCCTTTGTGAAGCTGGTGTTCGACAACTACGGCTGCTACGACGGCGGCATGATCGCGCTGGGCGCGGTGCTGTACACCCTGCAGCTGTACTGCGATTTCTCCGGCACCATGGACCTGGCGCTGGGCATGGGGCGCATTTTCGGCGTCACGCTGCCCGAGAACTTTCGCCAGCCTTTCTTCAGCCGCACCGCCTCCGGCTTTTGGCAGCGGTGGCACATCACGCTGGGTAGCTGGCTGCGGGACTACGTGTACTACCCGGTTTCGCTGTCGAAGCCGGCGAAAACCCTCACCAAGCACGCCCGCAAAAAGCTGGGCAACCGCTATGGGCCGCTGCTGGCCAGCTCGCTGGCGCTCATTTGCGTGTGGCTGGGCAACGGCCTGTGGCACGGCGCCGGCAGCCAGTACCTGTTCTTCGGTATCTACTACTTCGTACTGATTGTGGCGGGCAGCCTCATCGAGCCCACGGCGGCGCGGTTGGCCGAGCGGCTGCACGTGAGCCGCGAGAGTGTGGGCTGGCGAGCCTTCCAAATTGCCCGCACGCTGGTGATCATCGTGGTGGGCGAGCTGTTCTTCCGCGCCAACGGCCTCGCGGCCGGCTTCGAGATGTTCGGCACCATGGTCACCGGCTTCACGTTCGAGTCGTTCGCGAACGGCACGGTGCTTTCCATGGGGATGGACGGGAAAGACTTCGCCGTGGTGGCGATTGCGGTTGTGGCGCTGCTGGTGGTGGGTATTCTGCGCGAGCGCGGGGTGGACATCATTGGCCGGGTGGGCGCCTGGAAGCTGCCAGCTCGTTGGGCCGTGTGGTACGGGCTGTTCCTGGTGCTGCTGATTTTCGGTGCCTACGGGGCTGCATACACGCCAGTTGACCCCATGTACGCGCAGTTTTAGTTGGATGGATTGAGGTTTTGCAAGTGAGTGCGATGAACCAGAAATTGAAAAACGGTGTGCGCTCTGCTGGGGCGATGGTGGCGTTTTTTGCCATTGGCCTGGCGCTGGTGCTGGCTTTGGGGCCGGTGCTGCAGCCGAAGAGCAACACTGCCGAGGCGGGTATGATCAACGCCTCTTCCAACGCGTTTATCGGGGAAGCCCCTGACACCATCGATGCCGTGTTCATTGGCGACAGCGAAACCTACACCTCGCTTTCGCCTATGGAAATGTGGAAGACCCACGGCCTGGCCACCTACAACTGCTCCACCAGCGGCCAGACGCTGCCCTATTGCAGCACTTTTTTGGACCGGGTGCTGAAAACCCAGCATCCGAAGGTGGTGTTCTTGGAGGCCAACGCGCTGTTCCGCCGTTTTTCCTACGAGAAGGTGGTGGCCCGCGCCGTGAACGACGCTTTCCCCGCCCTGGAGCACCACGACCGTTGGAAGCAGCTGACCTGGGAAGACTTCGTAATCGATTCGAATCATACATGGACCGACAGCCTTAAGGGGTTCAAGATGCGGTTTGTGCACAAGGCTCCCAACCAGGCGAAAATCGCCGAGAACGAGGCCCTGCACCCGCTGAAAACCAACATCCCGGCCCGCAATCTGGCCATTCTGGAGTCCATGAACGAGCGCTGCAAAGAACACGGCGCCCAGCTGGTGGTGGTTGCCACGCCTTCCATCATCAACTGGAACGAAGAGCGCCAGGCTACCATGGAAAAGGTATCGGCCGAAACCGGCATCCCCTTTCTGAACATGAACGATGGGGAGCATAAGGTGGACATCGACTGGAACTGCGAAAGCTACGACGGCGGCGACCACGTGAACTATGCGGGAGCTTTGAAGGTGTCGGAAATGATGGCCGACGTACTGGTGAACCAGTACGGCTTGCAGGATCACCGGGGCGATGCCGCCTACGATTCTTTTGCCAACGCCCTGCCCGAGTACGAGGCCCTGGTGGAGAAAAAGCAACCCACTGCCCTGGATTAGTTCAGCTTTTCGGGAACAAATCGGTACCGTATTTCTGCGCATCCTGCGAACTTTCTCCATGCAGTTGAACCACTGTGCTTTAATGGTTCAAATTCGTTTAGGAGGTTCAAAATGGAATTGAACTCGTTTGACAAGCGTTTGCGCTGGGCGATGGAAGCTCAGGGAATGAAACAGGCCGACTTGATTCGCCTGGCTTCTGAAATGGGCGTTAAGCTGGGAAAAAGCCAAGTGAGCCAATATGTGAGCGGAAAGACGGCGCCGCGCAAAGAAGTTCTATTTACCCTTGCCTCCATTTTGTCCGTTGAACCTTCTTGGCTGCAGGACGGCGCTGGCGACCCCTTTGCGCCTGGCGTTATCTCGATGGCGGCTGCGGCCGCGGTTCAAGCTGAAGGACGCGGTTCAAAATTCGGAAGTTCATTGCGTTCAAAATTTGGTTCAGCCGAAAATGAACCTGTAGTTCCGCCGGTTCATCGCGCCACCATCACCTCTACCCCTGCTTCTCCGGTGGCCCCAACGGTGCCCTTCCCCGAACAGGAGCGCGACCCCCTGGCGGCCCCGCTGCCCCCCATCACCAAGTCCACCAAACTGGACAACGTGCTGTACGACGTGCGCGGCCCGGTGGCCGAAGAGGCGGCCCGCATGGAGGCGGCCGGCACCCAAATCCTGAAGCTGAACATCGGCAACCCCGCCCCCTTCGGATTCCGCACTCCCGACGAAGTGATCTATGACATGCGCACTCAGCTCACCGACTGCGAGGGCTATTCCGACTCCAAGGGTTTGTTCTCGGCGCGCAAGGCCATCATGCAGTACGCGCAAATCAAGGGCATTCCCCATGTGACCATCGAGGACGTCTACACCGGCAACGGCGTCAGCGAGCTGATCAACATCTCGCTCTCGGCGCTGCTGGACAACGGCGACGAGGTGCTGGTGCCCTCTCCGGACTATCCGCTGTGGACCGCCTGCGTGAACCTGGCCGGTGGCACCGCCGTTCACTATATATGTGACGAGCAAGCGGAGTGGAACCCCGACTTGGATGACATCCGCAGCAAAATCACCCCGCGCACCAAAGCCATCGTGGTGATCAACCCCAACAACCCCACCGGCGCCCTCTATTCCCGCGAGGTGCTGGAAGGCATTGTGGAGATTGCCCGCCAGCACGGCCTCATCGTGTTCTCCGATGAGATTTACGACCGCCTGGTGATGGACGGCTTCGAGCACATTTCCACCGCATCGCTGGCGCCGGATCTGTTCTGCGTCACCTTCAGCGGCCTGTCGAAGTCGCACATGGTGGCCGGCTACCGCATTGGCTGGATGATCCTTTCCGGTCCGAAGTGGCGGGCGAAGGACTACATTTTGGGACTGAACATGCTGTGCAACATGCGTATGTGCTCGAACGTGCCGGCGCAGTCTATCGTGCAGACGGCCCTGGGTGGCCATCAGTCCGTGAACGGCTACATCGCCCCCGGCGGCCGCGTGTACGAGCAGCGCGATTTCGTGTACGAGGCGCTGAACGCCATCCCCGGCGTAACGGCGGTGAAGCCGAAGGCGGGCTTCTACATCTTCCCGAAGTTGGACGTGAAGCGCTTCAACATCACTGACGACGAGCAGTTCGCGTTGGATTTGCTTCACGACCAGAAGGTGCTCATCTCCCACGGCGGCGCCTTCAACTGGAAGCAGCCGGACCATTTCCGCGTGGTGTTCCTGCCGCGGGTGGAAGTGCTGGAAGAAACCATGGACAAGCTGGCCCAATTCCTCGCCACCTATCGCCAGTAGCGAGTCCCGCCTCACCCCCCTGCTGCTGCCCCTTCCCGTGGGGGCAAAATTGTCTTATGATAATCTGCACTAATCCGGTTGCTTGCCGCGCCGTTGAAGCGTTGGCGTGCAGAAAGCGCGATGGCCGCGAGGGCCATAGGACGAAGCCGAAGGGGGAGGCGTGTTCAGCGAACTGGCAGTGGGCTATCTGTTTCTGGGCGGCGCCGGCGCCGGCGGCTGCGCGGTGGCCGCGCTGCTGAGCCTGCTCATCGGCCGCGACGATTTAACCCCTGCCCTTCAGGCGCAGTTCCGTTCGGGCGAAGGGCGCCTGTTCCGCGCGTTTCTTTCCCCCTTGTTGGTAGCCAGCCTTGGGGCCCTGTTGGTGGGGGTGGCCTGCTTGCTGGCCGATCTCGGCCAACCGGCCCGCCTCTTGCTGCTGGCGTTTTCCGGAAAAATCACCCACCTCACCGTAGGCGCATGGGCGTTGGTGCTGTGCGCTGCGGATGCGGCGCTTTTGCTGCTGGTGTGGCGCGGCGCCGCGCGAATAACGGCGGCGCTGTTCCGTGCGGCCAATGGGCTATTGCTGGCGTTGGCTCTGGTGGTGGCTTTGTACACGGGGTTGCTGCTGTCCAGCATGACGGCGGTGCCCTTGTGGAGCGGAGCGGCTCTGCCGGCGCTCTTTCTGGTGTCCGCCCTGTCCTGCGGCCTTGCCCTGGCGGCGGGACTGGCCTCCGTAACCGAGGCGGCCCGCACCTTCGCCACAACGCTGCACCGTTTGCAGGCGGCCGACATGGCGGCCATCGCCCTTGAAGCGGCGCTGGTGGCCGCGTGGCTTGCGTGGGTGCCGGCCGCGGACGCCACCGCCACGGCCCAGGCGGCGTCCCAATCGGTTGCCCAGTTGGTAAGCGGCCCGCTGGCCCCCGCTTTCTGGGGCGGCTTCGTGGCCGTTGGCATGGCGCTGCCCTTCTGCGTAGAAGCGGTCGCGACGGCAGCGTGGTCGGCGCGCCCCGTTGCGCCGGGGGCCATCACCCTTCGCCACGAAACCTGGCGCCGCGCCTCGCTGGCGGCAGCTTCCCTCTCTGTTCTTGCGGGCGGCTTTTTGCTACGCTACCTGGTAGTGACGGCCGCCCTTCAACCTATTTCCGTCGTTGCCCCGCTTCTGTAAGAAAGGCCCCTCTATGTTCCCCTTCGAAGTTGACGAAGCCAGTGACCTGCCCCTTTGGGTGCAGCTGCGCCAGCGCATCGCTTACCTGATCACGTCCGGCTATTTCAAGCCCGGTGAGAAGCTGCCCACCGTGCGCGGGTTGGCGTCGGAAATTTCCATCAACTACAACACGGTGAACAAGGCTTATCTCAGCCTGGTGTCTGACGGGTTTTTGGAATCTACCCGCGGCCGCGGTGTGTTCGTCACCGACATCGCCCAGAAGATGGGGGCCGATGAGGTGGACCGCGTGACGGCCATTCTGAACGATTGCATCGAGGCGTGCCGGGAAATGGGCATGAGCCTGGACGAGGTGGACCAGGCCATGACGCGGCGCATTCGCGAAATAAAGCTGGAGGAGGCGCGGCGCGACGGCAAGCTGTCGGCCCATATCGTGGACTTTCCCGAAGCGCGCGCGAACGCGGAGGAGCGCGGCGCGTAACGCGTGCGGCGGCAACGACGGCCTTGGATTGAGCGGCACCGCCGGAGGGGCGGTGCAGGGGGCGCGAAGGAGCGAAGATGAGAATGCGGCAAGAACGGGAGAGCAGGGCCCAGCAGAATGGCGGCCGGGCCAGCAACTGGCGCGTGGTGCCCGATTGTTCCACCGAAATTGTAGGGGAGCGGGCTTCATCGGCGGGCGTGTTCTTGTTCTCGTTGGTGCTGTTTTTGCTGGTGGCCTGCGTGGTGATAGCCCTGGGATGGGCGATTGCCGGCGGCTTCACCCTGCCTCTTTTGGCGGTTGCCGTGGTGGCGGGGCTGCTGGCCATCGCCTCGTGTCACATCGCCCAGGAATGGGAGAAGGTGGTGGTGCTGCGGCTGGGTCGCTTCAACCGCGTGTCGGGCCCGGGCCTGTTCTGGACCATTCCCGTGGCGGAATCCAACGTGATGCGCGTTGATACCCGCGTGCGGGTGACTGCATTTTATGCTGAAGAAACTCTCACTGCCGACCTGGTGCCGCTAAATGTGGATGCCGTGCTGTTCTGGCACGTGTGGGACGCTGCGGCCGCCTGCACCGAGGTGGGCGACTTCAACCGCGCCGTGGAGATGGCCGCCCAAACGGCCTTGCGCGAAGCCATCGGCCGGGCCGCCGCGGCGGAAGTGGCCATTCGCCGCAACCAGCTGGACCGCGAGCTGAAAAAGGTGCTGGAAGAAAAGGTGGCGCCGTGGGGCATCGCCATCCTGTCGGTGGAGGTACGCGACATTCTGCTGCCGAAGGAGCTGCAGGAGGTCATGAGCTTGGAGGCCCAAGCAGAGCAGCGTAAGAAGGCCCGCATCATTTTGATGGAGGCTGAGCACGACATCTTCGAGACGCTGGACGAGATGGAAGAGCTGGTGGGAGGCCCCGAAGCAGTGGCGCGCCTGCGCACCATGCACCTGTTGAACGAAAGCCTGCGGGAGGGCAAGGGCACCGTGGTCATCCCCAGCGCCTTTGCCGAAGGCTTCAACGACCCCGCCCTCGACGCCGTAAAGGACATTCTAGCGAAATAACCGGGAGTGTGGCCCGTTTCGCCGAGTAGCGCCGGGCCCCTGCCGGTGCGAAGTGCCTTGGTGCTATATATCCCCAAAATAGAATAATGTAGGTCAAAAATTGTCATATGATTATCTTGAATTGTCATATGACAATTTGCTATAGTGCCGCCAGATGAATTTGGCCAATTCTCTAAACAGGAGGGCAAGCCCGCCCCAGGGCTTGCGACACGGGGACAAAAGAGGAGAGAGAAAAGCCAAGCGAGTAGCCGCCCTTCACGGCTTTGCGGGCACGGCAATTTACCGGCGTCGCGCCAGCCGAAACAGAGGCGGAACGGGATACCCACAGCAAACGCCGCAGGTGCAAAGCGCGCCGGCGCGAGCCGTGCCGGACGCCAGCTAACGCCGCGAAGGGCGGTAACTCGCGAAGCATCAACCTCCTTGTCCCATGAAAACTAGGAGGAGAAATGTCGGAATCTCAGAAGACGCTTTCTCGTCGCAGCTTCCTGAAGGGAACCGGTGCGGCGGCGGGCGCTTTGGGCCTGGCCGGCGCGGCGGGCGTGGCGGCAACGGGGAACCTGCTGGCCCCCACCAACGCCCACGCCGAGAGCGAAGAGCGCGTGGCGCACCTCTGCCATCAGTTCCATTGCCTGACTGGCTGCAATCTGAAGTGCACCATCCGCGATGAAAAGATTTCCATCATCGAGCCCAGCGACCTGGTAAAGGACAAGAGGCACTCCACCATCTGCCTGCGCGGCATCAACGAGGTGGATCACATCTACTCTGAAGATCGCATCAAGGTGCCGATGAAGCGCGTGGGCGAGCGCGGCGAGGGCAAGTTCGAACAAATCAGCTGGGACGAGGCCATCAAAACCATCGCCGACAACCTGAAAGAGGCCCAGCAGAAATACGGCGAAGGCTCCGTGTTCATTCGCAAATCCACCGAAGCTGGCATCGGCTTCGATTTCATTGCCCAGCTGCTGCGCGCTGATTCTGGCGGAAACTGGGGCCTGGACCGCGGGCAGGCCAATGGCCTGGGCCCGGCGTTTGGCCCCTGGAGCTACCTGCCCAACCGCTCTGCCTGGGAAATGAAAGACGCCGCCACCATCATCGAGCTGAGCCACAACCCGCTGGAAAGCGCCATGGTTTGGTCGCGCCCGCTGATGGACGCCAAGGAGGCCGGCGCCTACATCGTGTGCATCGACCCCCGCTTCACCGGCACCGCTGCCAAATCCAACGAATGGCTGCCGGTGCGTCCCGGCACCGACGCCGCCCTCATCCAGGGCATGCTGAAAGCGGTGGTGGATAACGGCTGGTATGACGAAGAGTTCGTCATGGCCCACACTTCTTGCCCGTACCTGGTGAACCGCACCACGGGCAAGAGCCTGCGCAGCGCCGAGGTAATGGCCCCCAACCCCACCGTGGTGGGCGCCGAAGAAGTGGGCGCGCCCCTGGTGTGGGACACCATCACCAATGCCCCGGCCCTCTACGACAACCCGGACGTGGTGCCGGCGCTTGAGGGCGAATGGACGGTGGACGGCCAGCCGGTGACCACCGAGTTCTCCCTGATCAAAGAGTGGTTGGGCACGATTACCCTGGATTGGGCCGCCGAAACCTCCGGCATCGACAAGCAAGTGATCGTGGACCTGGCCGACCGCTACGCCAACAATGGCCCGGCCATCATCGACATCGGCTTGGGCGGCGCCGACAAGTACACGAACGCCGATGTGCTGGGGCACTCCACCGCCATGCTGGTGGCCCTGTGCGGCCAGTACGGCAAGAAGGGCACTGGTTACGGCACCTACTGCGGCCTGGGAGCCAATGACCCCGCCGCCACCATGAACTACTGGGTGCTGCCGGAGGAATACCACTACGGTGAAAGCCCGGTGGCCATGTACGACATGCCCTACACCCCCAACAACATCCACGCCGCCCTCACCTTTGGCGACGCCTTCACCCTGGAGGCCGGCGCCGCCCAAGATATGCTGAACTGGGTGAAAACGCTGGACTTCTTCGCCATCATCGACCTGTATTTCTCCTCCGCCGTGGACTACGCCGACATCGTGCTGCCCGCCTGCACCAAGTTCGAGTGCGAAGAGAACGTGAAGCAGCTGCGCGACAGCATGGGCCACGTGATGCTGGCGAACGGCATGGTGCAGCCGCTGTTCGAATCCAAGAGCGACCTGCAGATTGAGCGTCTGCTGGCGGCCCAGTGGGGCCTGGAGGACCTGCTGCCCAAGACCTACGAAGAGCTGGCCCGCTTCAGCCTGGAAGGCGCCGCGGAGCTGGATCCGCGCATGGAGGGCATCACCTACGATGCGCTGCTGGCCAACGGCGGCGTGATGGCCCTTCCCGAAACCGGCGACGACTTCATGCCGGACGGCACCGCCGACTTCTTCCTTACCCCCTCCACGCGCATCGAGCTGTACTTCGAGTACCTGTCCGACCAGGGCCACGCGCTGCCGGTGTACGAGGATGCCGACGAAGCCTACGAGGCCAACCCCAAGAAGGCCACCTATCCCCTGTACTTCACCCAGGGCAAGAGCCGCTACCGCATCCACGCCTACTACTCCGCTTCCGAATGGTTCCAGGAGGACTTCGGCCCCCGCATCAACATTGCGCCGGAAGACGCCGAGGCGCGTGGAATTGCCACCGGCGACGACGTGCGCGTGTTCAACGACCGCGGCTCGTTTGTGGCAACGGCGCTGGTGAACCGCTCGCTGCAGCCGGGCGTGCTGTTCATGGCGGAAACCACCTACACCCGTTACTACAAGGACGGCTTCCTGCAAAACGTTACCAACTCCGCTCGTTTGGAGCGCGGCTACTCGATGTTCTTCGGGCCGCAGATTCCCTATAACGACGTGCTGGTTGAAGTGGAAAAGGCATAGGTGAGATAAATGACCAAGTACGGAATGGCTATCAACAAAACCCGCTGCATTGGGTGCCACACCTGCGCCTATGCTTGCAAGATGCAGAACGGCGTGGCCAAAGGCGCTCGCTGGAACCGGGTGCTGACGGAGGGTTGCGACGTGGAGGACGGCGCTTTGGGCCAGTACCCCGCGCTTTCCCGCAGCTACCTGCCGCTGGCTTGCCAGCACTGCGAGAACCCCGCCTGCCAGCGGGTGTGCCCCACCGGCGCCACCTACAAAGATGAGATGGGCCGCGTGGAGATCGACTATGACAAGTGCATCGGCTGCCGCATGTGCATGGCCGCGTGCCCCTACAACGCCCGCTCCTTCAACTGGGAAGAGCCGGTGCATCAGCCGGACTTCGTTTACGGCGACAAGGACGTGCCGCAGCGCACCAAGGGCGTGGCGGAGAAGTGCACCTTCTGCAAAGAGCGCACCGACCGCGGCGAAGAGCCCCGTTGCGTGCAGTGCTGCCCGCTGGACGCCCGCATCTTCGGCGACCTGGACGACCCGAATTCCGAGGTGTCCAAGGCCATCGCCACGCGCCACGGCTACCAGCTGCTGGAAGAGCAGGGCACCCGCCCGCAGGTTTATTACTTCGAATAGGAGAGTGGCATCATGGAACTCTTTAAGCGTAACAAGGTTGCCACGGCCGTGCTCGTGGTGCTGGCGGCGGTGGGAATCGGCGCCTGGGTGTGGCAGCTGATGAACGGCCTCACGGTCACCGGCATGTCCAACGGCGTGTCCTGGGGCACCTACATCATCATGTTCATGTTCTTCGTGGGCCTGTCGGCCGGCGGCCTCATCGTAGCCTCCTCGGCCAGCGTGTTCCACATCAAGGCGTTCAAGAAGGTGGCGCTGCCGGCCATCATCCTGTCCACCGTGTGCATCTGCCTGGCCGGCATGTTCGTCCTCATCGACCTGGGCGGCATCCAACGGGTATGGCGCATCGTCACCGGCCCCAATCCGGCATCGCCGCTGGTGTGGGACATGGCGGTTATCACCCTGTACCTGATCATCAACATCCTGTACCTGTACTTCATGCGCAAAGGCGCCGAGCGCGCGGTGACCATCGTCTCCCGCTTCGCCCTGCCCACTGCCGTGCTGGTGCACAGCGTGACCGCGTGGATTTTCGGCCTGCAAATTGCGAAGGAAGGCTGGTTCACCGCCATCCTGGCCCCCATCTTCGTGGCTTCCGCCATGGATTCCGGCCTGGCGCTGCTGCTCATCGTGCTGGCGGTGCTGAACGGCACCGGCCGCTTTGAAACCCCCAAAGAGCTGTTCGCCAGCCTGGCCGGCTTGCTGGCCACCTGCATCGCCATCGACGCCTACTTCATCGGCTGCGAGCTGCTCACCATGGGCTACCCCGGCGCGTCCGGCGCCGAGACGCTGGCCATCATGACCAGCGGCGCCACCGCCCCGTTCTTCTGGTTCGAGGTTATCGGCGGCCTGTTGATTCCCTTCCTGGTGCTGGTGTTCGCGAAGAACCGCCAGAAGACCGGCCTGGTTGTGGGCGCCTCGGTGCTGGTGGTGGCCGGCGTGCTGTGCAAGCGCATCTGGCTGCTGCTCACCTCCTTCGCCACTCTGAACATCGAGGGTGCTCCTGGTGTGATGGGCGCGGACGGCTGGTCGCTGCTGGGCCTGTACGCTCCCACCCTGGTGGAAATTGCTATCGTGGTGGGCGTGATTTCCGTGGGCGCCCTGGGCTTCATGGCTCTGGCCTCCAAGCTGCTGGTGCCGGCGGCCCAAACCGAGACGGCGCCCGCCAAGGTCCGCGCCGCGGCCGCTACCGACCTGGACTTCGATCCCCAAACGGCCTAGCCCCTTCATGCAAGGTGCCGGCTGTGGCGGCTGCCCCCCGGCACCGTTTCCCGATGCGAGTCCTCTCTCCAAAGCCCCTCGCCCCCCGAGGGGCTTTCTGTTGCCCTTCGGCGCGCGCGCATCCTGACGGAGGCGAGCCCGGAGAAACGGAGCGTTTTGTCAGCGGGGCTGCGTTTTTGGGCAAAACCGCCGATTATTCCGAGCTCGCTCGGTCCTTCGCCTCTGAAAAACGGCCCGTTCTGGCGTTTTTCTCGGAATAAAGCCGGGTTTTGGCACGGGGCAGTTCGGAATAACTCGCCCTTTTGCCAAACGTCCGCCAGCGGCCCGTCGCCCGAAGCGCTCCAGCGCAAACTGCGCCAGGGCTATAATAGGGGCTTGCCGTTGCCCCCGACCTCCCCAAGGAGCCTCTATGTTCGTGGATACCCCCATTACCGTTCGCTACGCCGACACCGACATGATGGGAGTGGTGTACCATGGCAACTACCTGCTGTATTTCGAGGACGGCCGGGTGGATTACCTGCAGAAGAACGGCTTTTCCTACACGGCGGTAGAGGAGGCCGGCTACATGAGCCCCATCTACCACGTGGACATCCAGTACGGCGCGCCGCTGCGCTATGGCGAGCGCGGGTTCGTGCGCACGTCGGTGGAGGCGGTGCACGCCACGCGCACGGTGTACCGTCAGCAGGTGTTTCGCGAAGGGGACGATCCGGAAACCGCCCGGCCCCTGGTGGATGGCCTCGTTACCGTGTGTCTGGTGGACAAGGAAACCTTCCAGCCGGTAAGCCAAAAGCGCGCCCTGCCCGAACTCTACGCCTACTACCAGCAAGAAGTGGCCGCCCAAAGGCTCGCCGGCGCCGAAGCCGAATAGGCGCTGCTGGCCGTCCGGGCCTTTTCCGAACAATCGCCCTTACGCGTGGGCTTCGAGATACTGCGCAGGCGAAAGGGCTTTGACAACGGCCTGGGACAGCAGCTGTTTGTCGTTGGTGACGATGAAGTCCACCTGCGCATTGCGGGCGCAGGCCAGCAGTAGCGCGTCTTCGTAATCGGCGCAATCGGGCCGAAGCGACGAGGCCAGGTAGTGCTCGGCCGATCCTTCGGACAGCACCATCGCCTGCTTCTGAACGTAGGACAAGCAGCTCCAAGCCACCTCGTTTGCAGACACGGCCTGCTGCTGGGTTACGGTGCCCTCTTCTTTTCGTGCGCTGTTTTTCAGGCTTTGGCCGATGATATAGAAAATATCCTTAAGTTGAGATGCGGTGACGGTCAGGAGGTGGTCGCAGCCATCGGCGCACATCACCAAATGCCCGGATTGCCGCGCGTTGCCTCTGCCCAAAAGCAGATCGAGCCACACGTTGGTGTCCACGAGCAACGTGGTGGTTCGCTCAGTCATCCAGCAACCCCCGCTCGGCATAGGCGGCCCGACGCAGGTCGTCGTAACTGGGCAGGCCTTCTTGCGGCGACGGTGCGGAAACTCCAGTCATTCGCTGAAACAACCGCACCGCCAACCCTTCACCCTCCAGAATCTCCTGGCGCCGAGCCTCGGTGAGCGCACCTGGCTTGCGGGGCGGCATGAATTCAGGCAGTTGCTGGTGCGTGGCGAGGTAACCCCAGAGGGCTTGGGTGGCCGCGGAAGGGCTGTAGCCGTTGCGGCGCAGCACCGCGTCGCCGGCAGCCTTCATGGCGCTGTCGAGGCGCGTGTTCATTTGCACGGTGGGCACAGGTGCTCCCTTCGCTATACATATTTTATATACAGTATAGCACACGAAGGGGCGGGGCTGACGGGGCCATGACGGCTGTGTGGCAGTTGTTTTGTTTTTGGGGAAAGGCCAGCGAGTTTGGTAAAGTTTGCCTGAACGACAAGCGAGGGAAAGGGCCTCTGATGAAGAAGATTTCTGTGAAGCTTACGGCTGCTTTTGCGGCGGCGACGATGGGGCTGTTCGCAGTGGGCTGCAGCGTGGCCCCTGCTCCGGCTCCGGCGGACGGTGGCAATGGTGCCAATGCGGCCGCGCCCCAGGTGCCCGATGGAGGGCAAGGGAATGGCCAGGGGAATGGCAACGACAGCGGCCAAGGCAACGGTCAGGGGAATGGCTCGCAGCACCATGAGGACGAACACCACGGCAATGGCAACGGTTACGGCAATGGCCAGGGCAACGGCAATGGGCAGCGGGGCGACAGCTGGGATGGCACCGATGTGGCCCAAGCCCCCACGGTGAGCGACCTTGGCAACTTCTCCGCCACTACCATCGACGGCGGCACCTTTACCGCAGCCGACCTGGCCAGCAAGGACATCACCGTTGTGAACTTCTGGTCCATCACTTGCCCGCCTTGCGTGGCCGAAATGCCCGACCTGGCGGAAATCCAGCGGGAACTGCCCGCCAATGTGCAGCTGATTACGGTGCTGCTGGACGGCCAGTCCGGCGTGCAGGAGGCGCAGTCCATTCTCAACCAAGCCGGCTATCGCGGCGTAACGCTGGTGCCCACCCAAGACAGCGGCGACCTTATTTCCGCAGTGAGCGACATCATGTACATGCCCACCACGGTGCTGTACGATAGCCAAGGCGTGGCGCTGTCCGAGTTCGTGGGCGGCCAGATGGACCTGGAAGACACCATCGAGAACGCAGTGAACCACCAGCTGTCCCTCATGGGCAAGCCCGCCATCGACCTGTAGGGGAATTTGTGGCGAAGGGGCGCTCGATAGCGTTGGTGGTGGCCGTGGCCGTTGTGGCCGTGGCCGCTATCGTATGGGGCCTTGCGCAGGGCGAGGCGGCCGTTGTGTACAGCAAGGCCGCCCGCATTTGCCTTGAATGCATTGGAATCGGCTGATGAAGGTTAGAACCCAACGGCTCATCCAGGTGGCGGCCGCAGCCGTGATGAACGGCTACGCAGTAGGCTTTGCCGAGGGCAAAATCTTCACCGGCCCCAGCAAGGCGGTGTGCGTGCCGGTGCTGAACTGCTACTCCTGTCCGGGAGCGCTGGGGGCGTGCCCCATCGGAGCGCTGCAGGCAGCGTTCGGCTCCACGGGTCGCGGCGTTCCCTTCTACGTGCTGGGCACTCTGCTGCTGTTCGGCATTCTGCTGGGGCGTCTGGCTTGCGGCTTGCTGTGTCCCTTCGGCCTCATCCAAGATCTGCTGCACCGCATCCCCTCGCCCAAGCTGCGGGTGCCGAAGAAGATCGACCGGCCGCTGCGCTGGCTGAAGTACCTGGTGTTGGCGGTGATGGTGGTGGGGCTGCCGCTGGTGGTTGCCGCTGCCAACGGCTATGCGCCGCCGTTTTTCTGCGAATTTCTGTGCCCGGCCGGCACGCTGGAGGCGGGGCTTCCGCTGCTGGCGCTGGATCCGCGGCTGCAAGCGCAAATCGGCTGGCTGTTCAATTGGAAGCTGGCGGTGCTGGTGGCCATTGTGGTGCTGGCGGTGTTCATTCATCGTCCCTTCTGCCGCTACCTGTGTCCGTTGGGCGGGCTGTGGGGACTGTTCAACCGTTTCAGCCTGGTGCAGCTGAAATGGACCGAGGCCACGTGCGTTCATTGCGAAAAGTGCGCGAGGGCCTGCCCCATGGTGGTGGACCCCACGAAAACGCCCGCCAGCGCCGAGTGCATTCGCTGCACCACCTGCACATCGGTGTGCCCCACCGATTCGCTCCACCTGCGTATTCATGACAGGGGACGGGGATAATGTCAGCATCATCGTAGGGCAGAGATTCTATCTCTGCCTTTTGCGTTTCCGGAGCGCAGGCCTGTCGGGTCGGCCCACTCTCCAGCGGCTCTGGAAACCCACAATTATTCTCGATTGAGAACGCCTAGTGTTATGGTAGGATTTTCCCACGCCAAGAATTCCCCCTTCTCGTAGTGCAGCGGGATGGGGTTGATCTGTGAGATGCACCGGGCACGCGAAGTGGCGCCGCGTTGTCGCTTACGAGAAAGGTGCACCATGGGCACGATCAAAGCAGTTTGTACCAGCGATCGCAAAGGCATTCAGAAAACCGCGCAGCCTTCCATCGTGCTGAAGGAAGACTGGGGCATCGACGGCGACGCCCATGCGGGCAACTGGCATCGCCAGGTAAGCCTGCTGGCCTTCGAGAAAATCCAGGACTTCAACGCTCGCGGGGCCGGCGTGGTGGACGGCGCGTTCGGCGAGAACATTGTGGTGGAGGGCTTCGACTTGAAAACCCTGCCCATCGGCACCCGCTTCAAGAGCGGCGAAGTTGAGCTGGAGCTCACGCAAATTGGCAAGGAGTGCCATTCCCACTGCGCCATTTACCACAAGATGGGCGACTGCATCATGCCGCGCGAGGGCGTGTTCTGCCGCGTGCTGCACGGCGGCCGCTTGATGGTGGGGGATTCGTTCGAAATCGTGGCCTAGGCCCGCGAACGCGCCTGCTCTGCTAGACTGTTTTCCGCGCTGCGCACAAAAGCGAACGTTGCGGAAAGGAGCCAGCGTGACTGAGGAAAAAACTAAAACCGCAGATGCGGCTTCTGCTGATGGGGAAAAGAGCGCAGAGGCCGTGGCGGCTGTAACAGGCGAAGGGGCCGAGGCTGCTGCGGAGGCTGCCCCGGAGGCTGGCAAAGACGACGCCTCCAAAAGTGAGACCGTGGAAGCTGCTGTGGAATCTGCGGCGAGCGATGCGAAGGACGGCGGCGAGGCTAAGGCGGCCGCCGCTGAGGGCAACGCCACCGCCGAGGAGCCGAAGACCCCGGCCGACTCCGGTGCCGACGCCAGCGCCGCCGAAGCCGAAGCCGAACAAGGCAGCCCCGAACCGGACGAACATCGCGGCATCAAGATGCGCGTGGCCGTGGCCATAGCTTGCGTCATAGTGGTGGCCGCTTGCGCCATCGCCACTGTGGTGACCACCAACTTCGCTGATTACCAAAAGGCCGTCGACAGCTATCAGCGCTCGGCCGCAGCACTGCAAGAGCGCAACGAGGAGCTGGACCAAGCGGTGGCGTCGCTGCAGTTTCTGGTGAATTCCGGCGCCCAGCCGTTGGAGCCCCAGCTCATCACTGACGCCCAGCAGCTCATCAGCGAAGCCAAGGGGGCCAAGGATTCCGTCACCCCCATGCCGCTGACCACCGACGAGATTCGCACGGTCACGAACAAAATTCGCATTTCCGGCAACTATGCCCAGCTCATCGGCCGCCTCAACGCTGCCGAAGACGCGTTGGAGGACAGCATCGCCCTGCGCGAGCTGGTGGTGGACCCCACGGCCAGCAACGTCATCGAGCGGCTGCGTACGGTGCCGCATATCATCGCCGCCGAAGCGGTCACCCCTGAAAACGACCCCAACGGTCTGCTGAACCAAGCCGACGGCTACAGCTCCATGGTGTATTTCACCTACTCCCTTATCCTGCAGGACAAGGTGTACGGCGAAGGCGTGGTGGGGAAGGGCACGTCCGGCGGCGGTTCGGTGGAGGTGTACCCCACGGTTGAGCTGGCCGAGGCCCGCAACGACTACATTTCGCAGTTCGACAACACCGACCTGGCCCCCGGTTATCACGAGGTGGTGGGGTCCATCGTGGTGCGCATTTCCGACCGCCTCACCCCCGAGCGCCAGAAGAAGCTGGCCGATGAAGTGGTGGAGGCCCTTACAACCCTCCCTGACGACGAGAAGGAGTAGCGGGCGCAGCTCACGTCGCCCATCCAGAAAGCGAAACGGGCCGCCCGGTTTTCCAGGCGGCCCGTTTTTTCATGGGCAGGCATTCTGGTTCGGCCTGAGAAGCCCCAGCGTGCCTGCGCCCGTTTAGGCAGAGATAGAATCCCTGCCCTACGAATCCAACTTGCAAACGGTGCTTCGTACAGGCGGCCTACTCGCCCTTCACGACAGCCTCGGCCGCGTCGAGCAGGGCGTTCACTTCGTCAACGGTTTCCGCTTCGGCGTACACGCGCACCAAAGGCTCGGTGCCGCTGGGGCGCATCATCACCCAGGCGTCGTCTTCCAGCAGCAGCTTCACGCCGTCGCGGCGGTCGTAGCCCAGTACCTTCTTGCCGCCGAACACCTCGGCCTCATAGCTGGGCATAATGTCGGCCTTGAAGTGCTCGATGCCTTCGGGCGTAAGCGCCACGCCGCGGCGGGCAAACTCCAGCGCCCCCACTTCCGCCAGCATGTCCGCCACCAGTTGCCCCAGGTCCTTGCCCTTTTGAGCCATCATCTCGGTGAGCAGCAGAGCCATCAGCAGGCCGTCCCGCTCTTTCACGTGGCCTGGCAGCCCGATGCCGCCGGATTCTTCGCCACCCAGCAGCACGCCGCCCTTCACCATTTCGCCGTAAATCCACTTGAAGCCCACGGGGGTGGACACCAGCTCAAGTCCCAGCCGGCGGCACATGCGGTCCAGCATGGCCGAGGCGGTGACAGTGCTCACCACGCGGCCGGTTTCGCCGCGGTCGCGCACCATGTGCTCGGTGATCAGGGTGATGATGCGGTGCGGATTCACGAAGTTGCCCTGGCTGTCGCCGCCGCCGATGCGGTCGGCGTCGCCGTCGTTGATGAACAGCGCGTCGTAGTCCAGCTCGCGCACCTTCGCCAGGCCCTCGTCCACCCAAGGCGGCACCGGCTCGGGGTGCAGCCCTTCGAAAGTGGGGTCGGCCGCGTTGTGGATTTCCACCACCTCCACGTTCATGGAGCGCAGCAGCTGGGCCAGGTACAGGCGGCCGGCGCCGAACAGCGGGTCGATCACCACGCGCAGCCCGGCTTTGCGGATGGCCTCCACGTCCACCAGCTCGGTGAGGGCTTCCAGATAGGGGGTCATGAGGTCGGTTTCGGCGAAGTTGCCGCGGGCCTGCGTGGGCTTTTCCGGCAGCAGCGCCTCCACGCGATCGGTGAACTCCTTGGGGCTGGCGCCGCCATCGGCCATGCGCAGTTTCACCCCCAGGTACTCGGCGGGGTTGTGGCTGGAGGTGAGCATGATGCCGCCCACTGCCTCGGGGTTGTGGGCCACGCTCCAGCACAGGGTGGGGGTGGGGCAGTATTCGCTGGTCAGCAGCACGGTGAAGCCCTCGGCCGCCACCACTTCCGCCGTCAGCGCGGCGAAGCGATGGGCGTCCATGCGGCAGTCGTGGCCCACGATGATGGTGCCCAGATTGTCGGCGGTGCGGCCCGCGGCCAGCGCGTCTTCCTTGAAAACCTTGGCGGCTGCCTCGGCGGTGCGCACCAAGTTGCCCTCGGTGAAGCCCTCGCCGATGATGGCCCGCCAGCCATCGGTGCCGAAATGTACGTCTTCCACTGCCGTTTCCTTTCCTACAAGGGGGCCTGTCGGTTTCGCCGCAGCTGCCATGCGCTTCGCATTGCGGGGCAGGCGTTCTCTGCCCGCCCTGGGCCGCAACTGCATGCGGGCGTCGGTTAAGGCGGGGATAGACCCCCTGCCTTCCGATTGTGCTCCGTCGGTTCGCGGCCGGGCATAGGCCTCGACCGCCGCCGTCCCATTCTACTACTTGCCCTCGATCAGCCACGCCAGTTCGCGGGGGTCGTTCACAATCAGGTGCGGCCGCACCGGTTCAGGGTCGAAGTCTTCCACCGGGTGATAGCCCCAGGCCACTGCCACGCCGAACGCGCCCGCCGCCTTGGCGGTGCGGATGTCATTGGGGGAGTCGCCCACGTACATGCACTCATGCGGCTCAAACCCCAGTTCAGCGATGGTGTGGCGCAGGCCCTTCGGGTCGGGCTTGCGGGGAATGTCCTCGCTTTCGCCATGCACGGCGGCAAAATAGCCCGGCAGGTACTGGGCCACCACTTCCTGCACGCCGGTGTCGAACTTGTTGGACAGCACCCCCAGCGCAATGCCGTCGGCCTTCAGCTGGTCCAGCGTTTCCACCACATGGGGGAAGGGGTGGGTAAGGCGGGTGCCAATTTCGTGATGGATGCGACACCAGTCCTCGTACACTTGCTGCAGCTGCTGGGGCGAGGTGCCCTCCGGTACCGCCTGCGAAATGAGCGACTGCACGCCGTTGCCCACGAAGCCCAGGATTTCCTGTTGGTTGCGCGGCGGCATGCCTGCCTGCTGAAGAGCGGTGTTGGTGACTTCCACCAGGTCGGGCAGGGTATTGAGCAGGGTGCCGTCCAGGTCGAAGATGATGGCTTTGAACTGCGGTGCATCGGTGGTCATGGTTGCTCCTTAGGCTTCACAAATTGCGAAACCCCATTTTAAGCTGAAAGCCCGCCATCGCCAGGGCTTGTTGCGCCGCTGGAACGCGGTCACAACAATTCGTTCACGATGGCGGGCATGAAGCCGTGCGGAACAAGGGCCGGTGTTGTGCCCCTAGCAAATGCGGGGCAGCTGTTCGCCCACCAGCATGTCCAGAATGCGGGTGCTGCCGAAAGCGGTGCGCAAAAACACCTTCGGCCCGCGGTCGGCGCGGGCTTCCGTCACTTCGCCGATGATGGCGGCGTCCTGCCCGTAAGGGCTATGGCGCATGGCCTCAAGCGCGGCTTCAGCCTGGTCGGCCGCCACCACGCACACCATCTTGCCCTCATTGGCCACTTGGAACACGTCGTAGCCCAGCATCTCGCAGGCGCCCAGCACTTCGCTCTTCACCGGCACGGCCTCTTCTTCCACAGTGATGTCCACGCCCGCCTGGCTGGCCAGCTCGTTCAGGGTAGAGGCCAGGCCGCCGCGGGTGGGGTCGCGGAAGCAGCGCACGTCGGGGGCCGCTTCCAGCACGGCGGCAATCAGGTGGTTCAGCGGCGCGGCATCGCTCTCCAGCGTGGTGGAGAAGTTCAGCCCCTCACGGCAGCTCATGATGGTGATGCCGTGGTCGCCCAGCGTGCCGGACACCAGCACCTTGTCGCCGGGGCGGCACTGGGCGCCTCCCAGGTTGATGCCGGGGGCCAGCGTGCCCACGCCGCTGGTGTTGATGAAGATGCCGTCGCCGTGCCCGCGGTTCACCACCTTGGTGTCGCCGGTCACGATGCGCACGCCCGCCTCCTTCGCCGCTTCCGCCATGGAGGCGCAGATGCGGCGAAGGTCCTCCAGGGGGAAGCCTTCTTCCAAGATGAAGGCGCAGGTGAGGTAAAGGGGAGTGGCGCCGCTGGTGGCCACATCGTTCACGGTGCCGCACACGGCCAGCCGCCCGATGTCGCCGCCGGGGAAGAAGTGCGGCGTAACCACGAAGCTGTCGGTGGAGTAGGCCAGCCGCTGCCCCGCCTCGGGCGCCGGCAGCACCGCCGCGTCGTCGCCCTTCAGCAGATCGTCGTTGCCATAGGCGGCGAAGAACACTTCGTCGATGATGCGCTTCATCATGGTGCCGCCACTGCCGTGGCCGAGCATTACCGTTTCAGTTGCCATTGCACTCCCTTACATATATATGTAGCGAAAAACTACGGCGAAAATCTGCAGGGCCCTTTTCGCCGTGTCGCGTTTGCCCTCATCAGAACAGCGTTCCGAAAAAGAGCAACGCACTTGTAATGCGTAGGTCGCCTCTTTGCGCGCAGTCCGCGTCACTGTCCGCGGCAGCGTCCCTTCGCAAGGGTCTGCCGCCCAGCGTCAGTTCCCCTTGCGCGGCTCTGCGCTGCTCGGCTTCGGCCTCGCACCGGCACCCTTTCGCAAGGCGCCGGCGCCATCCCTTCCGCTAAATCACGCAGCCGGTGGTGGTCACAGTCAGGTTGCCGTGGGACACGCCTTTGGTGCCCAAAATCATGTTGGCGATGTCTTGCACCACCCCTGTTTCGCCTTTGAGGATGATTACCTCCAGGCACAGCGATTCGTTGATGTGCACGTGGGTGGTGGACACGATGTTGCCGTAGTAGAGGTGCTGGATGTGGTGCATCTTCTCCTGCACGTCGTGGGCGTGGTGGTCGAACACCACGGTGAGGGTGCCCATCACCACTACGCCGGGCATGCCGCAGTCGTCCTCTACCAGGGCGTCGCGTACCAGGTCGCGCACTACTTCGCTGCGGTTCTTCGCCAGGCCGCGGCGGGCCACCAGGCGATCGAACCGCATCAGCAGGTCCTCGGGCATCGCCACTGAGAACCGCACCAGGTCGTTAGCCATGGCGGCTACACAAGGCTTACAGTGACGCCGCTGGTTTCGGTGGCGTCGTCTTCCAAGGCGTCCTTGGCCTCGTCCAGCAGCGCGCGCACGTCGTCCAGCAGCGCCTGGGCGGCATGCAGCTTGGCGTCCACCGTGGCGTAACCGGCGTCGCCGGCCATGTGCCCCAGGGTGTGCACCCAGCGGCGCTCCACCTTGATGTGGTCGTCAATTTGGTCGATCATCTGCTCGAATTGCCCCGCGTTCACTCCGTTGCTGCACATGGCAAACTCCTGTCTTTTCGGGATGTCAATGGGGCTAGTATGCTACTTTATAGGCATGAAAGCGCGGTGAATCGGGGTGCGGTGTGAAAGAAAGCCAAAAAAGTAACATGCTTTTCGCGACGGCGGAAGCGGTGCTGGCGCAGTTTCCGCTGCAGGTGCAGGGGTGCCCGAACGCGTCGCTTATGTGCGTGAGCTCGGGGCCGCTGCCGGCCCAGGCCCGCGATGCCGTGACCGCCTCCGCCGAGCGCCTGGGCTACGGCCGCGAAAACGTGGCCTGGGTAGAAGTGGCGCCCGCGACCGCCGAGGAAGAGCCCGCCACCGCGCCCCCCAGCGCGGCCAGCGGAGAAGGCGCCGCAGCCCCCAAGAAAGAACCCGCGGCCGCGCTCCCCAGCGCGGCCGATGCCGCCGATGCGGCCCCGCTGACGGAGCTGCAGCTGCGCACCATCGTGGAAGGGCTCGACCCCGTGGCCCTGGTGGTGGCGGATGCCGCAGCGGCGGCGCTGCTGGCGGAGGCCTACCGCCAGCCCGTCTTCTGCGACCATCCCAATCGCCTGTCCGCCCGTTCGGTGGCCGCTTTCACCAATTTCGCTGCTCTCCTGGAAACCCCCGAAGGCAAACAACGCGCCTGGTCCCTCCTCAAAGAGCTAACACTGGAATAATCCCCGCCCCAAACACAAAAGAAGCGCCCCAACCGGAGCGCCCCTTCTGGTTACTGCCGGCGCAATGCCCGGCAGTAGCTGCTCGTTGTTAACGGGCGGAAGGGAAATATCTGCATAAGTCCTTTTCGCAAGTGCAATTGTTGTAAAACATCAATAGTGATATTATTGCATTGTGATAACCGTATGCCCGGTTGCCCATGTTATGCCACGGGCTCGTTTCGGCAGGAGGAGAGGGAATGGGAGCAGTTAACAACTGGGAGCCAGCCGATGTTCCGGTGGCAGCGCCCGTGAATGGCGCCAAGCCAGAGCAGGTTTCCGGATCTGACCTCAGCGAGGTGGCACAATGCCACGATGAAGAATACGAGAAAGCGCGCTGCTACTACGCCTTTATCGAAGGGCCCGTTCCGGATCCGCTTGACGAAGCCAAGAATCTCAAAATGTTTCACAGGATGAAAGCCCAATACTCCTTTAGCTTTCCCACGGTATTTCTTGGCGCAATATATTTGGCCTATCGAAAGTGCTTCATAGGGGCCTTGGGCATGGTTGCGGCTGGCGTTCTGCTCGGAGTGATTAATCTGCTGCTCATTCCGCTGATTGGAAACGTGGCAAAAATGGTAACCCGTTTCGAAAGCCTCCTCTTTGCATGTTTCTTCTACCGCGTCTATCGATGGACCGCCGATCGCGTATATCGCAAGGGGGTGCAGCAGGGGTTGAGGGGTGAGGCCCTGGTTAACCACATGCGCGCCCATGGTGGCGTTAGCATCTTAGCCGCGGCTGTTGCCGTGCTCGTTTTCCTCGCGGTGTTTGCCCTGTTAGCAACTTGCCTATATTTAGCAGAAGTGGGCTAGAGGCAATTTAGCAAAAGTTTATTGGCCAAGGGCCGGTTTTCACTGGCTTCCCTGGTCGCCGCGCCCTCATCTTAGCCCCAGGATGTTCCGGAAGCCGTTGTACAATGGGCGGCATGGAAAATGCAGGGATAAAACAGCCGGTTTTGGAGAGCATCGTGGAGTGCGCGCAACGCCATGGCCTTGCGCGGGTGGTGCTGTTCGGGTCGCGGGCGCGGGGCTCCCATCGCCCGAAGAGCGACATTGACTTGGCTCTGGCGGGCGGCGATCAAGCGCGGTTCGTGTTGGACCTGGAGGAAGAGGCGCCCACGCTGCTGCGATTCGATTTTGTGGACCTGGACGGCGCGGCTTCCCCTGAGCTTTTGGCCCGCGTGCAAGCCGAAGGAAAGGTTCTCTATGAAGAAGAGAGATAACTACGTGGCCCAGCTGACGGTTCTCCAGGGCGCGGGGCTGGAGGATCTGTCCAACGAGTTTGTGGTTAGCGGCATAATCAACAAGTTCGCCCTTCAGTTCGAGCTGGCGTGGAAGCTGATGAAGGAGACACTGGCCTACGAAGGCGATATGGCCGCCGCCAGCGGGTCGCCGCGCGAGGTGCTAAAGGCGGCCTTCGCTGCTTACGATTTTATTGACGAAGACTTGTGGCTGGAGATGCTAAAGGCCCGCAACGAGCTGTCGCACATTTACGATGGAGACGCCGCGCAGAAAATGGTGAGCCGTATCATCGAGGCTTATATTCCGCAGTTTGTCGCGGTTCGCGAAGGGCTGGACGAGTTGTATTCGGGAGTGCTGTTTTAGCGCGGGGCATAGAGGCTCGTTGGCTCTCACAAAAGGTTAAGACGCAGAAGGGGGCCCCAACCGGAGCGCCCCTTCTGGTTACTGCCGGCGCAATGTCCGGCAGTGGCTTGCTTGCGAAATTCGCCGTTTAGTCCTCGGCGATCTCGGGGATGGCGCCCATGGGGCACTCTTCCACGCAGTCGCCGCAGGCAACGCAGGCATCCTCGTTCACGGCCTCGGCCACGCCGTTCACAACTTCCAGCACCTCTTGGGGGCAGGCATCGACGCAAATGCCGCAGCCAATGCACTCATCGGTTTCAATAACGGGATGGGACATGGTTTCTCCTCTTTTCGGGGTTCACTTGCGAAGGCATTTTCAGCGCTTCGGCTGTTCGTAGCGCAAGATACCATTACATATCCCGCGCGCAAGGGAGATTCACAATTTTTCGGCAGGAAGGATGAAAGCCCGTAACCCAAGCTCGTCCCCGCCGGCCAGCGGCGCCCGTCTCTGCCCGGATTACCCCGCTAGTCCGGGCAAGCCTCCTGCCGTGCGGCGTTGTGCCTACCCCTCTGCCCGGATTACCCCGCTAGTCCGGGCAGAGTGCCTGCGGGAGCCCCGCCGAGCGCGCCCCCTGCCCGGATTACCCCGCTAGTCCGGGCAAGGGGCCCGCCGGCGTGTCGCCGGGTTGTCTATTTGACCGGATTACCCCGCTTGTCCGGCCAGGCGGGGTACTGCTTCGTCTCGCCCGTCGCCTTCTGCCCGGATTACCCCGCTTGTCCGGGCGCGGTGGCGGAAATAGGCGCCTATTTCCGCCACGGCTCGGGTTCAGAGGAGGTTTCGCGGGGCCCCTGGCAGGAATAGGCGCCTATTCCTGCCAAAGTCGCGGAGTTGGAGGAGTTGTGGTGCTTTGCTGGCAAGAATAGGCCGCTATTTCCGCCACGGCTCGGAGAAAAGGGGTGTTTTGCCACGTGCTGGCGGAAACAAGCTCCTAGTTCCGCCAGGGACGCCTCGGGCATCTTTTCTGTGCGGACGCGCCTCCACTGCGCGCCCGTGCGACGGGCGTTAATCCAAGTGAAACTTGCCGACGCCAATTTCGCGCGGCCGAGCAAAGATCCAGCGCAGCCCGTACCTGACAAACTGCTCTGGCGAAATGGAGCAGTCGTCTTCGAGCCAATGCATGATGGAGCCTATGCTGGCGCACGTTGTGCTGTAGGCGGCGAACTCCTTCTCCTCTTCGCTCATGTCGGGCGAGTCGAAGCTCTCGCGGTGGATGATCAGCAGCTGCTGAAAATAGTAGCCCACAAGTTCCAAATGCTCGTTGTTGAGGGTTTTTTTGAAAAAATCCTTCTTGTTGAGGATGGCCACCATCGAGCGGTCGTAGGTGAGTAGATGGGGAAAGTTCAGCTGATCTCCGAAGGCAAGGTCGTAAATTCCTGCGACCGGATCCAGGAGATAGGAATCTATTATCTTCTCGAAAACCGCCTGTTTTCCTTGAAAGCATCGGTAAAACGTGCGGCGGGATACGTGGGCCTTTGCGCAGATGCTGTCGATCGAGGTCTTATTGTAGCTCGTTTCCACAACACAGCGTTCGAAGGCCTCGATTATTGCGGCATGTGTGTCCATCGGCGCCCCCCACGTCGGATTCGGAAACCCCGCACCGCCAAGGAAAGCGGAGCTTGGTGCAGAGAATTATAGCACAAACAAGTAAAAGTGTGCCACGAGAAGAGGCTTTCCACTAAAAAAGTGCCAAATGTAGGCACGGGCACGATTCATTGGAAATTGAAAGCCTCGGTATTGCTCCATAACCTCGAACAGAGTGGCGAGTCACATGCGAATTGACGCGCCGCTCTCTGTAGGGGCGCAAGGCGCCAATTGGAGAGGAGAGGGAATGGAAGAGAGAATAGGGAAAAGCAGTCAGCTGAGCCGGCGAAGTTTTCTGAAGACTACAGGCGTAGTGGCCGCGGCAGGACTCGGCGCGGCTTCGGGGGCGGTTGCTCTAGGCTCCTTGGCCGAGCAGGCGGCTGCCACTGAGGTGCCGCAAGAGGAGAGCTTTATCAACATGTGCCGCGGCAACTGTGGTGGCCGTTGCCTTCTTCGGTCTACGGTTCGCGAAGGAAAAATCGTGAAAACCCAGCCGGAAGAAGTGCCTGCCGGGGCCGAGGCCTATCGTCACGGGTGCGTTAAAGGCGCGGCAACCCCACAGCGACTGTATGCCGCTAATCGCATTTTGTATCCCATGAAACGTGTAGAGGGAACGGAGCGCGGAGCCGGCGAGTGGGAACGCATCACCTGGGATGAGGCGTTTAGCACCATCGCCGAGCGCTTCAAGGACGTGGCCGACACCTACGGGCCGGCAGCAAACGCCATGTGGTTCTCTTGGGGCAGCATCGGTTACCTGAACGGGGCGGCATCCGGCTTCTCCAACGCCGGCGGTTACAGCATGGGCGGCAGCGGACTGGGCTTCCTGCACTTCATCAAGACGTTCGCCCCCACCACTATCACCCCCTCGGCCGACATGTCTGAGATGTACATGCAGTATGTGCAGCTGCTGTTTCCCGGCAACAGCCAGAATGATCCGGAGCGCTCGAAGTGCATTCTCATTTGGGGACTGAACCCCACCGATGCCGTGCGCGGCATGTGGCCTTCGATCTGCACTGCGAAAGAGAATGACGCCAAGATAGTTACTATAGACCCGCAGTACACCACAGCGGCTGCCCACTCCGACATCTGGGTGCCCATCCGGCCCGGTACTGATGGCGCATTTGCGCTTGCAATGGCCAACTACTTGATTGAGCAGGGCAAACTTGATTACGACTTTCTGAAAAATCAGTCGGTGGCGCCCTTGCTCATCAAGGAGGACGGCACCTATCTGAAGATGTCGGATCTTGGCGTTGAGCCCCAAGAGGGCCCGGTGAACATGATGACCGGTCAGCCAACGGTGATAAATCCCGAAGTGGTCATCGATGAGACGACTGGCCAGCCCGTTGCGCAAACCGAGACGGCTACCCCGGCGCTGCGCGGATCATACGAAGTGGCAGGGTTCAAAGTACGCCCGGTTTATGATTTGGTGCTGGAGAAAATTGCGCCCTTCACGGTGGAGTTTGCCGCCGAGGAATGCGGCCTTGAACCAGACCTCATCAGGAAAGTCGCCGATTTGTATGCGGCCAACTCGCCCAGCACCATTGCCACCTATCAGGGGCTGGGGCATCATGCAAACTCGCGACATACCTACAAAAACCTGCTACTGCTGGCATGTCTCACGGGCAATATGAACAAGCCCGGTGCCACCATCTATCACAATTACGTGACCAGCAAAGTGCTTCCCAAGGCCAACCGCGGCGACATGATTGAGGCCCTCATGACCGGTGTGCAGAACATGGCCATAACGTCGCAGCTTGTGCCGCGGCTCATGGAGACGGGCAAGTACAACGGCCAAGATTTCCCCATTCGCAACATCATGTTCATTAACGGCAACCCCCTTGCTAGCGAGTCGGGGCGCCAGGCCATGATTCAGGCGGCGTTGAAGGCGGATTTCCTGGTGACAGCAGATTCGTTCATGACCGATACCGCCAAGTATTCCGACATGGTGCTGCCGGTGTGTTTGTCCTGGGAAGAGGAGGATTTCGTTTCGTTCACCCAGCATGCCATGCTCATGCAGAAGGCGGTGGAGCCGGCGGGCGAAACCAAGAGCGACATGGACATTTACCGGGGCATCGCGTCGGCCATGGGGCAGGAGATCCTGCCGCTTTCCGACGAGGAGTACCTGCGAAATTACTTGTCTGACGAAGCGAACGTTGCCAGTGGTTGCACCTACGACGAGCTCAAGGAAAAGGTGTACGTTTGCGATTACGACTTCCCTTACAACGTGGGGGTGGAGACGAACCCAACCGGGCGTACGCAGTTTTACATTTCCGAGGTCACGCCGCGCGATATCTTCGGCCAGACTATCGAGGACACTGAGCGCATTCCTTGGTACGAGCCGGCGCTGGAGGCAACAATCCACAATCCCAACCTGGCGAAATACCCGTTGTTCGGGCTGAGCGACCACAATAATTATCACGCCCACTCCATCCATAACGACACTGAATGGTTGACGGAGCTTAAGGGCGAGCCGTCGGTTCGCATTCACAAAAATGTGGCGGAAGCGCGCGGCATCTCACAAGGCGACCTGGTTCGCGTGTACAACGACCGCGGCTATGCGGTGCTGAAGGCAGTTGTGACAACCGGCATTCGCGAGGACACGGTTCTGATGCCGCATGGATGGCAGTCTTATCACTACGTTGATGGCCATCACCAGGATTTGACGCTGGTGTACGAGGATCCGATCACTGGCAACGGGGCGTTCAACGACTATCTGTGCGAAGTAGAGCTCTATAAAGGAGGGGAATAGCCGATGACCCATTATGCGTTTGCCATAGATACAACGCGCTGCGTTGGGTGCAATAACTGCTCGATGATCTGCAAATTTGAGAACAACTTACCGTCTGGCGTATGGTGGAATCGGGCCATGACCGATGGAGGTCCGGCCGAGTACACGCCTGCCGGCGACGCGCCGAATGAGCTGAGGATGCGGTTCCTGACGCTGGGCTGCCAGCACTGCGAGAACCCGGCATGCGTGAAGGTATGCCCGGTGGGGGCAACCTTCCGCGATGAGGAGACCGGGATTGTCCGCCAGGATTACGACAAGTGCATCGGCTGCCGCATGTGCATGAGCGCCTGCCCCTACACCGGCGTTCGCAGCTTCAACTGGGAGGAGCCCGCCTATCCGCAAGACTTTGCCATGGGCGATGCGAACGCGGCGGAGCACCAGAAGCATACGGTGGAGAAGTGCACCATGTGCTACCACCGCGTATCCGACGGCCGGCGCCCGGCGTGCGCCGATGTCTGCCGCGCGGTGGCGCGCTGGTGGGGCGATGTGGAAGACCCCAACTCAGACATAGCAAAGATACTGGCGAAGCGGTCGTACGAAACGCTGCTGCCGGAAAAGGGCACCAAGCCCTCCGTGTACTACCTCGTCTAGAAAGGATGACCGCCATGACTAACCTCGAAAACGTCGGCGTCATCGACGACGACTTCGCCCCCGCCGCGGCGCCCGCGAAGGCCCGCGAGGCGGCCGGCGCCCGCGCGGCCGCGAAGAGCCGCGGGCTGAACGTGGCCATCGGCGTGTCGGCCGTGGTCACCGCCATCGGCATCGCGCTCTGGTTCACGCAGATGTCCGGCGGCATGGTGCAGACCGCCATGCGCAACCTGGACTCCTGGGGCCTCTACATCACGTCCTTCATGTTCTTCGTCGGCCTCTCCGCCGGCGGCCTGATCATCAGCTCCGTCCCCAAGGCCTTCGGGCTCAAGGGCTTCGGCGGCATCTCCAAGGTGGCCGTGATGACGAGCGTCGCCGCCACCGTGGCCGCGATCGGCCTCGTCGTGGTGGACATGGGCCAGCCCTTCCGGGTGTGGGAGCTCTTCGTCTACTCGAACCTTGGCAGCCCGCTCATGTGGGACATCATCGTGCTGATGGTGTACCTGATCCTCTCCTGCGTGTACCTCTGGGCCCAGATCGCCGCCGAGAAGGGCAAGGTGTCCCGCGCCGCCCTGCGCGTCATCTCGGTCGTCGCGCTCGTTTGCGCCGTGATGGTGCACTCCGTCACCGCTTGGATCTTCGGCCTGCAGCAGAGCCACGAGATGTGGCACACCGCCCTGCTGGCCCCCTGGTTCGTGAGCTCGGCGCTCGTGTGCGGCACCGGCCTCGTGATCTGCGCCGCCGTGGCCCTTCGCGCGGCCGGCTACCTGAAGTGGGAGCAGTCCGACCTGGTGAAGCTGGCCAAGCTCCTGGCCGTGTTCCTGCTGGTGGACCTGTACTTCTTCGGCTGCGACCTCCTCACCGAGGGCTTCCCGGCCGCCTCCGGCGCCGAGATCGTGGCCATGCTCGTCTCCGGCCCCTTGGCCCCCTTCTTCTGGGGCGAGGTCGTCCTCTCCGTCCTGGCCGTGGTCATCTGCGTGGTGCCGCGGCTGCGCACCACCCCGCTCATGGTGGTCGCCGGCCTCTTCGCCATCGCCGCCATCTTCTGCAAGCGCGTGCAGCTGCTGGTGGGCGGCTTCCAGATCCCCAACCTGGACTACCCCGCGGCCATGACCCCCTTCACCGTGACCAACTGGGAGGGCAACATGGCCCAGGCCTACTCCGGCCTGGTCTACTGGCCCACCCCCTTGGAGTTCGGCGTGGCGCTCGGCGTCGTGGCCCTCGGCTTCCTGGTGTTCTTCCTGGGCCTCAAGCTCCTGCCCCTGAAGCCCGCCGAGGACAAGTAGCCCGCATCTGCCCGATGCCATAAGGGCGGCCGGCCCGGCCGCCCGCCCCTCCGGGGCATGACAGGGGCATGACAGGGGACGGGGATAACGTCAGGTT
>NZ_QIBY01000010.1 GCF_003725335.1 Parvibacter caecicola
GTTGTGGGGGTGGGGTGGAGATGGGGAGGTTGGTTGTGGATTCTGGTTGGAGTGGGGACATAATTTTTGTAGGAGAGCAGCCTTGTTTGGACTTGTTGGAGGCGGAGTGAATCAGTCGAAAAAACCCTTCCAGACGCGGCCGGCGCGAGTGACAATCGTAACAACGCCGTTACCAAGCCGTAAGAAAACTCAGATGGAGCAGGGAAATGATGAGCGAATTGCTTCGTCTTGCGTCACTCCTGGAGTATGCTCTAATGGGAATAATAGGGGAAAATCGGTGGATAACTTTTCCGCACTAGCTTTGGAAAGCGAGCAATCAAGGTTCGAAATCTCTGCCGTCAGCCCTGCGAAAGCAACGCAAAAGCCCGCGGATATTGCCCTGTTTATCAGGCCGGAAAACGAAGATGACGACGGGTACGACCCCTATTCCGACCGCCCGGCCACCACGGAATTTTTTGAGCCAAATCCTTGGGACTAGCAGGTAGGTAGGCTTTTTGCCCTTCTACTCTCCAGCGGCCAAGCGGACAGGGCCCTGCATTTTCGCATCCAACCAACCGAGCACAACATGATGGGGGCCGCCGCGCGCAGCCCCCATCATTTTCCCTGCCCGCAAATCAGCAGGAAGGGCAGGTTTTTCCTGCAAAGGCCGCAAAGCCTGGCCTTAGGGAACCTAGGGAAAACGCGCTTAAAACCGCTGGAAAATTGGCTGATCAACAAAGGAGAAACGCCATTCATCGCCGTTTAATCCACTATCGGTGGAGAACTTTTTGACTCCGTAATAAAGAGCAAAAGGGTCATCTTGAACAGGGGATTTATCCCGTGTCGAGAAACGTGCAAAAACCCACTCCGCCGCTTGTGCTCAAAACCGTCCACATATAAAGATGAGTTACTTGCTTGCCCTTGAGCTGTAACCCATTTGTGTATAAAATGTGACCTAACTATCTACAATTAAGGGCGAACTGCGCCCTAAAGCTTTGAGGACTAGGGGTCGATAGTTATGAAGCACCATTTGAACAGCCATTTGGCTGATCAAAACCTGGGAGGTAAAAACCCAGGTCAGACCGAGGGTATTCCTTCGGCCGCATTCGGGGAGGGCGCAAATGCGACAACTGACGCATATACGCGCACGCAAGGCCAGCAGCCGCCGGCCGTGAACACGGAAGGCGCGGAGGGTGCCCTCGGGGCGCTGTCCACGGCTCCTCGCCGAAAAAATCCCCTGTGGATGAACGTAATCTCGGTGTTTCTGGCGTTCACGCTGTCGCTGATGGCGTGGAACGAAACCTCCATCGCCGAAGCCCGTACCGCCATCCTGGGTGACGCCCCCACCGCCGCCGACGACAGCTCCGCCTCCGACCCCAGTGAAGCTGACGCCAACGACGACGCTGCCGACCCCAGCGCCAACGGCGAAGACGGCGAAGATGACGCCGCCACCGACGGCGAGAACGGCGAAGACCCTCAAAGCGACGCCCCCAACTTCGAAGAGCTGGGGCTGCAAGCCATCACCACCCTCGGCGAAGCAGAGCTGGCCGAGTTCATGCCCGAAGGCCTTGTTGCGGCGGACGCGGTGCTGCCCGTTATCAGCGATGAAGCCCAGGAGAAGCGCAGCGACACCACCGACAACGCCGCCTCGATGAAAGACGAAGAGCTGCAGGAGGCCTTTGCCGAGCGCCTGAATTTCAGCATGACCGCCACCGGCGCCCTGCAGGATTCTGACGGAAACTACCAGGTGAACGGCCAGGAGCTCACCCTCACCCCCAGCTTTGGCAACCTCGCCCGCCAGCTGGACGGCGGCTACCTGGGCGCCCGCGAAGACAACGACGGCGTAGCGGTGGTGTTCAACGCCCCCTACGTGTACCGCACCGCCCTGGAGGGCCAAACCGACGAAGACGGCAGCCAGGCCTACGAATTCCACACCACCCTGAGCGAAGAGGAGTGGAAGTACCGCGGAGGCGACGCCGACGGCATGCGTGTGGTGCTGAGCACCGACGACGTGCCCCAAGGCTGGAGCGTGTACACTCAGCACGGCGCCCAGTTCCTGAAGCACACCGAGAAGGAGCTGGAGAAGGGCCTGTCCGGCGTAATCCTGTTCCGCTACGACGGCGCCCAGGACGAAAACGGCGTGACCGTGAAAACCACCCGCAACCAGCTGCGCGCCGACGCCCAGCTGCCGCAGATGACCGCTCATATGTTGGGCGAAATCCCCGCTGACCAGGCCGTTTCCGTGTCCGGCGGCTTTGTGGCCAACAGCTTCACCGCCGCCCGCGACGAGGACAACAAGCTGAAGGGCAACAACATCGTGTGCCCCACCAACCAGCAGACGGCCGCCAGCTTCACGCTGGTAAACGCCGAAGCCACCGTGGCCCTGGGCACCAGCGTGGAGATGCTGGCCCAGCCCACTTTCACCCCCGACGCGGAGGGCAACGGCGAAGGCATTGCCGCCTTCCTGCTCACTATCACCGCCGCCAAGGGCGAGTTCACCGAGAAGGGCTACCAGCTGAACCTGGCCGACCTGCCCGACGCCGAGGGCCGCGGCGGCATGAACGCCGACGGCGTGCGTGCTTTCGACATCACCGCCCTTTCGGACGAAGACAAGGAATCTCTGAACCTGGCCGACGCCGCCGCTCTGGAAGGCGCTGGCCTTGAAGCGCTGAATGCCCAGGTGGAAGAGGATGTGCCCGGCCGCGCGGTGCTGGACATCCCGGTGGAAGGCAACCCGCAGCTGACCGAGCTGCCGGCCAACGCCACCGCCGCCGACGAGGCCGCCCAGCCCAAGCGCCAGATTGTGGTGCTGGTGCCCTACAGCGCGCCGGCGCTGGTGCACATCAGCCAGGGCAACGAAAACGCCACCAACCCCGACCTAATTGACGCCACCAACCAGCTGCTGAGCCAGGGCTTGCCCGCCGACGAGGGCGAGGCCGACCCCACTTACGACGTGACCACCCTGGAAGCCGCGCTGGTGGCCCAGGTGGAGGCCGAGCTGGTGCAGGAAGAGCTGGTAGAGAAAGAAGGCCAGGACAACGCTCTGGAAGAGGAAGAGGGCACCATCGCCGTGGCCCTGCCCCAGCAGATGCTGCAGTTCGCCTACCAGGCGCCCGCTCCCGAGGAGCCCGAAGACCCCGAAGCGCCGGAAAACCCGGCCGAGGGGGACGACACCACCGAGGGCGACAACCAGGAAACCCCTGGTGAGCAGCCCACCGAAGGGGACGAGCCCCAAGAGCCCACCGAGCCGGAAGCCGACGCCTCCCAAGAGGAAATCGAGGCGCTGGCCAACCCCATCACCTTCTCGATGGCCCAGGCCGGCCTGGCCCTGTACCAGGCGGCCCCCCGCGCGGCCAGCCCCTACAAAACGCTGGACCCCACCAAACACTTCGATTTGTGGCTGAACGTGCAGGGCGCCAACAAGCGCATCGCTGACGGCGTGTACCTGGTGTCCAACCAGGAAAGCCCCATCGTGCAGACCAACGTGAAAACCGAGGGCGACTCCGGTTACTACGGCGGCATGACCTTCGGTGTGCCCAGCGGTTGGCCCTCTGACAAGCCGGCCACCCCTGAAGACCTGCGCGACTACTACGCCACCACGCTGGAGCTATGGGTGCCCTACCTGTACTTCAACGATCAGGGCGGCATGGCCTCCACCCAGTACTTCACCGACTGGGTACACACCCCCTATAACGGTAGTGAAAACTACTACCACTACGACAATCCGCTGGCTCCCTATATGTCTATCACCTTGCCGGACAACTTGGTTGACAATTGGTACGTGTACTTGAAGTACAACCAAAATGGCGACATGATCATGCTGGACGACTACATGGCCGGCCAGGGTGGCCCCGACAAGAACTGCGGCATGAACCAGGTGTACATTCCCGACCCTAAGGGCGCGGTAGTGGGCAGCGACGGCCAATCCTACAGCATTGCCAACTTTCAAACCAAGGGCTTCACCGGCTGTTTGTACCTGAAGTACAAGGGCAAGCAGGGCAGCGATGGCTTCGATTACCAGATGCCCGTGTCCGGCCTGCAGGTGCCCAGCTTCCAGGTGTCCATGAACGGCAACATACCCGAAAACGCCGGCGGCTCCATCATCTACGGCGGCACCACCTACAGCTACACCCTGGGCAAGAACCAGTACCTGCCAGACGGCAAGTACGGCAAGCCCTACACCATCCCCATGACCGGTGACCCGGGCACCTTCGGCCTGCGCAAGATCACTTTCCTGAAAACCAACCTGGAGTTCGAGACCACCTATGAAAAGGTGTCGGACAACGTGTTGTACGACCGCTACAACTACATGGTGTACAAGGTAACCACCAAGAACACCTCGCCGGTGGGCAGCACCGCCACCATCGACTTCGTGGACTACAATCTGCGCGCCATGAACACCGAGTCCAACAACATGGAAGGCATGCTGCGTGAAGACCACGCCGCGTGGTTCTACAACGAGGCCGACCCGCTGAACCCGGAGAAGGTAACCGACCCCAACGGCGCCATTGCCGCCGAGGGCAGCGAGTTTGTGGGCAAGCCGAAAGAAGGCGGCGTACTTATATATAACACCACTGGGTGGAGTGACGAAGAGTACGACATGCTAGACATGGACGGCTTCGGAAACGTGGATGACGTTTACGAGAAGTTTTTCGAGCAGCGCCCCGACGAGAGCCGCGCCCAGTATCTGCGCCGCGTGGGCGTGACCATCAATCAGAAAACCGGCGAAACCAAGGAAGAGTTCGAGCAGCGCCAGGAACAGGTGTTGGCCTCCTTCAAAGACAACGCTTCCCAGGTAATCCCCTACGCCACCCGTGGACAATCGGGCACCATCGCGTTTGTGGTGCGCAACGACGACATCAACACCCGCACCGCCCGCGACGGCTTCCTGTCGCCCGCCTACAATGCCGACATAGACGGAAATCCGGTGATCAGCAACAGCGGTAGCACCGGCGATGGCAGCGGCGACGGCTCCGGTGAAGGCGATGGCAGCGGCGAAGGCGGCGGAGAGGGCGGCGGCGAGGGCGGCGGCTCCACCCTGCCGGACAACTTCGACCACGTGGAAGAAAGCGGCACCAGCATCACCTTCCTGGTGGCGGTGCCTTACGTGCCCAACATCGGCCTCACCAACGGCGCCGATGGTCGCGGCTACTACGTGAGTATGCAGAGTAACCTCACCGCCCGCTTCGGCGGCCTGGGCGACGGCGACTACTCCTGGGGCATCAACGAGTCCCCCTTCTGGGAGGCCTTCAAAGAGCCCACCGTGGGCATGACCGTGGGCAAGTACGCCGTGGAGAAGACCACCGCCGGCGACGGCACTGTGACCGAGAATCTGCGCACCTCCTCCACCCAAAGCTACGTGGGCTACCCCAGCACCTTTGAAACCAGCAATCTGGCCACCAGCGGCAACATGCCCCTGTTCGGCGAAACCGCTGCTTTCTTCGAGTATGACGACTACAACTTGAACGCCGACGGCAACCCCACCACCCCCAAGCTGGACGCCGACGGCAACCCCATCCGCGTGCTGGTGAAAAACCAAAACCAGGTGCCTTCTTGGGCCGATGCCGATGTGGTCGACCCCACTGCGGGCCCTGTGTTGGAAGAAACCCTGCCGGATTACTTCCGCCTGATGAACATGGAAATCATCATCGACCCCGAGAACACTCCCGAAGAGCTGTGGGACATGGAGGCCGATGAGAAGGTGAGCCTGGGCACCTACTTTGATACCAACTATGACGACTTCGAGAAGAAGCTGAACTCGGTGGATAGCAAGCTGCCCCGCGGCATGGTGGTTCAGTTTGAGGTGGAAGAGCCCAAGGGCGCCGACGAGTATGACATTTACTGGGTAACCGCTGGCGCGCCCGAGCTGGACACCACTGCTACCGACGGCCTGCTGCACTACCGCTTGGGCACCACCGCCTATGATGACGCCTCCATGGAAAACGACGCCATCAGCGGCGTGCTGAACAAGGCGGGGGTGAATCCGCTGATTGGCATTACCCACAGCGGCGCCAACTTCACCGGTAACGTGCGGATTACCTTCCGGGCCCCCTTCCAGCAGGAAATCAAAATGGCTGCCCGTGTTCGCTGGACCGGCATCATGGAAATTCCCGGTGTGGACTACACCAACACCGCCAGTGCCCAGTTCGGCAGTCGCGTGTTCGCGCTGGCCGACCCTTCCACCGCGGTTGGGGGCCGTTACACCTCCACCCTCACCAGCACCGCTCAGCAGTCGGCGGTGTTCCGCAGCGCCATCAATCCCGAACCGGGCGTGGTGGCCAAGGGTTCCATGTCCAATGCCGACATCGTTCTGGACACCAACTCCCAAACGCCGGCCAAAGAGGGAGAAAAGCAGTTTGTCATCTTGAACCACAGCGGCGCTGCCTGGCGCTTCAAGCTGACCAACGACTCCATGAGCATGCTGGACCCTGGCTACTTCACCATTAACAACATGCGCCTGAAGGCGGAAAACTCCACCGCCTTCGTGAAGGACACCGGCGAGGCCTTCAACGCCATGAGCCTGGCCTTCAGCAAAGACCTGCTGGCCATGATGGACATCGAATCCATCGAAATCACCACCTACGACCCCGCCGAGCAGGCCATCAAGAACGCCACCAAAAAGCGCACCCTGTACTGGAACGACACCACCGACGAGGACGGCACCTTCCACGAGGGCGTGAGCAAGTACGTGATCGCCGACGCCGGCACCAACGCCGATGCCGGCAACTGCGTACTGAAGGCAGACGAGCTGTGGAACGGCGAATACTTCGTTTCGGCCCGCGTGAACTTCAAGCGCATCAAGGGCGTGCAGGATCTGGCCCCCGGCAAAACCCTGGAGAACGCCAACATGTGGGTGGAGCTGTACGGCACCCCCATCACCATCGGTGAAATTGAGCTGACTGGCACCCTGGGCACCAACTATGAGTCCATCGACACCATGTTCCGCACTAAAGACCAGCAGCTGACCGCCACCAGCAAGGCCATCATCGTATCGCGCAAGGCCCAGGTAGACCCCACCATCACCGTGGAAGCTTACCGCGAGAACAGCGGTGCCGGCGAGAACGGCGAGCCGCAGAACACCGCGCTGCCCAAGTCAACCCTGCCCAAGGACGTGCAGAAAATTGAGGCCTGGATTGGCGATACTAACAGTGGCTGGCGCCTGAACATCGCCAACGACTCGAACTTCGCCCTGGGTGACAGCAAGTTGCAATTCGGCACCGCGCTGGTGGACAGCAACGGAAACGACCGCACCAGCAGCGAGCTTACTGCCGATGAAATCAAAGAGAACAACAACGCTCTGCTGAATGGCGGCAAGCTCATCACTATTGACGAGACCGACCGTCCCATCCCGTTCCGCGACCCGGCCAACCCGGCCGACCCCAGCGCCGGCACCCGCCGCGATTTCATCACCGACACCATCGCCATCCCCAAGCGGCTGCTGGACGTGGCGAAGCTGGCGGATTTGGAAATCATCGCCATCGACGAGAACGCTGCCAAGCAGGGAGAGCCCTTCTACACCGACGCTGACATCTACAAAGACCCGGTGGCCAAGGGGGAGGTTAACGCCGGATTTACCAAGGAGCCGGACGGCAGCGTTACCAAGAACGGTGTGCCGGTGGACAACTACCGCAAGATCACCATCGCCGGCCACTACCTGCGCGCCGCCGCCGGCAACGGCCAGCCCACCACGCTGGACCAGAACAACTACGACATCGCCCAGCTGAAGGCGGAAGCCGCCGACAGGGGCATCATGTACAGCGAAGAGAAGGAAATGCTGTACATCACCTCGAAGGCCTGGGGCTGCGATCCCATCCACTACGACAGCGATGGCAACGTGGACAGCACCGTGGTGTACCTCACCAACTTCACTCAGCACATGACCGGCTTCGGCGCTAATGTGGTTGACAACCGCAACTTTGACTGGACCACCTCTAGCACCAACACCGAGGTGAACCAGGACGTGGCCCAGAAGGTGAAGGACGGCTACCGCGACAACGTGTACATCGACGTGTACGGCACCGCCAACAACAAGGTGGACATGAAGGTGGGCGCCACCTTCGGCACCGAGTACGCCCAGAAGGCGTGGGACACCACTGCCGCCGACAGCGCCACCTTGCTGGGGCGCCCCTACCCGGTTGTGATCATCCCCTCGAACCAGGCCTACAACGGTGCGAAAGACACCAACGTTCTGGACCCGAACTCCCACCAGAACGCCGCCACTAACCCGGAGGACTACCTCACCTTCGGCATCACCGGCTTCGACGCCGCCACTTCCGGCAAGCACTCCACCATGAACACCTACTACACCTACGGTGCTTCCGGTTACCGCGTGAGCCTTTCCAACAACACCATCTACAACGCTGTGCGTGGCGGCCAGCTGCTGATTGGCGACCTCACCAAGCACACCCTGAACCACCAGCTGTTGGACTACGAAACCCAGAAGCTCACCCTTTCCGGCAACCTGCTGTTCGACCCGGTGAGCATTGGCACCGCCACCTCGGTGAGCCTGTACTACTACACCAATGACACCGCCGCCGATGCTCCCGCCACCGAGGCGGACCAGCTGGTGCGCCATGAGATTAAGATTTCCCTGGCCGACCTGCAGCGGCTGCTGAACAGCGGCGAAGGCTCCACCCTGGGGCTGGAAGACGTGCGCACCCGCCTCTCCGACGACTTCGGCACGGGAGGCTTAAGCCCCATCGGCACCGTGGTGGCCATCCCCAATGTGGCGGGCCAGCGCTGGGACGCGGCGAACGCGCAAAACGTGTTCGACACCCTGTATAATGCCGGCCACTTCGTGATCACCCCGCAGTTCGTGACCACTCAGCCGGCCGACTTGGACATCCGCTACGGCACCGACACCAGCCTGGGTCAGATTGGCTACGCCGACTGGGCCAGCATCCCCAACGGCACCGTGGTAGGCACCAACCCCGCCGCCGACTACCGCTACACCGAGCAGGGCGACGACATTACCGTGTACGTGAAGGGCACCGACCCCGGCAACATCACCGTGGTGGACCCCACCCCGCGCCACCATTCCATTAAAGATCCGGTTACCACCCCCCCCAGCTATCCCACGACGCCGGTGAAGGTGGACGCATGGGCCAACAAGAACGGTGAAGACGCCATCGAAACCCTCACCAACCAGGGCTTCGATGTGCGCGCTACCTACATGGCTGCCGTTGCGGCCCCCATCGACGCCAAGACCTTCTACAAAACCGACGACGGCAACGTGCTGTCCATCACCATCAACGCCACCCAGAACACCGACGGCACCTATCCGGTGGTGGGCACCGACGGCACCACCCGCACCACGGTGGACCTGATCATCAAGGGCAAGGCCCCCGAGGACGCTGCCCCCATCACCGTGAAGGACGGCAACCTGGTAATCGACCCCATTTTGTGGAACAACGGCTACCTGGCCGGCGTGAAGGTGAACTACAGCTACCTGAAGGCCAACATCAAGTCGAACGACCAGGACAGCCTGCCCTTCGTGGAGTTCTACGGCCTCACCGACAACCGCCACACTGGCGGCGCCGGCTGCACCACCGACAGCGGCACCTGCCCCGGCATCCGCTTGGGCGCCAAGTTCACCACCAACGAAATTGTGGCCGCCTGGGCCCGCAGCTGGAACCAAACCGCCCAGCTGAACGCCCTGCTGGCCCCGGTGAACCCGAAGGACTACATCGGCGCCTACGGCGTGGGTGTTTCCGCCAACGATGGCGGCTACCAGGGTTCGGTGTCGGCAAAGGCCAAGGGCGACACCCCCAACACCACCCCCGGCAACCGCGGCGACGGCACCTACGGCGTTGTGGGCGGCGACCCGGTGGACAACAGCGCTGGCAAGGCCCATATCGACGGCGTTACCAGCCTGTACAACGGCAATGTGTACCGTAACCCCACCGTGCGCCTCGACGGCACGGTGGCTGGCAGTGCTTCTGCCTACAACCCTGTATCCACCACCTGGAGTCGCAATACCGCAGCCATGGACATTGATACCAACGGTAACAATGTTGACCTGTACCATCGCCCGTACCCCTTCGGCTACGTGAACGAGAACAACTCCGGCTTCCGCACCATCGTGTCCAACAGCCAGAAATTCGCCATGAAGGAAGGCGCGCGCCTCACCATCGGCGACATCAAGGGCAAGGTGTACACCCAAACCGTTGACGGCCAAACCCTGGGCCTGGCCAAGTACAACAACTTGGGCTTCCACACCACCCACATGACCATTTCGAAGGAGCTGCTGGAGAACACCACGCTGGACTCCATCAAAATTTGGTGGACCCCCGAAGGCACCAAGCAGGACGCGCTGGTAACCAACACCTACACCACTACCCTGCAGGGTACCGAGCTGGCGGAATACCTGGAAACCTACAAGCAGGCCAACGGCGACGTGATCATCCCCTCCGAGGCTTGGAGCACCCGCAAACTGCTGCCGGCTTCCGATTGGGCCCTGAAGAACCCCGCCAAGAACGACGGCAGCTATCGCACCGATGACACCGTAACCGAAGACTGGAGCCTGCAAAACCGCGGCAAGAATGGCAACGACACCATCAAGGTGGAATTCACGTTCGGCTTCGTGCTGCCCGGCCTGTCTGGCAACGAGAACTTCGTGGACCTGTTCGGCTACACCACCGACTCGCCCAACGTGGACGAGATTTACCGCGAAATCTACTTCCGTGAGAACTTCGACTTCACTCGTTCGGTGGGCGTGACTGGCGGCCAGTGCAGCAACCACGGCTGCGCCGGCCACAACTACTACTTCCGCGGCACCAAGAGCGGCTGCGGCGGTACCCAGAACATCACCCTGCCCTCCCAGTTCCGCGACTACGAGTTCGAGTACTGGCGCGAGAGCTACTTCGACAACTTCTACGTGCACGTAGAAGCCAACTCCGAGTTTGTAGCCACTTACAAGAACTCTGAGTGGGAAGCCCTGGGCAACAACCGCGAGGACGCCTCTGAGCAGATGTGGTCGAAGTCCCGCGCCGACCTGCTGGCGCTGGCCGGCCAGTCCATCCCGAAGGTGGGCGCCTCTGCCTACTTCGACGCGAAGGACCCGGGCCCGGCGAAGGCCACTGCCAACGACAACGGCGACGGCATCACCTACGCCATGAGCAACCAGGCCACCAGCTACTGGGGCGAAGACGGCGCCGGTTATCGCTTCAGCCTGGCCAACGACGGCCGCGACATGTGGGACGCCGAGCTGCGCATCGGCACCACCGACGAGGCCCATGACCAGAACCCCACCCACAACACCGCGCTGGGGGCCACCACCTCTGGCGGTGCCTGCGTGCTGTGCGGCGCCAGCGTGCCCCACAATAGTTCGCTGGTGGGCAGTACCACTGCCAGCGGCTATCTGAGCGGCAACCGCAACAACCGCTACCACGGTCAGTACTGGACCACCAGCCACCAGAATTCCAATGGCGGCTGGTACACCGTGCAGCATTGGAGCGATCCCCACACCGTGTGCGTGGGGGCGGATGGCATTTTGTCCGATGGCATTCCGCTGTACTCCAACCTGCAAGACGGCGCCTCCATCCGCGCCAAACTGATTCCCGGCTTCGATGACATCGAGGATTACGAGAACGCAGTGCAGGGCTTCCAAACCAAGTACTTCACCGTGAACAAGGCGCTGCTGGATGCGGCGAAGATTTCCGGCTTCACCTTCACCTACTATCAGCGCGGCAACACCACCAAGCAGAACATGTGGGTGTCGTTCGACGCCATGGCCCGCCTGTACGGCTACAACGAAGATGGCAACCTGGTGATTCCCTACAGCCAGTGGGAAGAGGGCTACCTGCTGAACGCCGTGGTGCACATAGATCACTACCAGGCCGGCACCAGCGCCGATGCCTTTGTAGACCTGTACGGCTACACCAACGACGTGAACGATCTTGAGTTGTACGGCCGCGTACTGGAGCGCGTGCACAGCTCCGAGTGGCGCTATAACAGCCGCGTGAACGTTGCCAGCCTGCTGCCGGCTTCCTTCCGCGGTTCCCAGTGGAGCGACTACCCGGTGTGCGGCAGCATCATTTCCTACAAGACCAACATCCACAAGTACCGCATGAACGTGCAGGCCGTGGGCACTGGCCACGAGGACAACACCGCCGACCGCCATTACTTCAAGGGGGCCGACACCTGGACCAGCGGCGCGAAGGCCACCCTGTTCGCGCGCCCGTTCCCCACGTTGCCCCGTGTGGCCACCACCAGCTTCCGCCGCTCCACCCAGCCCGCCAGCGAAGTGGCCACCGAGAAGCGGCACCTGGACAGCACCGAGGAAACCCCCTTGGTGCAGCGGGGCAACAAGGCCAACGGCACCGACGCCAACAACGCCCCCACCAACTCTTACTACGAGGAGGACGGCAGCGGCTACCGCTTCACCCTCACCAACAACACCCACTTCCCCATGCGCAAGGCGGCGTTTGCCACCAGCAACATCCCCATGTTCCAAGACGATATGGACAAGGATGGCAAAGCCGAGAACGTGGGTTTTGAAACCAGCGCCATCGTGCTGTCCAAGGGCCTGTTCGACGCCAGTTTCGTGAACGACATCACGCTGCGCTACAGCCCCGACTTCACCACCGACACCCGCACCATCACCATTCCGGCGAAGGACCTGTACCAGGCCATCCAGGAGAAGGGCGGCAACCTGGCCGATTACGATCAGCTGGATTACCTCACCACCTTGGATACCTACAACGCCCGCATCGCCGACGAGGCGGGGGATGAGAGCAACCCGCTGCTGCAGGTGCCCAGCCTGTGGACGCCGCTGGTAGAGGGCCAAGACGTGGAAGCTGCCAAGGCCAAGTTGCTGGCCCGCGGCTACAACGTGAAGGTAACCTACCAGGGCACCGTGGACGAAACCGCCGTGGCCGCCATCAAGACCGACTACGAAGCCGGCAACCTGGATGTGGCCGCCGTGGTGGCCGCCATCGAGGCGCTGGGGCTGCAGGCGAAGTTGCTGTACAGCCCCGAGGAAGACAAGGACGAGTGGTACGACCCCAACAACACCAGCTTTGATGCCGTTCCGGTGCTGGGCAGCATCATCGGCTGGAACACCCTGAAGGCCGACACCACCGCGGGCGCGCCGCTGTACGCCGGCGACGTGGTGGAGATTACCGTATACGGCGACCCGGACGACGACCGCTACTATGCCCCGGCCCAGGAGGCCAAGACCGCCCTGGCAGTGGGCACCGTGGTGGCCCAAACCCCCGCGCAAGCCAACACCCTGCGCACCGACACCGTAACTCTTACGGTGAAGGGGGCTGGCGCCGATGAAACCTTCACCCCTGAAGCCGCCGGCGACGTTACCGACCCCTCCGCCCCCAGCCAGCCCACTGACCCGCAGGCCAAGCTTTCCGATTACGTCACCATCAACGGCGATGGCGACGTGGTCATCAGCGCTGATGTGTGGAAGCTGTACAAGGACGGCTGGGAGGCCACTGGTGAGGATTACGAGCACGCCTACTTCCGCGGCCTGTCCATGACCAACCGCTACTTCCACACCATGGAGCAGGCGGTCGACGGCAGCTGGAGCAACCAGGCGGAAGCCGCTTACGTGGAATTCTGGGGCGCGGGCACCTACCGCTTCGTGAACCATCCGGTAAGCGCTACCTTCCGCACCGACTGGCAGATTGGCTACTGGAACGACGGCAAGGTGAACTACAACACCGCCGCCGATGGCACCGGCTACAACGACGGCCGTTACAACGGCGGCAACTACCTGAACTCGTCGTTCACCCGCCTGAAGCCCACCAATCCTCGTGTTGACAACGTGGCCACGGGCATTCGCGTTACCCAGAACTCACCCTATGAGCACTACAGCTACACCACTCTGAACGTGGTGCTGCCGCCCACCCGCACCCAGGTGGAGATGTACTCCTACATCAACGCGGCCAGCCACAACTCCGCGCTGCTGGCGGAAAACAACGGCACCACTTCGCCGTTGCCGCTGTACGAGAACACCACCTACAGCGGTGGCAGCCTGCCCTACTACGTAACCGGCACCTATCTGCACGGCTACGACGCCCTGCACAAAGAGTACGGCGGAAAATACAACCCGGCGTGGACCAGCCATCCGCGCGCCTACCTGAACGAAGAGGGCAGTGGCTTCCGCGCCAAGGTAACCAACGACTCCGACTACAACGTCACCCACGGCGCCAACCTGTTCGTGAACGTGCTCACCCAAACCACCAACGTGGACGCCAACGGCGCTGGCAACCCGGCGCTGCTGGGCAACGTGGGCTTCCGCACCACCCACCTCACCTTGAGCCGCGCCCTGCTGGACGCCACCGAGCACCAGCAGACGGTGAAGGATGAGAACGGCAACATCACTGGCAGCGAAACCGTGACCGCCCTGAACGGCGTCACCTTCTACTGGGTGCCCCGCAACAACGGCCTGGGAGCCGCTGTTACCGGCGCCCTGCCGGCCAACGTGCACAGCTCCAGCTACAGCGCCGAGGACGTGCTGAGCTGGTTTGCCAACGGCACCATGGCCCCGGTGGTGGACAACCACACCGAGCCGGCCGCTGCCGACGACAGCCTGTGCGCCATCGCGGTGCCCACCATCGATGACACCATGAACCGCACCAGTGCGGACGCCGCCTTGGCCGCGGCCGTTGCCGACCGCGTTGCCACCGCTGCCCGTGGCGAGGTGGCCCCCTTCCATGTGGTGTACAACTACACCACCGACGAATCGCTGGCCGCTGCCTACGAGATGGCCCACGGCGGTGCCAGCTACGTCCAAGACCAAGTGGTGGCGGTGGATGTGGCCGCCGGCGCGAAGGTGAGCTTCCCCGCGGGCGCCACCAACATCGGCACCGGCGAGGCGGACGAGAACGGCGACTACTACGCGCAAGGCCCCGCCATCGACGAGGACGCCACTTACGTGCGCGAAGGCGCCACCATCACCGTTACCCTGTGGGGCGAAGACCCCGACGCGAACCGCGCCGCCGAGGTAGCCCCGGCCATCAGCCTGGAGGGCCAGGACGTGGTGCTGACCGACGCCCTGTGGATGTTCGGCGACCTGGTGGGCGTGGAAGTGGACTTCGGCTACTTTAAGAAGCAGATCAAGTCCACCACCGACCTGGACATGGCTGCCCCCTACATCGATTTCTACGGCTACACCATCGATGCGCCCGACTTCAACACCCAGCGCACCGCCACCGAGAACTACTGCGAAAACCATGGCTGGGCCACTTCCACCAGCGGCTGCGGCGGCGGCACCCCGCAGATTTACAGCTGGGACAAGTACTACGACATCCTGCAGATGCCGGCCCAGTTCAACACCACCTACCCGGTGGACGACTGGAACAACCTGTTCTACGAGTCGGTGAGCAACACCGCCACGGCCCAAAGCCCCAAGACGGTGTACAATCCCACCACCCATAAGTTCACCGGTGATAAGACCGCCCTCACCAACAGCAACGGCACCGCCCGCTACGACTACTACGGCTTCTCCCGCTACGAGGAGGGCAGCGCCCGCAACGGCGTGAACGAGTTTGGCGAGCGCACCCGTACCGAGGACAACGCTCGCATGTACGCCCAGATTGCCCCCAGCTTCCCGGCGGTGAAGGCCAAGAGCTTCTTCGTGGAGGAAGGCAGCAGCTTCCAGTTGCCCACCGACCCCACCTACAACAACGACGCCCTGGTGCCTCTTGCCGCCACCGACGGCAAGGGCAACCCGGTGCAGGAGAACGACAGCACCTACAGCTGGTACCGCTACAACAACGCCGGCTTCCGCTTCCATTACAGCAACTACATGGATACCGAGAAGACACTGCTGTTCGGCAACTACCTGCAGCAGGACACCAACGTGTTTGGTGAAGATCAGCAGATGTTCGACAGCTACATCCGCGTGTACGGCATGGGCAAAGAAGCGGTGCCCGAGGCCGAAGCCGACGATTACGCGAACGACTACCGCGGCTTCGACGCCACCTCGGTGGCGCTGAACAGCGGTCTTTTGAAGGCCACCACCTGGGACGCCCTGGGGGCCAACGCCAAGACGGGGCTGAAGCTGGGCAACGCCCTCACCACCATCCAAATTCAGGCTTACGTGCCGCAGGAAACCGCCATTGTGCCCGACTTCACCGGCATGACCTACGCCGAGGCGCAGCGGGCCGCCACCGCCCTGGGCTTTGTGCCCAAGAAGGGCTACAACGGCGTGGCCAACGCCCCCGAAGCTGCCGATGGTGAAACCGACCCCGCCGTGCTGGCAGGGGCGAAGGGCCATGTGGCCGCCCAGCGGCTGGCGGACGGCAGCGATGCCGTGGCCGGCAGCAGCCTGCGGGCCGGCAGCGTTATCGAGCTGGTGGTGAACGACGTGGATCCGGATGCACCGGATGCCTCCGTTTCCGCCACCATCGGTGCCGCCCAGGCGGCTAACCTGCTGTGGGCCAACAAGGCGGCCGCCACCGCCCAGCTTACCGCCTTGGGGCTGAAGGTGGAGTACGCCTACACCACCAACCGCGAAGACGTGGCCAACCTGGAAGACCGCGGCAAGTTCGTCACTCTGAGCGAAGGGGCCGTGGCCGGTGTGTCCGCCGACGGCGCCAGCCTGGACGCGCAGCTGAAGGCCCTCATCAACGGCGACGCCGCTGCTGCCGATGTTGAGCTGCCCCGGAACACCGTGGTAACTCTGCTGATCAAGGGCACCGCCCCGGTAGACCCCTACACCAACGACGTTGCCGGTTGGCAGCAAGAGCTGGCCGACAACAGCAGCCGCGTTGAAGGGGAGGGCACCCTGGTTATCTTCACCTACAACGCCGACGACCTGATGCGGCTGTACTACAACAGCAACACTGGCAACCTGGTGCTGCCCTCCACCCTGTGGGAGAACGGATACTTGGCCGAAGTGCGCGTTGACATGAAGCACTTCCACAAGAGCGTGGGTCGCAAAGCCGATGACACCAAGAACAACACCGCCACCGTCACCGACGCGAATGGCCTTACCACCGTGGTGGACAACCATGCCACCGGCGAGGCTATCGACGCCGTGATCGAGGTGCTGGGCCGCACCGATGCCGTGAGCACGGTGCAGCTCACCTCCGAGTTCAACACCAACTACGATGGCGTGTACGGCACCAACAGCTGGGACTACCAGAAGAACCACCTGGTAGGCAGCTACGACCCGCTGCGCAACGGCATGAGCGCCGCCGATGGCAAGTTCCTGCGCGACGGCGCCAGCCTGATCAGCCAGATCGAGCCGGTGAAGCCGCAGATCCAGAACTTCACCTATGTGGGCGCCACCGGCGCTGCCGACACCAGCGTAGAGCTGACCGGCAAGAAGAATCCGGTGCTGAGCGACAGCGACCTGAACCAGACCGAGCCCACCGAAACCCTGCTGGGCAACCGCAACAGCGGCTGGCGCATGTTGCTCTCGAACCCCAGCGCCTATGCCATGGACAGCGCACGCCTTGAGGCCACCACCATGCACCTGGACGCCGTGGAAGGGGAGTGGCGCGGTTTCGACACCGACACCATCACCCTTTCCGAGAAGCTGGTGCAGATGGTGATGGTGAACCACGACACCGACCTCATCCCGCTGCCGAAGCTGACCGGCGTGCCGCTGGAAACCGCCATCGCCCAGCTGGAGGCCCTGGGACTGAATGTTGAGGTGGAATACAACCCCGACTTCACCAAAGACCAGCTGTTGGCCATGGATGACGTGAAGGCGCTGTACACCGACGCCGACGGCAACCCCATCACCGACTTCACCAACATCGATGTAACCTCCAAGAACGGCAGCCTGTACGGCACCGTGATTTCCCGCAGCGTGTCGTCTACCAGCGCCAGCATGGGCAACATCGACGCCCTGTTCGCCAACGACCCCGCCGCCGCGGCCGCCGTGAAGGAGAAGATCCTGTCCGGCAACTACACCCTGCCGGGCGAAACCGTGCGCCTGGTGGCCTTCAAGCACGACCCGCTGGACGGCGATGAGGACACCACCGGTGTGCAGGTGCCCGCCATCGACACCGCCGTGCTGCAGAAGCAGGCGGTGAGCGACGCCATGGCCCGCGTGGAGAACGCTGGCTACACCCCCGTGGTGCACTACATTAGCGAAGAGGCCTATCAGGCGTTGGTGGACAAGGGCGACGATGCCCTGACCGACGATGAGCGCCTGGCGGTGACCGGCTGGAACGACGCCGCCGAGTACACCGTGTACGGCAGCCGCATCAACGGCGAGAAGACCAACGTGTCCGAGGGCATCTCCGGTGACTTCTACCTGAAGGGCACCGAGGTGCACCTGTGGGTGAAGGGCACCACGCCTGCCACACCGCCCGAGGCGGCCCCCGAGGACATGGCCACCAAGCTGCTGCGCCAGCGCTTGGCCGGCGCCAACGTGGACATCACCGTGGTGGAGCGCACCGACACCGCTCCCGGCACCCGCCGCACCATGACCCTGAACCTGGCCCAGTTCTACGACCCGGCCACCGGCAAGATCATCATCCCCTCCACCGCCTGGAACAGCCAGGGCGGTCAGCCGCTGTACCAGCGCCCCGACGGCACCATCACCACCGACCCCGAAGGGGCCACCGTGTACATGGTGCAGGCGAAGGACGACGACGGCGAGCTGCGCTGGGAAGTGAAGACCGACGCCGATGGCAACGAGCTGCAGGTGCAGGACAGAAACGAAGACGGCAGCCTGAAGTTCTACGACGACGGCACCCCGGTTATGGTGCCCGACTACGTGCTGGACGCCAGCGGGAATCGCGTCCCCGTAATGGTGCCCGGCTCCCACCCCGGCAACTATCTGGTAGCCACTACCTTCCATTTCGAGTACTTCGGCGACCACATTGCCATTGGAAGCGACCCCAAGGCCTTCGAGTATTATGTGGACTTCTATGGCCGCCCCACTCGCTCTGCCACCATGAGCCTTACCGGCACCTGGAGCACCGACTACGCCACCAACAGCTGGAACGGCTACTGGCCTGGAAACTACTACACCTACGGCACTACCACTAGCAATTGGAAGTCGTGGCCCGGTAGCCCGCAGAACCAAGCCAATCTGAACAACGTGGACGGCGTGGATTTGGCTTTCGGCAGCCAGTGGGATGCCAATCGCTGCACCGTGCACAGCTCCACCGCCTGGATGAAGGCCACCACCGCCGAGCCGGAGGTGTACAGCTACTTCAACTGGACCGGTGGCGTTACCAATGAGAAGCACCTGCAGATTCGCGACTTCAGCATCAGTGGCAACTACAACTACGACACCGTGCCTTACCGCTGGGGCCAAGCGGACAACGAGCAGGCCTGGTACGAGTACGTGCTGGAGAACCGCAGCAATTCCGAGGCGGAAGAGGGCTTCCTGGACATGACCGTGAACGGCGTGTCCACCTACAACAGCGCCGACCCGCTAATGATCAAAGACGCCATCCGCGGCTTCAAAACCTCCAGCCTGGAGATCGACGGCTGGAAGTACGTGTACGTGGATGCCCGCGGCGAGTACCTCAGCGACGTGCCCGACGCCCTGGTGCCCACCGCCACCACCAGCAGCAAGATTTCCGTGGTGCCCAACGTGATTGACGGTATGACGGCGGAAGAGGCAAAGGCGGCCCTTGTGGCGGCCGGCCTCGTGCCGGCGGTGACCTACGCCAATGCGAATAACAGCGCCTTCGGAGACATCCGTCGCTTCGGTGTGGCCACCTTCGACGAAATTCCCGACGGCACCGTGCTGGCCCAGAGCGTGGCCGCCAGTGCCGAGGACGAGTTTGTGGATCGCGGCACCAGCGTCACCATTACCGTGAAGGGCGATGCCCCTGCCACTGTGGCGGTGCCGGCTGTGACCGGGCAAGATTTCGCCACTGCCAAGGCCACCCTTGAGGGGTTGGGCTTTGTGGTGAAAGAAACCCAGATTGCCCACGACTCCACCACCAGCGGCTTCCCCAACTTTGCCGCCGCCGGCTATGGCGAGGTGCTGGCCCAGAACGTGGCCTCCGGCACCGACGCCGCCTACGGCGCCACCATCACCCTCACCACCAAGGGCTACCCGGCCACGGTGGAACTGGGCAACTACGTGAAGCGCACCGACCTGGAAGCTGCCAAGGCGCAGCTGCAGGCGGCCGGCTTCGCCGTGGTGGTGCGTTACGTGGAGGAAGACCGCGACGGCATGTACAACCCGGCCGACTTCGGCGCCGCCGATTTCGCCTCCATCGCCGACGACACCATCATCGGCCAGTCGCCGCGCGCTGGCGTCGATGCCGATTACGGCAGCACCGTAACCCTCAGCGTTAAGGGCAAAGACCCCAGCCTGCGCGACCTGCCGGCCGGGGCCGTGGGCACCAAGTGGATGAACCGCGCCGGCGACTTCAGCGAGCTGCGGCTGTTCGACTACACCACCGTTACCCCCGCCAACGCCAAGGACGTGAGCTCGGATACCTCCGGCACCCCGGCGCCGTACCCCACCGCTTACGTGAAGGCCCATGCCCAGGCGGAAATTGCCCTCACCAGCGATTTCCTCACCCCGCGCATGCGCAAGAACGCCGACGGCTACTACACCCTGGTGGTGGATTTGGATAAGCGCAGCCTGCAGGACATCCCCGGTGCCGCCAGCATCGCCCAGGTGTCCACCGTGCGCCTGGTGTACGACCGCATGGCCGCCCGGCTGTCCGAGTGGAAGTATGGCACCGATGAATCCGCCGTGTTGGCGGCCGACCGCCCGCGCCTGGTGGATGCGGCCGGCAACTTCATCAAGCACGCCTACGACGTGGCCGAGCGCCAGGTGCCGGCTGGCAGCGATGGTGTGAAGATGAACACCGAGTTCCGCGCCCGCCTCTACGGCAGCGTGGTAACTCACGGCACCCCCACCAAGGTGGCGGACGACCTGTTCAACACCACTGCCTACGACAACCGCATGCAGTCCACCTTCATGTACTTCCCGCTGAGCGAGTTCTACGGCGACATCGACCGCAAAGACGTGAAGCCGGTGCGCATTTCCTGGTTCGACGGCCTGTCCGCTGCCGAAGCGGTGAAGGGCGCCAGTGCGCGGCCCTCCCAGGGCACCGAAGCGAAGTCGTTCTCGGATGAGCGCAACGACTACGGTGCCTCGCTCACCAACGATGCCTACTGGTCGAACAACGGTGTAAATGGCGCCGACCACGTGACCGACTCTGGCAGCGGCAGCAGCTACCGCACCTATAACTTCCAGAACATGTGGATCAACGGCGCGGCCACTCAGGCCCAGCCCGCCCTCACCGGCAGTGGCGCCAGCAACGGCACCGGCTGGAGCTTCAACAAGCTGACCATGAACAACAACACCTCTGCCCGTCACTCTAACGTGGAGGTGGCCAACAAGAGCGCCGCCCAGTACGGCTTCACCTTCCGCAACGCCACCCTGGCTCGCTCCGACGCCGCCACCATCTCCATGACCTTCGACAGCGTGGGCAAGAAGGCCAAGGACATGATTCTGGAGCAAGCGCGCCTTGACGCCAAGGGCAACGTGGTGGCCCCCTACGACGCCAACGCTTGGGACACCGGCCTGTATTTCGTGAAGCGCGGCATCGTGCGCGGCTTCAAAACCAACAAGCTCACCTTCAACGCCGCCCTGTCTGAGATGGGCGACTTGAAGTCCATCACTATGGACTTCCTGTCGAAGGAAGGCATCCAGCGCACCGTTACCCTGTCCATCTACGACCTGGTGGCCCTGCGCGACGGCGGCAACCTGACCGGCTACGTGCTGAACTTCGCCGACTGCGACACCCTGAAGAACACCCTGAACGACGGCACCGGCCTGCTTGACCCCAGCCAAACCTGGGAAGACTGGTACCTGAAGAACGTGGACTTCAACTACAACTCCATTGAGCCCGGCTGGTCGAAGCTGCCCTACGCCACCGGCGATTCCGCCAACCTGTTCAGCGCCAACGTGGCCTACAACGACCGCCTGGCGGTGGTGGCCGACGGCGCCAGCGACTGGTACAACGGCGTGAACAACCCCGATCACGACTGCGCCAATGCCCACGCTTACTACCTGGGCAACGGCAGCAGCACCACCAGCTACAACCACAACGACCAGCTGCACGCCCGCCTCACCCTGTCGCAGACCGGTGCCTACGACACCCGCGCCACGGTGAAGCAGTGCGCCGCCCTGAACGTGCCGCGCCCCGCCATGGAGGTGCACACCACCATCCAGTACGGCCAGCGCGACTACACCGAGCAAACCAAGGGCGACACCTCCAACAGCGACGGCAACCGCACCGAGGTGACGGTGCCCTACGCCAAGGAATTCACCCTCACCGCCCAGATGAAGAACGAGCGGGCCATCTCGAAGCTAGACGATGTGGACGTGACCTTCAGCTATCCGCTGGAGCTGACCACCAACATCTCCACTGGCGAGAAGATCACCGACACTGGCAGCGCCTATACTGGCTTCCATCCGGTGCGCACCACCATCAAGAGCGCCTTCATCCGCACCTTCCCGAAGGAAGATGTGGGCAAGATCCGCATCTTCGGCATCGGGCATCACACCTTCATGAAGGCCACCGAAAGCCTGAGCACCGTGGCCAACCCGCTGAAGGTAGTGCTGGAGCCCTACTACGTGGGCGAAGCCGGCGTGCCCGCCGACAAGCTACCCGCCATCAGCGGCCTGGCCGAGGGCGACTTGGCCGGCTTCAAGTACGTGAAGTACACCCCCGATAAGAACGTGAACTACGGCGACCAGAAGGTGCAAAGCGCCACCTACTTCCCGCTGCAGAGCAACGGCGACTTTGTGCTTACCGAGAAGCAGGTATACGATCTGGGCATTGAATGCGTGACCACCTTCCAGCTGTTCTCGTGGAAGAACATGAGCGAAGACGCGGTGGATTACGCCAACCAGAACATCATCGTGCGCGGCTACAGCGACAGCAACTTTGAAACCCAGCGCACCATCCGCGTTACCACCGAAAACCACCTGGACGGCTTCCGCGAGCGCCCGCTGGACCTGCCCGCCACCGATCCCGCCTTCAACGATGGCTCGAAGCAGGCGGAAGTGCTGGCCACCAACGACAAGTACACTGAGAGCCGCACCGACAGCAGCCTCATCTTCGTTTCCAAGATGTACTACGACGCCGTGAGCCGCGCCGGCTACGCCGATGTGAACAGCGGCGACCCCATTGCGCCGCGCCCCGATGACGACCTGAATCAAAGCGTGTTCGACCGCGTGTCCGGTACCGGTCTTACCTTCGATGAAGCGAAAGAGCAGATTGAGGAAGACGCCCGTGACAATAGCGGCGGCAATACCCCCGGTACCCCGGGCGATGGGGAAGAGAGCCTGTTCCCCGAGATTGACGGCAAGATGACCGAAGCCGAGGCCCGCGAGAAGCTGGCCGAGAACAGCAGCTATATCGTCGATGGCACCGTGAAGGAGGACTATTCCGACACCGTGCCCGCTGGCACTGTGATCAAAGTTTCCGTGATTGAGAGTGCCGACGGCGACGCTGAGGGCACCACCCGCCTGCAGCTGACGGTTTCTAAGGGCAAGGCGCCGGTGGTGGATACCTACATCTACGAAACCGAAGAAGTGCAAAGCGAATACCTTACCGACGAGAATGGCGATAAGGTGTTGGTGGATGGCAAGCCGGTGGCGAAGTATCCGAAGGGCACCGTGATTGTAGCCAAGCTGAAGCTGGATGCGAACGGTGACCAGATTTATGCCAGCGCCCCCGGCGTGTACACCGATGAAAACGGCAAGCCTCTTACCTCCGCCAATGGCAAGGCGGTGGTGTTCATGACCATTTCGCTGGGCATCCCCGAGGATGAGGAAGTGGGCGATTTGGACTTCAGCGCCATCGAGGGCAAGATGTCCGAAGCGGACGCCCGCGAAGCTTTGGAGAAAATGGGCCTCACGGTGGAAGCCGAAGTGGCCGAGGCTTATCATGACACCATCGAGGCCGGCACCGTGATTTCTGTGACCATGGTGGACAACGGCGGCGCCCCCACAGTGAAATTGACTGTTTCCAAGGGCAAGCAGCCGGAGGAAGTGAAAACCCCCGAAGAAATTGAGAAGGAACTGTTCGACAGCCTGTTCGAGCAGACCGCCGAGCAGGCCCGCACCGCGCTGGTGGCGGCCGGCTACACCGTTGACCCCACCGTGGCCAGCGAGAAGAGCGACTACCTGCGCGAGGGTGTCATTCGCATCGATAAGGATGTAACCTGGGAAGTGGTGGACGTGCCGGCCCAGGGCGTGGAGGGCGAAGACGGCTACGTGCCGCCGGTGACCCATACTGAAACCGGCGTGCGAATCGTGGTGTCCAGCGGCCTTACCGAAGCGGGCCAGGAGTCCGCTGCCTTTGGCGACTACGTGCAAGGCACCCACACCGGCAACGACAAAAGCGTGCAAGCGGTGCGGGCGGCCCTGGAGGCGGCTGGCTACATTGTGGTGAAGCACGAAGACGCCGAGGGCGACGTAGACTACGCCTACGAGTATGTAACCGGCACCGATGGCGTGGCCGACATTCCCGAGGGCGAAGTGATCCGCATCGAGCGCGTGAACCCTGAGGACGGTTACGGCAGCGGCGCAGTAAAGAAGGTGCAAATCACTGTTTCGCTGGGACTTTCCCCTGAAGAGCTGCGCAACCAGCTGTTCGCCAGCATGCAGGGCAAGGCGCCGCAAGAGGCGTGGGATGCCCTCACGGCGGCCGGCTATGACGTGAGCACCACCTACGAGTACGAATCCAATGATATTGTGCCCAAGGACCACGTGCTGTGCGTGGACTTGGTGGAAGAGGGCGACGGCACCAGCAAGCCGAAGGTGGTGCTGATTGTGTCCACCGGTTCTGCCACCAGCGGCGGCGAGGGTAACACCGAGGGCGACTTGGTGTTCGGCGATTCTACCGACAAGGGTGAAGAGGACTACTCCACCTGGGACATCCTGAAGGGCACCGCGGAGAACTACCGCTTTACCAACTATACCTCCGGTAGCAACGACACCCATCACTACGGTCACAACGGGTGCTGGGGCAGCAGCCGCGATGAGAACGAAGGCACCATCAACATCGGCTACAAGGCCCAAGGCTCCTTCCTTACCGACTTCCGCCAGGTGGACACCACTCCCGGCGGCGCTGGGCAGGTTACCGCCAACTACCCGGAGGGCACTTGGCTGATGGAGCAGGGCTACTCCAACGCCTGGAACTGGCATTGCCCCAACCACTACTACAACTACAGCGTGAGCACCCGCCACGCCTACGGTAGCATCAACGACAACGCCACCAACCTGTACACCTCTCCCAATGGCGCGTGGGACGTGAACAACTGGCACGGCACTGCCAACAACACCCATTACGAGAGCGTGGGTTCGGTAACCTACAACACCGGTGCCCGCCTCACCCTTACCCAGAAGTTCGACACCGGCGCCTTCGACGCCTACTACGTGAAGATTCGCCAGCAGGCGCTGAAGTACATCAACTCCGTTACCGTGAACTACAAGAACGGCAGCAGCTTCACCGTTGACGGCGCCACCATCCGCCGCGAGTACTACAACAGCCTGCACATCACTGACAGCTCCGATGGCACCGCTACTTCGGTGCAGGTGGACGAGGACGGCTACTATTACTTCCGTCTGAACCTGCTGCAGGTGGATGCCAACGGCCAAACCATCGTCACCAACAACCCACAGCCCAGCTTTGGCGTGAACCAGGCCACCGCCTACAAGGACACCTTCGCCGAGTACACCGATGAGGCCCTGATCAACCCGGTGCAGTCGGTGGTGTACGACGTGACCATCAACCAGGGCACCGAGGTGTCCGACGGCGCCGGCGGCGTGAAGTCGGTTTCTCCCGATTACGGCCAGTGGTTCGCCGATCGCCTGAGCGATGCCAACACCTGGACCAAGGACATGTCGTTCGAGGTTACCGGCCGCTTCTACAAGAGCAACGCCACCGTGAACGCCACTACCGATGTGGCCATGACCATCGGCGGCGATTACTCTGGCGAAACCTACAGCCACAAGGCGGCCCAGCGCTACGACTCTCCTACCAAGCGGGCCGACACCAGCAAGGATTTGGCCGATGACAGCGAAGCCCGCGGCAGCTGGTCGTATCGCAACCTGCACCAAACCGGCGCTTGCCACTACTACTCCAGCTACTGGAGCTATCACCATGTGCACTACCATGCCTTCGACGAAGGAAAGATGCGCCACCTGCGCACCCGCGTGGCCTTCAACGTGTACGAGAGCCGTAACTTCCTGAAGAAGACCTTCAGCAAGAGCGGCAACGCCTGGAACGACCCCAACTACCTGAACAACCCCATGAGCGGCTGGGTGTTGAACGACGGCACCGAAAGCGCCAGCTACGGCGCCGACAACGCCTACCTCATGAGCCTGTACCGCGAAACCCCCGGCTATGACAGCTCCGCCTATGGCAACTCCAACTACCAGTTGTGGGGCGCCTACTCGGCCGCCGACAACATGACCATCACCGATGTGATGCCCACCGTGTACCCCGATGCCGACACCGACTACTTCGGCTTCGTGGGCATGGGCCTGAAGTTCCGCAACGGCAGCGGCGTTGCCACCCACTTGAACCCGGCCACCAACGAGGCGAAGTACAACGTGGACAGCAACTTCCGCAACGTGTTTGTGAAGATCAACACCGCCCGCTGGGTGGAGGACGCCGACAATCCGGTGAATAGCTGGATCCAGAGTCCCTCTAACCCCATCACCCTCACCAACGCCAACACCAACACCGGCTGGAAGCGCGAAAACAGCGGTGACCGCACCCTGGTAATTCGCGAAAAGGGCACCTACGAGGTGAAGCCGGTTACTCTGAGCGCCGCCTACAGCGCCAGCCCCACCCTGCCGGAGGAGCGCGTGAACGCCAGCGGCCTGCGGGTGGGCAACAACGGCAACGTGATTTACTTCGATAAGAACAGCATGCCGGTGGAGAAGGCTGCCGCCGGCACCGTGGTGTACACCGAAACCCTGGTGAACACCGTGGAGAGCGACCCGGTGCTGGCCCTTGCCCCCACCACCGACTTCGAGCTGAGCCAGGGCCTGGCCCAGCTGTTTGCCGAGGGCGTGGACAAGAACGGCGACGCGGTAATTTACTTCCAGCGCGACTTCGACCACGACCCTGACTTCATGGACAAGGCCAACTGGAACTACGCCGGCAGCTGGGTGCCCAACTACCAGATGGTGGACGGCGCCTACGTGGAGAACACCATTGGCATGAAAGCGGTGGTGCGCACCGCCGGCGGCACCGGCCGCACCAGCGCCCTGGTGAAGGAAGCCGGCGCCGTAAGCCAGAAGCAGCCGCTTACGCTGCACCTGCCCGACGGCGAGATGGTGGTGAGCTACCAGCTGAACCTGGGCCCCTACGCCGGCGACGCCGACGCCACCGCTGAAACCGCCCGCATCTACGACGGCGACAAGGGCACCGAGGCCACCCAGGCCGACTACGCGGTGCTGGGCCGCCCGTACCTGTACGTGGGCCAGGTAAACAAGCTGTACAACTACGCTTCCCAGAACAAGGTGTCCAACCCCTACGAGGCCAGCACCTATCTGGCCAGCCCCTCCAAGATCACCTACGGTTACAGCGACTACCGCCAGAACGCCACCAACAACGCCACCGTGAGCTACAGCCACTTCTACGACAACGACCGTTTGGACAACGGCAATCGTCGCACGGCCCCGCTCACCAACAACAGCTACGTTGGAAACGGCAGTTACGGTAGCCGCGGCGAGAACAACCAGGTGTTCAGCTTGAACACCGGCACCACTTTGGCCGGTACTGGCAGCGATTCGCTGGAAACCACCGTTACCCCCAACAACATGTTCGCCTTCAAGGTGCCCGGTTACGTGACCGCCACCCACAGCGTGTACGGCACCTGGGCCGGCACCCACAACTGGGCAGGCGGCTGGAACAGCTGGAACAGCAGCAGCAGCTACTGGCTGCCGGCCGACAGCTCCACCGAGAACAGCTGGATGGTGGGCTACAAGATTCAGGCCGGTTACGCCACCACGCTGCAAACGGAAAGCGACGGTAAGTACGCCACCACCCTGCTGAAGGACGTGGACGGCAAAGACATCACTGGCACAGGTCAGCAGTTCACCTACGACCCCTCCAACAGCGCTACCCATTCCAACACGGCACTTTCCGGCGCTGCCACCGACGTGTGGGGCTATACCTACACCACTCCTGGTTCTGGCTATATGCCCACTTGGACCAGCGACTATCGCGGCGTGCCCACCGGCAGCCCGGCGCTGCCTACCTCTAGCCCCAACGCCCAGTCTGAGACTACGGGTCGCTGGTGGGTGAACACCTGGCACGGTTCTTACAACACCCAAACTGGTAGCCAGGATTATCTGTGGAACGGTAGCGTTGATTACAGCATGCACAGCAAGAGCGATTCGGCTGGCAATGAATACCACAATGGCTATGGCTGGAACCGCCGCGACACCAACGGCGACGGCCAGTATTCCAACCAGGATCTATACTCCGACAGCGTGGCCATCGTGGATTACGCCGACGACAACGTAACCCCCAACAAGGCCACCTACGAGGTGCGTTTCCGCAACCGCGTTGACGGCAACGTGGCCAACCAGGTGGACGGCAACCGTGCTGCCCACCTCTCCGAGGTTACCCTGCGCTCCATCATCGACACCAACTACAGCGGCGCCAACCGCATCAACTCCATCTTCCGCCTGCAGAATCTCTACGTGCCGGTGAACCTGGTGCCTTCGGGCGTGTGCGATGTCGATTGCGAGGAGTGCGCCGAGGCCCGCGATGCGGCGGGGGAGGGCAGCGCCGCTACCGGCAGCGCCGCCGAGCTGACTGCTCAGGCGAAGGCGCTGGAAGAGGCTTACAACGCCGCCAAGGAAACCTACGAAACCAAGAAGGCCACCGCTGGCACCCCGCAGCGGGAGATTGACGCCGCCAAGGCCGCCATGGATGAGGCCGAGGCTCAGTGGCAGGCGCTGGCGCTGGTGGCCCTGTACGCCCAGCGCACCGAGCAGCGCAAAGCGGAGTGGGATGCCAACAAGGCCGCCCTGGACAAGCTTGAGGCCGACGGCGCCGCCGCCGACAAGATTGCCTCTGCCCAGGCCCTCACCGACCAGGCCGAGCAGCGCTACCTGGGCGCCAAGGTGATGTTCGACGCGGCCAAGTGCCCCGAGGACGCCAACTGCAGCCAGTGCGCCGGCGAGTGGTTCCAGGTGGCCAAGTTCATGTTCAAGTACATCGATGCCAACGGCAAAGAGCAGAACAAGTACGTTACCTGGCAAGAGCTGGTGGCGGACGGCCGCGTGAGCGCGCCTCTGACCGCCGACGGCAAGCTGGACACCGACGGCGACTACGCCATCGACCTGGAGGGTTACCTGCGCGACTCCTTCGTGGCGGCCGACTACGCCGGCGGCCTGACGGTAAGCCCCACCAACCGGGTTTCCCTGGGCAGCTACGGTCCCTTCAAAAATCTGAACGACGACGCCATTTCCTACCCGCTGTACAAGGCCACCGACGCCACCAACACCATTGATGGCTTCGAGGACGACCCCACGGTGAACGGCACCTACGCCAAGGCCCTGATCACCGAGGTGCAGCTGGCCTTTGTGGCCCCCAACGCCAACCGCCGCTTCCCCGAAACCATGCTGGATTCGGGCCAGTGGCTGTCGCGTCCCACCCAGAAGGGCACCGCCGCCAACCCCACCGCCACGGCTCAGGCCAAGGGCGACACCTACGACGCGGACGGCAACCTGGTGCAGCTGGGCAACTACGCCTTCAAGTACGATGGCGTGTTTGTGGACCGCACCTACGAGAACTTCACCCAGGCCCAGGCTGCCACCATCGACCCCGACGGCGGCAACTGGGACTACACCTCCACGCCCACCTTCGGCAAAGAGGCCAACCAGTACCGCGGCGAGGTATCCCGCCACGAGCTGAAGATCGACCGCATCAAGTCGAAAGACCCCAACACCGAGGCCTTCGGCAACTATGTGGAACGCTTCGCCGAGTACAGCACCCGTCATCTGCTGGGCCAGATGGACGTGGACTACACCCGCGGCAAGAAGATTGAAAGCGGTGTGGACGGCAAGAGCAACAACCAGGTGTTCGGCTACGACGCCGATGGCCAGTCCATGACCTGGCCCTTCAGCTACGCCCCCAATGCCGATGACAAGAACAACGACATCGACACCAGCGATGCCACCAACGACATTCCCGACGGCGCCCTGTACGCCGGCGACTATGTGGAGTACACCCTGTTCGTAGGCGCGAACGGCAACTCCGCCCTGCCGCTGCAGCATGTGGACGGCCGCTTCACCGTGGGCAAGGGCCAACGCATCGTGGGCTGGGAAGTGCTGCGCGAAGTGGGCGATGACGGCACGTCTGTTGTGGCAAAGAACACGGTGGGCACCCACAATAGTGATGGTAGCGCCATCGAAGGCGGCTTGGCTTCTACTGTAACTGCAACGCTGCTGGGCGAAGGCAATGCCGTAACTTTGACCAACGCCCCCGCTTCCACTGACCTTTCCAAGGTAACCAAGGAAAGTGGCAGCAAGCTGATGCCGCAAGTGGTGGCCACCAACGTGAGCGACGCTTACAAGCAGCTGAAGGATGCCGGCTTCGATGTAACCATCATGTACATCAGCAACGTGGCCCTCATCCCCGCCAGCTACACCAACACCTACGCCCGCGGCCAGAACGGCACCGCGGCGGCGTCCGAAGAGGGCGCCGACGACGGGGAGGCCGACCCAGCCCCCGCTGCTGCCATTCCCGCCACCGGTACCGTGGTGGGCCAGAGCGTGCCCTTCAACCAGCAGACGCCGGTGGGTGCCGAAGTGGTGCTGACGGTGTTCAACGCCCCGGTGATGGGCGAAGACGGTGTTACCCCCGAGGACGGCACCGTGCTGGTGCCCGACGTGTCCAGCACCAACCCGGCCCAGGCCGATGCGGTGAAGACGCTGGAGGCCGCCAACTTCAACGTGGCCATCAACACCATTAACTACGGCGACGCCGCCTACGACCAAGCGCTGGCCGGCAAGGTGGTGGCCCAGAACGTTGCTGCCGGCACCTATGCCAGCAGCAACCGCATCGCCATCGACGTGATGGGCCCGGCGCCGTTTGCCGCGCCCGCCATGGTAGGGGCCGCTGTGCCCGCCATCGCTCAGCAGTTGGCCGCTGCCGGCTGCAAGGTTAACGTGCAGGTGAAGGCGGAAGAGTACGAGGCCGACGGCACCACCGTGGTTGACGCCGCCAACTTGGGCAAGATCATCTCGGCCCAGGCCGAAGACGGCACCGACATCGACGCCGGCACGGCACTGGTGCCCGGCACCGTGGTGAACCTGGTGGTGTACGGCCAGGCGGACGCCTGGGGCAAGGGCAACGCCAACGTGCCCAGCGTGATGCGCCAGACCGAGGCCCAGGCGGTGGAGAACCTGAAGGCCGCCGGCTGGAACGTAACCGTGCAGTACGCCGGCATGGACGACGAGGGCAATCCGCTTGAGGGCATGGGTTCCACCACCCAGCTGGGCACCGTTATCGCCCAGAGCGTGGAGGCCGGCGCCGAGGCGGTGGAGAGCAACAACATCACCATCACGGTGTTCGGCAACAGCAGCAACCAGGGTCAGACGGAGGCTTCCTCCGCCGAACTGGAAGGCGCCGCCAACAACCGCACCATCATCTTCTCGGTGGGCAAGAAAAACACCGGCCTGCGGCTGGATGACTACAGCTACTTCGACACCCTGATCCGCAAGGGCGAAGGGGTGTACATCCGCGTCATCACCCAGATGACCGACGAGCTGCAAACCAACCCGGATGCGCTTACCTACAACACCATCTCCAACCTGGCCTTCAACGGCAACGACGATCGCCCCTCCTACAGCGCTCAAAGCGTTCGTGCCACCTTCACCACCACGGCGGCGCCGCTGCACGGCTACAGCCAGTACTATGTGGGCAACAAGCGCTCGCTGCTGAACGACAGCAACGGCAACCCCTATTACAGTGACCAATATGGCACCAAGGGTGATGAGGGCCGCGCCACCATCTACAAGTATCACGAGATGCTGGACAACAATACCAGCAAGCTGAACCCCGGCGCCGATCTCACCGGCCGCGAGCAGTATGGCGCGCGCCAAACTTCCACCCTGTCCTTCTACAACCACACTGCCGACGTGAACTCGTTCCGCTACGGCGAAGGCGAGCGCTGGGCCAACTATGTGAACCACTACAACACCGAAGCCCGCATCGTGGCCTTCAACCCGGAGGTGAGCCGCACTCGCAGCAGCAGCGCCAACCAGGACGGCAATCCGGTACGGGTGCTGGTGGGCCGCAACCAGGCGGGCAAAGACCACAACGTGGGAGCCCTGCGCAACCCCACCTGGCACACCGCCGACGTGACGGTTACGGTGAACTTCACCGACGGCTGGGACACTGTGAACCAGGTGCCTACTGGCACCCGCATCTTCGAGGTGACCGGCAACAACATCGCCTACCCCGAGAACATGCCCCGCAACGACCAGTCGCTGGCCAGCGATGAGGCGGACGTGCGCCAGCTGGGCCGCAAGCATGTGGAAATCGAGTACTACATTCCTAGCTACAACAACAGCCAGGGCGGCTGGCTGAAGGAAGACGGCTACCAAACCGCCTCCGGCAAGTACACCGTGGACGGCCAGGACACCTACACCGACGCCGACGGCAACGTGGTGGATTCCGCCGAATCGAACCACGAGCTGAGCGACTACATGGCCACCCGTCCCAACGCCATCGAGGGCGTGGAGCACGGCGTGAACATCAACCTGTACCGCGAAGCCACTGCCATGCGCTGGACCTACTACGACGTGCCCGCTACCTTGAACGGCACCACCCCGTTCGAGCTGGGCGTGGTGAAGCTGGAAGGTGTGGGCCGCTACACCGACATGCGCCTCACCCAGAAAGACCTGATGAACGGCACCTACGAGGATGCCAAGAACTGGATTGAGCGCAACCTCACCATGGACGTGGCCTATACCCACTACCACAACGAGGACACCGTTCTGGACTTCAAGGGCAACCCCGGCACCCTCACCACCGGCGCCCCGCTGTACGACGAAGCTGCCGGCGACCACAACGCCAGCAGCATCACGCTGCCGGGCCGCGAGGCCTTCGACGCCGCCACCACCAACACCACCACGGTGACCCATGGCGAGTGGCGCACCAAGCAGAACGCCTACGACGTAACCGACAGCCCGCTGAGGGTGTACCGCCGCATTCCCAATGCCCAGTACCAAACCCAGGTGTTCCAAACGCGCGACCAGGCCATGGCCCGCTACGACGAGAACGCCGCCCAGAAGATCGGCTACGTGCCCGGCGAAGTGTTCTGGTACAAGGACACCCTGGTGAACGCCCGTTTGGCCAGCAAGGGCTCGAACCCGGCGGTTACCGTGGGTTCGTTCCGCCAAACTGCCCCCGGCACCTACCAGAACACCAACCAGCGGGTGAACAGCTCGTCCTCCAGCATGAGCGTGCGCTTCAGCGTGTACGAGACCACCAACTTCACCTTCAACTTCAGCGTGAGCAGCGAGGGTTGCTGCGACTACATTTACGTGCAGGCCTACAAAGACGGCGTGTATCAGCGCAACTACGGCAATTGGGGCGGCAGCTACACTAATGCCACCTTCAATTCCGGCAATCTTGCGCCGGGCAACTGGCAGTTCAATATTGTGTATCGCAAGGACGGGTCGGTGCATTCCGGTTCCGATACCGCCACCATTTGGAACCTCAACGTGGGCGGCAGCAGCGGCGATCTTGCTGCCGACGCCGACACCCAGGCGGCGCTGCGCAACAGCGTGTCGGTTGTGGGAACTCAGGAAGAGGGCGCCGGCGAGAGCGAGATTTACAATCCGGTGTTCTACGAGCGCATTCCCACCAAGTACCTGAAGTCGGCCGTGGAGGCCGCCAACTACAAGGGCATGGCCGAAGACGGCACCGACATCATGATGGGCGGTACTTACAAAGACTTCGAAGGGGTGAGCGATCGCTACGAAGCCTACAACGGCACCGATGGCGCCGACATCGACGAAACTTACCTGGAAGCGGCGCTTCTGGGCAACATCCGCTGGTACGACTTCGATGGCAAAGACGTTACCGCTGACCGTACCCGTGGTCTGAAGCTTAAGGTGACCAAGGTTTCCAAAGAGGAGGCCCAGGACACCGGCGGCGCCATGACCGTGGCTTCGCAGGAAACCTACCGCTGCGATTACCCGAACTACAGCTATGGCCGCGCCTATGCCGACATTAACCCGGCCGAAAGCTCGCACGATACTGACTTCACCCTGTTCAAGATTGAGTTCGTGCGCGACGACGAGTCCATCGCCTATGACAAGTTCGTGAACGGCTACACCGCCGAAGACGGTACCGTGATCAGCGGCAAGGACATCAACAATCCCACCGAGAACCGCGTGGTGATTGCTGACGACCAGGCCACCGGCAACGTGGACGGCAGCGCCACCTCGCTTACCTCCGGCAAGCACCTGGCAAACGAGCTGGGCACCGGCTCGAAGCTTTCCACCGAACACACCAAGCTGCGTCCCACCGACCGCCCCGACTCCGGTTCGGCGGTTATGGAAGTGGGCGACGTGCTGGAGATTTCCTTCCCCGTGCGCGCCGCTACCGAAGACCTGCCCCAGGTGTACGTGGACATGGACGCCTCCGACAGCACCGCCAAGAACGCCGACGGCTCCGCCAACACCGCCGGCATCGAGCCCGGCTTCTTCCCGCGCTTCGGCGAGTTCTACTACAGCTACTACCACTTGCACTGCGGTCATCCGGACTGCAACAGCGCCAATAGCAACTTCCTGAACCCGGCCTACGGTTCCACCAGCTTCAGCACCGGCCTGGTGCAGGGCACCACTCGCGTGTACAACCAGAACCAGTTGCTGGACCTGAATTACCTGTTGCATGAGAGCGCCTTCAGTGCCGATAAGGCCAAGCACGTGGATGCTTGGAAGATGTTCTACAACGCTTACAGCTTTATCCCGGGCACCTCGAACAACAACAAGGCCACGGGCCCCATCTCCCAGAACAGCGCTCCCAACAGCAGTTACGACTACGGTACCAGTGGCAGCAATGGCGTGTTCTACGATGCCGACAACCAAACTGCCAACACCAAGCAGAAGGTGTCTTACAAGATTACTACCGAGCCCCTGCTGATGGGTCAGCGCACCGAGCTGCCCGATTACACCTTCGTGACGGTGAATCAAACCGGCAGCGGCTATACCAACTACATCCGCGACTACTTCAAGTTCGTCACCGGCCCGCGCGCCAAGGAAGCCTCCACCTACACCACCGAGGTAACCGGCGAAGACGGCGCTACCGCCACCGAGGAAACCCGCGTGTCAGGCACGCCGCTTATCTGGGCCCAGAGCCGCTTGCACCTGCAGAAGGCGTGGCTGGCCACTTCTTCGGAAATTGTGAGCGACTTTGACGACCGCGCCGTTACCGGCGAAGCTCCGAAGGATTACCAGGCAGCCCGCAGCTACAGCCTGTTCAACGCCCAGAACGGCGTTTCGGCCCCGCTGTACGATGTGAACTACAACTGGTGGGTGCGGGACACCAACCACGGCGGCACCAGCAACACCGTTAACAACTACAACGCCCGTAACATCACCCAGGGTACCTATACGGCCGCGCTGGAGTACGGCCAGGAGTACACCTCCCAGCTGACCGCCTACAACTACGGCGACCGCAACCTGGACGGTGTTACTTTCACCTACGTGATGCCCCGCGGCGCCGAGCCGGTGCTGGACGACGAGGGCAACGTGCAGCTGAGCGCCATGTTGTTGAAGGCGGTGAACGGCGCGGTGTCTGGCGCCAACAATGCTGCTGCCCCTTATGTGGACGAGGACTACGCTTCAATCCCGGCCGAGCTGATTGATGTGGAAATTCTGCAAACCCCCTATGGCGAGAACCATGGCTATGAAGCGGTGAGCACCCACCAAGACCCGGCCCGTTACTTCATTGGCAACACCCGTCAGAGCGGTGTGACCGACTTCTCCTCTGCCATGACCGGCGAGGGGGCGGGCTTGGCGCTGCTGGGCAGCTACAGCCAGGTGGCGGCCACCGCTGACGGTGCCCCCGGCACCGACGCTCGCGACGATGAGGGCCGCATTGTGGCCGACCGCAGCAAAATGACCGGCTACAACTACGTGACCAGCAGCCAGCCTTGGGTGCTGCGCATCACCGTGAAACAAGATTTGGGCAAATGGTACGGCCGCAATGTTGACAACCAAGTGACCAACGCCGCCGACCCCGACCCCTCCGATATGACCGACTGCTACGTGAACGGCGGCTACAAGCTGAAGGTTAACCTGCGCAGCCGCATCTTCGGTAACAACGAGAGCGAAGACTGGTATGACCGTCTGCTTACCGCCCCGTGGGACGACCTGAGTCGCATCGATTACGTGGGCGGCGAGGCCACTGGCACTGGTCACGTGGCCGGCGGTGGCGATTTTGGCAACGAAGAAACCGAAGTGGACAAGACGGTAGGGGTAGACCTGCCTGACGTTACCGGCATGAAGCTGGAAGACGCTCTGGCGCTGCTGGAGTCTCACGGCTTCAAGGTAAACGTGAAGTACGGCGCCAAAGTGGAGAATGAAGCCGGCGACCGCGAAGTGTATGTGAACTTCAACGCTGCTGGCGGCGAGGGCACTGTGGATATGGTGACCGTGGTGCTGGAAGGCGAAGAGGTAACCGGCCTGGCCACCATGCCGGAGAACAGCTTCACCCGCGACGGCTACGTGTTTGCCGGCTGGGCCACCACCCCCGAGATGCAGGAAGGGGAAACCCTGCTGCAGCCGGGCGACACCATGGAGGTGACCTTCGACGAGGATTCCTTCGACAACAGCTACATCATGTACGCCCGTTGGTCCGACAGCCTGATTTACGACGGCAACGGCACCGATGTTCAGGGCACAATGGATCCCACGCTGGGCATGGGCACCGGCAAAGCGGTGGTAGCCGCCAACGGCTTCACCCGCCCCGGCTACGTGTTTGACGGCTGGAACACCGCCATCGACGGCACCGGCACCGCCTACGAGGTGGGCGCCGAGTACGAACTGGACGCCGACGTGGTGGATACCCTGTACGCCCAGTGGCGCAAGTGCCTGAGCTACGACGCCAACGGCGAGGGCGCCACTCAGGTGATGGCTCCCACCCCCGTGGCCGATGGCGAAACCGACGTGGTGGTGGCCGATGACGGCTTTGGCCGCCCCGGCTACGTGTTCCTGGGTTGGAACACCGAGGCCGACGGCAGCGGCACCGCCTATCAGCCCGGCGACAACTACACCCTCACCAGCGGCGTGGACGTGCTGTACGCCCAGTGGCGCGCCTTCCAGGGTGTGGGCAAGCTCACCTTCGACGGCAATGCCTACCAGGTGGATGAGAACGGCCAGCCGGTGGTGGACGCCGACGGCAACCCCGTGCCCGAGTTCACCGGCAACACCGCCGACGTCACCGGCGAGAACGGCTTTGCCGTAGAAGTGCCCGACTGCAGCTTCACTCGCAAGGGCTACGACTTCAGCGGCTGGAACACCGCCGCCGATGGCACCGGCCGCGCCTACCTGGCGGGCCAGGAGTTCGTGCTTTCCACCGATGCTGATGTGGTGGATACCCTGTACGCCACCTGGACGGTGAAGACCATCACCCCCACCTACGACGGCAACGCCTACGAAACCGACGAGGCCGGCAACTTCGTGCTGGATACCGACGGCAACAAGATCCCCGAGTTCACCGGCAGCGTGCCCACTAGCCCCTCGGTGGCCTTTGGCGGTCAAGTGGTGGTGTTCGTGAACAACCTGCAGCGGGTGGGCTACAGCCCCAACGGCTGGAACACCGCCGCTGACGGCAGCGGCACCAGCTATCGCGTGGACGACATGATGCCCATCACCGAAGAGGAGATCACCCTCTACGCCCAGTGGGCCCCCAATACCGTGACCCTCGCCTTCGACGCCAACGGCGCCGCGGGCACCACGCCGGCGGCGGTTACCGGTCTGTTCGACGTGGCGGTGGCCCTGCCGGACGGCACCGGCCTCACCGCGCCGGAAGGCACCGTGTTCAACGGCTGGTACGCCCTGCGCGACGTGACCGGCGACGACGGTTCCACCACCCAGGAGAAGGTGTACTTCAAGGCGGGCGACGAGTTCCGCCACTTCGCTGACGGCACCACCACCCTCTACGCCAACTGGGCCGACCCGGCCGACGTGGAAGAGGGCGACGACGTCGAGCAGGCCAGCCTGTTCAGCGGCGAGATGATGAACCCCACCAGCCTGATGATGATGGCCAACGGCTTCTTCCGTAGCCTGCAGGCCGCGGCCGAGAGCGGCCAGGAGGAAACGGTGGAAGAGGCCAGCGAGCAGCCGGCCATCGACCTTTCCACCGCCACCCTGGGCGACAAGCGCGCCGCGCCGCGCAAGGCCACCTACTCCAACCTGCCGCTGGGATCCATGCCGCCCGAGTCTTTGTTGGGCATGGCTTCCCCCGAGGCGGGCCTGGCGGCTTCGCCGGCTTCGCTGGTGGCCACCGCCGACGAAGGCGCCGGCGACGGCACCGAGGGCGACGGCACCGAGGGCGACGGCTCTGGCGACGGCAGCGGCGATGGCAGTGGCGATGGCAGCGGTGACGGTTCCGGCGACGGTACCGATCCCGAGCCTCCGGCCGACGACGTCATCGTGTGGGAAGAGGGCATGGTAGTAAGCTCTGTGCCTCCGGCCACCACGGCTGCCCCCGTGCCCGGCACCGAGGACGAGTACTATCCCTACCAGGGCATGGAAGTTACCCTGAACGTGTACGGCAAGGCCCCCGAGTCGGCCATGGGCACCCTGCCCAAGATGGTGGACCGCAACTTCAAGGTGGTGCGCACCGCCCTGCAGAACGCTGGCTTCACCGTAGTGCCCGTATATGACGAAACTGCTACCGGCACCACCGCCGGCAACATCGCCCGCGCCTACCGCATGGGCACCGCCGGCGAGCGCGACGTGGCCGAAGGCGAGCGCCTGCAGCTGGGCACCACCATCTACCTGGTGGTGGCCGGCGCCGAGCCGGTGAACACCGAAGGCGACAAAGAGCCCTACCTGTCCAGCGCCTACTACTCCATCATGGACGTTGACCACTACGAGGGCGGCAGCGCCCGCGGCATCGCCAACGCGCAGCTGAACAGCTCGGGCCGCGCCCAGAACATCGAGCCCTACGGCATGGACTTCGACTGGACGCTGATCGGCGGCAACGTGGGCGCCCACTGCCCCGAGTACCAAACCGCCTACGGCAGCCCCCACATGCCGGCGGTGAAGGGCTACACCGTGTTGAACAACAAGGTGATGACCGCCCTGAACTCCGTTGACCGCACGGGCGACGAGCCGGTGCTGGGCGACGTGAGCGCCACTGACGTGATGGGCCTGCGGGTGGAAGACGCCCAGCAGATCGACTGGAACAGCGCCGACAAGGGCGTGTACGGCGGCGCCACCAACACCATCAACGGTGCCACCGCCAACGGCAACAAGGTGCTGTACGCCGAAACTGGCACCAACGCCATCCAGCGCAAGCCGCTGGTGCGCACCTGGCACACCGTCTCCTCCTACGCCGAGGGCAATGGCCAGATGAGCGACCCGGAGGAGCGCGACAACGAGCTGTACTTCATCGACAGCGAAAGCGACGTGCGCCAGCTGAATGTGCATGTGGAGAATCGCTACTGGCTGAACGACCAGCCCTACACCTGGGCCACCAACACCAGCTACAGCGGTAACTGGCAGAACGCCGTTTCCAACAGCAAGTACTCCAACAACTACGCCACCGATGGCGGCCAGAAGGGCACCCTGGTGCTGCCTATGGTTACCGTGGTGCTGCCCTACGGCGTGGCCCCCTACGACAGCGAAACCGGCCAGCCCTACAGTGGCGACGGCAGCACTGTTGAGGTGAAGCCCGACGACTGGGGCCTGTCCGTTCAAAACAGTGTGGACGCCAGCAACTACAGCGCCGCCAAAGAGGCCGCCGCCAGCAAGGATGTGGATTACCGCAAGTCCAACTGGAAGGTGACCAGCACCTACGAAAACGTGTCCACCGACTCCGGCGTGGTGGAGAAGCGCTATGTGGTGCGCTTCGAGCCCACCGCCACCGGCCTGAACGAGGCGGGCGACCTCATCACCGCCATCAAGAACAACGACCTGGACATCTTCAAGCTGAACATCGTCACCCATGCTGAGCCCAAGCTGGGGCTGGACCCGGCCATGTATCGCAGCTACGACAACATCCGCACCTACGTCACCAGCAAGATGATCGGCTACAAGTTCCTCACCGATCAGTCCATCAAGCTGCAGAACGTGGCGGATGGCGCCTACAGCGCCCGCACCGCTGCCGCTGCCAGCAAGCAAGGGCAGAACCCCTTCTATGTGGGTGCCCCCATGGCCCTTACCATGGAGGAGAACCGCACCTGGCAGATGTACCACTACAACAACAACGGCACCTACGGCAACTGGGCCAATGCCATTGCCGAGTACAAGGGCCACAGCCAGGACCTGCGCCTGGATTCCACCTACAACACCTTCAGCACCTATGCCCGCAACGGCAGCGGCTCCTGGGCCAGCTATTACAATACCTATAATTACGCAAAGGCCGCGTGGCTGCCCACCACCAGCAAGACACTGCCGCTGGCCACTGCCGCCGATCGTGCCAACCGCCTGCTGAGCACCACCTATCGATCCCAGGCGAATGGCACTACTACGGTGGAATCCCAGAAGGCCTTCAACACCAACCACGACAGCGGCCAGAACACCACCGAGAAGGTGCCCACCAACAGCCTCATTGGCTTCAACGGCACCTACACCGAGAACACCGGCACCATCCGCGTGCCCAGCTGCGCCAACAACAACACGGTGCTGAACCTGGGCCTGGCCGGCGCCGCCTCCATCACCACCAACGGCCAAACCCTCACCCAGGGCCAGGGCCTGCTGGTGGGCGACTACGACTTCGCCTCCACCCGCTACGGCCTGTCCGAGCAAACCACCGCCCTGCTGAACGCCAACACCATTATCGGCAGCAACGGCCAGGTGGAAAACGGCAGCGCCACCACCACCCTTGCCGAGCGCTTCGTGGACAACGGCCGCGCCAGCGAGGCGGCGGTGCACACCGACATGGGCGTGTTCTCCACGGTGAAGCTGCGGGTGAAGCAGCCCACCCTCACTGTGGAATACGAAGTGGAAGCCAACCCGGTGAACCGTCCCACCGACAGCGACGATCCCAGCCATGTGGTAACCGACGAGCCGGGCACCACCACTACCGGCGCCGGTGCCAAGCCGGGCGACATCATCAACACCGATGGCTCGGTTATCAAGGGCGCCACGTCGTCTACCAGCGGCAACGTTACCACCACTACCCGTAAGAAGCTTTCCACCCGCGGTGAGGTGAACGGCGCCAAGCCGCTGATCGAGGTGAACCAGTACACCTACGCCACCGGCAGCAACCAAACCCTTTCCAACCCCGGCCGCGGCACCAACTACGTGACCGCCAACCTGGGTAGCAAGTCCACCATGGTGGAATACAGCGACACCGACATCCAGTACAAGGTGCAGGACGCCACCCGCGGCATTTCCGCCGACGGCAAGTGGGTGTACCTGATCCTGAACCAGTACCAGAGCGATCCCGTCTACGGCGATCCGGCCGACCCCACCAAGATCACCGGCTACAACACCTACACCAAGTTCAGCCTGGAGCGCACCTACAAGCGCGACCCGCTGACCGGCGCGGTATACGGCTGGGATTCCACCTTGTACAGCCTGGACGGCGGCCAGAAGAAGGACGAGAACGGCAACCCTGTGGTGGACGACGAGGGCAATCCGGTGCGCGAGAACGGTACCTTCCGCCTGGTGGCCACCGAGCACTACGACTCCCGCGTGCCCGCCACCATCACCCAAGATGACGGTACCGTGATCGACTCCTTCAAGACTGAGCGCTGGGTATACGCCTACAACGCCGACGGCACCGTGGCCCGCACCCTGAACAACATCTCGCTGGACCAGGCGGCCCGCGGCGATTACCGCGGCACCGGTAACCCGGTGCATGAGAATTGGCGCTACGACACCGAGATGGTGGCCAACTTCAATGACCACAATAACTGGGTTCTGCACGAGACCATCTTCCTGGCTTCCGAGACCAAGGACGCCTGGCAGTACAACGAGAACCCCTGGTTCGCCGCCACCGTCACCAACAAGTCCACCAAGGATGACCCGGCCACCAAGGGCAACCTGAAGCACGCCAAGCTGGTGTTCTCGATGCACCTGCCGCGCCAGGTTACCTTCTACGATGGCGCCAAGCTGACCGATAACGAAGAGTGGGCCGAGCGTTACCCCACCACCTACAAGTACATCGGCGACTACGAGGGCGACGAGTACCCGTTCTACGTGGAGCGGGTGTACAAGGACCGCCTGGGCACCACCGCCGACCTGGCGGCAGGGGAGTGGGTCGCCGACAAGGAGGGCAACCTGGTGCCCGGCGCCACCACCGCCGATAAGAAGAAGGGCGAAGGCGTGATGAAGACCGAGCGCCTCACGCCTAAGCAACTGATCGAGGCCGGCTGGACGGTGAAGATCGCCTACGGCGACAGCTCCATGCCGCAGCCGGATTGGGGCACTAACGATTTCGCCGCGCTGGGTCAGGGCAACGCTGCCAACAGCAACTACGCCAAGCCCGACGCCGACGACCCCGAGGACGTAGTGCCCGCCGACACCCCCACCATCAAAGGCAAAGACCATGACGGCGAAGTGGTGGTGTTCGAGTTGGCCGCCCCTGACGACGCCACCGACGAGGAATTCCTGAAGTACGAAGCGCTGATCAACGCCTACTATGCCGGCGTGCACGCCAACGGCTATTTGGGCTACGGCGATTCGCTAACCCTGAAGCTGAAGACCCGCTTGGACAACCTGGGCAGTGAAGATACCGCCCTGGATGCTTCTATGTTCGATGCAGAGGGCAAGCTGCTTTCCTACAAAGACCAGCTGAAGAACATCGCCGCTTGGGACAGCGACAACGCTTCGGTGTACATTACCGCCCATGCTACCGATTTGGAGTGGATGGAAGATCCGCTGGACTTGGCCAACCTGCTGGCCAAGCCCGAGAAGGGCTGGCTGCACACCTTCACCGGCGACGTGGAAATTCCCGAGGGCGTTACCCCCATCGAGGGCGTGCTGGAGAAGGGCGATACCCGCGAGGGCTGGTGGACCACCGGCATCGACGTGACGGTTGACCCGGATGATGCCAACGACACTATTCCCGGCACCCCCATCAAGGTGGAGAACTCCACCAAGGAAGTGGAGAAGGACAACTACATCACCGACAAGGACGGCAACCAGGTTATCGACCCCGATAACCCCACCGTCACCGAAACCGTGGCCACCCGCGTGGTGAAGGGCACCGTTACCAAAAACGGCAAGACGCTGCCGTTGCGGGGCATGAAGGCCAAGACGCCGCACGACTGGAATCCGGTAGTGGGCATGCAGTTCAACGTGCAGTCGGTAAGCCGCTTCTACCGTGAGGGCATTTTGGCGGAAGACGTGTTCAGCGCCGACGGCAGCGAGCGGGCCGACTACGACCTGGACGGCTCGGTGAACGAAACCACCGTGCCGCCCACCGCTACCAACTACGACGACCTGTATGTGGCGGCTGAAACGGGCAGCTTCCGCATCCGCAAGCCCATGACCTCGGTTCGCGCCGACACCGCCAAGCTGCGCAAGCTGCTGGCCAACAACGACATGGGCATCTTCGTGGCCGGCGATGTGGCCAATAAGGGCGAGAACGACTTCTACATCACCCAGGCCATCAACACCGGCGGCGCGGTGAACAGCTTCATCGTGGATTGGCAGGTGCCCTACTGGGCCACGCTGGAGGGTACCGTTCTGGATGCCCCGCTGGAGAGCCCCACCATGGCGGTGGGCCGCGTTGACTCGCTGATTTCCAGCATCTCCACCGGCGTGTGGGAGATTCCCGGCGCCGAGTACAGCTGCGCCTACAACTACATCTACGAAGGCAAGAACGAAGACGTGACTGCCGAGCTGACTGAGAACGGCTCCATCACTCGCACTGAGAAGCGCACCGAAATTGAGTTCGGCAAGCCGGTGGACAAGATGGTGGCCATCACCTACACCCTCGACAGCAACGGCAACGTGCTGGACGAGAACGGCAAGGTGACCAGCAACTTCAAGGTTACCCGCACCGCCCAGAACGAGGCGGCGAGGGAAGAGCAAGACTTCCGTGTGTTCATGTTCGTGCGCCTGGCCGCCAACGACCGCACCGTGGCCGGCAATGGCTATGTGGAGCAGAACGGCACCGAGTACCAAGACGAAGAGAACTACGCGCTGGCCGGCACCGACGCCGATCGCGACTACTTCTACGGTGAGGATGACTACGACGGCATAGGCGATTCCACCGACTACAACACTGCCGACAGCAGCAGCGCCATGTGGGTGGCCATCGGCGACAAGACCGGTTACGCCATCTCCGACAAGACTAACGTGACGCTGCATGCGGCCGACTTCATGCGCAACTATCCGCAGTACCAGGCCAAGCAGATTCGTTGGGTTATCAAAGCAGTGCCGAAGGGCGCCACCGTGAATAACGACACCCTGGCCACTAAGAAGGGTGTGCCCACCGGCTTCCGCCTGGCGGTAGACGCCATGCTGGACGACGGCAACCCCGACCATGCCGCTTACACCGAGGGCATCCAGGAAGCCGATGATCTGGACCCGCTGCGCATGAACAGCGGCTGGAGCTGGAACTGGAACTTCGACGGCACCCCGCAGCTGGACAAGAACGGCAACGTGCTGCTGAACAGCGAAACTTTCATCCATGAGGGCATGACCACCAATGCTCCGAAGATCTGCTTCAACACCTCGGTGAAGAACAGCCCCACCATCGGCCAGGCTTCCCGTCTGGGCGAAAAGGCCTTCCAGGCGGCGCTGCAAACCGGCGGCGTGGTGGGCGTGCCCACCACCGTGCCCAACGTGATTGGCCAAACTCTCGATATCGCCAAGAGCATGCTGAACGAGGTGGGCCTGGCCATCCAAGAGGTGTACAACGCCGACGACAAGGATGAGAGCCGCAAGGGCACCGCCACCCGCATGTACCGCATGGAGAACGTGAACGGCGTGGATCGCGAGCGCGCTGTGAGCCCCGGCGACGAGCTGCCTTCCGGCACCATCGTGTATGTGGTGTTTGCCGGCGAAGCCCCGATGAACACAGGGTCCTCCAACGCCATGGCCACGGTGCACCTGAACCATTTTGTATCGGCCACCCCGCGCTACGATGACACCAAGTTCGTGGAAACCGAGCGTGACCGTGCTGGCTTCTTCCGCACCCCCGAAGAGCCGGTGCTGGCGCTGGACATCTACCGCAGCTACTTCGACGGCCAGTCCACCAAGGGCTACAGCTGGAATACCAGCCCCAGCACCATCAACATGGGCCAGTCGAAGATGGTGCGTTACAAGATCGTGCTCACCAACCTCTCTGCCGAGCAGATGGAACGCCTGAACTACGTGGGCTACGAAGAGGACATGTGCACCAACCCGCAGATTTCCCAAGTGCTGCCGGTGGTGGAGGGCCTGGGTGGCTCGCAGTTCCTCGACGACAGCGTGCTGAAGTACGTGAGCCGCGATGAGCTGGCTGCCGATTTGGTGAAGTACAAAGAATACGAACGCAAGCTGGAAGAGTGGCGCGAGAACGGCTCCATTGCCGCCCAGAAGCCTGTGAACACCTCGAAGTACTACTACTTCGATGAGTCCTACACCTCGGTGCGCGAGGCTGGCGACCGCTATGCCAAGAACATTGACGCCGAGCAGCCCATCTGGACTTACTACGTGGCCAACATGAACGACACCAACACCGACGTGTACCAGGTGTACAACGCCGAGACCGGTCAGTTCGAGAAGGACATTGTGTCGGCCTCCAGTTCTTCGGTGCCGCGCCTGAACAACCCCTACGTGAACTCCAGCAACGCCGACTTCCGCGTGCAGGACAAGCTGGGCGGCGTGTCGGAGGGCTCCGATGTGAACCGTAAGTTCCTCACCTGGCACTTCACCGGCGCCCAGAGCGGCGGCGAGGTGGACAACGGCGTATTGCTGCCTGGTCAGGCGGTAATTGTTGAGCTGCTGGTGCCCTTCGACGAGAACGCTGAAACCGCAGTAGCGGAAACCTTGCTCACCACCACTGGCTACGGCTTCAAGCCGGGCACTTACAACCCCTATCTGCCCAATTCCAGCAACGACGACGGCAAAACCCGCGGTTCCGACACCGATACCCGCGACGTTAACCTGGACGGCAACACCAACCAGAGCCAGCTGTCCATGCAGCTGCGCTCGCTGGAATTCACCACCTCTACCTCGGTCAGCCAAACTAAGACGGTTACCACCGACCTTGAAAAGCAGAAGACCGAGCGCAAAGATGGCCCGGCGCCGGTTTCCGAAGGCGGTTCGCTCTCTTATGCCAACAGCGCCGTGAACCCCGACCCCAAGCAAGACACCGCTCGCTACTACAACAACGTGGTGCTCTACGACGTGCTGCCCCATGAGGGCGACTACAACGCCTATAACGTTGAAGTGTCGGAAATCGACCGCATTTACACCCAAGACCAGGTGAAATCCATGACTGGCTTGGGCAGTGTATCCGAGACCGTGGGCAATGTGGTGACGGGCAACAACTACGAGTTCGAGTACACCAAAGACGGCTGGAAGCAAAAAATCGAGATTCCGATTTACAAGTACAACGAAGACGGCACCCCGATGGTGGATGAGAACTACGACTTCATCATCGATCACTACGAGGACGGTTACCAGCCCATGAATGTGCTGGAGCCGCGCCCCCGTAACTCCCAGTGGACCGGCTACCTGATGGATTTGGACTCCATTAATGTGGTGAAGTTCTCTTCCAACGCCAACGACAACACCGGCGCCGCCGGCGTGAAGATGGTGGACGGCAAGGAAGTGTACATGTGGGTTGGTCCCTTCAAGAAGACCACCACCGACGGCGTGGTTACCATCGCCCCCATGGACGAAGACGGCCTGATGTGGATTTGGAAGAAGGGCGCCCTGTCCAACGAGGATGAAGACGGCGAGGAGATTCCCGAGGAAAGCCAGGAAGAAGGACGTCAGGACCTCATCGACAGCCTGCGGGAGAACCTGAGCGTTGCCATGGCCAACCGTCGCGCCAACGAGGCCCGTGAGGCCGAGTGGGTGCAGGATCGTGTGAACTACCCGGCCAACGCCCCCGAGCAAACCTTCGAGGGCTGGCTGGCTGCGAAGGGCTACACCCTGTACAGCGATGCCGACTGCACTCCTGCCAAGATGTACGAGAACAACTTCGTATCCCTCGAGGAGCTGAAGGAGTATGTGGCGGCCCATCCGGCCGAGAAGGAAACCCTGCTGCGGGCGCTGCGTTCCATTTGGGCTCAGCCGGCCGATAGCGAATACCTGTACCAGAAGGGCTACAACCGTCTGAACTTCGACCTGGAAGCCCCGCTGAACCTGCCTAAGTTCCTGGGCAATCGCAGTGGCATGCGCGATGTGGACATGTTCTCCAGTTTGTCTGAGGATGAGCAGGAAGCACTGTTGAAGGGTGTCTCCAATGAGGAAGAGCGCGAGGCTCTGAGGGAGCAGTACAACGCCCGTTCCGGCCAGATTGCCGACGTTACCCAGTGGAACACCTTCCTGCAGCGCGTGAACTCCGACGGCACCAACAACCGTCCATATCTGATGGAGAACGTGCGTGCCGGCGCCTTCGTGGACGCCCCGGACAACCGCGGCTACATCGGCGACTACGTGTGGATTGACTCCGACTGGTCCGGTACCCCCGAAGACGACCTGCTGGGCTACAAGCTGGACGAGAATGGCAACCCGGTTACCAACACCGTCACCGACCAAAACGGCGAAACCCTCACCACCCATATCACCGACTCCGCCTACCAGCAGTCCGCCAATGGCCGCTACCTCATCCGCGGCCTGAACCCCGAAACTGGCGAGCGCTTCGACAACTCCACCGGCACCTGGCAGAAGTACGACGCCAATGGCAACCCGGTGGAAGGTGAGACGGTTTCCGGCAGCCGCCTGATCGACGTGGATTACGACGGCGAAACCGAGGACCCGGGCCTGAACGGTGTGAAGATTGAGCTGCTGAACCAGTACGGCAATCCGGTGAACCGCGACGGCGAATGCGTTACCCTGGTGAACGATTCCGGCACCAACCACGAGGATCGCTGGGTAATCTGCGACGCCCGTACCGGCAAGCCGCAGCTGGACGCCTGGGGCGCTTACATCAACGCCGACAGTGGCGCGCCGCTGTCCACCATCACCAAGACCGACTACTACGGCAACCCCGGCTACTTCATCTTCTCCAACCTGAAGCCGGGCGAGTACCGTTTGCGCTACACCTTCAACGAGGAGTACTACAACTACTCGCCCACTTCGAAGACCATCGGCATTTCCGGGGCCCAGGTTGAGGTAGAGACCGAGCACCGCGAGGCGGACGAGGCCGCCAACACCCCGGCGGCGCTGATTGTGACCACCGGCACCATCAAGGTGGAAGCGGTGGCCTACGACACCGACTGGGTGAACAAGGCCGATTACGACCAGCTGAAGGACAAGATCCACCAGGATTACGACCAGCGCGCCACCGGCTACAAGCTGGGCATCGCCCAGGGCGTCACCTTCGAGGGCGTGGCCTACCGCGACGACATGCTGGCCGACGGCACCATGGAGGCCGACGAGAACATCAACTCGCTGCTGGACTCCCAGGGCACCGGCAGCGGTGACAACTGGCAGCGGATGAAGGGCGCCAGCCTGGCGGAGGAGAAGCGTCTGGAAGACATCCAGATCAACGTGTACGAGACCACCCGCGATGAGAACGGCAACGTGATCATCTCCAGCAAGATTGCCACCGACGCCGACGGCAACCTGGCCACGCTGCGCACCGGCACCGACGGCTTCTTCCGCTTCCGCCTGCGCCCCGGCACCTACATCCTGAAGGCGGCCAACACGGTGAGCAACCGCCTGATCAAGCCCACCCTTACCACGTGGGTGAACGATCCGCTTACCCTGCCCAACGCCGGCGACGACACCCTGCCCGACAACGATCCGCTGCGCGAGCCGCTGGTGTACGACGAGAAGGCCATCGTGGTTGAGGTGGACGAAGACGGCAACATGCACGAGGTGGAGCAGGACGTGCCCATCTACGATAACGACCTGCGCTACGTTTCCGGATCGGCCCGTACCTACCCGTTCAGCGCCGATTTGCCCATGGTGCCCGGCACCGTTACCACCGACCCCGCCACCGGCCGCGTTATCACCGGTGTGGCCATCTACGAAGACGAGGAGAATCCCTGGATGGGCTATGCCCGCCAGAACAAGTTCGCCCTGGGCTACGTGGACGGCACCAAGGGCTACGTGGGCAACACCGTGTGGAACGACGCCAACTACGACGGCATCCAGCAGGATGACGAAGAGGGCATCGGCCAGGGCCGCGACGACAACGGCGTGAAGGTGAAGATGGAGCAGTGGTACTACGCTCCCACCACCGCCGACGACATTACCGACGAGCAGTTCGGCGGCGAAGGCGCCACCGTGGCTGCCGACGGCACCATCCTGAAGGGCGACGGCAGCGCCACCGAGTTCGTGCTGAGCGCCGCCTACATCGTGGACCGCTCCGGCAAGCCCACTGGCGAAACCGCCAAGGCCGACGAGAGCGGCACCTGGCACGTGCTGGCAACCGACGGCACCGACACCGGCAAGACGGTGGATGGCTTCCGCAAGGTGCTGGACGCCGAGGGCAACCAAACCGGCAGCTTCATGGAGCTGCCGCGCATCCGCAAGGTGCTGGGGGAGAACAGCTACGAAGACATGTACAAGTGGCGTTTGTACCCGGCCGTTTGGGGCCTGAAGGATCCGGCCAACGTGGATACCGATGCCGGCGAGTCCATCGGCAGCGATGGCAAGGTGTACGACGCCCAGGGCAACCTGGCCCAAGAGTTCAAGGGCGCCCTGCGCGAGGCCTGGACCGGCGAGGCCGCCAGTGCCGGCACCTACCTATTCCGCGACGTGTCCACCTACGTGGTGGATCCGACCCAGGTGAGCGACAACACCATCTCCGAGGACTACAAGACCAAGTACTTGGCCGGTTACCGTTTGCGCATCGACCAGGAAGACCTGGCCACCCTGGACGAGGACTACGCTGTAACCCTGCGCGACGCCGTGATTTGGGACGAGGCCAACCAAACTTGGATGCACACCATCGACGGCGACAGCGACATGATGAGCAAAGCGGTGGCCACCAGCGTGCTTTCCCAGGCGGAAGCCGAGTACGACTACTACGGCAACAAGCTTGACCCGCAGCAGATGACCGACGGCAGCCGTCTGGACGGCAAGACCACCCTTACTTACTATCTGAACGAGCCGGGCAGCATGCACGAAACCGGTTCCTTCGATGACGAGTACATCGTGCTTGCCGCCATCGGCAAGATGTCCGCCAACCCGGTGGCCTTCACCAACTTCGATGAGGGCACGGTGAACCAGGTGGAGTACACCACCACCTACACCAACGAAACCGAGCGGGCCCAGTTCGTGACCATCCTGGATCCGAAGCCGCGCGAGAGCGCCGGCCTGAACGCCGATGACGTGGCTGCGGGCGAGACCGATGCCAACTGGGTGAAGGTGATCGACTACTCCATCACCAAGACCGATGTGCCTAACGGCGAGGCGTCGCCCACCCTGGGCACCATCGACCCGAACTACATGGATAACAACCTGGGTGCCTGCGTGCAGTTCAAGGGCGTGCTGGTGCCGGCCGGCGAGACGGTTACCGTGAAGGTGAAGTACGAGCTGCGCACCATGAAGACCGTGGTGCACAGCTCCACCATCTACACCGGCTCTTCCGCCGCCAGCCTGCAGGAAGACCAGATGGAAACCAACACCATCAACCACAAGGTTATCCGCGACATGGACGGTCGCGAGCCCAAGCTGCCCACCCAGGAATGGCTGGACGCCAACGGCGCCTACGTGACCGACTACAACGCCAAGGCCGACGCCGACAACGCCGCCGCCCTGGAGGCCAACGAAGACGTGGCGCTGCGGGACGACGAAGTGCGTCCCGACTTCGACGCCATCCGCGCCGGTATCTCCATCGACCAAGCGGACGCGGCCCTGAAGGAGCTGTACGAGTACAACGCCGCGGTGGAGGCCTACAACGCGGCTTGGACCGCCATTAACCAGGCGCGCCAGGAAGCGGGGGCCAACACGGTGGCCTTCACCTCGCTCACCCAGAAGATTGGCCTGAACACCAACGCTGCCTTCGTGGCGGCGGTGGACGCCGAGTGGAACAATGCCCAGGCCATCAAGCTGCGTATGCCCGCCGAGGTGTACGAGCCGCCGGCTCCCTCTACCTTCAACCCCGCCAACAAGGAATTCAACGTCTACATTGGCGAGGACGGCGCCGAGCACAACTACACGGCCGAGCAGAAGAACGACGTGTACCAAGACTTCTTCAGCAACTTCGTGCAGGAGTGGCAGAACGTGCTGGGCTTCTACTACAAGAGCCCGCTGAACAACAAGGAATACGGCCCCACCGTGGGCGCCTCCGACCTGAAGCCGGGCCAGACCATGGCCGAGCGCTTCCCGCAGTTGGTCACTAACGTGAAGCTGGTGTTCAACAACCGCGCCGGTTCGGGCGTCAGCGGCGGCTACCTGCCCCAGGATTACTACGACGACTACACCAAGTGGTACAACGGCAACTTCTCCTACACTGCCGCCACCCAAGTGGTGACCGAAGAAATGGCGAAGACGCCCATCACCACCCAGGACAAGGACGGCAACGACGTTACCCGCTACGTGTACACCGACCCCAACGGCGTGATTTACGAGATTGGCGAAGACGCGCCGGTGTTCAAGCAGGTTACCAACGATGCCAGCCAGTACCCGCTGGCGGGCAAGCAGGTGCTGCGTCACCCGCTGAATGGCCAAACCTACGAGATTGGCCAGCTGTACCCGGCCTTCACCTACGATGAGGGCACCAACACCTATACCCCCAAGAAGCAGACAGTAACCGCCACCATGGCCACCGATGTGGACGACGACAAAAATCCGGTGTGGATCGACCCGGTGACGGGAGCCGCTTTCAAGGTGGGCGATCAGGCGCCGCTGAACGAGACGCTGGAACGCGGCAACAAGTTCCTCACCAACGACGACAGCCAAATGGTGTGGACGAGCCCTGCCACTGGCGACGACTACAAGGTGGGCGACTGGTACCAGGTATACGAGAGCGATTTCATCGGCTACAAGGCCATGTACGACCAGTTGAAGGCTGCCTACGATGTCGCCGAAGCCAAGTACAATGCGGCATTGGCGGTATACAACACTTTGAACGACGAGAACACCACCTACCGCAGCCTGTACAAGCAGTGGGCAGCCGACAAGGCCGAGTACGAGGCCGAGATTGACTATTCCGCCGGCAAGCTGGTGCTGAAGGCGGGCGAGGCGCATCTGGATACCATCTACGATTTGGGCGACGCGTCCCGCCTGTTCAACTGGGACGTGGGCCTGCGGGCTGTGCCGCGCGCCAACATCACCGGCCGCGTGTGGGACGACACCCTGCAGGAAGAGGCTTACAACGAACTGCTGGCCATGGTGGAGAACCCCGCCGAGGTGATTGACGGCCTGAACGCCGAAATTGCCGAGCTGCAGGCGCAGCTGGACGCCTCCACCAGCGCTACCGAAAAGGCCAGCCTCACCAGCCAGATTGAGAAGCTGCAGGCCAAGGTTGCCAAGGCCCAGGTGGCGGCCACCGAGTTCGCCGCCCAGGACATTGCCGCGCTGTACAAGAAGCGCGCCTACAACGGCATCCAGGACGGCCCGGTGCTGGCGCAAGATGGCACCGAGCTGCTGCCGGCCGAGCCGGGCATCGCCGACGAGGATGTGTACCTCACCCAGTGGTTCTACCTGCCCATTCAAGTGGAAGATCAGGAGGCCTTCAACGCCCTGAGCGACGAAGAGAAGGCGGCCACCCTGAAAGAGCTGGCGCTGCCCATGCTGGCGGACGCCTACCTCACCGAGGAAGGGGCCGAGTACGCGCTGGGCGCCAAGGACTACGACGTGGCCAGCGACTTCAGCGGCCTGTGGGTGCGCAACCCGCTGTTTGGCATGGATACCTACACCGGCAAGTGGGAGAAGCGGGAAGTAGCCGATGACACCACTCCCGACGACGGCGTGATCGATGCCGGCACTGCCGCCGACAAGGGCGGTAAGAAGCGGCTGGTGGGCCCCCGCACCGAAGGGGCCTGGCAGGTGCGCGAGAAGCAGGGCGTGATTGCGGTGAAAACCGCCGGCACCACCGCGGTGCCGGTGACCGAAGAGGTGCAGGACGGCAATGGCGGCATCATCAATCAGCCGGTAACCGATCCCGAAACCGGTGAGCCTCTGTACACCTACGACGAGAGCACCAACGGCATTTACAACTTCAACGAGCTGCCCTCCGCCTTCACGGCTCCCAATGGCAGCCACTTCCTGGCCAGCTATCGGGTGGAACTGGGCGTGCTGAAGCAGCAGGAGGCCAACGTAACTCTGAACGACGAGGCCCAGGCGGCCGAGGGCACCAGCCTGCCGCTGGTGCAGATCGACGATGAGAACGCGCCGCTGTTCGCTGGCTCGCAGCAGGACAACACCACCTGGAACCTGACCGACTATCATGCGCCCGCTTGGCGCAGCGGCACCCCAGTGGCTGCTGGCGAGGGCGAAGAGCAGTCCAAGCCGCTGAACAGCGCCGACGTGGACAGCGATGCCAGCTCCGCCAAGGGCGTGGCCGGCGGCTACTCCTTCACCGCGCTGGAAACCGTGGTTACCGTGAAGGGCGAAAGTGTTACCGGCCTGCGGGCCCACAGCGGCCACATCATCCTGGCCGGCGTGGCGGCCGACAACACCGGCAGCGCCACCGACCCCGACTTGGACGACAACAACATTCAGGTGTCGAAGGTGACGGTTGCGCTGGAAGATGTGCTGAACCCGAACCCCACCGCCCAGGACAACGCGCCCGGCATCCCCGAGGGCCAGCTGGTTACCTACGACTGGCTGGATTACCGCCCGCTGCTGGACGAGAACGGCAACGAGCAGAAGGACGAGAACGGCGACATCCTGCGCGGCGCCCAGGGCGGCGACGCCGGTGAGATGCACCTGATGCGGCCCACCATCACCGGTCAGGTGTGGATGGACGACAACAACGACGGCTTGAACCAGAGCCGTGGCGAGGGTGCCACCGAGGCGGGCGTGGCCGGCATGCAGCTGACGCTGGAGCGCTACTACACCGCCGCCAACCAGGCCACTTGGAACGACGAAACCGACAGCTGGGAGGCACCGGCCGCCAGCAGTGATGGCTGGCATCTCGATCCCACCTGGGCCAGCGATGAAGACTACGCCGCCTACGCCGCCGATGTAACCCGCGGCCTGCCCGGCACCGACAACTTCGCAGCCGGCACCACCTGGGTGCATGTGGCCATCAGCTTCAGCGATGCCACGGCTGAGGAGCGCAACGTGTTCGGCAACGTGGTGAAGGAAGCGGCGCCGGCCACCAGCCCCAGCGCCACCGAGTTCGCCGCCATGAGCGACGCCGACAAGAAGGCGGCGTTGGAAGCGGTCGCGGCCGATATGCTGGTAACCGACGGTGCCATCGTGGCCGATGCCGCCCGTACCGGCGTATGGGTGTCCACCGCCGCCGACGGCGCCGACCACAATACCGTGACCGACGAGGCGGGCAACTACAGCTTCGGCAACCTGCGCACCCATGGCGTGGTGTACCTGGACGCCGACGGCAACAGCGTTGACGCCAACGGCAAGGCTATCACCCCCGAGAAGGCCGCCAGCAGCCAGCTGGTGATTTACGGCTACCGGGTGCGCATGACCGACGCCGATTGGTGGAACCGCTACTACGGCACCGCCAAGTACCTGCAGGGCAACGACTACTCCGCCGCCGGCACCAGCTACACCGAGGACAGCGACCTCATCTACAACAGCGGTTACTTGATGGCCAGCCAAGTGAGCGGCGGCGCCGACGAGTACACCGTGCTGCTGGACGCCCCCAACGACGAAACGGTGGAGTCCACCAAGGCCGGCGCCCTGAACTCCAACAACCCCAACCAGAACACCCCCGACTTCATGGACTACAGCCTGGCGCCTACTGTGGATTTGCCGCTGTACGAAGTGTTGACCGACAAGCAAGTGGCCGGCGGCGTGGTGATGCTGAGCGAGGGTGACGAGGAGAAGCCCACCTATGAGGCTTCCATCGTGTACGACCTGGGTCGCCCTGCCAACCGCAGCGGCAACGATGCCGGCCTGCGAGAGCCGGTGCGCGAGACCATCTCCGGCACCATCTTCCGCGACGACTACAACGCCGACTTCGGCACCGCCGGCGGCGAGGACTACGACCGCACCGACGCGGACGGCTTCGTGCAGCAAGACCCGGCCGGCGACACTCCGGTAAACCCGCTGAACACTGCCGGCATCTACGACGGCATCTTCACCCGCATCCTGGGCGACGATGGCACCAGGCAGACGGTGACCGGCGACACCGGCCTGGCGGGCAAGAAGGTTATCCTGAAGCAGTGGTACTTCGTGCCGGCTGCCGAGGCCTACACTTACAACAAGACCGCCGACGCCACCGAGGACACTCCCGAACAGGGTACCTACAGCCTGAACGAGCCGTGGGCCGCTTTGGCCGAGGCGGACGACAACTCTATCCAGTGGGTGCTGGGCGATGACAGCGTGGCCTACCGCGCCGCCGACGTGACTGACCAGCAGCTGGCCGACCTCAAGGGCATCTGGGTGCTGAACCGCGCCTTTGGCAACGACGGCTACACTCGCGCCGAGGCGGGCGTGACCGAGGAGGCGCCGGTGACCAACCAGCGCACCTTCGTCATCCCCGGTGCTACTTATATAGAGAACGTGGGCGTGTGGCTGCACACCGACGACACCATCTGGGCCGAAGAGGCCGACGAGAACGGCCTGCTGCCGCTGGCCACCTTCGCCGGCGACTACGCCTTCGAGAACCTGCCCACCCGCTTCGTTTCGCCTTACATCCCCGGCAGCGTGGCCACCGACGGCCGCCCGGCCGAAGGGGATCAGCCGGCCGTGCCCGCCGCGCCTGCGGTGGCCCCCACCATGTCGGCCGAGTACTTGGCCGGCTATACCGTGGAGGTGCAGGGCGGCGCCATCACCGAGGATGATGCCGAGAGCATCAACGGCCTGCCCGCCACTCTGCTGCAGCAGGGCACAACCGATAGCGACGCGGTGAACTCCAACGCCATGAGCGCCAACAACGCTGGCAGCAACCCCGCCTACAGCGGCTACGAAACCGGAAACTACCCGCTGGCCTGGAACGAGACTTCCGTGCAGAGCCTGCTGTCCGCCGAGGGCAGCGCTGCCAACCCGGCCGAGGCGCCCGAGGGCACCAACACCGTGAAGGCCACCCTGGACGGCAAGATTGTGCTGGCGGCCCGCGGCAGCGTGGAAGCCGCTTCCGGCGACCGCATGGACGCCGCCACCTTCATCACCGGTGAAGAAGAGGGCAACGTGACCGGGGCCGATGTGGCCTTCGGCACCGCCGGCCAGTACTACAAGAAGCACGAGCGCACCGCCGCTGCTGCCGGCAGCATGTTCGGCAACGGTGCCGCTTACGGCGCCGCCATCGAAGAGGGCCACGACCCCCGTACCAACCAGGTGCTGGTGTTCGACCTCTCCAACGGCGTGTCCGGCGTGAACGGCGGCCTGTCCGTGCCCGGCTCCCAGAACGTGAACGGCGGCTTCGGCGAGTTCGGCTACACCACCATCAACGGCAAGGTGTGGCGCGACCACAACTTCGACGGCATCCTGAACCCGGGCGAAGAGCTGCTGAGCGGCCACACCCTGTCGGTCACCCAGTGGTTCTACCTGCCGGAGGGCGCCACCACCGCCGCTGGCGAAAGCCTGCTGGACATCGTGAAGGCCAACCTGTACAACCCCGCCACCGGCGAGGGCGCCTTCGTGATCGACGAGGCCACCGACAAGAAGACCTCCGATACGGACACCCGCCACGGCAACGGTGTGTGGGTGAGCGTGAAGAACGCCGGTGCCGAAGGGGCCGCCAGCAGCTTCGCCCGTCCCGATTCCATCACCAACGACGCGGGCAAGTACTTCTTCAACCAGCTGCCCAGCTACGTGTACCTGGCCACCAGCACCCAGGGCGAAGGCGACGACGCCGAAACCCGCCTGCAGGTGATCCAGCCTAACGACACCACCGACACCGGCGAGGCCAACGCCGTGGCGCTGGACGAGTTGTTCCTCACCGCCTACCGCATCACCCTGGCGGAGGTGGCCCCCAGCTTCGGCCTCACCACCACCCATGTGGGCGTGAATGTGGGCCAGAAGGACTTTGGCAAGGATTATGACCCGGCAAATGGCGATAAGCTGGATTCCATCACCGTGCCCGTCACCGGCGGTGCGGCGCTGGAGGATTCCGACTCCGACGCTTCCCGCGACGAGAACGGCAAGGTTATCTCCATCAAGCAGGAGTACTTCGACAACTCCTTCGACACCAACCTCACCTTCGGCGAGAATGCCGACAAGGACGCCGACGACTATCTGAACAACAACCACGACGGCGCGGCCCCGTGGCGCACCGACGGCTATGTGATTGTGGCCGAGCGCGCTGCTAAGGCCAACCAATTCACCAGCGGCGAGGAGGGTGCTGTGAAGCGCACCGACTTCACCACCTACCAGTACGAGCAGATTTACAACGGCGTGCGCTACGACGTGCCGCGCCCGATGTTCGTGCAGAAGGCGGGCGACGCCGGTCTGGTGAAGATTCCGCGCAGCAGCCTCACCGGCCGTGTGTGGGATGACACCGGTGCCCTCACCTTCAATGAGGACGGCACCACCGCGGTGGATCAGTTCGGCAACCTGGTGTACAACACCGCCACCGGCTACAACGGCATCCAGGACGCCGACGAGCGCGGCCTGGGCAACCAGGTGATCTACCTCACCCAGTGGTACTGGAAGGCGGCCATGAACGAGGGCGCCAACACCAGCGCCGTGAGCGGCGAGGGCGAATGGGTGCAGAACACCGGCTTCGGCGCCGACCGCTACACCTCCAACAAGGAGCTACTGACCAGCGACGATAAGTTCCTGTACCCGAACGGCACCGACGAGCTGCGCACCAACGCTGCCGGCGACGGCAAGCAAACTTTGTACTTCGTCACCAAGGGCGGCGAGCTGGTGGCTGGCTACAGCGCCACCAAGGTGCTGCTGGCCGACGGCACCCTGCGCGACCGCGTGGTTACCGTGCCCAGCCAGGACGACCCCGACCAGATGGTGGAAGTGGACACCATCGCCGAGGGGCTGAAGCCGGGCGTGCTGGCGCTGCTCACCTCTGACGCCGAGGGCACCGAGGGCCAGTGGCTGGCCGGGCAGCTGCCCACTGCCTACGTGGACGACCACGACAACTACTACCTGGCCGGTTACCAGGCCGAGCTGGCTTCGCTGTACGGCGAGCACAGCAACGCCGTCGACGATACCGACAACCAGTGGATGCTCACCCGCTACCACGAGAACAACGGCGCCACCGTGGCCGATGTGAACGGCACCGCCACCGTGCTGGGCGACTCCGACGTGGCTCTGGAGAACTTCGACGACGCCACCACCGGCATTGCCGGCGGCATGGTGATCGCCAACCGCGTGGGCACCGCCACTACCGGCGTGGCCTCCGATGGCACCGCCCTGGACGGCAGCGCGCAAGAGCGCACCGCCCGCAACCACGAGGGCCTCACCATCCTGGCCCACCAGGTGGCCCTGCCCGCCGAACCGGCCGACGACGCCTCCGACGAGGAAGTGGCCGCTTACGAGAGCGCCAAGCGCGCCTTCGAGGCCAATCCCGACGCCCACATCACCCTGCCGGCCGGCGCTGGTCAGGGCCAGGGCGAGGAAACCTACGACTGGATTCTGGAGAACGTGATTGAGGCGGAGGAGGTTGAGGGCGAAACCGTCATCAACCGCTACGCCTACCCGCTCACCGCTGCCGAGGCCGGCGACGTGGGCCAGGTGGAAGCGCCGCGCCAGAGCATCTCCGGCGTGATTTGGGACGACCTGGACAACGACGGCATCCGCAAGCTGTTCGGCAAGCAAGTGAAGATGGAAACCGTGTGGGATGCCGACGGCCTGCACAAGCATGAAGTGCCGGTTAAGGACGAGAACGGCAACCTGGTGTACGAGACGGTGCCCGGCGAGCCTGGCATCGAGGGCATCGCCATCGCGCTGGAGCGCTACTACCTGGTGGCCCAGCGCACGGCCGACGGCTCTTACGAGATGGTGCCTGGCAGCAGCTGGACGCTGGATACCAACTGGGCCGACGAGGCCAGCTACGAGGCCTACGGCAAGGACGCCACCGCTGGTTTGGTGAAGACCCTGAACGGTACCACCTTCGCCCGCACCACCACTACCGACGCCGAGGGCAACTTCTCCTTCAACCACCTGCCCAGCCACGCATGGGTGAGCGTGGGCGAGGGCGACGCTGCCACCACCGAGCTGCGCATCTACGGTTATCGCACCCGTGTGATTGATGGCGCGCTGTTCGACCGCAGCCTGAGCGTGGCCAAGTACCTGCAGGGCACCACCACCGCCACCGACGGTGACGGCAAGGTGTACCAGGCCTACGAGGTGGATTCCGACCTCATTTACAACAGCGGGTATCTGATGGCCGACGGCGAGTACGCGGTGCTGCTGAACACCATCACCGAGGAAAGCCCCCGCACCAACCATGTGAAGCTGCTGGCTTCCGGCAACGCCGGCCAGAACCTGGCTGACCGCAATGGCGGCACCCCTGCCGCGGTGGCCAGCCGCTACGGCGCCAGCCTGGTGGACACCGTGGCCGAAACCGGCCTGCCCACCACCTACGCGCCGCTGTACGATCGCACCGCCAACTACGAAGGAGCGGAAAGCTACCTGGTGGCCGATAAGGCCGAGGGCGACGCCGGCGCTTACTATTATGTATACGACTTAGGGTTGGGCGCCAACCGCACCGCCAACGACGGCGGCCTGCGCCAGCCTGCCGAAAGCAGCATCGCCGGCCAGGTGTTCAACGACGCCGACTACGACGGCACCACCAAGAACACCGGCGCCGACGAGGAGGGCAACGAGACGGTGGCCGATGAACTGGGCTTCGCCGGCAAGAAGGTGCTGCTGAAGCAGTGGTACTTGAAGGACGGCCAGTGGATCCAGAACACCAACTTCGGCCACGACTACTACACCAAGGCTGCCAACACCAACAACACTTTGGACAAGGTGTCCAGCCGCCAGTTCGTGATTGACAACGCTACCTACGATGCCGGCTTCGGCGGCGTGTGGGTGCTCACCGACGCTACCGATGAGGCGGCCGGCACCGTGGCGGGCGATTACCTGTTCGACCACCTGCCCAGCCGCTATGTGGAAGAGCGCGCGGCCGGCGAAGACGGCGTGACCGGCTTTGCCACCGAGTACCTGGCCGGTTACACCGTGGAGGTGCTGGGCAACGACGAAACCGCCGACATGTCCATGAACGGCCTGCCCGCCACCCGCAAGCAGGTGGACGCCAACGGCCAGGAGACTGCGGCCGCCAGCTTCGCCACCGATGCCATCAACTCCAATGTGGCCAGCGCCTTGCAGAACGCCAGCGATCGCTATGAAGCGGGCAACTACCCGGTGCGCTGGAACGAGGACACCACCCAGGTGGAAGAGCGCACCACCACTTCCGAGAACGGCACGGTGGACGAGTATCTGTTCACCAAGGCCACCTTGGACGGCATGATCATCCTGGCCAAGAAGGCCACTGTGGCTCAGAAGGACGCCAGCGAAGACCTGGCCGCCAATGGCGCCACCCATGCCGACTACCTGTTCAGCGAAACCCGCGGCGATACGACGGTGGCCTTCGATATTTCGGTGGGTCAGGACGAGCTGCGCATGAACGCCGGCTTCGGCCTGTTCGGCACCACCACGGTCACCGGCAAGATTTGGGAGGACGCCAACTTTGACGGCCTGCTGAACCCGGGCGAGAAGCTGCTGTCCGACAAGGGCCTGCGGCTTACCCAGTGGTACTACGTGCCCGGCGCCGCCGCTGATGCCGCCGGCGCGGGCGTTGTCGCCTACACCGTGCGCACCGCCGACGGCAGCGAGACCCGTTACTTCAAACCGGCCGACGGCGAGTTGGTGGCCGCAGATGCCAAGATCGACGTGGTATACGGCGGCACTGCCGACACCAAGGGCACCATCGTGGGCGCTTGGGTGCAGGTGCCGGCCAGCAGCTACAGCCTGGCCAACGCCGCGGGCGATGCCGACAAGTTCGGTTACTTCGCCGACACCACCGCCACCGACGTTGACGGCGTGTACAACTTCACCGGCCTCACCAGCTTCGTGTACGTGGAGCAGGCGGCCGGCGGTGCCACTACGGTGTACCAGCCCGGCACTAAGGTGGCGGCCGATGGCAACACCAGCCCGCTGGAGAACAAGCACGAGGTGACCACCGACAAGCTGTACCTGGTGAGCTACCGCATCACCCTGGACGAGGTGGCGCCGCTGTACAGCCTCACCACCACCCATGTGGGCATCAACGTGAGCAGTGACACCTTCACCACCACTACCGATGCCGACGGCACCAAGCACACCACGGTGAGCCACAACGCGCCGGCCACTGGTGACGTGGCCACGCGCCCCGGCACCGGCGACGCGTCCCAGACGCAGGGCAACGAGGACATCGATTCCGATGCCATCCGCACTCCCGACGGCACTATCCAGCTCCGCGAAGAGTACTTCGACCAGGTAAGCCAGGCTTGGCGCACCGACGGCTATGTGATCGTGGCCGATCACGCCGACCACTACGTGACCAACGACGGCCACCAGTATCAGCTGGGGTATGGCAGCAACGGCACCGGCGTGGTGGATTACGACGTGCCCGCGCCCATGGGCACCCAGCGCGGCGGCAACGCCGGCCTGGTGGCAGTGCCGCGCAGCTCCATCACTGGCTATATCTGGAACGATGGCCAGCTGGGATACGGCAATGCCGCTACCTACAACGGCCAGATGGACGCGGGCGAGCAGGGCATTCCCGATCAGATTCTGTACCTCACCCAGTGGTACTGGAAGCCCGCCAAAGACGGCGAAGCCGGCGAGGGCGAGTGGGTGCAGAACACCAACTTCGGCCAAGACCGTTACGGCGTGTCGGCCGAGGGGGCCACGGTGACCGTGGGCAACGTGCCCCACAACTTCACCACCCCCATGGCCTGTGACGGCAACGTGGACGAGGCCACCGGCGCGGTGGACGCCAACGCCACCCTGTTCTACGTGGGTGCCGATGGCCAGTTGATTGCCGGCCTGGGCAATGGCGAGTATCTGGAAGAAGACCGCACCACCGTCAAGTCCGGTGACGTTGCCCTGCGCGAAGGCGTGCTGGCGGTTCGCACCGGCGATGTATATATGAAGGAACTGGTGGATGGCGAAACCGGCGAGACCACTCAGGTGGCCGTGGAAGACCAGCTGGGCATGTACCACTTCGCCAATCTGCCCACCGCCTATGTGGACGATTTCGACAACTACTACCTGGCCGCTTACCGGGTGGAGCTGGCCGATGTGCAGCACACCGCCAACCTTGACGGCTCCGACAACCAGTGGCTGCTCACCCGCTACCATGTGCAGCCGACCGACGGCGCCACTGCCGACGAGAAGCAGGCGCTGGTGTACGCCGACAGCGACTCCGACGACATCACCGATTTGGGTGTGGCCGACGGCATCAAGGTGCAGCACCTGTACCTGAACGATGTGACCCCCGACGGCTCGGTGAACGTGGACGACCGCCAAGTGCGCGCCAACGATGGTCAGATCATCCTGGCCGAGCGCAGCGACGCGGCCGCCGCCACTGCCAACAACCGTCCGCACGTGCTGGTGCAGGGCGGTCAGGCCATGGACACCACCAACGAGGTGATCTACAACTGGACCCGCGCCGCCACCGACGAAAACGGTGTGGCTGGCGTGCGCGGCGGCGATGTGGGCGAGGTGCAGGCGCCGGTGCAGAAGATTTCCGGCCGCATCTGGTTCGATGACGACAACGATGGCCTGCTCACCGCCACCGACGACCAGCTGGGCGGCGGGGCCGACACCATGGCCACCGGCATGCAGCTCACCCTGGAGCGCTACTTCACCATCGCGGAGACCGCGGTGGAGGGCGCCGATGTGCCGCAAGGCTGGCTGCGCGATGACGAGTGGAACGCTGCCACCTTCGGCGCCAAGAGCACCTGGATGGGCGCTGCCGATTGGGCCGCCTACGATGCCGATCCCACCATCAGCCGCGGTGGCGCGGCCGACCATGCCGCTGCTACCGACACCGATCCGGCCAAGGGCCAGGGCGACGGCGTGGCCCGTACCGTGTTCACCTCCGACGGCACCGATGGCCAGCAGGCCGGCACCTTCACCTTCGACAACCTGAAGACCCAGGAGTGGGTGGAGATCGACGGCAAGAAGACGCTGGTCGTCTACGGCTACAAGGTGCGCATCACCGACATCCGCTTCTGGAACCGCTACTACGGCGTGGCCAAGCTGCGGGTGAACGGCACCTATGACGCAACCCACACCAACGACTCCGACATCTTCGAGACCACTGGCGACGAGGTATACGAGACCGGTTACCTGATGGGCCCGGATGAGTACGATGTGCTGCTGCAGAAGGCCGATGCCAACTGCACGCCGAAATCGAATAAGAAGACGGCTGCCAACAGCGGCAACGCCAACATCTCCGCCGACGAGGCCACTTTGGGCGCGAGCGATGCCGGCTACAACGCCGCCACCGACCTGGGTGCTTACCAGGGCGAGGTGGAGGCCGCCGATCGCGGTTACGACCTGGCCTGGGGCATCGACCGCGTGAGCAACGACGGCGGCCTGATCATGCCGCCGCTGCAGAGCATCTCCGGCCTGCTGTGGCAGGATGCTTCCGGCACCATGCGCGGCCTGGCCGACACCACCGACTACAACGGTTTGCTGGATGAGGGCGAGAAGGGCCTGGCTGGCAAGCAGGTTATCCTGAAGCAGTGGTACTACGTGCCCGGCGAAGACGGCGCTGCTGGTGCCTGGGTGCAGAACACCCAGTTCGGCAACGACAATTACGTGCTGGCTGCCACCGACGCCGACGGCAACAGCAACGCCGGCAAGCAGGCGCTGGCCAACGTGCCCGACTCCCAGTACCTCACCGGCTACAATGGCATCGCCGTTCGCACCGGCAGCGTGGTGCGCACCGAAACCATCCAGCCGGACGGCAGCACTACTATTACTTACGACGAGAGCAACCTGGGCAAGTACCTGTTCGATCAGCTGCCCACCCGCTACGTGAGCCCCTATCAGCCGGGCGACGCCGCTGCGGGCACTGCTCCCACGCCGGGCAAGGAATACCTGGCCGGCTACACGGTGGAGGTGCTGGGCACCAGTGGCGCCCTGGCCACCGACGGCAAGGCCATCGAGGGCCTGCCGGCCACCCTGCTGCAGCAGACCTCCAACAAGGAGGGCTCGAACGCGCTGTCCACCGCCGCCAGCGGTGCCGTCGCGAACAGCCCCTACACCAGCGGCGATTACGCGCTGCGCTGGAACGACCTTACCGCCCAGGATGCCTGGACCGACGCCGACGGCGTGGACTACACCCGCCACACCATCGACGGCTTCATCCTGCTGGCCGGGGTTGCCCAGGTTGATGATGAGGCTGCCGGCACCACCGCCAGCCCTGAATACAGCACTGTTCGCGTGGTGACGACCAACCGTGACGACAACGTGGAAGTGGCCTTCGACTGGAACTTGGGCCGCAACGAAACCTACCTGAACGGTGGCTTTGGCGCCTACGGCCTGGGCAGCGTCACCGGCTTCGTGTTCCAGGACAAGAACGTGGACGGCTTCTACAACAACGATCCGCAAGTCCCCGCCACCGACAAGCCGGACGTGCCGCTGGTGGGCGTCAGCCTGCAGGTGCAGCAGTGGTTCTTCGTGCCCGACGTGCAGGTTGGCGGCGCTTGGGTGGAGAATCCGCTGGTGAAGCAGCTGGAGGATGCCGGCTACACCGACACCGGCACCTGGGACACCACCGACATCGACCGCGCCACCGCCGGCACCGACGCTTCCGGCAAGCACACCGCCGAGACCGGCGTTTGGGTGCGCAGCAAGAGCTTCCGCTACGTGAACACCGACTACGTGGCCCCGGATGCCGGCGACGACGACGGCGACAACGCCGAAGGCGGCGACGGCGACAACACCGGCGATGGCGACAATAACGGCGACGGCGACAATGCCGGCACTGGCGAGGGCGACGGCACCGAAACCGCCCGCCTGCTGAGCGCCGGCCGCCTGAGCCTGTCCGGCCTGCCGCTGTACCGCGCCACCGAAGACCCGAAGGCTCCCAAGCAGAGCACCAAGGTGTTCAACCTGCCCACCGGCACCACCACCGACGGCAACGGCAACTACACCTTCGAAGAGCTGCCCAGCTTCGTGTACGTGGACGAAGTGGTGCGCGAGGCCAACAAGGACGACGCCGACGCGGTGGCCGCCCTGGGCGACGTGCAGGCTTACTTCGGCGCCTTCGACGAAACCGGTAAGGCCACCGACGGCACTCTCACCCATGTGTACACCTCGGCCTACGAGGCCAGCCAGGTGACCAACGACCGCGTGTTCATGACCGGCTATCGCGTGCAGCTGGACGAAGTTGAGCCCAACTACGCCATCACCTTCCCCAGCGAGGGCATGAACGCCACCGCCAACCCCAACCTGGGCAACATCGAGAACGACTCTGACGCTCTGCGCGGCACCGGCAACGTGGTGAACCTCATCGAGGAAATGGACGGCGAGGCCTACCTGGTGAACGGCAAGGTGGAGGACGGCATCAGCCATCGCATGGACGGCTACTCCATCGTGGCCGCCGAGCTGCAGCTGGACGCCACTGGTGCCACCAGCACCGCCAACACCGCCCTGAACGCCACCATCAACAGCACGCCGTTTGGCCAGGCCACGGTGGAGCGCACCGCTTCCGCCGCCGGCCAGTACCGCACCGCCGACACCACCGGCAGCGTGGTGTTCTACAACGGCAAAGCCTATGATGTGCCGCGCCCGGCGCCCGAAGCCGTCAAGGGCGGCGACGTGGGCCTGGTGGAACTGCTGAAGAGCAAGATCACCGGCCGCGTGTGGGACGACTCCAACAACTACGACGGCCTGCAGGCCGCCACCACCGATGCCGAGGGCAAGCGGGTGCTGGACGAGGCCGCCGAGCCGGGCATCCCGAACGAGGAGATGCGCCTTACCCAGTGGCTGTACGTGAAGCCGGACAAGTGGGTGGCCTTCGCCAAGAACCACAGCGCCCTGGTTGAGGCCATGCTGAACGATGCGGCCCTGAACGCTGAAATCGACGGCGCCTTCGAGCGCGACGCCGACGGCAACAAGGTAACCGACAAGACCGTGAACGGCGAGAACGTTCACAGCGACTACGGCTTTATCTCCAAGGGCGTGTGGGTGCGCAACATCGAGTTCGGCGAAGACCGCTACACTGCCAAGACCGAAGTGATCGACGGCGTTACCGTGCACCTGCCCTACATGACCGGCAGCCGCTACCTGGGCAACGGCGTGGTGGCCGTGGATACCGCGGCCGGCACTCTCACCGACGGCGTGCTGAAGGGCGCGGGCGTGTACACCTTCGACACCCTGCCTACCGTGACCGTGGTGCAAAACGACAGCTACGACGAGTTCTACCTGGCCGCCTACCGTGTGGAGATTCCCTACATGGAGAACACTGCGGCCCTGAACAGCACCGATGAGATGACCAACGCCGCCGCCGATACCTGGCTGCTCACCCGCAGCCGCACCTACGGCGAGGGCGACACCGACGCCGAAACCGTGACGCCGGTGGAAGACATCATGTACGACAGCGACGTGGCGAACCTGGACGATGCCAATAAGGGCGTGGCCGGCGGCTATATCGTGGCCCAGCAGCAGGGCACCGCGGCCGATGCCGGCAAGTACACCCAAACCCGTCAGCTGAACGGCCAGATCATCCTGTCCCAGAAGCTGGGTAAGGGCGAAACCGGCAACTCCAACACCACCGAAGATGTTGACAACTCCAACAACATGGCGGACGTCACCGACAAGTATGACTGGATGAAGGAGGCGGCTGAAACTGAGGAAGTGGGCTTCCGTGGCGGCGACGTGGGCGAGGTTCGCCCGCCCTACACCTCCATCACCGGTTACGTGTGGCTGGACAAGAACAACAATGGCATGCGCGACAGCTTCGAGGGAGCCGACGAGCCGGCACCCGAGCCGATGCAGCTGTCGCTGGAGCGCTACTGGTACAATGCCACCACTGGCGAGTGGGTATGGGACGCCGACTGGGCCGATGAGTACCCCGCCAACTACGGCGACAAGTACCGTCCCTACAACGCCACTGCCTCCACGGCTTCCGGCGCTGCCCGCAACCAGATGTTCCCCGGCGTGGGCAAGAACTGGATCGACAACGACCCGGCCACCCATAACGACTGGAGCTTCGATCTTTTGGGTTACGCCAACACCGTGAGCGACCCTGCCACCGGCGCCTTCAGCTTCGACAACCTGAAGTCCTCCGACCTGCGGGAAGTGGACGGCAAGATGGTGCGCGTGATTTACGGCTACAAGGTGCGCGTGTCCGACGAAACCTTCCGCAGCCGCAACCTGCTAGCGGCTAACTGGCGGGTGGACGAGGCTCAGCCCAACTACACCATCGACTCCGACCTGGATTACAAGACCGGTTACCTGATGGCGGCCGACGAGTACGCCGTGCTGCTGAACGTGGCTGACGACGAGGATTACCAGGCCAACGATAACCTGAACCCCGACGGCGCCACCTGGCTGCGCTACGTGTCGCAGGAAAGCAACCTGCTGGCCGCCGGTAACTCGCACAACGAGGCTCAGAACGAGGCCGACAACTACGGCCGTCGTCCCACCCCGGTTGCGGTGAACACTGATGTAATCACCGCCGCCACGCCGGGCCATAGCGCCAGCGCCACCGACGTGGCCCTGGTGGGGGCCGCCGGCGCTGTGGTGGACACCCTCACCAAGGCAGCCACGCTGGCTGGCACCTATCTGGGCGCCGACTACGCCGCCACGTTGGCCCAGGGCTTGAAGGGCACCCCGGCCGCCACGTTGAACTACGACCTGGCCAAGGGCGCCGGCCGCGCTCACAACGACGGCGGCTTCATGGAAATTCCCACGCAGAGCATCTCCGGCTATGTGTGGGCCGACGCCGACTACGATGGCATGGCCACCGCCAACGGCGAGAACCCGGCGCTGGTGGATTACGACGATGCCAACGTGCTCTTCTCCATCGACGGCACCGGCTATGCCGAGCACGGCCTGGTGGGCAAGACCGTTACCCTGAAGCAGTGGTACTTTGTGCCCGCCGACGGCAACGGCACCCAGGAGGCCGACGGCAACTACAGCGGCGGCAACGGCGGTCAGTGGATTCTGAACACCGTTACCGAAACCACCCTGGAAGGGGAGGGGGACGACGCCCACGAGGTGACCACCACCCGCGACGCCGTGTTCACCACCCAGACGGTGGCCGGCGACGGCGCTAATCACTCCGACGGCTACTACGAGTTCACCAACCTGCCCATCTACGTGGCCGTGGACGGCGTGGAGCGCCTGTGCGGCTACACGGTGGAAGTGAAGGGCGGCACCGAGGCCGACGCGGTGAACTTCCCCGTTACCAAGATTGAAGCGGAAGACGCCCTGTACGCCTCTACCGCCCATACCGTGGGCACCACCCTGCTGGGCCAGAAGGCCAACGGCGCCACCGGCCAGCTGGATGTGACCTACAACAAGTTCAGCGGCAACAGCCTTACCGCCCAGCGCGTGTACGACGAGGGCAACTACCCGCTGATGTGGAACAATCTCACCGGCCAGGCCAAGAAGACCGAAGGCTCCGACGAGCTGGTGGGCGACGAGGCCAGTTCGGTGACGGTGAACACCTCTAACTCCACGCTGGACGGCATGATCATCCTGGCCGGCAACGTGACCGCCTACACCCAGGATGACAACTACCAGATGGTGCAGCGCCGCGCCATGACCGATGCCGAGGGCAACGTGGTGTACGGCACCGTGGCCTTCGACATGGCCACCGGCCGCAGCGACAACCGCGTGAGCGCCGGCTACGGCTACTTCGGCACCAGCATCATCCAGGGCGTGGTGTGGCGCGACGGCGACTTCGACGGCCTGCTGAAGGGGCTGGGCAGCGGCACCGCTTCTGACCAGCTGATGACCAACACCACCGTCGAGCTCACCCAGTGGTACTACCTGGAAGGCAGCCTGGACATGGCCGGCAACTTCGTTTCCAACGAGGTGCGCGCCAACGACGGCACTCTGCTGCGCCACAGCGGCAGCTTCGCCACCAAGGCCCTGAACGCCGACGGCGTGATGGCCGATGACGTGAACAACATCGAGCTGGTGTACGAGGGCACCACCGTGGTGGGCGCTTGGATTCGCAACGCCAACTTCGGTGACAAGCTGTATGCCGCCGACGACCCGGATACCGCGGAAGACGAGAGCACCCTGTTCGTGGGCTATGCCGGCAAGAAGGTGACCACCACCGTGAACCCGGCCCGCTTCGACGCCGACCCGGATTCCACCGTGCCCGGCGCCCAGAGCTGGAACTACCAGTTCACCGAACTGATGCCCTACGTGGCCTTCGAGGCGGACGCCAACGGTGTGCTGGGCGCGCCGCTGGCGGCTTCCAACGAGGAGCTGTACGGCATTGCTAGTGCTGCCGATGACTTCCTGGCGCCGGCCGCCTACCGGGTGACGGTGCCCAACCTGCCCGACAAGCACGTGCTGACCGCCTACCATGTGGCCGACACTGCCAATACCACCGAGAACGACTCCGACGCCAAGCGCGACCTGGCCCGCCTGGATGCCAAGGGCGACGGCACGGTGACCAGCTACCCGCAGTTCACCGCCGCCAATCCTGCGGTGCAGCCGGACGGCAGCTACGCTGAAACCACCGGCTTCATCCTGCTGGCCAACAGCACCACCGCCGGCGACACTAGCTACGGCTCTGCCGCTGCCAACGCGCAGGACGCCACTCCCTACAACGCCTCCTTCGCCGGCGTCAGCTACGACGTGGCCAACCAGGTGCCGGTGCGTCGCCAGGTGAACACTGGTATTTACAAGGTGCCCACCTCCGTGGTGACCGGCGTGGTGTGGGACGACACCGAGGCCACCGAGAACACCGCCGCCGACGGCAAGCGTACCGACAAGGAAGAGGGCCTGGCCAACCAGCAGGTGATCATCACCCAGTGGTACTACGCCGACAAGGACGCCACCCTGGCCGACGGCACCACCGTGAAGGCGGGCCAGTGGTATCAGAGCAAGGCCTTCGGCAGCGAATGGCTGACCACCCACGAGGTGCCTGCCGTTGTGGTGAACCCGGGCGACCCCGCCAGCGTGCGCGTGCCGGTGATCACCGGCGGCACGTCGATGGCCGACAAGAACAGCAACCAGAGCGCGGTGGCCACCCTCACCTACAACGGTGCCAAGACCATCGTGTACAACACTTATACTGGTGAGGTGCTGGGCACCGCGGCCAGCACCGAAGAGGCCCAGAAGATGGCCGATGAGGCCGCCGCCAAGCTGCCGGAGGGCTCGCCGGTGAGCTACCAGCTGGCCACCCCCGATAAGGGCCGCTACATCTTCGACAACCTGCCCACCGCTGTGGCCCGCACCGACGCCTCCGGTCAAGACGTGTACTTCCTGGCCGGCTACAAGGTTGAGCTGGCGAAGGTGAACGACACTACCGCCGACGGCACTGACCCGTGGCACCTCACCTCCCTGTACCAGGGCACGCCGGATGCGGATGCCCTTACCCAGGAGGAGTCGGGCGCCAACGTTACCGATAAGGCTGCAAACGCCGGCCTGGTGGGCGATTACCGCATCGTGAAGCGCTACGGCGACGGCGCCGCTGCCGCCCAGCGTGCCAACGACGGCCTGGTGATCCCCGCCACCGTGCCCGAGGATGCCTCGGCCGTGGCCAACCCGCTGGCCAAGATCAGCGTGGCGGCCGGCCAGGCCATGGACACCACCGGCGCGGTCACCTACCAGTGGACTCGCCCGCAGCAGTTCGCCGAGGGCGGCGACGTGGGCGAAATCGCCCCCGCTTACGCTTCCATCGCCGGCTACGTGTGGTGCGACAACAACTATCACGACGGCGCTTACAGCCTCACCGCCACCGCGGGCGACGGCAGCAACCCGTTCTACGATCCCTACACCCAAACCCAGGTGGAGCTGGAAGCGGCCGAGGCCGGCTACCATGACGGCGCCGAGGCCAAGACTGTGTACCTGCGCCAGTGGTACTACGTGCCCAACACTGGCACCGGTTGGGACAAGGTGGTGCCCACCGGCGTGCCGGTGATGTGGGTGAAGGCCGACGGCGTTACCACCAGCGACAAGGCCCAGGCCAACGTGGCCACCGCCAAGGGCGCGTGGGTGCCGTCGCCGGATGTGAACGGCGGTTACAGCACCAGCCACGTGGACGGCAACTTCGCCTTCCGCACCACTACCACCAAGGCCGCCAACGCTGCCCAGGGCACCAAGGACGGCTACTACGAGTTCACCAACCTGCCGGTGCGCGTGATTGTGGACGGCGTTGAGTACCTGGCCGGCTACACCGTGGCGGTGCTGGGCAACTGGACGCTGATGAACACCTACGTGGAAGCTGCCTACACCGGCGACTACAACATCTACAACGTGGACTTCACCGACGCCAACGGCCACAACTACAAGACCCAAGGCGACCCTGAGTACGACTTCATGGACGAGTGGAACTCCAAGGCCCGCTCGATGGTGCGCAGCGCCCTCACCGGTGTGGTGGATTCCACCACCCGCTATGGCACCGAGGTGTTCCCGGTGCGTCGCGAGCAGGCCTTCAGCAACGACGGCAACATCCACACGCTGGATTCGCTGTTGGTGCTGGCCGGTTCCACCAGCGCCGACAGCCGCACCCTGGCCGACGCCACCGCCACCCAGGCCCCCAGCCAGTACGCCGCCGGTGCGTCGGTGGCCACTCAGCCGGTGGTGGGCGGCGCCTCCTTCGACCTCACCTTCGCCAAGAGCGAGAAGCGCATGAACGCCGGCTTCCTTGAGCCGCCCAGCGCGCCCATCGCCGGCTACATTTGGGAGGACGCCAACTACGACGGCATCCGCCAAGAGGCCACCTACGTGGAGAACGAGGACGGCACCGTCGAGCTGGCGGAAGGCGAGCGCGGCATCGAGGGCGTTGTGGTGGCCATCAGCCGCTACTTCTACAGCCCGAAGAACGGCGCCTGGTACAAGCTGCCCGGCGACGACCTGACCGCCATCACCGACAAGGAAGGCCATTACGTAACCGAGAAGATGCCCACCAAGGTGGCCCTGCGCTACCGCGAGAACGCGGACGGCAGCCTGGGCGAGCTGCTGGGCGTGGCCGACATGTCCGCCGGCGAAGAGCTGCCGCCGGGCGTGGTGTCGGAAGAGCGCCTGGCCGGCTACCAGGTGCGCATCGTGTCGATGCCCGAGGGCGCTACCCTCACGCTGCCGCATCAGGGCGGCGCCGTGGACGGCGACCTCACCAAGGGCACCTTCACCGTGGAATCCGACGCCTACCGCACCGCCGCTTCCGGCGATGCCGCCAACCAGAACATCGCCCTGGTGAACCGCCAGGTGGAGCAGACCGGCGGCCGCGATGCCGATATGCCCTACCAGGTGCGCGGCGACGGCATGGTCATCACTGCTGCCCGCCAGGCGGCCGACGTGAACGAAGACTACCTGGTAGATTACAACGGCGTGCGCTACGACGTGTCCTCTAACGTGGTGGAGGCCGAGGGCGGCGACGCCGGCCTGGTGTACATTCCCGAAACCGCCATCTCCGGCGCGGTGTGGGACGACAGCTACGTGGCCGAGAGCGATCCGCTGAAGGACGCCGCAGCCAAGCTGCGCTCCTACAACGGCCTGCGCGAGGGCTGGACCGACGAAGGCGCCGCCAAGGCCGAACCGGGCCTGGCCGGCCGCACCATGCTGCTTTCCCAGTGGCGCTACAGCAAGTCCACCAACAGCGCCGACAAGAGCGCCGGCACGTGGACCCGCAACGGCGAGTTCGGCGATAGCGAGGGTCATGTGACCTGGGGCTATGTGACCGACGACGAGGGCAACCAGGTGTGGACCCGCACTTCCGCCGACAACGCCGGCACCAACCGCGAGGGCTTCCGCTCTACCGTTACCGGCAACGTCACCTTCAGCGAAGACTACGGCGCCACCAGCTGGAACTGGACTCCGGGCACCAACCCCGACCAGCCGGACGAGACGCTGTGGAACCGCTCCACCAACCTTGAGGTAGTGGAGGGCAATGGCTCCGCCTCGCTGGCGGCCGACGGCACCGTGGTGGCCGACGACAACGGCAACTACATCTTCGACCAGCTGCCCACCGCAGTGGCCGAAATCCAGACGGACGTGGAAGGCGCCACCATCCAGGCGGACGCTGGCCAGCGCATCGGCGCGCCGGGCCAGGTGCCGCTGCGCACCACGCCGTTCGATGAGAACAACAACCCCGTGACCGGCCATCAGCCCATCGCCATTCCCACCCTGTACGGCGATGACTACTACCTGCTGTCCTACCAGCTGGAGGCGGCCGGCCTGAACAACGACTACAACAACGGCACCTTCCTGGCCACCCGCTACCACAACGCCGCCACCGCCGACGACCGCCCGGCCGATTCCGACCTGGCCACTACCGTGCGCAACGGCGTGGGCAGCACCGGCGTCGGCGTTGCCGAGGTGGGCATGGCCGTGACCGACATCGCCACCGTGGACGAGGTAACCGGCGGCGCCGCTGCCAGTGCTACCGGCACCCGCGTGGCCGAGGGCGACAACCCCGCCAATGACGGCGGCCGCATCCTGCTGGCCAGCGAAGGCGTGCAGGCGGCTTCCGGCGCGTCCCTCATTGCCGAGGGCGACCCGGTGGCCCAGGCCGCCAAGCAGGCCACCAACCTGCTGTTCGCCAGCAACTACATTCAGCTGCCGCTGCAGCAGCTGGTGAAGCCGGACGGCGGCGCGGCCCTGGCCGGCACCACCGGCTACGACTGGCTGACCGTGGACACAGATGAGGGCGCCCTGGTTACCGTGGCCGGCGGCAACGTGGGCGTGGTGAAGCCCGAGCTGAAGCGCATCACCGGCTTGGTGTGGCACGATGAGAATAACAACGGCGTGCAGGACAAGCTGGAGAGCGGCGCCTTCGAGCAGGCTCTGAACGGCTACCAGGTAACCCTGGAGCGCTACTACTCCACTGACGGCAGCGGCACCTGGGTACGCGATAACAGCGGCTGGGGCGACGTGGTGGACGGCGTTGCCACCAGCACCAAGACGGTGCGTACCGGCGACACTCTCATGGAGGAGGGCACCGCCACTTCCGCCTTCGCCGCCGACAAGCTGGGCGAGCACCTCTCCGGTGCAGACTTGTGGCGCCAGGGCACTTACAGCTTCGACAAGCTGGAGACCGCCGGCGTGGTGGACGGCAAGTGGGTGGTGTACGGCTACAAGGTGCGCATCAGCGACGCCCGCGTCACCCGTGGCCAGGTGCTGAAGGCCAAGAACCGCGTTACCGCCAACGAGAGTGGCGATGCGGTGGATTGGACCGAGGACTCCGACCTGTTCGGCAACAACTACGCAGTGGACGGCAACGAGTACATCGTGCTGCTGGACCAGGTGGACGCCGACGGCAAGACCGCCGATGGCCAAACCACCCAGGCTTCCAACATGATTGCCGCGCCTGCCAGCAACAACGCCGCTGTGGCTGATGTGCTGGGCGATCGCGAGGCCATGACCCGCGGCGGCCTGGCGGTGTACGACCTCATGAGCGGCTACGATCGCGACCACAGCGACGCCGGCGTGATACCCGTGCCCACCTATAAGATTTCCGGCTTCCTGTACGAGGACGCCGACTACGACGGCCTGTATAACTACATTGCCGAGAATCGCACCGATACCGTAACCGGCGAAACCGTCACCTACCAGGAGACCGGCTACAACGGCAAGACGGTGTTGCTGCAGAAGTGGTTCTATGTGCCCAACACCGGCACCGGCTGGGCTTCGGTGGTGCCCGCGGGCGCTACCGTGCAGTGGGTGCTGGCCGACGGTGCCATTGTTACTAGTCGTCCCGGCGCCGCCGACGTGGCCGCTGCCCGCGGCGCGTGGGTGATGCTGGACGAGGCCAACGGCGCCACGCCGCAGCTGCTGTTCTACAACGGCGCTTCGGTGGAGACGTCGGCCCCCATCGACGGCAACGTGGCCACCAAGACCAATACCTATAAGAACATTACCGGCAGTGAGATGGGCTACCGCGTGGCCACCACCAACGAGGCCGGCCAAGCGCAGCTGGACGAAGAGGGCAACCTGGTGTACGAGAACCGCTCCACCGACGTGGACGGCTACTTCCAGTTCGCCAACCTGCCCACCGCCGGCTTCCTGGAGGACGCCGATGGCAATCGCACTTGGTATTTGATGGGCTATACCGTGGAAGTGAACGGCGCCAACGCCGAGGACGGCATGTTCTCGCTGCTGGTGACCAGCTACGAGTGGCAGACCACCCCCTCCGACGCCATCAATTCCGATGTTCAGCCGATGCTGACCGAGAACGAAGAGGCGGATGTGGAGTGGTTGGGCTACCACGCCGGCAACTACCCGGTGATGCTGGACGAGGGCACGGTGCAAACCGGCTCGAAGAAGCATCACACCGACTGGGTGGAGACCCTGGTGGGCGCCGATGGCAAGCCCACCTCCATCACCCATGCTGGCGCCTCCGCGAACCCCGAGGCGCCACTGACCACCGACGGCGTGAACATTTACGGCAACCATGCCCAAATTGCCCAGAAGGTGCAAAACGGCGTGGTGCGCCTGAACGGCATCTCCAAGAACTCGCTGGATGGCAAGCTGGTGCTGGCGGGCATGGCCGACGGCTCCACTGCCACCAACCAGCGGGTGTCCGGCAGCCGCAACACCGGCACCGCCGAGGCCGTGAACAACGTGAACTTCGCCTTCGACTTCGGCACGGGCCAGAACCAAGACGCTATGAACGCCGGCTACGCGCCGCCCGATCACACCAATCTTTACGGTGCGGTGTGGTTCGACAAGGACTACAGTGGCATCTACGATGAGAACACTGGTCTGGCCGGCTTCAAGGTGGCTCTCAGCCAGTTCTACTTCGTGCCCGAGTACAACGCCTCTGGCCACCAGCGCTTCGAGGACGCTGACGGCAACTTCTTCTACTACGCCGACGGCAAGCTGCACCTGGAGCAGTCCGTCAAGGGTAACATCATCGTGGGCCCCGGCTCCGACGGCCCCGAAACGGTGTACCTAGTGCGCGCCGGCCGCGCTTACAAGCTGCAAGACCTGGTGGACGCCGGCAGCGTGAGCCTGTTCGCCTCCGGCACCTGGGTGCTGAATAAGAACTTCGCCGGCAACGGCGGCCAGTACCGTTCTGCTTCCGTCAGCTTCGACGGCAACGCCCCCGACGGCGTGATGGTGGAGGGCACCACGGCCGCTATCGACGGCACCAACGGCGCCACGGTTGCCCTGCCCGACTGCGGCTTCACCGCTGCGGGCTACCACTTCGTGGGTTGGAACACCGCCGCCGACGGCAGCGGCGACGCCTATAATGTGGGCAGCGACTTCGTGCTGAACGAGGCCGGCTCGGTGCTGTACGCCCAGTGGGAGGCCGATGAGGCCACCACCTTCGCCGCGCTGGCCACCTTTGCCGCCCGCATGGGCGCGGCCCTGGCCCCGCAGGCGGAGGGCGACGCCACCACGGCCCCGGCCCAAACCGAGGATTGGGAGTTGGTAACCCTCACCCAGGAGAAGGGCGAGTACCGCTTCTACGACCTGCCCGCCTACGTGGTGGTGGACGACGAGGTGACCGGCGACGACATTACCGACGTTTCCAAGCTGGACGGCAAGGTGTACCAGCCGCAGTCCGAGTGGAACCGTCTGGACCGCTACCAGCAGGGCGCCATCGCGGTGAAGGGCCCCGACGGCAACGTGCTGTACTACGAGGCCCCCGCCGGGTTCGACCGCTACGACACCGCCACCCCGTACCTGGTGGGCTACACGGTGCGCGTGATCAACGACGACCCCGAAACCGCCCAGTACATGGTGTCCAAGTACCACGTGGATGCCCCGGGCGAGCGCACCTCCGACATCACCGAGTTCAACGCCAGCCTGAACGGCGACTACAACGTGGACGGCAGCAAGGAAGAGGCCTTCGCGGTAGTGGCGCAGGAGTCGAAGAAGGAAGCCGACATCGACTTCGGCACCGACAGCTACGAGATCACCTACCGCGGCGTGCGCTACGACCTGGCCAACCGCCTGTACGAGAAGCTGGCGGGCGACGCCGGCCTGGTTCTGCAGAACCCGGTGCTGATCGCCGGCAAGGTGTGGGAGGACGAGGACGCCAACGGCCTGCAAGACCTTGAGGTTGAAGGCGGCATCCAGGGCGCTGTGGTGAAGCTGGAGCGCTACTGGTTCGATACCTCCGGCCTGGGCTCGATGGAGCCGCAGCCGGGCGAGACCCTGCCCGACATCACGCCGGAGACCACCAGCCTCACCGCCGAGGAGATTGCCCAGATCTACGCCCTGGGCGGCCTCACCTACCCGGTGCCCGAGGACGAGGAGGAAGTGCACCACGAGTTCACCGACGACCACATCGCCGCCATGGTGGGGTGGATCCGCGACATCCGCATCGAGGTGGACCGCATCAACCAGAAGATCGCCGCGAAGCAAGAGCTGACCGACGAGGAGAAGACCTTCCGCGGCACTGCGCTGAACAAGCTGGTGGCCTTCGAGCGGGTGTACTCCGACTTGGCCGACGGCTACTGGAACCCGGTTGTGGACGAGGAAGGCAACACCACGCTGGAGCGGGTGGACGCCGATCCGCGCATCACCGAGCCGCTGGAGGCCGCCATCTTCGCCGCCAGCGACGAGGACATGAGCACGATGGTGGACGAGAGCGAGAAGGGGGTGTGGCGCCGCGACTGGAGCTTCACCCAGGATCAGGCTCACGTGATGGTGGAAGGCGACGAGGTTTCCGCCGACAGCCTGAGCGGCCACTTAAGCGATCAGGACGCCATCGACATGGTGGCCGGCAACGGCGACAACCGCGACGAGGTATTCATCGATCAGGATGGCGCCGCCTACATCCCCGGTTCCGCCTTCGATTCCACGGTGTCTTCCGGCGACTGGGCCTTCTTGGCCTCCGGCACCGGCTACCATAAGGTGGGCAACAGCGTTGAGTTCAAGGTGCTCTACGGCTACCGCGCTCGCGTTGTCAGCTATCCGAACCCCGAGGATTACCTGCACACCATCCAGCACGTGGGTGTGGAGATGACCAACAACCCCGGTGCCACCAACAGCTACACCGAGCACACCAGTGGTATCGACCGCATCAATTCCGACTACGACTACGCCACCCAGGCGTTGCGGCCTAACTACGATGACAAGAAGCTGGCGTCGCTGCTCACCGACAAGGTGACCGTGGACGAGAGCCTCACCGACCTTGAAGTGGGCGACCTGATTGTGGTTACCCGCCTGGCGGACGACTCCGAGCGTTCGTTCACCAGCGGCCCGCGCGCCAAGTACGTTGACATCAACGGCGAGGGCCTGGTGACGGTGAACTTCGACGCCAACGGCGGCGTGGGCGACGCGATGGAGCCCATCACCGGCCTGCTGCAAGAGTCGGTGATCGTGCCCGATTGCGGCTTCACCCGCACCGGCTACGTGTTCGCCGGCTGGAACACCGCTGCCGACGGCACCGGCACCGCCTACATGCCCGGCGACAACCCCAACCTCAGCGGCCGGGTGTCCACGCTGTTCGCTCAGTGGCAGCTGGATCCCGCCTATGAGGGCCAGGACGCCACCGTCAGCTTCGAGGCCAACGGGGAGTCCGTCACCGGCGCCACCGACGCCATTGTGGCGAAGTTCGGCGACGTGGTGACGCTGCCCGAGTGCGGCTTCCAGCTGGCCGACCACCAGTTCGCCGGTTGGAACACCGCCGCCGACGGCACCGGCACCAACTACGCGCCCGGCGAGACGCTGGTGCTGGATCGCCTGGACGTGCAGCTGTTCGCCCAGTGGACCGTGGTGACGGAAGAGCTGCCCGAGATGTTCGCCATGCGGGCCGGCGCGCGCGTGGCCGACAAGCCCAACCCGCCGCTGAACCCCGATGGCAGCGACGTGTGGGCGCCGTTCCCGCCGGCCGGCGAGACCGAGGCCCAGGCCAAGGCGCGCCTGGAGGGCTACCTGCTGCAGCTGTGGCCGCAGGGCGGCGCTACCGGCGAGGAGGCCGTGAACGCGGCCATCGCGGCGGGCGTTGACTGGATTTCCAAGGCCAGCGTGGCCGACCTGCGCGACATGTCCGGCCTGCATCGCTCGGTGATCTTCGGCGATCCGGTGGACAAGTTCGACAACAACACCAATACTGGCTCGCCCGACGGCAAGCAGGACCTCAAGTACGACGAATACACTGACGAGTGGGTGCGCGTGCACGAGGGCAACGGCTTCGACGCCCTGAACCGCGCCTACGTCGCCCGCATGGAAGAGCTGAACCGCGAGGCCACCAACCGCTGGTCCGACGTGAAGTGGAGCGACTCGCTGAACCACGACTTCGGCCTGGTGCCCGTGGCGCGGCAATCCATCAGCGGCATCGTGTGGCAGGACACCAACTACAACGGCGTGCGCGACGGCAACGAGGGCCAGCGCTTCGCCGGCATCCCGGTCACGCTGGAGCGCTACTACTGGGGCGTGAAGCCCGGTGGCTCCATGGGCTGGATTGCCGACGACGAGTTCAACAACTCTTCGCGGGCCCACACCACCACCGACGGCGATGGCTTCTGGATTTTCGAGGAGCTGGAAGTGGCCGGCACCACCGGCACCGGCTCGAAGATCTACGGCTACCGTGCCTCGGTGGACAGCCTGCCGGGCGGCTACGGCGTCACCTACCTGAACCGCGGCGGCGACGGTACGGTGGACTCCGACCTGAACGAGAACAACAAGATTCTGGAACCGGCGCAGCCCTACGACGGCATGATCATCCTGGCCGAGCCTTACACTGGCGACGCCGCCAATGCCGCCGTGAACCCGCAGGGCCCCAACGGCACCGTGTGGATGATCGGCAAGGGCCACGACGACGAGAACAACGACACTGGCCTGGTGCCTTACGCCACCGCCACCATCGCGGGCATCATGTTCAACGATCCCGAGAACGATGGCCTGAAGGGCAGCACCTTCGAGCCCATCCCGGGCCAGACGGTGTACCTGGACCGCATGGTGATCCCCATGCCCGGCACGCTGCCGGTGGGCTTCAACGCCGCCGACTACGTGGCCACGGCCCTGAAGGACATCACCGAGAGCGGCATCGTGAACAACAGCGGCTGGACCCAGGTGGCGGTGCAAACCACCGGTACCGACGGCAGCTACCGCTTCGAGGGCCTGCCCATGGTGGACGGCAATAACCAGCCCTACATCTACCGGGTGCGCGCCAACAAGCCGGAGGGGTCGCAGTTCGTGGCCATTAACCGTGGCAGCAACGACAACAACGACTCCGACTGGATGAACATGGTGGGCTCTGGTACTGTTGGCATTACCTGCCCCATGGCGGTGCTGGGCGCTTTCACGGCGGTACGCACCACCCCCAACGCCTACGGCCAGATGTTCAACCTGCTGAGCGCCTATGATTGGACTCCCGAAGTGGGCCGCGCGGTTGACCTGGGTGTCACCGGTGCCGACCTAGGCAAGATTCCGCCGCTGAAGAAGCTGTTCCCGAAGCTGGGCGACAGCATCTGGCTGTTCGTGGGCCTGGCCGTCGCGCTGCTGCTGGCCCTGATTCTGCTGCTGATTGCCCGCCGCAAGAAGAACGAAGAGGAGGAGGAAGAAGAGTAACCACCCGCCCCGCCGGCCCCTGCTCCGTACCCCGCTGCGGGGGCCGCAGGCATGACATAACCATTTCCGCAGCACGGGATTGCCGACCCCAGTCCCGCTGCTAGAAGGGCCGTCTACCCCGCGGCCCGCAGGGAGCCCCGCTTACCCCGGCGGGGCTCTCCTGTTTCGCCTGCTGCTCCACTTCGACCCACCACCGCCCTTCGCCGCTTTTCGCCCCACCAATACTCCTTGCCGCGCCGCCCCGCTCCGCCCCGGGCCGCCCCCGCCCCGCGCTCCGTCGCTCTTCGCTCTGCCATCTCGCTCCGCTTCTCGTCTTGCGTTGTCACGCCACCCTGCCCCGCCTTACGTCCTTTGCCCCATCTTTCGTCCTTCGCGCTACCCTGTGGCGGAACTAGCCGTCTATTCCCGCCACGGTTTCAAGTATCGGCGTGCTTCCGCCCTCTTATGGCGGAACTAGGCGGCTAGTTCCGCCGGCGCTGCCTCGCGCTGCCTCGCTTTGCCTCGCGTTGTCCCCACGGAGCGCCGCGTTGCCCCCGTCGCCCTCCCGCCCCGGCCCTTCCTTTTTCCGCCCGTCGTCCGGTTCCGTCTCGGAATAAGCCCTCTTTTTGCCACGGCTGCGATCTTTTGCGCCAAAAAGAAGGTTTTTCGAGTTGCGAATTGCGGCTCCGTTTTGCTACGGGGACGTTTTCCCAGGTGAGGGCCGCGGCGCTCTCCGGAGGCCGTCTGGCCGCTCGGAATAAAGGCGGTTTTTGCCCGCGCCTGCTCTGAAAAAGAGGCGTTTTTGCCCGGAAAAGGGCGCGCGGTGGCAAAACGCCGCCTTTTTCCGAGCGCCGCCCGGAACGGCGGACCGGGCGGGCGCGCGGGG
>NZ_QIBY01000011.1 GCF_003725335.1 Parvibacter caecicola
TCGGCAGTTAAGCCCCTCTTCGCCGAAAGTACTGCGGCGCCAGGCCGTGGGAGGATAGGGCGTTCTGCTCGCAGGGGATGCTTTTTTGCGTTCGGGGAGGGCCCTCCGGGGCCCTTCCTGGCTTTTTAGGGGGCGGCCTCAATGAGCCGGCGGCGTAGCGCCTGGAAGCCCCGGGCTCAGCCCCGTCTGCGGTTGCCAATGCGACCGCGCTGCCAGTTCTTCGCTCTTGCACCGAATGCCCCCTTCAAGGGGCTTTTTTGTTTTGGGCGGCAGCCTGGTGTGCCGTCAGTCTTCTCCATAAAGGCCGAGAGCTTTGGTCAGATGGGATTCGGCCAGCTGATGGCACTGCTTTCGAGCTGGAACAGGCCGTTGATTCCGAGTTACCTCCATGATGCACCACGCGTAGCTGCACCAGGCGGCCAGCCCCACCATGGCCCAGAAGTGCCGCCACTCGCCTGGGCTGGGGGCGCGATCGAGGTATTCCTCTAAGACGGCGCGGGCTTCATCGTCGCTGAGCTTTCGCGCCACCGTATAGGTTCCCAGGTCGGTGCCGTAGTCGGAGCTGCGCAGGCCGCCATTGGCCTGGCGGGCAAGTTTATCGGACTCTAGCCCCGAATCTGCCAAGAGGAAAAGGCGGTGCGATAGGGTGAGGGAGGAATTGTCGCGGCAGGCGTAATCGGCCACTTCGGTAGCCAGGTGCTTCAGTTTGGCGAACTCCTCGGGCGGTTTTGGATTGAAGAGCAGCAGCTCCTCTTCGTATGTGCGGGCAATGGCCAAGAGATCGAGAAGTTTGGCATTGTGGACGGGCAACTGGTGAGCCGCCGCCAGGACGTGCATGTCGCGCGAGATGAGGGCGCGGCCCTGGAGAGGCGGGGCGTCAGCGCCAGCCTCATGGAGCAAAGGTTTTTCGGAGCCAATCTTGAAATGGGAATCGCTCATATCGCCTCCTTCCGCGGCATTGTCCTTCGATGGCGCGAGGAGGGGATCGAGCAGGGGGCCGGCTTGAAGCGAGGCCCGTGGTGGTGCCCAGTGCGCAATTTCGATATCCCGCCCATTGCGAACTGAAGGACAGAAGTTCTCTGTCTTCAAGCCGTATTGTACTGACGCAGGGATTTTTTTCAACAATGATTTACTTGCATGCAGATACGGGGTAAATGCACCGTGAACCGTCGGGTGCGGGGATGGGGACTGGGAGGGCGCGCGGCGTCTGCGCCCATGCGCTGGACGCAAATGCTTCATCGGGACGGGCGGTGGTGCCCTACTCGGCTAATTGCTCCAATGCTGCCAGCTTGACGCAGGTTACGAACACGTCCATCGCCTGGTCCAGTTCGTCCAGTGGCGGCATGGAAGGGGCGATGCGAATATTGGAATCCTTCGGGTCTTGGCCGTAGGGCCAGGTGGCTCCGGCTCCGGTAAGCTGAACGCCGGCGTCTTTCGCCAGTGCAACGATGCGCTTTGCGGTTCCGGCGGGCGCTTCAAAGGAAATGAAGTAACCGCCTTGAGGCGAAGACCAGCTGCACTCCACCGTGCCTTTCAGTCCCTCGGACAACTTGCGGTCCACCAGTTGGAACTTGGGGGCCAACAGTTTGCCATGGGAGGCCATGTGGTTTTGAAGCGCCTCGTCGGTGGAGAGGAACCGCCCGTGACGCAGTTGGTTCAGCTTGTCGGGTCCCACCATTTGGATGCCCATCACCTTCAGAGCCTCCTGAATGTTGGAGGGGCTGGCGGCCAGGCCAGAGATGCCTGCGCCGGGGAAAGTGATTTTCGACGTGGAGGCGAACTTCAAATAGCGATTGGGATTGCCGGCAGCGACGCATGCGGCAGCGATGTCGGCAACCTGTACCGGATGCTGGGGATACAGGTGATGCACGCTGTAGGCGTTGTCCCAGAAAATGCGGAAGTCGGGAGCGGCGCAGGCCATGGATGCCAGCCGGTTCACCACCTGGCTGCTGTACACGATGCCGGTGGGGTTGGAGTACTGGGGCACGCACCAAATGCCCTTGATGGAGGGGTCGGCCGCAGCCAGCTGTTCCACCATGTCCATATCGGGGCCCTCGTCGGTGAGGGGAACGGGAATGAGCTCCATGCCGAAGGTTTCACAAATGGCGAAGTGGCGGTCGTAGCCAGGGGAGGGGCACAGCCATTTCACGCGCTCCAACGTGCCCCAGGGGGCATTGCCCTCAGTGCCGAAGGTCCACAGTCGCGCAATGGCGTCGAACATCAGGGTGAGGCTGGAGCTGCCGCCGGCGATGATGTTCTCCGGATCGTCGTCGAGCAGGCGGGCGAGCAGCTGCTTGGCCTCGGGGATGCCGCTCAGACCGCCGTAGTTGGCGCAATCGGTGCCGTCGCTGCTGGTGAGGCTGGCCTCTTCGCCCAGTACATCCAGCATGGGGCGCGAAAGGTCCAGTTGCTCGGCCGAGGGCTTCCCGCGGGCCATGTTCAGCTTCAGGCCCTTCGCTTTGAAGCCCTGGTAAGCCGCGTTCACTGCGGCCAATTCGGCCGAAATCTCCTCAGAGGTGAAGCTGTTGTAGCGAGCCATGTTCGTCCTTTCGCCGCGACAGGCGCTTTATTGCCCTGGAGTACATGAGCATAGCGCAAATCACCCCTATAATCGATGAATTGAAGAGAAAAGGGGGCTTTGGCTCTGACTGGCGGCGGCGCGCTGCGCGGGCGGAGGTGGGTCCCAGGTTTCCGGAAAGGCGTCACATGATCAACAACGACTGGCTGGTGATGCTGGCCATGCTGCTCTACTTCGTGGTAGTGGTGGTAATTGGCTTCATTTATACCAAGCGTTCCAACTCCTCGTCGGAAGAGTACTTCCTTGGCGGCCGCGGCCTGGGGCCGTGGTTGACGGCGCTTTCCGCCGAGGCCTCCGACATGTCCGGCTGGCTACTGATGGGGCTTCCCGGCGTGGCCTATTTCACCGGCGCATCCGATGCCATGTGGACGGCCATCGGCTTGTTCATCGGCACCTACCTCAACTGGAAGTTCGTGGCGAAGCGGCTGCGGAAGTATTCGGAGGTGGCAAACAACTCCATCACGGTGCCCGATTTCTTCTCGAACCGCTTCCATGATAAGAAGCACATCTTGATGACCATGGCCGCCATCATCATCCTGGTGTTCTTCTGCATCTACACCGGCAGCTGCTTCGTTACCTGCGGCAAGCTGTTCGCAACGCTGTTCGGCTGGGATTACACCACCATGATGGTACTGGGAGCCCTCATCGTGTTCTTGTACACCTTCATGGGCGGTTACCTGTCGGTGTGCACTACCGACCTCATTCAGGGCGCCATCATGTTCTTCGCCTTGGCCACAGTGTTTATTGGGTCGGTGACGGCGGCCGGCGGCGTGGAGAACACCGTGCAGTTCTTGCAGAGCATTCCCGGGTTCCTGTCGGGCACCGAGATTGCCGCCCCCGTCACCGACGAGCTGGGCAACCAGATAATGGAGGGCAACGAGCCTCTGTTCGGGCCCGCGGGCACTTACGGGCTCATCACCATCGTGAGCGGCCTGGTGTGGGGCCTCGGCTACTTCGGCATGCCCCAGGTGCTGATTCGCTTCATGTCGGTGCGCCACTCCAGCGATATCAAGAAGTCCCGTATCATCGCCATGATCTGGCTGTTCGTGTCCCTTTCCAGCGCGGTGTGCATCGGCCTCATTGGCCGCGCCGTCATCCCCACCGCCTTCGCCACTCAAGCGGCGGCGGAGAGCGTGTTCATCGTGCTGTCCCAGATGCTTCTGCCCTCGTTCTTCTGCGGCCTGGTGGTTTCCGGCATCTTTGCGGCGGCCATGAGCTCTTCTTCTTCGTACCTGCTGATTTCCGGTTCCGCGGTGGCCAACAACATCTACAAGGGCCTGTTCCGCCGCAACGCCACCGACCGTGAGGTGATGATTGTGGCCCGCATCACGTTGGTGTGCGTGCTACTGTTCGGCATTTTCATCTCCCTGGACCAAAACTCTTCCATATTCAACATCGTGTCCTATGCGTGGGCCGGCTTCGGCGCCTCGTTCGGCCCGCTGATGCTGCTATCGCTGTACTGGCGCCGTACCACCATGCAAGGGGCGGCTGCCGGTATGGTTGCCGGCGCACTTACCGTGGTGGCGTGGAAGAACCTCATCGCCCCTCTGGGCGGCTGGTTCGCCATCTACGAGCTGGCGCCTGGCTTCTTGGTGTCGCTGCTGGTAATCGTGGTGGTGTCGCTGCTGACGAAAGAGCCCAGCGAAGAAGTGCTGCACGAGTTCGATACCTACATGGACGCCGACGTGTAAGGTTCAGGCATGCTCCTCGAAGGCCGCGATGCGCATCGCGGCCTTTTTTATGAGCTTTGGGGAAGATTGGGTAACAAGATGGGCCTCCTATGCTAGAAAGCGGCGCCAGGGTAATATGCTGCGAAGAAACGTTGGAGTGAAGATGAGGAAGGATGATGGCCATGTTGCGAGCTGCCGAGGTGAAGCCAGACGTTTGGTGGGTTGGGGGAATTGATTGGAATGAGCGCAACTTTCACGGATACACCACCGAGCGTGGGTCTACCTATAATGCCTATTTGATTTTGGACGAAAAGACAACTCTGGTGGACACTTGCAAAGGGGAGTTCGCGCAGGAAATGATGGAACGTATCCGCACCATCATTGACCCGGCGGAAATCAGCTACATCATCGCCAACCATGTGGAAATGGACCACTCCGGCGCGCTGCCAGTGGTGGCCAAGGCGTGCCCCAACGCCCAAATCGTGTGCAGCGGCCCTCAGGGGCTGAGGGGGCTTTCAGCCCATTACGGCGAGAACTTTAACTTCTTGCCAGTGAAATCGGGCGACACCCTTTCCATTGGCAAACGCACGCTGCAGTTCGTGCACACCCCCATGGTGCATTGGCCCGACAACATGGTTACCTATTCCGCCTACGACAAGGTGCTGTTCTCAAACGACGCCTTCGGACAGCACTTCGCCTCTTCCAAGCGCTTCGACGATGAGGTGGGGCTGCCGGAGGTGATGGCCCAGGCGAAGAAGTACTACGCCAATATCGTGATGCCCTACGGCAAGAACGTGCGGGCGGCGCTAGACGGGCTTGCAGGGCTTGAATTCGACATGATTGCCCCTTCGCACGGGGTAATTTGGCGCAGCCATGTGAAGGACGTGCTGGAGAAATACGCCCTGTGGTGCTCGGGGGAGGCGGAAGAATACGCGCTGGTGATTTACGACAGCATGTGGCACACCACCGAGGCCATGGCCCGCGCCATCACCGAGGCTTTCATGGAGATGGGAATTCCCGCGCGGCTGTTCGATTTGAAGGCGAATCACATGTCCGACATCATGACTGAGGTGCTTTCGGCCCGCTACGTCGCGGTGGGTTCCCCTACGCTGAACAAGCAGATGATGCCGACGGTGGCGGCATTTTTGTGCTACATGAAGGGGTTGGCGCCAGAGGGGCGCGTGGGTATTCCGTTTGGCTCGTACGGATGGATGCAGGCGGGGCCGAAGGATGTGGCCACCGCTTTGGAGGCCTGCAAGTTCCAGCTTCCCTGCGGGGTGATTACTCATCAGTGGGTGGAAACCCCCGAAGGGCTGGACGCGGTGCGCGATGCGGTGATGGCTGCCATAGGGCCGCTGCATGACGAGGCCCGCTAGCGATTGTTCGACCAGGGAAATGAGAAGGGGCGGCCCCGCGGAGCCGCCCCTTCTTTATGGTTCTTGCGCGCGGGCTCTTAGCCGCGGTAGCGCACGTAAATCATGTCGCGGAACACCGACCCCACCTTTACCACGTCACCGCGTTGTGGTGCGTGCACCATCTGGCCCCCGCCGATGTAGATGCCGCAATGGTAGCTGTTGGTAACCACGTCACCCGGTTGCGGGTTGGAAACCCGGGGCCAGCCCATGAAGGTATAAGTGGTGCCAATGCGGCTGTGGTGCCCGGTGAGGGCATAGCCCACGAGCCCGGAGCAGTCGTAGCTGTTGGGGCCGGTGGCGCCCCATACGTAGGGCTTGCCCATCTCGGCGTAGGCGCGCGCCACCACGCTGTTGCTGGCGGCGGGCAAATCGTCGCCGCCGTAAGTTTTCTTGGCTTCCTCGGCCGCTTGGGCCGCTCGCTCGGCTTCCTGCTGGCGCCGGCGCTCTTCTTCCGCTTCGCGCCGCTGCCGCTCTAGCTCCTCTTCCGCGGCCAAACGTTCCGCTTCCTCCTGGGCTGCCTGCTGTTGGGCCAGGAGTTGGGAAACCTCGGCGCTCAGACTGTTGTAGATGGCTTCTTGGGCGTCTTGAGCCGCCTGGGCCTGCTGCGCGATGCGCTCGCACTCCTCCGCTTTTTCCTCGGCAATCTGCTCTTGCTTGATGAGCTCTTCGTGCTGGGCCTCCGCCTCGGCTTTGAGGTCTTTGGTCTGCTGCACGGTGTCGGCATCTTGCTGGTTCATTTTGTTCAGCAAATCCCAGTTCTGGGTAAAAGCGCTAAAGCTGGTGGCCCCGAGCAGCAGGTCGAGGAAGGTGAGGCTGCCGGAGCGGTACATGGAGCGGGCGCGATCCCCAAGCCGCTCTTGAAGGGCGGCCAGTTCGCCGGAAATCTCTTCGATGCGCGCCTGGCAGGCATCCATGCGGTCCTGAGCCGCTTGCTGCTCATCCAATGCGGTGAAATAGTCGGCCGATGCTTTGTCGGCTTCTTGGGCCAGGGCGGTGAGCTGCACCATGGCCTCGTTGGCTTCGGCTTGCTTCGACGCGGCCGCTGCGGCGGCTTCTTCGGCTTCTTTCTTCTTGTCGGCAGAGGTGGGTTCGCCAAAAGCGGCGGTGGGGGAGAACAGGATAGCGGTACCGAATATGGCCGCAGTGCCCCCGATGAAGGCCCGTCTGCTGAGCTGCGTTTGTTGCTCTCTCATGAGGAAAACCTTTTCTGTTCGAGCGTGTGGTGTGATTAGCAAACTTGTTGGTAATGGTAGCACCGGAAAGCCCCCGCGCAGGCGGCTGTTGGCGCGGTTTGCCTATATTACTTGCCAAAAGGGGAAAGAGGAACCGTGCCTACAGGATGTTCAGAAACTTTTAACAGGGAAAGGGTTTCTCTAGGGTCTGGCCTTGGGCTGCAACGGAAAACGGCCCGCCGTGAGGGCGAGCCGTCGGAAAGCCGTGGATGGTGCGGGTTATCACCATGGGGGGCGTACAAAGAACATGCCCTTGTGGTACTGCACGCCGCCCACTTTCACGTTCTGGCCCGGTTGCGGCGCGTGAATCATGTTGCCGCCGCCGATGTAGATGCCGCAGTGGGTGGAGTTGGTGCAGATGTCACCCGGTACCGGGTTGGATACACGGGGCCAACCGATGAAGGTGTAGGTGGTGCCCACGCGCTGATGCTTGCCGGTGATGCAGTAGCTCACCAGGCCGGAGCAGTCGTAGCTGTCGGGGCCCACGCCGGCCCTCACGTAGGGTTTGCCGATTTCCGCCTGTGCGCGGTTGACGGCCGCCTGGCCCGGACTGGGATATTTATCGCCGGCGTAGCTGCCGCCGGAGGAGCCGCCAGAGCTGCTGCCGCCAGAGGAGCTGCCGCTAGAAGAGTTGGATCCGCCGGAGGAACTGGAGCCGCCAGAGTTGGAACCGCCGGAAGGGTTGCCGCCGCTGTTGGAAGAGCCGGAATTGCCGGAGTTGGAGCCGCTGCTTCCGGAATTGCTGGAGTTGCCGGAATTCGAGTTGTTGGAATTGTTCTGGGACGCCTGCTGCTCTTCGCGGCGCCGTTGCTCTTCGGCCTCCCACTGCATGCGGGCCACTTCCTCCTCGTGGGCCAAGCGATCGGCTTCTTCGCGAGCAGCTTCTTCTTGTGCAAGCAGATCGGATACCTCGGCGCTCAGGCCGTCATATACCTGCTGCATGGCAGCGGCGGCGGCGTCGGCCTTCTTGCTGTTCTCTTCTGCTTCGGCCGCTTTCTGGGCAGCGATTTCCTCTTGCTTCGCAAATTCCTCGTGCTGGGCTTCAGCCTCGGCTTTGAGGTCTTTGGTCTGCTGCACCAGTTTGGCGTCGTTCTCGTTCATCTGGTTCAGCAAATCCCAGTTCTGGGTGAAGGCGCTGAAACTGGTGGCCCCCAGCAGAAGATCGAGGAAGGTGAGGCTGCCGGAGCGGTACATGGAGCGGGCGCGGTCGCCCAGTTGCCCCTGCACGGTGGCTATTTCGCCGGAAATCTCCTCAATGCGGTTGGCGCAATTGTCCATGGCGGTCTGGGCCGTCTCTTGGGCCATTTGGGCTTCCACGAAATCGGCGGCCGCCTTATCGCTTTCGTCGCGCAGGGCGTCCAGCTGCACCAAGGCGTCCTGGGCCTCGGCCTTCTTGCTGGCCGCCGCCGCCGCGGCGGCTTCCGCTTCTGCCTTTTTGTCGGAAGCGGAGGGCGTGGCGAAAGCCACGGCAGGGGAGAAGAGGATGGCGGTGCCGAAGATGGCGGCACTGCCCCCTACGAACGCGCGCCTGCTGAGTAAGGTTTGATGCTCTCTCATTAAACGAAGATCCTTTTCTGTTCGAGCACGGAGTGTGTATGCAAACTGCGTATCATCCTATCACGGCCCCGAGGCCTTCACAGCTTGTCCGCGATGCCTACATATATTACTCCTTATTAAAATCAGGTTTTTGGTAATTCAGTGATTAGGGGCTCGCCAAACTCCTCGCCGCCAGCGCCTATACATATATATAAGCAGGAAAAGCGGGCTCGAAAACCGCCATATACGCCGTTGACCTGCCGTTGAAAACCGTTGATATGGGAATTGTGGATAAGATACGCCCGGTGGCGTGTCGGGTGTTGACAGCGTTTTGGGGGTAGCGTATTATTCTTTCGCTCACTTACCCCGCCTGGGGAATTTGAGCGGCAGCTTGAAAAGTACACATGAATTTCATTGCCGAAATGGGCGTGTGCCCGAGTGGTTAAAGGGGACGGGCTGTAAACCCGTTGGCTCTGCCTACCTAGGTTCGAATCCTAGCGCGCCCACCATTTCATCTTTGAAGCTTTTTAATCTGCTTCGCCTCATGCCTGTGTAGCTCAGTCGGTAGAGCACTTCGTTGGTAACGAAGAGGTCACCGGTTCAAGTCCGGTCGCAGGCTCCATTTATTTTTAATGCTTCCGCAAGCGATTGCTGTTCGGTTGCATCGGGCCTTTAAGGTTTCCAGGTGTGCCGAATGCAAGGAAGGCGAAGCCGCGAACGAGGGAGCAGCCTTCGCGCTGTGACCGAGTGAGTGGCGAAGCCTGACGCGGCAATCGGTGCGCATAGGAGCCTTAAAGATGGCGGTGTAGCTCAGTTGGTCAGAGCACACGGTTCATACCCGTGGCGTCACTGGTTCAAATCCAGTCACCGCTACCATACCAATTCAAGCGTCCTTCGTGGGCGCATTTATTTTGTTTGTTTTTTTAAGTTGTGAATTCATTCTAAGGAGGATGAAACATGGCCAAGGAGAAGTTCGAACGCTCGAAGCCGCATGTAAACATCGGTACGATCGGACACGTTGACCACGGCAAAACCACCCTGACCGCCGCCATCTCCAAGACCCTGTCTGAGAACGACGGCTCTCACGGCACCGCTACTGCTGACTTTACCGCCTTCGATCAGATCGACAAGGCTCCCGAAGAGCGCGAGCGCGGCATTACCATCTCCATCGCTCACATCGAGTACCAGACCGACACCCGTCACTACGCTCATGTTGACTGCCCCGGCCATGCCGACTACGTGAAGAACATGATCACCGGTGCTGCTCAGATGGACGGCGCCATCCTGGTTATCGCCGCCACCGACGGCCCCATGGCTCAGACCCGCGAGCACATCCTGCTGGCCCGCCAGGTGGGGGTCCCCTACATCGTGGTGTTCCTGAACAAGTGCGACATGGTGGACGACGAGGAGCTCATCGAGCTGGTTGAGATGGAAGTTCGCGAGCTGCTGGACAGCTACGAGTTCCCGGGCGACGACACCCCGATTATCCGTGGCTCCGCTCTGAAGGCCCTGGAGGGCGACAAGGAGTGGCAGGAGAAGATCTGGGAGCTCATGGACGCCGTGGACAGCTACATCCCCACCCCCGAGCGCGACGTGGACAAGCCGTTTCTGATGGCTGTGGAGGACACCATGACCATTACCGGCCGCGGCACCGTTGCCACCGGTCGTGTGGAGCGCGGTGTGCTGCACCTGAACGATCCGCTGGAGATCGTGGGCATCAAGGAAACCCAGAAGACCACCTGCACCGGCATCGAGATGTTCCGCAAGCTGCTGGACGAGGCCGAGGCTGGCGACAACATCGGCTGCCTGCTGCGCGGCATCAAGCGCGAGGACATCGAGCGCGGCCAGGTTCTCTGCAAGCCCGGTAGCGTGAACCCGCACACTGAGTTCGAGGGCCAGGTTTACATCCTGACCAAGGAAGAGGGCGGCCGTCACACCCCGTTCTTCGATGGCTATCGTCCGCAGTTCTACTTCCGCACCACCGACATCACCGGTGTTGCCCACCTGCCCGAGGGCACCGAAATGGTTATGCCTGGCGACAACGTGACCATCACTGGCGAGCTGATTCACCCGATCGCCATGGAAGAGGGCCTGAAGTTCGCTATCCGCGAGGGTGGCCGTACCGTTGGCTCTGGCCGCGTTACCAAGATCATCAAGTAAATTAACTGGTGATTGCCTTCTAGGGAGCCTGCCCCACAGGCGGGCTCCCTTTTCATGGCAGCTCTCTTCATGTGTATGAAAAGGAACTGTCTTACCCTATTGGCATAAAGGAGTATTCATGCGTACTTTGGTCACCCTGGCCTGCACCGAGTGCAAGCGCCGCAACTACACGACCAAAAAGAACAAGCAGACCCATCCGGACCGTATGGAGCTTAAGAAGTACTGCAAGTGGTGCCGTCACCACACGGTGCATCGCGAGACCCGCTAGGTTCGAGTGATTCATAAACAGGCATAGGCCAGTAGTTCAATTGGTAGAGCAGCGGTCTCCAAAACCGCAAGTTGAGGGTTCGAGTCCTTCCTGGCCTGCCAGCTTGTTTGACGAGCAGCCGTGTGGCTGCTTGTTTGGCGTTAAGACATAAAACATTTAAGGAAGACCATGGCAAAAAAATCCAAGACCCAACGCGCTAAAGCCTCTGCTGCCCGGCAGCAGCGCAAGGCTACTCGTGAGGAGATCGGCGATCAGCCGGTTGCCGAGGTAGTTGAAGCCGAGGAGAAGCCGAAAAAGTCTCTTTTCAAGAAATCGGATGCTGCCGATTCCGATGACGAGGCGGCCAAGAAGCCTGCTAAGAAAGCGGACGAAAAGCCCGCTAAGAAGCGCTTCCAATTCCTGCGCGACGTGAAAGCGGAAATGAAGCGCGTCACGTGGCCCACCCGCGTTGACGTTCTGCGCTGGAGCGGCGTCGTCATCGTTGCCCTTCTTTTCTTCGGTATCTTCGTTGCCGTCTTGGACAACCTGATCATCACCCCGGTGCTGGTCGGTATTTCCGGATTGTAGGTTCACAATGGCTAAGAAATGGTATGTGCTTCACACCTATTCCGGCTACGAGAACAAGGTGAAGAAGAACCTGGAAATGCGCATCGAGGCGCTGGGTCTGGAGAACAACATCTTCGCTATCGAGATTCCCACCGAAATGGTTACGGAGATCAAGGATGGCGGCCGTCGCGTTGAGGCGGAGAAGAAGGTGTTCCCCGGCTATGTGCTGGTGCGCATGGAGCTGGACGATCGCAGCTGGGCGGCGGTGCGCAACACCGAGGGCGTAACCGGGTTCGTGGGAACCCAGGGCAACCCCTCTCCGCTCACTCGCGACGAATACAACAAGATCATGCGCCGTACCAACCACGAGGCCCCCAAGAAGACTTCCACTACCCTGGAAGTGGGGCAGTCGGTGAAGGTGGTTTCCGGCCCCTTGGCCGAGTTCGACGGCGTGGTGGCCGAAGTGTCGCCCGAAGCCGGCAAGGTTAAGGTTATGGTGTCAATTTTTGGGCGCGAAACCCCGGTGGAGCTTGGCTTCAACCAGGTGACGCGCATCTAAGCGTTCACGTGCCCTTCTTGGTGCCCGTGTGGACTCGGGGCTTCTCGCCAAGGCGAAAAGGGCTTTGTGATAAGGGAATGTAAACGGTTTATTTGAAAGGTAGTCAAGCTATGGCTGACAAGAAGGTCACCGGCTTCGTCAAACTGCAGATCCCTGCTGGCGCAGCCAACCCGGCCCCCCCGGTAGGCCCCGCGCTGGGTGCCAAGGGCGTCAACATCATGCAGTTCTGCCAGGCGTTCAACGCCCAGACGGCAGATCAGGCGGGTACGGTTATCCCTGTTGAAATTACCATCTACGAGGATCGTTCTTTCACCTTCGTGTGCAAGACCCCTCCGGCCGCTGTGCTGATCAAGGAAGCCCTGAACATCAGTTCCGGCTCCGGCATCCCGCAGATCCAGGCGGTGGGCACCCTCACCGAGGACCAGCTGCGCAAGATCGCCGAGACCAAGATGCCCGACCTGAACGCCAACAGCGTTGAGGCGGCCATGGAGATCATCGCCGGTACCGCCCGTTCCATGGGCGTGCGCATCGAGGGTCGTCCCATGAAGAAGAAGTACATTCCGTCCCGTAAGGTGGCGGCGATGCTGCAGGGCAAGACCATCGAAGAATAAGTGTTTAGCGCTTGGAAAGTCCAAGCGTTTGACAAGTGGAAGAGCGCAAGCGCTCGCCATTACCACGAAAGGAATTGATAGTCATGAAGAAATCCAAGAAGTACCGGGCAGCAGAAGCCCAGATTCCCGAGGCTCCGCTGGCTCCGCTGGCGGCCATGAAGCTGGTGCAGGAGATTTCCTCTGCCAACTTTGATGAGACAGTCACCTGCGACTTCCGTCTGGGCATCGACACCCGTCAAGCGGATCAGCAGCTGCGCGGCACCGTGAGCCTGCCCAACGGTTCGGGCAAGGAAGTGCGCGTGGCCGTGTTCGCCGAGGGCGAGGCTGCTCGCGTCGCCGAGGAGGCGGGCGCCGACATCGTGGGCACCGCTGACTTGATGGAGCAGATCCAGAAGGGCGAGTTCAACTTCGACGCTGCCGTTGCCACTCCCGACCAGATGGGCAAAGTGGGCCGTCTGGGCAAAATCCTGGGCCCTCGCGGCTTGATGCCCAACCCCAAGCTGGGCACCGTGACCAACGATGTGGCCAAGGCCATCAAAGAGCTGAAGGGCGGCCGCGTTGAGTACCGCGCCGACCGTTACGGCATCGCTCACGTGATTATCGGCAAGGTGAGCTTCACCCCCGAGGCGCTGGCCGAGAACTACGGCGCTGTGTACGATGAGATTCTTCGCATGAAGCCTGCGGCTGCCAAGGGCAAGTACGTGAAGTCCATCACCGCTTCTTCCACCATGAGCCCTGGTGTTCCGGTGGATTCCTCGGTGACCCGTGCTTATACCGAGTCGGCCGAATAAGCCAGATTCCCTTATCGGAGAAGCGCCCCGCCTGTGCGGGGCGCTTTTTTTATGCGGCAAAGCGGTTGCCGATTGCTTAGGCGAAGAAGTCTTGGGCGATGGCCTGGTAGAAGGTGTCGGGGCGGGGGCGCAGCAAGGTGACCGACTGATCGGCGCGGGAGGCGATGACGGTTTGCACGGGGCCGGGCAGAAGCACCAGTTCCCCATCGATGAACAGTGCGATGTCGCGGAATTCGTCGGTTTGCCGGGCGGTAACCTCCAACACGTCGTTGGGGTCGGTGACAATGGCCCGCGCCCGCAGGGTATGGGGGGCGATGGGCACCGCCAGGAGCCCGCTGTAGCGGGGCGACACCAAAGGCCCGCCGCTGGAAAGGGCGTAGGCGGTGGAGCCGGTGGCGGTGGACAGGATGATGCCGTCGCCCCGCTCTTTGAACACGGGGATGCCGTTCACTGCGAGGGATATCTCGATGATGCGTCCCATGGCGCCCCGGGTGAGGGAGGCTTCGTTCAGGGCGGTGAAGACTGTCTTTCCCTCCAGCCCTTCGCTGTTCACACCGTAGTCGTCGGCCTGGGCGGCGCCGTTGTGCTCGGGGCCGCCGTCTTGGCAGGTGACCTCCAGCTGCAAAAGGGCGCGGCGGTCTTCCCCCAGCTCGCCTGCCAGGGCAGACGCCGCCAGCGGGATGATGCCGTCCTCGTCGTCGTTGGTGAGAAAGCCCATGCGCCCGAAGTTGATGGGCAGAATGGGACACAGCCGCCCCTCCAGCAGGTGTACGGTGTGCAGCACGGTACCGTCGCCCCCCAGCACGAAGGCCAGTTGCAGCTGTTCCGGCAGCTGCTGGGCGATTTGGGCCCGGCGCCGGCTGTTGCCCAGGTCTGAGGAGTCGGCCATGTAGGTGCTGGCCCCCACCGAGTTGAGATAGGACATCAGCAAAAGCGAGGCGTCGAGGGCTTTGGAATTGGAATTATTCCGCACGATGAGTATGTGCATGAAGGGGGCCTTTCGGGTTTGGTATCATGGGCAATTATATCCGATTAAGAAAAGGTTTCCCCTATGGCAGACAAGCTGTCCCGAGCGCGTCATGCTCGCCCGGCTGCCTCCGAGCCCTGCTCGGAGAATCCCTCGGTGGAGCGCCCGGCTACGCGCGGACGGCATGCCGGGGTTCAAAAAACCTCCCATGAGGAATTTGCCCCCGGAAAAACGGGGCTCATTCCAGTGGTGGGGGGCCATGCGGGGCTGGACCGCACCAACCCTTCCTGGAGTTTCGAGCAAGCGGCCCAAGGGCAGATGCTGCTGGAGGAAGAGGAGGCGCAGCTGCGGCGCCTGTCGCGCTACGGAGGTGCGGCGGCGAAGCGGGCAGGGGCTGGCGTGCAGGCCCAGGCCCCGGCCCAAAAGAGCGCGGCGTCTTCGGCAGCCCTCATAAGCATCTGCGTCATCATCTCCCGCATCACCGGCTTCGGCCGCACCTGGGCCATGGCCTTTGCCTTGGGCTCCACCTTCACCTCCAGCGCCTACCAGGTGGCCAACAACCTTCCCAACATGCTGTTCGAGCTGGTGATGGGCGGCATGCTGGTAACCGCGTTTTTGCCGGTGTACGTGTCCACGAAAAAGAAGCTGGGGGAGCGGCGCGGCAACGATTATGCCTCCAACCTGCTTACCATCGTGGTGCTTTTGCTGGGAGCGGTGAGCGTGCTGTGCATGATCTTCCCGGCGCAAGTGATCTTCACCCAAACGTTCTACTCCGACCAGCAGGAAATGGCGCTGGCGGTGTTCTTCTTCCAGTTCTTTGCCATCCAGATAGTGTTTTACGGCGCCTCCACCATCGTTTCGGGGTTGCTGAACGCCAACCGCGAGTATTTTTGGTCGTCCATCGCGCCGGTGTTCAACAACGTCATCGTCATTGCGTCGTTTTTGGCCTACGCCTTCGTGGCCCAGCACAACCAGCAGATGGCGTTCTTCGTCATCGCCATCGGCAATCCCTTGGGGGTGTTCGTGCAGATGGCCATCCAGGTGCCGGCGCTGGCGAAGCAGGGCATCCGGTTGCGGCCGCGCCTCAACTTGCGCGACCCGGCCCTGCGGGAAACGGTGTCGCTGGGAGTGGGCGCCCTGTTCATCACGTTGTGCGCGTTCGCTACGGTGTCGGTGCAGAACGCCGCCAGCTACTGCTTCGCCGACAACGGCCCTTCCGTCATCGCTTACGCGCGGCTGTGGTTCACGTTCCCGTATTCGTTTCTGGTGGTGCCGGTTACCACTTCCATGTTCACCGAATTGGCCGACATGCAGGCGGAAGACGATGTGGACGGCGTGGTGCGGGGCATCATGGACGGCGCCCGCCAGGTGATATTCCTCATGGTGCCCATGACCATGTACCTTATCGTGTTCGCCACCCCGCTGGTGACGCTGTACCACGTGGGGGCGTTCACTCAGGATGCCATCGGCCAGATTGCCAGCTACCTGGCGGTGATGGCGGTGGCGCTGCCCTTCTACGGCCTTAGCTGCTACCTGAACAAGGTGTTCAGCAGCATCCGCCGCATCGGGCTGTTCTCGTGGATCAATTTCGCTGCCGTGGTTGTGCAGGTGTTGCTCACCCTGGCGGCCGCGTGGGGGGTGCAAAACGGCTATCCGGTAACCATTGAGTCCATCGCGGCGGTGACCATCGTGTCTTACCTGCTGGGGGATGTGGCGGCGTTCGTGTACCTGAAACATCATTACGCGCAGTTCCGTTTCGGGCCTTTGGCCCTCAGCACGCTGCGGGGCCTGGCGCTGGGGGCCGTCGGCGCCGCTGTGGGCTGGGCCGTGCTGGCGGGGCTGCAGTTTTTCCTGGGGCCGCTTGACGGCAGCATCGGCAAGTCGCTGCTGTTTATCTTGGCCGGCGGCCTGTTGGCGCTGGTGGTCACCTTCGGTCCGGCCGTGGCCGCTCGCTGGCCCGAGGCGTCGCTGGTGATGGCCGCCACCGATAAGGTGGCCCGCCGTTTGCGGCGATAGCGCGGCGGCATGGAGTTTTCGAAAAGGAGAGCAGCCATGAGAAGGCGTCGCGAGTGGCCCATTTTGAAAAGTCCTGGCGAGATTGAGGCCATGAAGGAAGCAGGGCGCGTTTCCGCTTTGGCGTTGCGCCAGGTGGGACGGGCGGCAAGGCCCGGCGTGAGCACGTGGGAGCTGGACCTGTTGGCCGAAGAGGTAATTCGCAGCGAAGGGGGAGTGCCGGCTTTCAAGGGCTATGGCGGCTTCCCCGGATCCATCTGCGCCTCGGTGAACGAGCAGATAGTGCACGGCATTCCGTCCCGGGCGGTGAAGCTGGCGGAGGGGGACGTGTTGTCCGTTGACACCGGGGCCATTGTGGACGGTTGGGTGGGGGACAACGCCTGGACCTTCCCCATTGGCGTCATAGACGAGGAAAAGCAGCGGCTGCTGGACGTGACGGAGCGCTGTATGTGGGAAGGCATCGCCGCTGCCCGGTCCGGCAACCGCCTGGGGGACATCGGGCACGCGGTGCAATCGCTGGCAGAAGCCAACGGGCTTGGGGTGGTGCGCGAGTACGTGGGCCACGGTGTGGGCCGTGCCATGCACGAGCCCCCCAACGTGCCCAATTACGGCCGCCGCGGCACCGGCATCGAGTTGTGCGCCGGCATGGTGCTGGCCATCGAGCCCATGATCAACCTGGGCACCCACAAAACCCGCCCCATGCCGGACGGCTGGCTGGTGTGCACCCGGGACGGGCGCCCGTCGGCCCACTTCGAGAAAACCATCGCCATCACCGAGGACGGCCCCGTTCTGCTGACGGTGGAACCGGGTCGCGAAAAGCCGCTGTAGGGCGGCGGCGCTGTTTTGGGGCAAAAGAAAGCCGCCCGGACGGGGCGGCTTGAACGGGCAACGGTGATGGCGGCTCTCTACTTGTGGTAGAAGCGATGCTGCTCGTATTTCGGCTCGCAGCAAACGTTGATGCCCAACGTGCGATACAGCTTTTCATCGGCGGCGGAAATAATCACCGAGAAGTAGGCGTCGCAGCCCCGTAGCTTGTCGGCGTTGTCGATGAGCTTTTCCGCCAGCGGGTTGTCCACCGAGGAAATGGAAAGCGCCAGCAGCGTTTCATCGGAGTGCAGGCGCGGGTTGCGGCTCTTCAGGTGCGCTGTCTTCAGGTGGCAGATAGGCTCCAGCACCTCGTCGGAAATCACCCGCAGCTCGTCGTCCACGTTGGCCACTCCCTTGAGGGCGTTCATCAGCAGGGCCGAGGCCGCTCCCAGCAGGTTGCCGGTTTTGCCGGTTACCACGCGGCCGTCCGGCAGCACCATGGCGCCGGCGGGGGCGCCGGTGGTTTCCTCTTTCAGCAGCGCCGCCGAGCGGGCAGGGGAGAGGTTGGGGGTGATGGCCGCCTTGTTCATTAGCCGCTCGATTTTCTCCAACGCCGCTTCGCCGTTGCCGGTGCGCTTAAGCTCTTCGGCGGTGGCGAAGTAGCGGCGCACGATTTCGTTGCGGCCGGCATCGCGGCAGGCCTCGTCGTCGCAGATGGCCATGCCGGCCATGTTCACGCCCATGTCGGTGGGGGACTGGTAGGGACACTGGCCGGAGATGCGCTCCATGGTGGCCCGCAGCACCGGGAATATCTCCACGTCGCGGTTGTAGTTCACGGTGGAGGTGCCATAGGCTTCCAGATGGAAGGGGTCGATGATGTTGTCGTCGTCCAGGTCGGCCGTGGCCGCTTCGTAGGCGATGTTCACCGGATGCGACAGCGACAAGTTCCAGATGGGGAAGGTCTCGTACTTGGCGTATCCCGCCTGCACGCCCCGCTTGTTCTCGTGGTAGAGCTGGGAAAGGCAGGTGGCCATCTTGCCCGAGCCGGGGCCTGGGGCGGTTACCACTACCAGCGGGCGGGTGGTTTCGATGAATTCGTTTTTGCCGAAGCCCTCGTCGCTCACAATGAAGTTGATGTCGTTGGGGTAGCCGGGGATGGGGTAGTGCAGGTAGCTGGTGATGCCCATGGCGGTGAGCCGTTTGCGGAACAGGTCGGCATCCGGCTGGTTGGCGTAGCGGGTGATCACCACGCTGCCGATCATGAAGCCCATGGAGCGGAAGATGTCCATCAGCCGTAGCACGTCCTCGGCGTAGGTTATGCCCAGATCGCCGCGCACCTTCGAGCGCTCGATGTCATTGGCGTTGATAGCAATGACAATCTCCACGTCGTCTTTCATGGAGCGCAGCATGGAAATCTTGGTGTCGGGTTTGAAGCCTGGCAGCACGCGGGAGGCGTGGTAGTCGTCGAACAACTTGCCGCCGAACTCCAAGTACAACTTGCCGCCGAACTGGGCAATGCGCTCGCGGATATGCTCCGCCTGCAACTCGATGTACTTGTCGTTGTCGAAACCTTGGCGCATGGGCGTCTCGCTTTCTAGTGCTGAAATTTACCTTGGGGATTATATCCCACCGGCGGTGAGGACAGAAGGCCGCAGGTGAACCGTATGCCCCAAAGGTTTTTAAAGCTGTTGCGCACGGGCGGCTTTGATGAAGCCGCAAAACAGGGGGTGGGGGGAGGTGGGACGGCTTTTGAATTCCGGGTGCGCTTGGCTGGCCACGAACCAGGGATGGTTTGGCAGCTCCACCATTTCCACCAGGCGCCCATCGGGCGAAGTGCCGGAGAACTCGAGCCCCGCCTCTTCCAGCTGGCTCCGGTAGCTGTTGTTCACTTCGAAGCGGTGGCGATGGCGCTCGGATATGAGCGGGGAGCTGTAAGCGGCCGCGGCGCGGGTGCCTTCCTGCAGCACGCAGGGGTAGGCCCCCAGGCGCATGGTGCCACCCTTGTCTTCCACCCCTTCCTGCTCCGGCATGAGGTCGATCACCTTATGGGGCGCCCCTTCGTCGAATTCGGCGGAAGTGGCGCCCTCGAGTCCTGCCACATGGCGGGCGAATTCGCACACCGCCGCCTGAAGCCCCAGGCAAATTCCCAAATAAGGCACGTTGTTCTCGCGGGCAAATCGGGCGGCCTCTATTTTGCCCTCGAAGGCGCGGTTGCCAAAACCGCCGGGCACCAGGATGCCGTCCGCCTGCCCCAGCACCTCTGCCGCGTTGGCGGCGGTTAGCTCTTCGCCGTCCACCAGCCGCACGTTCACCGCCACCCCGTTCGCGGCGCCGGCATGGTGCAGCGCCTCAATCACCGAGAGGTAGGCGTCGGGCAGCGAAACGTACTTGCCCACCACGGCGATGTCCACCTGCCCTTTCACGTTGCGGCTGGCGTCGATGAAGCCGCGCAGGGGGGCGAGGTCTATCTTGCGCGGCGGCAGGCCCAGCTTCGCCAAAGCCGACACATCGAAGCCCTGCTCGTACAAGCTGATGGGCACCTCGTAGATGGAATCGCAGTCCTCGCAGGCCAGCACGTCGTCGAAGTCCACGTCGCAGAAGGAGGCGATCTTGCGGCGAACGCCGTCGGTTATCTCGTGGTCGGAGCGGCAGATGATGAAGTCCGGCTGCACCCCTAGGCTGCGCAGTTCCTTCACCGAATGCTGCGTGGGCTTGGTTTTCACCTCATGGGCGGCGGCGATGTAGGGCACCAGGGTCACGTGCACGAACAGCACGCTGCCGGCAGGTTGCTCTTTTTTGAACTGGCGGGCCGCCTCGATGAAGGGCAGCCCCTCGATGTCGCCCACGGTGCCACCGATTTCCGAGATGACCACATCGGCTCCCGTCTGGCGGGCGATGGAGCGCAGCTTGTCCTTGATGGCATCGGTCACGTGGGGGATAACTTGCACAGTGCCGCCCAGGAAGTCGCCGTGGCGCTCGCGGGCGATGAGGGTTTTATATATGGAGCCTTGGGTGAAGTTGGAGTCGCGGGTGAGGTTCTCGTCGATGAAGCGTTCGTAATGGCCCAGGTCCAAGTCGCCCTCGTGGCCGTCTTCGGTTACGAACACCTCGCCGTGCTGGAACGGGCTCATGGTGCCCGGATCCACGTTCAGGTAAGGGTCCATCTTCTGCATGGTCACCTTGTAGCCGCGGGCCTTCAGCAAATGCCCCAGCGAAGCGGCGGTAATGCCCTTTCCCAGCGACGACACCACGCCTCCCGTTACGAAAATGTGCTTGGCCATGCGGGCTCCCCTTTCCGGTTTCGGGCATAAAAAATGCGCCTGACCTGGCTTGCAAACCGTTCTCAAACGCTTGTCTATGATACGCCCCGCCAATGCGCGCCGCTGCTGGGGCCCCTCTGATTTAACGGAGGCGAAACAGAGAGGACCCACCGGCGAAACCGCCCCTCGGGCGGGAAAGCCCCCGCGGCTTTCCGCTTCAGCCGACCCTGTGCACTGGGGGCTTTTTGGAGTTTCTGCGAAACCGGACAAGGGCATTGGCGGCGGCCCTCGGGGTCCCCTCGTGAGAATCGACGGCGAGTGCTATACTTTGCCGTTGCCAAACGTCATAGAGGCGACACTTGCCTTGCCGTATATTTTTCGACTCAAGAACCTAGGCTGAAGGGCGCCTGCCCGCAAAGGTTCTTGGTCTGCGCGTTCTGCGCTGCTATGGCTTTTGACGTTTGGCGACGACGGGTGGGTGCCTTTCATCTTGCGGCTCTCTCAAATGGGGTTCTTTCCTACAGCCATCGTCATTGCTTCTTTGGTCCTGATTCCAATCTACTCCGATTTCCGAGCCGCAGGCAGTTGCCTCTAGTTTTCCGTTTGTCCCTCAGCGGAGGCATGCTATACTTCCGAATTGCCAAACGTCATAGGGCCTGGTAATCGGGCCTACCATAGTCATAGCTTATTGCTCACCCAACTTTTCAGGCGACTCGTTTCGCCTGTCCGAGCATTCATGCCCCCGCATGTCGCCATGCCTATCTATGCCGTTTTGCAGCGAGGGATGGGGTGCCTTTTTGCACAGCCTTCCCTTACCGAATGCGATGAACGGTCCGGTCGAGGCGCCGGGGGAAGGGTGTGTACGATGAAGGCGCAGTTTGGTTGTGGCAAAGCGCTGTGTTGTGCGCCGCTTAGTTGCGCGCAAAAAGCTTGTTTTGTCCTTGTCTGTGTGGCTCTTTTTGCTGCAATAGCATGCTTGTCGAGTTGTGGCGGCGGCCTAATGACATCTCAGTTGTCGGAAGATGAAATCCTTGATAGCGTTGATGCTGAAGATGTTGCTGATCATGTGATTCTGCCCGACGAATGGTGTTCCAGTGAAGTGCCTGCGGTTGTATCAAAAACCCTTGAAGGGGTGGAAGACCAGAAGCTTGATGATGCCTTGTACAAGGAGGCGACGGTGATGGTGGTGTGCGAGACGAGCCAGTTTCGTATATCGTCCGATTGGGTGACCCAATTCAAGCTAGTTGGAAACCAATGGCAACATCTTGATAGTTATCCAATGGATGAAAGCATCGAGTGGGTTGGTGGCATTCCGAATGATTTGCTGGCATCCCGGGCAACGGCGTTCATGCAAATGGTTGACGAGAATTCTGAATCGTCAAAGAGGGACACGAGGCTTCTTGATTTATACAAGGAGGGCTTTTCCGCCGAGGTGATCGACAATAAAACAGCAGAGGATGGTACTGCTCTTTTGGCTGTATCGGCCCAGCAGGGTCTGACGAAATACCAAGGTACCCTTGCGGCATCGTTTGCGTGGACGGGTACGGATTGGCAGGTGACTTGCACTGCTGACAAGGGCGCTTACCAGGCGGACTATTCGCCATACGAGGGAACTTGGATCGGAAGCTTTGTTGAGACCTCCGGATGGTGGGATGCGGCCGGCCATGAAGGAAAATGCTATGCAGCAAAAGAAACGAGTCCGTCGATTACATTCAAAGAGGTCGATCCCGTGTCGCTGACGGCAAAAGCGGACCTCTCGTTTGTCGTGCATGCTCACGACGATACGTTGGACAATGACGTTGCTTCGGTTGAGGGCGATACGACCATAGAACTTAAAGATGCCCTTATTACCCTCGAGCCAGACAATAGCAATTCTTACAAAATACTAGATAAAGACTACGGAGACTATAACTATACGGTCTATCTCGAGAATGACGATTCGGGAAATCTGAAGCTCATGGTCAAGGTATTCAATTTCTTGGTTGCCAATGTTTCTGACTCATATTCCCTTTCGAAGCTCGAAGAGGCGTGATTGTCCTCTGTTTGGAGGGATTGTGATTACAGGGCGAGATGGCAAAGGAGAAGCTTGGATGGGAATACTCGATAACGTTAAAGGGGCAGCAAACCGCGGGACGGCTACTGCCGGTCGCGCGGCTGAGCGTTTGAAGATCAATACGCAGTTGAGCGATTTGGAACGAAGGCGAAAAGGTCTCGCGGCGCAGCTGGGTGCTGCGCTTTATGTCGCAACGAAGGATGATCCGGCGTTTTCAGGAGGTGAGCAGAAGTCGCTTTACGAAGCGATAGGGCGCTGCGATGCCGAACGTGCGGTTTGCCAAAAAAGACTGGACCAGATAGATGCTGCAGAACGGGCGCAAGCGCTTGAGGCAAAGACTTTCACGTGCGTGCTGTGCGGCTCTCAAATGAGCGAGAGAGATTTGTTCTGCAGCGGATGCGGCGCGTCTGCCGACAAGGCTCGCCCAGCGCTTTCTGTTCCGAAGACGACTATCTCGGCTTGCCCCAACTGCGGGGCGGCTGTCGGAAAGGACGACCTGTTTTGCTTTGATTGCGGGTTCCGCCTCGCGGCACCTGCCAATGAGGGCAAGGCGAATCTCCCGTCTTCTGACTCAGACGGTGGGGAGATGCAATTGGTCTGCTCCGACTGTGGAGAGCCATTCGAAGAGGGAGACGCCTTCTGTATGCATTGCGGTCGCGCGTTAGCCGTTGGGCATGGCGATAAAGCCGCAGCGGAATAATAGAGGGGAGTCGGTATAGTGTTTTGCGAGAAGTGCGGAAATGGTCTTGCAGAAGGCGCGTCTTTCTGCTCTGCCTGCGGCGAGAGAGTGTCCGCCAAACCACACAATTCGGAATCGACCGTAATATGTGACGTTTCCAAAGATGTTCGGCGACATGAAAGCGACATTCACGCTGCTGGGCCGGAATCTACATCCTCCGATAACGCGAAAAAGCCTGTCTCAAGGAAAAAACTGGCTTTGATTGTTGTGGCGATTGCGCTGGCCGTAGTGGTTATTGCTGTGATAGTTGTGCGTGCTTTGACGGGGTCAGACACCAGTCAGTCAGAGCAAGACCCAATAGTGGGCGATTGGACGGTAGTCGTGAACCAGTCAGATGTTGAAATCTCTTTCGAGGTGAGAGAAGACGGTTCTTTTGCTCTGACGAAGCCTTTGCCTGGCGGAAAGTTTCTGGGGATCCCCATGGATGGGGACGGTTGGAATGATTTGGTGAGTGGGCTGAGGTGGGAAAGGGGACCGTTTGAAGAGGGAGTGCAGCGATATCGTTTGCGTTTCGATGGCGACTTAGCAAGCGTGCTGGGTTCGGCTGCGGTTTTCGAATCTACGGCCATCGGTTTAGACATTAATGCTTTCGTGCGGGACAGTACGCTTGAATTCTGGGTGCCGCTTGGTTTTCCGGAGTCAGCCGACGGGGAGTGGGGATTTTGTTTTGCTCCCGCGTTTCATGACGCTTCTTGGGATGGATTGCTCGAGTACGCGGAAATTGAAATGCGGTTTGACTTGGATTCGCAAGGAGAAATTAACTGTTGGCGCAAGTTTGAGCCGTCCGATGGTGCACCACCCGAGGAAAGCCAGTTTGCGCTTGGCAAATGGAGCGAGACTGCGAACCATGACGGCACTTCGGACGCTGCTCTTTCAGTGAAGCTGAATCATGAAGAAGCCTATGGCGTAGAGGTCGATTTTTCCCCGAAGCAGGTGAGGTAGGCGATGGGCATAGGGGTTGCGAGTCGGATTCCGGCCTCTTTTGTGTCAAGGGGTCATGAGGTTGGGAAGGCTGCGGTACGTTGTTTGATGGCAATTGCACTGGTTCTCGGCGCTGCACCGTTCATGGGAGGATGCTCGCACGACGGCTCCGTTCCTGTTGGCGCTGCGTCAAATGTATCCAATGAAAAAGAAGTTGCAGCTCCGGCTGAGCCGCCGAAGTGGCTCCTTGTGGCGAAATACACGGACGACCTCCCACCATTTCACGATAACTGGACAACTTACGAATACTCTGAAGAGGGATTGCTGCTTCGCGAGTATTGCATCAGGGAAGGCAACGAGGAGGTGGGGAACGACAACCTTGTTACCAATTATGGCTACGACGATTCGGGTGCGTGTACGGAGCGCATCTTTGTCTCGCCACACGACAATGGCTCGGAGTTTACATACTGGGGGTCGCGAATCGGAGCTTATGACGATTTGGGTCGTCCATGTGGGCTGATCGATCTGGCGGGAGACGAATCAGGGGAAAGCAAATCGGTCCTAAACACCTGGGAATATGTTTCTTCTGACACCAATCCGCTTCCTGGCTATACGGCCTATGGTGAAGACGGCAGCCTCAAATCTCAGGTGACTCGCGAGTACGACGCCAATGGCAACAAGACCTATGAAGAAGTCTATGTTGATGACGAGAATTACCGTACGTACGAATACGAGTACGATGAAAACGGAAACATGATTTTTGAGAAATACGAAAACGTTCTTTCTGGGCGCCAGCAGTACTATCACGAGATTTCGTATTGGTACGACAATGCAGGGAATCTTGTGTTCCAGGGCAACCGCGAAGACCCATCTTCGGGTTGCTACTACGCATACGATGACAGGGGAAATAGGCTGCAGGAGCTAACGTTCGATAAAGGCGTGATTGTTGGGAACACTATTAGGGTCTTTAATCCGGATGATCTCCTTCTTATGGAGCTGGAGTGCAGCAGCAATGACGGCTTGGGTGGTAGCTACCTTCCGTGGTCTTTGACGACGTATGAGTATGTGGACGAGGGACGCTCTCGGATTGTCTCGGGGGCTAGGTACTGTCGCGACAAATTCCACACAGGGTTTGCGGTCGAATATCCGTGGAATACGGAATCGTTGGTGGACGTTGCAAGTGTTTATGAAGGGCTGTTTGGAGAAGACGCCTCGTTTCTCCAGGAGCAGTATGACTATGTTCCAGATGGGGGCTCTCTTGTTTTCGATGCGACCATTTCTACCGACCTCGATACGGATGTCTTGCCAAAGAGAATCGTCGACTATTTGTCGGTGGGCGATTGCGGATTGGGCCGAACTGGCTATCCGTTCGAGTTGGACGGAAAAGGATGGAATGAACTGAAAAAGGCTGTGGACGACGGGCGCCCTGAAAATGGGACTGCCGAAGTTCCTGGGAACGCATACGATGTTCAGACAGGGCTCTTTGCTTTCAACCTCCCTGATTCGTGGAAGGGCAAAGTGGATGTGGATATACGGGATGCCGATGGGGAGTATCCGGTTGTCATCATTTCTCTTAAGTTGGGTGATTGCCCACCCATTTTGTGCGCAAGCGTTCGGGATTCATCAGAGGAACTCCTGGGGGGAGATATTTCTAGCTCGATTTTTGAGCGGCTGGAAATACCTAATGGGAAAAGAATAGATTTCAGCACGTGCTATTTTCTCGCAACGCTCATGGAGGCGCGGGAGTTCGGGGCGGATTCGCCCTTTTCTCTTACGGATGGTCAATATGAAGACATATTCGAAATGACTCTAGGAAGCTCTTTCGAATATGACGCTGTTTCCGAGGAACAGATTGAGGAAATCAGGCTCGCATCCTTTGATGTGCAAACGGATCACCTGAAAAGCGAGATCGTTGACAAAGTAATTGTGGGCAACTTTGCCTAGTGGGGCCGCAAAAAGAGAGGAAAGGTGAAATATGTCATTTTGTAGTAACTGCGGAAAACAGGTGCCAGGTGAAAGCCGTTTTTGTCCTGGGTGCGGAACGGAAGTGAGGAGCGCTCAACCGGCGCCAGCGTCACCGGCCGCTGCTCCAAGCCCGAAAAAAGGTACTGCGAAGACTGGGGTTCTTGGGACGGAAGTGGGGAAGGCTCGTCGGATAATTGGCTGCATGGACGTGGCTCTTATCGTCCTTACGCTCTTTCCCTGGGTGAAGATAAACCTCTATCTTTGGTCAGGAGAGTACTCTCTGCCGTCTCTGATTCAGTTGATTGGAAATGCTCAGAGCCAGGCGTCGTCTCTGCTTGGTTCATATTGGAGTGGAAGCGAAATCGGTGCCAATGTAACCATGTTCGTTGTCGTTCTCGCTCTTGCATGGGTGGGACTGGTTGCTTCACTTGGATTTGATGCGTATAGCTATCTTGCTTCGGGTACGCGCAAATTTCGATCCGTGGGCCCGGTTGTGGCAATCGTTTTGGCCTTGATTGTCTTAGTGGCCTGTTTCGAGTTGGACGTGACCATTTCGGGCGGTTCCGGTTCGGGCCTTGCTGGGATGATTACTGCAACTGGATGGGTGTGGTTGACGCTCGGAGTTGCGGCTGTGGAGCTTATTTACATTGGTGCCACCGACCCTGCGCGAGCTTAACCGGCGCCCTTTTTTATAGAAGCATTAAACAGGGAAAGGAAGTGAAGATCAATGGCATTTTGTAAGCAATGCGGTGGCCGTCTTGATGGGGGGATCAAGTATTGCCCTGCATGCGGTAAGGAGGTGGGGGGCGCCGTTCCCACATCGGTCCAGATGTCGGGTCGGGACAGCGGGCTGACCGCCGCATCGCCTCGATGGATTTTCGCTGCCATTTATGCGCTTCTAGCCGCTACCATGCTGTTTCCCTGGGTGGAGGTTGGCTTCTTTTTGGGGACGAATGCTTACTCGCTGCCGATGTTGGGCGCGCGCCTGTGGTCTCTGGTCGACTCTGCGGGCGCCTACTTGGACGAAGGAACCGGTGTTGTTTTTGCTGTGACTGTTTTTGCGATCGTTGTTGCATGGGCTGTCGTCTTCGTGCTCTTGATGAAGGGGATTTACGACATCGTGAAGCGCCCTGGCCAGAGCCCAGAGAAACCGGTGACGTTCCTTATCGCCCTCGCGAGCATGACGGGGCTTGTGTGCTTGATGCTGGGCGCGTCAGGGCAAGATTTGGGACTTGGGCAAAGCGGCCTTATTTCGGTCGGAGCCAGCCCATGGCTCTGGGCGTCTTTGGGGCTTTCCGTGCTTGCGCTTTTCGTGATTGAGCTTCTTCCAAGTGAAAAATGATTCTTGGCGGCTTTGCGTGTTTTTTCGTCAGAATAGGGATTGGAGAAAAAGCTATGTTTTGTAAAAAGTGCGGAACCAAAGTTGAGGAAGGGGCCTGGTTGTGTTGTGGATGCGGTGCCCAAGTTGGCGGGAGGCCGGTCAATGCCCAGGCGGATGAAGAGGGGAATCCTTCTAAGAAAGTGGTTTTAATCGTTGGTGCCGTGGTGATTGCTGTCCTGCTTGCGCTGCTTCAGCTCCATATTTGCGATTTGTGCGGGAAGCTATTTTTTGGTGAGCCCTCAAGTTTGTTTGGGCAGGGGACGCTTTGTTCTGACTGTGGGTCTGGAAAGACGCTTATGCAGGGCCTCAGTTCAATGTTTGCATAAGCCTCTGTCCGCTCCGGGTGAGCAACCCTCGGGGGGTTTCCCGTGAAGTAGAATGGGGGCATGACTGAAATCGAGGAGTACATACGGGAGTTTCTGGACTACCTGCGCATCGAGCGGGGGTCGAGCGGGAACACCTTGGACGCCTACGGCCGCGACCTGAAGGCTTTTGCCGAGTTTGCCGCTGCCCAAGGGGTGGCCGTGTGGCGGGACGTGGACCGGGATTTGGCGGAAGCGTTTCGGGAGGCGCTGTTCGCGGAGGGCTACAGTGCCTCCACGGTGAAGCGGCGCATCTCGGCGCTGAAGAGCCTTTCCCGCTATTGCACCCTGGAGGGCTATGGCAAGGGCAACGTGGCCTCGGCGGTGCCGCTGCCGAAGCTGACGGCTCAGCTGCCCGATGTGCTGACCATACCCCAAGTGGAGCTGATCATGGAGCGCAGCGACCGGGACGACGCGGCCGGCCTTCGCGACAGGGCCCTGCTGGAAACCTTGTACGGTGCCGGGCTTCGGGCCAGCGAGGCTTGCGGGTTGAACATGGACGACCTGTTTTTGGAAGAGGGTTTTTGCCGGGTACGCGGCAAGGGGGACAAAGAGCGGTTCGCGCCGCTTTCCGGCAGCGCCCATCGGGCATTGGAGCGCTATTTCGCCGAGGGGCGCCCCCATTTCCGCAACGGCCGTGGCGGCCAGGACCGGGCAGTGTTTCTCAATCGCCGCGGCGGCCGGCTGAGCCGCCAGAGCGTGCACCGCATCGTGGAGGAGGCCGGCCAGATGGCCGGCATCGAGCATTTGCACCCCCATACGCTGCGCCACTGCTGCGCCACCCATCTGTTGCAAGGGGGCGCCGACCTGCGCCTCATCCAAGAGATACTGGGGCATTCCGACATATCCACCACCCAGATCTACACCCATCTCGACCGCGAGCACGTGCGGGCGGAGTACATGGCCGCCCATCCTCGGGCCCGCCGCCGGTTCTAGCCCAGGCGCCGTTTACCGCCCACGGGTGGGCGAATGGGGCGAAGTGGGGGCGCGGGACACCCAATCGTTGATTTTCCACCGATTTTGCACGGGCCACTTTATATAGGGCTAAGCCATCAATGTCTACCACAACATTTAGGTGCACTGTTTTTTGACCCCAGCCTGACCTGGGGTTTTATTTTTGTCTGAAAGTGGGACGGTGGTGGGAAAAGTGGGTGCAAGTGGGGGATTGTGTGTTGCGTTGTGGGGTGTTGTGGGGTACTATGCAAACCACGAATTCGGAGAAAGGCCAAAGGACCCGTGGAGGAAACCCAAGCCACAGAGCCACAAGAGGAGCGGGCGAAGGAGCCCGTGAATCTGTATGGGGAATACCCTTACAAGGTGGACGGCAAGGGCCGCGTGGGGCTTCCGGCGGCGTTTCGTCGAGTTCTCAGCAAGGATCTTCTGATCGTTCCCGATCTGAAGCAGGACTGCGTTTTGGTATTCGAGAAGGCGGACTACGATAAATGGTGCGAGAGCATGTTTGTGCAGCGGTTCGGCGGATACGAGTCCAACAACAAGATGCACATCGACCTGCATCGCCAAATGCGTGCACGGGCGAGGGCTGCGGAAGTTGACGCATCGGGTCGCATCATGATTCCCGGCGACATGCGGGGCAAGTGCGACATCGACAAGGACGTGGTGCTGGTAGGAAACGGCGACCGATTCGAGATCTGGGATGCAAAGCGCTACCAGCAGGTGGCGGAAGAAGCCGATCTGAGCATCTTCCTCGTCTAGGTAGGCGTGAGTACCGTGACAAGCGAATACCGGCACATTCCCGTCTTGCTTACCGAGTGCCTGGAACAACTCGAACTCAAAACGCACCCCACGTTCCTGGACTGCACGCTCGGTTTTGCGGGACATTCTTTCGAAGCGGCGAAGGAGCTGGGCTCTTCCGGCCTGCTGATAGGAATCGACCAGGACGAAGTGGCGCTGACCAGCGCCGCGGAGAAACTGGAGCGCATTCCGGCAGCCGAGCGCCCTGCTCTCGAGCTGCTTCGGGGAAACTTCGGCGATTTGGACGACCTTCTGCTTTCGGCGGAAGTGCCCGGGGTGGACGCGATGCTGTTCGACCTGGGCGTGTCGTCTGTGCAAATCGACACCATTGAGAGGGGCTTTTCCTTCAAGGAGAATGCTCCACTGGACATGCGGATGGATCCGGGGAAACAAACCCTAACCGCAGCAGAGATCCTTAACACCTACAACGCAGCAGATCTCACTCGGATCATCCGCGGCAACTCGGACGAGAAATGGGCCTCGCGCATTGCCGCCTTCATCGTGAAGGCGCGCGAGGAGCAGCCGTTCTCCATGAGCGACCAGTTGGTGGAGGTGATAAAAGCGGCAATTCCCTCATCGGCCCGACGGGCCGGGGGGCATCCCGCGAAGCGCACGTTCCAAGCCCTGCGCATAGAGGTCAACTCGGAGCTTACCGTTTTGCGTCGCGGTCTCGACGCGGCGGTTCGCTGGCTGAATCCGCAGGGGAGAATCGCGGTCATAAGCTATCACTCGCTGGAAGACCGCATTGTGAAAGAGACCTTCGCCTCCTTCGCCGACCGTTGCACCTGCCCGCCGGATTTGCCGGTGTGCGTGTGCAGCCGAGCCCCTGTGCTGGACATCGTGAATCGCAAGCCCATACTTCCCACTGCTGAAGAGATTGCCCGGAACCCCCGGGCGCGTTCGGCGAAGTTGCGCGTGGCCCAGAAGCGCGGCTGACAAGAGAAAAAACCATGGGCCCTATAGTGAAAATCCGCAATCAACTCCCGTGATGGGCGTTGATTTTTTATCCTAAGGAGGGATGCCCGTGAGTGCGCAACCGGCATATTCGCGCCCGCGCTACAATGCGCAGCCCTCTTACACCCCCTCCATCACCGTTGTGCGGGGCAAGGGGAAGTCCCAAGCCCCTCAGACCTTGCCGTCGGTGCTGGTGCAGGCGGCCGTGGTGGCGGTTGTGGTGTTCGTGCTGTTGTCAGCGGTGGGCTTTTGCCGCGTCACTTTGACGTCTGCCAGCGCCAGCGCCGCCATCCAGGCGAAGAACCTCGATTCCGAGATTTACGACGCCCGTACCTCTGGCGCCGATTTGGAGGTGCTGCAAAGCTCGCTTTCCAACCCCTCCCGCATCCGCATTCAGGCGGCTTCTTTGGGGATGGTGGAACCGGAAGTGGTGACCAGCATCAATCTGGCCGGCGACGTAGTGACCGTTAACGAGCAGGGGGCCCTCTCCCTGTCGGGCAGCGCTCAGGCGCTGTTGGCCCTGTAGGCGCGCGCCATGGCCAGGCAGGGATCGGGAAAGCGCCCCGGGCGCCCGCGGGCTGCGGCCCGCAATAGCGCGCGCGGCTTCGCTTCCCAGCGCTTACCTCGCAAAAACGATTTCAGCATCGGCCGGCGCTCGTTTCTGGCGATGGCCTCGTTTGCCGCTTGCTCGGTGGTGTTCACGGGGAAGATCTTGTTCCTGCAGGTGATCGACGATGACCGCTACCTGGCCCGCGCCGAGGCCACCCGCGAGCGCAAGTACCCAGTTCCCGCCAAGCGCGGCACCATTTACGACCGCAACGGCATTGTGCTGGCCACTTCCACCGAAACCCGCAACGTGTACGCCGACCCCCGCTTCGTGGAGGACCTCACGGCGGTGTGCGCCAAGCTGGCCCAGCACCTGGGTGGCTCGGTGCAAGAGTATGAGCAGCTGATCCGCAATCCCTCTTCGGAGTCGTTCGTGTACCTGAAGCGTCAGGTGGACATGGCCGTGGTGGATACCCTGAAGGCCGACTTGGCGGAGCTGGAGCTGACCGGCGTGTTCTACGAGCAGAGCTACCGGCGCGATTACCCCAACGGCCAGATTGCCGGCCAGGTGGTGGGGGTGTGCGACGTGGACGGCAACGGCATCACGGGCCTTGAGCTGCAATACAACGAGCAGCTCAAGGGCAAAGACGGCTACTACTGGGGCGAGGTGGGCTACAAAGGCACCCCCATCCCCGATGGCGTGATTGAGGAAACCGACGCGGTGGACGGCGCCGACATCATGTGCACGTTGGACGTGAAGATGCAGGCGGCGGTGGAACAGGCACTGGCCGAGGGCTGTGAGAAACTGGACGCCAAAGACGGCAGCGCGGTGCTGATGGACGCCGCCACCGGCGAGGTGTACGCCATTTGCTCGCTACCCTACATGGACCCCAACGACCTTGCCCATGCCGACAAGGAGTCCCCCAGCATCAAGGCCATCACCCAGGCCTATGAGCCCGGTTCGGTGTTCAAGACGGTTTCCGCCCTCACGCTGCTGGAAACCGGCACCATGACCCCCCAGAGCGAAATCTACTGCCCCGAGACTATCGACGCGGACGAGTACACGGTGAAGGACTCCCACGATCGTCCCGCCGCCACCATGACGCTGCGGGAGATCCTGAACCAGTCTTCCAACGTGGGCATCTCGCTTTCCGTGGAGAAGATGGGGTTTCGCCCCCTGTACAACAACATTTTGAAGTTCGGCCTGAACGAACCCACCGGCATCGATTATCCGGGCGAGTCGAAGGGCTACATGGCCGAGTTCAAGAACTGGAGCCGCATCGCCGGTTACAACATCACCTTCGGCCAGGGCATTTCGGTGACGCCGCTGCAGCTGACCCGCTTCTACGCCATGATCGCCAACGACGGCGTGGCCACCACCCCGCACCTGTTGCTGGAGTATCCGAAGACCCAGGAGATGCCGGAGTACGAAACCAAGACGGTGGTGACCGACGAGGAGGCGCTGGCGAATATCAAGTCGATGCTGCGCACCGTGGTGACCGACGGCACCGGCAAGGTGGCCAACATCGACGGCTTCGACGTGTGCGCCAAAACCTCCACGGCCGAAATTGCCGACCCGGAAAAGGGCGGCTACAAGAAAGAGGTGTACAACCTGGCTTACGCGGGGTTCATCGATAATTCTACGAGTAAATTGGTTTGTTTTGTTGGGGCCAACAACGTTTACGGCATGCGTCAGACCGGAGATATTTTTAAGGCTATAATGACCACTGCAATCGATCAGTACAGTATTACTCCGGAATAGGACGGCAGGGCAATGGCTAAAACGTGCGCAGAACTGATGGCGGGACTGGACTGCACTATTCTGGGAAACTCCCAAGAGGCGGTTGAGGGGCTGGCCTACCGCAGCGACAAGGTTAAGCCCGGCGACGCCTTCTTCTGCATCGTGGGCCTGGCCGTGGACGGCCACTCGTTTGCCCAGGACGCCATCGACCGCGGCGCGAAAGTGCTGGTGGTGGAGCGCAAGGTGTACCTGGCGGACGCCACCGACGTTACCGAGATTGTGGTGGCCGACACCCGCAAGGCCATGGCCCAGGCGGCCGCCAACTTCTACGACCATCCTTCCCGCGCTTTCCAGCTGGTGGGGGTAACCGGCACCAACGGCAAAACCACCACCACCTACCTGGTGGAGCACATTGCCCGCGTGGCCGGGCGTCGCACCGGTGTCATCGGCACGGTGGGCAACTCCATTGGCGATGTGCACGAGAAAAGCGAGCACACCACGCCGGAGTCTCCGGATCTGGCCCGCATTCTGGCGCGGATGCGCGATGCCTCCTGCGACGTGGTGGCCATGGAAGTGAGCTCCCACGCGCTGGATTTGAAGCGCACCTGGGCGGTGGACTTCGCCGTTACCGCGTTCACCAACCTCACCCAAGACCACCTGGACTACCACCACACCTTCGAGGACTACTTCGAGGCGAAGGCCTTGCTGTTCTCGAGGGACTACCCGGCGAAGCGGGTCATTTCCGTGAACGACAAGTGGGGCCGCGAGCTGTGGCGCCGCTGCTCCGAGCGGGGAGATGCGGTGATAACCACCGGCATGGATTCCTCGGCCCAGATTTACCCGGTTGTCGTGGAGCTGGGCCCCCGTTCCACCACGGTGGAGCTGGAGGTGCGCGGCCAGCGCTACCGGTTCAGCTATCCGCTGGTGGGGCGCTTCAACGTGGAAAACGTGATGACCGCGTTCGGCATCGGCCTCGCGCTGGGGTTTGAGCCGGAAGTGATCGTGAAGGCGTTGGCGGACGTGCCGGCCCCTCCGGGCCGCTTGCAGCGGGTGGAGGCGGCGGCCGACGGCGGCGTTTCTGTGTTCGTGGACTACGCCCACACCCCCGACGCCCTGGAAAAGGCCATTTCGTCGGTGCAGGCGCTGTCCGAGGGCCGCACCATCGTGGTGTTCGGCTGCGGCGGCGACCGCGACGCCGGCAAGCGCTCCATCATGGGTCGCGCCGCCCAGGCGGCTGATTTCGCCGTGGTGACCTCGGACAACCCCCGTTCGGAGGACCCGCTGGCCATCATCGCCGACATCACCTCCGGCATGGAGGAGGGGAAGGGCAACTTCGCCGTATGCCCCGATCGCCGCGAGGCCATTGCGTCGGCCATTCGCATGGCGCGCCCGGGGGACTGCATCTTGGTGGCCGGAAAGGGCCACGAGGACTACCAGTTGGTGGGAGGCAAAACCCTTTCCTTCGATGACCGCAAGGTGGCCGCAGAGGAATTGGAGGCCGCTTTCCTTACCAGCAACGGGGGCGAGTAGTCGGTGCGCCTGAACGCCAAGCAAGTTTGCGCTTACACGGGGGGAACCATGGTGGTTCCCCCGTTGGCATCGAAGGAGCTGCTGTGCGGCGTCACCTGGGACTCCCGCGAAGTGGAGCCCGGTTGCTTGTTCGTGGCGCTTATGGGCGAGAAGGTGAACGGCCACAGTTTCGTGGGCAGCGTCCTTTCCGCCGGTGCCGGCGCCGTGCTGGTGATGGAGCCTTTGCCCCAAACCGATTTGATGCTGGCCCGCGAGCTGGGGGCCGCCGTGATAGAGGTGGCCGACACCGCCAGCGCTCTTACCGACTTGGCCTGCGAATGGCGTGGGCACTTGAAGGGGCACGTGGTGGCCATCACCGGTTCCACCGGCAAAACCACTACCAAGAACCTGGTGCGGGACGTGTGCGCCGCCGGCAAAACGGTGGTGGCCACCAAGGCCAACCAGAACAACGAGCTGGGAGTGCCCCGCACGCTGCTTTCCGCTGACGCCGACACCCAAGTGGTGGTGGTTGAGATGGGCATGCGCGGCCGGCGCCAGATTGCCGCCCTGTGCGATTTCGTGCGCCCCGACTGGGGGCTTATCACCAACGTAGGAGAGAGCCACATCGAGCTTCTGGGGAGCCGGGAGAATATCGCCCGCGCCAAGGGGGAGCTGTTGGAGGCGCTGCCCTCCGGCACTGGGGTTGCCTTTCTGAACGGCGAAGACGACGCCACCGCATTCATGGCGCAGCAGACGCAGTTCGCCGCCCGCGGGGTGGAAGAGGTGCGCTTCAACGGGCGCCCTGCCGCCGATTGCCTAGCGCCGGGCCAGGTGCCCGCCGCGGTCGTGTGGGCCGAGGATGCTTCCCTTGACGAAGAGGGGCATCCGCTGTTCACCCTGTGCGCGCAGGGGTTCGAAGGGCTTGAGCCGCTGGACGAGGTGCACCGGGTGCCGGTGGCCATGGCGTTGCGCGGCTATCACAACATATGCAACGGATGCGCTGCCGCGGCCGTGGGGCTGCGGTTGGGGCTGGGGCTTCAGGCCGTGGCAGAGGCGCTGGGGGCGTCGTTGCCGGAGAGCGGCCGCCAGGAAGTGCTGAAAACCCGCGACGGCGTTACCGTGGTGAACGACGCCTACAACGCAAATCCCGACTCGATGCGGGCGGCGCTGCGCACGTTCGCCGCCATGGAAACCTCCGGCCGCCATGTGGCGGTGCTGGGGGACATGGGGGAGCTGGGCGATTTCGCCGAAAGCTGCCACCGGGGCGTGGGGCGGGCCGCCGTCTGCTGCGACCGGCTGATTTGCGTGGGGCCGCTTTCCCGCTTCACTGCGCAAGGGGCGCTGGAGGCGGGGATGGACGCCGCTGCCGTTACGGCGGTGGATTCGGTGGGGCAGGCGCTGGCGCTGCTGGAAACGGAACTTTCCCCCCATGACGCCCTTTTGGTGAAGGCCTCCCACTACATGGGCCTTGGAAGAATAGCCGATGGATTGGTGAATTAAACATGCTGGGATCTTACGCCGCTTATCCGACGTTCATTGTGTTTTTGGCCGTGGTGGTGACCATGGTGCTGACCATGGTGCTGATGCCGGGGTTCATCCGGTTTCTGCGCCGCAGCGCCATCGGGCAGCAAGTGCGCGACGACGGTCCGGAAACCCATTTGGTGAAACAGGGAACCCCCACCATGGGGGGCCTGGTGATGCTGGTGGCGGTTATCGCCTGCACTCTTTTGGTGGGAGTGCCCACCCCTGAGATGTTCCTGCTTTTGGGGGCCACAGTGGCCGCCGGGCTGCTGGGATTGGTGGACGACGCCTCGAAGGTGATGCACGAGCGCTCGCTGGGGCTCACCCCTTCCGCCAAGTTGCTGGGGCAGTTTGCCATCGCCGCCATCTTCGTGCTGGTGGCGGTAAACGTGATAGGCATCAAGCCCACGGTTACCATTCCCTTCGTCTACACCTTCGACCTGGGTATTCTCGAAACGGTGCTGCCGGTTGGGGAAGGGATCTCCATCCCGTGGCTGTACGTGCTGTTCGTGAACATCCTCATGGTGGGCATGTGCAACGCGGTTAACCTCACCGACGGCCTGGACGGTTTGGCGGCGGGCACCGTGATGGTGGTCATGATTGCCATGGCCGGCATCGCGTTTCGCTCCGGCGTGCTGGAACCGGCGGTGTTCTCGGCGGCTTTGGCCGGCGCCTGCGTGGGCTTTCTGTGGTTCAACTCGTATCCGGCCGACATCTTCATGGGTGACACCGGATCGCTGGCGCTGGGCATGGCCTTCGGCGGCTTGGCGGTGCTCACCAAAACCGAAGTGCTGTCGCTTATCATCGGCGGCCTGTTCGTGGCCGAGGCGCTTTCGGTGATGATTCAGGTGTTCTACTTTAAGAAAACCCACAAGCGCATTTTCCTCATGGCCCCACTGCATCATCACTTTGAGAAGAAGGGATGGAGCGAGACCAAAGTGGTGGTGCGCTTCTGGATTGTATCGGGCATGTTGGCCGCTGTGGGCTTCGCCCTGTACTTTGCCACAACGGTGGCGGGGTAGATGGCGGCGGGGCCGGAAGGCCCCTTCTTTTTGCGATGGAATTGCTGGCGCGCGGGCGGCGGCGGATGGGTGGACATGGTGGCGAACACGGTTCAGCAAATGATAGAGGGAAGAAAGCAGGCCCCGGCGCAGCTGGGGCGCGTTGCGGTTTTGGGGCTGGGGAAGAGCGGCCGCGCCGTAGCCGAGTACCTGGTGCCCCTTCTGGGGGGCCGCTTGGAGCAGCTGACGGTGTACGCTGGCCCTTCCAACGCCGATGCGCAGGCGTGGGCCGAGGGGGTGCGCCGGGCGGGGGCCCAGGTGCTCTTCGACACCGAAGAAGTGGCCGGCCCCTTCGAGCTGTGCATCGCGAGCCCTGGCATTTCCCAGTTCAGCCCGTTTTACCAGGCGGCGAAGCGGGCCTCTGGCGAGGTGGTGAGCGAGGTGGAGTTCGCCTGGCGCGAAAGCCGAAGCGACGCCGTGTGGGTGGCGGTGACCGGCACCAACGGCAAAACCACCACCACCGCCCTTGCCCGCCACCTGCTGCAGCAGGCGGGGCTTGCCGCATGCGCGGTGGGCAACATCGGCGACACCTGCATCCAGGCGGTGGCCTCGGGCCGCTACAGCCATTACGTGGCGGAGGTTTCCTCTTATCAGCTGGCTTCCACGGTGAACTTCGCCCCCAACGCGGCCGTAGTGCTGAACATCACCCCCGATCACCTGGCGTGGCACCGCAGCCACGAGGCCTACGCCGAAGCCAAATGGAAGCTGCTGGCAAACCTGCCCTCCGTGGAAGGGGCCGTGGCGGTTATTGGCGCGGTGAACGATGAAACGCGAACGAAAGTGCGTCAGCTGAAGGCAGAAGGCAGCGCTCGCGGGTTTTCCTATGTGCCCATCGGGGCCAAAGGGGGCCTGGGGCAGGACATGCGGAAAGCGTGCGGCTCGGAAAACGCCGCCTTTTTGGACGGGGATGTTCTCACGGTGGCGCTGGACGGCGCCGAGCATGCCCTGATCCCCCGGAACCGGCTTCAGCTGGAGGGCATTCACAACTGCGAGAACGCTCTGGCAGCGGCGACGGCCGCGCTGGCGGTAGGGGTTTCGGCGCAGAGCGTGGCGGCGGGGCTTGCCACCTTCACCGCGCTTGCCCATCGCATCGAGCCGGCGGGCACCGTGGCCGGCGTGGCCTGCTTCAACGACTCCAAGGCCACCAACGTTGACGCTACCCTGGCCGCCATCGGCGCCTTCGATCCCAAGCGCCCCGTCATCTTGCTGGGGGGCCGCGACAAGGGCACCGATTTGGAGCCGTTGGTTCGGGCCTGCAACAGCCATGCCAAGGCAGTGGTGTGTTTCGGGGAGGCGCGGGAGCGTTTCCTGGAGGCGTTCCGGGCCCAGGGGGTGCCGCAGCTGCAGGTGCTGGAGGCACCGGGGATGGAGACGGCGTTGGATGCGGGGCTTAGCGCGGCGGTGCCCGGCGACGTGCTGGTGCTCTCTCCCGCCTGCGCCTCCTTCGACGAGTTCTCCTGCTTCGAAGAGCGCGGCGATGTGTTCAAGGCCCTAGTGGCCCAGCGCGCGGCCGCGAGGGGGGAGTAGCGCCCGTGGCTTCCCGTTCCGACAACTCCGCCCAGTTGCAGGGGCCGCGCATCCTCATGCTGGTATGCGTGGCGGGCCTCACGCTGATGGGGCTGGTGATGGTGTATTCCACCTCCTCCATCGATGCGGTGGCCGGGGGCCGCAACATGTTCCGCGACGTGGGAATGCAGGCGCTCTACGCCGTCATCGGCATTGGGATGGGACTCATTGTGTGGAAGGCGCTGCCCTACCGGCTGTGGGCCACCAACTTCGTGTGGGTGGTGTGGGCCATCTCGGTGGTGCTTCTGGTGCTGACGGCGGTGGTAGGCGTTGATGTGAACGGCGCCCAACGCTGGCTGAAGATCGGCATCGTGCAAATTCAGCCCTCCGAGTTCGCCAAGATAGGCCTGCTGCTCACTTCCATCTACATCTACTACATGTACGACAGCGGCGCCTTCGATCCGAAGGCCACGGCCCTCGCCTTCATCGTGGGGGTGTTGGTGCCGTTGATGTTTCTGTTCTTCACCCAGTCCGACTTGGGCACCACCGCCGTGCTGGCGCTGGCCATCGTGGCGGTGCTGTGGTTCGGCGGCGTGCGGGCCTCCATCGTGGGGGGCGTGCTTGTGGCGCTGCTGGTGTTCGCCGCCTTCGCCATCCTGCGCAGCGGCTACCGCAGCGACCGCTTGGTGTTCCTCGACCCCTTCAACGACGGCAAGGACGGCCTGGGCAACGGGTACCAGATGACCCGCTCTTACATCGCCATCGTGAGCGGCGGCCTGTTCGGACGGGGGCTTGGCGGTTCCCATGAGAAGTTCCAGTACCTGTTCGCCTCCGATTGCGACTTCATCTACTCCATCATCATCGAAGAGCTGGGGCTGGTGGGCGGCTTGGTGGTGCTGGCGCTGGTTTTGGGGCTGCTGGTGTCCGGCTTGCGTATTGCCGAAAGCGCGCCGGATGGGCTGGGGGCCATGATTGCCGGCTCTGCCACCATCATGCTGGTGGGCCAGGCGTTTTTGAACATGGGAAGCGCCATCGGCGCCCTTCCCACCACCGGCAAGCCGCTGCCCTTTGTGTCCAGCGGCGGTTCTTCGGTGATGGCCTCGTTCATTTTGGTGGGGCTCATCCTGTCGGTTTCCCACGGAAGCCGCAGGGCGTCCGTGTACGAGCAGCGGCGCGACAACCTGCGCGTGGTGAAGAGCGCGCCGGCGCCCTCGCGGGCCAGGCGCAGGAGGTAGAAAGGCGGTAGCGCAATGGTGATAGTGCTCTCGGGCGGGGGGACCGCTGGCCACATCAATCCGGCTTTGGCGCTGGCGGAAGAGCTGAAGCGCCGCGGCCACCAGGTGCTGTTCGCCGGCACACCCCAGGGGGTGGAGGCGCGGCTGGTGGGGCAGACCGACATCCCCTTCACGGCCTTCGAGGCCAGCGGGTTCAATCGGCGCCATCCGGCTTCGCTGGCGAAGGGCGTGGCGAAAATTGCCCGGTCCACCGCTAAGGCGAAGAAGTGGTTCGCTGAAGTGAAGCCCGATGTGGCGGTGGGTTTCGGCGGCTATGTGTGCATCCCCGTGGCCCGCGCCGCCGAGCAGCTGGGCATCCCGGTGGTGCTGCACGAGCAGAACTCCCACATGGGCATGGCCAACCAGTTCCTGTCGAAAAAGGCGGCCGCCGTGGCTCTTACCTACGGCGAATGTGCCGGCCAGGCCAAAGGGGCCGGCCGTGTGACGGTTACCGGAAACCCGGTGCGCCGCAGCGTGGCGGAGGCCAGCCGGGCGGAGGGGCGCAGGATGCTGGGCATCCCCGAGGACGATTTGATGCTGCTGGTGTTCGGGGGCAGTTTGGGGGCCCGCTCCATAAACGACGCGGTGGTTTCCCTGAAGCAGCAACTGCTGGGGCGCCCCAATCTGTCGGTGGTGCACATCGCCGGCCCCAGGGAATACGATCGCGTGGCCGAGGCGCTGGCGCTTACGGAAGACGAGAAGCGCCACTGGCAGCTTTTGGCCTATCAGGACCGAATGGGGGAGACGCTGGCGGCGGCCGATGTCATCGTTTCGCGGGCCGGCGCCACGTCGCTGGCGGAGATTTCCGCCTTGGCCATTCCGGCGCTGTTGGTGCCCTATCCTTATGCCACCGAAGACCACCAAACGAAAAACGCCCGCTCCTACGTGGAGGCGGGCTGCGCCGATTGGCTGGCGGACGACCAGCTGGCCGGGGCGGAGTTCGCCGCCAAGCTGAACCGGTTGCTGGACGACGGGCAGCTGCGGGCGCAGATGACGGAGGCGGCGCGGCGCCAGCCAACGGTGAATGCGGCGCGCAACTTGGCCGATGTTGTGGAGGAGTCCGCCAAAGCCTAGCCGATAAAGTAAAATGGCTCATTCGATACGAACGGTACGGCGCGGCGCGAACGGAAAAGGTGCATTGACTATGGAATTTGGCGGCAAAGGGGCCCTTCACTTCATTGGCGTGGGGGGCGTTGGTATGAGCGGCATCGCGCGGGTGGCCAAAGACCAGGGCTTTCGCGTGTCCGGTTCCGATTTGCGCGGCAGCCGCTACACCCAGCAGCTGGAAGAGGCGGGCATCGACGTGTTCATCGGCCAAAGAGCCGAGAACATCCCCGAGGGCGATGTGACTGTGGTGGTTTCCACCGCCATTTTGGACAACAATCCCGAGCTGATGGAGGCCCATCGCCGCGGCCTGCCCATCGTGCACCGGGCCCAGATGCTGGCGAAGCTGGGAGAGGGCCTGGACACCCTGGCGGTGGCAGGCACCCATGGCAAAACCACCACGTCCTCCATGTTGGCCCATACGCTGGACGCTCTGGGGCTTTCGCCTACGTTTTTGGTGGGAGGCATCGTGCGCAGCTGGGCCACCAACGCCCATAGCGGTTCCGGCCGCTATTACGTGGTGGAAGCGGACGAGAGCGACAAATCCTTCACCTACCTTTCCCCTGCGGCGGTGATTGTCACCAACATCGAGGCGGATCATCTGGACCATTACAGCGGCCTGGAGGAGATTTACCGCAAATTCCGCGAGTTCATCGCATCGGTGCCCGATGGGGGCCCGGTGGTGGTGTGCGCCGACGACGCGGCGCTGGTGGAAACCGCCCGCGAAACCAGCAAGCGGGTGATCACCTATGGCTTTGCCGAAGACAGCGATGCCCGCATCGTGGCCGCCAGCGCCGCGGGCGTGGGCAGCCGGTTTACCTTGGCGCTCCCGGACGGCACTCTGGTGGAGGGCAGCGTGAAGCAGAACCCCGGCATGCACAACGTGGCCAACGCCGCTTCGGTGCTCACGCTTCTGTGGGCGCTGGGGGTGGACGTGCGGGCGGCCGCTGAAAAGCTGGCCGAGTTCGCCGGCGTGCGGCGCCGCTTCGATTTGGTGGGGCAGGCCGGCGGCGTTACGGTGGTGGACGACTACGCCCATCATCCCACCGAAATCCGCGCCACCATCCAAGCTGCGAAGGCGCTGGACTTCAACCGCGTGCACGTGCTGTTCCAGCCCCATCGCTATTCGCGGGCCCCGCTGTTCACCGAGGTGCTGCGGGACGAATTCGGCGCTGCTTTCGACGAAGCAGATTCGGTCACCTTCATGGACGTGTACCCGGCCGGTGAAGCGCCGGTGCCCGGCGTGAATGGCGCCACCTTCATGGAGGTGGTTACCAGCCACGGCTATGAGATGGCCCGCTACGTTCCCCGCCGCATCGATGTGGTGCCGGCCATAGTGGAGACGGCCGAGCCGGGCGATTTGGTGATAACCATGGGTGCGGGCGACGTGAACGCCATTGGCCCTCAAATTGTGGACGAGCTTTCCTAAGGGGCGGCAGTGGCACGGCACGCGTCTCCTTTGCAATCGCTTTTAGTGGACGACCGCCTGGATGCGGACGTTTACCCCAACGAGCCCATGGCCCGTCATACCACGCTGCGCATCGGCGGTCCGGCCCGCTTCTACGTGCGGGCGGGGTCGGTGTCGGCGCTGTCGGCGGTGGTTTCGCTGTGCACTCGGGAGGGCATTCCCTGGACGGTGGTGGGGCGCGGCTCCAACCTGCTGGTAGCCGACGAGGGCTTCAGCGGCGTGGTGATCAGCCTGGGGCGCGATTTCCGCAGCATCCAAGTGGATGAAGACGATTGCTCCATCGTGGCCGGCGGCGGAGCGCTGCTGTCGGCGGTGGTGCAGGAGACGTTTCGCCGCAATTGGCAGGGGCTGGAATTTGCCGTGGGCACCCCCGGCACTGTGGGGGGCGCTGTGGCCATGAACGCCGGCACCCGGGAGGAGTGGATGAGCTCGGCGGTGCGCTCGGTAACCGTGATGGATGCCGAAGGGCACCTGGGCAAGCTGCCCGGCAGCGCCATCGCCTGGGGCTACCGCACGTCGGGGATTTCCGGCGTGGTGGTGGAATGCGAGCTGCAGGCCCATCAGTGCGACCCCTTCTACATCCGCGGAAAGATGGAGGCGGCCTTGGCCCGCCGCCAGCAAAGCCAGCCGCTGGGGCAGATGTGCTGCGGCAGCGTGTTCAAAAACCCCGAGGGGGCTTCGGCCGCCCAGCTGATAGAGGGCCTGGGGCTGAAGGGCGTCGCCTGCGGAGATGCCCAGGTTTCCGACAAGCATGCGAACTTCATCGTGAACAACGGTGCCGCCACTGCCGCCGACATGGCGTCGCTGATGCGGGACATCCAGCAGAAGGTGAGGGAGGCTCATGGCATCGAACTCGCGCCAGAAGTCCGCTTCCTCGGCTTCTAGGGCATCCCGTCCTGCGGCATCGAAGCCGTCTGCACGCCGCAGCGCCGGCGCCTCCCGGCCGTCTTCGGCCCGCGGCGGTTCGGCCCGCTCTGCGACCTCGCGGCGCTCCGGCGCGGCGCGCCCTGCTCGCAGCGACTCGCCGTCGGCGCGCCCTGCTCGCGGCGGCGCCCCCCGCTCCGGCACCCCTTCCACCTACCGGCCCAACATAAGCTCCCGTTCCATCGGCGACATTCGCCGCTCCGAGCGGGAGATGCGGCTTCGCCAGAAGGCTCAGAAATCCATCAGCCGCCTGGTGGCAGCGGCGGCAGTGGCGGCCGGCCTCTTGGCCCTGGGGTTGGTGCTGTACTTTTCTCCCATCTTGAAAGTGGAGGACGTGCAGGTGAGCGGCTCTACCCACCTCACCGATGCCGACATCCAGGCGTTGGTGAGCATCCCGGAAGGGGCCACCCTGCTCAGCGTGGACGCCGGGGGAGTGGCTCGCAGCCTTGAGCGGGACGCCTGGGTGGAAACCGCAACGGTGCGGCGGGTGTTTCCCCATACGCTGGTGATAGACGTCACCGAGCGGGACATCGCCGCCGTGGTGGAAGTGATGACCTCCGACGCCAAAGCGGTGCAGCCTTGGGCCATCGCCTCCGATGGCGTATGGCTGATGCCCATCCCCGAGAAGGATTCTGAGCTGGGGGCTTCCATCAGCCCGCAGATTTACGAGGACGCCGAATCGGTGCTCACCATTACCGGCGTTCCCTTCGGGCTCATCCCCGAGATCGGCTCCACCTGCACCGACGAGAACGTGGAAAACGCCCTTTCCATCTTGAACGGCCTTACCACCGACTTGGCGGACGCCATTGTGAAGGTGCAGGCCACTGACGCTGAGTCCACCCTGCTCACCCTGAGCAACGGCATCCAGATCGCCTTCGGCACGGCCGACGACATCCGCGAGAAGGAGCGGGTGTGCCTGCAGATCATGGAGCAGAACCCCGACAAGGTGGCCTACATCAACGTGCGCGTGGTGAGCAAGCCTACGTGGCGTGCGGTGTAGCCCCATCCTGCGAGAGCTAAGCGCCTGGCGGGCCCCGGCTTTTTCCGGCGGTCGCCTTTTGGGTTGAGTTTTAGGTGCCAGATTACTAAATATTAGCGTTTTGAGTTGAATACAAGGCCACTTCTTGTAAAATGCACTTTCACGTGGGCAATGTTCCAAATAGGGGCATATGCCAAAGCAAGCTATCTAAAACGCAGCAGTTAAACGCAACAGGTGTGGAGGAAACAATGCCAAACAATATGGGTGCGGATCACTTGGCGGTTATCAAGGTGGTCGGAGTTGGCGGAGGCGGCACCAATGCCGTGAACCGCATGGTGGAAGCTGGCGTTCGCGGGGTTGAGTTCATTGCCATCAACACCGATCGCCAGGCCCTTCTCATGTCCGACGCCGACAAAACCATCCATATCGGCGAAGAGCTCACTCGCGGCCTGGGCGCCGGCGCAAACCCCGAGGTGGGCTGCCAGGCGGCCGAGGAGAGCCGCAACGAGATTCGCGAGGCGCTGGCCGAGGCCGACATGGTGTTCGTCACCGCCGGCGAAGGCGGCGGCACCGGCACCGGTGCTGCCCCCATCGTGGCCGAAATCGCCCGCGAGGAAATCGGCGCCCTTACGGTGGGCATCGTCACCAAGCCTTTCTCCTTCGAAGGGCGCGTGCGCCGCAACCAAGCCGATCAGGGCATCGATCTTCTGGCCCAGAAGGTGGACACCCTCATCATCATCCCCAACGACCGTTTGCTGGAAATCGTGGACAAAAAAACTTCCATGATCGACGCTTTCCGCATCGCCGACGACACGCTGCGCCAGGGCATCCAGGGCGTTACCGACCTCATCACCATCCCCGGCCTGATCAACCTCGACTTCGCCGACATCCGTTCGGTGATGAAGGACGCCGGCACGGCCATGATGGGCATCGGCATCGCCACCGGTGAGAACCGCGCGCTGGACGCGGCGCAGCAGGCCACCAACTCCAACCTGCTGGAGTCTTCCATCCAGGGGGCCTCGCGGGTGCTGTTCTCCATCGCCGGCGGTCCCGACCTCACCCTTACCGAGGTGTCCGAGGCGGCCCGCACGGTGGAGTCCTGCGCCGACGAGAACGCCAACATCATCTACGGCCAGATTATCGACGAGGGCATGAAGGACGCGGTGCGCATCACCGTCATCGCCACGGGCTTTAAGGCCAACAACGCCGCCGCCCAGAGCTCCTTTGACTTCAGCCCCCGCAAAGACCTGTTCGCTTCCACCGCCGAGCCGGCCGCTCCCGTTTCCACGGTGAGCACCTCCAGCTCCGCCACTTATAGCAGCACTACCACTACGGCGTCCTCTTCGCAACGTTTCTCCGACGAGGACTACATCCCGGACTTCCTGAAGCGTCAGCGCTAAGCTGCTTTGATGCGTGGCTTCATGAAGCTGCCCGAACCTGCACTTCAGGCCTGCACTCGTGCGGGCCTGTCTTTTTTGACCGACGAGCCGCTGTTCGCCGCCACCGGCGTGCGCATGGGCTTCACCCGCCGCATGGGCGGGGTGAGCGAACCTCCCTATGATTCGCTGAACCTGGGGTCGCACGTGGGGGACAGCCTGCCGGCTGTGGAGGAGAACCGCCGCCGGCTTTTGGCGGCGGCCGATTTGGACGCCACGGCGCTGCTCACCCTGAACCAAGTGCACGGTAGCCGGGTGCTGACGGTTTCCAGCGCTGCCCCCGCCGTTCTTGAGGCAACGGCGCGGGCCGGGGCCGAGGGGGCCGACGGGCTTGCTGTGGGGGTGCCGGCCGTTACGGCCCTGCTCTGCTTTGCCGACTGCGTGCCGGTAGTGGTGGTTTCCCCTTCCGGCGCCTTCGCCGTGGCCCACGCCGGTTGGCGCGGGGCGCTGGCGGGCATCCCCGCCAAAGCGGTGCGGGCGGTGGCGCAGTTGGACGCGCAAGCGGCCCGGTCGGATTTTTCTCCATCTGATTACAACGGCTACATCGGCCCCCACATCATGGCAAAATGCTATGAATGCGGTGAAGACGTGATTTCCCGGTTCGTTGACGGCTACGGCAAGGCATGCGCCCCGCTGCCCGGGCATCTCAGCCTGGAGGCCGCGGTGCGGGCCAGTTTCGCAGAGGCGGGGCTGGTGCCGCAGCGCATCGCGTCGGCGGGGGAGTGCACCGCTTGCAGCGCCGATGAGTACTTCTCATACCGTGAAAGCGGTGGGCGCACGGGCCGCCACGGGGCGTTCGCCGGTAGAAAGGAAGAATAGAAATGGGCATTGAGCAGCGCTATCGGGACATGCGCCAAGAGGTGGCCGAAACGGCGGCCGCTTGCGGCCGCGCTGCGGGCGACGTGGCCCTGATAGCGGTTTCCAAAACCGTGGGGCTGGAAGGAGTGCAGGAGGCCATCGAGGGCGGCTGCACCGTGTTCGGCGAGAACCGGCCCGACCAGATAATGGAAAAGTACGCCGCCTTCCCCGAGGTGCAATGGCACTTCATTGGCAACATCCAATCGCGGCGTATCCGCGACATCGTGCCCTGCGCCACTATGATCCACTCTCTCAACCACCTCGATCATGCCGAGAAAATCGGCCGCGTTGCCGAAGGCCTCGGCAAGGTGCAGGACGTGCTGGTGGAGGTGAACGTTTCCGGCGAGGAGTCGAAGAGCGGCATTGCCCCGGCGGACGCCGTCGAGTTCGTGCAGCGCTGCTGCAGCATCGAGGGGCTGCGGGTGCGGGGGCTTATGACCATGGCCCCGCAGGGCAGCCGGGAAGCGGCGCGCCAAACCTTCCGGGGGCTGGCGCGGGTGGCAGATGAGGTGCGGGCGCAGCTGACGCCTCCCGAGGCTGTGGCCTTCGATCAGCTTTCCATGGGAATGAGCGAGGATTGGCCGGTGGCAATTGCCGAAGGAGCCACGATGGTGCGCATTGGTCGTGCTATTTTCAGCGATAATTTCACGGAATAGCCGCGGTATGGTACCGTGGACACAACAGGCCTCTGAATACAGGGTAAACGCAGCAAGGAGGTTGGCCTCATGAGAGACGGAAGAAGCATGTTTGGCGGCATCAAGGCCCGCTTGGGCTTCGCAGACCAACAGGGCGACTACGACGACGAGTACTACGACGACGACTACGACGATTACGACGAGGGTTACGCCGAGTACGACGAGTACGCCACCGCCCCCGATGACGGCTACCTGTCTTCCACATCGCGTCCCACCACCCGGGTGTCTTCTACGCCGCGCCTGGTTTCCTACGAAGACGTGCGCGCCAACACCACGGTGCCCCAAAGCCTGAACCGCGATCCGCTGCCGCCGCGCCATGTTACCAGCGCGGCCGATGCCCGCGTCACCTTGCGTGGGGGTTCGGTGGGGGGCCGCACCATGGTGGATTCCACCCTGCCGCCCCAGATGACCCCCGAGGGCACTGCCGCCGAAGCCGCTGCCGCCTCGCGACGCCGTGGCTCTGAAGGCGTGAACGCCCTGTTTTCCTCTACGGTTCCCGACGGCCGCGCCTCCGGTGGCGAAAGCGCCTCCCGCGGTGCGTCTTCGCTGTTCGGCGCCCCGTCTTCCGGTCGCAAGATGGTGGTTATCACGCCTTCCAGCTATGCGGATGCCGAAGAGGTGGCCAAGGGGCTGAAGGTGGGCAACGCGGTGGTGCTGGTGCTGCGTAACACGGCGCCCGACCTGGCCAAGCGCGTGCTGGACTTCTCGTTCGGCGCCGCCGCCGCCCTGGATGCCTCGGTGGACGTGGTGGCCGAAAAGGTGTTTGCCCTCACGCGGCTGCAAGACCTCACCGATGGCGAGCGGGACAGCCTGCGCGCCCAGGGCCTTCTGTAGCTGAACGGCGTTCTGGCAAGGAGAAAAGATGCTCACGTACCTGCTTATCCGTTTGGTGGACCTGTACTCGATGCTCATTTTCGTGTACGTGCTGATGTCCTGGCTTCCCGTGCACAACGGGGGGCTTTTGGGGGACATTTACAAAGTGCTGGGACAGGTGTGCGACCCGTATCTTAACCTGTTCAAAAAGCTTATACCGCCCCTTGGAGGAATGGTGGACGTTACCCCCATCATCGCCTTGATTGTATTACAATTGGTTGCACGTCTGATTGTTGTCATCCTGTAGCCCCTTCGGGCTGCTCGATGCAAAACCGGCCAAGCTCACCGTGAAGGGAAAAAACATGAGCATTACTTCCAACGATATCCACAACCAGAGCTTCTCCATCGACCGCAAGGGTTACGATGTCGATGAGGTGGATGTGTTCCTTGAGCATGTTGCCGACGAGATTGACCAGCTCAACGACATCATCACCCGTTTGCAGAATCAGCTCTACGATGCCCAGGAAACTTCCGCCGTTGCTCCGGTGGCCATGCAGGCGGCCGTTGTGGAAGAGGTTGATACCTCGCACTTCGACGTGCAGATTGCCGACCAGGCCTCCCGCATCAACGACCTGGAACGCCAGCTGAACGAGAAGCGCGCCGACGACAATGCAGTGGCCCAGGCGCTCATCATCGCCCAGCGCACCGCCGACGAGGTGATCATGAAGGCCAATGCTCAGGCCAGCGAGACCATCGCCGATGCCCGCGAAGAGGCCCAGCGCATCATCGACCGCGCCAATGTGGATCGCCAGAACGTCATCGATTCCATCCGTCGTCTGCAGGACGACCGCGAGACCGCCCGCGATGCCTACAGCGTGATGCTGAAGGACATCATCACCGACGCCTCTCGCAAGCTGGCCTCCATCAGTGCCGACAGCCGCGCGGTGGAGCCCGCCGACTTCGTGCCCGCCGCTGCCCCGGGCGTTACCAACGAGTTCGAAATCGATGAGTACGTGAACCCGGCCCCCCGCCAGGTGAGCTACACCACCCCGCAGGCCACCGACGCCGTTGTGGCGGCTGAGGCGGCTGTGGCCTCTCCTTACGAGAAGGACCTTTCCGGTTTCGGCGATGCCGACGCCTTCGAATTCGAGGACGTGGACTAACCCTGCACAGATCGGCAGCCTTGACGGCCCCCGCCTCGGCGGGGGCTTTTTTGTGTTTTCGCGTCGATGCAGGTACTCCAGTGCTTACGCTCCTTTTGCTTCTGGTGGAGCATTGAACTATCAACCCCGTTTTCGCCATGGGTGTGCTGTTCGGGCTCGTCTCAAAGCCGCAAGTCATTGGGCAACCGGGTTAGAAAGGGGGGCGTTATCCTACGATAAGGTTTTAAGTGGAAGGACGCGTTTTGGGCGAATTTAATAGCGGCAATCAGCAAGAATCATCTTTTGTGACAAGGTTTTGGAGGTCGTTGAAATTTCCGGGAAAGGTTCTTGCCCTGCTTGTTGTGCTTTGGATAGCTAACTGGGTTCTAATTTGCTTTTGGGTAATTCGGGGATATTCGGGCGTTGAACCAAGCAGTCCGACGGCAATCGCCTTTGGTTTCTTCGCCTTTCTTCCGATTGCAATTGTCGTCCTTGTCGTTTCTACGGACAAATTAGCGGTGCATGGTGTTTTTGGCGGCGTGCTCATTCCTATAGTCCAAGTAGCTGGTGCTTTTGCAGATTGGAGAACCGGAAGATCTGCATCGCTCTCCTTTAGAGGAATGGATCCCCTGTGTTTGGCGTATTGATTGTTTTTCGCTGCCTTTATGACGCGGGCTAACGCTTTTCGTCTTGTTCTTAGTCGAATCGTCGATGTTGTCATGTGTCTCTATTGAGCTCAAATAGTCTTGGCATTGAAAATACAATCCGTGGTTTCAACTTCGAGTCAAGGTTTAGCCCAAGGGAGGCTGGGGGGAAGAGGCGTCGCTGGACTTTTTGCAGCACCATCTGCTGAATGGATGAGCGGCTTCGCCGATGGCGGGCAAGAGCACTACGGCGACCGCTTCTACGGTGCCATCGCCTCCATGGCCGCTGCTTACCTGCAAAGGGACAAGGCGGTGCTAGAGGAGCTGTTAAACTGACGCTAGCCAGCCGTGCGAAAGGCGAACGGGCCGCTCCCTTGGGGGCGGCCCGATTTGGCTTGCGGCGGCTTAAAGGCGCACCGGACCGCATTTTGACAGCCTGGCCCAAGCAAAGAAAAAGGTCAGAACCGAAAGTGGTTCTGACCTTGTAGTTTCTGGTAGCTCCGACCGGATTCGAACCGGCGACCTCCGCCTTGAGAGGGCGGCGTCCTAAACCGCTAGACGACGGAGCCACGTTTTAGCGCCAAGCTATTATACACAAACTTATCGCTGCTGCAAGAATGGCTGGGGTGGAAGGAGTCGAACCCTCACATACGGCACCAGAAACCGCTGTCCTGCCATTAGACGACACCCCAAAAAGCATCTTCTTGCGTTTTGCAGTAGCTGCAAGCGCGACTAAATACTTTACTGAAGGCGCCTTTGCCCGTCAAGAAATTTTTTGTCACTGTGCGAAAAATCCCTTCGGGCGCCACCTCTTAGTAGCGATAGAAGCCCTCGCCGGCATTGATGCCCGTTTTGCCCTCGTCAATCTTGGCCTTCAGCAGCGCGGCGATGCGCTGGGCAGTGGAGCCCGGCTCCTGCGCGGCGGGGCTGGCGGCCACGATGTTGTAGGCAGTGGCAAGCCCCACGATGTCTAAAATGCGGAAGGGGCCCAAGGGCGCGCCGGTGCCCAGCATCCAGGCCTTGTCGATGGTTTCCACATCCGCCACGTCGTTGGCCAGCAGCGCCTCGGCCGCATTCAAAAACGGCACCAGCATGCTGTTCAGCAGGTATCCCGGCTGCTCCTTCTTCAGTTCCAGGGGAATCATCCCAATGGCGCGGGCGAAATCCACTACCGCTTGGTACGATTCGGCGCTGGTTTTGGCGGTGCCCATCACTTCTGCGGTGTTGTTCTTCCAAATGTTGTTGGCGAAGTGCAGCGCCAAAAAGCGATCGGGGCGCCCTGTGAACTCCATCATGGCGCTGGGCAGCAGCGTGGAGGAGTTGGTGCAGAGGATGGCCCGCTGCGGCAGCAAGTTGCGGATGGAGCCATAGAACGCCTCCTTCTCCCCAATCACTTCGGCGATGGCCTCAACAACCAAATCGGCAGCGGAAAAGGCCTCTTGCTCGCTGGTGAAAAACCGGATGCTGTCAGCCGCTGCATCCACTTTCGCGATGAGGGCGTCCAGCTGTTCTGTCGGCGTGTCGGGGGAATCCGCCAGGCCGCGGCAATAAGCGGCGGGATTCGTTTTCATCGCTTGCAGCGTTTGCTTGTATATGCCGCGCAACCGCTCCAGTTTCGGTCGCGCCCGCTCCGCAGAAGCTTCGCTGCGCAGCCATACGGACACGTTGAAGCCCTTGTAAGCGCTCTGCAGCGCAATCTGGCTGCCCAGCACGCCGCCTCCGGCCACAACAACGTTCTTGATTTCCATAGTTCATCCTCCAGTGACGTTTGCCGATATTCCGATGGCGATAACTGTAGAGCACGCCGGCGCTCGGAGGCTTTTTCTTTGGGGAGCCGTTGCCCGATTGCCAGTAGTTCTCGACAATGAGGGCTGAGAACCAAAGGAAGCGCTGGTGTCTCTCGGAATTAAGCCCCGTTTTGTCACGGCGGATGAGTTTTGTGCCAAAAAGGACCTTTCTTCCGAGCAGGTCGGTGACAAGAATGCCGGTTTTCCGAGAATCGGGGGGGGGTCGGGCCGATTCGCTCTGAATAACGCCTTCTTTTGCCAGATGCTCCTCGGAAAAACGGAGGTTTTTGACGGGAAAAGCTCGAGGCGTGACAAAACGGCCCTTTATTCAGGGAGGGTTCAGGGGGCCCGAGGGGTGCGTGGTGCCCGGGGCTGCTGTGCCGCCGTTGAATTCGCGCCGCAGGGGGAGCCGCACCGGGCTCGCTGCGAGATTTTGCGGTGCAGGGGAGGCACTGAGGCTCGCCATGGGATTTGCAGCGCAGGGGGGCACGCCGAGGCCCGCTGTGGGATTTGCGTTGCGGGGCTTGCGCCGCGGGTGGAGCCGCTCGAGATTCGCTGCGCGGTTTGCGCCGCAGGGCGCGCGCACCGGGGCTCGTTGCGGGGTTTGGGCTGCAGGGCGGCGTACGGAAAACGTGTGCAATGGGTGAGGGGGCATATTCGCATGTGGTGCGAAGTGAAAATGCTTACAATTAGGAACCGCACCGGGCGGGGCGTGTTGGCTCGGTGCGTTTGTGTGGGAACTGCATAACGACAGACAGGAGAGCTTCGTGAACGAAGTCTTGGAGAGCAGCAAGATCATCTTCGATCGCTCGACGAGGCCCTTTGGCATTGCCCGCGTGCACTTAGACGCCGAAGGGAACCCTGCTGATGTGACCATTGAGTACCTAAACTCGGCGATGGCAGCAACAGCCGACTGCGCCCCCGACGATCTGCGGGGTCGCAACATTTATGAGATATGGCCCGATGGCGATCGCGCATGGCTTGATTACTTCTACCGCGCTGCATATCAAGGCGAGGCGGTGGAGTTTGAAACGGTATCGGTGGCCTATCGCACATTCCAAAACGTGGTTGTCTTCCCTATCATGGAGGGATATTGCGGCTACGAATTGCAAGACATAACCAATTGGATGACCCACTCTCATTCCGCAATGGAAAGCGTGGCGGCGGGTATGTTTTTCTACGAAGCCCGTACCCGGCTTTTGCTGCTCACCGAGCCTGCGCGGGAATCGTGTGGGCTGGACATCAGTTACCTGAGCGTCGAGGAATTCGCAACCGCTTTGTTCGACGGCGATGCGGTTCGGCGGGTGCGTGAGGGCATAGAGGAGCTCCCGTCCCATTGTGCGAAGGTGCTGTTCGAGGAAGAGTTGCGCGATGGCCGCTGGATTCGCATCAGCCTCTCGCGGACAACAGCCGCTTCCCGGTTTGCCACGGGGTTTTTAGAGGACATCACCCAATTGAAGGAGACGCAGGCCGCCAGTGCCCGTCGTTCGGAGATAATTGAAGGCCTGAGCGCAGAGTATTTCATTCTTTACAACGTTGATCTGACTCAGGACAGGATAGAGCCCTATCTGGTGCGCACCGAGGTGGCGGCGTACTTCGCCAAGGTCATTGAAGGGGGGATGGCCTATGGGGACTGGCTGGAGGACTACTGTGCCAACTACGTGGCGCGCGAACACAAGGCAGAGGTTTTTGCCCATCTGAACCTGGAAGCACTGCGCCGTTATGCCGAGGGTGGCCCTGGGGCGCCGGCTGATTTGTCGGTGGTGTTCAAGCGGTTGTTTGGCAGCGAAGAGCAGTTCATCGAGTTGCGGGTGATTAAAACTGGCGAAGGAGCCCGCGGCGTGGTGCTGGCGGCCCGCAACATCAACGATGAGGTGCAAAAGAAGATGGACCAAAGCGAGGCGCTGGAAACGGCACTGGCGGTGGCCAAGCATGCCAACGAGTCGAAGACCACCTTTCTCACCAATATTTCTCATGACCTGCGCACGCCGCTGAATTCAATCATGGGCTATTGCGATTTGGCTCTGGCCCATCTGGATGATTCGGACAGCATGGTTAGCAGTTTGGAGAAAATTCGGCTTTCCAGCAATCATCTGCTGAATCTCATCAACGACATTTTGGACGTGAATCGCATCGAGAGCGGCAAAATGGTGCTGAGCGAACAGGCGATTGACCTGGTGCAGCTGGTGGCAGAGGTACGCGATGTGTTTGCGGGTCAAGCAAAGGAAAAGGGCATCGCCTTTACGGTGGATGCATCCAAGGTGAAGCATCGTCACGTGCTGAGCGATCCTTTGCGGCTTAAGCAGATCATGCTGAACACGGTGGGTAACGCTCTCAAGTACACCGACGAGGGCGGGTGCGTGGACTTGCTGGTGCTGGAGGGGGCGGTTTCCCCCAACGGCGCCGGCATGTACGAAGTGGTGGTGCGCGACGACGGCTGCGGCATGTCGACCGACTTCCTCGACCGCGTGTTTCTGCCTTTCGAACGGGACAGCATGGGGCGTGCGCCACAAACGGAGGGCACTGGCCTTGGCATGACCATTACCAAGAACCTGGTGGACTTGCTGGGAGGCACCATCTCGGTGAAGAGCAAACTGCGGGCTGGCACCCAGTTCGACATCCTGCTGCCGCTGAGGCTGAACCGCTCGAAGCCGGTGGAATCGCCGGGGGCCGCGGGGGAGGGGGATTACCGTTCCATCCGCTTCGACGGCCTGCGAGTGCTGATTGCCGATGACGACGAGCTGTCCCGTGAAATGATGGGGGCGATCCTGGAGGATTTCGGGTTCAGCTTCCAGTTGGCGGAAGACGGCGACGAGGCGGTGGAAGCGGTAGCGGAATCGCCCGAAGGCTATTTCGATGTCGTGGTGATGGACATGCGCATGCCCCGTATGGAGGGGGACGTTGCCACTCGCGCCATCCGGGCGCTGCCGCGGGCCGACGTGGCTCAGATGCCTATTATCGCGCTCACTGCCGATGCTTTCGAGGAGATGTACCGTCGCTCGCGGGAAGCCGGCATGACGGCCCATGCCACAAAACCTCTGAACACAAAAGAGCTTATACTCCTGCTTGATCGATTTTTGCACGGCGTCGGTGAAAACCCGTGGCCGACCGAAGGAGGCAACGCATGACCCAAAGTTATCCCATGCAAATGAAGGAGCGCGAGCTTTCGTGCGAGGAAGCGCTGGAGATACTGGAAGCGGGGGAGTACGCCGTGGTGTCTACGGTAGACGCCGACGGTACCCCCTACGGCGTGCCGCTGTCTTACGTGATGATGGACGGCAAGATGTACATCCACACGGGCAAGCGCCCCGGGCACAAGATTGACGACTGGCAGCGGGATGCCCGTGTGAGCGTGGCGGTGGCCACCGAGGTGGAGCCCATTTACGAGGAAACGTTCTTCACCACCCGCTTCGCATCGGTGGTAGCCGGCGGCACCATCGCGAAGGTGACCGATGCGGTGGAGGTGCGCCAGGCGCTGGTGGCCCTGTGCATGAAGTACTGCCCTCAGTTCAAGCATGAAATCGGCGGCGCCATTCAGCGGGAATGGGACATCACCGACGTGTGGGCTATCGAGTTTTCGGAAATCCGCGGCAAGGCGGGGCGTCGGCTGAAGGGCGGCTCCACTGCCTGAGGACGCCCTAAACCGGCAGAAAAATGGCTAGCGTGCCCTTCTCAACGCCTACCACGGCGGCTTCCCCGTGCAGTTCGTTGGAAAGCCCCAGCGAGGTGCGGTTGGTGAGGGTGCACTCTTCGAGCGGATAGGCCATGCCCACTTCAAACGCCCCCCGGCAGCGGTCGTTCATGGCGAACACCGACACCGTGCCCGCCTCCAGCGCCGGTATCTCGAAGGTGCCGGGCCCGGTGAGGAAGGCAATCTGTTCGTTCAGCCCCACCGCAGTGATGGAAAGCCCCTTTTCGGAATAGGCGGCGAACAGTTGCAGGTTGGCCAGTGTATGGTCCAGCCGCCCGCCCAGGCCGCCGTAAATTACCGCTTCGTCCATTTTGCGCCGCTGCACCCGTTTGAGGGCCAACTCCATGTCGCTTTCGTTCTTGTGAGAAGGGAACACGCAGGTGCGCACGTCTTTGGGGGTGTAGCCCAGCGAGTCGAAGTCCCCCAGCGCGAGGTCGGGCGCAACGCCGATGGCTTTCAGCGCCCCGTAACCGCCATCAACGGCAATCACGTAGTCGAACAGCCCACCCTGGGCCGCTTCGAGGAAGTGAGTGCTGTTGAATTCGGAGGCCCCAACCAGTGCACAGGTGGTCATGATGTTGCTGTTCCAATCTCGGGAGAAACCGTGTTCGATTGATATAAAATACCACAGGCGAGTGGGCCAGGCGGTCGCGCGCTATCAAAGCGTGAGGAAAGTCCGGGCTCCTAAGGGCAAGATGCCAGCTAACGGCTGGGCGGGGCAACCCGACGGATCAGTGCCACAGAAAAGAAAACTCCCTTGCTTTCGGGCGAGAGAAAAGCTGAAACGGTGCGGTAAGAGCGCACCAGTGCGTCGGTAACGGCGCAGCTTGGCAAACCCCATCTGGAGCAAGCGCAAATAGGAACGCCATACGGCTGCCCTTCCGTGCGTTCGGGTTGCGTGCTAAAGGCGGGCGGTGACGTCCGTCGCAGATAAATGGCCGTCCAACGACAGAACCCGGCTTATCGGCCCGCTCGCCATTGGCTGTGAGCTACCAAAACCGACAAAACGTGCATTGCCAATCGCAATTCTGCAATTTTGGTAGGTAGGTTGGTTCAGGGAGCCGAGGGCCGCAACCGGTACAGGCTGTTGAACAGGGAAAACGCAGGCTCCATTCTGGACATTGTGGCCGAGATCGCTTTTTTCCTACCAAAGTTGCTAAATTGTGTCGAAAAACCCTACCAAAGCTGCCAAAACGCGGTACACAACATGTTTTGACGGCTTTGGTAGGGGGGCGCTGTCTGGGGGCATCGATTTGGTGGGGCACCGTCACTTCCCGTGCCGACAGCGCTTACACCACTCCGGTGGGGTGCTGCATTGGGGAAGCGGGGGCGCCGGCGGGCTTGACCGGCGCGGCCCCTGTGAGTTTAGACGCTGTCGGTGCGCAGGGCTTCCACCAGGTTGGCGGCTTTGCAGCGGTGCATGCCGTAAGCCACCGACGCGAGGATGGTGCAAGCGGTGAGGGCCGCCGCTAGCGCTACATAGGACCAGGGCAGGAAGAAGGCCAATCCCTTCAAGGAACCGGCCACCTGCTGGTAGAGCAGGTAAGCCACGGCCAGGGAGATCAGGCTGCCGGGAATGAGACCCCGCAGGCACCAGGTGGCGCACTCGCTGGCAATCATGCGACGGAACTGGCGGTTCGCCAAGCCGATGGAGCGCATGACGGCGAATTCTCTTTGGCGCAGGATAAGGCCGTTGGTTACTGTGTTGAACACGTTGGCCATGGCGATGAGGGCCAAGATAACAGTGAACAGCAAGCAGAACACGTTCACCACTGTGGCCATTATCTGGTTTTGGTTCAGCCCGGTCGCATAGTCGTTCATATACAGGAAGCTCACCGTGAATTGGTCCTGGTCGGCCAGGGTGTCGCCGAGGCGGTCGATGAGCGCCTGCGCCACCTCCGCCGACTCGCCTTCGGGGGTGTTGAAGAGTCCGTGGAACGAGGGGTCGTGGAGGAAGAACGCGTGGGATGATGCCATGGACATGGGCAGTACCAGCTGCACCCCTTCGCCACCCCCGCCTAAAGCGGCTGGTGCCTCGTCGGCAATAGCGGCGATCTCCACGTCGTAGGTGGCCACCTGGGTGCCGGCCAGCATCTCATCGTCGGAAACACTGGGCCGGGAATCGTCGTCACTGATGAAGTAGGGGGTTATTTCTCGGGTCAGGTCGCCGTTTTCGTTTCGGCCGCCCACGGCGAAGCCGTCCACCACGCGCCCTTTGTAGACCCCCGCCAGCGTCACTTGAACGGTGCCGGTGTTGGTGACGGTGTCGATGAGGGTGTAACTGATACCGTTGTTGCCGTAGGCGCGGCCGATGGCGATGGCCCGCGGATGGTCGGGGTTGTAATAGTCGGAAGGGTTCTGGCCCAGCTGGCGGGCGTACGCATCGAATGCAGCGTCGTCGAGATAGACGAACAGGGCGTGGGTGTTGAATTTGCCGTTCTCGGCCACACCGTCGCTGGCAAGGGACGTCTCGCCGTTTTCCGCGACGAGGTGGCTGCTCACCATGGAGGCATCCATGGACACAGGGGCGAAGGAGTCCAACCGCCATCCGATGGCTTCGGCATCGGGCACGGCGGAGAGGGCTTTGTAGGCCTCGGCGAAGATGGTCGCCTGCTGGGCGAAGCGGGCCTGCGCCACCTCGGCCGCCTCCTGCGCCGTGGCCGGTTGGGTGGCCGTTTGGGTGTCGTAGCTGCCGTTGCGCAAGTTCTGGCGCTTGGCCTCGGAGGGGGACATGAAGCCGGCGCTAACGGCCACGTCCCCCTCGGGCATGCCGCCGCCGGAAGCCACATCGGCCAGGGTGCCCAGGAAGGTTGACAGCGAACCGGCGGTCATCAGTAGCACGATGGCCAGCGCCAGCGAAACGGATGCGGCCGTGCCCTTTGAGGCGCCGCGCCTGCGGTTGGTGCGGGCCAGTGTGCCGCCTATGCCGAACACACGTCCGGCGATGCCGCGCTGGCGCCACAGTTGGGAGGGCCCGGTGGCGCGGGCGGCCCGCTTCTCGCCTTTCTTGGAGGCGCGCCGGCTTTGGCGCCCCCTCAGGGCGTCGATGATGTTGGTGCGGCTGGCGCGCCAGGCGGGCACGAACACCGAGAACAGCACGGTTACCAAAGTGAGCGCCAGCACCGCCGCGAGCACCATCGGCTCCACTGCCAGGCGGAAGGGCACCGTGCTATTGCCGCTGAACAGGGTGGCGATGCCATCGCCCAGGAAGTAGAAAGTGACGGCGCAGCCGCCGATGCCCACCAGAAGTCCTAGCGGAATGCCCACCAGCGCCACCGCCAGCGCCTCGGTGACAACGGCCCGCCGCAGCTGGCCGCGGGATGCGCCCACTGAGGCCAAAAGACCGAACTGCCCCGAGCGCTCCGCCACCGAGATGGCGAAGGCGTTGTAGATGAGCGATACGCAGGAGACAATGATAACGGCGGCAAGAATGGTCATGATGCCGTAGAAGGTGTCCCAGATGGCACCGCCGGTGTTGATGCCCATATAGCGCAGCATGGCAGTGTGCAGCCGGGTGACGGGGGAGGTGGGGAAGGCCCCTTCAATGCGTTCCTCGATTTGAGCGGAGCTGCTGGCGTCGTCCAAAGTGGCATAGCCGAAGGCGGTCATCCCTTCAAGCGGTGTTTCCCCGCAGGTGAAGGCCATCAGCCCCACGTTGGTGTTGGAGCAGTAGTTGACATCGTTGTAGAAGCCCACCACGGTGAAGGTGCGCTCTTGGAGGTTGGTCAGCTGCTCGTTGAGAGAGTCGCCGTCAAGGGCGGCGTTGAGGTAGCCGATGGAAGAGTCCAGCAGGCTGCCGGCTTCAATGGTGCTGCGGCGCTGGGCATCCTCTGCGCTTCTCCACTGTGTTTGGTCCACGGAGGGGCTCTCGTCGTCGACTTCCACCGCTTGCCGCTGGCCCACGGGCAAAGTGAGGGTATCGCCCAGCTTTACCGGCTGATCGGTCTGCTGCCAAATGGAAGACAGCAGGATTTCGCCCGGCGCTTGGGGCAGCCGCCCCTCGCTGGGGCGGATGGCGCAGATCTGTTCCACGTCGCCTGTGATGTTGGCGATGGGCAGGTAGTAGCCGATTTGGTTTTTCTGTTCGTCGGTCAGCTGGCCGAAACCCACGTTCTCCAGGGCGGCGAAGGTGGTGATGGCGCCGCTGTCCAGGGCTTCTTTCGCTTCGTCCTCCAGTTGATTGAGGTTGTTGGACTGCACCTGCGCTTGCCAGGTGCCGCCGCTGTGGGCCTCGCCGCGGTACATCATGTCCATGAGGCTGGTGTAGCTGGTCAGCACCGCGGTGAGCAGCGCTGCCGCCAGCGCCACGCCGGCGATGGTCACCAGCGTGCGCACCTTGTTCGCCCGCAGCGACTTCAAGGTGAAGGTGGTCATGGCGTTCATCGGCGGATCCTCTCGTCCCGCACGATGCGGCCGTCTTCGATGGCGATGATGCGGTCGGCCGCCAGGGCAATCTCCTCGTTGTGGGTGATCACCAGCATGGTTTGCCCCAGCTCGCGGTTGGAGGCGCGCAAAAGCTGCATGATATCGGCGCTGTTCTTGGTGTCCAGGTTGCCGGTGGGCTCGTCGGCCAGCAGCACCGACGGGGCGTTCATGAGGGCCCGCCCGATGGCCACCCGCTGCTGCTGGCCGCCGGACAGCTGGCTGGGCAGGTGCCCTTCGCGCCCCCGCAGCCCCAGCTTGGCCACCAGATCGGCCAGCCTCTGCTGGTTCACGGGACGCCCGTCCAGCGCCACCGGCAGCGTGATGTTCTCCACCACGTTCAGCACTGGCACTAGGTTGTAGAACTGGTACACCAGCCCCACCTCGCGGCGACGGAACACCGCCAGCTCCTCGTCGCTGCGGCTGTACACGTCGATGCCGTTCACCATAACCCGTCCGCTGGTGGGGCGGTCCACGCCGCCGATGAGGTGCAGCAGGGTGGATTTGCCCGACCCCGAGCTGCCCACGATGGCCACGAATTCGCCTTCGGCCACCGAAAGCGACACGTCGTTCAGCGCCACGGTGGCGGTTTCCCCTTCGCCATAGGTCTTGGTCAGGTGGCTTACGGTAAGGATGTCCATATCGAAACTGCCTTTCTTCGGATATGTTGCCAAGAAAAGTATGAGGAAGGGGGCTTACTGCCCTATGACGCGTCCATTACTAAACGGTCATCTTGCCTATACCACCAGCTTGGGGAAGGTGAGGGTGAACTCGGCGCCCCCGTGGCCGCCGTTGGCCGCCTGCAGAGTGCCTCCCTGGGCGCTGATGAGCGCCTGCGCCAGCGACAGCCCGATGCCGAAGCCTTCGGGAGCGGCGGCGGAAAGCCGCACAGCGCTGTCTTCGCTGCTGCTCGGCGCGGGTTGCCCCTCGTCGCCGCGGTAGAAGCGGTCGAAGATGCGGGGCAGGTCGGCCGGCGCGATGCCGGGGCCGGTGTCGGTGATGCGCACGGTGGTGGCCAGCGGGGTTTCGCAGGCGCTCACGCGGATGTGGCCCCCGGCAGGGGTTTTCTCCATGCAGTTCTTCAGGATGTTCTCGATAGCCTCGGCGGTCCACAGCTCATCGCCCGTGAATGCGGCATCGAGGGGTATGTCCGTTTCCAGCGCCACATCGCGCAGGTCGAGGGCGGTTTCCAGGGGGCTGGCGGCCCGCCTCATGCATTGGGCCACGTTCACGGGATTCGCTTGCACCCGTATGGCGCCGGCGTCAACTTTCGCGATTTTCAGCAGGGTGGTCACCAGCCAGGAGATGCGCTCCATCTGGCTTTCCAGCTGCCGCAGCTGATGTTTGCGGCGGCGAGGGTCGTCTTCTTGCTCGATGGCGGCCAGCATCAGCTGGGCGGCGGTGAGGGGGGTGCGGATTTGATGGGACACGTCCGCCAGCGAATCTGCCAGGGCGCCGCGCTCTTTCTGCAGGGCGTCGGTGGCCCGGGCCAGCCGCGCCACCATCTTCTCCAGCTCGTTGGCCAGCACCGCCACGTCCCCTTCGCGGCATTTCTCGAACCGCACGGTGCGGCCGCTGTGCAGCACCTCGTCGATTTGCGCCGTAAGCTGCTGAACCCGGCGGTGGCGCAGCAGCGATATGACGGCGAAGAACGCAAGCGCGATGGCGCCGGTGGCCGCTGTCCACGGTTTCGCTTCGGCCGGCGCGGCCCAGGTGAGCGCAGAGGTGAGCAGCGCCAGGGCCAAGCATTGGCGCAACAGGGTGGACGTGCTGCCCATTTACCCGCACACCTTGAATCCCAGCCCCCGCACGGTGACCAGAATCTGCGGGTTGCTGGAATCGGCTTCCACTTTTTCCCGCAGCCGCTTCATGTACACGTTCAGGGCGTTGTCGGAAATGTACTCGCCGGCGGAGTCCCAGATGGCGTCTCGTAGGTTCTCGCGGGTGATCACGCGGTTCTTGTGCTGCAGGAAGTACAGCAAGAGCCGGTACTCCAGCGCCGAGAGCACCACCTCTGCCCCCGCTTTGGTGACGGTGCCGGAGGTGATGTTCAGCCGCACGTCGCCGGCTTCCAGCACGTTTTGCTCGGGCGCCGAGCGGCGCAGCGCCGCCTGGATGCGGGACAGCAGTTCTCGGGGGCGGAAGGGCTTGGCGATGTAGTCGGCGGCCCCCATGTCCAGCCCTGCCACGGTGGAGTATTCGTCGTCGGAGGCGGTGAGGAAGATGATGGGCATGGCCGGCGCCACGTTGCGGGCGGCGGCGCACACCACAAAGCCGCTGCCTTCGGCCAGGGTGACGTCCAGAAGCGCGATGTCGAAGCTGCGCTCGGCCAGAAGCTGGCAGGCGCCCGACTGGGTGGCCGTGCTGGTGACATCGATGTTCTGCGACTTCAGCAGGCTGGTGAGGGCCGCCACGATGGCGGCGTCGTCTTCTACCACGAGGGCGTGCATGGCTTCGCTCCTTCTCTGGTTTCATGCATCGGGGGAATTATAGGCCATGGAAGAGCGGCTGGCCCCGGGCGCTCTATTACGGATGTGTTGTGCGCCGCTGTAAACGCCCCTTATCCGAACCAGGCTTGGGCCAAGGCGTCGATTCCCGGCGCAATGTCTTCTTCCCGTATGGCTGAAAAGCCAACGAGCATGCAGCTTTTCAGCGGATGGTTTTCGGACATCCAATAGCGCTCGGTGCCGTACACCGCTACTCCGGCCGCCCGGGCCAGCGCCAGCAGCTCCTCTTGGCTGCGCCCGTCTTTCACGTCCACCAGCAGATGCAGCCCGGTGCCGTTTTCGAGGACGTCCACTTTCTGCCCCATGGCCTTCTGCAGCGCCTCGAAAAGCGCGGTGTACTTGCGCAGGTTCTTCATTTGCAGCCGTCGCAGGTGGCGGTCCCATTGGCCGTCGGCCATGAACCGGGCGCAGGCGGCCTGGGAGAGCCAGGGCACGGTGGGGTAGGCGCCGCGGAATTTCTCGTGCCAGCGCTCCAGCAGCCGCGGGGGCAGCACCAGGTAGTTCATGCGCAGCGCCGGGGAGAGCGATTTGGAAAACGTGCCCATGTAGATGACGCGGCCGCTCTGGTCCATCGACTGCAGCGGCGGCAAGGGCCGCTCCCGGTAGCGGAAGTCGCGGCAGTAATCGTCCTCCAGGATGTAGGTGTCGTTGGCTTCCGCCCAGGCAATCAGCCGCGCCCGCATTTTAATGGGCATCACCGAGCAGGTGGGAAACTGGCTGGACGGGGTGACGTAGAGCAGCCGCGGCTGCGCCTTTTCCAAATCTTCGAAGAAGTTCTCCATGGTGCCGTACACGCGGCAGGGGGCCACGGGGAAGGCGCTGCGGGAGAACACTTGCCGCGCCCCGTCGTAGCCCGGCTCCTCCATGCACACGGTGTCGCGGCCGCTGTCGAACAGGGCGAGCAGGTTCTGGATGCTGGCGGCCGTGCCGGCTTGGACGATGATCTGGTCGGCGGTGCAGTCCATGTTGCGGGAGGAGTTGAGGCGCCAGGCTATCTGCTGGCGTAGCGCCATTTCCCCCAAGGGGTTGGTGTAGGTGTCGCAGGTGCGGCTTTCCACGGAAAGCAGAAGGTCGTCTACGATGGAGCGCCAGGCGGAGGCGGGGAAGGTGCCCGGCTCCAGGTTTCCATAGGAAAAATCGTAGCGGACGGGGTTGGCGCCCGCGGGGGCGGCGGGGGACGTGTGCCCCGCCGCGGCGGGGGCGGGAACGGGGGAGAGCTGGTGAAGGTCGAGCACCCGGTAACCCGACCCTGGACGGCTGGCCACGAAGCCTTCTTCCACCAGCAGTGAATAGGCGGCATCGATGGTGTTGCGGGAGCACTGAAGCTCGTCGGCCAGTCCGCGGATGGAGGGCAGTCTGCTGCCTGGAGGGTACGATCCCGCATCGATGCCAGTGCGGATGGAGTCGTAGATTTGCCGGTACAGGGGCAAAGGGCTCGATTCGTCCAACTGCATGGAGGTCCTTTCGTCGGAGGGATCTCGTGCGCCGCCTGGGACGGCCGCCCCCATCTGAGGGGCGCCCGTTTTCCGGTGCGGTTGCCGTCAGTATAGCTCCTTGGGGGCGGTAAGGGGCAAACTGTCACCATGACAGTTTGAAAGTGTCCCCTTGTATTTCAGATTTCGTGGCCCTTTAAGGTAACAGTTGCGCCCCCTAACATGCGGCTTAAGGTTGGACGGCGAAGGAGGTGGGCCATGGGCAAGCTGGGTGCGGCAGCTGCCGTTTGCGCGATGGCGCTGATGGGCGCATCACTTTTGGGGGCTACCCAGCGGCCCGGTGGGCTGCTGCGGCCGCCCGGCGCGCTGTCGCCCGAGGGCTTTGCGGCCCGTTGCGTGCGCTGCGGGCGTTGCATCGAGGCCTGTCCTCACCGGGCCATCCACGCAGCGCCGCTCTCCGCCGGCGCAGACGCCTCCACCCCCTGCATCGAGCCGCGGCAGCAGGCCTGTGCCCTCTGCGCCGACTTTCCCTGCGCGGCCGCTTGCCCCACTGGCGCGTTGGTGGGGCCTCGGTCGATGAGGGAAGTGCGCATGGGCACGGCGGTCGTCAATGAAGAGAGGTGCCTCTCTTACCGGGCCATGCGCTGCGAGGTTTGCTACCGCGCTTGCCCGTTGATAGACGAGGCCATCTCCATCGATTACCGCCAGCGGGAGGGGGACGCCATCCACGCGGTGTTCGCCCCTGTGGTGCACGAGGACGCTTGCGCCGGCTGCGGCCTGTGCGTGCAGCGATGCCCGGTAGACGACCCCGGTCCCGCCATTTCGGTGGCGCTGGCCGAAGGGTAGCCGGCAGACGTTTTGAACCAAGGCCGTAAGGCTTCGGATGTTCGCGAGGATAAGGAGGCTTGCATGGACATCACCCGGAGGAAATTCGTGAAAGCGAGCGCGATTGCCCTGGCCAGTGCCGCTGCGGGCGGCACGATGGGGGCGCTTTCCGGTTGCGGCACTGAAAGCGGGGCGCCCGCTGCCGCCGCTTCGGCGGATGCGGCCGGCACGGTGAAGACGGTGGGCGTGTGCCGCTTTTGCGGCTGCGGCTGCGGCGTGATCGTGGAGGCCAAAGACGGGCGCCTGGTGTCGGTTACCGGCGACCCGGAAAACGGCAGCTCCCGCGGGTTGAACTGCGTGAAGGGCTACTATCTGGCCAACGCCCTGTACGGGGACGACCGCCTTACTAAGCCGCTCATCCGCGACGACAAGGCCACCAAGGGCACCGACGGGGGTCTGCGGGAAGCCACGTGGGACGAGGCGCTGGATTTGGTGGCGGCCCGTTTGAAGGAAACCTGGAAGGCGGACAAGAGCCGCCTGGCCTTCTGGGGCAGCGGGCAGCAGCCCATCGTGGAGGGCTACGCCACGGCGAAGTTCTGGAAGGCGGGCCTGCTCTCCAACAACATCGATCCCAACGCCCGCCTGTGCATGGCCAGCGCCGTGGTGGGCTTCATGAACATCTTCCAAACCGACGAGCCGGCCGGTTGCTACGCCGACATCGACGAAACCGACGTGTTCGTAACCTGGGGCGCCAACATGGCCGAGGCGCATCCCATGCTGTACTCGCGCCTCACCGCCCGCAAGCTGGCGGATTCCAACGTGCGCCACTACGACGTGACCACCCTCACCACCCGCACCTCCGCCAGTGCCGACAAGGTGCTGCAATTCGCCCCCGGCAGCGATATCGCCATCGCGAACGCCATTGCGAACTACCTGATTCAGAACAACCTCTACGACCGCGAGTTCGTGGCCGATCACATCCAGTTCAAGCAGGGCGCCGAGAACATCGGCAACGCTTTCGAGGACGGTTACGATGCCAGCGAGGCGGGCAAAACGGTGGACAGCGTGGAGAACATCACCTTCGAACAGTTCGCCGCGCGTCTGGCCCCTTACACGCTGGAGTACGCCGAGGAAGTGTCCGGCGTGCCAGCGGCCGACATCCAAGAGCTGGCCGAGGTTTTCGCCGACAAGTCCCGCAAGGTGCTGTCGCTTTGGACCATGGGGGTGAACCAGCACAACCGCGGCACCTGGATGAACCACTGCATTTACAACATCCACTTCCTCACCGGCCGCTACGCGCTGCCCGGCGACGGCGCCTTCTCCCTCACCGGGCAGCCGTCCGCTTGCGGCACGGCGCGGGAGGTGGGCACTTTCAGCCATCGCCTTCCGGCCGACTTGCTGGTGGCCAAAGCCCCGCACCGTCGCTACAGCGAGGCCATTTGGAACTTGCCCGAAGGCTACCTGGACGCCATTGAGAAGCCGGGCATGCACACGGTGAAGATGTTCCGCGAGCTGTCGAAGGGCAACGTGGACTTCCTGTGGACCGCCCATAACAACTGGGCAGTGTCGATGCCCAACCTCACCCGCTTCCTCGGGCGCGGCGACAGCGACAAGCAGGGCATTTTCGACTGCTTCATCTGCGTGAGCGAGGTGTATCCCACCCTGTCCACCCAGTACGCCGACGTGGTGCTGCCGGCGGCCATGTGGGTGGAACGCGAAGGCGCCTTCGGCAACGGCGAGCGCCGCACGGCGGTGTTCGAGAAGGCCATCGACCCGCCGGGAGAGGCCCAGTGGGACCTGTGGATGCTGATGGAGATTGCCAAGCGGGTGCTGGAGGGCGAGACCATCGGCGGCCAAGATGCCTTCGATCTGCTGTTCGGCGCGGTGTACGACAAGCAGGCGGGCCAGTTCAAGGGCAGCCAGCGAGAAGTGTGCCGCACCCTGTGGGAGGAGTACCGCACGTTCTCGAACCCGCAGCTGAACGAGAAGGCGGCCGCCATCAACGCGGCCGAAAAGCTGAAGATGGAGGCCAAGCAGCTGGCTCCTTACGACCTGTACATCGAAAACCACGGCCTCACGTGGCCGGTGCGGGAAGTGAACGGCCAGTGGCTGCCCACCCTGTGGCGCTTTTGCGACGGGCCCCAGGAGGACGGCTTTGACCAGCTGGGGGTGCAGCAGTACGGCGAGCAGGACCTGGCGGCCGGCGTGAGCTTCTACAAGAGCGCCGATCGCAAGCCCTCGGCGGTGTTCCGCCCTTACGAGCCGCCGGCCGAGGTGCCCTCGCAGGAGTATCCCTTCTGGTTCTGCACCGGCCGCTTGCTGGAACATTGGCACACCGGATCGATGACTCGCCGCGTGCCCGAGCTGCACCGGGCCCTGCCCAGCGCGCTGCTGGACATGAACCCGGCCGATTGCGAGCGGTTGGGGCTGAAGGACGGCGACCGGGCTCGCGTGACTTCCCGCTACGGCAGCTTCGAGATAACGGTGTCCACCGCCGGGCGCACCGTGCCCCCCGAGGGCATGGCCTTCGCTCCCTTCTTCGCCGATGAAACGCTGGTGAATTTGGCGGTGCAGGACGTGTACTGCCCGCTGTCGAAGGAGCCGGATTTCAAGAAGACCTGCGTGGCCATCGAGAAGATTTAGGAGGTTTGCCATGGGAATGGGAACGAAAGCGGCGCGCGCCGCCGCGATGGGCGCGATGGCGCTGACGATGGCGCTGGCGGCGGCCGGATGTGGCGGGGCGCCTTCCGCCGGCGGCGCGGCGGAGTACGGCCCCGGCGAGCCCCCGCTCATGTCCGCGTCCCACCAGGGGCGCTACGAGAGCCTGGGCATGGCCGGCTGTTACGGCTGCCATGGCGCCAACGAGGCCACCGACCACATGCTGGCGGCGGCCCCCGCGCTGCCGGCCGATCACTACGTGGACGGCGACGTGGCCACTTTCGAGGTGTTTGGGCCCCGGGGCGAGTGCATCACCTGCCATCCGCAGGGTTAGCGCGCCCGGTTATTCGGAAAGGCTGAAACCATGAGCGACGAGAACCTGTCCATGAACGACGAGCCGGTGGTCATCTCCAGCTTGGTGGTGGAGACGGTGTCGGGCAAGACCGCCGCGGTGGCGGCGGATCTGGCCGCCCGCGAAGGGGTGGAGGTGCACGAAACCCAGGGCCACAAGCTGGTGGTCACCATCGAGGCGGCCACAACGGGGGCGTCTCATGCCGTGGCCAGCGGCTTTGCGGCGGTGCCGGGCGTGACGGGCGTGAATTTGGTGTACTGCAACTTCGAAGACGAATTTGCGGGCAGATGATGGCGGCCGGCGGAAGCGGACGGCCGAAAACGGCCGCGGCGGCAAAAGGGCCGGGGCGCATCACCGTTGCCCGTCGCCTGGTGCAGGTGGCGGCGCTGGCGCTGTTCTGCTTGCCGGTGCTCGCGGCCGGATGGGGCCTGTTCGGCGCGTTTTCCGGCACCGAGACCGAGGTAGCCACGCCAGCCCTAGGGCCGTTCTACGGCAGCCTTGCCTCTTCTTCGGTGGCGGGTGTTACCCTCCTCGACCCGTTGGCGGTGCTGGAAATGGCCGCGGCGGCCAAAAGCTTCGACCCGCTGTGGCTTGTGGGGGCGCTGCCGGTGGTGCTGGTGTACGGGCTGGTGCGGGGCCGCGCCTTCTGCGGCTGGGTGTGCCCGGTGAACCTGCTGGGGGAAGGGGCCGATTGGCTGCGGGGGAAGCTGGGGCTGCCAGATGGCGGGCGCCCGCTGCCCCGCCGGGCGAAGATCGCGATGGCGGCGGCAACGGTGGTGCTTTCGGCACTTGCGGCCTTTCCGCTGTTCCAGGCGGTTTCTCCTATAGGAGCGGTGAACAAAGGGCTGGCCTTCGGCGGCTTTGCCGGGGCGCTCACGCTGGTGGCCGTGCTGACGTGCGATCTTCTGTGGAAGCGGCGGGCTTGGTGCCGCAGCCTGTGCCCTTTGGGCGGCCTGTACCAGGTGCTAGGGCGCGCGGGCCAGCTGAACGTGGCCATTTCCCCAAGCGAATGCACCCATTGCGGCCGGTGCCAGAAGGCTTGCCTGGCCGACCCGTCCATCCTGCAGCCGGCGCTTTCCGGCCAACAGCTGCAGGTGAAGGCCGGCGACTGCATGGCCTGCGGCGCCTGCATCGACGCCTGCCCTTCCCGGGCGCTGCGATTCCAGTTGGGGCGCAGGGGGAAGGGGCCCTGTTCGGCGGCGGAGCCGTTCGGGGAATCCTCGGCGGAAACTGTCACCATGACAGTTTCAAACCGTACCTGAAAAAAGCGGCCACCGTGCCCCTTCCTGAGGGCCTGGCCGCGCGCATAGGATAGGCGCAAGGTGATTCGCCCTTCCCGGACGAAGCCGCCGGGCTCGCGGGAGGGCGGGCGAATTGCGCGGGCCGGTGCCCTGGAGGGGCGCCCGTAAAGCAAGGAGGAACCATGGACAAGAAGGTAAGGCTTATCGGTGCGGTAGTCGCCACGGTAGCGCTGACGGCCGCTTTGGCGGCGTGCGCGCCCCAGGCCAACAACCCCGTCACGGACGAAGCCGCCATGAACGCGGTGCCCGCGCAGGACCAATTCGGCGTTGTGGTGGCCGAGCAGTGGCAAGGGCTGTACCCCAACCAGTACCGCACCTGGCTGGACAACGAGGCCAATTCCCCAGAATCCGGCAAGGATAACTATCTGGAAACCTATCCGCAGCTCGCCACCATGTACAAGGGCTACGGGTTTGCCAAGGGCTACGACGAGGCCGCTTCCCATTCCTATACGCTGCGCTCCATAGCCGAGACGCCCCGCGTGAACGAGAAGACGCTGGCCAACTGCATCACCTGCAAAACGCCCCAGTACACCGCCATGGTGCAAGCGGAGGGGGATTCCGCCTACGCCAAGCCCTTCGGCGAGGTGCTGGCGCTGATGACCGAGCCGGTGAGCTGCTACAACTGCCACGGCAACGATCCCACTCAGTTGGAAGTGACCAACGGCTTCTACCTGAACTCGCTGGGCAATTCCGTGGCCACCACCCCGGTGGAGTCGCAGGTGTGCGGCCAGTGCCACAACGAGTACTATTTCAACCCCCAAACCAAGGCCACCACGAACCCCTATGTGGGCACTGAGGCCATGACCGCCGAGGCCATCCTGGCCTACTACGACGGCATCGGGTTCATGGACTGGGAGCACCCCGACACCGGCGCCCCCCTGCTGAAGGCGCAGCATCCGGAATTCGAGACCATTTACGGCGGTGCGGGGTCGCGCATGGCAGCGGCCGGTTTCAGCTGCGCCGATTGCCATATGGCCACCGAAACCGACGAGGCGGGCACCAAGTACGCCTCCCATTACCTGGTAAGCCCGCTGGAGAGCGAAGCGCAGCAAGAGAAGTGCGCCCTGTGCCATGACGACATTGCGGCGGAAGTACGGCAGTGGCAAGAGGGGGTTACCCAGCGGGAGCACGAGATTGCCGCCCAGATCGAGCGCTACATCCAGCAGCTGACGGCCGCGAAGGACTCGCTTGACGCCGCAACGTTGGAGCAGGCGCAGCAGATTCACCGCCATGCACAGTTCTATTGGGATTACGTGATGGTGGAGAACTCCGAAGGGGCCCATAACCCCGAAGCCTGCCACCAAAACCTGGACAAGGCGGAAGAGCTGCTGGCCGAGGGCTTCGCCCTTCTGGCGTAGGCGCGCAACGGGAAGCGAGGAGCGCATCATGAGCGAAGACAACACCCTGAACACTGCGGCAGAGAGCGTCGCCCCGGCCCCGGAAGCCGCCGGCGCGTCGGCCGAAGGGGGCGCGGCGCCGAAGAAGCCCCGCAGCAAGAAGCGGGCGGCCATCGTGGCGGCCGTGTGCGTGGCGGTGGTTGCCGTGGCGGGCGTGGGCTTTTGGCAATGGCACGAAACCCCTTCCTTCTGCAACGCCATCTGCCATGCCCCGCAAGACCCCATCAACGCCACGTACGACGGCGTGCCCGGCCAGGCCGGCGTTGACAAATGGGGCAATGCGGTGGCCGACATGGGGGATTTGCTGGTGGTTTCCCATAAGCAGGCGGGGCTTACCTGCATGAGCTGCCACGAGCCCACGTTGGGCCAGCAGCTCACCGAGGGGATGCACTGGGTGCAGGGGGCTTACGAGTACCCGCTGAACGAGCGCAGCCTTGAGGATTTGAACCACTACCTGCAAAAAGACGACCCGGCAAGCTTCTGCCTGAACGAGAGCTGCCACAACATGACCCGCGAGAACTTGGCGGATGCCACGGCGGGGCTGGGGGAGCGCAACCCCCATGTGACAAGGCCGCGCCACGAAGAGCTGCAGTGCAGCGACTGCCATAAGTCGCACCGCCAGTCGGTGAACGCCTGCAGCCGTTGCCACGACGACGCCCCGGTGCCCGAAGGCTGGCTTTCCGCCGAGGAGGCGGCTGGGCTGGACGCCGGTAACTTCCCGTGGTAGCTGCCGCTGTAAACGTGCCGTAACCTTTCGGGGCGAAAAAACGCACAAAATCGGAAATTGCCGCGCGGCGGCAGGCGGGGGTCCCATAATGGCCCCCGCAATATTTCTGTGATGCTTTCGGGACGCTGGCGCGAACCGGAAGCGGAGAAAACTCTGGAGAACTCTTAAATGAGTGCCGAAGGTGCAAGGGCCCCGCAGGGTGCCCGAATCTCTCAGGCAAAAGGACAGAGGAGCAGCGCTCGCTTGCGGGCGCCCGCTCTCCCGGGTTTTCATCGACGAGGAAAGGGGAGAGCGTGGAAGAAGTTCTTCTGGGTATCGTTTCCACCATCAACAACTATCTTTCGAATTACGTGCTGATCATCCTGCTTTTGGGCATGGGCATCTGGTTCACCGTGCGCACGAAGTTCATCCAGTTCCGCTGCTTCGGCGAGGGCTGGCGCCGTTTGTTCGGCGATTTCTCGCTGCGGGGCGGCAACCAGGGGGGCGGCATGACCTCCTTCCAGGCGCTGGCCACCGCCGTGGCGGCCCAGGTGGGCACCGGCAACATCGTGGGCGCGTGCGGCGCCATCATCGTGGGCGGCCCCGGCGCCATCTTCTGGATGTGGATCATCGCGCTTTTGGGCATGGCCACCAACTACGCCGAGGCGGTAATGGCCCAGAAAACCCGCGTGGTCGATGCCGACGGCACCGTGCACGGCGGCCCGGTGTACTACATCACCGCTGCTTTCAAGGGCAACGGGGGCAAGTTCCTGGCCGGGTTCTTCGCCGTGGCCATCATCTTGGCGCTGGGCTTCATGGGCTGCATGGTGCAGTCGAACTCCATCGCTGAAACTATGAACAACGCGTTTTCCATTCCCACCTGGGCGGTGGGCCTGGTAGTGGTGGTGCTGGCCGGCATCGTGTTCATCGGCGGCGTTTCCCGTTTGGCCGCCGTCACCGAGAAGATCGTGCCCGTGATGGCCGTCATCTACGTGGTGGGCTCGCTCATCGTGCTCATCATGAACGCCGCTAACATCCCCGCCACCTTCGCCCTCATCTTCGAGTGTGCCTTCAACCCCGACGCCACCGTGGGCGGCGCCACCTTCGGCATCATCGCCGCCATCAGCCAGGGGGCCAAGCGCGGCCTGTTCTCCAACGAGGCCGGCATGGGCTCCACCCCCCACGCCCATGCGCTGGCGGAAGTGAAGGACCCGCACGAGCAGGGCGTGGTGGCCATGATCGGCGTGTTCATCGACACCATCATCGTGGTTACCATGACGGCGCTGGTGGTGCTGTCGGTGCTCTACGTGGGCGACGGCGTGCTGGCCACTGGTGATTACGCCACCCTCACCGCCGAGACCATCACCAAAACCAACATCGCCCAAATGGCGTTCGGCCAGTTCATGGGCGAGGGGCTGGGGGCTTGGTTCGTGGCCATCTGCCTGATGTTCTTCGCTTTCTCCACCATTTTGTCGTGGAACCTGTTTGCCAAGCTGAACGTGGAATGGCTGTTCGGCAAGAAGGCGGTGCTGCCCTTCACCATCGTCGCGCTGCTGTTCATCTTCGCCGGTTCGCTGCTTTCCAACGACCTGGTGTGGGAGATGGCCGACATGTTCAACCAGCTGATGGTGCTGCCCAACGCCATTGCCCTGTTCGCGCTGTCGGGGGCGGTGCTGGCCGTGGCCAACGGCAAGCACGACAAGAAGGCCATCGACGTGCACGAGGAGAAGCTGGCCGACGAGGCCCGTGCCCGTGAGCATCGCAATCTGAAGTAGGGTGCCCGGCGCGTTTTGGCGCTGCTGCCTTCGCCTGATTTTCTGGGGCTGGCCCATAGGGGCTGGCCCTTTTTGCTGCCGTTCGGCGGCGGTTTAGGTTACGAATTCTGAATTCGTAACACTATGCGGCATGATAGGATATTACTAATCTAAGATTCGTAACACTATAAGAATTGTACCGAGAGGATCTGCCATGGAACGTCGCACTTTCATCCGCCTTGCCGCCACCGCCTCCCTTTCGGCGGTGCTGCCCGCCGCCCTGTGGGGGTGCGCCGGAAACAACGCCCCGTCAAGCGCCCCGGCTGGCGGTGATGCTGCCCCCGAAGGGGCCGCTGCGGCCACGTGGGGAGTGGGGCCCAACGGCGAAAGCCAGGTGATCGTGTCCATGACCACGTCTTCCGAGCCGGCTGCCGGCTTCAACCCGTTGGTTTCCTGGGGCGCCGGCGAGCACGTGCACGAGCCGCTCATCCAGTCCACCCTCATCACCACCGACACCAACCTCAATTTCCAAAACGACCTGGCCACCAGCTACGAGTGCTCTGACGACGGGCTGTTGTGGACCTTCCGCATCCGCGACGATGTGAAGTTCACCAACGGCGAGCCCCTGACGGCGCGGGACGTGGCCTTCACCATCAACGGCATTGTGAACGGTGAGGCGGCCGAGGCGGATCTGTCCATGGTGCGCGAGGCGGTGGCCGTGGACGACTTCACGGTGGAGCTGCGCATGGTGCGGCCGAACAATGCGCTGCTGTACACGCTGGCGGTGGTGGGCATTGTGCCCGAGGGCGCCTACGGGCCCGATTACGGCCAGAACCCCATCGGCTCGGGCCGCTACATGCTGGAGCAGTGGGACCCTGGTCAGCAGGTGATTCTGCGGGCCAACCCCGATTATTATGGGGAGAAACCCCTGATGGAGCGCGTGGTTGTGGTGTTCATGGAAGAGGACGCCTCCTTGGCCGCCGCCCAGAGCGGCACGGTGGACGTGGCCTACACTTCGGCGTCGCTGGCCGCCAGCGTGCCGGCGGGCTACAGCTTGCTGAACTGCGGCTCGGTGGATTCCCGCGGTATTTCCCTGCCGGCGAACCCGGCTGGCGGTCAGGTGGAGGACGGCGATGTGGTTTACGCGGCCGGCAACGATGTGACCTGCGATGTGGCGCTGCGCCGCGCCCTGAACTACGGTATCGACCGCGCCCGCATGATCGAGCACGTGCTGAACGGCTACGGCCACGAGGCTTTCAGCGTGGGGGACGGCATGCCCTGGAGCAGCCCGGCCATGAAGGTGGCAACGGATGTGGAGGCGGCCCGCCAGCTGCTGGAAGAAGCCGGCTGGGCGCTGGGGGACGACGGCGTTCGGGCTAAGGAGGGCACCCGTTGCGCCTTCGACTTGTATTACGCCGCGAACGATTCCACCCGCCAGGCGCTGGCCTACGATTTCGCCGACCAGTGCAAAGAGCTGGGGGTGGAGGTAAACCCCAAAGGGGGCAGCTGGGACGAGCTGTACCAACATCAGTACAGCGACCCCATCCTGTGGGGGTGGGGGTCCAACTCGCCGGTGGAGCTGTTCGAGCTCACCTACGGGGACGGTTGGGGCAATTACGCCCAGTATAAGAACCAGACGGTGGACGCGAACCTGGAGGCGGCCCAGGCGCAGGTTAGCATTGAGGACTCTTACGGGTACTACCAGGCGGCCCAATGGGACGAGGCCACCCAAACCGGCGTGGCGCCCCAGGGGGCGGCCACCTGGGTATGGCTGGCCAACGTGGACCACTTGTACTTCGAGCGGGACGGCTTGAAGGTGGCCGAGCAGAAGCCGCATCCTCATGGCCACGGCTGGAGCCTGGTGAACAACATCGACCGCTGGTCGTGGAACTAGCGGTTCAGCCAGTTGCGGCAGCCGGGCGCCGCCGCGCTGGGGCGGCAGGCGGGAAGGCTGCTGACGCCAGACGCGAGGGCGGCTGGGCGCAGGCCGCATCCCCCTGGCCGCAGCTGAAGGTTGGCAAGCGCCGGCCGCTGTTCACGGAGCGCGCGGCCACGCAACGAAGGAGATTGCGCACTGTTGCCCTGGAGCGGCAGCCGGGAAGGATACGGACGCCAGATGCGAGGCAGTCGGGCGCAGGCCGCATCCCCCTGGCCGCGCCCGAAGCCCGCGGGACGGCATCGGCCGCCAGTTGCGCGAAGGGCGGCCGGGCACCGAGAGGAAACAGGCGCCGCCGCGCCTCGGGAGCACACAGGAAGGAGGACCGGTGGGCAAGTACATGCTTCGCAGCTTCGGCCGCTTTCTTCTGCTGATGGTGGCCGTGGCGGCGGTCACTTTCGCACTGGTGTCGCTGAGCCCGGTTGACCCGCTGCAAGCCAACGTGGGCCAGGCGGCGCTTTTGGGCATGTCCGAGGAGAAACGGGCGCAGCTGGCCCAGTGGTGGGGCGTGGGCGTGCCAGCGCACGAGCGGTTTGCGTCGTGGGCCTGGGGGCTTTTGCACGGCGATTGGGGGTTGTCGCTGCGCTATAATGCGCCGGTGCTGGACGTAGTGGCCTCCCGTGCCGTCAATTCGCTGGCATTGATGGCGGTGGCCTGGGTGGTCAGCGGAATCCTGGGATTCGCACTGGGAGTGCTGGCGGCGCTGCGGCGCGGGCGCTTGGCGGACAAGCTGGTGCGCGGTTACTGTTTCGTGCTGGCATCTGCCCCCACTTTTTGGGTGGGGCTTTTGCTGCTCATGGTGTTTTCGGTTTGGCTGGGCTGGTTCCCCATGGGCTTTTCGGTGCCCATCGGCAAGTCGGCCGCCGATGTGACGTTCCTGGACGCGCTGCACCACATGGCGCTTCCGGCCGTCACGCTGTCGCTGGTGGGGGTGGCGAACATCGCTCTGCACACCCGTGCCAAGGCCATCGATGTACTGAACAGCCCCTACGTGCGCTTTGCCCGGGCGCGGGGCCAATCGCCTGCGTACATCTTGCGGGCCCACGGGCTGCGTAACCTGGTGCTGCCGGCCCTCACGCTGCAGTTCGCGTCCATTGCCGAGGTTTTCGGCGGTTCTGTGCTGGTGGAAGAGGTGTTTTCCTATCCGGGGTTGGGGCAGGCGGCAGTGACGGCGGGCCTGGGGGGCGATGTGGCGCTTCTCGCGGCCATCGCGCTGGTGTCGGCGGCTCTGGTCTTCGGTGGAAATTTGCTGGCCAACCTGCTTTACGGCCTCATCGACCCCCGCATGTCTTTCGCCGCCGCGCCTCGCCGCGCCCCCTGCGCCCCCCGTGCG
>NZ_QIBY01000012.1 GCF_003725335.1 Parvibacter caecicola
CGTGGGAAACCACCACGTTGATGCCCTCGGCGATCATGTCCACGATGTGCACGGCGGTGTTGGCCACCAGCTCCAGCTGCTCCTGGGGCGTGTTGCCCAGCGCGTTGCCGCCCAGGGCGATGACCACGCTTTTGCCCGAACCTTTGGCGTAAGGCATTGCGCTTCACCTCTTTCTAAAAGGGGCGGGGTCCCTCAGAGCCCTTGGTGGCGCTTCGGACCCCGCCGCTGGAAATACCTACAGATACTGATTAACGCAGGGTTGCGTACATGATGGCCTTGATGGAGTGCATGCGGTTCTCGGCCTCATCGAACACGCGGGACTGCTTCGACTCGAACACCTCGTCGGCCACTTCCATCTCGGTGATGCCGAACTTGTCGGCGATGTCCTGGCCGATAGTGGTGTTGGTGTCGTGGAACGACGGCAGGCAGTGCATGAAGATGGCGTCCTTGTCGGCCAGGGCCATGAGCTCCTTGGTCACGCGGAACGGGGACAAGAGCTCGATGCGCTTGGCCCACAGCTCAGCCGGCTCGCCCATCGACACCCAAATGTCGGTGTAGAGCACGTTGGCGTCCTTGGCGGCAGCCTTCGGATCGTCGGTGAAGGTAACCGAACCGCCGGACTCTTCGCACAGCTTCTTGCAGGTGTCCACCAGCCCCTGTTCGGGCATGAGGTCCTTCGGGCCGCAGCCCACGAAGTGCAGGCCCAGTTTGGAGCAGGCCACCATCAGCGAGTTGCCCATGTTGTTGCGAAGATCGCCGAAGAACACGAACTTCAGGCCCTTGATGCCGGTGGGGAAGTTCTCCTTCACCGTCAGCATGTCGGCAATCATCTGGGTGGGATGGAACTCGTCGGTAAGGCCGTTCCATACCGGCACGCCGGCCTTGGCGGCCAGCTCTTCAACATCGGTCTGCTTGAAGCCGCGGAACTCGATGCCGTCGTAGAAGCGGCCGAGCACGCGAGCGGTGTCCTCGATGGACTCCTTGTTGCCCATCTGCGAGCTACCGGGATCCAGGTAGGTCACACCCATGCCCAGGTCCATACCGGCAACCTCGAAAGAGCAGCGGGTACGGGTGGAAGTCTTCTGGAACAGAAGAACGATGTTCTTGCCCTCAAGGTAACGATGGGGCACGCCAGCGCGCTTCATGTCCTTGAAGTTCTGGGACAGGTCGATCAGGTAGTTAATCTCCTCAGGGGTGAAGTCGAGCAGCTTGGTAAAGCTGCGACCACTCAAATTCACGGGCATTTTCTTTCCTTTCGCGAAGCGCGGTTTTGAGGCAAACGCGCCATTCTCAACAGGCATAGGCCCGCCCGGGGGCGAGCCTAGCCATTAACCACAAGTTATTCGTCGTCGCGCCACAGCGGCATGGACATGCAGCGTGGGCCGCCACGACCGCGGGACAGCTCGGCCGAGGGCATCTCCAGCACGTTCAGGCCGGCTTCGCGCAGCACGGCGTTGGTAACGTCGTTGCGCTGGTACACCACCACGGTGCCAGGACGCACGCACAAGGTGTTGGAACCGTCGTTCCACTGCTCGCGCTCGGCCGCGATGCGGTCGCCGCCGCCACAGGGAATCAGCTTCACCGGACGACCCACATAGGTGGTCAGGATCTGCTCCAGCGGCTCGTTGATCTCGCGCACCTTGATGCCTTCGCCTTCGGGCTTGATCTCGAACACGGTCAGCGGGCCCATGATGCCGGGATGGATGGTGAACTTGTCGTAGTCAATCTGGGTGAACACCGTGTCCAGGTGCATGAACGCACGGGAATTCGGGATGTTGAACGCCAGAATGGTGTCGATGGGCGAATCGGAATGGAAGATGTTCTTGGCGATCTGGTCAATAGCATCAGGTTCCGTACGCTGGGAAATACCAATGGCCAGCACGTGGTCGTTGATATTCAGAATGTCGCCGCCTTCGATGTGGAAGGTGTTGTAGCGGCTGTAGTACTCCGGCACATCCTGCAGGTCCGGATGGTACTTGAAGATGTACTCGCCGTAGATGGTCTCGCGGTTGCGGGTTTCAGAGTACATGCGGTTGATGGACACACCGTTGCCAATCATGGCGAACGGGTCGCGGGTGAAGTACAGGTTGGGCATCGGAGCGATGACCAGCTTGCTGGCGTCGCTCACAAGGTCAACCAGGGAGTTGCTTTTATCGGTGTGCAGCTCCTGCAGGTTCACGCCTGCCATCGTCTTCATTACCAGCTCTTTGTTGGTGACGTAGTTGTCGTTAAGGTAGTCGTAGATGATCTTCTGATAGCGATCAGTACGAATTCCGGCCTCAAAGATGAACTGCTTCAAGAACTTCTCACGGAGCTCGGGATACAGGTCCAGAACTTCCGCCATGAGATCTTCGAGGTAGACAACCTCTACGCCTTCGTTGCGGAGAATCTCAGCGAACGCGTCGTGCTCTGCTTGCGCCACCTGCAAAAACGGGATGTCGTCAAACAGAAGCTCTTCCAACGTGTTCGGCGTCAGGTTCAGCAACTCGTCCCCAGGACGGTGCAACAGCACCTTCTTGAGGGGCATGATCTCGCTTTTGACGTTCACACCAGCCATTGAAAGCCTCCATTCCTTAAAACTTGAGTCCAATACGATTGATGCCTGCGGTAAAACAACCCCAACGGGCACCCCTCAAACCATCGCATTCCTCACCCGCAACAAGGGCCTCCCATAAAATGTTTTAGCGTTTTGGAGCGTTGCCGACAACCGGATGTAACCTCGCTTCTGTACTTTTGAGCAGCAAGAACCAAGCCGGTTTGCAAAGGCACAACCAAAAGGGCCTAAACACCACCTGGAAAACTACCGTGCTATGAGGTTTTGAAGATTGGGGACCACGCGTCGACGTGATTAGTATTCTAGGATGATTGAAAATATTTTAATATGTGCAAAGTTGTCAGAATAATTTGATATTTTCGGTAATTGTGCCCTTCATTTTTTGTAAAGTTACAAGCAGGCGATTCCAAGATTACAGGAAGCAAACGGAAGAAGGCCCCCAGTGAAATTCCCCTTGGACGTTGTTACAAATAAGCTTTACACCTTAAGGATAGAGGTCGTAAAAGAACCCAAGCACCCCCACACCCTCATCACCTCCGTCTCCGCCTTCGCCACGGATAGCAGCCCTGCCAACGAGGTGCTAATGGTTAGCGACGACTCCAGTCTGCTCACCGGCGGACAGCCCGCCTTGTTCCTGATTCCATCCAATTCCGACAGGCAACTGCGCGACACCATCGCGGCCACCGTGGGCAGCGACGATATGGTGGCGGTAACCGACCACTCCCCCGCTTACGTGGCCGACCAGCTTCAACAGCAACTGATAGCCATCATGCAGTGGAACGACCACCTGAATAACCTACTGGATCAAGACTGCGTGAACGTGGACCTACTACGGGCCAGCGAACCTTTGCTCCAATCGTTTGTGGCCCTCTGCGATGCCACCTTCTCTTACATATGCACCACTCCCCGCCACGCTCCCATCGATGATGAGAGCGCCTACTTCGTAGAACACCGTCGGTTCAGCTCCACCGCCATCCGCCACATCCAAGAGCTGGGGTTTTCCCAATCTTCCCGCCGGCTCGACTGGACCACAGCCAAAAGCGCCGACCAGACGGTATTCGGCTTCCCAGCCCTATACCATCCCTTCTACCGCCACAACCGCTTCGCCTCGCTGCTCATCATGGTATCCCCCACTGAAGTCAATACCTATCAGCGGTTTTTGTTCGAAATCTTGGCCAAGAAGATAGACGTCTGCCTTACCCGCCATTGGGCCCGGGAAAACCCCTTCGAACAGCGATACACCTATTTCCTCAAGGAAATACTGGAAGGCAACGTGCCCGGCCGCTCATCGCTGGAGGAACACGCCTCCCTGCACCAGATGCCTGTAGACGGCATTTTTGAAGTGATGCTCATCGATAAAACTTGGCAGGCGGGCAGTGTGTCGCTTCTGGCCAAACGGGTGATAGGGCTGGAGCCCGAGGTGAAAGTAACCTTCGACGGCAATCGCCTCACCGTGCTTTTGCATGTAAAGCCGGGCAGAGGAGAACAGCTAGACGCCATGGAAAAAACGCTGTTTCAGCTTACACGAGATCTGAAGATGAACATCGGACTCTCAGAGCGCTTCGATTACCTGGGAGATGCAGCGTTCGGGCTAGAGCAAGCGCGCATAGCGCTGGAATACGGAAAGAAGCACTTCCGCCGCTACTGCACAGGCGCGGTTTCCGACTCCCTCGCCGAAGTAGTGTTCCGATTCCGTCGTTACTTCCCTTACTTCGCGCTAGACCCCTTCGCCGACCGTGCGAAAATAATCGCCCAGATGGCAGTAGCAAAAAACCCACTGCTTAAACTGAGGCGCGCCGACGAGGAGCACGGCACCGCCGACTATGAGTTGCTGCGGGTATTCTTGATGGAGGAGTGCCGCTCGGGCGCCGTATGCGAACGGATGCACCTGCACCGGAACACACTGGCCTATCGACTGGAGAAGATACGCAGACTGCTGGGGGAAACCCTGGAAGATGCCGACACTCGCATCTTCTTGCGCGTGCTGTATTTTATCGCCGAATAAGCCAGAGGGGACGCAGCGACATGTGAAACAGTGGAAAAGGGGCAGCATCCTGCGGCCCTGCGCAGAGAAGGAGCCTTACGACCTTAGCAATCGGCGCGGGCCAAAAAAAGGAACGGGCGCACCGGGACGGCACTACCTCCCTGCTGCATTGGTCCGCAGCCACTCGATGATGTCGTCTGACTCGTACAGGGCGCGGCCGTTGTGCACCAGGCAGGGCACCTGCTTCATGCCGCCAATGCGCACCAGGTCGTCCTCGCTGCCCGGCTGGCGGGTGTCGCGCAAATCCATGGTGACGCCGGCCGAGGCCATGTAATCCAGCACCTTGCGGCAGTAGGGGCAGGTTTTCTTGTAGTACAGCACGCAATCGCTCAAATAAGCCATCGGTTGCTCCTCTCTCTGGGAAGCGCCAATTCTTTTGTCCGAAGGTTAACGGCTGGCACGCGCCCGCCGCAGCATCCGTTTCTCAGCCGTAATTGCCCATTGGAAGGCGGCAGCGAGGGGCGGCCGAAACGAAAACGGCCAGGATGAGCCTGGCCGGAAGACGCGTTGGAGCGGGCGACGGGAATCGAACCCGCCTCATCAGCTTGGAAGGCCCTTGCCATCCCTGACCGCAAGCTCGTTCAAAAATACCGTCTGACCTCGCTTCATTTAGTAAACATAGTGCTTACCTGCTGTCATTTTATCAAACGTACTGGAAGAAATACTGGAAAAACACGGAGTTTTTCAAATGAGCTCCTGATGCAAGAAAGCCGTCTGCAGGACGGCTTCCACGATGTTTCTTTGGAGCGGGTGACGGGAATCGAACCCGCGCTGCGAGCTTGGAAGGCTCGAATTCTACCATTGAATTACACCCGCGATGTAAAGTGGATTATAACTGAATCAAAGCGTAAATGAGAATAGGCCAGACGAATAATCCACTAAGCGGCTTTGCCGAACCCTCGTAGGAAACTCATGTATCGCGTACCGAGCCCAACTCCTGTCATTGGTACATAACCGGCATAGAGATCAAGAGTGTAAGCGGAGCTCTTATGCCCGAGAAGAACAGAGACCGTCTTGATGTTCTCACCGTTAGCAAGGTTCAGGGTGGCAAAGGTGTGACGCAAGGCGTAAGGACGTACATTCTCGAAGCCAGCCTTGCAGCAGAAGTCCTCCCAATACACGAGGAATGTTCTGTATGTGTAGGGAGTGTCAAGCGGCCCCATGAGCGGCGTGTTCATAGTGAACTTCAATCCTGCTTCCGCAAGAAGAGCCTTCTTCATCGCTATCCACTGTTTTGCCATCTCGGCTGTGTAGGCGTCGATGGGAACAGAGCGGCGCGAAGAATCTGACTTCGGGTAGTCAACGATCTTTGTCCCTCTGTCTTTCACGACGCTCGTGATCTTAACGACGGTTTCATCTTCGTCGAAGATGAAATTGCCGGGTCTGATCGCCTGCATCTCCTCGGGGCGCATGCCGGTATTGAGAAGCAGCAGGAGAGCCAGTTTCAAGAACCCGATCGGAAGCCTTTCAATGGCCTCAAGGAAGCGGGCGGCCCCGTCAGGCATGAGAGGGTCAATGAGGGGTTTGCTCTTTTTGAAGAGACGGGTCAGAAACTTCGCCTTTGCCACATTCTTGGCTATGTCTTCTTTCTCTACGGCGTAGTTAAGGACTTCTCGCAAGAACTTGAGAATCTTCGATTGAAGGTCAGGTCCGGCGACTCTAATCGGTGCCAATGGCTTCATCCTCTTGTGATGCTTCTTGCACCAGTCTGCTTGCTTTCGATTCTCCTCCCGAGCTGCCCTTTTCTCTTCCGCCCACTTGCGTGAAAGGTCTGGAACCGCCAAAAGGCACGCTTCCACATCCCGCGAAGTGAGGTCGCACAGTGGGATATGGCCCATAGCTGCATTGATGTAGCGGGCGTAGTTGTTCTCGTTTCTGATGGTCTCTTTGCCCACTGCACCATTACTGCGGATGTCAATGTAGCGATAGACGTATTCGCCGATTGGCGTGCGGCATAACTCATCATTTTGGTCGTCGCTCTCGGCGGTCTTACAGCCGCGTACTTCCAGCCTGCTCTCAAGTTCGGAGTTCTTCTCTTCCTCGAAGGACTTGACTTGCGATTTGAGGTCTTCCTTCTTGTTGAGCGCGAAGACGACGCGCGTGAGCTTTTTCTTGCCATCGAAATAGACCTGGTACTCAACGGGTACGCGAATGGTTAACTCGTAGGCCGTGGTGCGCGAGTCCTTGCGCCTGCGGCGCGGGAGCCCCTTCCTCTTGCGGGCCTCGTCGATGTCATAGGGCTTGTCGCATCGCAGCTTCTTCATTTGCATCGCCTTCTTTCTCGCGGCGATCCTTGTAGAGGTAGTTGAGCAGCCCCAGCTTCGGCACGAGCCAGCGGATGCCGATGCGGCACCCCGGCATCTCCCCGCGACCGAGGAGCTTTCGTATCTCCTGACTCGTGGTGCCCGTGAAGGCGGCCACGTGGTCGGGCGTCATCATGTAGGGGTAGTCCTCCAACATGAAAAGGTACAGCCCGTCCGGGTCGGCCGCCTTGAGTCGTGCCTCGTCTATCTCTATCTCGCCATAGGTTTCCTTCATAGTCGCCTCCTCTCGAATGTGAGGCGGCCAGCGTCGCTGACCGCGATGATGCGGTGTTTTGATAAACGCCACAACGATGCGAAAGCCCCGAACGCATGCTTGCGCAGAGCGTGCAGTTGTGACGCAGCTCGAAATGAGCGCTCAATGTAGTTATCAAGGTCCGGTGGAGCTCCGTGTGTTTCTCCTGTTGCTGATAACGACATGAAGCACCCTGGATAACTTATCTTCCCGCTGCAAAGAATTGAGTCGATTGGTCTCATTACGGGAACAGCGGTTCCCGATACGAGCGTCACCGAAGAAACGACGCTTCCCAGAGAGGCACGCGATTGCTCTCTTGCAATGCTGCCCGCTGCGGAAAACCCGGAAAGGACGCTTCCGATACCCGAGTGTCTTAGCTTTGTCGCATTCGGCGAGTAAGGGCTTTCAGCCTTAACGATCGTTCAGGAAGCCTTGGCTAAACCTTATCTTTCCCCATCCTGATTCTTATATTTGGCCCGCTCAGCGTTGTTAAGACGATTCCCCTTTCTATCCTAGGCCTACGGTCGAGACCCTTGGCGAACTCAGATGCAAGGGGACTAGCAAGGATGTGACTAAACTTGGCAGCAAGAAGATATGCGACGGCGTACGGTAGAGGGCGGACGAGGTATCGCGCTGGCCGCTCCCGCAGGAGTGCGGCGAAGCTGTGCGCCATCGTTCTTCTGCTCGGTGCATTGCTCTCAGCTGTTTCCGGCGTGCTCCTCTCTGCCTCCAGCGCCAACACCATCCCTTTGGCATCGCAAGCGTTCGACGTAAGAGAGGCGCGGGACAACGCCGGCGGCCCCTATTGCTCAGGCCAAGGAGATAGCCCTCCGAAAACCGTTGAAGCGAAGGAAGTATTTCTGGTTGACGCGGAGTCGGGTCGTACAGTTTTCGAGAGAGACAGCGACAAGAAGATTGCCCCTGCGAGTACAGCAAAAATGGCGACGGCATTAACGACCATCGACCTTTTGCCTCTCGACAAAGAAGTTGAGGTGGGAAAGGAGATTGGCCTTATCAACGAGGAGTCGTCGCGGGCATGGCTGGAAAGAGGGGATGTTCTCACGGTTCGCCAGCTCCTTATCGCGCTCATGCTTCCTTCGGGAAACGATGCCGCTTACACTCTCGCCGTCCATGCGGGCAGAGCCGCGGCGGGCAACAACGATCTGCCTATGCAAGATGCAATACGGGAGTTCATGGAATGCGTGAATGCGAAGGCGTTTGCGTTGGGGGCGGAAAGCTCGCACTTCGTTGTTCCTGACGGCTTCGACGCCGAAGGACAGTACACCACTGCCGTCGATTTGGCCATTTTGGCAAAGGCGTGCCTCGAAGATCCGACACTGGCCGAAATCGTGAGCACGCCTGTCTCTCACGAACAATGGCCCAGCGGGGAGGAAGCGACTTTCCGCAACACCAATCAGCTCATTGACCCGGATAGCCCGTACTACTTCCCGGGCGCTATAGGAATAAAGACGGGAAGCACAACGCTCGCGGGGGCATGCCTCGTGTCCGCCGCTGAAATCGAAGGACGTATTTACATAGGCGTGGTTATGGGTTCGAGCGATGAGTCGAGATTCCAGGACGCCATCAACTTGTACGAATCCATCCCTGGCTAGCACGAAAGGAAACCTATGAAAACGCGTAGCGGTCTTGTTATGTATGGCGGCCTACCCGATGAAGCCGAGGCGTTCGAGCGAGCCTTCAGCAACGAGCGTCTACCTATTCGCTTCGTAGAAGACGAGTTCGCGCCGGATTTGGCATGTTTCGCGAAAGACTTTGCGATTGTGAGCGTGAGCCATAGGGCCAATATCGGAAAGATGGAACTCTCGGCGCTCAAGGCGGCTGGCGTGGAATGCGTCATCACGCGCAGCGTAGGTACGGATCATATCGACATCCAGGAAGCGCGCCGGCTGAAGATATCCATCAAGACTTCCCCCTATTCTCCCGGCAGCGTCGCAGACTTCACCCTCATGCTGATGCTCATGGTCCTCCGGGGAGTTAAAGCGGGATTCCGCAACGCTCGCGAGACCTCGCAGGAGTCAGCCGTGTGCGGCAAGGAGCTCGGCGATATGACTGTCGGCGTGATCGGCCCAGGCCGAATAGGAAATGCCGTTTTGAAAAGACTCGAAGGCTTTGGCTGCTCTGTTCTGATATGCGATCGCGAGCAATCCAGCACCTCCGTTTCGCTCGAAGAGCTGCTCGCTTCAAGTGATGTGGTCACGCTGCATGTTCCCCTCACGGCAGAGACCCATCACTTGATCGGTCGCAAAGAAATGGACGCGATGAAACCCGGAGCGATTCTCGTCAACACGGGGCGCGGCGCACTCGTGGAAGCGGAGGCGCTTGTGGACGCGATAAAGGAAAGACGACTCGGAGGAGCTGCCCTTGATGTGGTGGAGGGAGAAAACGATGACCCGTCCCAAAACAAGGAGATGCTGAGACATTTGGAGACATTGCGTGCGATGCCCAATGTCGTGATCACTCCCCATGTTGCCTACTTCACAGATCACGCAATGGAGGATATGGCGAGAAGCGCCCTAAGGGAATGTCGAGAGCATGGGAAAGAAGGAGGAAGAGATGAGTAAGCTCAGGGTTTTGATACTGTTCGGAGGATGCTCTGATGAGCACGATGTGTCGGTCAAGTCTGCAATGAACGTGGCAAAGAACATCGATACGGAGAAATACGAGCCGTTCTATGTTGGGATAACGAGAGACGGGGCATGGAAGCTTTGCGAGCGGCCTTGTCTAGGTTGGGAGGAACAGCGCTTGAGGGCTGTGGCCCTCTCGCCGGATAAGCACACGCGCGGCCTGCTGATTGCCGATAGGCGACAATGCATCATACAAAACATAGATGTCGCGTTTCCTGTCATGCACGGCAGATACGGCGAGGACGGCGCCGTTCAGGGCTTGTTCGAACTGGCCGGGATTCCCTATGTCGGTTGCGGCATCGCCTCATCAGCGATTTGCCTGGATAAGGCCCTCACCTATGCAGTTGCTTCGGAAGCGGGAGTTGCGGTGCCGGAGCATGTGATCTGTGGTGCCGAAAGCCCCACGGCTCCAATGGATTTGCCCGTATTCGTTAAGCCGGCACGATCGGGATCATCTTTCGGGGTAAGCAAGGTCGAGCAGGATGGTGACTTCCGAAAAGCCGTAGAAGCTGCCGCAGCCTTCGACGAAAAAGTTCTCGTGGAAAGGGAAGTTCGCGGGAGTGAGGTTGGCTGCGCAGTGTTGGGCACAGGCTCTGATCTGGTCGTAGGAGAGCTCGATCAGATAGTTCTCAGTCACGGGTTCTTTCGCATCCATCAAGAGAGCGACCCCGAGAGCGGGTCTGAAAACTCGGAGATCAGAGTTCCCGCAGAAATTGCACCGGAGGACCATGACCGCGTGATAGAGGTCGCAACAAGCACGTTTCGTGCGCTCGGCTGTCAGGGCTTGGCGCGTGTGGACATGTTTCTCTGCGATGACGGACGCGTTGTCCTCAACGAGGTGAACACCATGCCCGGCCTCACATCATACAGTCGCTATCCGCGCATGATGGAGGCGGCAGGCGTGTCGCTAGCCAATCTAATCGATTGCCTCATCAATTTGGCGCTAAAACGAGGTGCATGAACATGAATCGCGACTTCGTGTATATAGACGAATGTGTTTCTGGAATCCGTTGGGATGCGAAATATGCTACTTGGGATAACTTCATCGGGTGCCCTGTGGATGGCTACGACGTTAATCGTATTGTGGGAACGCGCCAGCTTGCGGAAGGTTTGCGCCGGGCCCAAAGAGTTGCTGGAGAGCTCGGCTTTGGCCTGCTTCTCTGGGATGGATATAGACCGCAGATTGCCGTTGACTGCTTTCTCCGATGGGCGTCTAGTCCCGAAGACGGGCTGACGAAAGACAAGCACTATCCGAACATTGAGAAGGCCGAGATCGTGGAGCAGGGCTACGTGGCGAGGCGTTCGGGGCATAGCAGGGGCGGAACGATCGATCTCACTCTGTTCAGTCTTGAGACCGGCATGTTGGTGGATATGGGGGGCCGCTTCGACTATATGGACGTAAGTTCGCATCATGGCGCTGCCGGAATCATCGCGGCCGAATCCAGAAACCGCGACGACCTTAGGTTGATCATGGAGAGGAGCGGTTTTTTGCCGTATGAGCTCGAATGGTGGCACTATACCTTGTTGGATGAGCCCTATCCGGACACTTATTTCGACTTTCGTATTGCGTGAGCTCGCAAGCGTTACTCGTTGATGGGTAGCTCGACGACGAAGGAGGTTGTGCCATGCTCGCTTACCGCGCTGATGGCGCCTTTGTGGGCAAGCACGATCTCCTTCGCGATTGCGAGGCCAAGACCAGCGCCGCCCGCTTTTGTGTTTCGAGCATCATCATCCCGGTAGAATTTCTCGAATATCCTTTCGATGTTCTCCGTCGGGATTTCGCTGCCCTGATTCGTTATGGTGATCACCCAATGCTCTTGGGTGCTGCGAGCAGCTATCGTGAGCTTTGTGCCGCTCGCCGCATATGCCAAAGCATTCTTGAGGATATTGCCTAGAGCCCGAGCGAGCTTTTCTCCGTCAACGCAGAACTTGCCTTCTTCTGGAGCCGTGACGACAATTTGGACGTTGCTCTCCTTGGCCTGAGGGTAAAACTCATCAGCAAGCTGTTGGAGGAGGAACATAACGCCAACCTGCGACCGTTCAATAGAGATCGATTGTGCATTGAATCGGGTGATGTCAAAAAACTCATCGACCAAAAGCTGAAGGCTGTCTGCCTTTTGGGAGGCCAGGTAGACGAACCGTTGCAAGTCCTTCGGCATGCGCTCGTCCCCGTTCACCATAGACAGAAACCCGATAACCGAGGTAAGAGGCGTGCGTATGTCGTGCGCTAAATAGGCTACGAGCTCGTTATTCCGTTTCTGCGCAGCTTCCGCAGCTCTTTCGCTTGCCGCCGATTCTTCTCGTATATGGTTGAGTTCGTCTTGCGCAATCGAGAGGTCTTTCGTGAGCCTAATCGGCTTGAGCTTATCGGTTATCAGGCTGACAACCGCCGAAGACAGCTCATCAAAGTAGCTTAGCGCTCGCCTCACTTCCATAAGGGAAATCACTAGGCATCCGAGCAGATACAAGAGGATCGCACAAGGAATCTTGAGCGTTCTTGCGGTGTTGTAGAAAGTAGTGTTGCGGAGGATGAAGGGGTGAAACGGAGTCTCTTCCTTGGTGCTCAGTTGCTCCCATTTCCAATCCCCGCCCCTATCTTCGATGGCCTGTGCCTCCCTGGTCGCCATGGAGTAGGCCAAATACATCGGCGTAAGCTCTATCACGGTTGTCTCGTAAGCGTTTGAACCAAACCCCATCGAACTCAAGCGAACTTCACCTACGAGGTTGTTGGGGTATTGGTCGTCGATAGAGAATTCCAGATCCGCGTCTCTTTCCCGTTGAGGGTCATCTGTCTGAATGCCAGCTTCGCTCAGCAACTCTTGGTATTCTGGCGCGGCCCACAGAAGCGTGTAGCGCGTTCCATTGTCTTTGTACGATTCGAGCAGGTCAATCAGGAGTTCTTCGGTCGAAAACTCTTCAAGATAATTTGCAGGATCGATGTACACGTCATCACTGGTGGTTTCAAATATCCAGTCCGCGATCTTGGGGACGATTGTGATGTTCAAAATCACCATTGCTGAGCAGAACACAGCCGTATACGCCAGCAGCGTTAATAGAAAATGCACGGTATACCGCCGCCTGAGCGCTCGGGACTGGGCGCTTTTGTTAGGCTTCATCGGGATCCGCTTCGCTTGAAGGCGTTTCCTGATGAGGTGCGGTAGAAACGATCAGTTTGTAGCCGACGCCCCATACAGTTTTGATGTACTCACGCGATGAGTCGATCTCGGATAGCTTTTCCCTCAGGTGGCGAATGTGCACCATTACGGAATTGGCCCCCGAAGAGTCGTACCTCTCCTTCCAGACGCTCTCAAAGATTTCCTCGCCCGAAATAGGCTCACCCGCCCGCCTTACGAGAAGTTCAAGGACGCCAAACTCTTTCGGTGTCAGCGTTAGCTGCTCTCCGAGAAGGAATGCCTCGTGACTCCTTCGATTGATTTCGATGTCTGACTTGCGGCAAAGCGCTCTGGGTGTTCCGGAGTTGTAATCGACTCTCCGGAGGTGTGCTTTTACGCGCGCTACAAGTTCACGGGGCTTGAAGGGCTTGGTGATGTAGTCATCGGCGCCGAGCGTAAGACCGGCCACTTGGTCGGTTTCGCCGTCCTTCGCTGAAAGGAACAGGATTGGCGCGGTGGTGATCATTCTCATCTTCGAGCAGAGCTCGAAGCCATTCATCTCCGGCATCATGAGGTCAACGATGGCGAGGTCGAACCCTTCTTGCGAACACGCCAGAAGCGCTTCGAGAGGCTTCGTGAACGGAAGCACCTGGAACCCTTCGCAGGAGAGGAGCGATGTCAGCAACTCGACAATTGCCTTCTCGTCATCCACCACAAGGATTCGCGCGTCTGTGCCATCTGCATCTCTCAAGATGGAAATCCCTCTCTGCTCAGCTTAGATACATTCTAATATCTGTTGTTTTCGCTTGCGTCCCAACTGAGGGTAAGTAAGAAAAACATAAGGTCTTGCAAATGCAAATGAAAGGAAACGTCAAGAGACAGAAAACCCGTGGCAGTTCTAGCATCGAAGATAGCGTGATTCTCTTCGAGGTAGACGCAAGGCATTTGAACGGGTCGAGTCTTCGCGCGATCGAGAGGGAGCGCTTGCGGCAAAGCCACGGAATGGCTCTTCTGGAGTCCTAATTTAGGAACGCATCGACCTGTTTTAGGACAACAGGGTTTCTGGAAATGGGTTCCTCGCTTAGCCTCACAAACAGTACGAAAGTCAGACAATGCGAGCATGTAGCAAACGGCAGGCGAAACTAGAGGATGGACCACGCAAAACTAGTTGCAATACGAATGGAGGCGGTGCGAGAAGCATGCGGCATCAGCGTCGCAGAACTCGCACGGCGATCCTCCATCGATCGAAAACGACTGTGGTACATTCTCGACGGGCAGCGTCAGATGAGGGCAGATGAGTTCATACGGCTCTGCGTCGTCATGAATGTAGACATGGGATTCTTCCTCACCAGCGAAATGAGGGAAGAGCTCTCTTACCGCCGCAAGAAAGTTATCGAAGACTACGGGAGTGGACTTTGCGGTCTGCTTCCTCAATCTAGAAGAGGGGAAGAACTCTGCACCCGCTAAGCGCATACAAGGGGACGACCCATCGTGATGCTGCGTATCAGAGCGCGGCTTCGCTGTGCATTGCCCCCATCTCCACCCTCGCGCCATCGCCATCCCCACAGCTGATCGGAAGCAATCACTTGATTCGATAGCCGTGCGGGAGGCCCCTTCCCGCATTCGGGAAGGAAGGCTCAGGACATGGCGAGCGACTACGGCGACGAGGCCGGAAGCAAGATGATAGACGACTTCATGCGCTTCGGCGAGCGCATGGGGGAGCGGGCGATGTATGCCCGGGCGGCGCAGATGCAGAGGGCGTTCCAGAACGCCACCCGCTCCGCGCAGGAACTGACGGGCGATCGTATGCCCGAAGGCGACGCCCCCGAATGGGCAAAGCTCGACATGCAGGAGTTCCAGGGAATCGAGGACTATGGCGCGATCAAGGGAATCATCGAGGACAGGCTCGCCGCGCACAGCGTCAGCTCGGCCTGGTTCCCCGACCCGGAGACCGGCAAGGAATACCTCCTGTTCCGCATCGCGGACGCGAAGGAAGTGTGGCAGTCGTTCGACGAGCTCTCGCGCGAGACCGACGACGCCTGCGCTAAAGCTGCCGAGAAGATCAGAGAGCAGCACGAGAAGGAGCCTTCCCGCGACCGCGACGACCGCACGCTCGACGAGCGAGCCGAGGATGCGCGAGAGGCATCGGCGGCCCTTGAGGCCGAGAGGTCCACCACCAAGGCTCTCTCGAAAGAACCCCGCTTCCAGGAGATGCGGGCGAAGTGACAGCGGTAGGCATCATCTGGGCGGCGGCCCTCTCGGTCATATCCTTCCTCGCTGCGAACGCATACACCGCCTGCCTACTGTCGCTTCCCGGCAACCCCATCTCTAACCTAACCGCAGCGTTTTCCCATCTTCCCTCCTATCTCATAGGCCACGGCCCCCTCTCGCTCGAGGCTGCCGCGCTCGCGACGGGGCTTGTGGCCGCCTGTTCTGTCTGGTGCGCTTGGGCGTGGTCCCTCACCCACGGGACCGCCCAGCGCCAAGGCGAAGAGCACGGATCCGCCTGCTGGGGCACCGTGCGAGGCGGCCGTAGATTCATGAACACCGAGGATACCTTCGACAACATCATCCTCACGGAGCACTTCGGGATGGCCATGAGCCGACCCGATCACGACCGTAGGTACGAGCGAAACCGAAACGTGCTTGTCGTGGGCGGCTCCGGCTCTGGCAAGACGCGCGGGTTCTTCGAGCCCAACGTCATGCAGATGTCGGCGAACTACCTCATCACCGACCCCAAGGGAGAGTCGCTTCCGCGCCTGGGCCACATGCTCGATCGGTCAGGCTACAATGTGCTCTCCTTCAACACCGTGGACTTCTCGAAGTCCCTCCACTACAACCCCATCGCGTACATCCGGGACGAGGCGGACATCCTTGAGTTCGTCACCTGCCTCATCGACAACACCACGGGCGACAGGGAGCACGCGGGCGATCCCTTCTGGGAGAACGCCGAGCGGCTGCTCTATGTGGCGCTTATCGGATACCTCGTCTATCACTGCCCGCCCGAGGACCGGTCTCTGTCGGGACTCGTGACGCTGCTCTCGCTCGCGAAGGCCAAGGAGTCCGACGAGGACTACAGAAGCCCGCTCGACCTCCTCTTCGAGGAGGTGGAGACGGGCATGCGCTACGTGAAGGCGGCCGGCGCGCAAGAGGAGCCCTTCGACCCCACGCGTCGCGTGTCGTACCGACCCGATGCGGGAGCTCACAGGTGGGTGCGCGTGTCCGAGCCGACCCCCGTGGACGCCGACTTCTGCCTTCTGCACTACAAGATGTTCAAGGACGCTGCAGGTAAGACCCTGAAATCGATCCTCGTGTCCTGCAACACGCGCATGGAGCCCTTCGCCATACCGCAGGTGCGCGAGCTTGTGAGCTACGACGAGATGGAGCTGGATCGCCTCGGCGACGAGGGTGAGCGCCGCGCCGTCTTCGCGGTCATGTCGGACACCTCCTCTCTCTACTCTTTCCTCTTCGCCATCATGATGTGGCAGGCCATGAACATCCTGTGCAAGCGCGCCATCAAGCGCTATGGCGGGGCGCTGCCTGTGCCCGTGGTGATGCTCATGGACGAGTTCGCCAACATCGGGCGGCTCCCCGACGTGGAGAAGATGGTGGCCGTGGTGCGAAGCCGCAACATCTCGATGGCATTCGGTCTCCAATCCCTCTCCCAGCTGAAGTCCGCCTACAAGGACGACGCGGCCACGATCATCGACTGCTGCGACACGACGCTGTTCTTAGGCGGCAAGTCCACCGACACGGTGAAGGAGATCGCCGAATCCATCGGCAAGGAGACCGTCGCCACGATCACCTGGAACGAGAGCCGTGGGCAGTCCTCCTCATCGACGCGCAACTGGAACACCATCGAGCGCGACCTCATGCAGCCCGCCGAGGTGGCGAAGCTGCCGCGCGACGAGGCCATCGTGCTCATAGCGGGCACGGACCCCCTCAAGGACAAGAAGTACGACATCACCGCCCACCCCAGGTGGCACTCGGTCTACCCGGGGCACGAGGGCGCGGCATTCGACCGCCCCTTCGACTTCGCGGAGTACGCAGAAAGGAGGATGCAGGAGAGGTGATGGTGCGGCGGCCGCACCCTACGGTGCCGAGGATCGCCCTCCGGGCTTCCCAACCCGAAGCGCGTTGGCCGCCGCGATGCAAAGGAGACGGGGCGCGACCCGTCCCCGGCAAAGATTCTAAACGACAGCGCGGCCCTTCCCAGGGTCTATTCCCGGCCGCGCGGCAAGATGCAAAGGAGAAACAGACCCCATGTTGGCAAACATCATCAACCTCGTCTCGGGATGCGTGACGTTCCTGGGCGGCTTCCTCGTCGTCTGGGGCGCGGTGTCGCTGGGCCTCGCCATCCGCGAGCAGCAGGGCGGCGCGCAGATCGCGAGCGCCATCTCGACCATCGCAGGCGGCGGCATCATCATCGCGGCCGCCGTGTACTTCGGAATGCTCGACACGAGCTGGCTCCCGGCATAAGGGGCGGCCATGTTGAGCGTATCCGTGCACAAGGACATCGGCGAGTACACCGAGAAGGTGGTGGGCAAGCTCTCCGCCCGCACGCTCGCCTGCACCGCAGGAGGGCTCGTCACGGCCGTGGCTGTCGCCGCAGTGGCGAACGTCGGCCTCGGCGTTTCCGTGGACGCCATGACGCTTCCCGTCATGGCGGCCTCCATGCCGTTCTGGCTGCTCGGCTTCTGGCGGCCGAAGGGCCTCGTTCCCGAGAAGTTCATGCCGCTGTTCGCAGAGCATGTCCTCGGCAATGGCAAGCTCGTCTATGCCACGGGCTCGCACCTAACGTCCATCGCCGGCCCCATCGGCTGCCCGAAGGTCGACCGTCGCGCGCGCCGCGCCTCCAAGCGGAAGGGGGCGGAGCGGCATGTCAAGGAACTCTAGCAACCAGAACGAGCAGAAGGCTCTCGTGAGGCCCGGCTCGGCCCCCAAGCGCTCCAAGTCCCTGGGGCGCCGCATGGCGGAGCAGGAGCGCGAGCTCACCGACCAGATGGCGGAGAAGCGCAAGCGCCGCCGCGCGGCCCGAGACGTCTACGGGGCCGTGGGCTTCGACCTCATGTACGAGAACGGCATCGCGCAGGTCGAGGAAGGCCTGTTCAGCCAGACCCTCGCCTTCGACGACATCAGCTACCAGTCGGCGCGCGAGGAGGCGCAGCAGGCCATATTCAGCGGGTGGTGCCAGCTGTTCGACTACTTCGGCGCGGAAAGCTGCGTGCAGCTCGCCGTCGTGAACCGCCCCATCCCCGCCGACCTCATCGGCCGCAAGCGCTTCTTCGACGCGAGCGACCCCGCGACGGCGGCCTATGCGGAGGAGTACAACCGCATCCTCAACGACAAGATGCGCGAGGGCGTGTCGAACCTCGTGCGCGAGCGCTACCTCACGTTCTCCGTCGGTGCCGCGAGCATCGAGGAGGCCATCCCCAAGCTCGCCCGCATGAGGACCGACGCGGAGCAGACGCTCGCCAAGATGCGCAGCGCGAGCAGACCGCTTTCCGGCGAGGAACGGCTCGACGCCATCCACGGGCTTCTTCGTCCCGGCAAGCCCAACCTGTTCTCCTGGGAGGCGGTGGGCGCGACCGGCGGCCTCACGAGCAAGGACCTCATCTGCCCGGCGTCCCTCGATTTCAAACCGGAGGGCTCGGGCACCTGCTTCAAGACCGAGGACACGTGGGGCCAGGTGCTCTCGATCAACCGCTTCGGAAGCGAGCTCTCGGACCGCTGCCTGGCCGACATCATCGACCTTCCCATCCCGCTCGCCATCTCCATCCACGTGCAGGCCATGGACAAGTCAAAAGCCGTCGCCTTCGTGAAGAAGCGCATCGCGTGGATGGACAAGGAGATAATCGACGAGCAGATGAGCGCGGTGAAGAAGGGCTACGACTTCCAGATCCTCCCCTCCGAGCTCAAGTACTCCAAGGAGGAGGCCGAAGACCTCCTCGACCACCTGCAGAACCGCAACCAGCGCCTCTACGTCTACACGGGCCTCGTCTACACCTACGCGTCCACGCGCGAGCAGCTGGACGACCAGGTGATGCAGATCGTATCGACCGCGCGCCGAAACTCCATCGAGGCCGACGCGCTCGACTTCCGGCAGCGCGAGGGCCTGAACTCGGTGCTGCCGCTCGGGCACAACCACGTGGAGGTCTCCCGCATGATGACGACCGCGCAGGTCGCCATACAGATGCCCTTCGCGACCCAGGAGCTCGCGCAGACGGGCGGCGGCTACTACGGTCAGAACAAGCAGTCCTCCAACCTCGTGCTCTGCAACCGCAAGCGCCTGGCGAGCCCCATGGGCTTCGTCGCGGGCAAGCCCGGAAGCGGCAAGTCGTTCTCCGTCAAGCGCGAGATTGAGAACACCATCCTCGCTTACCCCGATGACGAGATCATCATCCTCGACCCCGCTGGCGAGTACTCGCCGGTGGTCGTCGCCAACGGAGGCGAGTCCATCAGGTTCGCGCCCGATTCGGACACCCACCTCAACCCCTTCGACCTGGCCGACGTGGCGCACCAGTCACCCTCGGCGCAGATGGCCTTCAAGATCGACGCCTTCCTGGCGCTGTCCTCCGCGACCATGGCGGAGGGGGCCGAGGGCCTTCCCGAGGCCGACAAGTCCATCATCAGCCGGTGCGTGGAGGCGGCCTACCGCGAGGCGGCCGAGACGGGGCGCGACCCGCTGCTCGGCGACTTCCACCGCATCCTGAAGGAGCAGCCCGAGCCGGAGGCCCGGGACATCGCGCTTCGCTACGAGCGCTACGTCGAAGGCGCGCTGTCGTTCTTCAACCATCCCTCAAACGTGGGCTTCGAGAGGCGCATCACCAACATCGACTTCAAGGACCTCTCCGAGAACATGCGCGCCTTCGGCATCATCGCCGTCCTTGAGAGCGTCCGAAACCGCATGTACTACAACTACGAGCGCGGCATCACGACCTGGCTCTACATCGACGAGGTGCAGTCGCTGTTCGGGCACCCCGCCATCATCAGCTACTTCTCGAAATACTGGGCGGAGGGCCGCAAGTTCAACCTCATCGCCACGGGCATCACGCAGAACAGCGTCTACATGCTCGACCACGAGGAGGCCAGGAACATGGTGCTGAACTCCGACTTCGTGCTCTTGCACAAGCAGTCCCCGCTCGACCGCCGCGCCTGGGCAGAACTCCTCGACATGAGCGCCCAGGAGTCCTCCTACATCGACGAGTCCGTGCGCGCGGGAGAGGGGCTGCTCATCGCGGGCGGTGCCCGCGTCCCCTTGAAGGACGACTTCCCGAAGGGCAAGCTCTACGAGCTGTTCAACACCAAGCCGGAGGAGATAGCCGCCAAGAAGCGCGAGAGCGACTTCGCCAAGAGGGCCCGCCGCCGAAAGGGCGCTGACCAGTGACGCATCTAGCCAAGGGTGCGCAGGCGCCCGCCACGGCCACGGAAGCCGCCGTGTCCGCCAAGGAGGGCGCGGTCGATGCGGCCGAGGTCGCACGCGCGACGCGCACCGATGCGGTATCGGCCGGACTCGTCCGAAAGTCGGGCGACCGCAGGGCCGAGGGGCGCAAGCCCAAAGGCTCGAAGCCCTCCGTGAAGCAGAGCCGTTCCAAAGGCGAAGGGAAGGCCGGCTCCAAGGCCGCCGACGAACCCGCATCGCAAGAGGCGAAGTCGGCCCTCCAAGCGCGCAGGCACCTCGCCGCGCTCGCCGCCGATGCAGCGGCCGATGAGGCGGACGATGCCGACGAGCTTGAGGGGACGGGAGACGCCTACCGGGCTTCGAGGGCCGCGATCCACGCCGCCCGGCGCGGGAAGGCATCCGTCGCCAATCCCGAGAAGACCGTAGCTACCAAGGAAGCGGCTACGGAGGCCAAGACGACGGGGCGCATCGGCAAGGGCGCGGAGGCCAAGGCATCCGCGAAGAGGACGGCGGAGATGCGGCGCGCGCAGTCCCGCCGGACATGGCTGCGAGCCAGGACGGCTCGCGCCTCCGAGTCCGCAACCGCCGCAAAGGCCGCTGGGGAGGCTGCCAGGAAAGGCGCTGCCAAGACCCTCGCAGGAGCGGCCGCCTCCGCAGCAGGCCCCGTGGCAGGGGCGCTCTCGGGCGTCCTCTGCTTCGCGCTCGCAGCCTTGGTCGTCTCGCAGCTCATGAGCGCCATCTTCGGCTTCTGGAAGAGCGAGGCGGCCAAAGCGTCGCTCGACGGCCTGCCTCCCTACATCACGGTGGAGATGGTGGAGGCGGCCCTTGAGTGCCAGGAGAAGTACGGGCACCCCGCCGGATGCACGCTCGCCCAGATCATCTGCGAGAGCGGCGCGGGCGACCACCTCTCGCTCCTCGCGGAACGCGACAAGAACCTCTTCGGCATCAAGTGGGCCTCGTCCTTCCTCGGCTGCCCGGAGGTCGCGGGCAAGAGCTCGTGGGCCACCAACGAGGAGTACGGGGGCCAAGTGGTCGGCATCATGGCCGACTTCACCGTGTTCAAGGGGCACAGGGAGTGCATCGTGTTCAGGAGCCGCGTGCTCCTCGCCAACTCCCGATACGCGGGAAACATCCTCATCCAGCAGGCTATCGCCGAGAAGAGCTCCGACAAGATGGCGGAGGGCTTGAAGGACGCGGGCTACGCCACCTCGTCGGAGTACGTGGCATCCCTCAAATCGGCCATGGACGCCTACGGTCTGCGCCGCTTCGACGGCATGAGCCTTGAGGACTTCCGTTCCGGTGCGGCCAACGGCGACGCCATCGTGGCTGCCGCCGTGAGCCAGCTCGGAGTCCCTTATGTGTGGGGAGGCACGACGCCGGGCGTCGGCCTCGATTGCTCTGGGCTGACCCAGTACTGCTACGCGCAGGCGGGCATCTCCATCCCCAGGAACTCCGAGGACCAGGCCTCCGCAGGGCGGCGCGTGCCGCTCTCCGAGGCGAAGCCCGGGGACATCCTGTGGAGGCCCGGCCACGTCGCCATCTACGCGGGCGGCGACGAGTACATCCACGAGCCCCATACCGGGGACGTTTGCAGGCGCGCGAGCGGCATCGCCTACTTCACGTGCGCCATCCGATTCCGATAGACAAGGAGAGAACATGCAGAAGAAGAACAAGGTAATGCTCGCAGCGGCCATCGGGATGGTGGCCGTCATCATCGGCAGCACGGCGGTCCGCTGCTCGATCGCGCACACGGTCGAGGAGAGCGCGCAGAGCGAAGCGCAGGCGACCGCCGAGAGCATCGTGCAGGATGCCGGCGGCGCCGATGCCGCAGGCACGGCATCCGCCACGGACACGTCCGAAGAGATAACGAAGATGCTCCAAGGCAACGTATGGCAGGTCGAGGGCGCGCCCGAGAAGACCATCGAGTTCCGCGACCGCTCCTTCGTGGAGAGCGACGGATCATCGGTCAAGCTCACCGTGTTCGACGCCAAGGAGGCCGGCGAGGGCAACGGCCAGAAGCACCTCGACATCGACTTCATGCGCGAGGGCGACCCCTACACCACCCCCGCCTCGATCATCGTGGAAGAGAGGGACGGCGTTCTCACCGTTGCAAGCGACGCCTTCGCAGCAGAATCCCGTTACGTCCAGGGCAAGCCCGCTGGCACAGCCGTGAGCGTGTCCGGGCTCGCCGAGCCCTACACGGGCCTCATCGACGGCAAGGCGGGCGAGCTCGCCTCGGCCGTCGGCTCCTGGTGCGCAGCGCACGCCCCCTCCGCCACCGCCGCTTCCTTCGACGGCGAGGTGTACCTGGACGTGCGCGGCGGGCGCGTGAGCGCGACCTTCCATCTGAACGACGCGGCCTCCACCATCGTCACGGCGGTGTACGAGAACGGCTCGTTCGCGGTGGCCGGATAGGCGGCGTCACATGACAGCGTTCCTCAAACAAGCCATGGCGAGCCGAGGGTTCGCCATGGCGTTCTCGGCGACGGCCCTGCTGTGCGCGCTCATGCTCGCATGCCCGAACCTCGCCTTCGCCGACATCGCGGGCGACATCAACGCTTGGCTCTGCGGGATCCTCCGTGACACCTGCAACTGGATATTCTCAAGCCAGGCCGACATGCTCAAGACCATCGGCGCGGGAGGGGTGCTCTCCTCCGGCTTCGACCAGATGCTCGGGCACGCGGGCACCGTCACCATGTACGACCTCGTGCGCGGCGTGTGGCAGCACGCGATCCTGCCCATCGGCTGCGGGATGCTCTCTTTCGTGTTCACCGTGCAGCTCGTGAAGGTTTCGCAGAAGATGGACGGCAACGCCTCGATGCCCGGCGTGAAGGAGGTCGTGCTCATGCTCGTCTTCTTCGCGGTGTTCCTCTTCCTCATACAGAACAGCTTCGACCTGATGGCGGCCATCTACGAGGTGGTGAAGCTCGCCATCGACCGCGTTGTGGGCCTGTTCGGAACCGGCATGCCGCTCGACCTGTCGGCAGTGTCCATCACCACGACCGACGACGACGTGGCGGCCCTCATCGCGATGCTCGTGGTGGCGCTCGTGTCCTGGCTCGTCGTCATCGTGGCCTACGTGGTCGCCCTCGTCGTGAGCTGGGCGCGCGCCATCCAGATCTACATCATGGCGGCTTTCAGCCCCATCCCACTCGCGCTCACCTCCCTCGACGAGACGCGCCAGATGGGTATCGGGTACTTGAAGAACTTCCTCGCGGTGTGCCTGGCCGGGCTCATCATCCTTGTGCTGCTCGTGTCCTTCCCGATAGTGCTCGGGGGCCTCAACGCCGCGAGCGCGGGCGTGCCGGTGGTCGATTCCATCGTCGGCGGCCTCTCGTATGCGCTGCAATACCTCGCCATGTGCGTTCTGCTCATCCTCTCGCTCGTGAAGAGCGGTTCTTGGGCGCGCGACATCATGGGAGGCTGACCTCCATGGGCGCCAGCGCGCGCGGCCCCTAGCGCGCAAGAGCAACCGCAAGACCGACCAACAAAGGATCGCATGCGGCCCTTCCCCCGTTACCGGCGGCCGCTGCGCCAACGATGCAAAGGAGACAAGCTATGGCAGAAGAGACTGCTACCCCCAAGAAGAACGTCTACATCTCGCTCCACGAGTCCTTCATCCACGAGGGCATCAAGTACACCGACAAGAAGACCGGCGAGGAGAAGACCTTCAACGTCGTGCGCCTGCCCAAGGACACCGTCATCGACGGCAAGGACGTGGGCGGCTGCGAGTTCAGCCCCCTCTACGTGAACCCCTCGAAGTTCCGCGGCGAGCACTGGCGCGACATCCCGCTTCTGGCCGACCGCGAGGTGCAACTGCGCCGCGACGTGCGCGACATCGAGGGCAATCCCATCGTCGGCGACGACGGCAAGCGTGAGAAGGAGGTCATCAAGGTTGCGCCCGACCAGATCAAGACGGCGCTCTCCGAGGCACGCAAGCGCTACGCGGCGGAGCACGCCAAGGACGACCGGGGGCTCGCCGAGCGCGCCGAGGGGGCCAAGGAGGCATCCGAGTCGATGGAGAAGGGCGCAGACCGCCCTTTGGACCGCGATGGCCGCTAGAGGGGGCGATGTGATGGAGATAACCCGGAACGGCACGCCCGCCAGGGCGCTGCGCCTGCTGCTGGCGGCGGCGCTCGCCCTCGGCATGGTCGCGCCCGCTCTCGGCCTCGCGCCGGGCGAGGCCCACGCGGCCCAGGGCGCGACCCTCACCGTCGGCGACAAGATCCACTACGACGCCTACACCACCACCTGGTTCGAGGTGGACGGCCAGGCCGCCTGGTGCGGAAACCCCTCCAAGCTCACGCCGGATGCGGGCACCTACGAGAAATCGCCCCTCTCGACCATCAGCGGGCGCACCGAGGAGCTGGCGGCCGACATCTGGTTCTCCTACGGCTCGCCCGGCTTCGACGCCTCGCTGTGGCCGAGCCAGTGGTACGGGGGCGGCTCCATGACGCCCGACCGATACATGGCCCTCGCCCACATCCTCATGGCCGACACCTACTCCTCGGACGGCAACTACGCCATGTTCGGCTGCACCGAGGGGTTCCGCGACTGGGTGCGCTGGAACGTCATCGGCTTCGGCGACGACGGGAGCCTCATCAACGACGACGCCACGGGCCGCAAGATCCTGCGCCGCGCGGGCGAGGTGCCCTCGAACTTCGAGCCCTTCATGCTCTACACCGGCTCCTCCACCCAGGTGATCCTCTCGTTCACCTACCACACCACCGTGAAGGTGTCGAAGTCGGCGGCCCGGTCCTGGGCGGCCGACGACCCCGACTACACGCTCGCGGGGGCGGTCTACGGCATCTACCGGACGCGGGCGGACGCCCAGGCCGACCGCAGCCGCCTGACGACGATAACCACCGACGCGAGCGGCGCGGGCGAGTCGGGCAGCCTCGGCGCCACCCGCGACACCTTCTACGCCAAGGAGGTGCGGGCCTCCGCCGGCTACGTGCTCGACGAGGGCATCTACGAGGTCGGCCCCGGCAACGACTACACGTTCTCCTCGGCCGAGCCTCCCATCACCGTGCGCCTCGTGCTGAAGAAGTTCGACGCCGAGACGGGGCACGGAAGCCCGCAGGGCGACGCCACCCTCGACGGGGCGCTCTACCAGGCGAGCTACAAGCGAGGCAGTGGCACCGAGTCGGTCAGAGGCGAGACGAACGGCGCCACCGTGGTGTTCGAGGGCATCCCGCTCGGCGACATCGAGGTGCGCGAGCTCGACCCGTCCGGCGGCTACCTGCTCGACCGCGACGCCCATCGCCTGCGCGTCACGGCGGCCGACGCCCAGGGCGGCTCCGCCGTCATCGAGGTGCAGCCTACACGCGAGTTCGGCGAGAACCCGCAGCGCGGCGGCTTCATCGTCGGCAAAGGCGACGCGGAGCGCTACGAGCACGAGGACGGGGAGTTCTGGAACTACGCCCAGGGCGATGCGACCTTCGAAGGCGCGGAGTTCACGGTGTACAACCGCTCCGCCAACCCCGTCTGGTACGACGCGAACCACGACGGAAGGTTCCAGGCATCCGAGGAGTTCGCCGTGGGCTCTGCCATCATGACGATCGCAACCAGCTACAACGATTCTCTCGACGCATGGACGGCGACAACCGGCGCGCGTGCGCTCCCCTTCGGCACCTACGAGGTCGTGGAGACGAAGGCCCCCGCCGGATATGTGCGCGAGGGCATCTTGAGCCACATCGTCGAGATCCGCGAGGACGGCCAGTTCGACCAGCTCGTCGAGACCGACGGCATGCTGAACGAGGTCGCTCGCGGCGGCGTGCAGATCGAGAAGGACGACCTTGAGCTCGGTAAGAGCGAGGCCCTGGGCGGGGCCGGCCATTCCTCCCTCGGCGCCGACGGGTACCTCGGCAGCTCCCTTGAGGGCATCCAGTTCACGATCGTGAACGCATCCGAGCACGGCGTCATGGTGGGCGATACCTACCGGCCCAAGGGCGCCATCGTGGCCGTGATCGAGACCGCCTGGAACCCCGAGAAGGAAGCCTACACGGCCCAGACCGCATCCGACACGCTGCCCTACGGCACCTACACCATCGCGGAGACGGCGACCAACGACAGCTACCTGCTTACCGACGGCGCTCCCCGCACCTTCGAGGTGCGCGAGGACGGCAGGACGGTCATATGCGACCGCGAGGGCGACGCCCTGCTCTGGCGCGACCAGGTCGTGCGCCACGACGCCCACCTGCAGAAGAAGGGATCCGTCACGGGCGGTAAGCTCGCGCACGTCCCCTTCCTCATCACGAACGTGACCACAGGCGAGGCGCATGTGGCCGTGACCGACCGCAACGGCATGCTGAACACCTCCTCCGAGTGGAGAAGCCGTCAGGATGCGGTGAACGCGAACGACAAGCTGCTCGACGAGGACTACATCGACACTTCGGATGTGGTGGAGAACTCCGGCATCTGGTTCGGCCGGGGCGAGGACGGCTCCATGGCGGAGCCCGACGACAAGCTGGGCGCCCTTCCCTTCGGCGAGTACCGCATCCAGGAACTCCGCTGCGAGGCGAACGAGGGCTACGCGCTCTGGGAGGACACCTTCAACGTGAGCCGCGACACCACGGCCACCGGCTTCGACATCGACCTGGGCACCGTGGACGACCAGCCCATCCCGCTGCTCGCCACCGAGGCGACAGATGCGGCCGACGGAGACCACGCGCTTTCGCCCGAGGGCACCGTCACCGTCATCGACGAGGTGACCTACGCCAACCTCGTACCGGGCAAGACCTACACGGTCAAGGGAATCCTCATGGACAAGACGACGGCACGTCCGCTCATCGTGAACGGCTCCGAGGTCACGTCCGAGAAGGAGTTCGCCCCCATAGCGCCCTTCGGGTACGTGAAGATGGAGTTCACCTTCGACGCATCCGCGCTCGCGGGCAAGGAGATCGTCGCCTTCGAGAGCCTTGAGCGCGAGGGCATCGAGGTAGCGGCGCACGCGGACATCTACGACGAAGGGCAGACCGTGAAAGTGGAGCCTAATCCCGAGATCGGCACCATCGCGACCGACGCGGCCGACGGCGACCACGAGGTTTCGGCCGACTCCACCGTTCGCATCGAGGACCAGGTGTTCTACGCAGGGCTCATCCCTGGCGAGAACTACGCCATCAAAGGCATCCTGATGAACAAGGCAACGGCCGCTCCTGTGACGGTCGGCGGGAACCCGGTGGAGGGCGAGGTGCAGTTCGCTCCCGAGAAGGCGAACGGCTTCGAGACTGTGGCCTTCGAGTTCGACGGAACCGGCTTCGAGGACACCGACATCGTTGTCTTCGAGACGCTGTACCACAACGGCGAGGCCGTCTTCGAGCACAACGACCTCGACAACATGAACCAGACGGTGTTTATGACCGAGCCCGCGCCCGAGATCGGCACGACAGCGACCGATGCGGACGACGGCGACCACGAGGCCGTGGCGGACGATGATGTGACCGTCATCGACGAGGTTCGCTACGAGAACCTTGAGCCCGGCCGCGAGTACGTGCTGACCGGCACGCTCATCGACAAGACGACCGCCGCTCCCATCGAGATGGACGGCCTGCCCCTGACGAGCATGGTGGCGTTCACTCCTACAGAGCCGAACGGCTCGGTGGAGGTCACGTTCTCCTTCAACGGAAGCGAGCTCGCCGGGCACCGCACGGTGGCCTTCGAGAGCCTTGCGCTCGACGGGTACGTGGTGGCCACGCACGAGGACATCGATGACGAGGGACAGAGCGTCGACCTCGCGGAGAAGCCCGGCCCCGGAAACCCCAAGGCGGGCCTCGCGCAGACGGGCGACACCAACAACGTCGTGCCGCTCATATGCTTGGCGGTCGTGGCCGCCCTCATCGCCGCACTTGTCGCCCTGCACGAACGCCGCGCCAAGCACAAGGGCTCCTCGGAAGACGAAGAGACGGGAGAGGAGGATTCAGAAGAAGAGGAAGAGCCGCAGGAAGAGTAGGTTGTGTTGCCAGAAAGGAGTAGAAAACAGCAAGAAGAGCGCCCTCACGGGGCGCTCTTCTCTTCATATGCCTATATCATCGTATCGTTCGATGCTTCGCCATGTCGCCTCGGCAACACAGTCCATCATTTCACGAGTCACGAAACTGCGAGGGTCGAGCCTCAAGGCGACGCAGAGCTTCAAGAACTCATCGACCCTCATCTCACGTTGCCCGTTGAGCACATACCACAGCCGTTTCTTGTCAACGCCGATGCGTCGGGCCAGCTCAGCAACACAAATTCCCCGCATCTGCCTCATTTTGTCGAGGATCCGAGCCTCGGAGGGAGTCAGTCGTCCCTTCGCCTCTTGCTCTCCCACGCCATCACCGCACTGCTGCCTATGGCCGCAATCCCGAGGACGGCGCACCATTTTAAGGATGTGAGGGCTCCTACGGCCACGAGGCCGATTCCCAAAACCACGTTTACTGCCGAAGCCCTGCCGAGCGCTTTCTCTCCGGGGTTCGGGGGCGATACCGGGACGCCGAGCCCCTTGTTGAGCTTTTTGCATGCATCATTTACTTCGTCTATCATCGGTCTTCCTTCCTAGTAGAGCATCAGCTGCACGGCGTGGCTAAGCGTGAGTGTCGCGCCGATGGCGGCGAGAACCCATCCGAGTACGACCTTCCATCCGCCGCCCGCCTTCTTTCCCCAGAGGAGAAAAGCGCCGCCCGCAAGCACGAGACAGATACCCACTATGAGCGATGCGATGGATATGAGCTGGAGGGTGTTGGCGTCGGGCACGGGGATGGAGCTGGGGATGAGGAAATTGAGCATGCGTTCTCCCTTTCTGCTATTTTGCCGAATCGGCCGATACTATTCTGTGGACGGCCGCTGCTGTGCAGACCGTACCGGCCATGCCTATGAAGAGCGCGGCGAAGGGGACCGACAGAAGGCTCGCTCCCGCCCCTTGGGCGTTCGATGCGACGGCCACCAGCGCGAAGGACGAGACCACCGTAGCGATGACGGATCTGCTTAAGGCTCCCACGAGAAGGGGAGCGAGACCTACGGCGATTGCGGAGACGATGGCGGTGGTATCCCTGACGGGGTCAACGTTGTGACCGCTCACGTAGGGCAGATAGTTTCCCGCAACGGCTACGCAGGCGCTCTGAAACCAGTAGGATAGCGCGTAGAGCGCGAGCGTTATGCCGCACACGAGGAGGACCTTCGCCGCGAGGATCCTTCCTCGCGGTACAGGGCTCGCGAAGAGCAGGGCCAGCGTGCCGGCGCGGTACTCCTCGATGACGACCTGGGATGCGAGCACCGCCTCCCAGACGATGAGGGTTGCCCGTACGAGCATGGTGGCCAAGGTGAGTGTGTCCGGCGGAGTGGCAGGCAAGCCGACTGCGGCCGAGGTGGATGCGTTCCCGGACAGGAGGGCGGACGCGATGATGCTCACGAGGGCGATGAGAAGGTTCGCCACCACGATGCCCACGAGATGGCCCAGAAGCGGCACCCTTCTCAACTCCAAGCTAATCAGCTTTACCACGGCGGGCTCCCGTCTTCTCAAGGTACCAGGATTCAAGGGTGCAGTCGCTATCATGCAGGTCGCCCACGGTCGCCTCGTCGAGCATGCGCCCACGATCTATCAGCCCGACCGTGCACGCGATCTTCGAGAGCTCGTCCAAGAGGTGACTCGACACGAATATGGTCACGCCCAGCTCCTCATTTACGGCGCGCAAGATGTTGCGCACCTCTATTATGCCCTCGGGGTCGAGGCCGTTCATGGGTTCGTCCAGCACGAGCAGTTCGGGGTCGGTCACGATGGCGCGGGCGAGCCCGAGGCGCTGCCTCATGCCGAGGGAGAGCTTGCCTGCAGCCTTGTCTTCCGCCCCCGACAGGCCGAAAAGCGCCAGGGCCTCGTTGACGCGTCCCGCATCAGCTCCCATATATGCGCAGTGCAGCGTGAGGTTCTCCCGCGCGCTCAACCCCTCGAAGAAGGCCGGGCTACCGAGCATGCTGCCCACGCGGGCGAAAACGGGATTAGAGCCCTTCCGTACGGGCTGTTCGAGCAGGGAGACTGTCCCGGCATCGGGGGTCACGAGGCGGAAGAGCGACCGCATGAGCGTGGTCTTGCCCGCGCCATTCGGCCCCAGGAAACCGTATACGTCGCCTTTTCTCACGCGCAAGGTCACGTCATCTAGGACGGTGACGCCCTCGAACCTCTTCGTGAGGCCGCAGGTCTCGATGGCCCAGCTCATTTCGGCACCTCTCTGGTAGCTCCGAGAGGACGCTTGAGTATGAGAACCGTCGGTGTCGCGATGCCGAGAAGGGCGTGCTTCGAGCGACCGAGGTGCGGGAGCGCGAAGGAGGTGGCGAGCTCCCAGCCTTGCGCTCCCAGCCGGTTCAGCTCGGCCTTCAGGCCGCCTTCTAGACCGGCCTCGCTCCCGGCCTCCGCAGCAACGACCTCGTATTCGTATAGCTCCATGGCCCCTCCTACTCGAAGATTCCGCTTACGAGCACGTCGGTCATGTAGTCGAACACGGCAAGGTAGTTGCATGTGAGGCTAAGCGTGTTTTTAGCGCTGATGATCGAGAGCAGCGCGCTCAAGGTCCCGTAGGCCTGCTCGGGAGCGACCTTTAGGGCGAGTCCGGCGACGTCGACCGCACGGCCGAAAAACTCGAAGCTATCGAAGCTGATCTTCTCCAGGGTGTCGGCGGGCAGCTTCGACGCGAAGGACTGGAAGTCGGCGGTGCCGACGTTGTAGAGGAACGGCTTGCTCGCGTACTCGCGGAAGATATCCTTCATCGCTTGAGCGAAGCCCTCCTTGGTGGGGTTCTTCGCGATGGTGTCGAGAAACCTCGCCTCCAGCTCTTCCTGGATGCCCGCTATGGTCTCGCAGAACAAATCCTCTTTGGTGGGATAGAGCGTATAGAAGGTGCCGACGGACATCCCCGCGCCCTCGCACAGCTCCTTGATGGAAGTCTTCTTGTACCCGCGCTCTATCCAGCGCTCCTCGCAGAGCCCGGAAAGCCTCTCCCGGAGGGCTTCCCTGTCGGCTTCGGTGAGCATCGGCTTCGACGGCATGGCGGCTCATCTCCTTTTAGAATACTATTTACGAATATTCGTAAAATATGTTCACAAAGAGAAGATATCATTGTACGAAATCAATGTCAAGGGTGAGCTAGGCGATTTCCGGAAGACTTTTCTTGCCAGGGAATCCCTCCGGGAGAGGGGGATCGGAAGAAGAGGAAGAGCCGCAGGAAGAATAGCCTGCGCTGGTGGAAAGGGATAGATAATCGCAGAAGAGCGGCCCGCGGGGTGTTCTTCGCTCTATGTGTTCGGATTATCGCTGCGACCGATACTCCGTGCCGTCGCCTCGGCAACTCCATCTATCATTTCGCGGGTCACAAAGCTGCGCGGATCCATTCTCAAGGCAATACAGAGCTTGAGGAACTCGTCCACGCGCATCTCACGCTGCCCGTCGAGGATGTACCAGAGTCGCTTCTTGTCGATGCCCGTCCGACGGCCAAGCTCAGCAACGCTCATACCACGCTCTAGGCGCATGCGGTCAATTATCAATATGATGTGCTGGTATTGCATTTGGTATGGCTATCCCTGAGTTGCCGATGCTCCGGGCGTTTGCCCATGGCGGACTTGCGGCAACAAAATCGCAGTCTTTTATGACCCCACGATCATCTATAAGCCGCCTATTGCATCCTTCTATAAAGTAAGTTATCTTATTATAAGTGTACTTACCAATAGGAGGCTTTGCATGTTTTACTATGAAGAATCTGCTACCGGCCAAGCCGATATCAACAGGATCTGGGATCTGTACTCTGATGTCAGCAAATGGAGTACATGGGATAGCGGAGTAAGATCCGTGCGGCTGTCTGGACCGTTCTCCGCCGGCACCCATGGCGTCATGGAGATGTCGCATGGGCCTGACCTGCCCTTCATTCTGGTCGAATGCTCGCAAATGAAGGGCTTCACTACAAAATCTGAGATGGGGCCAATGACGATCACCTTTGAGCACGCCTTGGTGGAAGATGCGGGCAACGTGACCATCACACATGCCGTCACCATTGATGGTGGAGAAGAGAGCCAGATGGATAACATAGGAAAAGGCATTACCGCAGGCCTTGCCGGCTGCCTGAAGAAGCTCCTTTCCATGTGACGGATTGTCATGAAGTTTGCAGAGTGCGAAAATCATAAAGACAGCACTGGGTTGCTCTTTTGGCAAACCTATATGCTTTGGCACAGAGAGGTCAAGCAGGCGCTTCAGCCATACGACCTCACGCATACCCAGTTCGTAATCCTGGCTGTAGTCGAGGAGCTTTCCGAGCAAGGAGAGCGCATCACCCAAAAGAAGATATCGGATTTCTCCATGATTGATGCGATGACCGTGTCTTCTACCGTTAGGCTATTGGAGAAAAAAGGGCTCGTTCGTCGATCCCCGCACGAAGCGGACATGCGGGCCAATTCAATCTTGAATACGGAAGAGGGTAGGAACCGCCTGAAGCAGGCGATGGGGGATGTCGAGGGGGTCGACAGGTCTTTCTTCTTTGAGCACGATGAAGAGAATGCGCGGCTAAGAACCATGCTCTCACGGTTGTTGTGCCGAAGTTGCTGACCAGCTGTTTGGAATTAGGCTACAACTCGGGTCGGTTCATTGAGCGGCCGGACGGTATTGGCATCAGAATCTTAGGGGTTCCTTACTCCCCTGATCGACGCTCATTGCGAGGCGATGCGCGATTGAGGCGGGTACCCCTATGTCAGCAAGGGCGTTTGCCCCGGTTGCTGCCAAGAGGTTATGAGCTTCCTCAACCTGAGGCCCGAACACATCAGCCACGTCACATGCCCATGATAACGCCGACACGTCCACGAGCTCACCGGCCATCTGCACGAGCACGGTCTCCCCGTCCATAGTGACGCGATTGAGCCTCTGCATGTCCTCGGCGTCGGCGAGAAGGAAGCTCCAGCCGTCGCGCCTGCGGGCCACAGGAAGGTCCTTCGACCCCTTCTCGTCCTTATACGCTTGGGCTGCCTCGTAGTAGTAGGAGCAGAGCCACAGGCTCTCGCCGTTCACGTCGGAGAGGTCGAGGGTGTAGTTGGTGAGCAGGTTTCCCGGCTGCGGCACACCGTCGGTCATGCGGTCCGTGTCGAACACGTCGATGCGACCGCCGGAGTAGTAAACCTTGACTATCACCTTTCGGCCCCTTCTCTTCGCTTGTCCTGAATGTCTTGGCGAGCATGTCTTCCTGCATCGTCTTGGCGCCTGCTTCCGACGGGACGGATGCCCGATCTAGCCGCAGGTTTCCTAGGGGCGGGCGCAGGCCGCTCCTCCGGCAGAAGCCCCTTCTCCTTGACATAGCCGACGAGCTGCGGCACCGCTTCGTCCCCGCCCTTCTCCAAGAGCGCATCCAGATCGTCAAGGCATCTGGCACGAGAGGCCTCGATGAGGGCGACCGCCCTGGAAAGGCTCCGCAGCTCCGCGAGGTCCCCGACCGCGACCGCCCGCTTCGCTATGGCCGCGATGGCGCGCTCCCCGGCGTCTTCGAGCCTTCTCGCGCCTCCCGAGCGCAGCAGCGGCTCCAGCCGCTCGCGCCCGTAGGCGAGCCCCATGCGCTCCCCGGAGATCCTTCTCGAAGGGTGGCTCGCGAGCGCGTATATCCAGTCGCGCCGTTCCGCTTTGGGGGAGTTGTCGGCCATGGTCACGCCCATGGTGCCGAGGATGCTGCGGAACTCCGCCTCGCTCCTCGACACCGTGCGGGCTATGCGGACGCGGGCACGGATGTCCGCCGTCCAGGAGTACTCACCGCGCTCGGTGAGCTCCTGCTCCGCGCGGCGCACGTACTCGCTTCGAAAGGTCTCGGGCGCCCTCTTCGGGCTGCGCCTTTGGGCGCGCGCCGCCACGCCTGTTGCCTGCGGCGGTCTCAAGGCGGTGAGTCCTTGCGCCTCGGCGAGCTCTTGGAGCGATGCGGCAAGGGCCTTGGGGTCGGGGTCTTGGAGGCGCCGCCCCGTCTCGACGTTCGTGTTGTTCACGACCACGTGCGCATGGGGGATGCCGTGCTCGTTGTCGTCGTGGTAGACGATGGCTACCTCGTATTCGGAGAAGTGCTCCCGCGCCCACGAGGTCGCGAGATCGCGCAGGGCTTCGAGCGCGATGCCGTCCTTCGGGTCGGGGGACACGACGTAGTGCTTGTAGGTGCGCACCCGCTTTCCCCGCCAGGGGAGGTCGTTTCCGAAGGAGCGGCGCGTGGCGTCCATGGCCTCCGCCCAGTCGAAATCGCGTGCGCCCTCGGGAACGTCGAGATTGATGTAGTCACTGGCGAGGGCGCGGTTCTTGCGCGTGAGATACCGATGGATGCCGCGCGCCGAGGTGTGCCCCGCGATGGTCTTGAGCATCGGCACGAGATCACCTCCCGAGCGCCGCGACGACGCTTCTCGTCACGTCCTCGACGCTATGGCGCAGGGCCTCGACCCCGGGCTGCATGGCGGCCAGCTTGTCGGAGGCCCGGTCGAGCTCTTCCATCACGTCCGCCGCATCCATGTCGTTCGCGCGGAGGTAGTAGGCGATCGCGTTGAGGGCGTGCACGGCCTGGTTGTAGTGATGGCCCCACCTCCGCATCTCGCGGGCGAGCTTCGCGGCGGTCGCGCGGTCGATGACGACGAAGCGGCAGCCTTCCTCGATGGAAGACGAGGGCATCTGCAGGAGGACGCGGATGAGGTCGGAGAGCGTCATGCCGGCATCAGCCGCGAGGAGCTTGGCCCGCTCGACCTCGGCTTCCGACATGCGCACGTGGATCTGTTTGGAATGGCGCTCCATCGCGCGGGCTTCGCCCCCTTCCGAGTTTGAATAAGGAGGCGAAGCCTGCGCACTAGGGGCGCGGGGGATCCCCCGCACAAAGCGTAGCCGAGAGTATCCGAGGTCGCGCTGCCGCCGTATCGTTTCGGGGAGGTTCGTCCCCGTGGCGATGCCGCCCGAAACGATGCCGAAGGCCGTCGCTTGCGAGTGACGGCGTTGGCGGCCAAGAGCTATTCCGTGTGCTGTGTACACGGAATAGGCCTCTTGCTTTGTTGCGAGAACCTTGGGCGAGATTCGTCCGAAAGCCTCTCCATGAGCGACCCATCATTGAGAAAGATCGCGGACGAGGCGGAGGACCGCATCAGCCATGCGGCGGGAGGCGTCTGCCCCTTCGGCGTGAAGGACGGCTGCGACGTGTGCTTCGACGAGTCCCTGCGTCGGTTCGACGTAATCTGCCCGGCATGCGGAAACTCCAACAGCGCCATCGCCTTGACGCCCGAAGAGCTGGCGCAGACCGTGCCCGCGGGCGTCTGGGTCGATGCCTGCAAGCCGCCAGCCAAAGGGGCAGTCCTGAGCATCAAAAAGCCCTCCGCCCGAAGGCGGAGGGCTTCGCCCCTCGCGGGGCCGAGGAGGTCTAGGCGGCCTCCGGGAGGGCTTGCAGGTCCGAGCCGTCAGGAAGCTCCTGCTGCGGAATCCCGACGGAGAGGCAGTTGACGTGGTGCCGCACGAGCGCCCGGTCGCTGCCGAGGACCACGAGGGACACGGTATCGAAGCGCACCATCATGTCGGCCACGTCGTGCTCGGCCAGGTACGCCAGCGCCGACGCCTCGCGCGCCGCCCGGCTGGCCTCGTCGGAGCGCTCGCGGGGGAAGCCACGGCCGCTGTCGCGCGTCGCGGTCACCTCCGCGAACACGAGGACGTCGCCCTCGCGCGCCACGATGTCGACGATGCCCGAGGGATCCTCCCAGCCGTCGTCCAGGATGTCGTAGCCCCTTCGCGAGAGGAAGCTCTCGGCGGCCTGCTTGGCCTTCGCGTTCAAGTCGTTCATGGTAGACCTCCTAAAGTCTTGGGCAGGCCCTCTTGTCCTGCCTCGTGACCCGGGAGCCGCCAATGCCCCGCAGCCGCGCAAGGGAGGAGAGCGAAACCCGCCAGGGCCTGAGTTTTCGGGAGGTTGTGGACTTGCCCTCATTCCGCCCGAAAAGTTTTCGCGGCCCTTGCGCGGCTGCGGGGCATCGGCGAGCATGCGGGTGAGAGGCGGGGCGGGGCTGCCGGATACGCCGGGAGGTCGATGCGACCCATGCGGGAAGCGAAGGGAAAGCCCGCCGACCCGAAGGCCGACGGGCTTGCAAGCTGCTATGCGGCAACCTGCTGGCCGCGCGGCTTGATGCGTGCCGTGTCGCCGTGGACGTAGTTGTTGCAGTTCCACGAGAAGTCGCCGCCGTGGTCGCACTTGGCGACGTATGGCAGGTCCGGGTACGTGACCTCCCTCCTGCCGTTCGGCGCGTCGACCTCGACTGCGATGCGGTTGAACTCGGGCTGCCCGAAGCCGACGACCGGGAACACCTCCCATTTGCCGTAGACGCCATCGTAGAGCCACACCTCGTCGCCGAGCCTCACGTCCGAGACGGGGACCTCCACCGAATCGAGCACCCCACCGAGCCGAAGCTCCTCGGGCATGGACGCGTCGAGGCTGCGAAGCATATCGTCGAACTCGTGCCAGGCTTCCTCCTCGGCGGGCTCGAACGAGCGCATCCCGATGGGGTTCCAGTCCGAGTCGTACTCGGTCCGCAGATGCTCGGCGATCCGCCATCCGTCGATGACGTAGATGCCGTTGTCGCCGGGGTCCATCTGGCGGTCGGTGGTGTAGGGGCCGATGCCGAGGGACGTGCTCCCTCCGAAGAAGTTGCCCATGACCTGGCACATGCGCGCCCAGCCGTACTCGTCTTGGCTCGGCGGCCGGTAGCCCTGCAGCTCGCAGTACCGGAGCAGCGGCTCCACGGTGTCGCGCCCTCCGTTCCAGTGCAGGTAGAGCCCGACCTTGCGCTCGGGCGTGGTGATGACGGCTCGGTTTCCCATGATGTGACCTCCTGGTGTTCGCGGCGCGTCCATCCTTCGGATGCGCCTTCCTGGGAGAAGCGGTCGCCCGAGGGCGCACGTGGGGGCAAGGGGGGAAGCGAAAACCGCAGGCCTGAGCTTTCGGTCGCCTTCGTGGGTATTCAGCGGAAGGTTTTTCGCGGCCCTTGCCGCCGCGCGCGCCCTCGGGCAGCTTGGCTCCCAGGACGGGGCGTGCGGAGGGAGGACGCTCACGGCGGAGGTCGTATGGGATGCGTGGCGCTCATAGCCTGCGCCTAGCGGTGACGGGCTGCCAGTTGGATTCGGAGGGCTTCCAGATAGCCCGATTCGATAGATTCGCGGCTGCCGAACCGCTTGATGACGCGCTCGCGCTCCTCGGGCGTGATGTCGCGGTCCTCGCCGGTCTCGGGGTCGAAGCCGACGCACACCATGTCGCCGAAAACGATGTCGTACAGCTCGTCGGGCTTCACGGCGCGGCTCGGGTCGTTGGGGCTCACGTAGCCAGCGTTTGCCATCGCCTCGGTGGCGTAGACGGCACGGTTCGGGCGGCATCCGCTCCCGGCGAGCTTGCCCTCCTCGTTGCAGTAGACGGTCGGGGCATCGTCGAACAGGTAGCCCATAGGCTCGATGTGGCCGCCCACGCACTCCTGCAGGGCGCGGAGGAACGAGCCGTTCTCGTCCGCTTCGAGGGTCTTGGGATAGGGCTTTTCGCCCACGGGGACGATCACGGCTTCGAGGGTGGTCTTCATGACTTGTTCCTTTCTGATATGTGATGGAAGAGAAGTGACCGCCCGACCCGTGGCTGGGGCCGGGCGGAGATAAGGCGTTAGGCCGCCTTGGCGATGACCAGATGGCCGTCCAGGTACTCGCCGTCGATGGTGTCGGCGTCGAAGGGGCACTCATCATCATCGACCTCTGTCGCCTCCTCGATGGCTTCGGCTTCGCCCTCGCCGAATACCTCGTCCTCGTCCTCGGCGGCGAAGATCCCGCTCAGGTGGTCCATCAGGTCGCGCTCCTCCTCGGAGAGCTCGTAGCCCGCGGGCATGAGCACGTCGTCCACGAAGGAGGTGAACCCGAGCAGCTCGTCCAGGTCGCGCGACCACGGCTCGTAGCCGCGCTTGAGGACGCGCTCCGGGAGGCCGGGCACGCAGGCCGGGATGGTGCGCATCAGGATGAACTGGTCGAGGGCCTTAGCCTTCGGCTCCTTGAAGCCCTCCCAGGCGTCGTCGGGCTCGCAGTCGTAGCAGGCCTCGAAGGCCTCGTGCGCCCACTGGCGCAGCTTCGACTGGCCCTTGGCCGGGAACTTCGGGTAGATGGACTTGGCGAACTCCGCGATGCGGCCGCCCATGGCGTCGAGCGTCGCCCTGCGCCCCAGGAAGGCCTCCGTCTCCGCGATCTCCTCCGGCGTGGGCTGGTAGACGTGGGACTCGTCGTCGCAGTAGAAGGTGACGTCCGCCCCCTCGCCCCAGGCCTGGGGCCTCACGACGGCCACGAGGCCGGGGTGCCCGCAGTCGCCGCCGCATCCGTGGTAGCCCTCCCCGAGGGAGTCCCTGTCCACCACCTCGATGCCGAGGGATCCGAGCCGCACCGCCTCCTCCTCGGCCGCCGCGCGCGCCCGGGCCTTGCGGCAGACCGCCTGGCGGTCCCAGAAGCTCTTCTTGGAGAGCACGGCCACCACGTCGTCCTCGGTGAGCACATCGTCGTACTCGCCCATGAGCGCCACGGCCTCGAAGTCCAGGTTCACGGCGTCCACGGGGACCACCTTCGTGCCGCGCACGTAGGATTCGGCCTTGCCCTCGGGGATGTCGGCGCTTACGGCCGCGTCCGCGACCGGGACTCCCAGCGAGAGCATGGTCTGGATGCCGCGCCCGCGCTCGGCCTCGGTCAGCTCGCGGCGGTGGTTGTTCTCCGCGTTGAGGATCTGCGCGATCCGGGCGTCGTCCCAGCCGCCCATCACGTAGGCGTCCGCCTCTTCGAGTCCGAGTGACTTCATGGCGGCGGTCCTGCGGTGCCCGGCGACGAGCTGGTAGGCGTCCCCGTCGGCCACCACGATGAGCGGCGTGATCTGCCCGTTCACCTCGATGCTGCGGGCGAGCCCCGAGACGTCGCCTAGCTCCTTGCGGTTCTGGTAGCTGCTCTCGACGCATCGGGAGAGCGGGATCTTGGTCGTTTCCATTTCTCTTGACCTCCTTTTAGGGTTGCGGCCCGCCCCTTTTGAGCGAGCCTTGTGCCCGTATCACCGGACGGGGTTCGGGCGGCGCGCAAGGGGGAAATGCGAAACCCGGAGGGCTTGAGTTTTCAGGGGGTCTTGGAATGTCCTTCGCCCGGCGGAAAAGTTTTCGCGGCCCTTGCACGCCGCTCGGTTCCCGGCCGAGCATGCGGGCGCATAAGGCCGCTGGGGCGAGGACGCGCCAAGGAGGTCGAAGCGAAACGACTGGGCTGCACCGCTCGATGCGGTGATGTCATGCAAATGGGAACGCATGGTATCGGGACAATGCGCTGGGCGGTAAAATAAAAGCAGCAGAAAACGGAGGGCAGATGGATCATCCCTACACCGAAAACGACATAGAGGCCTTCTCCCGTGACCCAGAGGGGCACTATTTCGACCGCAAGAGTGCTCGTAAGGACACAAGCGAGATAGCCAAGCACCTGATGGCCTTCGCTAACGCCGCAGGGGGCAAGCTCGTTGTGGGCATAGAGGACGATGGCGTCGTGACGGGCTTCAAGCGCGACAAGGCTCATAGCATCGAGAGCTTCGAGCAGGTTCATGTTACAGAACTGACGCCATCGCCAAGGGTTGAGGCCGAGCGCATTCCTGTCGTGAATGCCGAAGGCGAGAACGATCAAGTGCTGGTGATGGATGTCGAGTGCTCCGAAAACCAGGTGGTGCGACGACGCAAAGACGGCAAGGTGGCGCTTCGCCAAGGGGACGAGAGCAAGTGGCTTGACTACGACCAGATACGAGCGCTGGAATATGATAAAGGTGAGTACTACTTTGACGGTGAGCTAACGCGCGAGCTTATTCTGGAAGATGTAGACCATGAAGCGTTGCAGGCCTATAAAGACGCCCTCGGAACGACCATCAGCGATGAGAAGCTGCTCCGAAGCAAGGGCTTGCTGAAAGGCGACCGGCTAACAAATGCTGGTGCCATGTTATTCGCGCAGGCCCCATCGCTCTCGCTACCTCAGATGAAGTTTCGCGTTCTCAAGATCGACGGCACCGAAATGGGCCATGGGGACGAGCTTCGCGTCGTCAAAGAGCGGACATTCGATGAACCGCTCGTGAGGGCCCTGCCAGCAGCTAGAGACTTCATCGCGTCACAGCTTCGAGAGTATCAGTTCCAGCTTCCCGGCAAGATGGAGTTCACCACCGTCCCAGAGTACCCGCGCTATCCGTGGTTCGAAGGGCTGGTCAATGCCATAGCGCACCGCGACTACACCATTCGAGGAGAGCACATCCGCGTGTACATCTTCGACGACAGGATGGAGATTCAAAGCCCAGGCGGCCTCCCGAACATCGTGACGCCCGAGAACATGAGATATACGCGCTACTCTCGTAACCCCTCCATCACCAATGTGTTCATGGCGTTCGACTGGGTGCGGGAATTGAACGAGGGAGTAGACAAGATTTACGACGAGATGGAACGGGCCGGACTGCCTGATCCTGAGTATCAGATTCGAGAAGACGGCTATTACGTTAAGCTCATCTTGAGAAACAACCTTGAAGAGCGGATTCCGAGGCTCAGGAACGCGGCCGCCCATGGGAGCCTTGGCGACGACGTTCTAGGGTCCGATAGCCTACAGCACGGCGTCCAGATACCCGTTGACTTATCAACGTTAATGACCCTTTCAGGAAACGAAATCGCTGCGATTCGATTGGCGGCCGAGAACGGAATCGTGACAACCAAAGGGCTGGCAGACAATAGGAGCATTACGACCCGAACAGCTTCAAGCGTGCTGAAAGGCCTTGCCAGCCGGGGCATCCTAACTTGGCGAGGCAAGAACCTCCGCGACCCAAAGCAATACTACGAAATTACTCCGAAAGAAACTTCGTAGTTATTTCGGAGCAAGCCCATTTGCCACAATAAGCGCATTCTACAGAAGACTACGGGCGAGGACATGGAAGACGAGTACAAAGACATATCGCCGCTATACATGCAACGACTGAAAGGCCGGGTGGAAAACGCCCTGTGGAATCTGTTCGAGGGATCAAAATACAGACAAGTCGAAGAATACGTTCGGCGATGGCATGAAGATGATGGCAGTTTCTGGGAGAACTTCTGTGTATTCGAGAAGGACGGGCATATTGACCTCGGTCGCACGTTGGCAGGAATGCCAAACGACACATTGATAAAGATGGCGGCTGACATCGGCGTAGAGACACCAGGGATGCTTCCTTGCATCCCGATAATGAAGAACATTCTGAATCAGAACAACACTAATGCGTATGCGAACTTCGAGCGTGCCGTTAAGGATGTTTACGATCACCCTGATCAATCCGTTGCGTTGGCTGCTTCGACGCTCGAAGGCCTTTTCAAGACGATTCTACAAAACTCTGACCCAAGTATTCGGGTGAAGAACTTGTCTTTGAGCGATTTGACGGGCAAGGTTGTAAAACAGCTCATAGGTGATTGCGACGCATCGGCACCGCAAGAAATAAGGACTCTCGCATCGCAACTGCGTGGACTCGGGAGCACCATAGACGATCTTCGCAGCGATAAGTCGACTGCGCATGGCAAGGCAGCTGGCGACTATGTTGTAGATGACAGCTTATGGGCAGAAACCGTAGTCAATGCCACTGCTACTTTAGGCTTACTGCTTTGGAGGCTATACGAGCGTTCTTGCACTGGAGCGAAAGCGGCTCCAGTCGTTCAGCCGACACCCGTCTATGATGACGACATACCGTTTTAGCCCGCGCTTGTGATTGACGGGGCGTCCTGATTCGAGATAATAAGCGTACATGTCAAAGCCTTCGAGGCTTTGCAGGAGCCGGTCCTACTGGGACTGGCTCTATTTATGTCTAGGCCTGTTCCAAGACCACATCGAGATCACTTGCGCAGGTTTCCACTATGCAGCGGATGGCAGCAAGCTCGGCGGAGGTTATCTGCTCGCCCTCGGCCTTGTCTTCCAACGTCTTCAAGAGGGATGCAGCGCCTTCCAGCTTCTCCGACGAATGGACTACAACATTGACGAGCTCTCTTGGCGGGGCGTAATCTGCACTCGATGTCATCGGGGCCATCCTTTCAAGTAACGCAAAACGAGGATGATGGCAGCCCCTCCGAAAAGATGAGAGGCATCCACCTCAGTTGTCACGCTGTTGGGAAATGAACACCAAATACCCAATACGGCAGATGCCCCTCTGTCCGATATTTGGTGTTCATATTCAATTAGCGTGACCCTTCCATTATAGACCGCGCCGTGCGCTCTCCGCGATGGTGCACAGGTAAACCAAACGCGTCTTGCGGCGAGTGTTCGTCACATGAATCTGAACACCGCGCGGAACAGCCATCGGATGAACTTCGCCGCCGTTCTCATGCTATAACCCTCCTTCCATACGGGTTGAAGCCGTCGGCGATGATCTGCTGGTGCGCATCCTCAAGCGGCAGGTGCATCTCTGGCGCCTTGAAGAGGTTGAATATCTTGAGGTAACGCGCATGGCGCTCCTCGCAGGCGGCGAGATAGCGCTTGTAGGGGCCGTCCTCCTCGCAAGCCGCGAGCACCTGCTCCTCCGGCGGCAGCGCGCCTCCCATGGCGAGCTGCGAGCGGATGACGCTGCGGCGCGTCTCGACCTTGCGCCACATCTTCGCGAACTCCGGGTTGGCTTGAGCGAGGCCTGCCATATCGAGCGGTTCGCCGTCGGAGTCGAGGAGGTCCGGCGGAATGGGCTCGTCGGCGTAGGCCGAGAGCCCTCCCTCTCCCTCGAGCCAGCGGGCGAGGTTCTTGGCGAGCGTGGCGTCGTCGCCGTTTCGCATCCAGAAGCTCTTGGCGTAGGCGGCGTAGGCGTCGATGATCTGCTCGGGCGAGAAGCCCTGCGCCACGCGCCGCTTCCATGCGGTGAGGCAGTCGCGCTTGAACCTCAAGGAGGCGACGGGCTTGATGGACATGGCGCACAGCCGCTCGAAGGCTTCCGGGAACTCTCCCTTCCGATATTCCCTGAAGCCATCCTCCCGCCTCTTCGCTTTCTCGGCGCTTTCCTCGGGGGGACAAGAGGGGGGTTCTTTATCAGGTTCAAGGGTTTTATTGCATGAGTAATTTATAGGTGCCGATTCTCCAGATGTGGCTTTTCCAGATACGGGTTTTCCCGTTCTGGTGTCGACCTGGCCTTTTTCGGGCATATCGTCTGTCGCGGTCAGTGTAGCAGCGGACGGCTCGAACTCCACGTTGGCGGACGGCTCGCGCGTGAACTCCGAGAGGATGGCGTAGCCGTCCGCCTTGAGCTCCGCCGCCACCTGCGCGTGCATGGCCGGGTCGTCGAGCGTGATCCAGGTGGCCTCCTCCGCCTTGAGGAAGCGGCCGTTCTCGCTGCGCTTGCGGGCGCGGATGATGTAGCCCGAGGACTCCAGCTCCTTTATCCCGGCCGACACGGCATCCGCGCCGTCCCTCACGAGCGAGGCGAAGCCCTTGATGGTGAACACCCACTCGGGGTTGTTCTCAAGGGAGCGAATCTGGCAGTAGATCCCCTTGGCCTTAGCCGAGAGGCCGTGATCGAAGAAGATGGTGTTCTCGACGAAGGTGAAGGAACCCTTGCCCCTGTGGATGACGTTGCCCATCAGGCACCGCCCTGTCTGTCGCGGCGCGCCTCGGCCTGCTCAAGCAGCTCAAGGGCGCGCACGATGCGGCTCTCTATCTCGTCCTTGGTCGCGCTCGGCTTGAAGAAGCGGGCGATGCTCCTCTTCGGGATCTTGAACTGCTCGACCTGGTTGGGCTTCTCCTCCTCCATGATGGAGCGCACGAGGGCGGCGGTGAGCGTGCCCTCCTTGGAGTAGCGCTTCATCTTCAGCGCCTGGGCGTGGGAGGGAGTCGCCTCCTGCGCGCGGATGGCGTCGAGCAGGTGCTCCTGCTCCTCGGCCGAAAGGTAGCTGATCTCGACGGCGGGAAGCATCTTCATCCGTCCTTCGTCGACGAGGGCCAGAAGCTCCGAGGAGAGGAACGTCAAGCGTATGAAGCGCTGCACCTTGTCCTTGCTGACGCCCAGCTCCTCGGCCAGAATGTCACGCGACCTCCTGCCGTCCGACTTGTGCGCAACTTGCGCACAAGTGAGGTCGGTGCGCCGCCCCTGGCGCTTCATCGCCTCAAGGCGCATCGAGTACGCGAACGCCCGCTCGCTCGGCAGGATGGCCTCCCTTTGGAGGTTCGAGTCCACCATGGCGATGGTGGCCTCCTCATCGGTCATGGCGCGCACGATGCAGGGCACGCTCTCAAGCCCCGCCAGTTCCGCCGCGCGCTTTCGCCTGTGGCCGCTCACGAGCTCGTAGCGATTCGCACCCGACACTCTCACGGTGAGGGGCACGAGCACGCCGTTCTCCTTGATGCTCTCTGCAAGCCGCTCCATCTCCTCATCGTCCTTCACGTGGAAGGGATGCCCGGGGAAGGGGTCTATGAGCGCGAGCTGCACTTCCGCGACGCCCTCAAGGGCCGCCCCTTCGCGCTCGCTCTGGGATGTGAACAGCTCGTCCACGGCGGGGAGGTCGATGGGCGCTCTTTTCCTAGCCACGGTCAAGCACCTCCTCCGCAAGCCTCTCGAAGGCACGGGCAACCTTGCCCGCGCCGTCGTAGGAGAAGACGCTCATGCCGGCTGCAGGAGCTTCCGCCGCCGAGACCGCACGGGGAATGACCGTGTCGAACACGCGGTAGGCGCTGCTGTACTGCCTGCGGATGGTTTCCTCGACCTCGTGGGCGAGGTTATTGCGGCTGTCGGAGAGCGTGACGAGGATGCCCTCCACTTCGAGGGACGGGTTGATCTGACGGCGCACACGCCCCACGGTCTTCAAGAGCCCGGCCATGGCGGAGGCGGGCAGATACTCGGCCGACACGGGGACGAGCACGCTGTCGGATGCGACGAAGGCATTTATCGGGATGATGCCCAGCGTGGGAGCGCAGTCGAAGAGGATGAAGTCGTAATCCGCCTTGAGCGGGGACATCCACATGTTCACAAGCTGCTCGCGGGACATCGCCATCAAAATGGGCATCTCCATCCCAGCGAGCTCGATGTTCGCGGGCATGAGGTCTATGCCCTCGTCGTGCGATAGGATGCCCTCGCGGGGGTCGAGGATGACGCCCTCGATCATCGCGTTCAAATGATTGGCGAGGGTCGTCTCAAGCGCGTCGGGGGCGTGCCAGCCGAGCGACTTGGTGAGGTCGCCCTGCGGGTCGGTGTCAACGAGCAGGACGCGCTGCCCGCTCCTGGCGAGCGCCATCCCCAGGCTAAGGGTGGTGGCCGTCTTGCCGGTGCCGCCTTTCTGGTTGGCAACGGCGATGGTTCTGCATGGCATGATGCATGCACCTCCTTCTGCGGTTTCCCGCATCGGGAGGTCAGGCGATATAAGAGGCTTGCGCGAATGGCGGTCATGGATGGCCGCGAACGGTCATCTATGACGCATGTTTCGCAAACGTACTGGAAAAGTACTGGAAAATCAGGGGGAGCATGGGCGCTAGCGAAAGAATGCAGATTTCGCCTGTTTCATAAATATGTCGCTGTGAACAGGGGAAACTCTGAATACTGATTTCGCGGGTTTCGCTAGAAACCTCCGATGCCACAGCTTGGAAGGCTGAGGTTCTACCAATGAACTACGCCCGCAAAATGCAGAGGGGATTATACCCCAGCCGCTCCGGTTTTCCGCGCAATCCCGATGAATAATCCAATAAGTGGCAATGGCTGCTGTCGTTTTGCCACATCCTCGTTTTTTCCACAGCCGCCGCCATGAAAAACGCGGATATGGCAATAATGCCGGGGGGCAAAGGTCTTCGACTACCTGGCCGGCAACCCCCTCGCTCGCCGATAGACCCTCAGACCGGAACCGCATTCTGGACAACGAACCGCGCTGTCCGAAAGCACCAGCAAACAGGACGCACTGGAAACGCATAGCGCGAAATGCGCCACCGGTATTTCACATTTCGGGCGATTCCCGCTAGTCTACGTTTGGAGAAGAATGAGGAGAGCGAGAAAGGGTATCGCCCATGAACCAGAACATCATGCCCGCATCGAAGATGGGGTTCGGCTGCATGCGACTGCCGCTTCTGGATGAAAGCGACGTGGCCAGCATCGACATCGAGCTATTCAAGCAGATGGTGGACGCCTTCATGGAGGCGGGCAACACCTACTTCGACACCGCCTTCGTGTACCACAACGGCGCGTCCGAAACCGCCCTGCGCGAAGCGCTGGTGAAGCGCTACCCGCGCGAGAGCTTCACGCTGGCCACCAAGTGCCTGGCCTGGGCCATGCCCGATGGCGAATCCGCCAAGAACTGCCTGGATGTTTCGCTTGAGCGGCTGGGCACCGATTACGTGGATTACTACCTTCTGCACAACGTGGGCGGCAAGCGCACCGCGAAGTTCGACGAGTACGGCATGTGGGACTTCGTACAGCGGGAGAAAGAAGCCGGGCGCATCCGCTTCGCCGGGTTCTCGATGCACGACAACGCCGACACCTTGGATCAGCTGCTGACGGCCCATCCGGAAATGGACTTCGTGCAGCTGCAGGTGAACTACCTGGACTGGGATGACCCCCACAACAAGGCGTCGCGGCTGATGGAAGTGGCGCAGAAGCACGGCAAACCGGTGATCATCATGGAACCGGCCCGCGGCGGGCGTCTGTGCAACCTGCCCCCGCAAGCGGCCCAAGTGCTGGAGAAGGCCGCCCCCGAAGCGGGCCAGGCCCAGTGGGCCTACCGGTTCTGCTGGAACCTGCCGGGGGTGCTCTCGGTGCTCTCGGGCATGTCGAATCTGCAGCAAACGCACGAGAACGTGGCCAGCTACCGCGATAACGTCCCCTTCTCCCCCGCCGAGCAGGCGGCGCTGGACGAGGCCGTGGCTGTGCTGCGCTCCCTTGCCAGCGTTCCCTGCACCAGCTGCAACTACTGCGTGAAGGGCTGTCCCGCCAACGTGCAGATTCCAAAAGTGATGGAGCTCCTGAACCTGGAGGCCATGACCAACGACCATCAATTCGTGAAGGACCTCTACAGCTGGCAAACAGCCGAAGGCCCTGCCAGCGCGTGCATCCAATGCGGCGCTTGCGAGGCCATGTGCCCCCAGCAGATAGACATCATCAACCAGCTGAAGCGGGCCGCCGAGAAATACGAGTAACCGCGAACACGGAAGGCGGCCAGAGAAGGAAAACAAAGGGCGAGTGCGCACGGCATCCGCCCTTTTATCTGGAAAAATGGCGCGCCCAGTAGGACTCGAACCTACAACCTACGGATTAGAAGTCCGTTGCTCTATCCGTTGAGCCATGGGCGCTTGCAAGTGCCGGAAATGCAGCAGTCATTATAGCGCTTTTTCGTCCGAATTCCGCTTTCTCGGAGCGCGCCCCAGTGTTTCGGCTATAATTTCCCATGCTTTTTTCGGGGCGTGGCGCAGTTTGGTAGCGCGCTTGCTTTGGGAGCAAGATGTCGCAGGTTCAAATCCTGTCGCCCCGACCATCGTTTCCACCGCGCGGGCCTTCGGGCTCGCGCTTTATTTTGCCTCCAGCAGCGCTTTCAGTTGGCGCAAGGCGTTGCCGCGGTGGGAAATGGCGTTCTTGTCGGCTTGAGGCACTTCAGCCAGGGTAAGCTTGCCGTCGTAGAAATCCGGGTAGAACAGCGGGTCGTAGCCGAAACCGCCGCTGCCCTTCTCCTCGAAGCCGATCTTGCCTTCAATGGTGCCGCGGGCCACCGTCTCGCTGCCGTCCTCGTCGATGAACACCAGCGTGCACACGAAACGGGCGGTGCGCTGCTCGAAGGGCAGGTCGGCCAGTTCTTTCAGCAGCTTCTCGTTGTTGGCGGCATCGTTGCCGTCCTCGCCGGCATAGCGGGAGGAAAACACCCCCGGCGCCCCGTCCAGGGCGTCCACCACCAGCCCCGAGTCGTCCGCGAGCGCCGCCAGGCCGCCGGAGAGCTCATGGGCGGCACGGGCCTTGATGCGGGCGTTGCCCTCGAAGCTGTCGGCATCCTCCACCGGGTTCGACACCAGCCCCGCGTCCCGCAGCGTGCTGTACTGCCAGCCGGCGAAGTCCAGCGCCGTGGTGATTTCGGACACCTTATGGGCGTTATTGGTGGCGATGACCACTTTCTTTTCCACGATGTTCTCCTTTGCGGTCGTCAGCTCCGGCGGATGCAGCTCCCCAAAGTCCACCGTCTCGGCACACTGGGGGGAAACTCCCATCACCAGCGCCCCCAGGTGGGCGAACTCCTCGCAATCGGAGCCGGAGGTGTAGAACTGGTAGGTAGGCCGGTGGCCCTCGTCGGCAAACGCGCGGCGGCGGCGCAGGATTTCCGCCACGTCCCGCGCGGTTTCGGTGGCCGAAGAGATGAGCTGCACCTCGGGCCCCAGGGTTTGGCCGATGAGCCCCGCCAGCAGCGGGAAATGGGTGCAGCCCAGCACCAGGGTGTCCACATGGGCTTGGCGAAACGGCGCCAGGTAGCCTTCCGCCACCGCATGGTACTCCGGGCGGTCGAAGCCGGCGGCCACCAGCTGGTCGTAACCGGAAAAGCGCACCTCTTCGCCGCGCAGCCCCTGCTCGGCAATCTCCACGAACCGCTGGGTTGGGGCCGAGAGCACTTGGATGCCGGCGTCGATGTTGGTGATGGCCCGCTCGTAAGCGCCCGAATCGATGGTGCCCTGGGTGGCCACCACCCCTACCCGCCGCGTGCGGGTGGTCATCACGGCGGCCCGGGCCCCCGGCTCCACCACGCCAACCACCGGCACCGGCATGGTGCGCTGGGCATGGGCAAGCCCGGCGGCGGTGGCGGTGTTGCAGGCGATCACGATCATCTTCACGCCACGGCTCACCAGCCACGAGCAAATCTGCTGCACGAAGGCGTCCACTTCCCGCTGATCGCGGGGACCGTAGGGGCAGCGGGCGGTGTCGCCAGCGTAGACGATGCTCTCATGGGGCAGCGCCGCCACAATCTCCCGCGCCACGGTAAAGCCCCCCAAGCCGGAATCGAAGATGCCGATGGGGGCGTTGTTGGATGCTGTTTCGCTGAAATATGCCATGGGCGAAAGTATAGCCGAAGCCCCGGGCGCCAAAGGCGGCGGCGCAGCGGCCCCAAAATAATCCGAAAAGGCGCGTGCGCGGGCCGCTATTCCGGGTAGCCTTCCACCACCACGAACACCGTGCTCTGCCCCAGGGCCAGCGTGTCACCGGGAGCGATGGGCACCGGCGCCGAGGTGAACTGGAAGCGCTGCTCCTGCGGCGGCTCCACCACCGTCTCTTTCCTGGTAAGGCCGCTGGTGAGCACCGTGCCATTGCGGGACTCCAGCCCTTCCACCAGCCACTGGCCTTCCCCGGTGCGCCAGATGCGGGCGTGGCGGGCCGACACGTCGGGGCCCACCTCGTTCACGGCGCCTTCCGCCAGCGCCAGCGAACCGATCTCGGTGCCGTCTTCGGTGGGGGCAATCCATTGGGGCGTGCCGGACAGGTAACCGTCCTCCACCCGCAAAAGCCCCAGCCACAGCTCCTTCTGGTCGAGGGCCGCGCCGCTGGCCCCGTCGCCCGCCACCGCCAGCGCCGGCGCAGGCGTGCGCACGCCGCGGCCGAACACCGATTTCGCGAAGCTCTGGGCCTCCTTCACCGCGCGGCGCACGTCGGAGGTGCAGGCCACCGTCACCAGCAGCACCAGGGCCACCTCGGCCTTCTCGTCGGCCGTCATCACCGCCTCGCCCTTGATGCGCTCCATCATGTTGCGGAACAACGTGGGGTCTTCCCCATGGGCCTCCAGGGCGCGGTCCATCGCCTCCCCCGGCCGCCCGGCCACGATGGCCAGGATCTTCTCGGACGGCAGCGCCTTCTTCTCCCGCGCCTTCATGCGGGCCGCCAGCCGCAGGGCGCCCACCGAGTAATCGCAGAAGTAGCGGTCGGCCAGCGACGCGGGGGCGGCGTGCACCACCGTCCGCGATACCCAGGTGCGGTCGTCCATGCGGCTCAAGGGGCTGCGCCCGTCGGAGAGCGGCCGGCCGGAGAGCAGCATGCCCGCCAGCTCTTTGTGGCTCACGCCGCATTCGCGCTTCATCAGGTCGAACAGCACAGAGGCGGGGGTTACGTCGGTGGGGGTCATGCAGTCTCCTCGCAAACTTCGGCAATCAGCACTTCTTCGGAACGGGGGGCGGGGTCGGAATCCGGGTCCGGCTCGTAAGTCGGCGATTCGTCGGCGGCGGCCTCGGGCAGGCCCGCTTCCGGCAGCGCCGCCGCAGGGGCCTCAAGCCCCAGCATGGGCGCGGGGTCGGCGCCCCAGGCAAGCACGGGGCGCTTGGGGGCCGCCTCTGCCGCCCTTTCCGCCGCCGCTTCCGGCGAGAACAGGGCCGTGGCCGCAAAGCCGCACAGGGGCGCCGCGGCCGCCACGGCAAGGGCCGCCCACAAAGCGCCGGCCACTGCGGCAGAGGGCCACTGCACCAGCGCCGTCAGCACGGCGGAAACCGCAAGCCCGCCAAGCGCCGCCAACAGCGGCCCCGCCAGGCCCCGCTTTCCGGAGACGGCCCGCGCCAGCAGGCCCGCAGCCGCCGGCAACAGCAGCACGGCCGCCACAGCCGCACCGGGCATGGGCCCCTCCCATTGCCCCGAAGGCGCAGGGAAGGCGGCCGGCATGCCGTTTGCCAGCAGGGCGGCGCTGGCCGTCACCGCCAAAAGCACCGCCGCCGAAACCGCCGTCACCAAACCGCGGCTCAATCGCCGGCGGCGGGCGACGCGCCGCGACCGCTCGTCCTGGCCGATGGCGCACTCCACCAGCGGCTGGCCCCGCAAGGCGCGGCCGATGTTCTGGCGATAACTGTCGCAAGATCGCCCCAGAGCGTCGCGCATGGCCGCAGCGGACGGGCGCAGGGGCTGCTGCGGCGCCAAGCAACGGGAAATCGGCTGCTCCAACAGCTGGTCCACCGCGCAAAGGGCCGTGCGCACCTTGCCCGAAGACGGGGCCGCCTCCAGCGCCGCCGCCTCCTGCCCCACCGCCACCGCCACTTCTGGCTCGCGGGCCAGCACCGCGGCCATATCGGCGGCAGCGGCATGGGCCCCCTCGAACGGGGCGAAGGCCAACTCGGTTTTGATGCGGTAAGCGGAGCGCTGCCCCTGCTGCTCCCGCGCCGCAAAGCTAAGATCGTAGGGAGGATGCCCTTCCAGCAGGGCGTACACCACGCTGGCGGCCGCGTACACGTCCACCGCCGGCGAGTGGCGCAGCTGGGCCACTTCGGCCACATCGTCGGTGAGCATCTCCGGCGGGGCGAAATCGGCGGTGGCGCCGCGGGCACCGCCGTAGCGGCCCGTGAGGGACGAATCCCCCTCTTCCCAGATGGCGGCCGAACCGAAGTCCACCAAACGCAGCTCGAAGGCGCCCTCCTCCGCCTGATCGGCCAAAGGCACGCGGGAAGTGTCCACCATCACGTTGCGCAGCGACACGTCCCGATGGGCCAAGCCGCCCTCCACGTAGCTCATACGGGCCAGCAGCTCGAACAAATCGCGTCCCAAGCGGGCCGCCGTGAGCGGCGACAGCCGCCCCTCATCGTCCACCGCCAGCTGGCGAGCCGCTTGCTGCAGGGTGATGCCCTCTATCCATTCCATAAGGATGACCGGACAGCCCTCCACGGTGGCCCGCCCGTACAGCCGCGGGAAGCCCTTCAGCTCCGACAGGCGCTGGTGGGTGTCGAATTCGGCGTCGAAGGCGTCCCTCAGCAGCTGCTCCGTGCCCTCGCTCAGTCCTGGCTGGGACAATCGCAGCCGCTTCAAGGCGAACTGCTCCCCCATGGGGCTTTGCACCCGCATCACCTCGGCCACGCCGCCCGACCGGCACGAGGCCTCGTCAACGAAGAGCGTGGTGAAGCGGCGCTCGTAACGGCCGTCGTCTTGGGCCGGCCGCGCCACGGGGCAAAACCCCTCCAAGCGCACCAGCCGAAGCCGCGGAGCCGCTGCCCCCGCCACTTCGACGGCACCCGAAACCGCAAGCCCCATCAGGGCTTCACCTTCTTCAGGTAGCCCTCATATTCCTGCAAGCGCTTCGGTTGGCCGTCCGAGCCCATCTCTATCTTCCCTTGCCACGAAGAGGGGTTCTCCGCCGGGTCCGCCAACCGCATGTTGGCCGCCCAGGCATTGTCGAGTTCGTACAGGTAGTCCACCAACTTGCCGTAACTGCTGCTGACAGCGCCGTAATTGGGAGAGTAGCGCGAGCAGTTGTATATGCCGCCACCGCCTATGTCGCAGGCCACGCCCATCTTCGAGATGAAGGCCTGGTTCGCCACCTGGATGTTGTACATGAGCTTCGAGATACCTTGGAGAGCGCTTCGCCGCGTCTCCACATCGGCGGTCATGGAATACTTGTCATAGGCGGCCTGGTACTGGCGCACCTGATTGCCGTAGTCCTTCACGATGTCGTACTCGGCCACCACCACTTTGCGGATGCGCTCTTCCATCTCAGGGCTCAGGCCGTTTTCCTCAGGGCCTTCGGGGTAGTACTTCTTGGGCTCTTCGGGCTGGGGCGCCGAAGAACTGCCCGATGAGGAACCGGACGACGAGCCGGAGGAGGATCCGGACGAACCGGAAGAACCCGATGAGCCGGAAGAAGAGCCGCCGGAACCGCTGCCGGACGAAGAGGTGGCATTGTTGGACGAGTTGCCGCCCGAAGACGAACCGCCCGATGACGCGCCGCCATTCGAACCCGAAGAGCCAGTCGATGAGCCGTTTGACTTGCCACTGGTGGGATCGGGCATGTTCTCGGCGCTGCCGCCCCGGTAGGTTGGCATCGCCGCTCCGTAGTCGATGTTCGCAGGGGCGCCCGCAGCGGCCGCAGCCCCGTCGGCGGCCCCGTCGGCGGCACCCTGCTCGCCCTCCGCCGAAACCTCGCCCTCATCGGCAGCGCCGTCGGCTGGGGCATCGGCATCTTCCCCGCCCGTGACCGCAAGGCCTTCCCCCGGTCCGTCGCCGTCCGGCCGACCGTAGTTGCCAGAAGGAGCGCCAGCGCCGTCCGGCGCCGCGGAGGCGTCCTCGGGCACCACCCCTTCCGCCTGCAGCCGCTGCATCAGCGGGCTTTCCGACGCCAGCCCCGGAACAGCCGCCAGATAAGTGGCCGCCCCGCCCGCCAGGAGCACCAGCAGAAACACCAGCGCGCACGCCAGCGTGTTCGGCAGCGTGGCCCACCGGTAGGCACGGCCCACGATGGGCCATTTGTTCAGCGAATCCCCAGCCAAAGCCTTCTCCCTCCGGGCAAAACCATCCGTTTCCTACCCATAAAATGCCCGATGACCTTTTGGGGTAAAATTATAGCGAAAACCACACCGGGGCGGCAGCTTACGCCCCCAACGGAGCCGAAAGGAACGCCATGAAAGTCCTGTTGGTAAACGGAAGTCCCCGCAAAAACGGCAACACCGACCGCGCGCTGGAAGAATGCGCCGCGGTGCTGAACCAAGAAGGCATCGAAACCGAGCTCATCTGGATCGGCGCCCAGGCCATCCGCGGCTGCACCGCCTGCGGCGCCTGCAGCCGCAACGGCGACTGCCGCTGCATCTTCGACGACGACATCGTGAACCCCCTCATCCGAAAGGCGGCTGAGGCGGACGGCTACATCTTCGGCAGCCCTGTGTACTACGCCGGGCTGAACGGCAGCCTGAAATCCCTGATGGACCGTATGTTCTACGCCGGCGGCGCCGTGATGCGCCAGAAGCCGGCGGCCGGCATCGCCTGCGCCCGCCGCGCCGGTGCCACCATCACCGCCGACGAAATCAACAAGTTCTTCCAGATCAACGGCATGCCAGTGGTGTCGTCCACCTATTGGAACATCGTGCACGGCCGCGGCGCCGGCGAGGTGGAAGGCGATGGCGAGGGGCTGCAGACCATGCGCAACCTGGCCCGTTCGATGGCCTGGCTGCTGAAGTGCATCCAAGCGGGCGCCCAGGCGGGCATCACCGCCCCCGAGCTGGAGCGGGGCACCATGACCAACATGGTGCGCGGCGACCTCATCGACGGCGCCAACTAGCCGCGCCCATGGCCAAGCACGAGAAAGACCCAAAAACCAACGCCATGCGCGCCCTGGAGAACGCCGGGGTGCCCTACAGCCACATCGCCTTCGAGTGCGAGGGGACGCCTTCGGGCACCGATGTAGCCCGCATGCTGGGGCAGAATCCGGAAGAGGTGTTCAAAACCCTGGTGGCCCAGGGCAAAAGCGGTCAGCACTACGTGTTCATGGTGCCGGTGGCGGAATCGCTCGACCTGAAAAAGGCGGCTGCGGCGGTGGGCGAGAAATCCATGGCCATGATTCCCCAAAAGGAGCTGTTCCCCCTCACCGGCTACGTGCACGGCGGCTGCTCGCCCCTGGCCCAGAAAAAGCAATTCCCCACGGTGATGGACGAAACGGCGCTGCTGTTCGACGAGGTGATGTTCTCCGGCGGCCGCATCGGGCTGCAAATCCGCACCAACCCCGAAGCGCTGGCCCGCACCATCCCCCTCACCTTCGCCGACCTCACCGAATAAGGCAACGCCCGGTCAGGGCGGGCGCGCGATCCCTTCGTAGGGCAGACATTCTATGCCTGCCTGGGCCGCAAGCATCTGCGGGTCGTCGGCTTAGGCAGAGATAGAATCTCTGCCCTACGATTTATCCCGTCCCTGGGTCTTCCGGGCCAAAAACCCGTCGGTCAGGACGTGCGAGCGAGGCGCATTGTGGTGCCCGTAATTGCCTTGAAGGGCGGCCGAGCGTGCTTCGCACGTGAGGGAAAGCCCTGAAAGGCAAGGACGGGTGGCCACAGTGCGCCGCAGCGCCGAGTGGTTCCGCGGTTTGGAAAACCGCGGAACAGCCTATTCGTGGGTGATTACCGGCAGTCCTACCCAGATCAGCTCGTGCAGCTCCTTCGCCTTCTTGGTGGGAAGGTTGATGCAGCCGCGGCTGCCGTTCTTGTGGTAGATGTCGCCGCCAAATTCGGTGCGCCAATCGCAGTCGTGTAGCCCCACCAGGTTGCCGTCGAAGGGCATCCAGTACTCCACCGGAGCCTCGTAGGTGATGGTCTTGCCGTCTTCCTCGTAGCCTTTCAGCACCGATGCGCCGTTGTTGGTCTTGATGTAGAACACTCCCAGCGGCGTCTCGTTGCCGTCCTTGCCGCTCACGAAGTCGGTTTCCCAAATGATCTTGCCGTCTTTGTAGAAGCGGGCGTGCTGCTCGGTGATGTCCACGTCGATGTAGCTGTCGCCCCAATCGGCCTTGCCCTTGCCGTTCCACTCGGCAGCCTTGCGGTTGATGGGAGGCTCGATCTGCCCCTGGGTGCCGTTCTTCACCGCTTCGCGCACCATGTCCTTGGTGTTAGAGGTGTGGATGTACCAGCCATAATCGCCGCCCGACACCGTGATCTTCTTGCCGTCGGGGCGCGTGTAGGTGCGCTCGGTGCCCACCGTTTCGCTGTTCTCCACGAAGGCTTCCACCCAGGCGTCCAGCGCGGCATCGTCGAAGCTCACCGTGCCGTCCTCCCCCAGGCTCACCCAGCTTTTCAACTGCTCTTTGCCCAGATGGGCCGCCTCGGTGCCCCCCACCATGAGGGCCAAGTCGGCGGAAATCAGCTTGTTGGCCTCATCGGCCGTGGCGTGCAGCCCCTCGTCATTCACCAGCACCTTTGGCTGCTGCACCACGTCGGCATCCAGGGTCACCGCGGCGGAAAACTCCGCCACCGCCTGGGCCACCGCCTCAAGCACCGCTTCGCCGTTCAGAGTGTTGCCCATCACCGAGGGCATCACCTGGTACTCCCCCGCTTCTTCGTTGTAGGCCACGTAGGCGTCCTGCGGGGCAGTGGCCGTAGCGTTGAACTTCTCCACCTCGGAGTTCAACGCGGTGGACAGCGTGTCCATGTCCCCCAGCGAATACTCTAGGTTATGGGAAAGGTCATGACCTGCGAACACCTCGGCGGGCCAGGCCCACGGGCTGAAGGTGTCGTGCATCTTGCGAGCGATAGAGGCCACGTCCTGAGCGATGCCGGTTTGGCGGCCGGTGAGGGTGAAGTCCATTCCCTGCCCCTTCACCTGGATGGAGTAGTCATCCAGCCGCTGCTGCAGCAATTGTTCCACCTGCTGCACCGACATCATGGACAGATCCTGCCCCACCATCTTAGTGTGAGGGTAGAACAGCGAGGAGAACACCGCCACGCCGGCCAGGTAGGCCGCCAGCAGAAGGCCCGCAATCACCGCCAGCACGATGAGCGCGATGCGACGCCCCTTGCTTTTCTGGGGGGCCATGTTGAACTGGCGCTCGGCAGGGGGCTGGGCGTACAGCGTGCCCTCGGGCGATGTGGAATAGCGGGCATCGAAAGCCGACACCATGCGCCGACTTTCATCAGGGGAAACAGTGCCGAAGGAAGAGGTGCGCCCCGGTGCGTGCGCCCCGTCGTCAACCCTAGCATGCTTACTGTGTTTAGGTGGTGTGTTTGCCATTGTCTCTCTCGATATATCAACGTTCGTGCCGCAGGGGAAATTGTACCCAACGGACACGGAGGCGGTACAGGTTTTTCCAGCGAAAGGACGCCCCTTCCGCCGCCTTGCAAACTTTCTCACATCCCGTCCCCAGGTGGGAGGGCCCTTGCCTTTAATCACAGTCTATCCACGAACTTCTTGACAAGCCTTAAGAGGCGCTTAAACTAATTACTTTCCGGAAACGGCAATTGCCCTTCCGTCCATTAAACGAAGGCCCTGCGGCTTTTGTGACGCGAAACGCGGCGCAATTCCGCCGGAGCCGCCACGAGAAGGGGGCGACTGGTTTCGACAAGGTAAGTTCGATGTGAGGAGCAGGTCGTGGTCTCCTCGCCACGTTAAACAGGGGTACCGTCAATTTAATTGGCAAGAAATCTTTCCAGAGCGCTCCGGCGCTCGCCATGGCTGCTTAATCGCGCCTGGCTGTCAATCCCGGAACTTCCCCGCTCCGGGTGCGGCATCAACCTCAGGGGAATGCTCCTTGGCACGTAGTTCGTATAGCCAAGGCTAAGACTGAACGAGCTCGGGGCGGCAACGCGTGTGCGTGTGCCAAGCCGCCCTCAAACCCCGATCACGTACTAAGCTTGTAGTGCCTTGCAGAGAATTTAGTTTGGACCGGAGTTCGATTCTCCGCGCCTCCACCAGCATACAAAACGGGCCCCTCGCCGCACATGGCAAGGGGCCCGTTCATTCAGCGCACAAATGCGCTCGAGTTTTAGTAGTACATTGACAGAGAGGCAACAGCGACCATGCTGAGCACAAAGGCGGCAATGCTCAGAACGATGCCCGCGATGACGCTCACCAGCGCGCCGATGCCGGCGGCCTTGGCGGTTTTGGGCTTGGTGTCCTTCCAAACCAGGAACAAAATCAGGCCCACCAGGGGAATGAGAAAGCCCAGAAAGCCCCAGCCAAATCCGCCGTTGTCCACTACGGGGGCAGCAGCCTGCTGATAAACCGGCTGCGGCTGGTACACCTGGTTGTCGGGATTGGCAACCTGATACGGTTCGGTCATGATATGTCCTTTCTCCATTTTCCTCTTACCCTCTGGCCCCACGGCAAAAAAGGCTTCCCGATTATCTCCGAACAACCTCGAACCGTCAACGAAAAAACACTCGCTGGCGCTGGGAGCCGAGCAAAACCCCGCCCTTGCAACGACGTCCCCCTGTCACGCCCCGTCGGCCCTAAGTGTGCAGGGTGCTGGTGCGCACGCCTTCATCGATGGCGCGGTTGCACTGCTCGTCTAAGCGGAACGCCGCCTCTTCCGGGCTTACGTTGCCTTTCAGCAAATCGCGAATCACCTGGTGGAACACCTCACGCACCGCTCGAGTGTCCGGGTTGCTGCCGGTGAAATCCACCACATGGCCGCTGTTGGACTGGAACAGGTCGTAATAGGGAATGGCGTTGCCGTGGCGCTGGGACACCGCCTTCGACGCCGGTAGCGTGCCCGCGGAATAGTCCAGCCACTGGGAGCTGTTGTAGACGAACGACAGGAAGTCCTTGGCCAGCTGCACTTTCTCGGGGCTGCCGGAATCGAACACCTCGAAACCCGACACGAACATGGTGGCGCAGCCGTCGCCGTCCACGCCGCCGGGAAAGTTCACCAGCCCCACGCTGTCGCCGTAGCGACTCACCGACGCGTTGTTCAGCATGTAAATGGCCAGCTGGCCGTTGCGGAACAAACTGGAGCAGTCCTCGATTTCCAAATTCTCCGCATGGGGTGGCCACCAACCGCGCGCCACCCCTTCCTGCAGCTTGCGCAGCGCCGCGATGCCCTCCGGCCGCGAAAGGCAGAAGCGCCCCTCGTCGTTGAAGAACGGCGAGCCCTGCGACCGCAACAGCGTCATGATGTGGGTGTCGCCCTGGGAAATGGCGGCGTACATCATCATGGGATACGTGCCCTCGGGCAGGTTTGCCGCCAGCGCGTCCAGCACCTCGTCCCACTCCTGAATGCTCCACGACTGGATAACCCCATCGCGGATGAACCGCTCCAGCCCCGCTTGGCGCATCAGCTCCTTGTTGTAGGCCAAAACGTTTTGGCGCGACAGGTAGGGCATCATGTACACGCGGCCTTCGATGGTGCTCAAATCCCACAGCAGGTCGTAGATATCGTTGCGCACCGCAGGGCTCACCACGTCGTCCAGCGGCACCACGCGCCCGGTGTGGATATAGGTGGACATGTTGAAGTAATCGCCGTACAGGATGTCCACCGCGCGATCGGTGTCGAAGCAGTTCACGATGGCGCTGTCGTAGCCGTTCTGCTCGAACACCTCCACCTCCAGCTGCACAGGCGTCGGACTGGCCTGCTCGAAGGCGCGGGCCATGGCGGTTATCACCTGGCTCACTTCGTTGATGGAGTCGTCGAACACCACGTCGTGGCCGGTGCGAGGCACCTTCACCAGCAGCCGCGTGGGCTGGGCCGACCGCGTTGCGCCCCTGCTGCAGCCCGGCAGGGCCAGCGCGCCAGAGACCCCCAGGGCCGCCGCCCCGAAAAGCCCCAGGGCGCTGCGGCGGGTCATGGCGCGCGACAACAGGCCCCTATTGTTCATGGCGACCCCCTTCCCTCAAGGCCCCCAGTTTTTGCAACATCACAGGAACGTTCAGCGGTTTCGCCAGGAAGTCGTCCATGCCGGCTTCCAGCGCCCGCGCCCGATCTTCGGCGAAGGTGGAGGCGGTACAGGCAAAGATGGTCACCGCGGCCGCGTCGGGGCGCGGCAGCGCGCGAATGGCGCGGGCGGCATCGTAGCCGTCCATCACCGGCATCTGGGCATCCATCAGCACCGCCAAGAAATGCCCCTCCGACGAAGCGGCGAAGGCTTCCAGCGCCGCCTGGCCGTTTTCGGCCGCGGTCACCGCATAGCCCTCCTCGGAAAGGATGCTGGTGAGGATCTCGGTGTTCAGCTCGTTGTCCTCTGCCACCAAAACGGCGAAGGGGCGGTCCCCGGCCGGTGCCTTTTCCACCTGCGGCGCGGCCCCCTCATCCAGCCGGCCGTCCCCCGCCTCTAAAGCCTGCGCCACTGCCGCGGCTCCCGCCTCCTGCAAGCGAACCACCCCGGCAGGGGCCACGGCCAAGGGAATGCTCACGGAAAAGCGCGACCCCTTCCCCACCTCGCTTTCCACCGAGATGGTGCCGCCCATCTGGCAGGTGAGCAGCTGACTGATGGCCATGCCCAGCCCCGTGCCCTTCTGGCTCTCGCTGGTGGTGTGGCGCTCTTGGGAAAACGTGTCGAAGATGCGCTTTTGGAACTCCGCCGTCATACCGCAGCCGGTGTCGGATATGGCGATGTCGCAGCGCACTTTGCCGTCGGGGCCCTCAGCTTGCGAAGCCTCGAAAGTGATGGAGCCTCCTTCCGGCGTGAACTTCACCGCATTGGAGAGGATGTTCACGAATACCTGGCTGATGCGCACCTCGTCCCCCACCAGCCACGGATGGGGCAGGCTGCGATGCAGATGGAAGCGGATGCCCTTTTCATCCATGGCCTCCCGCTGCATGTCGCAAACGTCCCCAATGGCAGCGGCCAGGTTAAAGGGAGCCTCCGCCAGCTCCACCTTGCCCGCCTGCAGCTTCGATACGTCCAGGATGTCGTTCACCAAAGACAGCAGGTAGTTCACCGACTTGCCCAGCTTGCGCACGTAGCCCTCCATGGCCGCCTCGTCGCCCAGATGGCGCTCCATCAGGTGGTTCAATCCGATGATACCGTTCAAGGGCGTGCGAATCTCGTGGCTCATATTGGACAGGAACTCCGTGCGGGCGCTGGCCTCGGCCTGGGCCTGCACCGAACGCTTCATATAGCGGAACAGCACCAGCATCATCGCCGCAAGCGCCAGCACCACCGCCGCCAACATGCCAGCAGTCATGGTGACGAACGGGGCAACACGGCGGTCGAACACCTCCATGGGCACGGCCATGATAAACGACCATGCCGTTCCCTCCACCGGCGCGAAGCTGAGCACCAAACGCTCCCCCGCCCCGTTGGTACAGTACACCACGAAGTTGCGACCATCGGCAATGTTGCGGCGGATGTCGTCCACCGTCACGCCGCCCTCGATGCTGCCCGCCTCCAGCATGTCGTAGAAATTGTCGCGACCGGCCAGGTCGGTGGCGGCAGAGGACCCCACCACATAATAGCCGCTGCTGTCCACCACACTGGAGACGCCCTTGCCGCCAAAGCTCTCGATGAGCAGCTGATCGCGAATGCTGGAGAGGTCAGTGCGCCCCAGCAGAGCCACAAACCGCATGTCTCCCAAATCAATCGCGGGAATGCGGATACCGTACACCAGCGATTCTTTCGTGGTTTCCAGTCGCCCGAGCTCCTCTTCGTAGAGCATCACAAACCGTTCGCGCCCATCGGAAAATAGCTCGTCGTAGCCATGCTGATCGGCCCCCAGCCGCACCAATGAGCTACTGTACAAATCGCCGTTGTCCGCCAGCAGGTACACAGCGTTGAACAGCGGGGACGACGCCGCTTCCAGGTTCAGCTGCTCCTGGGCCTCGGCCACCGTTTCCACGTCGTATACTTCCAGCCGGTCGGCCACTGATTCCAAGCGGGCGTAAGAATCCGAAAGGGAGCCCTCGATGGTTTCCACATCGTGGCGGGAAATCTCATCCATCGAGGTCATGAGATAGTCCGCCACCGTGGCGGACAGCTGCCCCATGTACACGAAAACCGCCATACCCACAAGCAGGACGGCGGTAGCAAAAACTGCTATGTTCTTTCCTATATTCAACCCGAATTCCCATGTCGGCAGCGGTGCGCGTCCAGAAGCCCGCCGTCTCTCTCACTTGCGGCATTTGCCTTACGAAAGCAGTTTACCAAAAAATGGCACTTCCCCCTGCGACGGCACCCCTAAAACCCGCGCGGACCGCTGCCGGACAGCAAAAAGGGCAGCCCGGATACCGGACTGCCCTCGCATGCGAGATATGCGGTGCCGAAACTACTCGGCGGCCTCTTCGCCCTCCTCGGGCTTGTCGGCCTTGCGGCGCTTCGGGGCGCGCTCTTCAGCCTGCACCGACTCGTCCACTTCGATCTCGAAGCCCAGCTCTTCGGCGGCGGACTTCATGGACAGGGAGATGCGGCGGCGCTCCGGGTTGATCTCCATGACCTTCACCTTCACGTCGTCGCCCGGCTTCACCACTTGCGCCGGGGTGTCGATGTGGCGAGAAGCCATCTCGGAGATGTGCACCAGGCCCTCGATGGAATCGCCCAGTTCGATGAAGGCGCCGAAGGGCACAACCTTGGTCACCTTGCCATCGACGATGGTGCCCACGGGGTAAGACTCCACCAGCTTCACCCACGGATCTTCGGTGGTCTGCTTCAGGCCCAGGGAGATGCGCTCGCGGTTCAGGTCCACGTCCAGCACCTCAACCTCAACCTCGTCGCCCACCTTCACCACTTCGGAGGGGTGGTTCACATGGTTCCATGACAGCTCGGAGATGTGCACCAGGCCGTCGATGCCGCCCAGGTCCACGAAGGCGCCGAAGTCCACGATGGAGGAAACGGTGCCCTTGAGGCGCATGCCCTTGGTGAGCTTGGACAGGATTTCGGCGCGCTCGTTCTTGCGGCCCTCCTCCAGCAGCACGCGGCGGGACAGCACCACGTTGTTGCGGTTGCGGTCCATCTCGATGACGCGGGCCTCGATCTCGGTGCCCAGGTACATGTCCAGATCCTTCACGCGGCGCAGGTCCACCAAAGAGGCGGGCAGGAAGCCGCGCAGGCCGATGTCCAGGATCAGGCCGCCCTTGACAACTTCGATGACCTCGCCGGAAACCACTTCGCCGGCCTTGAACTTCTCTTCCACGGAAATCCAGGCGCGCTCGTACTCGGCGCGCTTCTTGGACAGGATCAGACGGCCGTCCTTGTCTTCCTTCTGCAGCACCAGCGCTTCAATCTTGTCGCCCAGGCTGACGATGTCGGACGGATCGGCGTCCTTGCGGATGGACAGCTCGCGGGCGGGGATGACGCCCTCGCTCTTGAAGCCGATGTCCACGAGCACCTCGTCATGCTCAAGCTTGACTACCACGCCGTCAACCAGATCGCCTTCGTCGAAGTCGGTGAGCGTGCCGTCAATCATCTGGTTCATCTGATCATCCGAGATATCGGAAAAATCAATGACTGACGTGTTCTTGATTTCGGTCAAAACGGACCCCTTTCGAACATTACATTCTGGGGACCCTTCGCCATGATTGATTGAAACGTTTAAGGTACTCGTTTTTACTGACGTCCGTTAGTTCAATAAAACATGTCTCGGGGGCCAACAGATACTACGCTTACGGGCTTTTCCCGCAAGTTTTTGCATTGTAGCACGGCCGGCTCCAATTTACAGAGGAACCTTCGACTAATTTGCGAAACATCACAGCAGGCTCACGGGCGGAAGAGGCAGTGGCGAAGATGGGCGCAATCGCGTCTCTTCGTAGGGCAGGCACTCTATGTCTGCCTGGGCCGAAAGCACGTGCGGGCCGTCCGCTTAGGCAGAGATAAAATCTCTGCCCTACGACAACGCCCCGCAAGTCCATTCGGGCAGAGCCCTTTCCTAGGGCCGGTACAGGCAGCGGCCCACTGCCCGGTTCCAGCGCTCCAGAAGCACCGCGTGGCGGGCGTCCTCCAGCCCGGGATGGTACACGTCGTCGCCGCTGCGCAGCGCCTCCAGCTCGGCGGTGCTTTCCCAAAAGCCGGTGGCCAGCCCCGCCAGGTAGGCGGCGCCCATGGCGGTGGTCTCGCAGTTCTGGGGCCGGTGCAGCCGGCAGCGCAGCACGTCGGACTGGAATTGCATCAGAAAGTCGTTGGCCGAAGCGCCGCCGTCCACGTTCAGCACGCTCAGGGGCAAGGGGGCGTCCGCCTCCATGGCCCGCACCAGGTCGTGCACCTGGAAGGCCAGCGCCTCAAGCGCCGCCCGCACGATGTGGGCCGAAGTGGTGCCGCGGGTAAGGCCGCAGATGATGCCGCGGGCGGCGCCGTCCCAGTACGGGGCGCCCATGCCGGTGAAGGCGGGCACGATCACCACGCCGCCGTTGTCGGGCACGCTGCGGGCAATGGCCGAGCTCTCGGCCACGTCCTCCAAAAGCCCCAGCCCGTCGCGGATCCACTGCATGAGGGCGCCCCCCATGAACACGCTGCCCTCCAGGGCGTACTCGGGGCCGGGGGCGCCCGGCGCGCTGGCGGCGATGGTGGTGATGAGGTTGTGGGACGAGCGGCACGGGGTGGTGCCGGTGTGCATGAGCAGAAAGCAGCCGGTGCCGTAGGTGTTCTTCGCCTGGCCGGGGCTGAAGCAGCACTGGCCGAACAGGGCCGCCTGCTGGTCGCCGGCAATGCCGCAGATGGGAACCCCCGGCACCAGCGCGTCAGTGGCGGTTTCGCCGAAGAAGCCGGCCGAGGGGCGCACCTCCGGCAGCATCGACGCCGGGATGCCGAACAGCTCCAGCAAAAACGGATCCCACTCCATGGTGTGGATGTTGAACAGCAGCGTGCGGCTGGCGTTGGTGGGGTCGGTGGCGTGCACCGCGCCGCGGGTGAGGGTCCAAAGCAGCCAGGTGTCCACAGTGCCGAAGGCCAAACGGCCTGCTTCGGCCGCCTCCCGCGCCCCTTCTACATTGTCCAATATCCACTTTATCTTGCTGGCAGAGAAGTAAGCGTCCGGCACCAGGCCGGTTTTCTCCACGATGGTTTGGGTGAGCTGCTCGTCGGCCGCCATCTCCTCCATCTGCGGCGCGGTGCGGCGGCACTGCCACACGATGGCGTTGTACACCGGCTGGCCGGTTTCGCGGTCCCACACGATGGTTGTCTCCCGCTGATTGGTGATGGCCAGCGAATCGATGTCGGCGGCGGAGAGGTTGTTGGACACCAAAAGCTCGGTGAGGGCCCCCAGCTGGGTGGCCAGGATGTCGCGGGGGTCGTGCTCCACCCAACCGGGCTGCGGGTAGATTTGCGGGAACTCGTTTTGCACCGTGGCCCGCACCCTGCCGGCCTTGTCCACCAAAAGCGCGCGGGAAGAAGTGGTGCCCTGGTCCAGGGCTATGATGAAGCGCTCGCTCACATTTGCTCCTTCAGCCATGCCAGCACGTCTTGGTATACGCGGGCCTTTTCCGGCTCGTTCAGAATCTCGTGGCGCATGCCCTCGTACAGGGTGAGGCGCACGTCCCGGCTGCCGGCCTTGCGGGCCAGATCCGCCGCCGCCTTCACCCCTTTGCCGCAATCCCCCACCGGGTCTTGCGCGCCGGCGATGAACATAAGCGGCAACTGGGGCGGCACGCGGCGGGCGCACTCCAGCGTAACCACTTCGCCGGTGAGGCTGGTGAGGGTGGCATAGGCGCCCACCGAGAACATCTGGCCGCACATCTCGTCGGCCAGGTAAGCGTCCACCACCGCCGGATCCACGCTTATCCAGTCCAGCGGCGTGCGGGGGTTCTCGATGGCGCGGGCGAAGCCGCCGGCCCCCATGGAGTCCAAAAGCGGGCTGCGGTAGTCGGCCCCCTTAAGGTGGCACAGCAGCATGGCCAGGACATGGCCCGCTTTCGACAGCGCCAGCGGCTGGTTGCCGGTGCCGCAAATCACCGCGCCCGCCAGCCCCTCTCCGTGACGGGCCAAGTAGGCGCGGGTGATGAAGCTTCCCATGGAATGACCGAACAGGAAATAGGGCACGCCGGCGTAGGTTTCCTGCACCGAGGTGCGCAGGGCGTGCACGTCGGCGATGAGGATGCGCTTGCCGTCGGGGGGCATGTGGCCCAGCCCCTCGGCCGTGGGCGCGGTGGCGCCGTGGCCGATGTGGTTCTCGGCGCACACCCCGATGCCGGCTTCGGTGAGGAAGCGGGCGAAGTCGGCGTAGCGGTCGATGTGCTCGGCCATGCCGTGCACCAGCTGCACGATGGCCGCCGGCGCGGTGCTTGAGGGCATCCACAGCCGCGCGTCAACGGCAGACCGGCCGTCCGCCGAGGCGAATTGTATGGTTTCCGTTTCCATGGAAGGCGCGTCCTTTCCCGCGAAAAGAAGGCCCGGACGGCCAAACCCGGCCCGGACCCCGCACTGGAAACAGATTAGCCCAACCAGCAGCGATAATCCAGAAACACCTTGCCCACGCGCGTCAAAGCGCCCCCGCGCCCGCACGCCTCGCGCCCGCCC
>NZ_QIBY01000013.1 GCF_003725335.1 Parvibacter caecicola
CCCCCGACGGCGCTGTCGGTGGGGGCCGAGGCGGCACCGTCGGGGGCCGGAGGCTCGCCGGCGGGGTTGGAGGTGGGGGCGGATTCCTCCCCTTCGCTGTACATACTTAATAGGAGGGCGATTACCTGCAGGGTTTTGCCCAGGCCCATCTCGTCGGCCAGGATGCCGCCGAAGCCCATGGCCCGCAGCGTTTGCAGCCAGCGGAAGCCCTCCACTTGGTAAGGCCGCAGCACCTCGGCCAGCGCGGCGGGCACCGGCGCCAACTGCGCGGGGTCCGGCTGGCGCAGTTGCTGCACGAATTTCGCAAAAACCTCGCTGCGGTACACGCCATCCAGCTGGCTTTCCAGATAGAACGCCTGGTAGGTGGGCAGTTCCACCCGCCCCTCCCGCACATCTTCGGCGCTTATGCCCATATCGGCCATCAGGCGGGACAACCCGTGGTCGTCGAAATTGCGCAGGCTGGCGAAGGTGCCGTCGCTCAGGCGATGGAAGCTGCGGCGGCGCCGATAGCTGTCCATGAGGGCAAACAGCTCGGGCAGCGGCACATCATCAGCGGCCATGTCCAGCGCGATGAGGTTGCCGGCCAGCGAGAGCCCCAGCTGCACGCGGGGAGGGCGCGGCCGAATGAGCCGGTTGAACGCCGGCGTGGTGAACACCTCTCCCATCTGGCGAAACTGCGCCAGCCCGTCGAATAGCAGCGACGCTGCCGGGCCATCGGCAGCCAGGGGCAGCACGCCCGTCGGGGGAAAGTAGGCCAGCAGCAGTTGCAGCGCCCGGGCCTCAGCCGCCTTCTGGCGATAGAAATTGCACTGGCGAAGCGCCGGCGGCTCGTCGGCGATGCCCACCACGATGGGCTGGCCGTCGGGCGCCTGCTCCATGACGCCGGGCAGGCTTGCCGGCGAGATGGCCAGTGCGATGGCCCGCTGGCCGTAAAGCGCCTGGGCATCCACCTGAATGGCGCCGTCTATCACGTCGAAGGAAAACTGCAGCTGCAGCGGTTGCGGCCGATAGCGCAGGAGGGCATCAGGGGGATTGAGCCCCAGTTCGCGCTGCAGGGCGGGCAGAAAAGTGGCGCCGAACAGCGGCGCGTCCTCGCGCGAAACCCGCAGCTGGCCGCCGGCGTCCTGCAGGGCATGCAGCAGCCGACCCACCGGAGCAAAGCCGGGATCCGTGACATAGAACCCGTCATCCACCAGAAGGGCGCAGCCACCCGGCGCCACCACGCCGCTGAATTCCCACAGCGCCGAAACCTCGAAGCCGCCTTCAACTTCGCGCACCTCCAGCAGCTGTTCTTGAGCCGGTGCGCCGCGGCGCACCTCCACCACGCCGCAACGGGACCGGGAGTAGTCTTCGCAGTTCAGCTGCAACGATTCGCCAATTTGGGTTTTCAGGAATTCCACCAGCTGCTGCGGGGAAAGCGCCATGGTGCGCTGGGGGCCGCGCGCGGCGGCCGAGCGCTTTTGGCCGAAGGCGCTGGCACGGGCGTCGCCGAAGCCCGCGCCCCACAAATCCGCACCGCCGTGCCACCGGCGGCCCGCAGGCCCCGGCAGCTCGGCTTCGTCATCGCCGGACTGCCCAAAGGGGTCCTCCAGGGAAGCGCCCTCTTCCAAAGCGGCCAGCAACCATCGCAGCAGCGCCTGGCTGCGCTCGTCGAAGGCGGCCAGCCCGTGGGCGAACGCCAGCTTCTTGCCATAGGCGTAGGTAGCCCCCTCCGCCACGTGACGGGCCAGCTGGGAAATGGATTTCACCGCATAGCGGCTTGCGCCGTCGGTCACCCAAAGCTGCAGCGAGAAGCGGCCGTACTCCACAGCAAGCGCCGGCTGCAGGGCAATGCGGCCCGGCGTTTGCTGCAGCATCTCTTCGACTTCGGCCATAAGGCCCTGCAGGGCCGGGGTGGTGCGCAGGGGCGCGCCAGGGGCCTTCTCGGGCTGGGCGAAGCTCCAAGGCTCGACGCCTTCGCCCCCTTCCCCTTCATCGCTGTCGGGAAAAACCGCGTAATGGCCGGTCATGCCACGGTTCCATACACCTGGCCCCACGCGTGGCCGGCGATGGCGGAATTCAACTGCACGCATAGCCGATCGCGGGTGTAGTTGCCCGGAGGCAGCAAGCGCACAATGCGCAGGAGGTCGTCGGGCAGGTCGGCCGCTTCCGCCGCCAGCACCACGTCAAGGCGGCGCACCTCGGGCGGGCGCACCATGGCGGCGATGATCTCCTCCTTGCTGTCCCCCACCTCGTACAGCGCGTCCACTATCGATTGCAGCGCGCCGAAATAGGGGCTGCGCTGGTAATTGGTTCCGGAATGGTCGTTCGGCATGTTAGCGGCCCGCCTCGTCTTCGGGGTATGGCGAATCGACGTCCTCGCTTGGGGCGGCGTCCGCCACGGACGCAGCGCCTTCAGCGGACGCGACGTCCTCGGCAGGCCGCACCGCCACCCCATGCGCAGCGCCATCGGCCACGGCCGCCACCACAAAGGCCTCGGGGGCCGACGGCTCCCCGGCCGAAGCAGGCTGGGGATCCGCTGGTGCAGCGGGCGGCTCCACCAGGCAGGCATATTCGCCGCACAAGGCTTCCACCTGGGGCGTTGCGTCATCGTCCTCCACCACGATGTCGGGCGAGGCGCCGGTGCGCTTGCCCAGCGCCGCCTGCACCGCCGCTTTCCCCTGCGCCATCAACTGCTCCAGCAGGTCTTCCTGCGCCGCAGGATGGCTGGAAGCGGATGGTGCACCAGCCTGGCCGCCAGCCTCAGCCGGGCAACCCGACGCACCGGCGCTTCGCCGGGAAGACGCCTCAACTTCATCTTCCCCGCCAGTCGGCTGCCCCGCCGCAACGGCGCCGGTCAGCAGCGCTTCCAGCGGCGGTTCGCCTTCCGCGCCATCCGCCGCAACTTCGCCTTCCGCCACCGCCCGCGCCACGGACATGTTGGACACCGCAGCCACCAGCGCCCCGGTATAGGCCGGAGTGGCGTCGCCGCCGGCGCGCAGGAACTGCACCCCCGCCGCCTGCAACGCAAGCGCCGCGTCCACCATGGTGTCGGGGCAGTAGTAGGGATTCTCCGCCGTGGGCTTCATCTGGGCGCCGTCGCGCTGGCGCACGTCCAACTGCACCAGCAGCGGCAGACCGCACACCTCCAGCGCCTCGCGGGCCAGTGCCAGCGCCTCCTCTGGCGCGGCTTCGGTAGCGAACCCGGCCACGCTGGCCTGGAGGTCGGCCATCACTTCGCAGGCCTCGGCCAAACGGCTGCGGCCATCGGCCAGCATGCCATCGGCCCCCACCTTCACCAGGGCAATCACCGGCGCATCGGTAATGGTGCGCACCCCCATCAGGGCGCACTTCAAATCGGCCAGGCCCTCGAACGAGTCCAGCAAAATGGCATCGTATTCTTGCTGCTTCAGCAGCTTCGCCACCCGCACGTACTGGCTGCGATTTTCCTTCAGCGACGCGGCGCTCCACGGGTCCAGCGGCAGCCCGCACGGGGAAACCGGGGCTATCACATGCTGCGGCTTGAAGCTGCGCACGATGGAAAGAGCGCGGTTGGCCAGCGCCTCCCCTTCGCCCTCCATGCCCGCTTTGGTCAGTTGGATGGGCGAAAGGGCCTGGGTGAGAGCGCACAACACCTGCGGCCCGGCCGCCACCTCCAGCTGGTAGGCGTCTTCCACGGTTTCCGGCTCTAGCAGCAAGGCCAGCTGCTGGTCGCGCCCGTCGGCAATGCCGATGCGCTGCAGGGCCGGGGCCGGCGGGGCCGAGAGCACCAGCACATCTTGATGGAAGCGAAGTTGGATGTCGGGCATGATTCCCTCCTTGGTTGGTGCGTTTATGATAGCGCAACCGGCGCCGCCGCCACCGACCCGTCACGCGCACGGCCGCGCGCGGCGCTTGGCGCGCTCTGCGGGACCCAGCGCGACTGGCGGGCGCTAAGCTGCGACCCTCAACGCCGGAGCGGCAACGGCACAAAGGGCAGCCCAGCGTTACGTTGAATCAATCAGGTCATCGGTTGCAATCGTCATTCCGAAATCCCGCTCCCATTCACGGGCAAATCTTAGGAAAACCTGAAGGCCGTTAGCTGTGGTTAACAGGACGTTTGGGCTGGGGAAATACCGTTTACCCGCCATAACATGCCGTTCCTTGCCAGTTTGTCAATACCTATTTCTGAAGAATAATCCTTTCTGTAATATATGCTTGTCGTTGCGAATCCCCCCCCCTCAAACGCAACGAACTGCTTTCAAGCAGTACGCAACCCCAGAGGTTGCGACCCTCCTCTTAGCCCGGCGCATCCCCCCCTCAAGCGCCGGGCTCTTCTTTTGTCTAAGCCCTCCCCTTCCCCCAACGTATTGTGGCTGGGCCGGTTGGGCGGGGCGGAGCGAGGTCCGGCTAAGCGGAGTAGAGGGGAAATCCACTCGCCCGCAGGGCGAGTTAGTTCCCCTCGTACGGAGCGTCGAGCGCAGCCCCGCCCAACCGGCCCATCCCCCAGAAACGCTTAGGCAGAGACAGAATCTCTGCCCTACGATGGCGGAAGGCATGACGTTATCCCCGTCCCCGGTCATGGATCACAGCGTCCCCCGTCCGAAGGCTCGCTCCTTCCAGTGCCCGGAATCCCGAAACTTGCCCTAACAAGGCGAGCGCCCGGCCCCTGGGATGGGGTCGGGCGCTCGGAAGAGAGGGCCTTGACTTGCGCGGGCGAACTAGCCTTGCCAGGTCATTTCGCGCAGGATGTAGGCGCAGGAAGGCTTGTTGCCCACGTCCTGCAGACGATGCACCTCGCCGTCGCTGAAGGGGCGCACGCACTCCACCATCTTCACGCGGGCATTGTGCACATCGTCGTAGGTGGCATCGTACTCCAACACACGGCCGGGGGCCACAAAGCTATCGTAGCCGGCCTCCAGATCGCCGAAGAAGCGAGCGCGGGCGCCGCACTGGGCCACGCACTGGGGCAGCTCACCCTGGGAGGTTTTCTGCTCGCACATGGTGCATTTCTCCACCACGCGCTCTTCCTCGTTCAGGTAGCGCACGCCGTAAGGGCAGGCCATGGCGCAGAACTGGCAGCCGATGCACTTCTCCTTGTCGATCTGCACGGTGCCGTCTTCGAGCTTGTGGCTGGCCTCGGTGGGGCACACGCTCACGCAGGGGGCGTCGGCGCAGTGCTGGCAGGTGATGGGCAAAAAGTACATCTCCACATCGGGCACGATGGCGCCTTCGTACTTGGGGTTCGGCCCCACGCGCAGCACCTTGTTCCAGAAGTTGCCAATGGGCACCTCGTTTACTGCTTTGCAGGCCACGCTACAGGAGAGGCAGCCGACGCATTTGTTCAGGTCGGTAATGATGGCATACTGGGTCATGGTTTAGTCCCTTCCCTCATAGGTGGGCAGCCATGCCTTCAGGCGCGGGTCGGAGGCATCGGAGATGCAGGGGGTACCGTCCACGTCGCAGGGGCACGGGTTGCCAAACGGGCTGTTCTCGGGCGTGGCCTTGTAAATCTTCACCGGATAGGCGCGCAGCTGCGACGAGCCGGTATAGGGGTCCTGCGCCTCTTTGTCCACCAAGGCATTGATGCACACCAGTTCCCAGCCATGGGTGGGAGCGGAGAATTCCGGCAGCCACCAGGTATGCTCAGTGTTGATGACGCCGGGCTTGACGCCGTGATACAGATCGGCAACTTCGCGAATCTTGCCGTCCTTAGACTCAATCCACACCCAATCGCCCTGCTGAATGCCCAGCTTCTCGGCATCGGCGGGGTTGATTTCCACGCGAGGCACAGGCCACTGCTCGCGGCACCAGGGCAACTGCCGATGCTCGGAGTGAAAGTACACCGGATTGCGGCGGCCGGTGGTCATGTTGAAAGGATACTCTTCCATCAGCTCCGGCGTGGACACCGGCGACAGCGGCGGCTCTTTGTACTCCGGCAGGCAGATTTCCGAAGGGGCGAGGCCCTTAAGACGCTCCGGCAGGCCCTTGGTTTCGGGGCTGAGATAAGTTTCCATGATGGTGGACCAGATTTCCATCTTCATGCAAGGGACGGGCATGCCGGGCATGTGATCGCCCTCTTTGTACACCATACCGTCCACCTGGCGCAGCTCTCCGGTTTCATAGCGCTTGTAGGTGCCCCAAATCTCCGGGTACTCATCTTTTGCCCGGAACCATCCATGCTTGGCAAACTTATCGAGGAACTCCTCATGGTTCATGCCCGTATCCTTGATCACATGATCCATGTAGCGAGTAACCGGACCCCAGGCGTCTCCGGTTTCGGGGTCATAGAAGGGCTTGCCCGCCTCCTTGAACCACATCTGCGCCACTTCGATTTCGAACTTGGCTTCGCCAGGAGGGGCAATGCAGTTAACGTTGGCGCCAAAAGCGCCGTGGGCACCCTGGGAAATACGCGCGAATCCGGGAATCTCCAGCCAGTGCTGGGCCGGCAGCTTGATGTCAGCCAACTCAGTCATGGGGGCGTGCCACAGGTCCATGTCCACGAAGAAGTCCAGGCTCTTCAGGGCGTTCCATGCATAAGTGGCATTCGATTGATTCATGAAGTTTCCCGTAACAGCCACACAGCCCTTGATGGGATACGGTTTGCTTTCCAGTGCCGCCACCCAGCAGCTTTTAGCGTCCGTACGAGCGGTCCACCGGGTAAGCGGGAACTCTTCGGCGCAAGCGATGTTCGCCTTCTTGTCGAACTGCTCCACGAAAGGCTCGTTGGGATCCTTCTTTTTCTTCGCTGCAGCAACTTCATTGGCCGGTATGGCCACACCGCCAGCGTTAATCGGCACGCGGGTCATGCCGCGATTGCCGGCCGGAGTGTCGTAAGCACCCACCATAGCGGACAGGATACCCAGAGCGCGGAAGTTCTGCATCGAGTTGCCCGCCTGCTCTGGTGCCAGCTGGTAATGCAGGCCACCGTTGGAGAAACGGGGATCGAAGCGCTGGCCGGCCCAGGCCTCCACAGCCTCCTCAATGAGCTTCGGGTCCACATCGCAAATCTCGCCGGTGTATTCAGGGGTGTACTTGGACACCACATCATCCCAGTACTTCTTCCACACGCTCTTCACCTTCACGGTGCGGCCGTCTTTCAGGGTCACCTCCCCTTCGTACCACAGCTCCGGCTCGCGCTCTATCTCGAACTGAGTGGGGTCGGGGATGCGGCCGGACACATCGCCGTCGGACCCGTCACCACGGATATCGCCGGAGGGGCGTACGTAATCGGTAAAGGTAGTGGGCTTGTGATGCTCCTTCTCCCCTTCCCACAGACCAATCTTCTCATCAGCGTCAAAATAAGTAAGGCCGCCCTCGCCATTGTTGGCCAAGCTATCCCACACCATGAAGCGGGACACGCTGCCGCCTTCCACCAGGTCGCACTCGCGCAGCAGGCGCGTCTTTACATCAAGCCCGTTCCCCCTGGTGAACTTGCCGGTATGGAAAGGCTGATCGTTGATGTCCAGTTCTTCGCAATACAGGTAGGGGCCGTTGGACCAGCGGGTACAGAACTCGTGATCTTCCCAGCCGTTCTTCATCACCAGATGAGTCCAACCCAAGGCCATAGCGCCGTCGGTACCGGGACGCAGGGCCAGATGGATGTCGGCCTCATGACCCTCGTTGTTCAGACGCGGGTCGATGAGGATGTACTTCTCACTGCGGGCAATCACTTCGGTAATAGTGCGGCAGGTGTCGTCATAGTTGGAAATAGACGGACCGGTGCCCCATTGCACATAGACCTTGGGAAAGCCCACGGTTTCATTGAAAAAAATACCGTTTTCAATGGTGAGGGAACCGGCGTCGCGGCGGATGCCCTTGCAAATCTGAGCTGCGCCATGGCCGTTGACCGCACCGTAAAGGCTGGCAAGAGGACCGCCGCGCATTCCCCAGAATCGGGAGGTGCCAGTCATGTGCATGACGCCCTCTCCGCCGTACTTCCCCTGTACTTCCGTCAGCTTTTCGTGGCAAGTTTTGATGGCCTCGTCCCAGCTGATGCGCTGCCAGCCCGGCTCTTCCCCTTTAGGCTTCGTTCTCTTCAGCGGATAAAGAAGGCGGTCGGGGTGATAGGCGGCCTGGATGGACGCCTGGCTTTTTGTGCAGCAGTTGCCGTTAGACTGGTAGGCACTCTCATCGCCTTCGATTTTTATAGCGCGTCCATTTTGCACCGTCACCCATACGCCACACTCCATCTTGCCGCAACCGCGACAAGCGGTGCGCACGCGCTTGATATCGCCGGCGCCCGGATTTGCGCCTTCTGCCATTGCCGCGCCTGGCTGCATGGCGGAAGAGCCCACCAAGGCCGCACTTCCCGCTACGGCCGCCGACAGCTTCAAAAAGCTGCGGCGCGTGGTATTGAGTTTCATTCCCATTCCCACTCCTCTCCTATTGTTTGCCACGCCCATTGCGTGGGCGCTAAGGCAACTCTACGGAGAGTGCGGGTGGGCGCCAATCGTTCGGAAGAGGGAAATCGGGGGCGAGTGCAGCGTGAGCCGAGGATGAATTTTGACGAAGACGGCCTCATACTCTCGTATGATTTTTTACATTTGCGCAGTTCAACCGTAGCCCTCAGCTGGACAACCGTAGCCCTCAGCTGGATGAGCTCCTTTCAATGGCCCACCACATCAGTTATAGTTACCTCATGCCCGAGGGGAGGGAAAAATGGCTGCAAGCACCGTGAGGGGCATTGTTCGAAAAGTAGGCGAGGATATTCCCGGCACCGCCATCGCAGCGATGGGCGTCGCCCTGGCGATTTATGCGTTTGAAGCGAACCGAATGGCATCTTTCCAGAACGTGCCTAGTCCTTCGGTCATGAATTCAGTTTCCCAGTTTGCATCCGTAGCTGTCCTTGTCGCTTTAGCACTGTGCTACCGGGCGCGGCCCAGTCTTCGCATCCATCGACACCCTTTGGCGGGTTTTGCCATCGCCGGACTGCTATCCGGCAGTTTGCTGCTCATGTCTGAAATCACGTTTTCGCCCCCCAGCCAAATCTGCCTAATCGCCATGGTGCTGAGCGGGATGGCAAAATCGCTTCTCAGCCTATGCTGGGTAGAAGCGCTGATTCCCTTCAGAGGACGACAATATGCCGTAATCCTGGCGCTGGCGTTGGCAATGACGGGAGGGCTGAACTGCTTTTCCGCCTTTATAAAACAAGATGCCGTTATGGTTCTGGTTGCCATGATTCCGCTGTTCTCCGCCGCCTGCCTGTATTGGTTCAAAGACAAGCAGGACTCATTCGATGCCCCAATGGGTGGATCGCTGGGCAGCAATGGCAGCCGCCGTCGGAACGCACTAAAAGAGCCGGGGCCGTACTCCCGTGGCCTCGTCCTCATTTTTCTGGCGCCGTTGCCTCTCTACACGTTCTCGTTCGGCTTCATCCACTACGCATGGGTGCCCTTCCAGGACGGCGGCGGCACTTCACTCGTCATACAGATGGCCGCCGGACTGGGAACCGCCCTAGCAGGCGCGTTTCTGCTACTTCTCATTTCTTACTTCTGGGGCCCGAAGAAACTCGAGCTGTATAACATGTTTATCTTGTTCCTGTTGGGCGTCACCCTGTACGTGAGCACCATGTTTAGCGGTATGATGCCCGGCCTTTACATCGTTCCGCTTAACGTCGCCCAAAAAACGGCACTTTTCCTCGTGTTTCTGGCACCTTTCCTCGTGCCGGCCCAACGGTCATCTTTGGCCGTGGCTGCTATCGCATCAGCCCTATATTCCTTCGGGCGGGGCGTCACCATCTTGGCGGCCGGGCAACTTGCCCAGTCCGCCTACTCGGCAGCTGTACTGGGGGCCATCCTGTTAGCTGGCGCGGCACTGGTAACCGGGATGATTTTGAACGGCAACGTACCCCACGACGAAATGGCCGGCCTCGGGGCGGGCACTGGTTCGGACGATGGGACGAGGGCGGCACGTCTGAGCAGAGCCGCTATCAGCGGCGCCATCGGAACACCGGCAAACCAGGTACTCCAGGGGTCCGCCCCCGCCGAAACGCACAGGGCGCCCGGCGAGCCAGCAGCCGAAGAGCCCCCTCTTTCCGAAGAGGAGCGTGTGGCCCTCTCCTGCGACACCATCGCCCGCAGCCACGGCCTCACCGGCCGCGAGCGGGAAATTTTGCAGCTGCTGGCCCGCGGCATGACTGCGGGCGCCATTGCCGAGGAACTGACGGTGAGCACCTCCACGGTGAAAACCCACATGCGCAACGTGTACGCCAAGCTGGACATCCACACCCAAAACGAGCTGCTGATAATGGTGCACCGCGGCTAGCGGCACGGCATCACCCCCGTCCCCCTGCCAGCCTAGTCCCTTGTCACGCTTCCTCGTCATCTGCGGGGACCTCGTCGGCCTGTTTGGCTTTTTCCAGCTCGGCGAACTTGGCGGCCATGGTGGGGTTTTTCCTGGTGAGGCGCTTAATGGTGAGGTCTTGCGCCTTGTCGTTAGCCAGGCGCAGGTTCCTATCGCTGGACAGCAGCGCATCCTTGGTTTTCTGCAGGTGATCGATGGTCTTGTCTATTTCCTCGATGGCGGTGGCGAATTTGCGGCTGGCAAGTTCGTAATTTCGGCCGAACTTCGCCTTGAAGTCCTCCATCTGCTCCTCGAAATGGGTGATGTCGATGTTCTGGGCCCGCACCTGCGCCAGCTCGGCCTTGTAGGCCTGGGCGTTCAGCGCGGCGTTGCGCAGGATGGAGATGATGGGGATGAAGAACTGCGGGCGGATGACGTACATCTTCGGGTAGCGATAGCTCATGTCCACAATGCCCTCGTTGTACAGCTCGTTTTCCGGCTCTAGCATGGTTACCAGCACCGCGTATTCGCAGCCCTTTTTCTTGCGGTCGGCGTCCAGCTTCTTCAGGAAGTCTTCGTTCTTGTGGCGGTTCACGCTTTCATCCGACTCGTTCTTCATTTCGAACATGATGGACACCACCTCAAGCCCATCGTTGTCGGTTTCCCGGAAGATGTAGTCGCCCTTGGTGCCGTCGGCCACCGCGTTGTCCTTCTCGAAGTAGGCGCGGGGGAAGGCGGCCGCCCGCAGGCGATTGAATTCGGTTTCGCAGTGGCGCTCCAGGCTCTCCCCCACCATCTTGGTGGACAGCCGCGCCTTCATGTCTTTCACGCGGGCGATTTCCTCGTCCTTCATGCGAATCATCTCGTCGCGGGCCTTCAGCTCGGCCGCCAGCTGCGCGGCCGCAGTGGCCTCCATCTGCTGCTTTTCCGCCTGTACCACCTTCACTTGAGCCGCCAGGTCGTCCCGTTCCCGCTCCAGCTGCCCGCGCACCGATGCCAGCTCCAGCTGCTGCTTCGCTTCTGCCTGCTGCAGTTGGGCCGACAGCACGTCCCGCTCCTTCTCCGCCTGGGCACGCGCTTCGGCCACCGCCAGCTCTTTGTCCGATTGAGCCTGCTGCAACTGTGCGCGCAGCTTCTCCGCTTCGCCGGCCGCCGCATCTTGCGCCTCGCGCACCGCCAGTTGACGCTCGGCTTTCGCCTGCTGCGCCTGGGCGGCCGCCGCCTGCTCCAGCTGGGCGATGCGGGCCTTGTCGGCCGCCTGGGCCTCTGCCAACTGCCGCTCGTACTCCGCCTGGCTCATCTGCCGTTGCGCCTGCGCCTGCTCTTGCAGTTGACGCACCTGCGCCTGCGCTGCCTCGTTGGCCTGGCGAAGCGCCGCCTCTGCCGCCTGCTTCTGGCCCTTCAGCTGCTCCTGCAGCTGCGCGATGGAGGTGTCGCGCGCCGCCATCTCTTTCTGCAGGCGCCCCTCCGCTTCGCTTTTCGCCAGCTGCAGTTCCTGAAGCCGCTGCTGTTCCAGCATCTTCTGGCGCTCGCCCACCTCCTTTTGGAACTCGGCGTCGCGCACCTGCTGCAGCAGCGCGGCGTAGCCGGATTCGTCGATGGTGAACACCTGCCCGCAGTGGGGGCACTTTATCTCGTTCATAAGAAAACTCCTTCACCGTAGCAAGGCTGTGAATGGTTCAACGCAGCAGTTTAGCGACTCGGAAGCTCGCATGTGTACCTGAAAAGGGACACGAATCAGCATTTTTCAAATCAATGGGCTTCGCACGGAAAACCCTGGTTGCACTCGGTTTCCCTTCGCTACGGCTAGTCCACCTCGCCGCAGCGATTTATGAAACCGTCCATCCCGGGGACCGTAAACGCCACAAGCCCGCGCTCGGGAGAGTAGATGAGGCCATCTTTGATCAGGCGATCCCGCAGCACGGACAGAGAAGATGGGTCCCCTTTTCCCATTCGTCTGGCAATTTCGCTGATTTTTGACGGCCCCTCGTCCTGAGCCATTGCTCGCATGAACTCCTTGCCTTGGGCGGTGGCCCTCCCCCATCGAGAGCGGTAAAGCCCGCGGCTCAGCTCTTCACGAGCCAGTTCAATTCCTGCCAAAGTCTCCACCATGGTAAGCTCGATGGGCCCATCCACCTGCTCGCAGATGCTAAAGCCGCATTGCTGAATAAAGTATGGGTATCCTGCCGCCTCCTGAACCACAAGACCCAGCGCTTCAGGGCTCCACGCCATACCCTGGCCGGCAACGGGCTCCACGAGCGCCTTCCCCGAGGATTTATCGCTTAGCGGATCGAGCGTGTAATAGCGGTACAGTCGCTCGGCATAACTGGAGGCGTCGGCAAGGACCGAGGGCAGCGTGGGCAGCCCTGCTCCCACAAAGAAAACGGGAACCGGGCTGAAACTTTGCCCGATGCTGTGAAGCGCCATGTTCAAGGGCCGCAAGTCTTCAATTGGGGCTTCCTGCAGCTCATCCACGCAGATGAGCACAGCCGTCCCCGCCTCCCTCGCAGCTCCCCCCAAAGCCTCCAGAAGGTCTTGCAGGTCCAAGGAAAGGTCGCCGGAATCCGCATAGCCTTTCGCAGGAGAGACGTCGATGCCGAAGGAGCACGCCCCGGCGGGATCGATTTTGAGCTGGAAGGACTTCAGGACCGCCAGGGCATGTTCGAAGGCCCTCCCCGCAAGTTTCTCGGAGCTACGCAACTTGCGCAGCTCGACATATATCGACTGCGCCAGCTTTTTAGACAGCGACTCGTCTTTGGAAGCTTCGGCCCAAACCACCACCCATCCGCGCTGGTTTGCAAAATCGTACAGGGCACGCAACAGCACCGTTTTGCCCATTCCGCGAAGGCCCGAAATGACGATAGGACGCATTCCCTCGGCATCGTCGTAAACCCTTGTCATGTCTTGCTCAATGGAGCGGACAATGTCATCGCGGCCCGCCAAATAAGGGGGCTTGCGCCCAGCTCCGGGATTGAAGGGATTGCTCATTTCGCTCCTCTCTAACAAAATATAACTCAATATAAATAATTATTTATATTTCATTATAGACTGTTAGAAAGCAGGAAGGAAGAGCCTTGCCCCACGCAAGCCGAGAGCGCAGCGACAAGCTGGCCGGAGCATGGGGCAGAGACAGAATCTCTGCCCCATGAATCAAACTGGCAGCTCCGCCCAAATTGCGAAAGGCTACGGGCGGGAGAGGCCGTCTACTGGCAGCACTGCGCCGGAAATGTAGCTGGACATGTCGGAGGCCAGGAACATGCACGCGCAGGCGATATCCTCCGGCTCCCCCATGCGCCCCAGCGGAATGGACTCGATCAGCGGTTTGATCATGGACTCGGGCAGGGCGTCCACCATGTCGGTGTGGGTGATGCCCGGCGCCACCGCGTTCACGCGGATGCCATGACGCGCCAGCTCGCGGGCCAGCGACAGCGTGAGACCGTTCACGGCGAATTTGGAAGTGGGATACGCGCACCCGGAAGGCTGGGCGTATTTGCCCACCATCGAGCTGGTGTTGACAACGGAGCCACCTGTGCCCTGCTCTATCATGATGCGGGCCGCCGCCTGGCTGCACACGAACACGGCGGTGACGTTCAGGGCCATCACCTTCTCGAACTCCTCCAGCGTGTAATCCACCAGCGGGGTGCGGGAGCTCACGCCCGCGTTGTTGCACAGCACGTCCAGGCGCCCGAAGCGCTGCACCACGGCGTCGAAGGCCTCCTTCACCTCATCGGGGCTGGTGAGGTTGGGGCAGATGCCCATCACGTTGTCGGCTAGACCCTCTTCGGCCAGCTGGGCGATGGCCTTGTCCACCGTCTCCTTGCGCGAACCCGCCAGGGCCACCTTCGCGCCGTTCTTCAAAAACTCGCGGACGATGGAGTATCCGATGCCGCGCGTGCCACCGGTTACGATTGCAACTTTTCCTTCGACGATTCCCATAGGGCATCCTTTCTGTCGCTTGATGTTCCTAACATTCTAGCGGCATTCCAACGCTGCCGCGCGCCGCCGGCGACAGCACGGGCCAACCGTTGACAGAACCCCACAGACAGAAAGCCCCGCAGCGTTAGGCCACGGGCAGGCGCACGGTGAAGGCGGTGTCCTCCCCGTCTTCGCTGGTCACGGTGATGGTTTCGCCCGGCCGCGACTTCAATATGGACGTATTGGCCAGAATAACCGTGAGCGGCGTTTTCAGCTCGTGGGACGCGTCGGCCACGAATTGCTGCTGCCCCCAGGCCCGCTCCACCGGGCGCAGGGCCCAGCGAGCGAAGAACAGGCTGATGCCGAAGAACGCCGCCAGCACCAGCGTCACCGTGCCATGGTAAGCCCCACGAACTTCCATCGCAGGCTTTTCAGCACGGCATCCGCGCCCTGGGCCGCACCGCGCCGCGGCTGGCGGGCGCCCGAACCGCTAGCCATGGACGGCCTCCTTGGCGCCTTCCGCTTCCGCAAGCCGGTAGCCGGCCTCGCGGATGTTCTCCAGCTTCACCTTCGATCCCACGTGCCCCAGCTTCTTCCGCAAAAACGAGATGAAGGCCTCAACGTTGTTCTCCCCCACGTCGGAATCCATGCCCCACGCCCGCTGCATCAGCTGGTCCTTCGATATCACCTGGCGCGGATTCTCCATCAATATGCGGGCAATGGCGAATTCCTTGGCGGAAAGCGTAATGGCCTTCGCGCCGCAGCGCAACTCGCGACTGTCCAAGTCAAGCGCCACGTCGCCCAGCTGCAGCCGCTCGAACACCACGTCGCCTTGGCGGCAGGTGAGCGCCCGCAGGTGGGCCATCAGCTCGGCCGGCGAGAAGGGCTTGATCATGTAGTCGTCGGCGCCGGAATCCAGCCCGGCAATTTTGTCCGGCACCGCGTCGCGGGCGGTCAGCAGCAAAATGGGGGTGGAAACGCCGGCGCGGCGCAGCTGGCGAGACATTTCGAAGCCGTCCATCCCCGGCAACATCACATCCAGCACCACCACATCGTAGTAGCCGGATTCCGCCCAGCTCAGGCCCTCGGTTCCGCTGTGCACCGTGTCCACCTCGTAGCCGTTGTCCTGCAGGATTTTCTGCAGCGCGCGGGCCAAATTGATGTCGTCTTCCACAATAAAAACGCGCATAGGCGACTTCTCCTTCAGCAGTTTGCGCCTATTGTACGCAATAGCCTGAAACAAGGCTTAAAAAAGCCCGCAACCGAGGCTGCAGGCTGGGAACGTGCCGTTGTCGGCGGGTTGGCCGCGCCGGCGCTAGGCCTCGTCCATCCACGGGGAGGCGTACACCTGGTAGCTGGCGAAGTCGGGGGCGCCCATGGCGTACACGTCGTAGTCCACCGCCTGACCGGGGGTGGTGTCCACAATCTTGAAATAGCCGCCCTCGATGTTGCCGTCGCCGTCGAACAGAATCACGTCAACGCGGGACGACTCGGAACCCTCCACCTCTTCGGAGGCAGTAACGGTGCCGGTGAATTCCTTGGCGCCGAAATCGGAGTCGGAAATTCCGGCGTCCTCGATGGTGTAGATGTCGCTGATGGTCACGTCGGTCTGCTGCCACGCGTCATCGGGGGTTTCGATGGTGAACTCCATGGTTTCCGGCTGGGGCGCCTCTTGGCCCGCCAGCTTCATGCCGCTGTTGTCGCCGGTCACCATCGAGAAGTAATAGGTGGAATCCGGCAGCACGCTGGGCACGTCCACATCCTTCTCGAACAGCACGTTGCCGTCGGCGTCCTTGGCCACCGCGTGGATCACCGGGGCCACCGCTTCCATAGTGGCGTTGCTGTTCTGCACTTCAACGGCGAAATCCACCATGCCGTTTTCCGCCGGGAACCAGCCGTAGTCGGCGATGGTCAGGTCGGCGGGGTCGGCCAGCTCTTCCTCGGGAGTTCGAGCCGGCGCGGCCGCTTGGTCGGTGGAGGCGTCTGTTTGCTGCGCATCGGCCGATTGCACCTGCTGGCCGTTGGCGGCATCGTCGTTTACGGTGGGGTTCGAAGCGCATCCGGCAAGCCCAAGGGCAACCACGGCGGACAGCGCGGCGATGGTCAGAGTGCGAATCTTCATACTGATCACCATTTTCCTTACTTTCACTTTCAGGGAGGGATGCGCGGGTCGGCGCGCAGCGGGTCATTTCTGCCCACAGGCCAATCTTGAAGGCCCTGAGAAATAAAGGTGAATTCCGTTGTTGCTGCGCGGCCAAATTGCCGCAAACGCCATTGCCGCGTTGGAATGCGGGAACCTTTGTTTCTTGGCGTTTACCTGGGAACTTTTTAGGATTTTGTCCGCTTGGCAACGTTGTTTCCGCAGGGTTGCCGCCCCATGCCGCGGCGGTGCCGGAAACCCTAAGGCGCCTTAAGGTTTTCGGCCGCTCCGCGGGGGGGGAGACGCCCCCCGCACAACGCGGCGGGACTAGGGGGCTAGTTCCGCCAGGGGGCCGCCGGCGGCGACAAAAACAGCCGCTTTCTCCGAGCCCCTTCCGACAAAACCGGCCGAAACCCCGGCCCCCGCAACCCCGATGGCGGGATTGGGGGCCTAGTTCCGTCACCGAACGAAGCCGTGGCGGAAATAGGGGGCTAGTTTTGCCAGCGAAACAGGGGGACGGCGGGGTTTCTTGAGATGGCTGGAGGTTCGGCCTATAATCGAGCCATCGTTTCGCGACGGGAGCTTTACGCCGTTGCCGCCCTTCGAGAAAGGACGCTCCCATGAATCGCCCCGGCCCCACCGCCAGCAGCGGCTCCGACACGGTTGGATCCGACCCAGCTGCTCCCCCGAGCCCCAACGCCAACCCCGACCACGGCCCCGGCGCCAACCCCAGCGCCTGTGCCAATGCCGACCACGGCTCCGGTGCCAATCCCGGCGGCTGCGCCAATGCCGACCACGGCTCCGACCTCAACTCCAGCGCCCATCGCGGCCCCAGTACGAACTCCGCCTCTGACCCCGCTCCCGCCCCCGCCGCCGGCGCGCCAAACGCGGGCGCGGCCCCTTCTCCACAGCAAACGCAGCTGAGCTGCGGGCCACTGCTAAACGAGCGCGGCCAGCTGGCCCAGGCCGGTTGGGCCACCCAGCTGGTGCGCGAGTACAACCGCCAGCAGGTGGGCGCGGCGAAATGGCGCATCAAAGAATGGGACTACTACCTTATATATGATGGGGAGGTCGCCGTGGCCCTCACCCTGAGCGACATGGGCTACATCGGGCTCATTTCGCCGTCGCTGCTGGACTTCTCCGCACCCCGCTATACCACCAAAAGCCAACTGGCGGTGATGCCCATGGGGAAGTTTCAAATGCCGCCCAGCTCGGCGGCGGGAACGTCCGCGTACCAGAGCGAAACTTCCAACTTCCGCTTTGAAGTGCTGGAAGGGGGCGAGCGGCGCATCGAGGTGCGGTTCGACAACTTTGAAAACGGCCAGCCCCTGGAGCTGCAGCTGCGCCTTACCCGACCGCCGGCCGACAGCATGGTGATCGCCACCCCGTGGGCCGAAGACCCCAGCGCCTTCTACTACAACCAGAAAATCATCGGCCTGTGGGCAGAGGGCCAGGTGCGCGTGGGGGATTTCTGCCATCAGTTCAGCCCGCTGGGCAGCGGCGGCGCGGCGCTTTCCGGCCCCGCCTTCGGGCTTTTAGACTGGGGGCGCGGCGTGTGGACCCGCGACAACACCTGGCGATGGTCGGCGGCCCAAGGGCTGCAGAACGGGCAGGTGTTCGGCTTCAACCTGGGCTACGGCTTCGGTGACACCAGCGCCGCCAGCGAGAACATGCTGTTCGTGAACGGCCGCGCCACCAAGCTGGGGCGGGTGAACTTCGGCGTGCCGGAGGCGCCGGGGCAAGAGGGCGCCAAGCGCCTGGCCAGCCGCTACCGGCTGATGGAACCCTGGCACTTCACCGACGACGAAGGGCGGCTTGACCTGCGCTTTACCCCGCTTTTGGACCGCAGCGACTGGATGGACTACCGGCTGGTGCTCACCGACCAGCACCAGGTGTTCGGCCACTTCAACGGCTGGGTGGTGCCGGACGGCGCGGACGGCGCCCCGGGCGAGCGCTTCCCCGTAACCGACCTCCTGGGCTTTGCCGAAGTAGTGCACAACGTGTACTAGCGCACCGGCTCGAAAAAAGGGGCGCCGCAGGGCATCAAGCCCGCGACGCCCACCCCTTCGCCCCGGCAACAATGCCAAAGGCGCCGCCAAGCCGCCAGATCATCGCGCCGCCCCACATAACGCGCACCCAACCGCCTCGGTTCGCACCGGCGCGCCCGCTTCGTTGCGCCATAATGGAACCAGCAAAAACCGCTCCTTTTCGGAAAGGACCCTCATGGAGAACTTCGAGTTCGTATCCCCCACCCATTTCGTATTCGGCCGCGACGCGGAGGCACAGGTGGGCGCCAAGCTGGCCAACCAGGGCGCCGTGAAGGTGCTGCTGCACTACGGCGGCGGCAGCGCTGAGCGCAGCGGGCTTTTGGGGCGGGTGCGCGAAAGCCTGGCCGCGGCCGGCATAAAGTGCGTGGAGCTGGGCGGCGTGCGCCCCAACCCCGAGATAACCCTGGTGCGGGAAGGGGTTGCCCTGTGCAAACAGCACGGCATCGACTGGGTGCTGGCGGTGGGCGGCGGCTCGGTGGTGGACTCCGCCAAGGCCATCGCCGTGGGCGCCCGCGCCACCTGCGACGTGTGGCAGTTCTTCGAAACCAAGCAGCAAACCAACGACGTGCTGCCCATTGCGGTGGTGCTCACCATCCCCGCCGCCGGCAGCGAGGCATCCCCCAACGCCGTGGTGTCCAACGACGAACTGGGGCGCAAAACCGGCTACGGCAACGATGCGCAGCGGCCGAAGCTGGCTTTCCTGAACCCCCAGCTCACCTTCACGCTGCCGCCCTATCAAACCGCCGCCGGCCTCACCGACATGTTCTGCCACCTGCTGGAGCGCTTCTTCGACGACTACGGAGCGGTGCCGGTGACGGACAACCTGAACCTGAGCCTGATGAAAACCATCCGCGCCGAAGCGCCGCGGGTGCTGGCGGATCCGGAAAACTATGATGCCCGCGCCAACATCATGTGGGCCGGCATGCTGTGCCACCAGGGGCTGGCCGGCGTGGGGCGCCACGAAGACTGGGCCACCCACGGGCTTGAGCACGAGCTGTCCGCCTTCGACACCTCCATCACCCACGGCGCTGGGCTGGCGGTCATGTTCCCCGCCTGGATGGAGTACGTGCACGGGGAGAACCCGGCCCGCTTCGCCTTCTACGGCCGCGAGGTTTTCGGGCTGGTGACCAGTGGAGATGTGGAAGCGGACGCGCTCTCGGCCATCGATGAGACCCGCAGCTTCTTCGCATCGTTGGGCATGCCCACCACCTTGGCGGAGCTGGGCTTCGACGAAGCGCGGCTGGAAGAGGCCATCGCCGATATGCTGCCCACCCTGGCCGCCAACAAGGGCAATCCCTTCGGCAGCTTCAAGCGGCTTTCCATGGAAGACGCCGCCGCCATCTACCGCAGCGCCCTGTAGCGCACATCCGCGGGGCGGCTGCGGCGCGGCCGCCCCTTCCCCAAACCCCGAAAAAGGCGTCGGGCGCCTATTCCCTTCCCCGCTTGAACCGTATAAAATGCCCCAGTCGCACAGAAGTTGCCGCAACGGAGAGGGGCAGCGATGGGGTCACAGGAATTCAGCTGGAAACGCGCGTGCATTTTGGCGGGCGCGTGCATCGCGCTGGTTATCGGGTCGGGGTTCGCCACCGGCCAAGAGCTGGTGCAGTACTTCACCGCCTACGGGCTGGGGGGCCTGGCGGTGGTGGCCATCTTCGCCATCGTGTTCATTTACTATAACATCAACTTTGCCCGCGTGGGCGCCCGCGAGCAGTACGAAGTGGGCAACCAGGTGTTCCAGCACTTCTGCGGCAAGAAGCTGGGCACGTTTTTCGATTACTACTCCACCATGTTCTGCTACATGTCGTTCTTCGTGATGATCGGCGGAGCTGCCTCCACGCTGCAGCAGGGCTTTGGCCTGCCCAGCTGGGTGGGCGGGGCGCTGGTGTGCGCCATCGTGGTGGCCATCGTGTGTCTGGGGCTGTCGAAGCTGGTGGACATCATCGGCATCATCGGCCCCATCAAAATCGCGTTTTTCGTGGTGATCGGGCTTGTGGTGCTGTGCATGGACTGGCAGCAGCTGCCGGCAGGGCTTGAGGCGGTGAACACCGGCGCGCTGGCGGGCGCCACCGCCGAGGAGGGCATGGTGAAGGCGGGCGATAATTGGCTGATCAGCGGCCTGTCCTACGCCGGCTTCGTGCTGCTGTGGTTCGCCAGCTTCATGACGCTTTTGGGGGCGAAGAACGACCGCAAAAGCCTGAGCGCCGGCATCGTCATCGCCACTGCGGTGATTTGCCTGGCCATCGTGGTCATCTACTGCGCGCAGCTGGCCAACATCAACACCGGCTCCGACGGCGTGTACGTGTGGAACGCCCCCATCCCCAACCTCATCCTGGCCGACAAGGTGTGGCCGCCGCTTTCAGTGGTGTACTCGGTAGTGGTGTTCGTGGGCATCTGCGCCACGGCGGTGCCACTGCTGTACAACCCGGCGGCGCGGTTCGCGAAGGAGGGCACGCGGAAGTTTCGCCTGCTCACCCTGGGGCTGGGCGTGGCAGGGCTGGTGATTGGCCTGTTTGTGCCCTACCGCACGCTGGTGAACGTGGTGTACGTTATCAACGGATACATCGGCGCCGTGCTGCTGGTGTTCATGGTGGCCCGCAACCTGCGGGATTTCGTAGCGAAGCGACGCGCGGTGAAGGGCACGGCCCCCACCCGTCCCGCCGAAGCCGACTTCGAAGACCCCGCCATCGAGGGCTAAGCACACCTGGGGGCATGACAGGGGACGGGGATGACGTCATATGGGCACCTGCCCATATGACGTCATCCCCGTCCCCTGTCATGCCCATGCCCCTTCCGTGCTGATATCGGGGGGCCATACAACAGAGCGCGTCTATCGCTACCAATCCCGCCAAGAGAGAACTTTCCCCTGCGATGTAACGAGGCTGTCCTCTCCCCCGTAGACAACGATGCGCTGATCAGGGCCCAAATTCGCCAACGCAGAAAACACCTTCATGGACTTGAACCACTTCGCGCTAAAAGTGGCCCCCGACTTTACCTCAACTGCCTGGGGGGATGACTCAGAACCGATTATGAAGTCCACTTCATTGGTGGCCGTCTCATGCCAGAACCACACCTCCGGCTGAACTCCTCGGGCCCACTGGCGCTTGAGGTGCTCCATGAGCACCAGGTTCTCGAACAGGGCCCCCCGAAATGGACTGAGGGCAACATCGTCCGCAGTGCGCAATCCTAACAGGGCGCACGCCAGGCCGGTATCGCACAAATACAGCTTCGGCCGTTTCACAAGACGCTTGTTGAAGTTCTTCGAGAACGGCTGCACCAGGAACACGATAGAACTGGCTTGCAAAATGGATAGCCAGCGTCTGGCGGTCCGCTGATCAATCGAGGCCTCTGCAGCAAGCTCGGAGTAGTCGACTATTCCCCCGATTCGCCCGGCGCACAAACGCATGAAGCGCCTGAACGAATCCAGGTTGCCAACATTGGCAAGGCTGCGCACGTCTCGCTCCAAATACGTTTGGATATAGGGTGGATAGTAATCCCCTGCAGGAATAGCGCTATGGTAAATGCGGGGGAAGGCGCCTGTGAGCAGCCATTCATCCAGCGTTGGCGGAAGCTTCCCCTGCGATGAAAGCTCCGTTTGGGAGAACGGGAACAAAGTGAGCAGCGCGGTGCGCCCAGCCAGGCTCTGGGTCACGCCGTCCATAAGGAGAAAGTTCTGGAATCCGGTGAGGATAAACTGGCCGGGCTCGTCAGCGGCATCGACATGCCCTTGGAGGTAATTGAAGAGCTGGGGGACCCGCTGGGTCTCGTCAATGATGACCTTGTTGTGGTAAGTGGCCAGGAAACCTTGAGGGTCTATCTCCGCGAATTCACGGTTGTTGGGATTTTCCAGCGTTACGTAGCGATAATCGGGGAAGGTCATCTTCGAGAGCGTTGATTTCCCCGATTGGCGCGGCCCGGTTATGGTCACTACCGGAAATTTGCGGGCTAAGTCCAACAGCTTTGGCTGCATTTCCCTTGGAATCACACTCGACTCCTTTCATTTTTTTTTTGAAATTTTAGCATTGCTATGTCAATATTTCAAAAAAATGTAGAGAAAGCTGGGCGCGCGATCGCATGACAGGGGACGGGGATAACGCCATGTGGGCGAGTGCCCATATGACGTTATCCCCGTCCCCTGTCATGCCTGTCATGCGATTAGCCCTCGCGCATCGCGGCGATGACGCCCGCTTCGGTGGCGAGGCGGGGCACCGGCAGGTCGTGGGCATCAGCGGCGCCGAGGGTCGCCAGGCTTTCCAGTAGGAAGCCGTTGCGCACCAGGCCCAGCGCTCGGCCGGGGAATTGCGCCAGGAAGCGGTCGTAGTAGCCGCCGCCGTAACCGATGCGGAAGCCGGCGCGATCGAAGGCCAGCCCCGGCACCAGGGCCAGGGCGTTCGCGGGAAACGAGCCCAGCAGCGTGTCGGGGTTTTCGGCCGGTTCCGGAATGCCGAACGCGGATGGCCTGAGCCCTTCAAGCCACTTCGGTCCCTCGATGCGGTACCACTCCATGCAGCGCGTGCCCGGCACGCAGCGCGGCACCGCCACCTGCTTGCCCTGGGCCAATGCTGCCGCGATGAGGGCCCGCGTGTCCACCTCGGCTCCCACGGAAATATAGCTCAGCATCAGCGGCGCCTCCCGAAAACCGCCCCAGCCCAGCACCGCGCGGGCAATGCGCCCATCGGCCGCCACGCGGGCCGCCGCCCCCAGCGCTTCTCGCTGCGCCATCAGTTCTTTCCGCAGTTCCGCCTTCGCCATCGACATCGCCTCACCCGCTTCCGCTCTCGCCTTCAGGGCCTATTCGATTTGCTCATTGTACCCAACGACAGGCCCATAGCCGTGACGCAAAAGCCCCCTGCGCCGACGAAGAGGAAATGGCGCAGGGGGCAGGCAACACACGGGCCGTCAGCTACCGGGAGTACGGCCCGCGCCACCAGGGGTGGTTACAGGAGCTCGCAATCGCAAGCCGGAGGCCGCCGCGCAGGGCGCAGCGGAACTAGCCTTCGAGCAGGGCGTCCTCGTCCAGCATCACGGCAGCGGGCTGGGCGACGGGGGCAGGAGCGTTCGCGCCAATGCCGGCAGCGGCGCCCGCCTTCGCCTTCACGCCGGAGAACACCGGGAACGTGATGGCCTTGGTGGGGCACACGTCGGCGCAGTTGCGGCAACGGCTGCAGTCGGCCAAGGTGCGCTCGCCGTAAGCGATGTGGCGGATGTTGATGTCGCTCTCGCACACCTGCGCGCAACGGCTGCAGGGCACGCCCTGGGAAGTTTCCAGGCACTTGGAATCGTCGATCACCGGCACCAGCGTCTTGCTGAAACGCGACACCAGGTTCATCAGCGCCGACAGCGGGCAGAAGCGGGTGCACCATTTCCGCAGGAACACCAGCTCAAGGATGAGCAGCGCCGGCACCAGGATGACGGCGATGGTCATGTCGCCGGCGGCAAACAGGCGCCACACCACCAGCACGGTGGCGAAGGTGAGGCCCACCGGGCACACCAGGCAAAATACCGGGAAACCAAAGATGGCGGTGGAGAGCAGCGCTCCGCCCAGCACGTAGTGGCGGGAGTCCAGCTTCTTGTGGGGCATCTTGGCAGAAACGCAGCTGGCGCACCCGGAGCCGCAACCCGCAGAGGAGCAGCCGGAAAGGCCCGCTTTCTCGCTCTCGGAAAGCGGCGTGGCCACGGAAGCCGCATCGGCAGCCACGGCCGCCTTGGCCCCGGCGGCACCGGCCGCAGCCCCCTCCCCCGCCTGGGCAATCTCGAAGCGGGCGATGTCCACCATCTTCTCGTGAGTTTCAGCGGCCAGCTTGCGGCGCTTTTGAGGGGTGCGCAGGAACTCCTGCAGGCGGGTGATCAGCATGCTGGGGCACAGCCAGGCGCAGAACGCGCGGCCCACCAGCAAAATGAGCGCCGCCATGATTACCAAGCTGATGATGGCGCGGGGCACCATGGTTTTGGTAGCCAGCATGGTGGCCACCGCCCCCAGCGGGCACAGGGCGGAAATGGATTCCCAACCGAAACCGGACATGGTGCCGGTGGAAACCCCCAGGATGAGCCCGGCGGCCATCACTGCGAACACGGCGGGGGCGATGGCGGTGCGCAGCTTTTGGGTGCGCATCTTGGCGGACAGGTCGGCGGTAGCCTTTTTCGTTTCAGCAGCCATGGCAACCTCCTAGTTGTACGCGCTGACGGACTGGATGGTGATGGCGCGGCGCGTGGCCCCGGTGGTGGCCAGCAAGCCCGCCTTCATGGACACGCAGGAGAATTCGCAGGCGCCGCAGCCGTTGCATTTGTCCTCGATCACATAGGGATGTGGGTTGATGGACACGTCGGTGAGTTCGATGGCCTCGTAGGGGCAGGCGTCGTAGCACTCGCGGCACCCGGTGTCGCGGTAGGCCAGGCAGGTGGACTGATCGATGACGGCGCGGCCAATGATGGTGCTCTGGGCAGTGGCCCCCACCGGCAGCACTAGCGCCTCGGTGGGGCACACTTCCACGCACTTCGGCACGCCGCCGTTTTCCTCTTGGCAGAAGTCGCAGTATTCGGTTTCGAAATCCAGCATGGGCGAGCGCATGCCCAAAAGGCCGTCCTCCAGCTTGGCCGGCACAATCACCTTGCGCGGGCACGCCGGATGAAGATATCGTCCAAGGGGAGGACTTTGAGGCCCGCTTCGAGCTTCCGGAGGCGGACTTTGCGCTAGACTATTCCGAATGGGACATCGAATACCGGGACGGCTCCACCGCCGTCTATCAGCTTGCCCAGCGCACGCTTGCCTAAGACGAAGAGGAAGACAAGATGATCGAAGAAATCTCCGCATGCGATGAGCGATTGGTGAAGGTTTCCGGCGCCGCCGGCACCGGAAAGACCGAGGCCCTCATCGCCCGCGCCGCCCGCCTCATCAACGGCGGCGCCGACCCCAGCACCATTCTCATGGTGGCCTCCACCACCTTCGGCGCCCAGGCTCTGCGGGAGCGGCTGCGGGCCGCCCTGGGGGAAGATAACGCCCCCGCCGCCAACGAGGTGGCCATCACCACCGCCCTGAACGCCGCCGTTGCGGTGCTGGGCACCCCCGCCGCCCGCGAGGCCACCGGCCGCAAACCGCGGCTTCTGGCCGGCTTCGAGCACAACTTCTTCATCGAGGACATGAAAACCACTGGCCAGTCGCGCCGCCAGCTGAAGAACGTAATGGATCTGTTCGACCGCCATTGGTGCAGCTACGACACCAGCGAAGATTGGCTGATTCCCGGCGAGCAAACGGTGGCCTGGCAGCGGGCCCAAGAGGCGCTGGGGGCCCTAGGGGCCATGCTGCCCAACGAGGCGCCCTACCTGGCCGCCCGCTTTTTGCAGGAGAACCCCAAGGGCCGCGCCCAGTGCGGCTTCGAGGTGGTGCTGGCGGACGACTTCCAAAATCTCTCCCACGCCCAGCAGACGCTGGTGTGCCTGCTGGCCAACCGCCAGGTGATGGTGGCGGGCAACGGCAACGAGACGGCCACCTGCGCCTCTCCCCTTCCCCACCCCGACGGGTTCACCCAGTTCGAGAACTTGCGCAACGGCGTTACCTGCTTCCAGCTGGAAACCGCCTTCAACAACGTGAAGGCCACCGCCTTCGCCGATGCGCTGGCCGTTGCCGGCGCCGACAGCCAGGCGCTCACCGCCCAGAAGCGCGACGGTTCTGCCACCGACATCACCCTAGTGAAGTGGAACATGGCCGAAGACGAGTTCAACAGCCTCACCAAGTACCTGCGCGCCCTCATCGCCGACCGCGAGATTGAGGAGAGCCAGATGTGCGTGGTGGTGCCCAACAAGCGCTGGGCCCGCACCATGCAGCAGGCGCTGGGCAAGCGCGGCATCAAAACCTCCGCTGACGGGGCCTTCCCCAGCCTGGTGGGCGACCCGCGCGACGCCGCCCGCTCCCAGGCGCTGATTGCTTTCACCAAGCTTAACCTGCTGGCCAACCCCGAAGACGTGGTAGCCTGGCGCGCCTGGTGCGGCTACGGGCACCAACTCACCCATTCAGACACCTGGGGGCGCCTGCTGGAATACGCCCGCCAGCAGGGCATCCCCGTGCTTGAAGCGCTGCCGGCTGTGGCGCAGGCGGTGGCCGGGGGCACCGAGCCCTTCATGAAGGCGAAGCTGATTGCCGAGCGCTACAACCAGGGCCGCGAGTTCATCGAGAAGAACAGCCGCCGCAAGGGCTTCGGCCTCACCCGTGCCGCCGGGCTGGACGGGCTGCGGGAGTTCAAGGGCACGCTGGACACCTTGGCCGGCGACGAAGATGCCGCCACCGTGTACGCCGTGCTGCGAGACAAAGAGATGAACCCCACCTTCACCGAGGGCGCTCACATCCTGCGCATTTCCTCCTACGAGAACATGGTGGGCTGCAATTATCAGTACGTGGTGATTACCGGCTGCGTGGACGGCCTGATGCCGGTCCGCGACGCCTTCGAGGTGGTTTCCACCGACGAGGACCGCAAGCGGGTGATGGACGCCGAGCGGCGCCTGTTCGCCGGCGCCGTGGCCAAGGCGGGCCAGGAACTGATGCTCTCCACCTTCTCGCGGGCCCAGCTGGAGCTGGCGGAGAAGACGAAGATGCAGGTGACCCGCGTGCGCTCCGATGGCGACGACCGCATCGCCCTGCTGCGCCCCACCACCTTCATCGCCGAAGCCCGCAACGCCACCCCCTCCACCATCGGCGGCCAGATGCTCCTCTCCAAGTACGACCTGGCATAACCGCACGCGAAAGAAATGGCATGAAAATGACGACCCCTTCCGGGGTCGCCATTTTTTGTTGCAAGTATCGCAGCGCGTGTCGGGGGGACGTACGCTTGAGACAAAGGGACAACCCTAATGTCTCATGCGCTTGGAGCGTTAAGCGCAGGTCTGCCGGATCAGCTCGCCCTCCGATGATAGAAGGCGGCCATGAGGGCGCAGGCGACGAGCAGGCCCAGGGCGGCGCCGGTGGCATCGATGAGCACATCGGTGGGTAAGCCCGCGCGACCCGGCACGAACAGCTGGTGGAACTCGTCGGTGGCAGCGTAAAGGGTGGCGGCGCCCCAGGCCACCAGGGCGGCGCGGCGTAGCGTGCGCAGGTAGGCAGCGGCGGGGATGGCGAAAGCAGCAGTCGGGGCACCTGGAACAACATCGTGACTGGGCCGATCCGGCTGGTCGGAGCGAGGTCCAGCCAAGCGGAGCAGAGGGGAAATCCACTCGCCCGGAGGGCGAGTTAGTTCCCCTCGTGCGGAGCGTCGAGCGCAGGCCTGCTGGGTCGGCCCATCCTCCAAAAAGCTGACATCATCCCCGTCCCCTGTCATGCCCGCCATGGGGGCAGCGCTTTGCTTGCCCGGGTCGCCGAAAGCGGGCCAGAGGCGCAGCTGGGCCAGCACCAACAGGGCCAGCACAGCGTACTCGCTCATGTGGGCTGCCTTGCGAATGGGGAATTGCAGCGCCTCGATGGCGCTCGCGCGGGCCGACCCCACAGTGGTGGCACCGGTGAAGAAGTCGGCCGCCGAAACCAGCGCATCGGCCACCTTCGCGCTCAAGCCGCCCGACTCCCCGCCCGTCTGGCCGGAGAACCCGAAGATGAACGACGCCCACAGCACAATCAGCCCCGCAACGATTATCCGCAGCGCAATGAGCCGCGCCCTCTTCCCGTCCTTCAAGTTGCTCCTCTTCGCCTAGGGGCGCCGATCCAGCACCTGGCCGTCGCGACCGATGGTGATCACCGCCCACGGGATGAACTTCCCGCTTTGCTGCAGCGCCTTGATGGCGGCGTTTTCCAGGCCGCTGCAACAGGGCACATCCATGCGCAGCACTTCCACGCTTTCAATGGCGTTGTTAGCGATTATATCCGTCAGCTTCTCGCTGTAGTCCACGCCGTCCAGCTTCGGGCAGCCGATGAGGGTGATGCGGCCGGCCATGAATTCCTGGTGAAAGTTGGCATAGGCGTAGGCGGTGCAGTCGGCGGCGATGAGCAGCTTCGCGCCGTTGAAGAAGGGGGCCGTCACCGGCACCAGCTTGATTTGACAGGGCCATTGGGCCAGCTGGGAAGGCTGTGCGGCGCTGGCGGCAGCAGCTGCGGAAGCGGATGCCGCCATGACGCCCCCATCCGCCGCGGTGCCGGCGCTTGCCACCGGCCGCTGCTCCTGCAGGCTGGCCGGAGCCGAGCCAGGGCAGCCGCCACCGGCCATCACCGCCGCCTCGGCAGCGGCCCGCAGCGTTTCCGGAGCCGAGCCAGGGCAGCCGCCGCTGGGGCAGCCAGCCGCCTTCGCTTCCCCCATCGCCTTAGCCACTTGGGCAGCCATCACCGCCGCCTCGTCGTAGGCGGCAGCCTCCCGCTCCACGAACGAGATGGCGTCAGTGGGGCACGCCGGCAGGCAGTCGCCCAGCCCGTCGCAAAAGTCTTCCCGCATCAGGCGCGCCTTCCCGTCCACCAGGGCGATGGCGCCCTCGTGGCAAGCCGTGGCGCACAGGCCGCAGCCATCGCATTTCTCTTCGTCTATCTGGATGATTCGTCGCAACATAATGGGCCTTTCCACGTGTGTTTATCCGCAGCGCATACTAGCAAAGCGCGCCAGCCGTTTTGCCCATTTTCACTGTCTTCACATTCCAAACGCGAACCCATTGCCGCACCGACAAAAACCCCTCCGGATTGTTCCCGGAGGGGTCGGCAAACCACATAGTTCAGCTGCGTCATAGCCCCGCAGGGCCGTCGGAACTCTTTAGCAGTAGAAAAGGACCTCGTTCAGGGCGGGCACCGGCCACCACTGGCGCTCCACGATGATCTCCATGGCGTCCACGGCGGCGCGTAGCTTCTCCATCACGGGGATAATCACGTGGGCGTTCATGTTGGCGCGCTCTTGCTCGTCGGCAATCTCCAGCGATTGGTAGTGCAGGCGATGCAGCTCTTCCAGCTGGGTGTTTATCTCGGCGATGCCGTCGGTCAACTGGCGCAGACGCGTCTCCTGGAGCGTCACGTTCGCATCCGGCAGCACCGTGCGAATCTCGGAAATGCTGCGGGCCACTTCGGCGGCGTAGTTGTTGATGGCCGGCAGGTAATCGCGGCGGGTGAGGCGCTTCATGGTGCGGATTTCGATGTTCATCAGCTTGTTGTACTTCTCAAGCTTCACTTCGTAACGGCTACGCACCTCGGTTTCCGACAGCACGCCGAACTCCTCGAACAGCGCGATGCTCTTGGGCTCCACGAAGCAGGGCAGCGCGTCGGCCGTGGTCTTGTGGTTGGCCAAGCCACGGCGAGCCGCCTCTTCCGGCCATTCGTCGGAGTAGCCGTCGCCATTGAAAATGATGCGCTGATGGTCGCGCAGCGTGTTGCGCACGTAGTTCAGGGCCGCCATCTCGAACTCGGCGGCGGGCACCCCTTCCAGCGCGTCGGCAAATTCCTTCAGGCTCTTGGCCATGGCGGTGTTCAGCACCATGTTGCAGTCGGACAGGTTCACCGACGATCCGGGCATGCGGAACTCGAACTTGTTGCCGGTGAAGGCGAAGGGGCTGGTGCGGTTGCGGTCAGTGGTGTCCTTCAGGAAGTTGGGCAGCACGTCCACGCCTAGGTCCATCTCCTGGCCGTTGGGAGCCACATACTCGTCGTTGGCCACCAGCGCATCCACGACGGCGCCCAGCTCGTCGCCCAGGAACATGGAGATGATGGCCGGCGGCGCCTCGTTCGCCCCCAGACGATGGTCGTTGCCGCAGCTGGCCACCGACATGCGCAACAGCTCCTGGTATTCGTCCACCGCTTGGATGACTCCGGTGAGAAACACCAGAAAGCGCACGTTTTCCATGGGGCTGTCGCCGGGGTCCAGCAGGTTCTTGTTGTCGGCGGAAATGGACCAGTTGTTATGCTTGCCCGAGCCGTTGATGGAGTCGAAGGGCTTTTCGTGCTGCAGGCACACCAGGCCGTAATGGCTGGCCAGCAGCTTCATCTTCTCCATGGTCAGCAGGTTCTCGTCAATGGCGCGGTTGGCATTGGCGAAGATGGGCGCCAGCTCGTGCTGGCAAGGGGCCACCTCGTTGTGCTTGGTTTTCGCCGACACGCCCAGCTTCCACAGTTCGTCGTCCAGCTCCTTCATGAACTCGTTGACGGTGGGGCGGATGGCGCCGAAGTAGTGCTCTTCCAGCTCTTGGCCCTTGCAGGGCGGGTAGCCGAACAGCGTGCGGCCGGTGAGGATGATGTCGGAGCGCTTCTCGTAGTCTTTTTCGGAAATGAGGAAGTATTCCTGCTCAGCGCCCACGGTGGTCACCACGCGATGGGGGGTTTCGCCGAACAGCTCCAGCACGCGCTTGGCCTGCACTTCCACGGCGCTCATGCTGCGCAGCAGCGGGGTTTTCTTGTCCAGCGCCTCGCCGGTGTAGCTGCAAAACGCGGTGGGGATGCACAGCACTTCGTCTTTGATGAAGGCGTAGGAGGTGGGATCCCAGGCGGTGTAGCCGCGGGCCTCGAACGTGGCGCGCAGGCCGCCCGAGGGGAAGCTGGAGGCGTCGGGCTCGCCCTGGATGAGCTCTTTGCCCGAGAAGCTCATGATGGCGCGGCCGTCGGCGATGGGATCGATGAAGCTGTCGTGCTTCTCGGAGGTGATGCCGGTGAGCGGCTGGAACCAATGAGTGTAGTGGGTGGCGCCCTTCTCGATGGCCCATTCCTTCATGGCGTGGGCCACCACGTTCGCCACTTCCAAATCCAGCGGCTGGCCGTCTTTGATGGTTTTCATCAGCTTCTTGTAGGTGGCGGAAGGCAGCCGCTCCTGCATGGTGTGCTCGTTGAAAACCATTGATCCGTAGATGTCGGAAACTAGCGCCATAGTTTGCTCCTCACTGGACGGGCCCGCCTGCGCGCCGGCCTTGACGACGGCTGAAAAATTAACGGATTAAAGGTACGCCGCTATTGTTTCAAAGTGTTTTCAGGGCAGAGAACACTCTATGTCATCGGGAACGGGGAATCGGCGGACTTTCGGGGAGGGGCCACCGGAGCTGGGATGAGGCGCGGGGCAAAAAACGGGAAGGAGCCCCGTGGGGCCCCTTCCCTGATGGGCCGATGGCGGCCCGAGCGTTCGAACGGCGATTCGCGGAGGGTTATTCGCCGCCCTGCCAGGTATGGTTGCGCAGGATGTACACGAACGACGGCTTGTTGCCCACATCAGGCAGCGCGTGCAGATCGGCCTCGGTGTAGGGCTCGCAGAAGCTGTCGATGGTTTCGCCGCGCACGCCACGGAAAGAACCCACCCCTTGCTCCAAATCACCGAACCACTTGGCCATGCCCACGCAGTTGGTGACGCACTGGGGCAGCTCCCCTTGGGCGATCTGCTGCTCGCAGAGGGTGCACTTCTCCACCACGCGCTCCTCCTCGTTCAGGTAGCGCACGCCGTAGGGGCATGCCATGGCGCAGAACTGGCAGCCGATGCACTTCTCCTTGTCAATCTGCACCGTGCCGTCGGCCAGCTTGTGGCTGGCCTCGGTGGGGCACACCGCCACGCACGCCGGGTTCTCGCAGTGCTGGCACTGGATGGGCAGGTAGTAGAAGTCACGCGCCGGCTTCGCTCCGCCCTCGGCCGCCTCTTGGGGCCCAATGCGCAGCACCTTGTTCCAGAAGCTGCCGATGGGCACGTTGTTCACCATTTTGCAGGCGCCGTTGCAAGCCATGCAGGCCACGCAGCGGTTCACATCCACCGCAATAGCGTACTGGGTCATGATTAGGCCCTCCCTTCATACACCGGCTGCCATGCCTTCAACCGTGGGTCGGAGGCATCGGCGATAATCCCCTCGGGGCAGCCCTCTTCCGCCTTGTAAACCTTCACCGGATAACCGCGCACAATGGCCGAGCCGCAGTGGGGGTCGTCGATGGAGTTGTTCACCAGCTGGTTCACTGCCGAGTAGCGCCATCCGTGCTCAGGGGCGGGGCACTCGGGGAACCACCAAGTGTGCTCGCAGTTGATCACGCCGCGCGGCACGCCGTAGAACAGGTCGGCCGCCTCGCGAATCTTGCCATGGGGGCTCTCGATCCAGCACCAATCGCCCTGCTCAATGCCCCACTCGCGGGCGTCGTCGGGGTTGATCTCCACGCGCGGCACCGGCCACACCTCGCGGCACCAGGGCAGCTGGCGATGCTCGCTGTGGAAGTACACCGGGATGCGACGGCCGGTGAGGCACTGCACCGGGTACTCTTCCCACAGCTCGGGGTTGCGCTCGCGGGAATCGGGGTTGGGGCGGTAGTCCGGCAGGGCGCCCTCGGCGCCATGGTAGGTTTCCATGACCGTGCACCAGATCTCCTGCTTCTGGGTAGGGGTGTTGAAGCCGGGGATGACGTTCTGGGGCGTGGGGGCCTCGGTGTAGGCCTTCTTCAGGAAGCCCGTCTGGTACCGGCGGTACGTACCCCAGTCGTCCGGACGCAGCTTCTTCACATCCCACCAGCCATTTTGCTGGAACTCTTCCACGTAAGCCGCCCACGAAGGCGAGACTTCGCGCACCACGTAGTCCAGCTTTTCTTCCAGCGTCGGATAGGGGTTTGCCTCGTCCCAGCCCCACGGAATGTTGTTGCGCTGGTACAGCGCTTCCACAATCTCCGGGTCGTACCAGGTTTCCGCCAGCGGCTCCACACAGGGCACGCAGGCACCCAGCGCACCGCCGGAACCCTGGCTCTGGCGCGGCGTGGGCACCTCCAGCCAATGGCGGCAGGGCAGGATGATGTCGGCCAGCTCGGAGGTGGGATGATGCCACAGGTCGATGTCGAAGAAGAAGTCCAGCTGCTTCAGGCACTCCCAGGCCATGGTGGTGTTGCCCATGTTCATGAAGTCGCCGGACTGGCACACGCCGCCCTTCACCGGGTAGGGGTCGCCGGTGACGCCCGCTTCCCAAATGCTGTTGGCGTTGGCCCAAAGCCCCCACCACTCGAACAGCGGATGGGTGTCGCGGCCCAGCTGCTTCTCCATGATTTCCGGATGGGCCAGCGGCGAATCAATGGCCTTGCTGTAGCTCTGGTCGGAGAAGTTGCCCATGTAGTTCACGTCGATCTTGGTGGCACCGCGCTGACCGCCGGGGCCGTCGGTGTTGCCGGTGATGCAGGTGAGCAGCTCGATAGCGCGGCAGTTCATGATGGAGTTGCCGTGGTGCTCCACCGCCAGCTGGTACAGAATGCCGCCGTTGCCCCAGCGGGGGTCTTTGCGGGTGCCGTACACGAGCGCCGCCTCGGTCACCTGCTCGGCAGGGCAACCGGTGATTTCGGCCGACTTTTCAGGAGCGTACTGGTCGCAGCGCTCGGCGAACAGTTGCCACACCGGCACCGCCGTGTGCTTGCTGCCGTCTTTAAACGTTACCTCGAACTGGCCCTCCATGGCCGGATCGATGGATTCGAAGGCGTCCGGGTCGGGCATCCATGCCTGGGAGTGACCTTCGCGCACATTTGCTTCGCCCTCCTGACCGGCGAAGGTGCGGCGCGACCAGGTGTCCTTGTGGCCTTCGCCGTCGTAGCGCACCCACGGTTGCTCGCCTTCCCAGCAGTTGCACTCGGGGTCGGCCGCCGGGTCATAGGTGGGGTCCACCGCCGCCAGCTGGCCCGTGGCGTTGAACCACTTGAGCGACTGAGACGTGTTGTCCCACACCATATATTTGAAGGGGCTGCCGCCTTCCTGCAGGTCGGCCTGAGTGAGCAGAGTGGTTTTGATGAAGTTGGGCCCGTGGAAGATATGGGGAGCGTCGGGGCCGGAGGGCTCCTTGTCGGCCACCACCAAAAACGGCGCGTTGGTCCAGCGCTTCACAAAACCCCAGTCCACTAAGTCGTTTTTGATAATCACATCGCACATGGCCAGCGCCAGCGCGGTGTCAGTGCCGCCGCGCAAGGCCAGGTGGATGTCGGACTCCTTGCCCAGATTGGTAGTGCGGGGGTCAACGGAAATGAAGGTGTCCGCCTGCATGGCCTCGTCCACCACCGAACGACCCGCCTCGTCGTAGTTCGACCCCTCGGGGGTGGAGGCCCAGATGGTGAATACCGGCGGCCGCTCCACCGAGGCGGACCAACTGTGGTTGTACTCGGAGGTGAGCGCCGACGAGAAATGGCGCGGGCCCTTGCACACCTGCCAGGCCACCGAGGTGTTGGGGGTCATGAACCAGCTGCCGTAGCCAGCATAGGGAGACATGCACCAGATACGGCCGGTGCCGCCCATGGTGAACAACGCTTCGCCGCCGTACTTGGCCTTCACCTGGTTGATGCCCTCCACGATGGAGTCGAGCGCCTCTTCCCAGCTGATGCGCACCCAGCCGGGGTCCTCCCCCTTGGGTTGCGTGCGCTTCATGGGATAAGCCAGGCGATCGGGGTGATAGCAGGCTTGCAGCGAGGCCACCGACTTGTTGCAGCAGCTGCCCATGGTGTGGGGCGCGCTCTCGTCGCCCTCGATCTTCACGGCGCGGCCGTTTTCCACGGTCACCCACACGCCACACTCCATCTTGCCGCAACCACGGCAACAGCTGCGGATACGCCGCACCTCGCCCGCGCTGTTCGCGGCGGTATAGGGCTCCTCGGCAAAAGCCGTCCCTGCAACGCCGCCCATTCCCATTGCGGCGCTGGTGACTGCTGCGGCCTTTATGAAAGACCGACGCGAAAGCTTCAATGCAGTCATACCTCCTCCTTCTCTTGGTTGAACAGAGCAGCCCTAGACTGCCCTCAAACGCCGGGGCCAGCTTCAGCCGCGCCGGCCTTCGCCGCCCCACATGGCGCGCACTATAGCCTGCGGCCTTGGCGGGCCGCATCGTAAAGTGGTTATGAAATTAGAGAAGGGCGGGAAATCATAAACGCTTTATGATGCATCATAAAGCGCATTCGCCCACAATGGCGAAATGAGGGTTTTACCTGGTTGGGGGGTTATCATATGGGGCTTTCTCCTTCGCGAATCATGGGTTTTTGCTTCCTGCGAAGCTGGATGGGACTGCTGTTCTTTTGCTCGGCGCTGTTCCAGGCCTACGACGGTACCGTCCAATGGCGGGCCGCCAACGATGTGTTCGTTTCGTCGCTGGCGGTCCTCACCGCCTCCCTGTTGGTTTGCTCGCTTCTTCACCAGGCGGTGCTGCGCGTGCTTGACAGCCGCCTCGGTTTCCTGGCAGGTCCCACGCTGGCAGCCGTTGGGGTGGCGGTGCTGTGGCCTTCGCTTGCAGGAGGAGCGCACCTCGGGGCAGTCTCCTTGGCAATCAGCGCCGTGCTCACCGGCACCGGCTCGTGCCTTGTGCTGCTGGACGTGGGGCGCACCTACGCCAGCACCACCCGCCGCGTATGCCTGTTTGAGGCGCTGCTGGGCACCGCGTTGGGATCGCTTTTGCCCCTAGCGGCCATGGCTCTACCTGTGAGCATCTGCTGCGCCCTGGCCATCTGCCTGATGTACGCCGCCGCCATCGGCGCCCATCAGGCCAACCTCCACAGCAAAGGCGAGCCGCGCGGCACCCGGGCTCTTGGCGAGGTACTGCCCGCCGTCACTCTCGGGCGCTTGGTGATAGGCGCCTTCATTCTGGGGTTCGCCACAGGGCTCATCCGCTACCTCTATTCGCCCCAAGCAGATAGCCCCTCCTCCAACCAGCAAGCCGTGTGGTTCTTCCTGCTGTCCGCCGTAGTGTGTCTTGCGCTCATGCTTCCCGCCGCCCGCCAACGCCAGTGCAGCATGTCACCCTATTACAAGCTGGTCATCGTGTTGTGCACTGCCGGATTTGCCATCGTGCCCATCTTCGAAATCAACTCGGCCCTGCCCCATCTGCTATTCACCGTGGGATATGCGCTGTTCGAGGTGGTGGCCTGGGTGATAATGGCCGAAATCGCCCACCGTTTTCAGTACACGTCGGTGCAGGTTTTCGGCATTGGTCGCATTTTGGTGGTGGAGATCGGGGTTATCGCAGGCGTTGTGTTATTCCCCTCGCTGGGGGTGCAAGAGGTGGAGCCGCGGCTGCTGGTGACCATTGCCGCCCTTTGCGTGATTTCGATAACCGCTGTATCTCAATACGTACTGCGAGCCCAAGATATTCGTCAGCTGGAGAGCAGTGCGACGGAACGCGAGGACGAAGGCGGGCGCCAGCGCGATGGAGGGCGGCAGCGAGCGGAAACGGCTGAGGACAGACGAGACACGCAGGACGATTGTGCAGGTTCGCCTTCGTCGGCGAACTGCGGCAGCAACACCGGCCGGCCAGAGGATGGGCGCCCGGAGCGCGTGCCGCTGCTGATGCGATGCCGCATCGTGGGGGCTTACTACGGCCTGACTGAACGGGAAATCGACGTCATGCACCTGTTCGCCACCGGGCGCACCGCTGCCCGTGTGCGAGAAGAGCTGGTTATTTCGGCTGGCACGGTAAACACCCACGCCCTGCATATATATCAGAAGATGGACGTGCACTCCCGCCAAGAGCTCATCGAGAAAGTGGCTGCCGCCGATTTGGACGCCATGGTGCGATAGGGCCATCGGCCTCACGGTACAGGCCATCAACGCCCCCATTGCTTCCCGTGGCAGGAATAGGGGGCTATTTCCGCCACGGGGGCGCCGCGAGGCCCTCCCCTCCGCCGGTTTGGCAGGACTGGGCGGCTAATCCTGCCAACGCCGTGGCAAAACGCCCCCTGGTTCCGAGCTGTGGCAGGACTAGGCGGCTAGTCCTGCCACGGGGGCGCCGCGAGGCCCTCCCATCCGCAGGTTTGGCAGAACTAGGCGGCTATTTCCGCCATGGAGGCGGAAGGCGACAAAAATCCTATCGCGTAGATTGGCGCGTACAGCACCTTGCCACGCTGCTCGATGTTCCCATCATAAAACACCAGCGCCTGGTTAAATCGATAGTTCTCTGTGCCCAGCAGGTTATTGAGAGCGCTATGGCGCCGATAGTCCTTCCCTGATTTTATCTCGCAGAGAAGCACCTCTCCCCTGCTGTTCTGCAGCACGAAATCCACCTCGCCCACCGTTCTCGTGTTGTAGTAGAACAAACCGAAGCCATGGGCCCGAAGCTCTTGCGCGGCGACGTTCTCGAAAATCGAACCGAAATTGATGAACGAGCGGTGATTCAATATGTCTAGCTCCACCGACCCCATAAGCTGCGACGTCAGCAAACCCACGTCACTGGAATAAAGCTTGAACGAAGCCGTCTCGGCGCTCAGGCCCAGAGGAAACACCGGATCGGTGACGCGCGGCACCGGCAGGGCAATGCCTGCGCTTTTCAGCCAGTCGAAAGCGGTTTCTAAATTTGCAAACCTCAGGTTCTTCCCCAGCCGCGTGTACTTAAAGCGCTTGTTCTCTGCGTTTAGCTGAGCCGGAATGGCCTCATAAACCATCTCGATTTGCCGCGCTTCAGTTTTATCTTCAACATACTTCACGATGTCGTACTCATACAGACCCACTATCGCCCTCTGGGCGTTTCGAGGCTGTACCAAACTACCGGATTCCACAAACGCCCGTACCGCATCAGGCATGCCGCCGACAAGAAGGTATTTATAGAATTCGTCAATTAGCTGCTCGTGGATATAGTCCGGAACAGGAACCCTCTCGGCAAAGGCCGTTCTTGCGGAGTCCAAAACAGGCGCTGGCACCGATCGGGCCCAGCAAAACTCCTCAAAATCGAGAGGGAACATCTCAATGGTTTGCAGATACCCTACTGGCAGCGACCGAGCCGGAAAGGAATCCAGCCCCAACAACGAGCCAGAGAGGATGACGTCGCAAGTCGTCTGCTCCATAAGGAACTTCACGGCTGTGAGCGCATCGCTCAGCTCTTGGACTTCATCCAGGAAGATAAGCGTATCCTCTACGGAGAGGTCCGTGCGGCTCAGGGCAGAGATGCGCAACAACAGGTCCTGCGCATCGAGAGCAGCGTTCACTGTTTCAACCGCCACCCTGTTCTGAAAGAAGTTGACTTCCGCAACCTGTCGATAATGCGCACGCCCGAACTCGCGAATAATGGTGGTCTTCCCCACCTGCCGAGCCCCCATCACGAGCAAGGCCTGAGCGGTCTTTTCAGACTTCCAGCGAGCTATGGCATCGTATGCTTTTCGTCTAAGCACATCCATTCCTCCATTCAAACGCCTGAACAGGAAATATCGCAAAAGTTGCATCTATTTTAAGGTTTTACTCGCAAAAGTTGCACTAATTTTTGGTATTTTGACGCAAAAGTTGCAATACTCGAAGCAGCGAGATGGGACAGTTGCACGAGAGAGAACGAACGCGCCATACCCCCGAAAAAGGGAAGGAGCCCCGAGAGGCTCCTTCTTGCTTCAGTTGCTTTTGCCAGGCGCGCTTTGCTTTCACGCGGCTGTACTTTTTGCTTCCGTGGGCTCCGTGGCCACAGGCAAAACCGTTGTAGCGCGGGTTTTGGGCCAGCGTGGCCTCGTCGGCGGTCTGCCGCCACACCGCACCGCTCTTAGGCGCCTTGCGCGCTCGCTTCTTCGGCATATCCTCTCACCTCCTTCGCAAATCGACCCGCGCCCTCATAGCGCGGAAGGCCATTGTAGCAGGTTGCCGCGGCACGACTAGGCGGCGTCGCCAGAGCCGCACAGCGCGGCCCCAGCACAGCGGGCAAGCCGGCCGCGCCTCTTGCGTGGCGCCACGACGGCATGGATGGATTTCAGCAGCACGGTCAACTCTCGCTTCGCCTTCTGCGCGACGCGGGGGCTTACGAGGCGGCGACCCCCAACGGAGCGAGGGCGCGGGGCAGGATGCCGTTGGCGTGGGCGATCACCATGCCGTAGTTGGTGGCGGGCACTCCCTGGGCGACGGCGCGGCGCAGGCGGCTTTGCATCTCCTGGCGGTTCAGCATGCAGCCGCCGCAGTGCACCACAGCCGCATACGGGGAAAGGTCATCGGAGAATTCGCGGCCCGACGTGAAGGCGAACTGCGGGTTGGCGCCGCTTATCTGGCGAATCCACTCCGGCAGCTTCACCGTGCCGATGTCGTTGCACTGGCGATGGTGGGTGCAGCCCTCGGCGATGAGCACGGTGCTATCGTCGGACAGCGCCTCCAGCGCCCGCACCGCCGCCAGCTGCGCCGGCAAGTCACCCTTGTAACGAGCCATGAGAATGGAAAACGACGTGAGCGGCACATCGGTGGGCACGGCAGCCGCCACTGCGCCGAAGACCTGCGAATCGGTGACCACCAGGCGGGGCGGCCGGGGCAGCATGTCCAGCAGCGCCGGCAGCCCCTCCACGCCGGTGGCGCAGGGGAAGGCGCCGGCTTCCAGCGCATCGCGCATCACCTGCTGTTGCGGCAAGATAAGGCGCCCTTTCGGGGCGGCGGAATCCAACGGGATGACCAGCACCACCACATCACCGGGGGAAAGCAGGTCGGCCACCAGGGGGTTCGCGGAGGCAAGGCCCGCAGCCGCGCCGGGGCCATCTGCGCCCAGGCCGCCCTCCCCTGCCCCGGCCACCATGGCCGCCAGCAGCTCCTTCAGCTGATGCACCCCTTCGCCAGTAAGGGCCGAAACCCGCACCTCCCGGCCCAAAACCAGCCCGGCGCCTTCGGGGGCTTCCGCCACATCTGCCTTGTTCCAGGCCAGCACGTGGGGGACGACCCGCTCCCGGAATGCCTCCAGCAGCTGGGCGTCGAAGGGGGTGAGGCCGCGGGCGGCATCCACCACCAGCACCGCCACGTCCGCCTCGTCCAGGGCCCGCAGCGCCCGCTGCACCCGCAGTTGGCCCACATCGCCCTCGTCGTCGATGCCCGGCGTGTCCACCACCAGCACCGGCCCCGCCGGCGCCAGCTCCATGGCCTTGCGCACCGGGTCGGTGGTGGTGCCGGCCACCGGCGAAACCACCGCCAGCGCCTGGCCCGTCACGGCGTTCACCAGGCTGGACTTGCCGGCGTTGCGCACGCCGAAGAACACGATATGAGGCCGCTCGCCCGAGGGCGTTTCGTTCAGCGACATGCTTCCTCCTTTGCCAAGCCCCGCAAATTGGGGCGCCGTTTCGCCTCCAGCCACAGCGCGCCTAAGCGGCAAGCTCCGCCCCGCCACCGTCGAAGGCGGCCATCGCAGGCGCATCAAGCCCCGCTGTGAAGAACCCAGCTGCCCGCCGACGCAACGCCCAAGCAGCCACGCCCGCCAAGCACCCAAGCGATCGCCCGCCAGGCGCCAATGCGCCCGCTAGAACCGGAAATCGCGGGCACCGGCGCGGATGCGCTCCAGGTACTCGCCCGCCTTCGCCTGCCGCTGCCCCTCGGGCATCAGCGCCAACTGCTGGTCAATCAGCCGCCAGCCCTTCCGGGCCACCGCCGGGCTGGCGTAATCGCTCAGGTACTCCGCCAGCGTGATGAGGGCGTTGGGGTGGCAGTAATCCAAAATCTGCCCACTCTTGCAAAACTCCATGAAGCGATCGCCGGTGCGGCCAGCCCGGTAGCAAGCGGTGCAGAAACTGGGCAGGTGCCCCTGGTCCATCAGCCAGCCTACCACCTCGTCCAGTGTGCGCTGGTCGGACACGTCGAACTGCTCGGTGTCGCGGGGCCGCGCCTCTTGAGTGTAACCACCCACGCTGGTGCGACTGCCGCCGGAAACCTGCGACACCCCCAGCTGCAGCACCGCCGAGCGCACCGCCTCGGATTCGCGGGTGGACACGATGATGCCGGTGTAGGGCACCGCGATGCGCACCAGCGCCACCAGCTTCTGGAACATCTCATCGGGGATGCCGTTGTCGAACTGGTCGGGGTCGATGTCGCTGGCCGGCTGCACCCGCGGCACGCTGATGGTATGGGGCCCTACCCCGAACACCGCCTCCAGGTGCTCGGCGTGCATCAGCAGCGCCGCGAACTCGTAGGCGTAGCCCTCAAGCCCGAACAGCACCCCCAGCCCCACATCGTCGATGCCGGCGGCCATGGCCCGGTCGTGGGCCTCGGTGTGCCAGGCGTAATCGGCCTTGGGGCCGGTGGGGTGCAGCTCCTCGTAGCGGGCGCGGTTGTAGGTTTCCTGGAACAGGATGTAGGTGCCAATCTCCGCCGCCTTCAGCTGCCGATAGGCGTCCTCCGTGGTGGCGGCGATGTTCACGTTCACGCGGCGGATGGCCCCGTTCTTGTGCCGGGTGCCGTAAATGGTTTCGATGCTTTCCAGGATGTAGCTCAGCGGGTTGTGCTTGGGGTCTTCGCCCGCCTCCACCGCCAGCCGCTTGTGACCCATGTCCTGCAGCGCCAGCACCTCGGCGCGAATTTCCTCCTGTGTCAGTTTGCGGCGCGGGATGTCGCGGTTTTTGGCGTGGTAGGGGCAGTAGAGGCAACCGTTCACGCAGTAGTTCGACAGGTACAGCGGCGCGAACAGCACGATGCGGTTACCGTAGTAGGCCTGCTTGATGTCGCGGGCCAGGGCGCGAATCTCGCCGTTGATCTGCGGGTCTTCGCAGGCCAGCAGCACACTTGCCTCCCGGTGCGTCAGCACCGCGCCGTGGTCGTTGGCGGGCGCGAGGTTGCCGCGGGCCTTCTGCAGGATTTGGCGGCACAGCTCCAGGTCGTCCTTTTGCTGCTGGGCGAAGGCCAGCGTGTCCAGCACTTCCTGGTGGTTTATGAACTCGTCTGCATGGGGCGACGCTACGTTGTACGCGGCCATCAGGCCTCCTTCGGGCATGGCGAAATCGAGTCGGGCGAAGACGGGGCGGCGGACGTGGCGATGGACGCGGTAGCCCCTGTGGAAACGGACGCAGACCCACCAACCGGCGCGGGCGCATCCGCGGGCACGGGCGCAGCGTCCAGTGCGAGCGCATCCGCGGACACGGGCGCCCCGACCAGCGAGGAACCACCAGCCGGCGCAGGTGCAGGGTCGCCCCGGTCTTCTACCAGGCGCTTTCCCCAACCGCGGGCCTTCAGCGCCAAAGCGTCCCACAGCTGCTGGGCCGCCTCGCCCCCCGCCGGCTTGTTGTCGTAAAGCTGGTAGCTGCCCTGCACCGCCGGCGGCGACAGGTTGGGCATCACCACGTTGGCCCCCGCCCGCACGGCCCGCGCGCGGCCTTCTGGGTCCAGCGCCTCCAGCGCGGTGGTGGCGGGCAGCAGCACCGCCGGGTTCATCAGGCGAATGATGGACAGCAGGTAGCAGGTGAGCTCCACCGAGCCGGCCGGCTGGGCCGCAAACGGCGTGGCGTGGTGGGGCACGAAGGGGCCGATGCCGCACATTTCCGGACGGAACTGTTGCACAAATGCCAGGTCGGCCGCCAGGTGGGCCGCCGTCTGACCGGGGCTGCCCACCATGAAGCCGGCCCCTACCGCAAAGCCCGCTTCCCGCAGCGCCTGCAGGCAGGCCATGCGCGCTTCCAGCGTCAGGGGGCGCGGGTGCAGCTGCCGGTAGTGGGAAGCGGTGGCGGTTTCATGGCGCAGCAAGTAGCGATCGGCCCCGGCCGCCCGCAGCCGCCGGTAGCTTGCCGGCGAGCGCTCCCCCACCGAAAGCGTGACGGCGCAATCGGGATGCGCCGCCTTCAGCGCCCCCACCACCGCGCACAGCCACGCATCGGTCAACGCCGCATCTTCGCCCCCCTGCAGCACAAAGGTGCGAAAACCGGCCCGCCAGCCCTCGTCGGCGCAGGCCAGCACCTCTTCGGGGGCAAGCCGGTAGCGGGCCACCGAGCGGTTGCCACGCCGAATGCCGCAGTAGTAGCAGTCGTTGCGGCAGAAGTTGGAAATCTCGATGAGCCCGCGGGCGAACAGGGCGTCTCCATAGACGGCCTCGCAGGCCGCCCGCGCCGCTTCCGCCAGGTATTCGGCCAGTTCAGGGGTGCGGTGGCGCACCAGGTGCTCCAGTTCCGCCGCCGACAAGGCGCTCCCTTGGCGCAGCTTCTCGGCAATCGGCCAGGCCGGGCCCGCCACCGCTTGCCCCATCTAAATCTGCCAGTCTTCCTGGTGGGTGTGCAGCCACTCGTGCGCCGTATGGGACAGCGGCTGCTCCAGCCAGGTTTCGTACAGCTGGTGAATGTCGGGGTTCTCGTGGGAATAGCGCAGCGGCGCCGCGTTGTCCAGCCGGTTCAGGATGCCGGCCCGCTGGGCCCCCATCTCACGGTTGAAATGGATGGGCTGGCCGCCGCCCCCCACGCAGCCGCCGGGGCAGGCCATAATCTCCACGAAATCGAACTCCGCTTCGCCCCGCTCAAGGGCGTCCAGCAGCTGGGCGGTGTTCTCCAGGCCACTGGCGATGGCGATGCGCACGGTGGCATCGCCGATGGCCAGCGTTTTGGAAACCCACGGCACTTCCGGCGTGGCATCGGTGGTGTCGCAGGTGCTGAAATCCGGGTTCTCGCCGGTGATCAGGTACGCGGCCGAACGCAGCGCCGCCTCCATCACGCCACCGGTGCGACCGAAAATGGTGGCAGCGCCAGTGGAAGTGCCCAGCGGGTTGTCGAAGTCCACCTCGGGCAGCGTGGCGCACTGCACCCCCACGGTGCGCAGCAGTCGGTCCAGCTCGCGCACGGTGAGCACCGCATCCACATCGGGGGCCGCCTCGGCCGCCAGCTGCGGGTCTTCCCCGGCGGGCACGGTGGCCAGCTCGGGCACGTCGCACTCGTACTTCTTCGCCACGCAGGGCATGATGGACACGCAGAACAGCCGCTTGCCCGCCGCCTGCGCCTCGTCGGCCAGCGTGTTCTTCACCACGGCCCCCAGCATTTGGTGGGGCGACTTCGCGCTGGACAGCTGATGCACCACGCCCGGGTAGTGCAGCTTGGCGAAGCGCACCCAGCCGGGGCAGCAGCTGGTGAACATGGGGCGCGGCTTGTCGGAAGCCATGAATTCCACGAATTCGCTGCCCTCTTCCATAATGGTGAGGTCGGCGGCGAAGTCGGTGTCGAACACCTTGTCGAAACCCAGCGCGTGCAGCGCCGACGCCAGGCGGCCCGGCGTGGCCTCGTCGTGGGAGAGCCCCACCCCTTCGCCCCAGGCAGTGCGCACGGCCGGCGCCACTTGCACCACCGTCATCACCTCGGGGTCGAGGATGGCCTCCATGATCAGGCTCACGTCGTCGCGAGCGGTGAGGGCGCCGGTGGGGCAATGGGTGATGCACTGGCCGCACAGGGCGCAACCGGCCTGTGAAATGGGCAAACCGTCGCGCACCGTCACCTTCATGGAGGGGCCCATGCCGGTGAAATCCCATACGCCGCAATGCTGCACGTCGCGGCAGATGGCCACGCAGCGCATGCACTTGATGCATTTCGAGCTGTCCCGCTGCAGGGGGAAATCTTCGTCCCAGGTGCCCTTTTCCGGCAGCGGCTGGGTGGAGTCCTCCAGGTTGAAGGCGCTGGAGAGGCTGCGCAGGGCGCAGGTGTCCTGCCGCACGCAGGTGGCGCACACGGCGCGGTGGTCGTCCGTGATGGCCTGCAGGTTGGCGCGGCGGGCGGCGGCCACGGCCGGAGTGGCGGTGCGCACCACCATGCCCTCGCGCACAGCAGTGTTGCAGGAGGCCACGAGGCCTTCCCCTTCCACTTCCACCAGGCACACCCGGCACGAGCCGATGAAGTTCAGCCCCTTCAGGTAGCACAGGGTGGGGATGCTCACCCCGGCCGCCGCCGCGGCGTCCACCAGCTTCGTGCCCTCGGCCGCCTGCACTTCGCGGCCGTCTAGGGAAATCGTTACCATGCTCCCTGCTCCTTCCCCGTCAGGGCGCCGATGCCGTACACGTCGCAGCGCAGGCAACGGCCGCATTCCTGCATGGCCTCCTCGTGGCTCACCGGAATCTCAACACATTCAAAGTCGCCGCGGCGCTCGCGCGCGGGGCGTTCGGCCACCTGAACGCGGCCGTAAGGGGTGCGGTTGTTGCTGCGGGCCGGCGGCACCTGCGCGCCACAGTCCAGCTGATGGCAGAAACCCAGCGCCTCGTCGATGTTGGCCGCGGCCGCCTTGCCGGCGCCGATGGCCATGATCACCGTGCGCGGCCCCCACTGGCAGTCGCCGCCCACGTACACGTTGGAAAAACCGGGCGCCTGCAGGAATTCGTCGGCGCAGAAGTAGGTGCGGTCGGCTTCCAGGCCCGCCTCTTCGAAGGGCGCGCTCTCGATGGCCTGTCCCACCGCCACCAGCACGATGTCGGCGGGGATGCGCAGCAGCGGCTTGTCGGCTGCCTCCGGCACGGGACGGCCGCGCTTCACGGCGCCGATGCGCTGCGGCTGGCACAGCAGGGCGCAGGCGGCGCCGGCGGCGTCCACCTCGATGCACTCGGGCGCCTGCAGGCACATCATCTCCACCCCTTCGGCAATGGCCGCTTCCACCTCGGCGGGCAGGGCGGTCATGTCTTCCAGACGCCGGCGGTAGGTCACGGTGACCGACTGGGCGCCGGCGCGCACGCTGGTGCGGGCGCAGTCCATGGCCACGTTGCCGCCGCCGATCACCACCACGTTCTTCCCGGTGAAGTCGGGATAGTTGCCGTCGCCGATGGCCTCCAGCAAATCCACCGCGCTCATCACGCCGGCGGCATCGCTGCCGGGCAGCGTCAGCATCTTGCCTCCCTGGGCGCCGATGGCCACGTACACCGCGTCGTATTCGCCGGCCAGCCGCTTCAGCCCGTCGCCATCGATGGGGCTGTTCGCCCGCACCTCCAGGTTGGGCAGGCTGCAGATGGCCTGCAGGTCTTCATCCAGCCGCTGGCGGGGGAAGCGGTAGGCGGGGATGCCGTAGCGCATCATGCCGCCCAGCTGTTGGCGCTGCTCGAACACCGTCACCTCATGCCCCATCAGGCCCAAGAAGTAGGCGCAAGTGAGGCCGGAGGGGCCGGCGCCCACCACGGCCACCCGCTTGCCGGTGGCCGGCAGCGGACGGGGCACCGGCACCGTGTTGGCGGGCACCGTGTCCACGATGTACTTCTTCAAGCCGCGGATGTTCACCGGCGCGTCCACCATGGTGCGGCGGCAGCGCTCTTCGCAAGGGTGCTCGCAGATCATGGCGCAGGCGGTGGGGAACGGGTTGTCTTTGCGGATCATCTTCACCGCGCCGGCGCAGTCGCCCTCGGCCGCCAGCGCGATGTAGGCGGGCACGTTCACATGGGCGGGGCACAGCGTGGTGCAGGGCACCGTTTGGCGGGTGCCGGCGGCGCACTGGCCCGCTTCCAGGTGGCTGGCAAATTCCTCGGGGAAGGCCTCAAGCCCCGCCAGCACCATGTCGGCCGCCTGCCAACCCACGGCGCAATCGCCGGTTTCGCGCAGCAAATCGGCGGCGGCGCGCAGTTCGCGCAGGGCGGCTTCATCGGCTTTGAACTGGGCGACGTCCTGCAGAATCTTCGCCATTTTCGGCATACCTTGTGCGCAGGGGGTGCACTTTCCGCAGGTTTGCGCCAGCGAAACTTGCAGCTGCCCCAGCACCACGCCCACCGGACAGATACCGGGCGGCATGGCCTCCGCACGACGGGAAAGGGCGGCCGCGAACTCGCCAATGCGCCCGTCCGCTTTCGCGGCGGGCTTCACGGATATACGACCCATCGGTCTCTCTTCCTCTCAAATGGATAACCGATATAACATACCCCAAAAGCCCCGCCGCTCCGGCGCACCATCGGTGCAGCGCCACAGTTTAACGGGGCACGACCGTATCATCTGGGCTTTCCTCCGTTGCCCCCAAGCGAAAAAAGCAGAAGCTCACCCTAAAGAATCCACGGGTTAGGTGTGTCAGCACCCCCCCCAGCACCCACGCCCTAGTGGCGGGCGGCGGAGGCTTCGGCGATGCGGGCCAGGCCCTGCAGGGTGAGATGAGGATGCAATGCGGGAGCGCAGGTGAGATGAGGAGCCAGCAGCGCCGCTTTCTGGCCGGTAAGCAGTACGGGAACCTCTCCCGTGGAAGCCAACTCGACCCGCACCATGGCCACCAGGCCGTCGATGCGGGCAACTTCGCCCCAGAACACGCCGGAAGCGATGGCTTCCTGAGTGGTTTTACCCACCACCTGGCGCGGCACTTGGGCCTCCACCTCGGGCAAACGCGCGGCCACGTGGGCCATGGTGGCAGACGACGCCTCGAATCCGGGCGCAATCACGCCGCCCGCCAGCGCGCCGGCCGCGTCCACAGCGGTGATGGCAGTGGCCGCTTCCAGATGCACTACCACGGCGGGCGCCCCCGCCACGGCCCGCGCCGCCACGGCATCCGCCACACGGTCAGCCCCAACTTCGGCGGGATTCTTGCAGGTAATGGCGATGCCGGTTTTCAAGCGCGGCCCCATCACCAACACCCGCTGGCCGGTTTCCGCCTCCAAGGCCTGGCGCCACGGTTGGGTGAGGGCGGGCACCACGCTGCCCAGAATCACCTGCACAGACGCGCCCTCCCCCGGCCAGCCCGCCGGGGCGAAGGCGGCCATGGCGCTGCGCAGTTGCAGCCGCGCCTCATCGGCAGTGAGCCGCGCCGCCGTGCCCATCTGCCACGACGCCACCAGCTGCTCGCCCGCGAACAGCCCCGCCTCGGTAACCGAGTTCCCCACCATAACCGCCAAAACGTTCATGCAACGCCTCTCATCCGCTCCGTCTTGCCGCGCCCTATATTACAGGAGCGCAAATGGTGGGAACGGCGCGGATTGCGGCTGCAGCGCATTTGCCGGCAAGGCAGGAAGTTTTCCAGCCGGCAATCGGAAACCTTCGCAACCGGGCAATGGGAAGCCGGGACCACCGCGCGCTCCCGTTTGCTATGCGGCGAATACCGCCAGCGTGGCCAGGATGACGCCTACGATGGATTCGCCGCCCAGCACGCCGGAGGCCACAACCAGGCCGGTTTCCTGGGCATCCGCTTGGCGCTGGGCCCGCTGGTCGGAGGAAAGGCCCGCTTGGCGCCGCTTTTGCACCGCGTCGAAGGTCGCTTTCGCCATGGCCCCTAGGAAAGCAGTGAACGACATGTAGAAGGGCAGATACACCCCCAGGCCGATCATCATGGCCGGAAGCCCCGCCCACTGCAGCGCCATGCCCGCCGCGATGCCGATGGCAAAGGCCTCCACGCTGGGCACGCCGGAAACCATGGTGGCCACCACGCTGGCCTGGGCCGCCACAAATTCCTTGCCCACGCCGAAGGCATCGGGGCCGTAGGCGCCCAGCAGCAGTACCACAACGGCCACCGCCACGAAGCTGCCCACTACAGCCCCGATGGCCTGGCCGGTCATCTGGGCGGCGGAGCTGGTGCCCAGCACGTGGCCGGCCTTGAAGTCGTTCATCACGTCACCGGCCAGGCCGCAAGCCACCGCCACGAACGCGGCGATGAGGAACAGCGCCGCCTGGGCCGTGGCGGAAAAGGCCGCCACCAGCAAAAGCACAATGAGGCCGAAAATCTCCATGGGATCGATGCCAGTTTGCCCCACGCTTTGGGCACTCATGGCGGTGGTGACGAAGGTGAGGGCCACCACCGCCATGCTCACCAGGGGATGAACCCCCAGCGCCAGGCACAGGGCCAGCACCGCCGCGGCCGTCAGTAGCGCCGCCAGCCCCGCCACCCCGCGCGGGGCGGAAGCGGCGGCCGTTGGGGCGGCCCCGCCGTGGATGGCCGCGCCGCCGCAGGCGCCCACGACCGAACCCGCCGAGGCACCAGCGCCATCGCAGCGGGAAGCCCCCTGGTCAACCAGAGGCTCCTCCCCTTCCAGCGCAACCGCATTGGAAGCAGCGGCCCCGGCGGCACCCGCAGCCTCCACGTCCGCGCCCGCCGCATTCCCGCGGCGCTCCGCCAGCGTCCGCCGCAGCGCCCGCACCCCGGCGGGCAGAATGTTCTTCAAAATAACCGTGAAGCCGCAGCCCATCATGAGCCCCATGCCTAAGCTGCTCACGATGCCGCCGGCCGCCTCGGTGGTCCACAGACCCGCCGCCGTGCCCCCCACCATAATGCCGAAGTTGGCGAACACCGCGCCGACGAACCACGCCACCACCGCACCAGTGCCCACCAGGAAACCCACCGCCAGCATCATGGGCGAGTTGTAAATGCCAAAGGCCACGCCGGGAATGCTCACATTCCCCAGGAAAATGGCGGGGATGCCCGGCACGAAATTCTTGAGCGCGGTGTAAAGCCCGGCCAGCCCCATGGTGCCGAACAGCTTTTTGCCCACTTTGCCGCCGGCGCTGCCGGCCTTCAGGGTTTCCGCCGCCGCGATGCCCATGGGAAACTCCAGCCGCGCCTCTTCGATGAAATAGCAGCGCAAAAGGCCGGTGCACACCAGCCCCAACGCCACGCCCCCCAGCGTGACCACCAGTATTTCAGGAATGGAAATCTCGTCCGCAAGCCCCAGCATCCAGGCGCCGGGGATGGTGAAGGCCAGGCCGCCGGCCACCATGGCCCCCGACGACATGATGGTGTGGGTGACGTTAGCCTCGTTGAGCGAGCGGCTGCCAAGCGCCCGCAGGAAGAACAGCGAGATGATGGCCGCAAACACGATGGGCCAGGGAAGCGCCCCCAGCTTGAGCGCGGTGTACACCGACGACGCGGTGATGACGATGCACCCGATGAGGCCGATCACGCAGCCGCGCAGGGTGAGCTGCCCCCGAAGGGACGCCAAAAACGAATCCATATGAGCTCCTTCTCATATGCCCGCTTTCCCTTTCAGGCGGAAAGTCGGGCTATGCCTGTGGAAGATTCACCCAGTATAGGGCAGCTGCCCGCGCCCGATGTGGGCATTTTGTGAAGGTCGGTGTGATGCCGAAAGCGCCCGTGCGCCGCATTACTAGCATTACTTCCCCCACTTCGATGTCGCCTTGCCCGAGTCGTTACCGGGCCAAAAGCCGACCGCTCGTTGACCTCAGGAGCCGCCCGAAACCGGCCGCCCCACCTGTGAGCCCCCACGAGTGGAAGGAGAATCCGTTGAACATCGAAGACGAAGAACGCGCCCATCTGGCCCACGTGCTGAACTGCCTGCAGGCGGCCACGGCCCGCGCCGACGGATTGGCCCAACGGGCCGCCGACAGCCACCGGGAAGCCGGCGCCTACCTTGCCGGCGCCCGCGGCGAGTTGTCCCCCGAAGAAGCCCACCTTTCCGCCTACGAGCTGAACCGCATGGATCAGCAGGCCGCATCAGCCGCCCTGGCCCGGCAACGGCTGCACCGGCTGCTGGGCAACCCCTACTTCGCCCGCGTGGACTTTTGCGAAAACGGCTCCACCAGCCAAACCTACATCGGACGCTCGGCCTTCACCTGGGAAAACCGCTCGCTCATTTCCGACTGGCGCAGCCCTGTGGCGGCGCTGTTCTACGACTTCGAACCCGGGCCCGCCTCTTTCGCCACCCCCAGCGGCAGCCGCGAAGGGCAGCTTACCCTCAAGCGCCAGATATCCATCGAACGCGGGCAGCTGGTGTGGGCCGCCGACAGCAGCTCCAGCGTGCGCGACGAAGTGCTGGCCCGCGCCCTCTCCCGCACCTCCGACACCCGCATGCACGACATCGTGAACTCCATCCAGCAAGAGCAAAACGTCATCATCCGGGACGAGCGCCCAGGCACACTGGTCATACAAGGGGTAGCCGGCTCGGGCAAAACCTCTATCGCGCTACACCGCATCGCTTACCTGCTGTATCAGCAGAAAGACCAGTTGAACGCCCAATCGGTGGCCATCCTGTCCCCCAGCAGCGTTTTCAGCCACTACATCTCCGGCGTGCTGCCCGAGCTGGGCGAAGAGCCGGTGAGGCAATGGAGCGTGCATGGGCTGGCTCAGGTGCTTCTGGAAGGCATGGCGAAGGTGCAGCCGCCCCGGTCGTTTGCCGACGAGGCAGACCCGGCGCGCGCCCGGCGGGCGGCAGCGAAGGGCACCGAGGCCTTCGCCCGGCAGCTGACCCAGTGGCTGGAGGCCCAACTGGGGGCGAGCGGCGATGGGCCTTCCCTCTTCGAGCCCCGTGACCTCGCGGTAGGGGGCTCCACCGCCAGCGCCGACTGGCTGGCGCAGCGCTTTGCCGCCTACGCGCCGGTGCCCTTCGAAGAGCGCCTGCACCTGGTGGCCGGCGACGCGCTGGCGCTGGTCCACGGGGCCACCTTCGGCCGATACGCCCACGTTATGCCCACCCGCAAAGAGCTGAAGGGGCGCCTGCTGCGCATGATGCGGGCCAAAAACCCGCTGGCACTGTACCGGCGCTTCCTAGCGGAAACCGGCCAGAGCAAACTGCTGCGAGCGCCGCAAAAGGGCATGGTGGAGTGGGAAGACGCGTTTCCACTGCTGCTGTGCGCGCTGGCGTTCCGGGGGGCCGACGGGTTTCCGGCCGCAGCCCAGGTGCGCCATCTGGTGGTGGACGAGATGCAAGACCTCACCCCCGTGCAGCACGAGGCCCTGGCGCGGCTGTTCCCCGGCAGCAAAACGCTGCTGGGCGATGTGAACCAGCTGGTGGACGGCCGCACCGGCCAGGTGCCGGAGGCAGTGGCGGCCCACTACCCCGACGCGCGCACGATGCGGCTGATGCGCAGTTACCGCTCTACCTGGGAAATTGCCCATCTGGCCCAGCGGGTACTTCCAGTGGCGGGCCTGCAAGCGGTGGAGCGCCACGGGGATGCGCCCCTCATTCGACGCTGCCGCGACACGGCGGGCACGCTGGCGGCGGTGGCCGAAGCGGTAGCCGCGTGGCAGAAGGACGGCCGCCGCACGCTGGGCATTATCTGCAAGTCCGACCTGTTGGCGGCCCGCTACGGCGAGCTGCTGGTCCGCGATCTTCCCGTGACCCTCATCACCGACCGCACCGAGACCTTCCCCGCCGGTGTGGCGGTCACCTCGGTGCGGCTGGCGAAGGGGCTGGAATTCGACGAGGCGGTGCTGCTGGACGCGGACTGCCAGCAATACGCCACCGAAGCGGATCGGCACCTGCTGTACACCGCCATCACCCGCGCCATGCACCGGCTCACCGTGCTGTACCGCCACGAGCCGTCGCCGTTCCTGCCGCAGTAGTCCTGCGGCGCGCGCCTTACACCTGGGCCAGGGCCTGCTCCAGGTCGGCAATCAGGTCGTCGGCCGCCTCGATGCCGCAGGAGAGGCGGATGAGGTCGGCCCCGATGCCGGCCGCAGCCAGCTCGGCGTCGTTCATCTGGCGATGGGTGGCATTGGCGGGATGCAGCACGCAGGTGCGGGCGTCCGCCACATGGGTGGCAATCTGCCCCATCTTCAAGTTCTTCATCAGGGTTTCCGCCGCCGCGCGCCCGCCGGCCACGCCGAAGCTCACCACGCCGCAGCTGCCCTGGGGCAGGTACTTCGCCGCCAACCCGAACTCGGCGTCGCCCTCAAGCGAGGGATGCCGCACCCAGGCAACCTTCGGGTGCGCCGCCAGATACTCGGCCACCTTGCGGCCGTTCTCGGCGTGGCGCGCCATGCGCAAGTGCAAACTCTCCAGCCCCAGGTTGATGAGAAACGCGTTCTGCGGGCTTTGGATGGAGCCCAGATCGCGCATCAGCTGCGCCGTGGCCTTGGTGATGAAGGCCCCGCCCAGCCCGAAGCGCTCGGTGTACACCACGCCGTGGTAGCTCTCATCCGGCCGGCACAGCCCCGGAAACTTGTCCGGATAAGCGGTCCAGTCGAACTTGCCGCCGTCCACGATGGCGCCCCCCACGCTGGCGGCGTGGCCGTCCATGTACTTGGTGGTGGAGTGGGTCACGATGTCGGCCCCCCACTCCAGCGGCCGGCACAGCACCGGTGTGGGGAAGGTGTTGTCCACAATCAGCGGCACCCCGTGGGCGTGGGCCGCCGCGGCAAAGCGCTCGATGTCCAGCACCGCCAGCGCTGGATTCGCAATGGTTTCGCCGAACACGCACTTGGTGTTGGGGCGAAACGCCGCTTCCAGCTCCTCATCGCTGCAGTGGGGGCCCACAAACGTGCACTCCAGCCCCATGCGCTTCATGGTGTGGGCCAGCAGGTTGTAGGTACCGCCGTAAATGGCCGATGACGCCACCACGTGATCGCCCGCGCCGGCAATGTTGAACACCGCGAAGAAGTTGGCCGCCTGCCCCGAACTGGTGAGCATTGCCGCCGTGCCCCCTTCCAGCTCGGCTATCTTGGCCGCCACCGCATCGTTGGTGGGGTTGGCCAGGCGGGTGTAGAAGTAGCCGCTCTCCTCCAGATCGAACAGTTTGCCCATGTGCTCGGAGGTGTCGTACTTCCAGGTGGTGTTCTGGTAGATGGGCACCTGGCGCGGGTCGCCGTCGCCGGGGCGCCAGCCCCCTTGCACGCAAACGGTATCAACAGAATGGGTTGCCATTGCCGGTCCTTTCCTCGTAAGTCCGGTGGCTATTCTAGTGGGCACCTTCGGGCATGGTCGCCACGAATCGGCCAGGGTAGTCCGCGAATTCGCTATAACCAGTTACCCGATAATCGAATAACCCGAATGCCCATCCCTCCCCCGCCCCGTGTCGTCATTGGCTATAGTTTTCAGCAGCACACAGAAAGGACCTCCCATGCCCATCCGCATCCCCGACTCTTTGCCGGCAACGGCGGCCTTGGAAGCCGAAAACATCTTCGTCATGACGGAATACCGCGCCATGCATCAGGACATTCGCCCTCTGCGGGTGCTGCTGCTGAACCTGATGCCCACCAAAATAACCACCGAAACGCAAATCCTGCGCAAGCTTTCCAACACGCCGTTGCAGGTGGAGGTGGAGCTGCTGCAAACCGCCTCCCACGATGCAAAAAACGTCACCGCCGAGCACTTGGAATCGTTCTACACTACATTCCAGGAAATCCGCGACCAGCATTTCGACGGGCTGATTATCACTGGCGCGCCGGTGGAACTGCTGGATTTCGAGTCGGTAGATTACTGGGACGAACTGTGCGAGATCATGGCCTGGTCGCTTACCCACGTGCATTCCACGCTGCACATATGCTGGGGGGCGCAAGCAGGCATCTACTTCCATTACGGCGTTCCCAAGCAGGAGCTGCCGCAGAAGCTGTTCGGCGTGTTCGAGCATCGGGTGGTGAAGCCCTACTCGCCGCTGATGCGCGGCTTCGACGATGGCTTCCGCGCTCCCCACTCTCGCTACACCACGGTGCAACGGGGCGACATCGACAACCACCCGCAGCTGGAAGTTGTGGCCGACTCGCCCGAAGCCGGGGTGTACATTGCCAAAAGCGTGGACAGCCGCCATTTCTTCGTGTTTGGCCATCCTGAGTACGACCGCGACACCCTGAAAGCCGAGTACGATCGCGACATTGCCAAGGGTCTGCCCATGGCGCTTCCGGCCCATTATTACCCGAACGACAACCCAGCGGCCACGCCGCGCAACACCTGGCGGGCCCATGCCCAGCTGCTCTACACCAACTGGCTGAATTATTACGTGTACCAGACTACCCCCTACCGCCTAGAGGATGCCGGGCGCGAGTAGCCTTAAGCGGTAAAGCCTACCGAAGCAGGAGCGTCTTCCAGCCGCTTGGGCTGCCAACTGAAATCTTCGGCCTCAAGCCGCGTCAACACATCGGGGTCCAACCCTCCAAGCGCGCTGTGCTCTCGCACCAATCGCGCCCCTTGGGCCACAATGGCATCTTCCAACACGTTGCGCACAAATCGGCCGTTGCCGAACCGGCTTTCCTTCCGGGCTTCCCGCACAAAGCCGCGCACCTTTTCCGGCACGCCCTCTCCCAAGGTTACGTGCATTTTGCCCGCCAGCAGATCCAGAATCTGCAGCAGCTCGTCTTCGATGTAGTCGGCGAATTCCAGATGGAACTTCACTCGCGAGGCAAAGCCCGGATTGGCGCTCAGCAGCTGATCAACCTCGCGGGTATAGCCGGCAAACACCACTATCACGTCCTCGCGATAGTTCTCCATGCAGGCCACCAGCGCCGCCGTTGCCTCGGCATTATTCGGAATGGAATAGGCCTCGTCCACAAACAGCACCGAGCCCTTGGCGTCCTCAAACGCCAAATTTATAGCCAGCGTGTTCCACAAATCAGCCCCGATGTACTCCTTGCACTCCCCTACCGAAAGCACCCCTTCTTCTCGCAAAATGCGAGCAATCAGCCGAGCCACCTCGGTTTTGCCCGTGCCAGGGTTGCCCTTGAACGCCATGTGCATGGGAATAAACGGCGCTTTTATGCCGGCATCGCGCTTTGCCTTCTGCACCTTCATGTAGTCCATGCGGTCGCTCACCAGCTGCTTTATCTCCGCAAGCCCGATAAGCCCGGCCAGCTCCTCGCGGCCACTCAGCTGGTGCACCGACTCGCGCTTGCCAGCTGCCACAATGTCCTCTTCCCGAAGTTCTGCCAGCAGCTCTTTCGTGTAGCCACCCTCAGGCTTCTGGCGCGACAACCGCCGCTGCTGCTGGCCGATGGCGCTTTCAAACAGATTGCGCACAAAGCGGCCGTTACCCTCGTCGGCCCGCGTGCCGCCACGGGCAAGAATGTCACGGGCGGCGGAACGCGCTTCCTCCGCCATGGTCAGGCCCGCGCGGTCCACCATCAGTTGGAATATCTGCATCTTCTCCTCTTGACTGTAATCGGGGAAGTCAATGAAGAAACTGATGCGGCTGCGGAAGCCCGGATTGCAATCGATAAGGCGGTTGATAGAGTTCTTATAGCCCGCCAGAATTACCACCGTGTCGCGGCGATAATTCTCCATGCAGGCGATGAAATCGGCTATTCTCCCATCGGAGGTGCTGGCCATCGCGTAGGCCTCGTCCACAAACAGCACCGAGCCCTTGGCCTCCGCAAAGGCCTCCTGAACATTCCACGCGCCTGTGCCGGACCGCATAATCAGGCGCCCCTCAGACAAGATGCCCTCGTCTTTCAGGATTTCCGCATACAGGCGCGCCACCTCGGTTTTGCCGGTGCCGGGCGCCCCCTGGAACGCCAAATGCATCGAAAACGGCTGGGGCTTAAGGCCGGCGAAGGCCGCTTCTTTGTTCATCTTGAAACGCAGCAACACGTCTTCTATCTGGCGCTTTACTCCCGCAAGCCCAATCATTTCCTCCAGCCGCTTGCGGGCGTCCACCGGTGCCGCCGCTCCGTCGGAGTCGTAAGCCGCCTGCACGATGGACAGATACTGGGGAAACACGCTGCGGGTGAGCGTCAGCTTGCTCCATTCGTCGTACACCTCGTCCAGGTTCGAAAACGAACGGTCCTCCATGCGACGATGCAAGATGCGCCGCAGCTCATCGTCGGGCTCTAAGCTGTCCGCTTCGGCCCGGCGCACAAGAATCGCATGGGCTTCGTCTTCGGTAAGGTCAAAGGCCTTAGGCGCCTCATCGGGGACAATGCGAATAAGCGGCAGCCGGAAGCGGTTTTTGATTCGCACCTGAAGATCCCCACTGCCCTCGGGCACCACGAACACCACCTGTATCTCGTCGCCCCGCTCGGACAGCTCATCGATGAGTTTGGTAAGCGCCTGATAAGCGAACTTGTTGAAGTTGGAGCCATCGTCGTCTTGCCCGTACTTCACAATGATAGAGCTGGACTTGAGGGCATCCCCCAGCGCCCCGTTGATAAGCGCCATGAAGTTGTCTTCATTGGCGGCCGCGCCCCGCGCCCATTCGCTTCTGCCCAGCTTGTCTACTTCGAACACATAGGCGTGGCTCGACACCAGGCGATTGTTCTCGTACAGCGACTCAAGCAGCACGTCAATGGCCGGCTGGTAATCGTTGGGATTGTTGCCCTCCACCAAATAGTGAACCGGCAGTATGTGGTGCGCGTGCCCCGCCTCGGGTACACAGGCTACCACCCGCTCGATTTCCTGGGAAAGAGCCTCGGAATAGATGGTCTTCTGGGCCGCCCCCAAAAGACCGCCGGCCGGAATGGCGTCCTTGATGGTGTACTCCCAAAACACCTTCGTACGCATCAGCAGGGTGAACAGCTCTTCGGCATGCAGCAGACGCGCCGCCCGCGACACGATGTCGGAGGAATACAACGCCGTGGCCCCTACTTGGTCGGTACATTTGTTGAACGTACATTCCACTGAGTTGATGGATTCCAGGTCAGCAATGTCCCAATCATCTTCACACACCCGGCGGATAATGCCCGAAAGCGCTTCCCGCGTAAGGTCGTTCCGCGCGCTGATGACTCCCACGAAAAAGCTATCGTCCCCGCCAAAACCGCGCTGGGTATAAGGGAAAAGCACCAGGTCTTTCCCCACTTCTTTCCAAGTAGTGGCCGAGGCCAGGCCTCGGACATTGTGGTCTTCGGCGGTGCAAACGGCCCGATAGAAACGCATTAAATCCTCCAAGTGCTCTGCGTGCTGCTTTTGGCAGATGCCATACTCGCAGACAAACCCCCCAAAATCAATCACCCATCTCCCATGCGGTGAGCTTTCGGGCGAACCTGCCGAAGGCACAAAAAAGAACCCGCCACTTGGGCGGGTTCTTTCGCATTTGCGACAGGTTCTTCTGCCGAAACCGAAGCTTTAGCGCTTGCTGAACTGCGGGCGCTTGCGGGCCTTCTTCAGGCCGTACTTTTTGCGCTCCACCATGCGGGCGTCGCGGGTGAGGAAACCGGCCTTCTTCAGCTCGGCGCGGTAGTCGCCAGCCTGCAGCAGGGCGCGGGAGATGCCCAGGCGCAGAGCGCCGGACTGCCCGGAGATGCCGCCGCCGTGGATGTTGGCGATCACGTCGAAATGATCGGCGGTGTCGGTTACCTTGAAGGGAACCAGCGCGTTCTTCAGCAACTGCTCGCGGCCGAAGTACTCGGCGCCTTCGCGGCCGTTCACGGTTACCTTGCCAGTGCCGGGAACCAGGCGAACGCGCGCGATGGCGTTCTTGCGGCGACCAGTGCCGTAATACAGAGCTTCATCTGCCATGGTTTAACCCTCCAGTTCAATCTGACGCGGCTTTTGAGCCATGTGCGGATGCTCGGGGCCGGCGTACACCTTCAGCTTCATGCCCATTGCGCGGCCCAGCGTGTTCTTCGGCAGCATGCCCTTGACGGCATGCTCGATCACGCGCTCGGGGTGCTTGGCCATGGCCTCGTCGAAGGTCTCGGACTTCAGCCCGCCGGGGAAACCACTATGACGGTAGTAGGTCTTGGTGGCAGCCTTGGTACCGGTAACGCGAATTTTGTCCGCGTTGATGATGATCACGAAGTCGCCCGTGTCAACATGGGGGGTGTACTGCGGCTTGTGCTTGCCCTTGAGAATTTGCGCGGCCTTGGTGGCAACGCGACCGAGCACCTGGTCGGTGGCGTCAATCAGCACCCACTCGCGCTCAACCTCGCCGGGTTTAGCATGATACGTCTTCACTTCTGTCCTCCAAATGGTTGCAGGTTCTGTCGGGCGGGTGAAGCCTCCTCCCGCGCGTCGGCGTGGCAGCCGCGGATAGCGCAGGCGGAACCGTCCGCCAGAAATGTTTGTTTTCAAAAGTGCAGGTGAATTGGATGCCGGTTTCCTACGCCGACGCGCGCTTCCGGGTCTGGACTCCCATCTGCCGCGCTTCCGTTTCAAGCCATGCGTTTACGGGGCTTTTGAAAGCAACTTTTGCATTATAAGCTGGCAGAAGTTGCTGTCAACAGACGGTTTTGTGAACGCCATGGGAATTTCAGCTTGCGGCGAAACGAAAAGGGGCGGCGCCTTTGCGGCACCGCCCCTGTGCGATTCTGCTCGCGGGCTCGGCTGAGCTTCGAGAAGCTTACTGGGCCGGAGTGGTCTCGCCGCCCTCGCCGTTCTCATTGGCCGGCTGCTGGCCCTCGCCGCCTTCGGCGTTCTCGCCGGTGGGCTGATCAGCGTTCTCGCCGGTGGGCTGAGCGGCAGCGTCGCCGCCCTCCACGGGCTGCTCGCCGCCCTCGGCGCCCTCAGCGGGCTGATCGGTGGTCTGGGGCTGGTCGGCGCCCTCCACGGGAGCCTCCACACCGCCCTCGGTACCCTCGGTGCCTTCGGTGGCAGCGGTATAGGCGCTCATGTCCACATCGTAGGGCAGACCGGAAGGCATCTCGTTGATAGTCACTTCGGCGCTGTTCACAAACTCGCTGAACCAGGTGGTAAAGGTGTCAGACGAGGTGTTTTCCACCTGCAGGCGCATGGCGTCCACAATTTCGGTGGGCAGGTCGGACAGCGATGCGATGCCGCCCTCGGGAACGGTGTACACCGCAGTGCACTTAATGATGTGTATACCATAGTCAGAGGCAACGGGATCAGAAATGTCGCCCTCGTTCAGCTGCACCAGGGCGTTGTCGTAGGCCTCCACGAAGGTGTTCACGGAGTTCCAGCCGTTGTCGCCGCCGGTTTCCTTGGTGTACTCGTCAACAGAGTACTGTTTCACGGCATCTTCCCAGGTCAGACTGCCGTCGCGCAACTGGGCCACCACCTCGTCGGCGGTAGCCTGATCATCGGCGCCGAACAGGATGTGGCTGGAACGACGGCTGCCGTCCAGCACGCTCTCCATGGCCTGGGCCGTCGACAGCACCTGCGCGTCCACGTCCACCGAGGTGCCCTGGTCGGCCTCTACGGCCTCGGCCAGCTTGGTCTGCAGCGTGTTGGGCTCCAGCACCTTCTCGATGTACTCTTCCTCGGTCATGCCAGTGGCAGACAGGGCCTCCTGATAGGCCTCGTCGCTCTCGAACTGGCCCTTGATCTCGTCCAGGGCGGCCTGCACCTCAGAGTCGTCCACCTTGACGTCATACATCTTGGCGGCTTCCTCCAGCAGCAGGTCCTGCTCGTAGTAGTTAATCACCTGGGTGCGCACGTCAGCCGGCGTCAGGGCGTTATCGGCCATCCACTTGGCCCACGCCTCGTCGTCGGTCAGCTCGTTGCGCTCACGGAAATCCTGCACGTATTCGGTGACGATCTTCTCACCAATTTCCAGGGTGAGCTCCTTGTCGTCCTTATCCTTCACTTTCACGGTGGCAGCCACACCCTGCGAGGTGTCGGAAATGCCCCCGTTTGCGGAGCCGCCGTTACCGCCGCAAGCCACCATGGTTCCGCCAAGCGCGATGGTGAGGGCAATGGCACCCGCCATCTTCAGACGGTTAAACTTCAACATCTATTTGACCTCCTTATAAGATGCGTTTTGCCATGGGGGCATTGCCAGACCCTTTTACTAATTGGCAACTAATGTGAGCCAACCCCTTGACAATTTGCTGCGGATTATTTTGCACAGCTTCAAAAATTTTGGGCGCCCTTCAGGCGATATTGCACATAACTTGCATATTTGGCGTCCTCCAACCCCCCAAATGTGGTAGCTCTGTGAAGAAAAACACCGGCCTGGATTTCTCCTCCGCCCTGCTTCGAGCCGCCCCGCCCATGGCCGCCCCGCGCGCCCTTTTCC
>NZ_QIBY01000014.1 GCF_003725335.1 Parvibacter caecicola
CCCCAACCCCAACCCCAACCACTCATCCCTCCTTGCCCCGTTGCGCAATATTGCAGGTTGATGGCTAATCCGGGCCGGAGAGGGGAGTGCCGCTACCATGAGGCGAAAAGCTTGAGAAAGGCGGCGCAGATGGCTTCTGGCAAGAAAAAGATGACAGTGGGGAAGGGCTTGGCCATTGCGGTCGGCTCGCTGCTGGGGCTGGCGGCTGTGGCGGTGGCCGGCTTCAACATCTATATCCACGCCACGTACGCCGATTTCTACCAACAAGCGCGCCAGGAATTCCCCATTCCCGACATCAACGGCGGTTTCGTGCCCCAAGACATGGCGTGGCTTGAAGGCAGCCAGCAGTGGCTGTTTTCCGGGTACATGGGCGACCACGGCCCTTCGCCACTGTACCGCACTTCCGAGAGCGGCACTAATGTGGTCAAGTTCTTCGTCACCAACCCCGACGGTAGCACCTATGTCGGCCACGGCGGGGGAGTGACGGCCGACGGGCAATTCACCTTCCTCACCACCGAGGGCGGTTACCTGGTGCTGAATACCCAAGAGGTGGCCACTGCCGAGGAAGGGGCGCAGGTGCAGGCCATAGCGCAGGTGGACATCGGCATCGATCCCGCTTTCATCAACATCCAAAACGGCGCCCTGTACACCGGTGTGTTTTACTACGAAACTGATTATCCCACGCCGGCCGAGCAGCACCTCACCGCGCCCGATGGCACCCAGAACAAAGCGGTGATGTACGTGTTCGACGCCGACGCGGATGGCGAATTCGGCTACGCCAACGGGCCCAGCCGGGTGTTCTCCATACCCGACCGCGTGCAGGGGGTGTGCTTCAACTCGCAGGGGCAGATGGTGCTTTCGTGTTCGTGGGGGCTGCAGGCGTCGTCGTTGCCCACCTACGATGTGGAAGGCTTGCAACAGCGGGGCACCTATCGCGCCATGGGGGCCGATGTGCCGCTGTACTTCCTGGATTCCAGCAACAAGGTGGCGGATTTCTTGGCGCCGCCCATGAGCGAGGGGCTGGTGCAGAAGGACGGCCGCGTATGGTATGCCAGCGAATCCGCCTGCAACAAGTACATTTTCGGAAAGCTCTACGCCTCCGGTTTCGTGGTTAGTTTGCCGCTGTAGGCTGCCCGCACCGCGCTGTGGGCAGCGGGTCTTCTCTCGGCGTCTTCCGCTGTCTTCGGCGCCTGCGGGATTGCCCCCGCTTCCGCCCGTGGGGCTGCGTCGCAGCGCCCCGCGTGCCGGAACTAGCCGCCTATTTCCGCCCCGGCGCCCCTGAAACGCTTTGCGCTCGCCTCCGTGCCGGAACTAGCCGCTTAATTCCGCCACGGAGGCGCCAGAAGCCGCGGTTGAGCTCGCTCTGCCGCGCCCGTGCCGGAACTAGCCGCCTATTCCCGCCACGGTGCGGCGTAAGGGGCCCGTTCCCGTCCGCCGATTGGAGCACTGCTGCAACCGGTGCGGTGCCTACAATCGAATCATGAGCATGGACATCAACATACCCGATGTTGCCCTCGTTTTCGAAGGCGGCGGCATGCGAGCCAGCTATACGGCCGGCTTCGCGGTCATGCTGCTGGAGAACGGCCTTAACTTCCCCAAGGCATACGGCATTTCCGCCGGGGCCAGCCACGCGGTGAATTACCTCTCCCGCGACGCCGCCCGCACCAAGGCCTCGTTTGTGGACCTAGTGAACGACCCGCAGTTCGGCGGTTGGCGCAGCTTTCTGCGCGGCGAAGGCTACTTCAACGCCCACCACCTCTACGAGGGCATTATCTGCGAGCGCCGCTTCCCTGACGAGCCTATGGGCTTCGATTTCGCTACCTTCGCCGCCAACCCGGCCGATTGCCATATCGAGGCATTCGACTGGGAAGACGGCGAAACGATTGCTTGGACGAAAGCGGATATGCTCACCCCCTTCGATGCCGGCGTGCGGGTGCGCGCTTCGTCCACCATGCCCATTTTCATGCCGCCCACCCCGGTGGAGGGGCGCATCTTTATGGATGGCGGCATGGGTTCTAGCTGGGGCGTTTGCCTGGACGCGGCGCTGGCTGACGGATTTCAGCGCCTGGTAGTGGTGCGCACGCAGGAGCGCGCTTACCGCAAAAAGGAGATGGGTGCTGCCGCTCAGGTTGCATTCCGTGCGCTTTTCCGCAAGCACCCGCTGGTGGCGGAGAACACTATAGAGCGGTGGCGCCATTACAACCAGTTGCTCGACCGCATCGATGCGCTGGAGGCAGAAGGGCGGGCGTTCGTGTTCGCGCCCGAGCGCATGGACATCACCAACCGGGAAACCGATTTCGCCACCTTGCAGGCCACCTACGAGCGCGGTTATAACCAGGCGAACCGCGAACACGAGCGCTTGACCCGCTGGCTGCAGAGCTAGAAAGCCGAGTGAGTCGCCCGAACGCTCCGCGCCGCTTCATACCGCCCTTGCGATTCCCGTTCCGATTGCCGCTCGGCCCGCTCCGCGCGCTCCTGCGCGTTTTTGCCATATCCTCGTTTTTATTACGACGGCTGTCACGAATTGGAGGATGTGGTAATTTTTCCCGCTCGTTTTTGCCATATCCTCGTTTTTTCGCCCGATTTCGCACTTTTGAAGAGGATGTGGCAATTTTCGCGGCTCATTTTTGCCATATCCTTGAATTCGTGACTTTTCATGCAGGAAAAAAGAGGGTGTGGCAAAAATGATCATTCGGCTGGAAACGTTGGACGATGCGCGGCTGGACGTGTTCGCGCGCCTGACCGATGTGCAGTTGCGCAGCCGGCTGGAGCCCGAGCGGGCCATCCTCATCGCGGAGTCGGACAAGGTGGCGGCCCGTGCCTTGGAAGCGGGGCTTCAACCGGTGTCGCTTTTGGTGGGGGAGAAGTGGCTGCAACCGCTGTCAGGGCTGTTGGACCAGGTAGAAGCGGCGGCGCCTGGCACGCCGGTGTTCGTGCTGCCGCCGGAAGAGCTGCAGCGGCTCACTGGATTCGAGCTCACCCGGGGCCTTTTGGCCACGTTCCGCCGCCCCGCCCCGCTCACGGTGGCCCAGGCGGTGGAGGGCGCGCGGCTGGTGGCGGTGCTGGAGAACATCACCAATCACACCAACGTGGGGGCCATCTTCCGCAGCGCGGCGGCGCTGGGGGCCGATGCGGTGCTAGTGTCGCCTGCCTGCTACGACCCGTTCTACCGCCGCGCGGTGCGCGTTTCCATGGGCACGGTGTTCCAGATTCCCTGGGCGCGCATTCCCGCAGACGGTGAGGGGGAGGATGTGCAAAGGCCGGAAGGGAAAAGGACCGAGCGCGAGACGATGGGCGAGGACGGGGCCGATGGGGGCCGAAGCCGCGGCGGCGATTGCGGAACGCTGTTTGGAACCGGAGGGGCCGGTGAGTCCGGGGAGGACGAATCCAGCGGACGCGGCGGTATGGGCGCCAAGGGGTTTCAATCGGCGGAATACGAGAGCGCTCGGAAGGGGAGCGGTGGAAAGGCGGCCTCTGGTGGCGACCGCGTGATCCTTGCGGCCGATGGTGCGCCTTCGGTGCACCGGGGCGCGACGGTGCGGGCGGGGGCAGCCGCCGGCGTGCAGCAGCTGCAGCGGCTGGGGTTCACGGTGGTGGCCATGGCGCTTGAAGAGGATTCCCTGCAGCTTTCCGCGCCGCTGTTGCAGCGGGCGCCCCGTGTGGCGCTGGTGTTCGGCACCGAAGGGGTGGGGCTGGAGCCGGCCACCATCGCCGCCTGCGACGCCACGGTGTGCATCCCCATGTTCCACGGGGTTGATTCTCTGAACGTGGCCGCGTCGTCTGCCGTGGGTTTCTATGCCCTCAAGGGCCGTCCCGGCGAGGCGCTGCCCTGTTTCTAAGGGGGGTTGGGCGGCCAGTAGCCCAAACAGACATGGAATGCCCGCCCCGCAATGCACCTGTTTTGCGGTTCTGCCCCAATACGTCCATACCCGAGGGTGGCCATTGCTCGACCGTGCGCTCCAACGCGCCCGGCCCAATGCATCTGGTTCGCGGGCAGCTGCGGCACGGCCATCCTGCTCCTGTCTGGCCGCTCCGTCCCGGATGCACCCAGGTTTGTGGGCCGGCACCGGCCTGGCGAGTGGGCGTTCTTCTGGGGGCGGGCACGTCCCGCCAAAAACTTGCACTCTGCTTCAAAAAAGTTACGTTCCCCGGCCCCGCGTGCGGTGCTCTGCCCGTACAATGGGCCTGTTGCGCTTTAAAGGAAGGCGCTTATGTTTCCGTGAAAGGGAAAGAGGGTGTTCATGGCTCAAGGAGAATCGTTTTTGGAACGTTGCTTCAAGCTGAAGGAGCACGGCACAAATGTTAAAACCGAGGTTATGGCTGGTGTCATCACCTTCTTGGCCATGGTTTACATTCTGGCTGTGAACCCGAGCATTTTGTCGGCTTCGGGCATGGAGCCGGGAGCGGTGTTCACGGCTACGGCTGTTTCGGCTTGTTTCGCCACGTTGTTCATGGCGTTTTACGCCAACTACCCCATTGCCCTTGCATCGGGCATGGGCCTGAACGCCTACTTCGCCTACTCGGTGTGCATTCCGCTGGCGAAAGAGGGCATCAACGACCCCTGGACGGTGGCGCTCACCGCAGTGCTGGTGGAAGGTCTCATTTTCATCCTGCTCACGCTGTGCAAGTTCCGCGAAGCGCTGGTGAACGACGTTCCCACTAATCTTAAAAACGGCATTGCTGTGGGCATTGGCCTGTTCATTGCGCTGGTTGGCCTGGAAAACGGTGGCGTGGTGGTGGCCGATGCGGCCACTCTGGTGAACTTGGGGTCGTTCGCTTCGCCGAGCATGGCCCTCGCGGTGATCGGCCTCATTGCCTGCGCCATCATGTACAACTACCGGGTGCCCGGTTACATTTTGTGGAGCATTCTGGGCACGTGGGTGCTGGGCATGATTGCCCAGCTCATCGGCTGGTACCAAGTAGACGTGGCGGCGGGCGTGTATTCGCTGTTCCCCGATTTCTCCAGCGGCATTAACCTGCAGGCCCCGTACCTGTTTGCCTTCAACTGGGAATTTGTGGCGAACCACCTGGTGGACTTCGCCGTAATAGTGTTCTCGTTCCTGTTTGTTGACCTGTTCGACACCGCCGGCACCTTGATCGGCGTTGCCAGCAAGGGCAACCTGCTGGATAAGGAGGGGCGCCTGCCCCGCGCCAAAGAAGCCCTGATGGCCGATGCTGTGGGCACCGTGTTCGGCGCTGCTGTGGGCACCTCCACTTGCACCAGCTACGTGGAAAGCTCGGCCGGTGTTGCAGCGGGCGGCCGCACGGGCCTCACTTCGCTCACTACGGGCATCCTATTCGCAGTGGCGCTGGTACTTTCGCCGGTGTTTTTGGCCATTCCCAGCTTCGCCACCGTGCCGGCGCTGGTTTGGGTGGGCCTGCTGATGATGTCGTCGGTCACCAAGATGGACTTCTCGGAAGACCCGGCTGGCGCCATCGGTGGCTTTCTCGCCATCATCATGATGCCCTTCACCTACTCTATCGCCAACGGCATCATGTTCGGCATCTTGGCCTTCGTCATCGTGCGGGTGTGCCAGGGTCGCGCCAAAGATGTGCACTGGGTTATGTGGATTGCGGCGGCGCTGTTTGCGCTGCGCATTATCACGCTGGTGGTATAGCGCTGCCTTTTAAGGCTCTTCAGCAATGGCCCCGTAGCGATGCGGGGCCATTTTCGTGCTTGGAGGTTGTTCGTTGTGCAGCGAGCGGTTGCCTATTGTCGGCGGTGGTTAACAGGCCTTGACAGGCGTGGTATCGTGTTCATTTGTCACGTGTGTTTTTGGCAGTAGTTAGGATTTCATCCATGGATTTGGCTAAGCAGGCGCAGCTCGTTGGTTCCATTCACGATACCCTCAACGACTTTCTGGGACAGCGGCTCAAGGTGCGGGCGAACATGGGACGCTCGAAGATCGTGGAGAGCGAGGGTGTTCTGACTCAGGTGCATCCGCAGCTGTTCATCATGGAGATTGACCGCAAGCGCGGTCGTACAGCGCGCCAATCGTATCAGTATGCTGACGTGCTGACCGGTATGGTGGAGCTTTCTCAGAACGATGAGCCCCTGTTCGCTCCGTTCGTGGAAGAGACACCGCTCGAAGACGAGATGCCGGAGCAGATTCTGCTGTAAGCGGGTTTTCCCCGTTTTGCGGTTGACAAACCGCACCGCTACCTTCAGAATGTTCACTTGCCCATTTGCGGGCACAAACCTTTGGGGCATTAGCTCAGCTGGGAGAGCGCAAGGTTCGCAATCTTGAGGCCAGGGGTTCGATCCCCCTATGCTCCACCATAAATGTTACGGTCGGCTTTTCAGCCGACCGTTTTTGTTTCCATGCTGCGGAACGGCCGGGCACCCCATCTTGCCCTTCATCTCCTTCCTTCGCGTACCTTAAGTACGCTCAGTCGGAATTCAGGGCGATCTGGGGCACCGGGCCGCCCCTCGCTTGGACCTGGCAGTTTCGCGCTGTTGGCAGGTGACGGGGTGACAGGGCATGACAGGGGACGGGGATAATGTCAGGATTTTGACATCCTGGCTGGGCCGACCCGGCGGGGCGAAGCGAGGTCCGGCCAAGTGGAGTAGAGGGGAAATCCACTCGACCGCAGGTCGAGTTAGTTCCCCTCGTACGGAGCGTCGAGCGCAGCCCTGTCGGGTCGGCCCACCCTCCAGAAGCGCCGCCACCTGCGTGCCAAAAGTGAACGTCCCCCTGGCATAGGCCCACCCTCCAGAAACATTTAGGCAGAGATAGAATCTCTGCCCTACGAAAGGCCCTCCGCCTGCTCTGGAAATATGACGTTATCCCCGTCCCCTGTCATGGGGTGGGGAGGTGGACGGTGAAGGTGGCGCCTTGGCCTTCTTCACTTTGCAGCTCGACGGTGCCGCCGTGGTGGAGGGCGGCGTGCTTCACGATGGCCAGCCCCAGCCCGGTGCCGCCGGTTTCCTTCGAGCGGCTTTTGTCCAGGCGGTAGAAGCGCTCGAACACCTTGTCCTGGGCATCGGCGGGGATGCCGGGGCCGCTGTCGCCCACCTGCACCAGTGCCTCTGTGCGCCCTTCGGCATCGAGGGCCGTGGCCGTTTTCACTGTTACGCGGCCGCCGGGGCGGTTGTAGCGGATGGCGTTTTCTACCAGGTTGTGGATCATCTGCTCCAGCAGGGTTTCGTTGCCCTGCACTTGCGCCGGCTGCAACTGCAGCCCTACGGCCACATCAGCCTCCCGCGCCAGCGATTCCAGCCGCCCCGCCGCCCGCTCGGCCACCGACGCCAGATTCACCGGCGCCGCTTCGTCGGCGGCGAGGGCCTTTTCGTCCAGCCGCGATAGAATCAGCACATCGTTAATGAGTGCCCGCATTGCCTGGGACTCCTGGTAGATGACGCTGCCGAATTTCCGCACCTCGTCGGGGGGCACCATGCCGTTGGCCATCAGCTCGGCGTAGCCGGAAATTACCTGCAGCGGCGTTTTCATTTCATGGGACACGTTGGCGGAGAAGTCGCGACGTAAACTTTCCGCCAGCGCCAGCTCTTGGTTTTGGGCCCGCAGGGTGCGCTGTTGCGAATCGATGCGTTCCAGCAGCGGTGCCATTTCCGCGTAGCCGCCCCCCTGTAGGGGCGACGAGGCGTCGATGCGATCGAGCGGCCGCATGAGGTGACGGGTGAGCAGCCGCGACAGGGCAAGCACCAGCGCCACTGCCGCCAACAGCGTAAACGCCACTGGCACCATCAGCCCGTTGGCGAAAAACGCCACGATGGAGTCGCGGGTTTCGGCCAGTCGTATTACCGAGCCGTCCGAGAGCGGTGCGGCGGCGTAGAGGGTGTCGGTGCCCACGGTGGCGGACATGCGGCTGGTGGCCCCTTCACCGCTGGCCAGCGCCTCGCGCACTTCGGGGCGGTTGCCGTGGTTTTCCATCTGCGGTGCGTCGGCTGCCTCAGCAGCGCTGTCGAACAAAACGGTGCCATCGGCGCCCACCAGCGTGTAGCGTACTGTGCCGTCGAATTGCTCGGCCAGCACTGCCGGCCGCTTCGAGGCAGGTTCACTGTCCAGAAGCACGGCCGCACGGTGGGCCTGGTTCAGCAGCCCGTCGGCTGCTTTATGTTCGAAGGACAGGTAGAAGATGGCGGCCAGCGCCAGCGAGAAAGCCACAATGCCGGTGAGGGTGAAGGCAAGGATGCTGCGGAAGATGCGCCCCGAGAGGCTGGGGGCGGCGGGGGAGCCCCTCATCGGCCGCCCCCTTCAAACCGGTAGCCCACCCCGCGCACGGTGCTGATGAGGGCTTCGGTGCCGGGGGCCGCTTCGGCCAGCTTCTGGCGCAGGGTCTTCACGTGGGCGTCCACCGTGCGGGTTTCGCCGGCGAAATGGATGTCCCATACGTCTTGTAGCAGCTGGTTGCGGGTGAGTACCCGCCCTTCGTTTTTCATAAGGGCTTCAAGTAGGGCGAACTCTTTAACGGTGAGGGGAACGGGCCGCCCGCCCGCCACTGCGCGATGGGCAGCCAGGTACAAGGAGATGCCGCCGGAATGCAGCGGTTGCTCCTCCCTGCGGCTGGGTTCGCCGTGGTTGGCGGGGGCGGCTTCGCCACTGCCCGCTGCCGCGCCGCTGGAAGGCAGCGAGCTTCGGCGCAGCAGGGCGTTCACCCGCGAGAGCAGCTCCATCATGCCAAAGGGCTTTGCCAGATAGTCGTCGGCGCCAGCATCAAGCCCGCATACGGTGTCGTACTCGGCGCCTTTCGCGGTGAGCATCATCACCGGCAGCGCGGCGGTGGCGGGGTTTCCCCGCAGTTGCCGCAGCAGTTCCAGCCCGTCGTCGCCGGGCAGCATGATGTCCAGCAGCACGGCATCGGGGGGTTCGGCGGCGCACAGGGCGGCGAACCCTGTGCCATCGGGGAAGGTGCGCACCGTGTGCCCGGCCTGGTGCAGGGCGTAGGCGGCTAAATCGCGAATGTGCTGATCGTCTTCCACGTAGTAGATGAGGCCCTGTGCTGCCATTTCGCCCTCTTTGCTCGTTCCGCGCTCGGATGCCTCCATCAGGCGGCGTTGCCGGCCAGCTCGTCGCGGCTGCCCAGCGGGTTGCGCGGGGTTTGGTCTTTCTCGGGAAGTATAGCCGAAACAATTTTCGCCATCAGGGGAACGAAGGGAAGCCACAGAGCCGTCATGGTGACGTTGAACAGGGTGTGGGCGTTGGCGATTTGCCGGGCAATCACATCCATCTCGGCGCCAGTGGGCGGGATGGCGGCCACCACGCTGGCGAACGGCCCCACCAGCCACACGAACAGCAGACAGCCGGACAAGTTGAACAGGCAGTGGGAGAGGGCCACCCGTTTGGCATCGCGGCTTTGGCCGATAGCGGCCAGCAGCGCGGTGATGGTGGTGCCCAAGTTGTCACCCAAGAGGATAGGGATGGCGCCGTCCAGCCCGATAATGCTGCCGCCGTCGGCCGCCGGTTGCGCTGCGAAATTCTGCAGCACCGCGATGGTGGCGCTGGAGCTCTGCACCACTAAGGTCATGATGGTGCCCACGGCAATGCCCAGCACGGGGATGCCGGTCACTTGGGCAATCATGTCGGTGAACACCGGGTTCTCGGCCAGGGGTTTCATCACGGCGCCCATGGTGTCGATGCCAAGGAACAGGAGGCCGAAGCCGAACATCGCTTGGCCTCCCAGCTTCAGCCGCCCCTGCTTGGCTAGCTGCATCAGCACAAAGCCGCCGATGACGAAGGCCAGCACGTAGTCGGAGAGCTTGAAGGCGATGATCTGGGCCGTGATGGTGGTGCCGATGTTGGCGCCCATGATGATGGGGATGGCCTGGGGCAGCCGCATCATGCCGGCGCTCACGAAGCCGATGGTCATCACCGTGGTGGCGCTGGAGCTTTGCAGCACCGCGGTGGCCACGGCGCCGGTGATTACCCCCAAAAGGGGGTTGCGGGTGACGGCGGCCAAAATGCCGCGGATGCGCTCGCCGGCCGCCTCTTGCAAGCCGCCGCTCATCAGCCCCATGCCGTATAGGAAAAGGGCCAGGCCGCCAAACAGTCCCAGACCCAGTTGCAGCATCTCCTGCATGCGCTCTCCCTTCGCCCCGTCGGGGCCCTGCCCGGGCGCTTTGCGGCGCCCGGCCTTCCGTCAGATGCTACTTAAGATATGAAAGGTGTGCGAGGGGGCGGTGAGAGGTTTGTAAAGAGAGCGTGAAGTTTTGTGGGGGTGAGGCGGCCAGTTGCGGCAGCGAGGTTAGATGGAGCGGAGGGGGAGCCCAGGGTGGCCAGAGGCTGGACGCTCTGACGTAAGCGAGGTTTTGGCCGGATAAAAAATAGTCCCTGAGCTGGCAATCGATGAGATAATGCCTGCTCAGGGGTCTGGACAAAAAACCATTTGCGTCAGGGAGAAACGCCGCAAAACGCCGCGAAATGCCGTAAAGCTCCGGGAAGCATCGCGAACGCCTATTCCGCCGCCTCGCCCGCGTCCGAGCCCGCGCCAATGAGGTCCAGCGCGTCAATCACCTCCCGCAGCATGGCGGCGCTGGCCTTCAGCTCCTGCTGCTCCTGGTAGTTCAGCGACGGCGGGATGCGCACCTCGATGCCTCTCTTCCCCACGATACAGGGAGTGGAAAGCGCCATATCGGAAATGCCGTACTCTCCCTGCATGTAATTGGACACCGACAGCACCGATTTCTCGTCTCTCACGATGGCGCCGCAGATGCGGGTGACCGCCATGGCGATGCCGTAGTAGGTGGCCTTTTTCTTGGCGATGATCTCGTAGGCGGAGTTGCGCACGATGTCGCTCATGGATTGACGAAAGTCATCGTAGCTGCCTTTGGCACGCATGTGGTAGAAGTCTTCCAGCGGGATGCCGGCCACATGGGCGCTCGACCAGGCGATGAGCTCGCTGTCGCCGTGCTCGCCCAAGATGCGGGCGTGTACGTTGCGCGGATCCACCGACAGCTTCTCGCCAATGATGTGCTTCAAACGGCCGGTGTCCAGCACGGTGCCGCTGCCGATTACCCGCGACTCCGGCAGCCCCGAGAGCTTCACCGTCACATAGGTGAGGATGTCCACCGGGTTCGACACCACCAAAATGATGCCGGCGCACTGGCGTGCGCGAATCTCCCCCAAGATGCCCTTGAACACCTCGACGTTCTTGTTCACCAGGTCGATGCGGGTTTCGCCAGGTTTCTGGCCGATGCCAGCCGTGATGATGATCACGGCGGCGTCGGCTATGTCGTCATAGCTGCCGGCGTAGATCTCCATGGGGCTGGAGAATGCCGTGCCGTGGGAGATGTCCAGCGCTTCGCCTTCGGCTCGGGCGTGGTCCACGTCCAGCAACACCATCTCGGTAAAAAGCCCCGACTCCATGAGGGCAAAGGCCGAGGCGGAGCCCACGAACCCGCATCCGATGATGGCCACTTTCCGGTTGTTGACTTCCTCCATTGCGTGTCCTTTCTCGCGGCCCCGATGGGGCGTTTTCGTCAGGGTCATTGTAGAGGCCTCCCCACACGGCGGCGGCGTCCGTCACCAATCAGTTAGGCGTCTGGCGCATGGTTGTCCTGGCGGCGCCCTGTCCCGGTTGCATGGCGCATGAATATTCGCTGCTGGCAGGAAATGGTGGGGTCACGACAGATAAAACCCCCTATAATTCTAAGGTTGAAAAAGAATAGAACCGGATGGTTTTTCGGGGGCCGAGGAGGGCCCGGTTTACGATGCTGAAGAACAACAAAGTGAATAACTATGTAACGGTGGGACAGGAAGAGGCGGCCAATCAGTGCGCTGTGCGGGTGACCCGCGTGGAGGAGGCCGAAGCGGCGCCCGCAAACGCCTCTTTGACCTTCGCCATGGCTGACGCGCCGGAGGCGACGGGGGAAGAGGTGCTGCACATCGGCATCGACGTGGGTTCCACCACGGTGAAGCTGGCGGTGCTGGACAACAGCTGCGAGATACTGTGGGCGGTGTACCGCCGCCACCACGCCGATGTGCGCGCCACCATCGTGGAGGTGCTGAAAGAGGCGGCGGCCCAATTCCCCACGCGTCTCATGACCATCGCCATTACCGGCTCGGGCGGCCTGCTGCTTTCCCAGTGGCTGTCTATCGAGTTCGTGCAGGAGGTGATCGCCTCCAAAACCGCCGTGGAAACCTTCATCCCCGCCACCGACGTGGCCATCGAGCTGGGGGGCGAGGATGCGAAGATTATCTACTTCGACAACGGCATCGAGCAGCGCATGAACGGCACCTGTGCCGGCGGCACCGGCGCCTTCATCGACCAGATGGCGGCGCTGCTGGACACCGACGCCGGCGGCCTGAACGAGCTGGCCAAAAGCCACACCACCATTTACCCCATCGCCAGCCGCTGCGGCGTGTTCGCCAAAACCGACGTGCAGCCGCTGCTGAACGAGGGGGCCCGCAAGGAGGACATCGCCGCCTCCATCTTCCAATCAGTGGTAACCCAAACCATCTCCGGCCTTGCCTGCGGGCGCCCCATCAGGGGAAACGTGGCGTTTTTGGGCGGTCCGCTGCAGTATCTGCCCCAGTTGCGCGAGCGGTTCTACGAAACCCTGGGGCTTGCCGACGAGGCCATTATCGTGCCCGATAACGCGCACCTGTTCGTGGCCTGCGGTTGCGCCCTGGCCGGAGCTGCGGCCGGCGCCAAGGTGGAGCGGCTGGCGGATGTGCTGAAGCGGCTGGAGAACTTGGGCGACATGCAAGGCTCTGAAGTGGTGCGCTTGGCGCCGCTTTTTGCCGACGAGCAGAGCTATGCCCGGTTCAAGGCCCGCCACGACCAGGAAAAGGTGCGCCGCGCCTCCCTGGAAGACTACCGCGGTGTGGCGTTCTTGGGCATCGACGCCGGTTCCACCACCTTCAAGGCGGCTCTCATTTCCGAGTCGGGTGAGCTTCTGTGGAGCACCTATGCCTCCAACAAGGGCGATGTGCTGAAGTGCGCCAAGGCGGCCCTGGCCCAGCTTTACCGTGCGCTTCCCACCGACGAGGCGGCCCGTCCGCTGGTGACAATCGGCCACGCCACTGTGACCGGTTACGGCGAGGGGCTGCTGCTGGAAGCGCTGCGGGTGGATTCCGGCGAAATCGAGACGGTGGCCCACCTGCGCGGCGCCCAGGAAATGCTGCCGGGGGTGGAGTTCATCCTCGACATCGGCGGCCAGGACATGAAGTGCCTGCGGGTGAAAGACGGCGTGATCGACTCCATCATGCTCAACGAGGCCTGTTCGTCCGGCTGCGGCAGCTTCATCGAGTCGTTCGCGAGCGGGTTGAATCTCGACGTGGCGGAATTCGCGAAAACCGCCATTGCCGCCGAGAACCCGGTGGATCTGGGCAGCCGTTGCACCGTGTTCATGAACTCCCGCGTGAAGCAGGCGCAGAAGGAAGGGGCGACGGTGGGCGACATCGCCGCCGGCCTGGCCATTTCCGTTATCAAGAACGCCCTGTTCAAGGTGATTAAAATCCGCGACCCGCGTGACGTGGGCACCAAAGTTATCGTGCAGGGCGGCACGTTTTTGAACGACGCGGTGCTGCGCGCCTTCGAGCAGTTGTCGGAAGTGGACGCGGTGCGCCCCGACATCGCCGGCAACATGGGCGCCTTCGGCGCGGCGCTTCTGGCCCGCGACCGCTACGAGGATAAGCGCCGCCACACCGAGGGAGTGCCCCTGTCGCCGGACGTGGGCCCGAAGGTTTTCACGAGCGGGTTGTTGTCCCTCGCCGAGATCGAGGCCCTGGCCCCCACCCATAAGACCGTGCGCTGCAAGGGCTGCTCCAACGCCTGCCTGCTCACGGTGAACGACTTCGGCCGCGATCCGGCCACGGGCGTCCGCCGCCGCTTCATCACCGGCAACCGCTGCGAGAAGGGCGAGAGCCTGGGCACCGGCACCGAGAAGTCCGACGTGCCGAATCTCTTCGAGTGGAAGTCCCGGCGACTCTTCGACGCCTACGAGCCCATCCCCACAGAAGACGCCTGCGGCACCGTGGGCATCCCGCGGGCCCTCAACCTGTACGAGAACTACCCCTTCTGGTTCACGTTCTTCACGAAGCTCGGCTACCGGGTGGTGCTGTCCGACCCCTCCACGAAGAAGACCTACGAGGCTGGCATCGAGTCTATGCCGTCGGAGTCGGTGTGCTATCCGGCAAAGCTCTCCCACGGCCACATCATGAACTTGCTGGCCAAGGAAGGCGACGACGCCGTGGACTTCATCTGGATGCCCTGCAGCAAGTGGGAGCGCCAGGAGGACGAGACGGCGGGCAACCATTTCAACTGTCCCATCGTGGCCAGCTACCCCGAGGCGCTGCGCCTGAACATCGACGAGCTGCGGGAGGCGCCCGTGGCCTTCGTCGCCCCCTGGCTGCCCTACCACGACAAGGACAAGCTGAAAGAACGCCTGTACGCCGAGCTGACCGGCACCTTCCGCGATGAGGTGGGGGCCCACGAGTTCCCCATCACCCAGAAGCAGATCGACGACGCCGTGGACGCTGCCTGGGCCGAGGATGAGGCCTTCAAGCGCGACATCCGTCGCAAGGGCGTGGAAACCCTGGCCTGGATGGAGGAGACCGGCACCCGCGGTATTGTGCTGGCGGGTCGCCCCTACCACCAGGACCCGGAGATCAACCACGCCATTCCCGAGCTGCTCACCAGCTTCGGCCTGGCGGTGCTCACGGAAGATTCCGTGGCCCATCTGGGGCAACTGGAACGCCCCATCCGCGTGGTGGACCAGTGGATGTACCACACGCGCCTCTACGCGGCGGCCAAGGTGGTCACCCAGCGCAAGGATCTGGACCTCATCCAGCTGAACTCCTTCGGCTGCGGTTTGGACGCCCTGACCACCGACCAGGTGCAGGAGGTGCTGGAGGCGGCCGGCAAGGTGTACACCGTGCTGAAGATCGACGAGGTGTCAAACCTGGGCGCCGCCCGCATCCGCGTGCGCAGCCTGCTCGCAGCTTTGAAGGACCAGGCGGACCGTGAGGCGGAGGCCCTTTCCGACGCCCGCGCCGAGGGGCGCGCCTGCCCTGCCGCCTCCATCAAGCTGGAGGACGTGGACAAGCTGGTACCGGAATCTTTCACCGAGAAAGCCGACGGCGTGACCGCCGCCGCCGAGGTGGAGCAGCGCGAGGGCGCCTCCACCGAGTTTGAGCGCGTGCAGTTCACCGAGGAAATGCGCGACGCGGGCTACACCATCTTAGCGCCCCAAATGGCTCCCTACCATTTCGAGCTTTTGGTGCCCATCTTCAGGCGCGCCGGCTACAACGCGGTGCTGCTGCCCTCGGTGGACCACGGCGCGGTGGACGCGGGCCTGAAGTATGTGAACAACGACATCTGCTACCCGTCCATCCTGGTCACCGGCCAGATCATGGAAGCGGTGCTGTCGGGAAAGTACGACACCGACAAGCTGGCCGTACTCATCACCCAGACCGGCGGCGGCTGCCGCGCCACCAACTACATCTCGCTCATCCGCAAGGCGCTGAAATCGGTGGGGCTCGGACATATCCCCGTCATTGCCATTTCGTTCAAGGACTTAGGCGAGGAGAATCCCGGCTTCAAGATCACGCCGAAGATGCTCTACCAGGCCATCTACGCGCTGCAGTACGGCGACTTGCTCATGATGTGCCTGTACCGCACGCGTCCCTACGAGGTGGAGCCCGGCAGCGCCAACCGCCTGTTCGACTACTGGATGGACGCCTGCAAGCACCAGCTCGAGCGCGGCGTGCGCCAGTCGGAGTTCCGCCGCACGGTGCGCCGTATCGTGGAGGACTTCGACACCCTGCCGCTGGCCGGCGAGGGCACCAAGCCCCGCGTGGGCGTGGTGGGCGAGATCCTCGTGAAGTTCCATCCCACGGCCAACAACCAGATCGTGGACGTCATCGAGCGCGAGGGCTGCGAGGCCGTGGTGCCCGGGCTCATCGAGTTCTTCCTGTTCGGCATCGCCGGCGGCATCTTCCAGCAGCCCATCGGCAAGTCGAAGAAGAGCGCGCTGGGCAGCCGCCTCGGCCTGGCCGCGGTGAAGAAGCTGCGCAAGCCGGTGAGCGATGCCCTGGAGAAGAGTGCCCGCTTCCACCCGCCGGCGGACATCTACGAGCTGGCCGAGTACGCCGAGGAGATTTTGTCTCTGTGCAACTCCATGGGCGAGGGGTGGCTGCTCACCGCCGAGATGGTGGAGCTCATCCGCAGCGGCTGCCCGAACGTGGTGTGCACCCAGCCCTTCGCGTGCCTGCCGAACCACGTGGTGGGCAAGGCCACCATCAAGGAGCTGCGCCGCCGCTACCCCGAGAGCAACATCGTGGCAGTGGACTACGACCCCGGCGCTTCCGAGGTGAACCAACTGAATCGCATCAAGCTGATGATTGCGGTGGCCAAGGCCAACCTCGCCGAGAAGGAGGCCCAGGCCAAGGCGGCCCGCGATGCTTTTGTGGGCGACGTGGACAAGCGGGCCCGCGCCCAGGAAGTGGGCCAGTTCGAGGCGGAAATTCAGAACTAGCGCAGCGCGTGGGGGCGGCCTTCGCTGGCCGCCCCCGCTTTTGCCGCCGCCAATCCGCCCGCATTTCGCCCCGGCCGCCAATCCGTCCGCACCCGTAGCTGGCGCCTCGTTTCGCCTCGCGCTTTGCCCCCGCGTTTTACCCTTTGCCGCTGCCCTTGCTGTGGGCGGGGTGCCTGGCGGGGCGAGGGGTATAATCTCCCTATGAGCGAAAACGGAAAACTGGTAATCGTGCCCACCCCCATCGGGAACTTGGGGGATATGACGCTGCGCTCGCTTGAGGCGCTGCGGGCCGCCGATGCGGTGTGCGCGGAGGACACCCGGGTAACGGGGAAGCTGCTGGCGCATTTCGAGATTCGCAAGCCGTTGGAGCGGCTGGACGAGGCCATGATCAGCGCGAAGGCAGCAGCGGTGATGGAGCGCGTGGCGGCGGGGGAGGTTGTTGCCTACTGCTCCGATGCCGGCATGCCCGGCGTGTCTGACCCCGGGTTGCGCCTGGTGGCGGCGGCGCGGGAAGCGGGCGTGGCGGTGGAGGTGCTGCCTGGTGCCTCGGCGGCGTCCTGCGCCTACGTGGCCTCGGGTACGGTGTGCCCGCGCTTCTACTTTGGCGGCTTCTTCCCGCGCAAGGGCGTAGAGCAGCGGGCCGTTTTGGAGCAGCTGCGCGGCCTGGATGCGGCACTGGTGTTCTATGAGAGCCCGAATCGCCTGGTGACGGCGCTGGAAGCCGTTGCCGAGGCGCTGCCCTTGCGACAGGTGGCGGTGTGCCGCGAGCTCACGAAACTGCACGAGGAAGTGGCCCGCGGCGCAGCGGCCGAGCTGGCCGAGCGTTTCGCTGCTCGCGCTGCGCAGCCGGGCGGCATCCGCGGCGAAATTGCCCTCGTCATCGACGCGCCGAACGTGGCCGAAGGCGAAGCGGCGGCCGAAAGCGCCGCCGCGAGCGCCCAGGTGCGCGCGGCCGACCTGGCTACCGAGGGCTTGCGCACCAAGGAAATCGCCCGCCGCTTGGCCGCCGAGTTCGGCATTTCCCGCAATGATGCTTACGAGATTGCGATGAGAGTCCAAGGAGAAAAGTAACCATGCCCTACATTTCCGTAGAGAGTGGTGCCCTGACAGATGCGCAAAAGGAGCAGCTGATCGGGCGTTTAACCGAAGTTGCGTCTGAGGTCATGTCCGTGCCCCCCGAGTTTTTCTCGGTCACCATTAAGGAGCTTCCCGATAAGAATTTCGGCATTGGCGGTAAAACCATCGACCGCGTGAAGGCCGAGTACCGCGCATCTCGCGGGTAGGTGTTCTCGGCCAATGGCGCGGCCCCGTGCAAAACAGCCAGCTGAGCTGGTGTTCATCGGCGAGTTTGAAGTCTGGCTCACTCGCAAGCCCATCAAGAACCTGCACCTGCGGGTGAAGCCGCCGGATGGGCGCGTGGAGGTTTCGGCCCCGCTGCGCATGCCGTTGCGGATGATCGAGGGGTTCGTGCGGGAGAAGCGGGACTGGATCGCGGCCCAACAGCGGGCCATCGCCGCATCGCCGCGGGCGGAGGCGGCCCAGGCCAGCCCGGAGGAAGTTGCCCAGTGGAAGGCGGTGGTGGCCGCCTGCGTGCCGCCGCTCATCCAGGCATGGGAGCCCGTCTTGGGGGTGAAGGCGGGCAAAATCGCCTACCGCAATATGACCAGCCGCTGGGGCAGCTGCCAGCCGTCAACGGGGCGCATTTGCATCAACGTGCGGCTGGCCCTCTACCCGCCGGAGTGCCTGGAGTACGTGGTGGTGCACGAGCTGTGTCATCTGCTGGAGCGCGGCCACGGCCCCCGCTTCCACGCCCTCATGGATTCCGTGATGCCCGACTGGAAAGCCCGTCGCGCCAAGCTGCGGTAGCGCCACGGATGTCGGTGCCGCCCGCAGCGGTGGGCATCCCTATCCGCTTTGTTGCCAATCTTTAGGAAAACCTTTCGTTTATCTACATTTTTAATCCACGGGGGCTTCGTAAGTGGTTGCTATAGGCCGCGCGAGAGTAAAATGAAGCAGTTGGTCTGTGGTTTTTCAACAGGAAGTGTGCCCATGAAGAACGATTCTCAGAAGTCCGCCTCCGAAACAGAAGCTCTCAGCAAGGCGAGCGCCGCCGGCGCCCATGCCGCGCCCAGTGCCTCCGGGCCCGTACCCGATGCGCCCCCCGCCGCTGACGCGCCCCCGAAAACCCCCATGAAGAAGCGCAACATCGCCATCGCCATTGTTGCGGCGGCCCTGGCGCTGGTGGCCATCGGCTGCGGTGTGGCCTCCGCCTTCCTCAACAACGTGTCCCAAGAGCTCAACCAGGGCGCTAAAACCGAGCAAGAAATCAAAGATATCGAAAGGGCGCTGCCGGAGAAGAAGAAAGAACCCGGCGAGCCTTTCTACATGCTGCTCATCGGCTCCGACCGGCGCGAGGGCGACCCCTCCATGGGCCAGCGTTCCGACACCAACATCGTGGCGCGCATCGACCCCGCCAACAACACCGTCATCCTGCTGTCCATTCCCCGCGACACCAAAATCCAGATAGAAGGCTACGGCACCAACAAGTTCAACGCCGCTTACGCCTTCAAGGGCACGGCCGGTGCCATCGAGGCCGCCAACGAGCTGCTGGGCATCGAGATTTCCCATTACGCGGAAGTGAACTTCAGCGAGCTGGTGGGGCTGGTGGACGCCGTGGGTGGCGTGGACATCGACGTGGATACCCGCATCAACGACACCAAGGCCGACCTCGACAGTGACAGCGCCCATGTGGTGCTGGAGGAGGGGCCGCAGCATTTGAACGGCACCCAGGCGCTTTCCTACGCCCGCAGCCGCAAGTTCGTGGACGGCGACTTCACCCGCACCTCCCATCAGCGGCAGCTGGTGGCGGCCATCGTGCAGAAGGTGATGAGCCTGCCCCTCACCGACCTGCCCGGCGTTATCGAGAAGGGCGCCAAGTGCGTGACCACCGATCTCACCATCGCTGAGCTGCTGGATTTGGCCCAGCGCTTCGACGACCCTTCGCAGCTGAAGGTGTACTCGGCCATGATTCCCTCCACCACTGCGAACATCAGCGGCATTTCCTACGTGATCAACGACGCCGAGGCCACCAAGGAAATGATGGCCCTGGTGGAGAAGGGGCAAAACCCCGGTGAGATTGTGTCGAAGCTTTCCACCCAAGAGGCCATCGCCCAGGATCCTTCCGTGAAGAAGAACGCTGACAGTTCGGCGAATTCCAGCTCTTCGGGCAACAAGTCCTCGTCCTCTTCCGGCAACAAGGGCACCTCTGGCGGCAATAATTCCGGCTCCGGCAACAAGGGCACTGCATCGGGCGGCAACAGCGGTAATTCCGGCAACTCCGGCAGCGGCTCCGGCTCCACTGGGCCCTCCAACGGCGGCACGGCTTCGGGGGGCAACGCGTCTTCCGGCGGCAACGGCGGCAATTCCGGCAACGCGTCTTCCGGCGGCAACGGCGGCGCCACCGCCCCCGACCCCGGTGACTCCGGCAATTCCGGCTCCGCTGGCGGCTCCAACGGCGGCACCTCTTCCGGCGGCAACAGCGGCGGCGATTCCGGTTCCGCCGGCGGCAGCTCCGGCGGAACCACCGCCCCCGACCCCGGGCCCTCCACCGGCGGCGACACCACCCCCGATTCGGGTCCCTCTACCGGCGGCGATGCAGGCAGCGGCGACGCGGGCGGCTCCGGTGAGGCCAACAAACCGGCCGGTGCCGGCGGCGAGGGCAACTAAGTTCCATCCGTGCGAGAAAGGCCGGGCCAATAGGTCCGGCCTTTTTCATGCCGAAGCGGCGGCCGAGTGCATTTTGCCCACCGCTTCGGCTCATTTCACAGAACGGAAACCTTGGATGGCTACAGTGGCCCCATTGAAGGAAATTCGCGCCCACGCCCCAAGGAGGCCCCCATGGCTCATGTGAACCCTCATTTCCAGCAGCTGCCCGGCAGCTACCTGTTCTCCGAAATAGCCCGCCGCACCGCCGCCTACCAGGAGGCCAACCCGCAGGCTGCGCTCATCCGCATGGGCATCGGGGACGTCACCCAGCCCTTGGCGCCGGCGGTGGTGGAGGCCATGCACGCCGCGGTGGACGATTTGGCGGCCGCCGAATCCTTCCACGGCTACGGCCCCGAGCAGGGCTACGGCTTTCTGCGCGAGGCCATCGCCCAGCACGACTTCGCCGCCCGCAACATCGCCATCGGGGCAGATGAGATTTTCATTTCCGACGGGGCGAAATCCGATTGCGGCAACATCGGCGACATCTTCTCGCTGGATTGCAAGGTGGCGGTGTGCGATCCGGTGTACCCGGTGTACGTGGACAGCAACGCCATGGCCGGCCGCGCCGGCGACTGGGACCCGGCCGCCGAATGCTGGACCAACATATACTATATGCCCACAACGGCGGAAAACGGCTTTGTGCCCGCGCTGCCCGATCAGCCGGTGGATCTGGTGTACCTCTGCAGCCCCAACAATCCTACCGGCACGGTGCTGGGGCGGGAGGCCCTGGAGCGCTGGGTGCGGTGGGCCAACCAGCACGACGCGGTGATTCTCTTCGACGCCGCTTACGAGCGCTTCGTGGTGGAAGAGGGGGTGCCCCGCTCCATTTACGAGATTGACGGCGCCGAAACCTGCGCCATCGAGTTTCGCTCCTTCTCCAAAACCGCCGGCTTCACCGGTGCCCGCTGCGGTTACACGGTGGTGCCCAAGGCGCTGGTGCGCGACGGCCAGAGTCTGCACGGTTTGTGGAACCGCCGCCAGTGCACCAAGTTCAACGGTGCCTCTTACGTTATCCAACGGGGCGCGGCGGCGGTGTACACGGCGGAAGGGGAGGCCCAGGTGGAGGCAACGCTGGACATCTACCGCGCCAACGCCGCCACTATCCGTGCTGGCCTTGAGGCGGCCGGTTTCGCCGTGTACGGCGGCGTGAACAGCCCCTACATTTGGTGCAAGACCCCCGAGGGCATGGGGTCTTGGGAGTTTTTCGACTTGCTGCTGAACCGGCTGTCCATCGTCACCACGCCCGGCGCCGGCTTCGGCCCGGCGGGGGAGGGCTACATCCGCCTCACCGCTTTCAACTCCCCCGAAGCCACCGCCGAGGCCATGGAGCGCATCAAGGCCCACTTCGCTTAAGGCAAAAAAAGGGGGGTGTCAGGGGGACGTTCACTTTTGACACATGGAAAAGCACTGCCGGGATGGCAGCCAATAACGTGTGTCAAAAGTGAACGTCCCCCTGACACCCCCCATTGGCTCCCTGTCGTGCGGTTGTGCTATAGTTTCGCGAGCAATTTAACTCTTTAGCTAGAAGGTGGCCCCATGATCAAAGAAGTAATCACGGACGAAGAGATCCTTTCGAAGAAGTGCGAGCCGGCGGTGGCCGAAGACGCCCCCGTTGCGCAGGATCTGGTGGACACCCTGCTGGCCAACGACGACGCTGCCTGCCTGGCCGCCAACCAGATTGGAGTCACCAAGTGCATCGTGGCCTATTTGAACGAGGCGGAGAAGCCGGTGGTGCTGTTCAACCCCCGCATCACCCAGAAGCTGAAGCCCTTCGCGGCGGTGGAGAGCTGCCTGTCCCGCGAAGAGCCGGCGGCGGTGCAGCGCTACAGCTGGATCCGCGTCGCCTACGACCGCCTGGAGGACGGCCGGCTGGTGCCCGCCAAGAAGAAGCTGGAAGGCTACGGAGCCCAGGCGGTGCAGCACATGATCGACCACTGCAACGGCGTGCTGGTATAGGGCGTTCCGCCCCAAAAGCCCCCCGCTTTTGCTACAGGGCGGGGGAGCGGCGGCGCTGGTGTGCCGCTTGCGTGAAAGCAGCAAAAAATTTGTTGACGGCGGGAAATCCCGCTGCTAGCATATTCCCTTGCGTTTACTGACCTATAAGGAGAACATACCATGTACGCAATCGTAAAAACGGGCGGCAAGCAGTACAAAGTTGCCCCTGGCGACAAGATCAACATCGAGAAACTGGATGCCCAGCCCGGCGATCAGGTTGAGCTTCAGGCCATCTGCATCGTTGACGATGGCAAGGTGGAGGCCGATCCGGCCAAGGCTGCTAAGACCAAGGTGACCGCTACCGTTCTGGAGCAGTTCCGCGGCGAGAAGCAGCTGGTGTTCAAGTTCAAGAAGCGCAAGAACTACAAGAAGATGCAGGGTCATCGTCAGAACCTGACCCGCGTCAAGATTGATGCCGTCGGCGCTGCCGTGGCTGAGTAAAGCAAGAAGGAGGCAATCTCATGGCTCATAAGAAAGGTCTCGGCTCTACTCGCAACGGCCGCGATTCCCGCGCACAGCGTCTGGGCGTTAAGAAATTCGCTGGCGAGAAGGTAAAGACTGGCATGGTTATCGTGCGTCAGCATGGCACCCACTTCCATCCCGGTGAGAATGTGGGTCGTGGCGGGGACGACACCCTGTTCGCCCTGTGCGACGGCACTCTGGAGTTCACCCGCGGCCAGAAGCGCCGCGTGCACGTTCGTCCTGCTGAGTAAACGCTCCCCAACACGACTGCGTTACATTTTTTGCCTTTTCAGTGCTCCACGGGTTTCCGGGAGCACTTTTTCTATATCGGGGAAGCGGGCGTTTCCCCAGATGCGGAGGATAGCATGTTCATCGACAAGGTGCGCATTCATGTGAAGGGCGGCGACGGCGGCGCCGGCTGTATGTCGTTTCGCCGCGAGGCCCACGTGCCCAAGGGCGGCCCTGATGGCGGCGACGGCGGCCACGGCGGCAACGTGGTGGTGCAGGCGGACGCCAGCCTTTCGTCGCTGATAGAGTACCGTTTCAAGCACCATTTCAAGGCCCAGCGGGGCACCCATGGCAAGGGCAGCCGCATGCACGGTGCCACTGGGGAGGACCTGGTGCTGAAGGTGCCGGTGGGCACTGTTGTGCGGGAATACTTCGAAGAAACCAAGGAAACCGGCGAACTTATAGCCGATCTTACCCACGACGGGGAGTCGGTGGTGGTGGCCCGCGGCGGCTGCGGCGGCCGGGGCAACATCCACTTCGTCACTTCCACCCGCCGCGCGCCTGCCTTCGCGGAGCTGGGGGAGCCGGCCATCGAGGGCTGGATTGAGCTGGAGATGAAGCTGATGGCCGACGCTGCCCTGGTGGGCATGCCCTCGGCGGGCAAGTCGTCGCTCATCGCCAAGATGAGCGCCGCGCGGCCGAAGATCGCAGACTACCCCTTCACCACGCTGGTGCCCAACCTGGGCGTGGCTACTAGCGGTGATCTGTCGTTCGTGGTGGCCGACATCCCCGGCCTCATCGAGGGGGCCCACGAGGGGCGCGGCTTGGGGCACGAGTTTCTGCGCCATATCGAGCGCACCGCCCTCATCGTGCAGGTGGTGGACCTCACCGGCGATTGGGAAGGGCGCGACCCGCTGGAGGACTACGAGGTGATCAGCCGCGAGCTGGCGCTGTACGCCAAAGAACTGGCGGAGCGGCCCCGCATCGTGGTGGCCAACAAAACCGACGTGCCCGGCATCGAGGAGGTGTGCGAGCAGCTGGCGGCTCGCGTGAAGGCGGATTCGCTGGCGGCCGCTGGCGGCAACGAGTTTGTGGAAAGCCCCATCGACCCCAAGCTGTACCGCATCAGCGCCCTTACCGGCGCGGGGGTGGAACAGCTGAAGGCGGCCATCGCCCACAAGGTGCATCAGCTGCGCGAGGCGGCCCGCGAGCAAGCGGCGGCCGAGGTGCAGTACGACTGCATCTGGGAGCACAAGCGGGCCGAGCGGGACAAGCGCTTTACCGTCACCGAGGAGGAAGAAGGGGTGTTCCGCGTCAGCGGCCCGCAGGTGGAGCGCATGGTGGTGCAGACCGACTGGGACAACGAAGAGGCCATCACCTTCCTGCAGCATCGGCTGAAGCGGGTGGGCGTTGACGACGCCCTGCGCCGCGCTGGCGCCCGGGACGGCGACGAGATTCGCATCGTGGGGTACTCTTTCGATTACGAATCCCCCGAAGGGGCAGTGGACATCTACCAGGAATTGGACATCTAATGAACAGCCACGAGGCCGCCGGCGCGCGGCGCCGTTTGGTGGTGAAGATAGGCTCTTCCACTCTCACCACCTCCGAGAGTTCCATCGACTACGGGTTTTTGGACAGCCTGGCCCGGCAACTGGCCGCCGTTCGGGCGGCCGGATGGGACGTGGTGGTGGTCACCTCCGCCGCCATCGCCTGCGGGCTGGAGGCGCTGGGCATCGCGAAGCGGCCCACCGACATGCCCAGCTTGCAAGCGGCCGCTTCGGTGGGGCAAAGTGCCCTTTCCACCGCTTACTCCAACGCGTTCGGCGCGCTGGGCATGATCACCTCGGTGGTGCTTCTCACTCGCCGCGACACCGCCGACCGTAATGCCTACCTGCACGCCCGCGACACCTTGAACCGGCTGCTGGAACTTTCGGTGGTGCCCATTGTGAACGAGAATGACACGGTGTCGGTGGAGCAGATTCGCTTTGGCGACAACGACACATTGGCCGCTTTGGTGGCTTGCCTCATTGACGCTGACCTCATGGTGATCCTCTCCGACATCGACGGCATGTACACGGCCAACCCCCAGGTGGACCCATCGGCCACGCTGATTAGGGAGATAAGCCGCATCGACCGCTCCATTTTGGACGCGGCCGGCGGTGTGGGTTCCAGCGTGGGCAGCGGAGGTATGGTGACGAAGATAAAGGCGGCCCGGGTGCTGATGGCGGCAGGCATTCCCATGGTGGTGTGTCACGGGCGCCGCCCCCGGTGCATCGAGGAGGCGGCGGCCGGTGAGGACGTGGGCACCCGGTTCGTGGCGCCCCATCGCCCCCATGAGATAAGCGCCAAGAAACTGTGGATTGCCCTGGGCGATACCTCGCGCGGCACCGTGACCGTGGACGACGGGGCGAAGGAGGCCCTGGTGAAGCACGGCAGCTCGCTGCTTTCCGTGGGGCTGCGGGCGGTGGAGGGCCGTTTCGACTGCGACGACATCGTGGACGTGGCCGACGGCACCGGCCACGTGTTCGGCCGGGGGCGAGCCGCTGCCGGCAGCGACCTTCTGCAGCTGGCGGTGGGGCGCAGCCGCGAGGAAGTGGCCGAGAACTGCATTCTGGCGCCGCTGGCGGAGCGGCCGGTAATCCACCGCGACGAGCTGGTGCTTTTTGAATAGGAGTGACTTCGTGGAGCAAGAGGTAATCGAACTGGCGAAGGCGGCGAAGGCGGCCAGCGCCGCGCTGGCGCAAACGAGCGCCGACGAGCGCAACGCTGCGCTTGGGGCCATGGCGGCGGCTCTGCGCGCCCACAGCGGCGCCATAGTGACCGCCAACCGCCACGACATGGAGGCGGCCCGGCGGGCGGGCACCAAAGAATCGCTGCTGGACCGTTTGATGCTGGACGAAGGGCGCGTGGGCGCTATGGCCGATGCGCTGGAGGAGCTGGCGGCGCTGCCCGACCCGCTGGGGCGGGTGCTGAAGCAGGAAACCCTCTACAACGGCATCCAGCTGACCCAGGTGAGCGTGCCTTTGGGGGTAGTGGCGGTGGTGTACGAGGCGCGCCCCAACGTGACCGCCGACGCTGCCGGCATCTGCCTGAAGTCGGGCAACAGCTGCATCTTGCGCGGCGGCAGCCTGGCCCTGCGCTCCAACCGCGCCATCGCCGACGTGCTGGCGGCCGCCGCCGAGGGGGCAGGCATGCCGAGGGGCTGCATCGTGGCCCTCACCACCGCCGACCGCAGCGCCACCGATGTGCTGATGGGGCTGCACGGGCTGGTGGACGTGCTGATTCCCCGCGGAGGAGCCGGCCTCATCCGTCATTGTGTGGAGTGCGCCAAGGTGCCCGTGATTGAAACCGGCACCGGCAACTGCCACGTGTACCTGCACGCCACCGCGCCGACGGAGATGGCGGCCGCTATCGTGGAAAACGCCAAATGCCGCCGCTACGGGGTGTGCAACGCTGCGGAAACCCTGCTGGTGGACCGCGCTGCCGCCCCCTGGTTGTTGCCGGAGGTGCTGGCGCGGCTGGCCGCCCGGGGCGTCGCTGTGCACGGCGACGGGGAAGCGCTGGCCATCGCCGCCGCAACCCCTGGCCTAATCGCGGTTGCCGCCACCGACGAGGACTGGGAAACCGAGTATCTTTCCCCCGACATCGCCGTGAAGGTGGTGGCGGGCCCCGAAGAGGCCATTGCCCACGTCAACCGCTATGGCACCATGCACTCCGAGGCTATCGTGGCAAACCCGACGGACGGGGCGGGGGCGGCGGCCATCGAGGCGTTCCTGAACCAGGTGGACGCCGCGGCGGTGTATGCCAACGCTTCCACCGCCTTCACCGACGGTGGCCAGTTCGGGCTGGGGGCCGAGATTGGCATCTCCACCCAGAAGACCCACGTGCGCGGCCCCTTTGCGTTGGAGGGCCTTACCTCCACCAAGTACCAGCTGCGAGGGTCGGGCCAGGTGAGGGCCTAAGTGGCCGCCGCGATTTCCGCCCGCTTCGATGGGCTGGGGCAAGACGGCGCGCCGGCGCGGCTGGGCATTATGGGGGGCACTTTCGACCCCATCCATATTGGGCACTTGGCCTGCGCTGAGCAGGCGCGGGAGGCCTTCGGACTTGATGCGGTGATATTCATTCCCACTGGTAACCCCGCCCATAAGCAGGGCAAAACGGTGACGCCAGCGGAGATGCGTCTGGAGATGTGCCGCCTGGCCTGCCTCCCCAACCCCCACTTCGATGTGAGTGCCATTGAGGTGGAACGGGCAGGGCTCACTTACGCAGTGGACACGGTGCGGGCGTTGCGGCAGCACTTTCCGGAAAGTGTGGAACTGTGCTACATCACCGGCGCCGATTCCATCCTCTCTATCGCCCGTTGGAAGGACAGCCGCGAAATTGCCCGCATGGTGCAGTTCGTGGCCGCTACCCGTCCCGGTTACGAGGTGGGCGCCGCCTTCAAGGAGGAGTTGGCCCAGCTGGGGGATTTTCGCGTGAGCTACTTCGAGGTAACGTCGCTGGCGATTTCCTCCAGCGAGCTGCGGGCCATGGTGGCCGAGGGCTATTCGCTGCGCTATCTCACCACGCTGTCGGTGTGCGACTACATTTTTCGCAACGGCCTGTATCGCGCTCCCTCCACCGTTCTGAAAACCACGGGGCAGGGGTGCCTGCAGCCGGCACTGGAGGCAGCGCGGGAAGGGGGCGAGCCATGCAGCCTGGGGGCCAAGGAAGTCCAGATGGGCAAGCAGCCGCGTCCGGCCGATACTCCCTTGAGCTCGCGGCAGTTGGAGGAAATCCGTCGCTCGCAATTCGTGGATGTGCCCCCCGATAACGTCCCCCAGTGGGGGCTGTCCCTGGAAGAGGTGCTGAGCGAGGAGTTCTGGGAGGCCCGCAAGGCCGAACTGGAGAAGCGGGTGAGCAAAAAGCGCTTCGCTCACAGCCTGGGGGTGGCCGCTACGGCCGATCAGCTGGCGGCCATCTACGGGGTAGACCGCCGCAAGGCGCGGCTGGCAGGGCTCATCCACGACTGGGACAAGGGCTTCGATGACGATGGTATCCGCGCTCGCGTGCGCCAGCTGGGGCTTGAAGGGGCCATTGCGCCGGAAGTGGTGGAGAAGATGCCGCAGGTTTTGCACGCCCACACTGCTGCTGCTGCTCTGGCGCGGGAGTTTCCCGCCCTGCCGTCCGACGTGGTGCAGGCCATCGACCGCCACACCACCGCCGCCCCCGACATGATGCCGCTGGACATGGTGATCTACGTGGCCGACTGCCTTGAGCCCCATCGCCGCTTCGGCGAGGTGGACAAGCTGCGGCAGCTGGTGGGCGAAGTGAGCCTGCCCCAGCTGTTTCTGCAAGTGTACGAATACTGGGTATACCTGCTGATGTCCCGGCAAAAGCCGCTGCATCCTGCTACCATTGAAGTGTGGAACGCCTACGCCAAGGGCCTTCTGAAACGAAAGGAACATAATGGAGAACACAACTGAGAACCAGGCCGCCGAGGCGCAGCCGGCTAGCTCTCGCACCGCCGCCCTGATCGCGGCCCGTGCCGCTGACGATAAAAAGGCCACTGACATCATGGTGCAGGAGGTGAAGGAGCTCATCGGTGTCACCGATTACTTCGTCATCGCCACCGCCTCCAATAACCGCCAGGTAGAGGCCATTATAGATGAGATAGAGGAGAAACTGCGGGTAGAGGGGCACTTAAAGCCGCTGCACCGGGAAACAACTTCCGACGGCTCGTGGGAACTTTTGGATTATGGCTCGGTGGTAGTGCATGTGTTCCAGCCGGAAACCCGTGAGCATTACCGCCTGGAAGCTTTGTGGAACGATGCGCCAGTGGTGGACCTGGAGTCCGAGGCCGGCATCGCCGACTTGGTGTACAGCGAGCGCATCGCCAAGTTGCTGGGACGCGAGGCTTAAAAACTCCTCTGTTGCCGTCCCGTTGCCGGCGCCACCCGAAGTCGGGCGGCGCCGCGCGATGGAGAAATTCGCGCAGGAAAACAACCCATTTGATGGTATAAAAGCACGCGGTGCCCGAAGTGGGCGCCGCGTTTCGTTTGGGGCCTTGCCTCGGGCGCAGCGTTTTCAACATTGGAAGGGAGACTCATGGAAGCTTCTATTCCCTTGATCTTGGGCTTGCTGGCGGGTATCTTGGCCGCCGTGTACGCGGGCGTCTTGATCAAGCGCATCAACGGGTTGCCTGCCGGCAACGAGAAGATGCGCAGCATCGCCTCCGCAATCCAGGAAGGCGCGATGGCATATCTGGCTCGCCAGTACAAAACCGTCGCCATTGCCGCCGTGGTGATTGCGATCATTTTGGTGATTCCCGGTTTCATGGGGGTTTCCGGATTCGGCATCTGGACCGCTCTCGGCTTTTTGCTGGGCGGCGCTGCTTCTGCCGCCGCTGGCTACATTGGCATGCGCATCTCAGTGGCCGCCAACGTGCGCACTGCTGAAGCGGCCCGCACCGGCCTGGGCGCCGCCCTGCGCGTGGCGTTTCAGTCGGGCACCGTTACCGGCATGTTCGTCATCGGCCTGGGCATCCTGTCGGTCTCCCTCTTCTCTTTCCTGGTGTACTCCGGCACCGCTTCCTGGAGCGCGCTGGTGGGCCTGGGCTTCGGCGGTTCGCTGATTTCCGTGTTCGCCCGCTTGGGCGGTGGCATCTTCACCAAGGCGGCCGACGTGGGCGCCGACCTGGTGGGCAAGGTGGAAGCCGGCATCCCCGAGGACGACCCCCGCAACCCCGCCGTGATCGCCGACAACGTGGGCGACAACGTGGGCGACTGCGCCGGCATGGCCGCTGACCTGTTCGAGACCTACGTGGTTACCACGGTGGCCGCCATGCTCATCGGCAACCTGGCCTTCGGCGAATCTTCCATCGCCATGTCGCTGGGCTTCCCGCTGGTCATCGGCGCCGCCTCCATCATCGCCTCCATCATCGGCACCGTGTTCGTGAAGATGAGCCCGGGCGGCACCATCATGGGCGCCCTGTACAAGGGCCTCTGGATTGCCGCTGGCATCGCCGTGGTGGCGTTCTTGCCCATCACTTTCTGGATGCTGGGCGATGTGACGGTGGCCAACCCGGTGCTGGCCCCCGAGGGCATCACGCCCTTGTCTGTGTGGATCTGCGCCGTCATCGGCGTGGCCCTCACCGCTGCCATGGTGTACATCACCGACTACTACACTTCGTCCACTAAAAAGCCGGTGGACTCCATTGCCGAGGCCTCCGTCACCGGCCACGGCACCAACGTCATCCAGGGCCTGGCCGTGGGCATGGAAGCCACGGGCCTGCCCATTCTGGTGATTGTCATCGCCACGCTGGTCAGCTTCTTCCTGGGCGGCGTGTTCGGCATCGCCGTGGCGGCGCTGGCCATGCTGTCGATGGCCGGCATCGTGGTGGCCATCGACTCCTTCGGCCCCGTAACTGACAACGCCGGCGGCATCGCCGAGATGAGCGGCCTGCCCGAGAGCGTGCGCGAGAACACCGACGCGCTGGACGCGGTGGGCAACACCACCAAGGCGGTTACCAAGGGCTACGCCATCGCCAGCGCCGCGCTGGCGGCCGTGGTGCTGTTCGCCGACTTCACCCACACCGTAACCGAGGAAACCGGCTTCACGGTGCTGTTCGACCTGTCCAACCCGTTCGTGCTGATCGGCCTGTTCGTGGGTGGCCTTCTGCCGTACCTGTTCGCCTCCCGCGCCATGACCAGCGTGGGCCGCGCCGCCGGCGACGTGGTGAAGGAAGTGCGCCGTCAGTTCAAGGAGATTCCCGGCATCATGGAAGGCGAGGGCAAGCCCGACTACGCCACCTGCGTTGACCTGGTTACCCAGGCAGCCCTGCGCGAGATGGTGCTGCCCGCCTGCCTGCCCATCGGCACGCCGGTGGTCATCATCGTCATCGGCTTCATCTTGAACGCCTGCGGCTACCCACTGGCCTTCGAGTTCACTACCCAGGTGCTGGGCGGTGCGCTGGTGGGCACCATCATCACCGGCCTGTTCGTGGCCATCTCCATGACCTCCGGCGGCGGCGCTTGGGACAACGCCAAGAAGCTGATCGAGGAGGGCAAGTACGGCGGCAAGGGCTCGTTTGCCCATCAGGCGGCCGTTACCGGCGACACTGTGGGTGACCCCTACAAAGATACCGCCGGCCCGGCTTTGAACTCCATGATCAAGGTGTTCAACATCGTGGCACTTCTGCTGGTGCCGCTTTTGGCCCTGCTGGCTCCGGCCCTGTAGCCTTCGGGCTTGGCATAAGTTCTGCCCGATGTGGCGCCGCACCTTGCGGCGCCGTTTTTTTGCCTGTGGCCCTGTGAGCTCCCCCGCGATGCTTTGCGGTTGCGAATCCCGCTGTGACGACTGACATCGATTGAGACATATATGGCACAGCCGGTGAGAAGGGAAGGTGCCCGTTGCCGTCGCTCTTCCCTTAGCTCTACCATGGCCCTCCCGCAAACGAGGATGGGTATGGAAGGGGTACGAATATGACTAATTTCATCCGCGATGCCGCATGCAAGGGCCATCAGCCACAGGGAGCCATACCGTTGCGGCACAATCCGCGGCCGCATTTGGTGAACCAACTTCTGGCAGAACGGCACCTCCCGCGGTTTTTGGTGGCTCCGGCCGGCTTCGGCAAGAAAACCCTCATGGCCGAATACGCCGATGTGGTGTTTTCTTTCGAGCATGTTTCCTGGGTCAACGGCGGCTCGCCCTGCTTTCTGCGGGATTTGGACGCCGGTACCATCGATTCCGATTTGCGCCGCTTCGACGGTGGCCTGCGACTGGCAGTGTTTCAGGATGTGCCGGTTATGGACGAGCAACGGGCCGAGGCCTTTGGGCGTTTGGTGAATGCCTTGGCGGCCGCCGAGGTGGAGGTGCTGTGCTCGTTGGCACCCTCGGCCGACTTGTACGGGGAGCTGGTGCCCGGCCGCGTGCTCATTGACGGCCATCGACTGCTGGTGAACGCCGAAGAGCGCGTGCCCCGGCTGGCGGAAGAGGATGCCGTGGTGGCTGACGGGCTTGCCCCCAGTGCCTGTGTGCCCTGTCTTCTGTGGGATGAGCGGGGAACGGCGCAGCTGCTAGAGGGATTGCGGAAAGAGGCGCTGCCCAAAGAGATGTTCCTGGCTCTGGTCGCCATGTTGCTGATGGGGCGCGGGCGGTTGGAGGATTTGGAGGGGTTTATCGGCGCCGAGCGGCTGGGGGAGACGTTGGAGCTGCTGGCGGCCTGCTATCCCTATGCTGGTATCAGCTTGGAAGAGGGTCGCTTCGAGGCGACGCAAGTGGGGGTCGAAGAGCTGGGGCGGGCAGTGGGGGCCGTCATCGGCGCCCACTGCGTCCAGCTGCCCTGCCGCAACCGCGATGGGATGGCCATGCTGGCGGCCGACCTCATGCTTGGGCGCGGCGAGAGCGTTCGGGCTTTTGAGACCGTGGGCTGTCTCGCTTCCCGCGGAGCGGCGATGCGTTGGCTGGGCCATCATGGATGGGACCTGGTAGGTGGCGGTTACTCCCGCGAGTATTGCGTGGCGTTCCTGCAGGCTAGCCGCAGCCACAGTTCGGTACCGCCCCATGCCAGCTCGGCGGCCGCCTGGGGTTTTGCCGAAATGGGCGACGTGAAGGAGGCGCGGCGGCTGGCGCGGGCCGTAGTGGCGTCTTCCGGCAGCGACGACGCCTCTCGCTCGATGGCAGCGCTGCTTCTGGCCATGGTGGGGGAAGGGGAGGCCCTGGATCGGGCCGATGAAGCGGTAGAGCCTCTGCTGCGCAAGATGCAAATCCAAAAATCCAACGGTCAGCCATTGCCGGTATCGGCAGAGGTGCTGGATTCCATGGCGGTGCAGGCGGCCCTGCAGGACGGCACTGCTCTGGCGGTGAGCGTGTTTCACGAGCAGTGCCGCCGGTCCGGTGGCGGTCGACGCTCGTGGAGCCGCCAGCTGCTTTTCTCAGCTGCCCTGATACTGGCGCATTTGGCGCGCTGGCAGTTGGAGGAAGAGCCCCCAGCCTTTGAGGAGGAGGAGATGGCGGAGGATTTCATCCAGGAGTGCATGCTGGCGCTGGACGCCCTGGCCGTTAGCGGGGAGGAGTTTGGCTGGGCCCAGGTGCGCGTGGGCGATTTGCTGCAGGAGTTGGTAGAGTCGCGCCGCTTCAGTGTCAGCTTGCGGCTGCGGCCCCTGACAACGGTTGCCTTGAAGAGGGCCCGGGAGGAGCTGGCGGCCGAGCAGGGGGCCTACCGGCGCAGTTGCCGCCAGATGGACGCCGAGCGCTCCTCCCGCGAGGCTGCCCGCCAAGACGAGTTCCGCTCCGATTCCGCCCGCCGTCAGAAATCCTCCGCGGCACGGGCGGCGGTGTTTCCCAAGTTGCGAGTGAGCTTATTCGGGTCATTTGTGGTGCACGTGGGTGACACGCGGGTGGACGACCGGCTGCTCACCCGCCGCAAGAGCCGCACGCTGCTGGCGCTCCTGGTGCTCAACCACGGCCGAGAGGTGTCGGTGGATTACCTCAGCACCACCTTCTGGCCCCAAACTGCTCCGGCGGCGGCCCGCAAGAATTTCTACGCCCTGTGGTCGCTGCTACGTCGGGTGCTGTCAGTGGACGGCCAGTGCCCCTACCTCATCCGTACCGAGATGAGCGTGCGGGTGAACTACGATCTGGTGGAAAGCGATTTAGATCCCTTCGAGGAACTGTGCCGCCAGCTATTGTTCAGCGGCCGTACCGAAACCAACTGGGAAGAGCTGCTGTCCCTGGCCAGCGGCCGTTTCGGCGGGGTGCTGCTGCCAGCCGAGCGGGAAAACGCGGTGATTCAGGAGAGCCGTCACCGACTGCATACCAACATGACCGATGCGCTGGTGGCCGCCTCGGGACGGCTGCTCACCGGCGGTGAGCCGCAGGGGGCGCTGTGGTTCGCCCGCGAGGCGCTGCGGCGCGACCAGTCGCGGGAAGACGTGTACTTGGCTCAGATGCGGGCCCAAATCGCCTCGGACCAGCGAGCGGCGGCCCTGGACACTTTTTTCGCCTGCCGTTCATACCTTACCGAGCAGCTGGGCATTGACCCTTCGCCCCGGTTGGTGGAACTGTACCACTCCATCATCGAGGAGGAGGTGGCGCTTTAGGCTGGTGCTGGGGGCTTTTCGCTGTGGAGACGATGAAAAGCGGCGTCCCATTGGCCGGTTCCTGTTAGAATACCGAAGGTTCGCACAACGCGGCCCACGCACCTTTAGCGCGGGGCCTTTTCGAGAGAAACGGTTGACACCTATGGGTTTCCTTTCAAAGCTGCTCACGGTGGGCGAGGGCAAGCAGCTCAAGCGCTACCAGGCCATTGTGGACAAGATTAACGGGTTGGAGCCGCAGATTTCGGCCCTTTCCGATGCCGAGCTGGCCGCGAAGACCGAAGAGTTCCGCCAGCGCTACGCCAATGGCGAAACCCTCGACGACCTGTTGCCGGAGGCCTTCGCCGTGGTACGGGAGGCCAGTGTGCGCACCACCGGTCTGCGCCACTTCGACGTGCAGCTCATCGGCGGCATGGCGCTGCACGAAGGGCAGATCGCCGAGATGAAAACCGGTGAAGGCAAAACGCTGGTGTCCACCTTGGCCGGCTACCTGAACGCCATTCCCGGCAACAACGTGCACATTGTGACGGTGAACGATTACTTGGCCCGGCGCGACTGCGAATCGATGGGGCGCATCTACCGCTTCCTCGGCATGACCACCGGCCTCATCCAAAACGGCATGAACCCCAAGGACAAGATCCCCGCCTATAGGGCCGACGTCACCTACGGCACCAACTCCGAGTTCGGTTTCGACTACCTGCGCGACAACATGGTCACCCGCGCCGGCAACCGGGTGCAGCGGGGCCACAGCTTCTGCGTGGTGGACGAGGTGGACTCCATCCTCATCGACGAGGCCCGCACTCCCCTCATCATCTCAGGCGCCGGCACCCAGGCGGCCGATACCTACAAGCGCTTCGCCCGCGTGATGCCCGGCCTGAAAGAGGGCAAGGACTTCGACATGGACGAGGCCAAGAAAACCATCAACGCCACCGAGAGCGGCCTGGAGAAGATCGAGGCCATGCTGGGCATCGACAATATTTACGCCGACCCTTCCGGCCAACTGGCCAACCACCTGCAGCAGGCGCTGAAGGCGCAGTTCCTGTTCCACCGCGACGTGGACTACGTGGTGGTGGACGGCGAAGTGAAGATCGTGGACGAGTTCACCGGCCGCATCATGGAGGGGCGCCGCTGGTCGGAGGGCCTGCACCAGGCGGTGGAGGCCAAAGAGCACGTGCTGGTGCGCGAGGAGAACCAGACGCTGGCCACCATCACCCTGCAAAACTACTTCCGCCTTTACGACAAGTTGTCGGGCATGACTGGTACCGCCATGACCGAAGACGCTGAGTTCCGCCAGATTTACAAGCTGCCGGTGGTGGCCATTCCGCCGAACAAGCCGGTGATTCGCGTGGACGAGAACGACCTCATCTACCGCACCATCGATGCTAAGTTCAACGCCGTGGCCGACTTCGTGGCCGAGCGTCACGCGGCGGGGCAGCCCTGCCTCATCGGTACCGTTTCCATCGAGAGCAGCGAGCGGCTGTCGCGCCTGCTGAACAAGCGGGGCATCAAGCACGAAACCCTGAACGCCAAGAACCACGAGCGCGAAGCCCTCATCGTGGCACAGGCGGGCCGCAGCGGCGCCGTCACCATCGCCACCAACATGGCCGGCCGCGGTACCGACATCTTGCTGGGGGGCAACCCCGAGGTGATGGCGGATGAGATTCTGCGGGTGCGCGGCTTCGACCCGGCCGCAGCGTCGCTGGACGAAGAGGGCAACCCCAACCCGCTGTTCGCGCCCAAAGAGGAGCGGGCGCGGGCGCTGGCGGAGGCGCGGGAGAGCTGCGCCATCGAGCACGACCAGGTGATCGCCGCCGGCGGCCTGTGCGTCATCGGCACCGAGCGCCACGAGTCGCGCCGCATCGACAACCAGCTGCGCGGCCGTTCCGGCCGTCAAGGCGATCCGGGCCGCTCTCAGTTCTACCTTTCTTTGGAAGACGACCTCATGCGCCTGTTCGGCGGCAACAAGATGGAGTCCATCGGCGCCATGATGCAGAAGACCAACATGCCCGATGACATGCCCATCCAGGCCTCCATGGTTTCCAAGTCCATCGAGAACGCCCAGCGCACGGTGGAGCAGATGCACTTCGCCGCCCGTAAGAACGTGCTGGAGTACGACGACGTGATGAACCTGCAGCGCAAGGCCATTTACGAGGAGCGCAACGCCATTTTGGACGGCAAGGACATCTCGGCCCGCATCCCCGAGCTGATCGGCGACGCCGTCTACGACGTGGTGGCCGACGACTGCGCCGAGGAGGACGCCCAGGACTGGGATCTGAAGGCGCTGGACCTGTGGGTGGCCAACATGACCGGCCGCACCGACTTCTCCTCCCGCGAGGTGGCGGCGAAGGAAGATTCCCCCGAGGCCATGACCAACGCCGTGAGCGGTTATCTGCAAGAGCTGTACAACCAGAAGGAACAGCAGCTGGGGCCCGAGATGACCAAGAACCTGGCGGCCCAGGTGATGCTGCGCATCATCGACACCCGCTGGATGGCCCACCTGCAAGAGATGGACTACCTGAAAACCGGCATCGGGTTGCGCGCCTTCGGTCAGCGCGACCCGCTGGTGGAGTACAAGAACGAGGCCTACGAAGCCTTCCAGGGGCTCACCGCCACCATGTACGACGACTTCCTGCGCACCCTGCTGCGGCTGGAAATTGCCGCAAAGCCTCAGGGGACCCCGGGCGGCGCCATCCCCGAGCATCCGGACCCGCTGGCCCGCAAGGTGAGCTACTCCGCCCCTGAGCAGGCGCTGGAGGGTTCCGCCGCCAGCCGTGCTGCGCGCCCGGCCCCTGCCGGCGCTGCCGGCGCGCCGCCGAAGCCGGCGCCGGCGAAGCCCCAAACCTATCAGAAAGACGCCGACGACCCCTACGCCAACGTGGGCCGCAACGATCCCTGCCCTTGCGGCAGCGGCAAGAAGTTCAAGAAGTGCCACGGCCGCGACCTTTGACGGCTTTCCGCAAACGGCAAGTGAGACGGAAAGCGCGTTTTAAGGAGAGAGGTTCGTGGTAGAGGCACGGGAGCTGGAAGCGGCGGCCAAGCGGGTGGAAGAGGCCCGCGGATTTTTGAAGATCGACGAGAAGCAGCAGCAGCTGCAAGAGCTGGAACGGCAGCTGTCCGACTCCGGCGTGTGGGACGACCCCGCCGCCGCTAGCCGCCTGTCGAAGGAGGCGGCCGATTTGCGCTCGGTGATAGAGGGCCATCGGTCCGCCGCCGCCACGCTGGAGGAGGTGCGGGCGGCCCTGGAACTGGCGGACGAGGACGAATCCTTCGCCGAAGAGGCGGACTCCCAGTTCAAGGCCCTTTGCGAGGCGCTGGACGCGCTGGAGCTGGAAAGCTGGTTCACCGGCCCCTTCGACGGGGGAGACGCCATCTTGTCGGTGAACCCGGGGCAGGGGGGCCTGGAGGCTCAGGACTGGACCGACATGCTGTACAAGATGTACGTGCGCTACGCCGAATCGAAGGGCTGGAAAGTGACCGGGCTGGACATCGTGCCCGGCGAGGGCATCGGACTCGATCGCGCCACCATCCAGGTGGAGGGGCGCAACGCCTACGGCATGCTGTCCAGCGAGGCGGGGGTGCACCGGCTGGTGCGCATTTCCCCCACCGACGCCAAGAAGCGGCGCCAAACTACCTTCGCCAGCGTGGAGGTGCTGCCGGTGATGCCCGACGACATCGAGGTGGATCTGAACCCGGCCGACGTGCGGGTGGATGTGTACCGCTCCAGCGGTCCCGGCGGCCAATGCGTTAATACCACCGATTCCGCCGTGCGCCTCACCCATATCCCCACCGGTATCGTGGTAACCTGCCAAAATGAGAAATCGCAGATTCAGAACAAGGAAGCGGCGTTTCGGGTGCTGAGGGCCCGGCTCTACGAGTTGGAGCAGCGCAAGCGGCAGGAGGAGCTGGATCAGTTACGGGGGGAGCGGATGGAAAACTCCTTCGGCTCGCAGATTCGCAACTACGTGCTGTACCCGTACCAGATGGTGAAGGACCTCCGCTCGGGCGTGGAAACCGGCAACGTCGATTCTGTTTTGGGCGGCGATTTGGACAATTTCGTGATCGGCTATCACAAGTGGAACGTCTCGCAGAAGGGGTAGAGGTAACTATGCAAGACAACCAGGCGCTGGCGCGTCAAATCCGCCGGGACATCGTGCAGATGGTGTGCGAAGCCGGCAGCGGCCATCCCGGCGGCTCCCTTTCGGCCACCGACATTCTGGTGGCCCTGTACCTGAACGGCGTGCTGGCCCACAACCCCGAAGACCCCCGGTGGGAGGGGAGGGACTGGTTCTTCCTCACCAAGGGGCACGCGGCGCCGGCTCTGTACGCCACGTTGGCCCGTGCCGGCTATTTCCCCGTCGAAGAGCTGAAAACCCTGCGCAAGCTGGGGTCGCGGCTGCAGGGGCACCCCGATTCCAGTATGGTGCCCGGCGTGGAAGTGGGCACCGGCTCGCTGGGGCAGGGCCTTTCCATCGCCGCCGGCACCGCCTGCGGTTTGCGCCTGGCCGGCAGCCAGAGCACCGTTTTCGCCCTGATGGGCGACGGCGAGTGCGAAGAGGGGCAGGTGTGGGAAGCGGCCATGTTCGCCGCCCACCAGCAGCTGGGGCGCCTGATTACCATCGTGGACCACAACGGTTTGCAAATCGACGGTCCTGTGACCGAGGTGTGCAGCCCCGAAAGCCTGAAGGAGAAGTTCGCCTCCTTCGGCTGGCGCGTGGCGGAAGTGGACGGCCACGATATCAACGCCATCACCGAGGTGCTTAACAGCTGCAAGGCCCAGCCGGACGGCGCGCCGTGGGCGATCATCGCCGAAACGGTGAAGGGCAAGGGCGTTTCCTTCATGGAAAACCAGGCCGGTTGGCACGGGAAGGCCCCCAATGCCGAGCAATGCGCGGTGGCTCTGGCCGAACTAGGCGACGAATAGCTAAGGGGGACGATTTCCATGGTTAAACTTGCATCCGCCGAGCAGCGTTCGGTGAAGAAGGCCACCCGCGCCGCCCTGGGGGCAACCCTTGCGGCGCTGGCGGAAGAGGGCGTGCCGGTAGTGGCGGTGGACGCCGACTTGAGCGGTTCCACCACGATGGGAAAATTCGCCGCCGCGAAGCCGGAATACGGTCAGCGGTTCTTCAACTGCGGCATTGCCGAACAGAACATGATAGATGTGGCGGCGGGCCTGTCGCTCACGGGCAACGTGGCCTTCACCGGGTCGTTTGCGGTGTTCGGCACCGGGCGCGCCTACGACCAGATTCGCAACACGGTGTGCTATTCCAACCTGAACGTGAAGATCACCCCCACCCATGCCGGCGTTTCGGTGGGCCCCGACGGGGGCAGCCATCAGATGCTGGAGGACGTAGCGCTGATGCGGGCGCTGCCGCGCATGCGGGTGTTTGTGCCCGCCGACTACCCGTCGGCGGTGGCGGCCATTCGCTTGGCGGCGGAAACCCCGGGCCCGGTGTACGTGCGCATGGGGCGCGCCGCGGTGCCCTGCGTGTACGAGGACGGCGTGCAGCTGGAATGCGGCCGCGCCTATGTGGTGCGCGAGGGCTCCGACTGCACCATCGTGGCCAACGGGGTGGAGATCCGCGAAGCGTTGATGGCGGCGGAATCGCTAGCCGAGCAGGGCATTTCCGTTGAAGTGGTGGACGCGTTCTGCGTGAAGCCCTTGGATGAGGACACCATCGTGGCCTCGGTGTGCAAAACCGGCTGCGTGGTTACCGCCGAAGAGCACTCCCGCATCGGCGGCCTGGGGGCGGCGGTGGCCGACGTGCTTTCCCGCCAGTGTCTGGCGCCGCTGGAGATGGTGGCCGTGGACGACTGCTTCGGCAAGTCCGGCGAGTTCGAGGAGCTGCTCTCTTACTTCTCCATTGACGCCGCTGCCATTGAAGATGCGGTGAAGAAAGCCATAGCCCGCAAGCCCCTCTGTTAAGATTAGCGGTTGTGTTTCTGACTAAGAATTATGGCAAGGCGGTCGTGGCGGAGCGGAGCGAGGTCCGGTAAAGCCAAAGGGGTGCTTGAGACTACAGGCTCAAGCACCCCGACGCGTCGAGCGCAGCTCTGTCGCGACCGCCTATCCTCCAGAAAGCTCTCAGCCCGAAACCGCATCTGCCGAAACAGCTAACCCAACCCGAAAAGGAGCATGCTGTGGCCAATGAAATGAGCCAAGGAGGCCGTGGGGCCCACGGAAGGCACCGAAGCGCCGGTGGCGCCGGTTCGCTTTCCGCCACCTCCCAGCTGTCCCAGTCTCTGCCCGAGCTTGATGTGAACGATGTGCCCACCCGCATGGGCATGCCGGTCATCACGTTCGATCATGTGACGAAAGTTTATGCCGCCCAGCCTAAGAAACCGGCGCTGGACAACATTACCCTGGAAGTGTTCGCTGGCGAGTTCATCTTCTTGGTGGGCCATTCCGGTTCCGGCAAGTCCACCTTCATCAAGTTGCTCACCCGCGAGATCAAGCCCACGTCGGGCAAAATCTACGTGGCCGACGAGGATCTTACCACCATGCGCAACTGGCGCGTTCCCTACCTGCGCCGCAACATCGGCTGCGTGTTCCAGGACTTCAAGCTGCTGCCCAACAAAACCGTGTTCGAGAACGTGGCCTTCGCCCTTGAAGTGATTGGCAAGAGCCGCCACGTGATCAAGACACAGGTGCCCGAAGTGCTGCGGCTGGTGGGCCTGGCCGATAAGCTGAACAAGTATCCCGATCAGCTGTCCGGCGGCGAGCAGCAGCGCGTGTCCATCGCCCGAGCCATCGTGAACCGCCCGCCGCTCTTGATTTGCGACGAGCCTACCGGCAACCTCGACCCGCAAACGTCCCGCGGCATCATGGATCTGCTGGAGCGCATCAACCGCACCGGCACCACGGTGGTCATCGCCACTCACGACCGCGAGATGGTGGACAACATGCGCCGGCGCGTGATCGTGTTGGACCGCGGCCATCTCACCCGCGACCAGGAACGGGGGGTGTACGGTTCCGATGTCTAGTTTGTTCTATTTTTTGAAGGAGTCCTTCCAGGGGCTCACCCGCAATCTGTCCACTACGCTGGGCTCGATCATCACCATTTTCCTGTCGTTGCTGATTATCGGCGTGTTTCTGGTGGGCGGCGTGATTGTGGAGCACTTGGTGCGCAACATCGAGAACGAAGTTACCATCACCGCCCATGTGGGCGACAATGCCTCGCAGGAAACCATCGATAAGGTGATGAACCAGATCACCGCCCTTGCCGATGTTTCGTCGGTCAGCTTCACCACGAAGGACCAGGCTCTGGAGGACTTCCGAGAAACCACCATCAACCCCGACATCATCGACCAGCTGGACGGCCAGAATCCGCTGCCCGCTTCCATCGAGGTGGAGCTTTCCGACCCCTCGCAGGTGGAGACGGTGGTGCAGCAGATTCTGGATAACACCGACTACAAGTCCATCACCGACAACCCCGATGATCCCCACGAGGCCATCCGCTACGGCCAGCGCACTGTGGACAAGCTGTTCACGGTAACCGGGTACCTGCGCTACATCGGCGCGGCCCTCATCCTGCTGCTGGTGTTCATCGCGCTGGTGTTCATCAACAACACCATCCGTCTTGCCATCATGGCGCGTCGCAAGGAGATTGCCATCATGCGTCTGGTGGGCGCCTCCAACGGCTTCATTCGCGGGCCCTTCCTCATGGAGGGCGCGCTGCACGCGGTAATCGGCGCCGGTTTGGCCATTGTGGTGCTGCAGGTGCTGCGGGCCTATGCGCTGCCCCGCTTGCAGGACGCCATCTCGTTCTTGTCGCTGGACGTGTCCGGCCACACCTACGTGATGATTTACCTGGCCCTTCTGGGGGCCGGCCTGGTGATCGGCCTTCTGGGCTCGGCGTTCGCCATGCGCCGCTACCTGAAGGTTTAGGCGCGGCCGAGGGGCTGACGGGCGATTATGGGACAAGCAGAGCAGCAGAAGCGGGCGCGGAAGGTGTCGCTGGCCATGAAGCGCCAGCGGGGTCACATGCGGCGCATCGCGGCTGCCCTGCTTGTTTTTTTGCTGCTGTGCGCCGCCTTCATGGCGGGCTTCTTTCTGCGCAGCCAGCCGGCTCTCATGGATTCGCTGGGGTTCCCCGCCCTTGAGGGGCAGAGCGCCGCCAACGACTCCAGTTCCGGCAAAACCACTTTTGATTCGGTGAGCATGCGGGTGTCCGATGTGGAGAACCTGCTGGCGGAGTTCAGCCTCGACTCGGTGAACCTGGACGAGGCTACGGTGGGGGTGCTGGGCGCCATGATGGCTTCCACTGACGACCCGTACGCAATGTACTATGACCCCGATCGCTACAACAGCTACATCAAGGAAACCAGCGAGCGCAGCTATGCCGGCATCGGCGTGGTATTTTCCGAGTACAACGGCCGCGCCTACGCGGCGGACGTGTTCGAGGGCTCGGAAGCGGAGGCGCGCGGCGTAGTGCCCGGCGATTTCGTGGTGGGGCTGGATGGCGATGAATCCCATGTCTGGACCATGACGGAAGTGGTGAACTTCCTCTCGGATCACGATGGCACGTCGGTAGTGGTGTCGTGGATGCGCCCCACCAGCCTTGATGCCGAAACCGGGCTGGAGTATTCCACTACGCTTCTGTGCAAGGAGTACGTGGAAGAAAACGTTTCCACCGAGCTACGAGAGAACGTGGGGGTTATTCGACTGCGGCAGATTACTGCTAACTCTACCGATCTTGTGCGCCAGGCCATCGAGCAGCTTACCGCCGAAGGGGCGGCCGGCTTCGTGTTGGACCTGCGCAGCAACCCCGGTGGTTACCTGTCCCAGGCGGTGGACCTTGCGGGTTTGCTGTTGCGCAGTGGCGTGGTGGTGGAGGTGCAGACCAATGAAGGGTCTTCTACCAAGAAGGTTTCCGGGGTTACCGTGACCGATGCGCCGGTGTGCGTTATGGTGGACGAATTCACTTCGGCGGCAGCGGAAGTGCTGGCGGCGGCGCTGCAGGACAACCAGCGGGCCACGGTAGTGGGGCAAACCAGCGCCGGCAAGGGATCGGTGCAGGTGACTCGCGAGCTTACCTGGGGCGGTGCGGTGCGCTACACGGCCGCTTATTACCTTACCCCCTTGGGCCACGAGATTTCCGGCGTGGGCGTGGTGCCCGACATTCGGGTGAGCGCTAACGAAGGCGTGGACAACCAGATCATCGTAGCTGTGGACTCCGTTCGCTCCCAGCTTTCCTCCTAGGGGCGCCATGGCGCGCAAACGTTCATCGGTGCGGCACAAGCCCCGGGCGCTGCTGCGTGGAGTGCTGGACTCCCGCGACGGAAAAAACTCCTTCGTCACCACCGCCGAGGGCGATTTCTTCATTCCCGATTCCGCCCGCGGCGGCGCTTCCGACGGCGATTTGGTGGAAGTGGCCCCCGTCGGCGGCCGCAAGGGCGGCGGACGCGGCCGCGGCTCCGAACGGCCCCAGGGGCGCGTGGTGCGGGTGATAGAGCGGGCCAGCGAAGTGGTGTGCGGCCGGGTGGAGCTGGCCGACCCGTTCGCCGTGGTGGTGCCGGACAACTCGGGTATCCCCTTCGACATCTTCACCTTGCGCGCTGATGCCCCCGATGTGCCGGAGGGGGCCTTCGTGCAGGTGCGCATCACCCAGTTTCCCACCCGCCACAGCGCCTGCACCGGCGTGATCGAGGCAGTGCTGTCCGAAGAGGGCGGCGGCAGCGGCGGCATCGACATGATCGTGGCCCGTCACAAGCTGGAAACTGTGTTCTCAGAATCGGCGCTGGCGGAAGCGGCCCAGGTGGCGGTGGACGAGGCGGAGGCGCTGGCAGAGGGTTATGCGGACCTGCGCCAGAGAGTGGTGTTCACCATCGACCCGGCCGATGCCAAGGACTTCGACGACGCCCTTTCGCTTGAGCGGGTGCGGGATGCATCGGGCCGCCTGCTGTGGCGGCTGGGGGTGCATATCGCCGACGTTTCCGCCTACGTGCCCTGGAACAGCGCGCTGGACATCGAGGCGCGCCGCCGCGCCACCAGCGTTTACCTGGCCGACCGGGTTATCCCCATGCTGCCGCCGGCCCTCTCCGAAGAGGTGTGCTCGCTGAAGCCGGGCCAGGTGCGCCGCGCCTTCACCTGCGACATGCTGGTCACCGACCAGGGGCAGGTGCTGCAGGCCCAGTTCTATCCCAGCCTCATCTGCTCGAAGACGCGCTTTACCTATGGCCAGGTGCAGCAGTTGCTGGACACCGAAGGGGAAGGGCCCGTTTCTTTGGAGGGGACGGGCGTGGGGGAGACCATGGTGCGCAAGCTGAAGGCGGCCAGCGTCCTGGCCCAGGCGATGGGCCGGCGGCGCGCGACGGCCGGCGGCATCGATTTCTCCACCGTGGAGGCGAAGGTGCGCCTGGACGGGGAAGGGGCGCCTGTGGGGGTGGAGCTTCGCCAGAAGACGGACGCCACCATGCTGGTGGAGGAGGCCATGATCGCCGCCAACGAGGCGGTGGCCCGCCATCTGTTCGGCAAGGACTTCCCCTGCTTGTACCGTGTGCACGATGCGCCGGCCGGCGAGGCCTTGGCGGCTTTGGTACCGGTGTTTCGGGAGTTCAGCTGGTTCTCCCGTTCCGGGGCGGCGCTTTTGGGCCATGGCAGCCCGTTCGTCATCCAAAGCGTGCTGGAGGAAAGCCACGGCCGTGCCGAGGAGGAGTTGGTGTCGAACCTGCTGCTGCGGGCCATGAAGCGGGCGGTGTACCGTCCAGTGAACGACGGCCACTACGGGCTGGCCAGCAAGGCCTACTGCCATTTCACCAGCCCCATTCGCCGCTACCCCGACTTGGTGGTGCACCGCATGCTGAAGGCGGCCCTGTTCAAGCGGCCGCAGCTGTTCGACCAAGAGGTGGCAGCGCTGGCCTGGATCGGCGAGCATTCCTCCTACATGGAGCGGGTGGCGGAAACGGCGGCGCGGGAATCCCAAACCCTGAAGCTAGCGGAGTATTTGGAGCCGCGGGTGGGGGAGACCTTTGCCGGCGTGGTGTCGGGGGTGTCTTCCCAAGGGCTGTTCGTGCGGCTTGAGCGGGGCGTCACCACAGAGTTGCAGCTGGGGGGCGCCATCGAGGGCTTTCTGCCCCTGCGCTACCTGGGCCCCGAGTACTTCATGTTCGACCCCGACCGTTACACCCTCACCGGCGCCGACACCGACCAGGTGTTCAGGCTGGGGCAGCCCTTGCAAGTGGTGCTTTCGCGGGTGGACTTGGCCACTTCGCGGCTGGATTTGCGCCTGTAGTTACGCGCCGGTGGCAAGTGCCCTGTGCGCCGCAGCGCAAGCCCTATACTGGTTGGGCGCTGCGTTTCGCCACTGGTTGAGAGGATTTCGATGCAACGAGAAAAGTTCGGCTCCCGTTTGGGGTTCATTCTGATCAGCGCCGGCTGCGCCATCGGCCTTGGCAACGTATGGCGCTTTCCTTACATCACCGGCCAGTACGGCGGCGCCGCTTTCGTGCTCATGTACCTGGTGTTCTTATTCATCCTGGGGCTTCCCATCATGGTGATGGAATTTGCGGTGGGGCGCGGTTCCCAAAGCTCCATCGCCCGCGCCTTCAACCGGCTTGAGCCACCCGCCACTCATTGGCACAAGTACAAATGGCTGGGCATCGGCGGCTGCTACCTGCTGATGATGTTCTACACCACTGTGGCCGGCTGGATGCTGGCCTACGTGCCCAAGTTCGCCTCCGGCACCTTCGCCGGTGCCGATACCGCTCAAACGGCGGAGGCATTCAATAATATGCTGGCCAGCCCGGTTGAGCTGGTGTTTTGGATGGTGGTGGTGTGCGCGGTTTCCATCCTGGTGTGCTCGCTGGGGGTGCAGAAGGGCGTGGAGCGCATCACCAAGGTGATGATGGTGGCGCTGCTGGCCATTCTGGGCGTGCTGGTGGTGCGTTCCCTCACCCTACCCGGCGCCGAGGCGGGGGCGGCCTTCTACCTGCTGCCCGACTTCTCCAAAATCTTCGGCAGCTTCGACACCTTCTGCGAAGCCGCTTACGCCGCCATGGGCCAGGCTTTCTTCACCCTGTCCATCGGCATGGGGTCCATGACCATCTTCGGCAGCTACATCGGGAAGGACCGCTCCCTTCTGGGAGAGGCGGCCACCATCGGCGTGCTGGACACCTCGGTGGCCCTGGCCACGGGCCTTATCATCTTTCCCGCGTGCTTCGCCTTCGGCGTGGCCCCCGATTCCGGCCCTGGCCTAGTGTTCATCACGCTGCCCAGCGTATTCCAGCAGATGTGGGGCGGCCAGCTGTGGGGCACGCTGTTCTTCGTGTTCATGAGCTTCGCGGCGCTTTCCACCGTCATCGCCGTGTTCGAGGGCATTCTGCGCTTCGCCATGGACGAATGGGGGTGGAGCCGCAAGAAGGCGGTGGTGGTGAACCTCATCGCTATCCCGCTTTTGTCGCTGCCCTGCGCGCTGGGGTTCAACCTGCTTTCCGGTGTGGTTATGCCCGGTGTGGGCGATATCCAAACCATCGAGGACTTCCTGGTTTCCAGCAACATCATGCCGCTGGGGTCGCTGGTGTTCGTGCTGTTCTGCACCAGCCGTCGCGGGTGGGGCTGGAAGAACTTCCTGGCCGAAGCCAACGCCGGCAAGGGAGCGAAGTACCCTGCCTGGCTGTACGGTTGGATGCATTACGGCGTGCCGGTGCTGGTGGCCGTCATCCTGGTGATGGGCTGGCTCCCCATAATCCAATCCTGGTTCTAACCCCCGTCTTCGACACCCACCATTCGCAGGTGTCACGGGGACGTTCACTTTTGCCACATCCGTTGGCCCGTTCTTTTACGGGGCAGGGGGAAGGGCAGGGGCAGCCCAAGTCGCTCAAACAGTCCTGCTTTGGCGAAAGTGCCACTGGCACTTTCGCGTCGTGCGGAACTCGCTTTGTTGGGCCACCCCCGCCCTTCCCCCGCACAACTGCGACCGCAGGTGTCATGGGAACGTCCCCATGACACCCTACCGGACCATTTTCGTAGGGCCGAGATTCTATCTCGGCCTAAAGCCGCAGCCCCGCACGGGCCGTCCGTTTAGGCAGAGATAGAATCTCTGCCCTACGAATTCAACCTGCGATGGCGTTCTGGTTGGGCCGACCCGGCCTCCGATGATAAAAGGGGATTTCGTAGTTTCGCAACGGCTCGGGTTACCTGGGGTTTTAGCCGATATAATGGGTGGCTCGCATTCGAGGGAGTGCCTGAGGGGGCCTCTGGAGAGGATGGACGCCATGGCGAAACCAGCTGAGAACGGAACACTTACCGTAGTTGAAGAGCCCTACGGCGGCTCTACGGTGGAAGAGCGCAAGCAGGCGATGCTGGAAGGGTTGACGCCTGAGGAGATTGCCGAGCGCAACGCGATTCCCACGGCCGCCCCCAACGGCGAGCCCCATCGCGTGATCGTGCCGGAGCTCTATAGCGAAAACGACACCTTCACCGCCTACTGTCCTGCCCAGCCCAACGATCCCGGCCCGGCGGCTGCCCTTCCGCTGAAGCCGGGGGTACTGGCGGAAGCTCAAAAGATCACCGACCGCATCGGGGTGAAGGTGCAGCCGGAAAGCCCTGAGTACTGGGGCCTTGCCAGCGTGATGACCGATGAGGAGGCGACGCTCACCGCTCACATGAAGGTGCGCCACCCTCTTACCTTCGCCCAGCTGCAGGAGCGCAGCGGGCTTGAAGCGGGCAAGCTGCAACAGCTGCTGGACAGCTTGGCGCTGAAGGGCGTTATCGAGTACAACTGGGAAAACCTCGACGGCGCGAACCCCGCCCACGAGAAGCGCTACGTGCTGCCCATGTTCGTGCCCGGCTCCGCCGAGTTCACCGTGATGAATCAGGCGCAGATGGAAGAACACCCCGAGTTGGCCACGTTCTTCGAGCGCATGTCGTTTCTGCCGCTCACCAAGGTTACCAAAATGGTGCCGCCGGGCGGCGCCGGCATCGGCATGCACGTCATCCCGGTGCAGCGGGCCATCGAGAGCCACAGCGAGGCGGCCGACGTGGAGCGCATTTCCCACTGGCTTAAGAAGTACGACCGCTTCGCCGCCGGTTCCTGCTCGTGCCGCACCGCCGAACGGGTGCGCGGCGCCAACGACGGCAGCGACCCCCAGAACTGGTGCATCGCCATCGGCGATATGGCCGATTACCTGGTGGAAACCGGCAAAGGCCACTTCATCACGCTGGACGAGGTGCTGGGCATCCTGCTTCTGGCGGAGAAGAACGGCTACGTGCACCAAATCACCAACATCGACGGGCAGGACAAGATATTCGCCATCTGCAACTGCGACGTGAACGTGTGCTACGCGCTGCGCACTTCGCAGCTGTTCAACACCCCCAACATGAGTCGGTCGGCCTACACCGCCGAAGTGGACGGCGCCGCTTGCGTGGCTTGCGGCGGCTGCGTGGAGGTGTGCCCCGCCGGCGCCGTGCAGCTGGGGCAGAAACTGCCCGCCGAGGGCGGCCCCATCAGCTATCCACGACAGCCGCTGCCCACGCTTTCCTGGAGCGAGAAGGACTGGGACCCCGATTACAAGAACAACAACCGCATCGAATGCCATGAAACCGGCACCGCCCCCTGCAAAGTGGCCTGTCCGGCGCACATCTCGGTGCAGGGCTACCTGCGCATGGCCGCCCAAGGGCGCTATCGCGACGCGCTGGCCCTCATCAAGAAGGAGAACCCCTTCCCAGCGGTGTGCGGCCGCGTGTGCAATCGCCGTTGCGAGGCCGCCTGCACCCGCGGCACCGTGGACGAGGCGGTGGCCATCGACGAGGTGAAGCGGTTCATCGCCGAGCACGACCTGAGCGAGGAGCACCGCTTCGTGCCGCAGGTGGTGCCTCCCACCACCCGGGGGGCGTTTCCGGAGAAGATCGCCATCGTGGGGGCGGGCCCGGCGGGCCTCACCTGCGCGTATTACCTGGCGCTTTCCGGCTATAAGCCGGTGGTGTTCGAGAAACGGGGGAAGCCCGGCGGCATGATGGCCTACGGCATCCCGTCGTTCAAGTTGTCGCCCGAAGTGGTGGCGGCCGAGATAGACATCCTGCGGCAGCTGGGGGTGGAGATTCGCTGCAACACCGAAGTGGGGCGCGACGTTACCCTGCAGCAGCTGCGCGATGAGGGCTTTTGCGCCTTCTACTTGGCCGTCGGCGCCCAGAAAGGGCGCTTGGCCGGTGTTGAGGGCGAAGAGGGCCCCGGCGTTTCCACGGCGATGGATTTCCTGGCCGAGGCGCTGGGCAATCCCGATGCCGCCGTTGCGGAATCGGTTACGGTGGTGGGCGGCGGCAACGTGGCCATCGATGCCGCCCGCTGCGCCCTGCGGCTGGGGGCGTCTTCGGTGCGCATGGTGTGCTTGGAGCAGCCAGACGAGATGGCGGCTTCGGCGGAAGAAATAGAAGAGGCCCGTGCCGAGGGCATCATGATCATGAACGGCTGGGGCCCGGCGGCAGTGCTGCGGGGCGAGGACGGCCGGCCCCGGGCGCTGCGGCTGCGCCGCTGCGTGCGGGTGTTCGACGACGAGGGACGTTTCGCGCCGGTCTACGACGACGGCGATACCTGCGAGGTGGAATGCTGGCAAGTGGTGATGGCCATCGGCCAGGCCATCGACTGGGGGCAGCTGCTGGAGGGCAGTGCGGTGGAGCTGCGCCAAAACGGCACTGTGGTGGCCGATTCCGCCACGTTCCAAACGGCCCAGCCAGACGTGTTCGCCGGCGGCGACGCCCTCACGGGGCCGCGGTTCGTCATCGACGCCATCGCGGCCGGCCATGAGGCGGCGGTGAGCCTGCACCGCTTCGCCCAGAAGGGCAGTTCGCTCACGCTGGGACGCAACCCGCGCCACTACGTTGAACTGGACAAACAGCACGCGCTCATTGCGCCGGGCAGCTACGACGAAGCGGGGCGCAACGCCCCCGTTTGCGCACCTGCCGCCAGCTCGCGCTACAACTGGGAAGACCCGCGCGGGGTATTCACCGAGGCCCAGGTGGCCGCCGAGTGCGCCCGCTGCCTGTCCTGCGGCGCTTCCGTCGTGGATCCGAACAAGTGCATCGGCTGCGGCCTGTGCACCACCCGCTGCGAGTTCGACGCCATCCATCTGCGGCGCGACCACCCCGAATGCTCCACCATGGTGCCGTCCGAGAAGAAGATCGGCAAGATTCTTCCCCACGCCGGCAAGATGCTGGTGAAGAAGATCACGGGGCGGGAGTAGCCGTGCACGAGCTGGGACTGGTGTTTGCGCTGAGCGACCTTCTGGAGGAAGTGTCCGCTGAACAGGTACTTTCCCGCATCTGCCGGGTTACGGTGGAGCTGGGGGAAGTGTCGGGCGTGGTGGCTGGGCAGCTGCAGGATGCCTGGGGCTGGGCCTCCCAGAAGAGCGACCTTTTGCGCGGCTGCCAGCTGCAGCTGAAAACGGTGCCGGCCGTGACGGTGTGCAACAGTTGCGGCCGCACGTACCCCACCGTGCCCCAAGGGCGCACCTGCCCCCACTGCGGCAGCGCCGACACCCAGCTCCTCCGCGGCAACGAGTTCGAAGTAGCCGAAGTGGAGGGGATGTAGCCGCCTTAGCGGCGCCAGCGCCTTTCGTTCTACCCCGACACGCCAGGTTTTCTGGGCCGGTTTCGCTACTCAGCTAACATTTTGGCGGCGCTGGTGCCGGCCAGATAGCCGCTGGCCCAGGCCCACAGCAGGTTGAAGCCGCCGCAGTCGGCGTCCACGTCCACGGCTTCGCCGGCGGCGAACAGCCCCGGCGCGCTTGCAATCTGCAGGGTTTCCGGCACCAGCTGGCCCGTAGCGATGCCCCCGCGGGTGATTTGGTGGGAAACGTTGTTGGCAAGGCCGGTCACGGTGAGGGAAAGGTTTTTCAAAGCGGCCGCTAAGCGATCGATGTCGCCGGGCGCCACGGGGCGGCCGCCCTCCAGCCCCAGCTGCCCCAGCACCACTTCGGCAACGCGGGGGAGCACCAGGCCGGCCATGGTTTCCTCTACGGTGGGGGTGCGCCCCAGCGCCGCGCCCATCGCTTCCATCCGATGGAGCAAAAACGGCGTGGCTTCCCCTTCGCCAAGCGCCGGCAGAAGGTCCAGCGCCAGCTCGTCTCCCGTGCGGGCTTCCCGGCTTAAATTGAACACGGCGATGCCCGACACGCCGAACTTGCGAAACTGCACCTCGCCCGTCTGCCGCCTCACTGTTTGGCTGCCGCGCACCAGGCGCACCTTGGCCCGCACCCGGATGTTCTCCAGGCTGCGCACCCACTTCTCCCGCACCGCCAGCGGACAGAGCATGGCTGTGGGGGGCTCCACCGCTATGCCGCCGGGCAAAAGGCCGTCCGCAAGCCCGCTGCCCGTTGCCACCACCACGGCATCGGCGTGGCAAATGCGCCCGTCGGCCAGGCGCAGAGCGAAGCGGCCCCCCTCGCCGGTGCGCTCGATGCGCTCCACCGGGCTGTTGCAACATTCCCGCGCCCCGTTCGCGCGGCACCCGGCGCGCAGCACGTCCAGCACCGTGGAGGCCTTGTTGGTTGCCGGCCAGCAGCGGCCCTCCTCGTCTTCCCTCCAAACCAGCCCCAGGCCGGAGAAGAAGCGCTCCACGGCGGTTTGCCCCTGCACCGCGGCCAGGGGCGGGCGGCAGCTTTCCGCGGCGCGCAGCACCGCCTGGACAAGCGGGCGATTGCGGTAGCTGCCGGCCTCGGGCCGTGTGTTGAACACGTTGCAGCGGCCATTGCCGGTGGCCAGGACGGAGCGGCCCATGCGGTCGTCCTTCTCGAAGATGCGGATGTCGAGCAGACGTCCCGCCGCCGCGTGCGCTCTGCCGCCTCCGCAGGCACGCCACGTCTGCGCGGCCGCGATGGCCGCCGCCAGCCCCGATGCCCCTCCGCCCACGACGGCGATGGCGGGGGTGGCGGCTTCGGCCCTTCTGTCTTGCATGGCTGCTCCTGTTCTGTCCGGCCCGTTTCCCCAAGTATAGGCCAGCGCCGCCCCCTTGACACCTCCGCGCCGGCCGTCCGGACGCGCCCGCACTGTCGCTTTCCGCTTATTGGAGAGATGGGGGAGCCGCCCGCCCCGCGCCGCTGCGGCCGCATCGGCTTTGGTAGAATTCCCTGAACGCAAATTACCGGAAGGAACCCCATGCACATCGAGCTTCTGTACCACACGCCCGACCCCGAGCGGGCCATCGCCACCGCCGCCCGCCTTTGCTACGCGCCGGTGGGTGCGGCCGAGCTGATGGAAACCATGAGCGAGGAGCGGATGCACTCGGTGCTCTCCACCATCATGCGCTCCGGCCATTTCTCCACGCTGGAGCACGCCAGTTACACCTTCGCGGTGGAGGGGGTGTCCCGCGCCCTTACCCATCAGCTGGTGCGCCATCGCCTGGCAAGCTTCAACCAGCAAAGCCAGCGCTACGTGAAGTACAAGGACGGCCTGCCGGTGGTGACGCCCCCCTCCGTTGAGGGGGACGCCCAGGCGAAAGAGGCCTTCGACCAGGCCATCGAAGCCGTGATCGGCGCGTATCAGCAGCTGCTGGAGGCCGGCATCCCCGCCGAGGACGCCCGTTACCTGCTGCCCAACGCCGCCGAGACGAAGATCGTCATCACCATGAACGTGCGCGAGCTGCTGCACTTCTTCAACCTGCGCTGCTGCAACCGCGCCCAGTGGGAAATCCGCGACATGGCCTGGCAGATGCTGGAGCTGGCGCGCCCCACGGCGCCCTTCGTGTTCGCCACCGCCGGCGCCCCCTGCGTGTCGGGCCCGTGCCCGGAGGGGAAGATGTGCTGCGGCAACCCTTACCCGCGCGCCGAGGCCCCCTGGAACTAGAGGCGCCCTGTGAGCGAGCAGCAACCCAAAAAGAGCGACCTGTCCCGCGCTTTCAGCGAGGACGGCGCCAAGAAAACCCACATCGGCGGCCAGGCCCTCATCGAGGGCATCATGATGCGGGGCAAGCTGAATTGGGCGGTGGCGGTGCGCACCCCCGACGGCGGCATTTACCTGGAAGAGCACGATCTGGCCAGCGGCAAGCAGAAGAACGGCTGGATGTACTGGCCGTTGGTGCGCGGCTGTCGGGCGCTGGTGGAATCGCTGGTGCTGGGGTTCAAGGCGCTGGAGATTGCCGCGATGCACGCCTTCGGCGATGAGGAAGGGGAGGAAGAGGCCCTTGCCCAGGCGCAGGCCGTGGAGGTGCAGGAGGAGCTGGCCGCCGCCGGCGCGGTGGCGCTTTCTGAGGAAAAGCATTTCGTCTGGAAGCGGGATTTCGGCAATCCGGACACCATGGTGGACGGCCTGGGGGCCCAGCGCACCCTGGAAGTGGTGCAGGGGCCCGAAGGGGACGCGCCCGAGGGCGCAGAAGAGGCTGCCGAAGCGGCTTCCGCCGAGGCAACCCCCGGCGAGGCGGCCCCCGACGAAGGCGGCGCCCCTTGCGAGGTGCGCGAAGTGTCCGCCGACGAGCCGGAGATGGAGTTCGGCCACAAGGAAATGGTGTTCTCCATGGTGTTCGGCGTGGTGCTGGGGGTGGTGCTGTTCATCGTGGCGCCGGCCGTGATCACCAACCTGCTGGTAGGGGAGTACGACGGCAACCTGGTGCTCTGGAACGTGGTGGACGGCATTCTGCGCGTGGCGGTGTTCGTGTTCTATCTGTGGCTCATCGGCCGCATGGAGGACGTGCGGCGCATGTTCATGTACCACGGCGCCGAGCACAAAACCATCCACTGCCACGAGCACGGTCTGCCGCTCACGGTGGAGAACGCCCGCAGCTTTCCGCGGCTGCACGTGCGCTGCGGCACGGCCTTCCTCATCATGGTGATGATTATCGCCATTTTGGTGTACACCATTTTTCCGCTGAATTCCCTCATCGGCGCCTGGGGCGTGCCGGAGGGGCTGCCCAAGTTGGCGCTGGTCATCTTGGTGCGCATTCTGCTGATGCCGGTTATTGCCGGCATTTCCTATGAGATAACGGTGCGCTGGGCCGGTTCGCACCCGGACAATCCCCTGGTGAAAGTGGTGTTGTGGCCCGGCATGCAGATGCAGTACCTTACCACCAACGAGCCCGACGATCGGCAACTGGAATGCGCCATCGCCGCCATGGAGCGGGTGCTGGCGCGGGAGTGCTCGGCTGCCTGATTTCTACAGACCAGTCACAAAAAGGTAACAGAGAGGCAAGTTTTTGCTGCCGTTTTTTGCGCTCTACTACACTTGATTAGAGAGGTTTGGAAGCCCGGCCGCCGTGTTTCGCGCCAGGTTATGCAGGAAAGAAAGAGGTCGTTATGGCTGAATCACTCACCACCGCGTTGGCTGCTTACGGAATCGATTACGTGGATGCCATGGACCGTTTCGGCGACAATGCCGAGCTGTACGAGCGCTTGGCGCTGAAGTATCTCAACGACAACCATTACGTTTCTTTGGTGGCCGCCATGGAGGCCAAGGATTACGAAGAGGGCTATTCGCAGGCCCACAGCCTGAAGGGGGTTTCTGGTAACCTTTCCTTCCGTGAGCTGTTTCAGGTGGCGGCTTACGTGTCGGACGCCCTGTTCTCCGGCGAAATCGACGCCGCCCAGAACCACATGGCCGCTTTGGGCGACGCCCACAAGAAAGTGGTGGAGGGCCTGGAGGCCTGGAAGAGCGGCCAGCTGGCCTAAGCCCTACCGGTCGCGGAACGTCAGCTTCCGCAGCGGAAGCCCCAACCGAAAGCACTTGTCCCTGAGCGCCTCTGCGGAGGCGCTCAGTTCTTTTTCGGCGGCGGCGCTGCTCACCGTGGCGTTGCAGAAGTACCACTGGCGGGCCGAGCGGTACTCGATGGAGGAGGCCGCAGCGGGGGTGACCTTGGCGCCCGTGATAGCGGCGGCCTTCGGCAGCGCTTCCTCCCCGAACACCACGATGCAGGCGCGGCGCAGCACGGCCAGGGCCTCCGCTTCGCTCACGGGGGGTTTCTTCGGAGCGGCGGTCGGCGGCGCCGGCGGGGCGGCGCACAGGTTCTTCAACGGATGCCGCTGCAACATGCCCCGCTTCGAGGCGCCGATGCGCAGTTCGTCGCAGGAGATGCCCCGCAGCGCCAGGTTCAGCTTCAGGCTCTCGCGGCGGGCGTTCAGCTCGCTGCGGCTCATGGCGTCGGAGAGCATCACCTCGAACACCGTGGTGGGCACGTCGCGAAGCCGGCCGCCGCGCGGCTGCTCGGTGCGCAGGTAAACGGCGTTCACCTTGTCCAGCAGGTACTCGGCCGCGGCCGGGTTGTCGGCCCAGGTGGCGCGCACGCCGTCGATGAAAGTGCGGTACAGCGGCATGAGCCCCAGCGTTTTCGCGAACTGCGGGGGCATGTCCTTCAACAGCGTTTGGGATTCCAGGCTTACGTGGCGCATGATGGCTTTCGACGAGGTTTGAACGGGGCTCCATTATAAGGCACGCCAGCGCCCTTACGCCTCGCCCTTCACTTCCGTGATGTTCTTCCACAGGCGTTTGGGCATCAGCTGGCGGCGCAGCTCGGGGTTGTAGCGGCAGTTCACCGACAGCGCCCGGTAGAAGCGGCGCCAAGCATCGGCCATCACCGCCTCGGTGGCGGTGGCGGGCGGCAGCTTCAGTTCGTGGTCGGGCCAATCGCGGGTGTTCACCAGTTGCCAGTCGCCCCCTTCGCTGATGCCGGCGATGGCGTGGTTCTCGTCGTAAATGATGAAGGGCTGTACGTTGAAGCGCTCGGCGAAGTGGTCCATGATCAGGGGCACCACGTTGGCTTTCGGATTGCAGCGGGCGTAGAACAGGCCGCCTTCCAGCTCTTGGAAGCGCAGGAACTGGCGCATGTGCTCGCATTCGCGGTTCACGGCCACCGACAGTTTGTGCACCGGTTTCACGGCGGGGTTGGTCACATCGTCTATCAGGCGCCCCACCACTTTGGGGCAGCTGGATTGCCGCGGGCTGCAAAAGGCGCTGCGGCAGGTGCCGCGCCGCGGGCAGCCGTGGCAGGGGCGCTTGGCGTTTTCCGCCATGGCGAAGGCGACGAAGCGGTACACGTCGGTGCCGGCGGAGGAATCGTCGGACAGGGCGGCCCGGCGCACCCGGCGATACCCCCGCCTCCCGCAGGCGCGCAGGATGCCGGCCCGCACACGGTCGGCCTTTTGGAGGGAGGTTTCGATGGTGATGGTCAGCTGCGACAGCCGGGGCTGGTAATCGGCCTCGCGGCACACATCCGTGGGCACCTCGTGGCGCTCGAAGGCGCAGAACACCGCCGTGAACAGACCTTCCAGCGTGCCGTCGTACAGATAGGCTATGGAGTCGTACACTTCTTGCATCAGAATAGCGCCTCCACGGCGGGCTTGAGGGCAGCAAACGCCCGCGGGGCCGTTTGGGGGCGCGGGGCGGAGCGGCCGGCGCCTGGGCGGGCGCCGTTGCCCGGCACGGCCCCGCTTTTGGGCTCCAGGCGCCTCTGGGCGCCCGTCCGCCGCTCTTGCAGCGGCAGCGCCGCCGCGCCCCCGCCCGCCAGTAAG
>NZ_QIBY01000015.1 GCF_003725335.1 Parvibacter caecicola
GCTCTCGAGGGGGCGGGCGGGGGCGTTTGCCCCCGCCCGGCGGGCCGGCCCTAACGGGCCGCCCCGCCTAGCCCTGCCACTTCCTGTCGCGCAGGATGTAGGCGAAGCTGGGCTCGTTGCCGGCGTTGGGCAACTTGTACACGTCGGAGTCGGAGTACTCTTTGGCAAGCTCTCCCACCGTGATGCGGTTGCCGGTATAGAGGTTGTCATAGGAGCGGTCCACATCGTAACCGATGGCGGGCGCTTCGAAGCTCTCGATGCCCTTGTCCAGGTCGCCGAAGAAGCGGGCGCGGCCGCCGCACTGGATGACGCACTGGGGCAGGCCGCCGGCAGCGGTGATCTGGTCGCACAGAGTGCACTTCTCCACCACGCGCTCCTCCTCATTCAGATAGCGCACGCCGTAGGGGCAGGCCATGGCGCAGAACTGGCAGCCGATGCACTTCTCCTTGTCCACCTGCACGGTGCCGTCGGCCAGCTTGTGGCTGGCCTCGGTGGGGCACACGCTCACGCAGGCGGGGTTCTCGCAGTGCTGGCACTGCACCGGCAGGTAGTACATCTCCACGTCGTTGGTTTTGGCATAGCCGTCCTTCTTCACGGGGCCGATGCGCAGCACCTTGTTCCAGTAGCTGCCGATGGGCACGTTGTTCACGGCCTTGCAGGCCACCATGCAGGCGAGGCACCCGACGCAGCGGTTAAGGTCGGTGACGATAGCGTACTGGGTCATGGCTTAGGCCTCCTCTCGAATCTGGTAGTTGGGCAGCCAATCCTTCAGGCGCGGGTCGGAGGCATCGTAGATGATCTCGGTGCCGTCCTCGGGCGCGCAAGGCACCACCTTGCCGTCGGGACAGTTCTCCGGCGTTGCCTTGTAAATCTTCACCGGCACGCCGCGCATGTGCGAACTTCCGATGAACTTGTCCTGACCGTAGGGGTTCCAGATGCACTCGATGTTGGAGAGCAAGCAGCCATGGGTGGGTGCCGGCAGCTCCGGGAACCACCAAGCGTGCTCGGCGTTGGCCCAGCCGGGAGCGATGCCGTGGTAGAGGTCCACCACCTGGCGCACCTTGCCCCACTCGGTTTCGATCCAGGCCCAGTCGCCCTGCTCCAGCCCCAGCGCCTCGGCGTCGTCGGGGTTGAGCTCCAGGCGCGGCGCCGGCCACAGCTCGCGGCACCAGGGCAGTTGGCGATGCTCGCTGTGGAAGTACACCGGGATACGGCGGCCGGTGGTGAGGATGATCGGGTACTCCTCCAGGTCGATCTGGCCGCCCTGGGCAGAGCTGGCCGGCGGCTCGTAGTTGGGCATCATTTCCTTGATGACGTCGAACTTGCCGGGCTCGTACTCGTTGGCCATATCCAGGCACAGGGTTTCAAAGGCCATCGACCAGAACTGCACCAGGCCGTTGGGAGTGGGGCAGCCGAAGTTGTTCACCGGCTCGCCGGTGGCGGGGTCGGTGGACCAAGGGGCGGCGGTGCAGGCGTCCTTGCCCATGCGCATCCAGCCGGTTTCGAAGCGGCGGTAGGTGCCCCAGCGGTTCGGCTCGATTTCCTTGGCGTTGATCCAGCCGTTCTCCTGGAAATCATCGCGGAAGTCCTCCCAGTGCTCCCACTTGCAGCCGGGGTACTTGTCGCTGAAACCGGACACCTCGTTGTGGGCCTGGAACCAGTCCTCCAGGCGATCGTCGTGCAGGTATGCGCCCGGAGCATCGCCCTTAATGTTGGTCCAGGTGCCGTTAGGATTGCCCTTCTTCTCAAGCGCCTCGAAAATCAGGCGGTTGATGTCGTAGTCGAACTTGGTGTCGGCCGGAGGCTCGATGGCGCGCTGGGTGAGGCCGATGCCGCCGGAAGCGCCCTGGGATACGCGGATGCAGTTCAGCTCGGTCCAGTGCTGGCAGGGCAGGATGATGTCGGCCATCTCGGTGCCGGGATGGTGGAACATGTTGATGTCCACCCAGAAGTCCAGCTGCTGCAGGGCTTCCCAGGCCAGCGTGGCGTTGGACATGTTCATGAAGGAGCCAGACTCGTTAATGCCGCCGCGCAGACGGTACTCGCCGTTGCCCAGGCAGGCCTCCCAGATGAGGGTGGCGTCGGCCCATTCGCCGTAGTAGGGCAACATGGGGAATTTGCCTGCGCCGATCATCTTGCCATGCACTTCCCGCTTGTCGGGGATGTTCATGGGGTCTACGTCCACGTCCGACAGGTAGAACGGAGGGCACATAATCTCGCCGGTGAGGGCGCCCATGCCCTTCAGGGTGTATTTCACTTCCTCGGGCATGTTGGTGCCGGGAGCGGCAGTGGACTGCTCGTCCACCGGCGTACGGGACAGGCCGCGGTTGCCGGCGGGGCCGTCGAAGTTGCCGGAGGTGTACATGAGGTTGATCACCGCGCGCACCGTTTGGGTGCAGTTGCCAATCTGGTCGGGGGCGAGGTTCAGGTGAATGCCACCGTTACCGTAGTTCTGACCCTCGGGGCGGGTGAGCCATACCACGCAGGACTCCTCGATGAGCTGCGGGTCAAGGCCGGTAATCTCAGAGGCCCACTGGGGGGTGCAGTCCTTCACCGAGTTGGCAAGGTAGCTCCACACGGGGCGGGCGATGTGCTTGGTGCCGTCCGCCAGCGTCACCTCATGCTCGCCGAACAGGTCGAAGTCTATGCCGGCCTCTTCCAGCTCCCAGTAGGAAATGGGCGGCAGATAGCCCTCTTGGGACGTGCCCTCGTACACCACTTCCATCTGGTCGCGGGTGGGGGCCACGTGGTTGCAACCTTCCCATTGGGTAACGTCGGCGTCCCAGTACACCAGGCCGCCTTTGCCGTCGTTGGCCTTCTGGTTCCAGGCGTAGAACTTGTGGGGGCTGCCGCCCTCCACCAGGTCGCACTCCTTCAACAGACGGGTCTTCAGCTTAGTGCCGATGAAGTCTTGCAGCGGCGGCACCTGGATGGGGGACGTGAGGTCGAGGTACCGACCGCCCGTGGGCTCCATGTCCTCCACTACCAGCAGAGAGGCGTCGGTCCAGCGCTTCACAAACTCCCAGTCCACCAGGTCTTTCTCAATCATGATATGCTGCCAGGCGAGCGCCAGCGCCCCGTCGGTGCCGGGCTCGAGGTTCAGCCAGTAATCGGCCTCCTTGCCGGAACCGGACAGACGCGGGTCGACGCAGATGTGGGTCTCGGCAGCGGTCATGCGGTCCACCAGGTTGCGGCAGGAGTCGTCGTAGTTGGAGTTCTCCGGCGCGGTGCCCCACTGCACGTACACCCGTGGTCCGTCGCGCAGCGCCATCCACGGCGCGCCGTCAACGGAGGAAATCCAGCCCATCAGACGACGGGGGCCCTTGCAGATTTCCGAAGCCACGTGGGCATTGGGGGTTTGGAACAGCCACTTGTAGAACGCGTAGGGGCCGTACACCCACTGGCGCGACGTGCCGCACATGTTGAAGATGCACTCGCCGCCGTACTGATCGATCAGCTCTTGGAACTTAGTGCCGATGGTGTCCATGGCCTCGTCCCAGCTGATGCGCTGCCAACCGGGCTCTTCGCCCTTGGGGTTAGTGCGCTTCAGCGGATGGTAGATGCGGGACGGATGATAGGCCGCCTGAATGGAGCTCTGCGATTTGCCGCAGCAGTTGCCGGAGCTTTGGAACGACGACTGATCGCCCTCCACCTTCACCGCGCGCCCGTTCTCGACGGTCACCCACACGCCGCATTCCATCTTGCCGCAGCCGCGGCAGCAGGTGCGGACGCGCTTGATCTCGCCTCCGCGACTGGGGGCCTCGGCATCCTCGGCCAAGGCAACGTGAGGTGCCGCCGCAAGCGCCCCGGCAACCACAGTGGCAGCCGACAGCTTGGCGAAAGCGCGACGGGTTAGATTGAGTTTTCCCATTCCTCCTCCTTCTCTTTACACCTCTTACTAACAATGCGAAGAACTAGAAAGGCGGCCCGCGGACCGTGCCGTCTGCAGCAGAGACGTGAATCACCGGGATGCAAGAAAAACCGATGCGACTCTTTTTCCCTGCGCGCCGCGACCCCATATCGCGAACTCCCGAAACGTACTCCCCTTTTCTTCGCGTGGCATCAGAATGCCAAAACCGTCGCCATGGCGCATCATGCATTTTTGCTTGTTTGACGATTTTATTACAGAGACAGGGGAGCCCTTGCCTCATGCATTATTCATGATTTCCCCGCTAGAAGCCTCTTTTTTTTACATTTACCCGCGGCTACTTCCCGTCTGCGCCCGGAATGACACCTCGGCGCGCTATAATGCAGCAGTTACGTTCACTTAAAGCCAGGGGGGCTTCGCAACAATCATGGGGATGCGGGAAAAGGCGAAAGAGCGCCTGCAAGAGGTGCCGCTTATAAGCCTGTTCAATTTGCGTATGCTGGGCTTCGCCCTTATCCGCGCCTGGGTGTACCTCATGTTTTTGGGGGCGGCTACCAGCGTGGTGACGTGGAATGGCGACCCGCTGCCCCCGGCGGCGTTTTTAGGTTCCACCCTGTGCTTGTGCGCGCTTTTATTCTCCTGCGCCTTCATCCGCAAGTACAACGTGTTTATCACCGGCACCAAGGTCTTCCGCATCGCCGGACCCATCTGCACCTGCGTGGGCACCTTGTGCCTGGCCAGCGCCACCCTGCCCGATGCGCCCCAGGTGCCGCTGTGCGTTTTGGGCGCCGTCACTACCGGTATCGGGTCGGGCATCATCGATTTGGGCTACGGCGATTTGTACCGCGCCGTACAGCCCATGCGTACCACTCTCGAAGCGCCGCTGGCCTTCCTGTTGGCCGCCGTGGTCTACTTGGCGGTGCAGTTTCTGCCCCCCGTCGCCGATGTGCTCATCGTGGCGGCGCTGCCGGCCGTGAGCGGCTACATCCTGTTCGTGCACTTCCAGGTGTGGTCCCCCAAGCACGAGTTCGCCGTGCTGCCGTTCAAAATCCACCTGGGGGCCTTCTCGTGGAAGATCGGCGCCTGCGCCTGCCTCATCGGCATCGCCGACGGCGTGGTGCGGGCGGTGTTCCTATCCACCAGCGATACCACCGTGCAGGACTTCTACCGCTTTCCCCTGGTGTGGGCCGGCATCATCACCCTTGCGATCATATACGGCTGCGCACTTTTCTCCCGCGAGCGCGGCTTTAAGCCCATGTACCGCACCGTGATGTTCATCATGGCCATCTTCTTCATGCTGCTGCCGGTGTTCACCGGTCATTCGGAAATCGAAAGCATCATCGGCCTGGCCGGCTACGGCACCTTCAACGTGCTCATTTGGATTTTGCTGGCGGACATCACCTCCACCTACCGCCTTTCCGGCATCATGGTGTTCGGCATGGGCTGGGGCATGGTTACCCTGGGGGTGCTGCTGGGCACGCAGCTGGGGCAAATCGTGTGCCTGGGCGCCCCGTTCTCGCCGCAGCTGCTCAGCCTCATCGCGCTGCTGGCCACGGTGGCCATCCTCATTTCCTATATGTTCGTGTTCAGCGAGAGCGACCTGGAGTCCATGGCCACTTCCGAAGAGGAAGACGGCGGCAAGGCGGTGGCGGCGGGCCAGGGGCACCCCAGCGAAACCAGCGACGGCGTGCGGCGCCAGCGGTTCCAAGACCGCTGCAACGACGTAGCCTCGCAGTTTGGCCTCACCGAGCGGGAAACCGAGATCATGGTGCTATTCGCGAAGGGGCGCAGCGCCGCCCGCATTCAGGAGGAACTGTTCCTCTCCCGCGGCACTGTAAGCACCCACCTGCGCCATGTGTACCAGAAGCTGGATGTGCACTCCAAGCAAGAACTGCTCGACGTAATCGAGGGTACTGGATAGCTGACACATGACGTTATCCCCGTCCCCTGTCAGCCCCTAAGGCTCGCCTTCGCCGTACTTCGTAGGGCAGAGATTCTATCTCTGCCTAAACCATCAGCCGCACTTGCTCACCTGACCGAAGCGGCCCCCTCAACTCCTACAGGACAATCGCCACCACCAGGATGGCCACGCTCACGGCCAGGGCGATGTAATCGCGGGCGGCCAGCGGGTACTGTTTGAAGCCGCTGTCACGGGTGCGCAGGTGGAAGCCCCGCACCTCGGCGGCGATGGCGGCGCTGTTGGTTTTGCGCACCGAGCTCACCAGCAACGGCACGCACAAAGGCACCATCAGGCGAACCTTCTTCACCAGCGAACCATCGAACTCCACCCCGCGGGCGGTTTGCGCCTCCATGATGCCGGCCATGTTGTTCATGAACACGGGGATGAAGTGCACGGTGCTGGTGAAAGTGAAGGCGTACTTGTAGGGCACGTGCAGCTGCTTCACCGCCGAGTTGGTGATGTCGCTCATCTTGGTGACGTAGAACACCAAAAAAAGCGGGATGGAAGCGGTCATCAGCCGAATGATTACCGTGAGGGCCGCCAGCAGGCTGCCGGTACCGATGAAGCCCCAGGGCAGCGGCACCAGCTGGGCGCCGCGGGGGGTGGTGAGCAAAATGACCGCCGCCAGGATTACCGAAAACGCCAGCACCCCTTTGCAGAGCCCCACCGTTTCCCGCATCATGTGGCAGCTGGCGGCCAGCGCCAGGGCGGCGACGAACAGAAGCGCCAGAAACGCCAGATTAGTGGTGCAGAAGCAGGCGATGGCCAGAATCACTGCGCAGATCAGCTTCACCGACGGGTTCATGCGGTGCAGAAAACTGGTGCCGGGCACGTACTCCAAAAACTTCGCCATGGTTACCGACCCCCTTCCGCGGCGACACCCTCCAGGGCTTCCGCCAACTGTTCTACCGTGTTCGCATCCGCCACCGCGACCGGGCAATCAGGCACCTGCTGCTGCAGCCCCATGGCCACGGCTGTGGCCTGGGGCGGAATGACGGAGGCCCGCTTGAGCACCTCTTGGTTGCGCAGCACCTCGAAGGTGGGGCCGTCGGCTACCACGCGCCCATCGGTCATGGCTATCACGCGGCAGGCGAAATCCCCCACCACCTCCATGTCGTGGCACACCATCACAACGGTGGTTCCTTGAGCGTTCAGCTGGGCCACCGTTTCCATCACCTTCTGGCATTCGCGAAAGTCCAGGCCGGTAGTAGGTTCGTCCAGGATGACCGTGGGGGGCTTCAGCGCGATGATCGAGGCCAGCGCCAGCAGCTGCCGCGTGCCCCGGTTCAGCAGGTAGGGCTCGGCGTCGGAGTCGAAGCCGAAGCGGGCGATGATCTCGTCCACCTGCGCCTCGGCGTCGGGCCCTTGCTCCCCCAGCACCTGGAAGCCGAACAGCAGCTCTTCCCGCACGCTGTTGCAGCAGATTTGCCGGTCGGGGTTTTGAAACAGGAAGCCCACCTTGCGGGCGATTTGGCTGGTTTTCAGCTGGCTGGTGGGCACGCCGTCCACCAGCACCTCCCCCGCCGTGGGCTTCAGCAGCCCATTGGCCAGGCGCATGGTGGTGGATTTCCCCGCGCCGTTGGTGCCCACGAAAGCCACGAAATCGCCATCGCGGATGGTGAAGCTGACGTCCTTGAGCACCGCCAGCTCCCCATCGTAGGAAGCGCTCACATTCTTGAACTCGATCATATTCGCCCTTCTTTGTTCCAGCGTCCAGCACGCGTCCCAAATCCATCGGGTCGCGCACGTCTCCTCCCAACACGCGGCCGGAGACCTATCGGGCTGCGCCCCGTCTCCGACGAACACGCGACCGGAGGCCCGTCGGGCTGCGCCCGCCTCCGATGAACTCCCAACCGGGGTTCGTAGGGCAGAGATTCTATCTCTGCCTAACGGAGGGCCCGCATGCGTTTGCAACCCAGGCAGACATAGAATGTCTGCCCTACGAATCTACCTGCAATCCTTCGCCTTACGCCCCTGCTCCGGCAAGCACTTCGCGGCACACGTCTGTGGCGGCGGCCACGTTGCGCACGGCGGGGCCGTTGTAGAGGCCCGCCCCCTTCAGGCGGTTCACCAACGTGGTGGAGCGGGGGCAGTTCACCCCCAACGCCAACAGCTCGTCCGAATGGGCCAGCACCGTCTCGGGCGCATCGGCGAAGCGAATCTGCCCGTCGTCCACGATCACCAGCAAATCGGCGTACTCCGAAAGCAGCGCGATCTTCTGCTCCACCACCACAACCGTGGTGCCGTTTTCCCGCGCGTAGCGGGCCAGCAGCCGAAACACCGCCTCCGATGAAGCGGGGTCCAGCTCGGCGGTGGGCTCGTCCAGCACCAACGCTTTCGGCCGCAACGCGATGATGGAGGCCAGCGCCACTTTCTGCTTCTGACCGCCGGACAGGCTGTCGATGGGACGGTTCAGCAACTCGATGATGCCCATGGCCGCAAGCGCTTCGTGCACGCGACCGGGAATTTCCTCCTTCGGCACGCCGAAGTTCTCCAGGCCATAAAGGATTTCGTCTTCCACCACGGCGGACACCATCTGCGAATCGATGTCTTGGCACACCGACCCCACCAACGCCGAAAGGTCGGTGAGGGAGGCCTCCACCGTGTCCAGCCCCTCCACCGTCACGCTGCCGTAGAAGTCGCCGGGATAGCAGTGGGGAATGATGCCGTTGATGGCGTAGGTGAGGGTGGACTTGCCGCTGCCGGCCGCCCCGGTGATGCCGCAAAAGCAACCGTCCGGAATGGCCAGCGTGATGTCGCGCAGCACCGGCGCCACTCCTTCGCGGTACTGGAAACTGAAATCTTGGAACTGGATCATGATTGCCTTTCCTCTTTTTCGAGTGTGTCAAGGGGACGTTCACTTTTGACACATCGATTCTCGGTTCGAAAAAGAACGGACCAACGGATGTGTCAAAAGTGAACGTCCCCCTGACACCCCCGCCGTGTAAGGGTTAGCGCTTCAGCACCTTCTGCAGGGGCAGGGCCAACACCTGCACAAAGATGCAGTTGAAAGTGGCGGTACCCAGCACGATGGCCACGTAGGCGGCCAGGGCCACGAAGAAGTCGCCCCCCACCGAGATGACGTTGATGTAGGAGGACAGGGCCGCGAAGGTAAGGCCGGACACGCAGGTGGAGAGGAAAGTGGTCACCAGCGGGTTGAGGTCCAGCTTGCCGCCGATTTTCAGAGGCACGTGGATGAGGGCGCCGCACACCAGGGCCCCCAGCAGCTCGGAGGGAATGTTCAGCAGCGGCGTGGCGTTCAGCATGGGGATTTGGCACACCAAACCGGCGATGAGGCCGATGGCGGCCGACTGGGCCAGGTTCGGGCGAATGAGGATAATGGCCAGGCAATAGGCGGCGATGATGAAGTTCGGCTTCATGCCGAAGGCCCCCAGCAGGGTGCCCAGGGTGAGCTTCAGCACGGCGCCGGCCGCCAAAAGCACTGCTACCAAAATGAGGTCTTGCACCCCGAAGCCCTTTTTCTCCTGCTTGGCCACTTCCCGTTTGGCGGCGGCGGTGCGCGGTGCGCCCTTGGGGGCGGTTTCGGCGGCGTCCATCGCGATGGTGTTGTTCTCGGTCATGATCGGTCCTTTCTCGGGCTTTTGCCCTGTTCGCGCCCGCCGCGCGGGCTTCTTCCGTTTTATCAACGAGTACCGATCCACCGACCTACCTTTTGCGAGCTGGCCCCAAAAACAAAAAAAAATCTGCCCTTGGATAAAGGACAGATTTCTGAGATCTGCGGTGCCACCTTTATTGGCCTGCCGAAGCAGACCCCCTCGCGAACGTGCCATCACACGTTCTGCCTTTAACGCAGGCTCACGGTCCAGATACTCGGCCTTGCGGCCTTTCCCCTTTCCCTCGGCGACCCATTTATCATCCAGCGTTCCTGCAGAACTCCCAGCCTAGGTTCCGCTCTCTGTGAGTGCTTATGATGACTTGACTTTCGCCTCATCGGTTTGGAAGGTATTCAATTGATGGCGGTACTTTACGCATTGCCGGCGAAATGCGCAAGACCCAATTTGAGATTTTTTCCCAAATGGCAGTGATTCGGTAGGCTTTAGCGCGCTGGAGCGCCCAACTCTGAACAACGAGGGCAAGGCAACCACTCCGTATTCGTAGGGCAGAGATTCTATCTCTGCCTAACGGACAACCGGGACGTAGCCGCAACCGAGGCAGACATAGAATGTCTGCCCTACGAAAACCCACGAACCCGCCGCAGGCCAAGGAAGTCGCCTCACGTCCGCGCCACAGCCCGCAGGGAAGCCAGGCCACAGCTACCAAATGGTTTTTGTGGCGATGACGGGGATGCCGGTGGCGGCCACGTTTTCCAGCACCACGTCCCCCTCCTCCACCGGCGGTTGCACCTCAAGCTGGCGCAACTGCTGAACCACATCGGCCATCAGCGCCTTGGACACCGGTTGGGCCGTCTTCACGCTGAGGGGCTCCAGGCGGCCTTGCACCGGCACCACATAGGTGAGCATGCGCTCGGGGGCCGTGGCTTCGCGGCGGCCGTAATCGGCGCCGCGGCGGCAGCTTTGGCCCGCCACCGACAGCACTTCCCCATCCGGGGCCGCTTCCACCGTGAGCGGACAGCCCATAGGGCAGCAAATGCAGGTCAATTCCACGGTTGCCATTTAGGCCTCCTCTGCGATCAGGCGCACTTCCGCGCAACCGGCGGCCTCGTCAAGGGGCAGTTCCAGCTGCATCATTTCGGCCGGCACCGCCACCATAAAGGGCTTTTTCTTCAGAAGGCGCACCTCGCCAGTGGGCAGGAGCGCCTCCACCCGGATGCGCCCGTTGCGGAAGGGGCGCCCCACCCGCAGCGAGAACTTCACCGGACCGCCCTCGAAGGCGGCAGCACTTAGCCGCTGCGGCACCACGTAGCGCACGCCTTCGCCAGGGGAAACGTCCACTGCCGCGGCGGCCTCTCCAGTTTCATCTGCTCCAGCGCCCCCGACGGCCGGTACGCCCCCATCCCGGTTGGGCGCCCCCTTCGCCCACTGGGCAGCGGCAGCTCCGGCCACTTCGCCTTCCGCGGAAGCGAAATCCACCAGGTCGTGGATATGGAGGGCGTTGCCGCAGGCGAAAACGCCAGGCAGCGAGGTTTCCATCCGCTCGTTCACCAGCGCGCCGCCGGTGATGGGCGACAGCTGCACGCCGGCCGCATTCGCCAGTTTGTTTTCAGGAATGAGCCCCACCGAGAGCAGCAGCGTGTCGCACTCCACCCGCTGCTCGGTACCGGGGATGGGGGTGCGAGTGGCGGGGTCCACTTCCGCAACATACACCGCCGAGAGGCGTCCCTCCCCTTCCAGCCGCGTAACGGTGCGGCTGAGATGCAGCGGGATGCCGAAGTCGTCCAAGCACTGCACGATGTTGCGGCGCAGGCCAGAGGGGGTGTCCATCAGCTCGTACACCCCCAGCACTTCGGCCCCCTGCAGCGCCATGCGGCGGGCCATGACGAGGCCGATGTCGCCAGAGCCCAGCACCACCACGCGCTTGCCCGGCAAGCAACCCTGCAAGTTCATGAAGTTCTGGGCGGTGCCGGCGGAATACACTCCGGCGGGGCGACTGCCGACCATGTTCAAGGCCCCTTGGCCCCGCTCGCGGGAGCCAGTGGCCAGCACCAAGGCGGGGGCGCTGAGGCGCAGCGCACCGGCCGGCGTTACGGCCTGAACGGTTTTCAGGGAGCCGCATTCGAGGGCCAATGCCGTGGCCTCGGGAAACATCTCCACGCTACCCCGCTGACCCACGGCGGCAATCTCACGGGCGGCGTACTCGGGGCCGGTGAGCTCTTCTTTGAAATGGTGCAGCCCGAAGCCGCTGTGCACGCACTGCTTCAGGATGCCCCCCTGCTCCGCATCGCAATCAAGCAGGGCCACGGTAGCGCCTGCGTCGGCGGCCGAGCGCGCCGCCGCCAACCCGGCTGCGCCGCCGCCAAGCACAATCACATCGAACATGCGGGAGACGAGGACACCTTCGGGGCTTGCGTCCTCGGCAAACGCGGCGGCTTCGTTTCCTCCCTCCAAATCTCGGGCAGCCAGGGCCAGCGCCCGGCGATTCCCCTCCTCCAGAGCCCGGGCCGCCAACGTGCCATAGGCGGCGGGGGCAGAAGCGGTGAGGGGCGAACCCGTCAGCCGCTTGTCCAGCTGATCTGGAGCAATGGCCAGTTCGCGGCCAACGATTTCCGCTATTTCCGGCGTGCAGAAACCGCCGTGGCAGCCGCCCATCATGGCCCGGGTGCGCCACTTCAGAGCATCCAGCGAGAGCACCGGGATAGGGCCGTGCAGCGCGGCGGTTATCTCCGCCTCCGTGACCGAGCAGCAGCGGCACACCACATGGCCGCATGCGGGGTCTTCCGCCACCGCCCGCGCGCGCTGATCGGGCGTCATCTGGGAAAACGGCACCGGGCGCGGTGTTTCGAGCGCAGGTTCTTCCGGTCTTTCTTCGACCTCCAGCAGCTGGGCGATCTGGTTCACGATGTCCACTGCGATGGCCGGCGCGCTGGTAAGGCCCGGCGAATCCAGGCAAGCGATGTCGAAGAAGCCGGGGGCGTCGGCGGGCTGGCCAATGACGAAGTCGTAGCCGTTGGCGTTGGAGGCGCGCAGCCCCGCGAAGTTGGCGATGAGCCCGCGCAGCGTAAGGGCGGGCCAGGTAAGAGCGGCCTTCTTCGCCACTTCTTGCAAGCCCTCTGGCGCTGTGGAGAGGTCGGTTTTGCTGGACTGGGCCACAGCGGTGGGGCCCAGGATGAGGTTGCCGTGCACCGTGGGGGTTACCAGCACCCCTTTGCCGGCGGCGGTGGGGGCTTGGAACATGGTGCGCTGGAAGGTGGGGCCGAAATCGGTGCTCAGCAGCTCGTAGTCGCCGCGGCGGGGCACGATGGCGATTTTCTCGGCGCTCACCTGGTTGTGCATCTCGTCGGAAAACACGCCGGCGGCGTTCACCACGCAGCGGGCGCGCACTACCGCGCCGTCGGAGGTTTCCAGCCGGTAGCCGCCCTCTTCCTTGCCCACGCGCGCCACCGGATGGTTGAAACGGAACTCTACCCCCCGCTCGGCCGCCCATTCGGCGCAGCGGAGCGCCGCTTGGTATGGGTCGCAGATGGCCCCCGCCTCCACCAGCAGTGCGCCCGTGCACTGGGGGCTCAGGTTTGGCTCCAGCGCCCGGGCCTCTTCGCCGCTGATGAGGGACAGGCCCTCGATGCCGTTTTGCCTTCCCTGCTCTAGCAGCCGCCCAAGCACGTGATGGTTCTCTTCCGAGAAAGCCAGCACCATCGACCCGTTGCGTTGATAGGGAAAACCCAGCTCATCTGCCCAGTGGGGGAACAGGGCGGAGCCTTCGCGGTTGTAGCGGGCCTTCAGCGTGCCTGGCAGCGGATCATAGCCGGCGTGCACGATGCCGGAATTGGCACGGGTGGCCCCGCAGGCAATGTCGTTGCCCGCCTCCAGCACGCAGGCGCGCAGCTGGTAGCGGGCCAGCTGCCGCGCTACCGCGCACCCCGCGATGCCAGCGCCGATCACCGCCACGTCGTATGAGAGCCCGTCGGCCCCTTGCCCTTCGGAAACCATCGCATTCGCCCCGCTTCGGTAGGCAGATTCCAATTATGAGGAAAATACTAGCACAGCCGCGCCGCCGCCCCTCACACCACTGGCGAGAGCAGCCGATTCGTCATCGGCTGCGCGACTACACGCCACAAGATGGAGCAAAAAAAATCGAGGGCCCCGAAGGGCCCCCGTGCGTCGAAGAAATAGGCTTGCGCCCAACATTTACCCGATGCGAATCTGCGACGCATTCACAATATAACAGTTTTCGACGGCAACGGAAGAAACTGCTTCGAGAAGAGCGGCAAAATTATCGTAATCTCCGTAAAAGGCCAATCCCCAACCCCGAACGTGCTGCAGAAGACCAAACCAAACCCCACCGTTTAGCTGGGATAACGAGGTCCGTGCCACTACCAACGCCTATTCATCGGCTAGAACATCGAAGCATGATAAGAATCGATGGCCCTCACTAAAGACTGAAGCTTTGCCGCCTGGTAGTAACCCTTGCTCATTACGGCAACCAAATAGGGTCTGCCATCCGCCACAACGATACCGGCATCGTTGTAGGTCTCGGGATAAACCTCACCGCGGGTCATCCAGCCAGGTTTCGTGTAAGTCGCGTACTTGCCTCCCAGCGCATTGCGAATGAAGGACATCTGGGTCTTGGTAAACAAATTGCGTATCCATGAGCTTTGGGAGTTCGTATTCACGAAAAAGTAGTCGTAATTCCCCGCCCAAATCTTTGCCAGCTCCTTTGGGGAAACATGAGGGTAAGGTGCCGTCGTGTCAAATCGGGACCCGCAATAGCTTCCCTGGCTCATGAGGGGACCCGCCCCGTATTTCGCCCGAAGCGACCAATAGGGCTCATTCTCGGATGGCACGATACAGCTTTGAATTGTTGATTTCAGGGCGCTCACGGCACCTGGGCGAGTCCGAGCCACACCTACAACGTATGGGGACTTCACGCAGGAGGCAATCCACTCCGTACGATTTGCTTGATAGGAAATTCCCGAGCCCGTGCTGATATCAATCATCACGAACTCAACAGGCTTACCCGTAGCAGTAATTGCGTTTACCGCCTCACGAACTTTCTGAAGCGCCGCAGAAGAGCCCTTGACGGTTCCGAATGTTGACACCGAGCTCGAACCGCTCACGGCATCGATGGCCCTTATGAGACCCTGCTTGTTCAGGGGCCGAGCAGCTACCTTCCCGTTGGCGTCAAAACTGCACTTCACCCCATCGATGGTCTGAGTGCCGGTAGCCATCTTGCCGTTGGAGTTGAAATAGCTCCACTTCTTGTCGGCGTTCCACTGCAACCAGCCAGTGTGCATGCGGCCGTTGCCGTCGAAGTAGTAGGCAGCACCATTGATTTTCTGCTCCCACTTCACGGAACGCGCAGTTGAGGGGTTGAAGTAGTAGGTACGGCCGCCCAGCTTCTGCCAGCCCACGAGAGCACGACCACTGCCATCGAAGTAGCTCTTCGACTTATCGTTGTTCCAAGTGACCCAGCCGGTGACCATCTGGCCCTTGCCATTGAAGTAGTACAGCTTCCCGTTGATCCACTGCTCCCACTTTTTGGATTTGCAAGTTTTGGGGTCAAAATAGTAGGTGGTGCCGCCGACGCGCTGCAGCCCCTTAAAGGCCTTGCCGTTGCCGCCGAAGTAGCTCTTGGTGCCGTCGGCCTTCCAGGTGACCCAGCCGGTGACCATCTGGCACTTGCCGTTGAAGTAGTACAGGTTCCCGTTGATCCGCTGCTCCCACTTCTGGCTCTTCGCCGTCTTGGGATCGAAGTAGTAGGTGGAGCCGCTTATCTTCTGCAGGCCGGTGAGGGCCTTGCCGTTGCCGCCGAAGTAGCTCTTGGTGCCGTCGGCCTTCCAGGTGACCCAGCCGGTGACCATCTGGCACTTGCCGTTGAAGTAATAAAGGTTCCCGTTGATCCGCTGCTCCCACTTCACCGATTTGAAGGTCTTGGGGCTCATGTAGTAGGTGCTCGACCCCTGCTTCTGGAAGCCGCTGCGGGCCTTGCCGTCGCTGCCGAAGTAGCTCTTGGTGCCGTCGGCCTTCCAGGTCACCCAGCCGGTGACCATCTGGCACTTGCCGTTGAAGTAGTACAGGCTGCCGTCGATCCAGGTTTCCCATTTTGCGGCCCGCCCGTTGGCGTCGAAGTAGTAGCGCTTGCCACCAACGGATACCCATTCGTTGGTGGCGTAGCTGCCGTCCGACTTGCCATAGTGATAAGACGAACCGTAGGCGGACAGGCCGGGCACGGCTCGCTCGGGAACAGCTGCAGGCTCGGGATTCGGCGCCGCCGAGAAATTGGCAGTGCCATCCAGCTGAGGCGGCGCGACCGCGTCCTCCACCTCTGCCGGCGCCTCCACACGAGGGGCATCGGGAGCCTCTTCCAATGAGATTGAAAAAGCACAGTCCTCCTGCTGCTCCACGCCGGCGTTCTCGTCCTCAAGCGAAACCCGCACCAGGTAGAGCTGCCCGTCGATGGAAAGTGTCAAATCTCCGTCAGCATCAAACTCGGGCTCGAAGCCGGCCGCCTCCAGAAGCTCCTTGCACAGAGCCGCGCAATCTTCCAAATCGCCGCGCCCAAATTCGAGCACAGCCTCAACATCGGCCGCTTCTGCCTCCGCATCGTAAGCGCAGTTATCAGCAACCCAACCGCAGAGCCACTCGGCTTTTACCAGTCCAGCCAAATCGCCCTGCTCGTCGCAGAGGCGCAGCACCGCCTCGATCGTCCTGGGGCTCTCGTCCGCCGAAGATTCACCCGCATCACTCAAAAGCGGCGATTCAGCAGACCCCCCCCCATTTCCACTTTCAGCCGTACCCGACACCCCTTGAGCCAAAGCGGCACTCGGCACCATGGACAACACCAGCACAACCGCCAATGCAGCACGCCCCAGCGCGCAAGAAGACTTCGCCATCCGGTTCACTCCCCATCTCTCCCACAGGAAACTATCAATCTACCTGCGATAACGCATTATCACGTACGCAGAATACTGAATAGCGAAAGGGGATGCAATCAAAAACTGAGTGAGTGATTCCAAAAAACGTCCGAGGATATAGCTGAGCTCATTTCAGCCCAAAAGAAAGGGAGGGCCAATCGGCCCTCCCAAATGGAAACAAGAAAAATACCGGTTCTAGTATATGTAAATCTTCGAGCGGTAGGGGACGTTGTCGTACATCCATTTCGCGTTACCGATTTCTAGGCGCACACAGCCGTGGCTGTTGGCGACACCCAGACGTCCGTCAGGCAGTTTGGTCTTGCTACCCGGCAGGTCCGAAACCGAATGGAACAGGTAGTTCCCTTTGATTTGAGTGCAATACCAGCAGGTGTAGCCATCGCCAAACGAAAGACCCTTGCCACTCACCTTGTAGGTGTAAGCTTTTTTTCTTGGCCCCACCCAAACAATGACCGGTGTCGTCCAAGTGCGACCACTCGTTCACGCCGCCCCACCTCAGCCAACCAGTGTGCATGCGGCATTTGCCGTTAAAGCAGGATTGATTTCCGCTTGTAGTCTGGAGTCACTCCACAGAACGCTTGATCGAAGAATCTAGTCAATAGAGCCAGTAGGTAGAGTTACCCAATTTCTGGAAGATGGAAACCGGCCGCTCATCAGTTTCATAATAACTTTTAGACCCATCAACATTCCAAGTAAGCCATCCGATATGCGTTTGGTATTACTCGCTGGTTACTCTATCGCCCCAGCGAACCCAGATGCACCGGATGGAAGAATTCAGCATCTACGGCGCGACACATTGACCCTAACAGGGCGAAAGCCCACAAGCCTTAAACCATCTTCAAAATAACTGTTTCAATTTTCATAAAGGCGCTCTGGATGGGCCCTTCCAGAAAGCGCCTCGAAAAAAACGACCACACAATGCAGCAGGCCAAAAACGCATACATTGCAAAACGGCTGTCCGCAGGCACTCCGAGCCAATGAGCCACACACAGGAACACAAATAAAATCGGAATGTGCCACATATACATACTGTAGGCAATAGCTCCACTGCCGGAGAAAGCCTTACTACTAAACAGCTTTTGAACAGGTTCCGAGTAAAAGAATAGAACCACGCATGGAAACACAATAAAGTAAAGGGTATAAGCCAGGGAGCCAGAGCCTCCATTAGCCCATGAGGGCTTGAGCACATAGAGGAGCACATAAACGAGAACTACTCCCCCCGACACAAGCGTCAGTCTCCCCCCACACTCCTTAGACAAATACGCTGCAGGTTTATAAAGCAGGACTCCGACAAAGAAGGAAATCAGCCCCCTTGCAATGTAGCCATTGAAAAACGGAAAGGAAAGCCCGAACGACTCATTCAAAACAGACATCACTATTCCAAACTGCATTACAACAAAAAAGCCAATCGCTGGATTCGTCTTTATTCTGCGGCAAATCCTCACAGCAAAAAAGAAGTACACGTAGCAGAGCAAAAGTACACTTATATACCAAGTGGGATTATTAACCATGAGCGATGTATTGAGCCATCGGGCAATCCCCAGCAAGCTTGATGCCACGGTCCAAACAGAAAAGGGGAATCCTCCCAGCTCGAAAACCGTCCGATAAAGCAAGTTTGTCGCCAAGTAGGCAACGCCCGCCACAAGCAACATGGGAAGAAAACGGATGTATTTCTTCAAAAAGAATGGGGCAAAGGCCGTGCTACATTGAATGCGATCCACATAACGGAACGTCACGAAACCGGAGATTACAAAAAAGAGCTCAACAAGATAGCCCCAGTAAAAGGAGCCATAGCACCAGTTTACCCCAAAGGCAAAAGTCGCATGCGTTTCCTGTTGAAAATGATGGAAAAGAATGACAATGATGGCAAGGAACTTCAAGGCGTCCAGTGAGTAGACACGCCTGCTGCTAGCCTCTGCGCTATTTTTCATTTAGTCGTTCCCTTCGCATGGCTGACGAACTTGTGGCCTATTGTCGACCACTCTCTTCAAGACATACTGCGGTGCATTGTTGATGGTCATAAAAACACGTCCCAAGTATTCCCCAATAATACCGAGAAACAATATAATGAGACCAGAGCACGTCAGGACAGTCGCCATAAGAGACGGCCACCCGGCCTGCATCTGGGGATCCATCATGCGCATCGCAAAAATCACCACCGCAGATGCCAGGCCCACAATGCCCAGGCTTGCGCCGAAAACCGTCGCAAGCCGAAGGGGAACCATTGAGAAATTGAGAACAGTTGACCACAGCCGAATTAAGGACTTAAGGCTATAACCGGAAGACCCTTGCGTTCTTTCGAAATGGGTCACCTTAACATTGGCCATATTCGCAGTAGCGCGAAATAGCAGCCCCTGGATATACACATACGGACCGCAATATCGCACGACTTCATCTCTAACATGCCTACGAAACACTACAAAATTGCTCGAGTAAATGTCTTTCGGGCGACTTGTTAAAGCTCTCATCGACCAGGTTGCAAAGCGCGAACCCAGAAGACGCCACCACGCCTCTCGCTGCTGTTCCCATTCCGCAAAAACCACGTCGTAGCCCTCTTTCATCTTGCTCAAGAGCTTGAGGCATTGTGATGGATGTGTCTGCATATCGTCGTCCATGAGCATCACAATGTCTCCGCGTGTTTCACGCAGGCCCGCCATAATGGCATTGTGCTGACCCGAGTTCTTCGCACAATTGACCCCTACCACCTCCGCATCAGTAGCGCAGAGCCGCTCAATGGCATCAAAGGTTCCGTCAACGGAACCGTCGTTAACTAAAATGAACTCATATTCATAACCCGCCTCAACGAGTTCTTTTTTTGTGAGCTCAACCACTTCCTCAATCATGTCTTCCGAGTAATAACACGGAATCACAACAGAAACCAACACGAGCCTATACCCCTTTGCGCAATAGATGACTAGCGAGAAACCGGCTTTTGCAAATGTTAGTACATCACAGGCTTCAACATCGCAATAAACTGCAAGGGATTACTTCAACGGCGCAAGTAGCAATTGCCCATAAATCGGAAAACCATATTTGAGCACCAGTTCCGCAGTCGGTAAAGCCGATATAAGGGCCTTTTGGCTAAAGACAAAGCCCGTATACAGGGGCAATGCAGGAAGGTGCTGCTACAATTTACGGTTGCGTTTTCCGCTTCTTCAGAAAGGGGTTCCATGGATTTTTCCGCTATCGACCTCACATTTGATGTCTGCATCATGTCTGCTCTCCTTCTCGTGTCACAAGTAATCCGAACGCGAGTCAAGTTCCTTCAAAACTGGTTTATTCCTTCGGCGTTACTTGCTGGGTTCTTCGGAATCATCTTGGGGAAATTCTGCCTCAACTGGATTCCACTCAGCTCTCAAGCTTCCAGCTATGCTGGCATCCTTATTGCCGTCCTCTTTGCAACGATGTATCTAGGCCGCAGGAACGAAGGCTCCTTTAAGGATATGTTTCGCAGAGTCGGAGACACCTTCATGCTCAACGGAGCCGCAGAAATCCTTCAATACGGCGTTGCGCTCGTTTTAGGAGGCATCCTCATTGCCACCGTATTCCAAGGCGTGAATGAGTGGATCCCCATCCTCATGCCCGGCGGCTTTGTTGGCGGCCACGGAACAGCTGCCGCAATCGGTTCGGTGTTCGAAAAAGGAGGTTGGGCGGAAGGTCTTTCCGTCGCCCAGACCTTCGCCACCTTCGGACTCCTGGGGGGGTATTCTAAGCGGCATTATCTGCATCAATTACTGCGTCCGCAAAGGGTGGACAACCGAGATACGTGAAATCAAGGACATGCCCAAGGATTTTCGAGTCGGCCTCGTACCCGAGAAAGATCGCACCCCCATGGGCGACAACACAGTAAACCCGATGGCCATTGACCCTCTAGCATGGCATCTTGTCCTCGTTATGACTGCCGTTGGTGGTGCGTACCTGATTAACGAAGGTCTTCAGATCCTGTTTCCGCAGGTATCGGTACCGGTATACGGAATAGCGCTTGTTGTAGGCGTCATCCTCTTCGCCATTCTGAAGCTAATCAAACTCGATAGCTATGTTGATCAGAGAGTTGTGTCCCGTATCGGCAGCTGTGCTACAGATTACCTCGTTGCCTTCGGCGTCGCCACCATCAACATCAATGTGGTGCTTCAGTACTGGGCCATTATTTTGGTCTTGTGTCTTCTGGGGTTCCTCCTTGTAGCGTTCTATTTCTTCTTCTTCTCACGTCATCTTTTCTCTGATCATTGGGTAGAGCGCGGCATCTTTATCTGGGGATGGTCGACAGGCGTTATGAGCATTGCCGTCCTCCTTCTCCGCGTTGTTGACCCGGAATTCAAAACCACAGTTCTTGAGGACTCTGGGTTTGCATGGATTTTCGTTTCCTTTATAGATGTTGCGGTGGTAACATTTGCCCCCATGCTCGTCATGCAGGGCTGGGGGATAGCCACTGGCGCCATTCTCTGCCTAATAGCTTTAGCGATGCTAGGTGCCACCGCCTTAATGTACGGATGGTGCAACAGAGCCGGCCAGAAGGTGTTCCTAAAGAGAAACTAGCCCCGTGCGTCGTCTACGTCATCTCATACTTAGCACCAAAAAACGCCGCTTATAGCGGCGTTTTTTATGATCCTACATGCCCATTGAGTATATGATTATTCCCAAAACAATAAGAGACAACGCGGCAATCTTTTTCCAGGAAAGCTTTTCCTTGAAAATAACCACCCCAAAAAATGTGATGTAAAGGTAAGCTGTCGCCTCAAGAATGGCCCCCATAGAAAGAGGCACGACCTTATACGAGAAAATGGTCATGAGCGTCGCTCCGAAAAACATCGCATAAGCAGTGATGACCCAGGGGTTTAGGTATTCCCGCACTGCAGAGTGGTACTCTCTCGATGCCGCCTTTTTCAGGAGAACCTGGGAAACCGAGGACACAAAAACCCCGACGAGGTAGATACCAACATAGAACTCAAGCATCGGCGCCCTCCCCCCCAACATCTGGGCTCCCATGCCGACCCCGAACAAGCCACTTGTCACCATCCACAGGGTCGCTCGGCTTTTCTTCCTTTCCGTCTATCCAAGCGTAGAGCACTACGCCGACAATCACCATTACTGCCCCAATGAGGTTAAGGAATGAAATCTGTTCCCCGAAGGCGGCCCATCCCCAGAACATCCCCCACACCACGGTTACTGCCTTGTTCGCAAATGCTAATGAAAGCGAAAGGCGCTTAAGTATCTGCTGCCACCCAATAGCGTAGATGCCGAGGATGAGCAGCATTCCGGCATAAAGGCAGACAAACGGCAAACTAAAGAAGGGCTCCTTTGATGCGCCTTTGCTGAACAAACCCGATAGGGAGTAAACAAAGAGAAGCAGATGAAGGGCAATCAGCGTTTTGGCCCTGGGGCTTTTTTTCTTAGCGAAGCTCATTTTCTGCTATTTTTTCTCCAGCCGAAAAAGTAGCTCTTTACCATCGGGGTCCAGAACGGAGACTTGGTCAATAATCTCACTGCTCAACCTGTCGACTACCTCACGGTTGGGGGCGGCAAGATAATAGCGGGCCACATAGGGTTTGGCTCCGGGGCCGTGAGTTATATTGTCACCCGGGCGATAATAGGCTTGGTAAGCCACTACGCCATCCAACCTGCTCAACTCGTCCATCTTGCCCACATCGGCAACCTCACCATCGTATCCATGAAAGTAGAGTCCAGCTGCAATGGTGCCAAAATTCGAGTCATGCGTCGCTATACGGCTCTTCGCTCGATCAGGATCATAAACGCTATCCAGGAGAAGACTCTCGATATGAAGCCCACTTCCCAATGTCACGAGTTCATGCTCGTAGCCAAAAATCCTTCCCGCCGCTTCGCATACCGAAATGCCGCGGTTCTCATCATAGAACGCTTGGATGCATAGCGGGCCGTCATTAAGCCCCACATAGCCAGCGATTTTGGTGGCAATTTCCTCGAATTCACCTTTCAACTTGGACGACAGGTCACTCACATAGACAACACGGGTGACTTGAGGGATATCCCCCTCTCGGAACGTCTCTTTTTCTCGGTCGGCAATACTCAGCACATGGGCCTTTTTATCGGCCACCCACGTAATGACGTTGAACTCTCTTCCGCTGTTATACTCTTCCGCCATCAAATAGTCGAAGTTCGACCGAGAAACGGATTGACCAAAGCCCTTTTGCACATCATCAATAGAACCTGCGACAAATATCCCATGAGACCCATACCCATTTACTGGCTTAATCACACAAGGAAACTCCATGTCCTCCAGGTCTTTCGCCAACGTCTCCCGATGAACTTTCCTGAATTTGGGGGAATCGATTCCCAAATCGGAAAACATCTTCTTCATTAGCGGCTTTTCCCTTAGATAAACCTCGCCTTCTGGCTTAATGTAACAGCGAAGACCGGCAGCATCGGCGATATTGGCCAGACACTCTGCCAACAAATCAGAGAAAGAAGCGATTATGCCATCAGCTTCCTCCTGCTTGCAGATATTCACAATCTCATCCGTGTGGCGTACGTCTTCGAGGTAGGCCTTGTCAGCATGAAGCTTCGCTGGCCCATCCTCGTACCCATCCACCACAATGGTATAGTAGCCGCGGCTCTTAGCATGCTCTACCAGGTCAACGAACTCATCCATTGAACCGAGAATCACCAGTCTATGCTGCTTTTCAGCCATTTTGCTCCTCGCTCCCCAATCGATTATTGCCCTAGCGCTTTATACTTATCCTCAGTGACCCGCTTTGCATCCGCCCACCACGCCGGATTGTTCCGATACCATTCTATAGTTTCCGCTAACCCCTCCGAAAAACTCGTATGCAAGGGCTCCCACCCAAGCTCCTTTCGAAGCTTGGACGAGTCAATTGCATATCGCCGATCATGCCCCGGACGATCCTTCACCCAATCGAAATCGTCAGGATTACTGCCCATCGCCGTCAAAATCGCCTGGAGTACGTCGATATTGCTCCTTTCTCCATCGGCTCCAATTAGGTAAGTCTCCCCCAGCCTCCCCTTTTCAAGAATAGTCCATACAGCAGAGGAGTGATCCTCCGTGTGAATCCAATCGCGAATGTTTTTACCGTCGCCATAGAGTTTGGGGCGTAAACCTGAAATGATATTCGTTACTTGGCGGGGAATGAACTTTTCAATATGCTGACGCGGACCGTAATTGTTTGAACAGTTCGAGATGGTGATCGGAACCCCATACGTCCTATGCCACGCCCTTACCAAGTGGTCCGAAGCCGCCTTACTCGAGCTATATGGGCTTGAGGGCTTATATGGAGAATCCTCCGTAAACCGCGCTGGATCATCAAGTGCAAGGTCTCCGTAGACCTCGTCCGTAGAAACATGATGAAACCGCATTCCATGCTTTCTAGCGGCCTCCAAAAGCGTGAATGTCCCATACACGTTCGTTTTCAAGAAGGGAGATGGGTCGGAAATGGAGTTGTCGTTGTGGCTTTCTGCGGCAAAATGCACACACGCATCGGCTTCAGCAAAAAGGCTATCAACTAAATCCGCATCGCAGATGTCTCCGTGGACAAAGGTCATTCGGTCCGGGTCGCAGCCCTCAAGGTTTTCCAGATTTCCCGCATAGGTCAAAGCATCAAGGACGGACACACGAACCGCCGGCTTATTGTCCAGAACCCAATGCACAAAATTCGACCCTATGAAACCGGCCCCGCCCGTAACTACGATGTGCTCGATGCTTTCCGACATCTCAACCTCCTGTATTATCGACGGATTCTGTCTTCCGCCACGCGGAAAAGATGCTGGCCATAAGGGGACTTAGCATGACGCTCTGCTGCCTCAATTAGGGTTTCCCTGTCAATCCAGCCATTGCCGTAGGCAATCTCTTCCAACGCGGCAATTTGTAGGCCTTGGTTCTCCTCAACGGCTCTAACAAACTCAGATGCACGAAACAGGCTGGGAATCGTACCCGTATCTAACCAAGCCGACCCTCGGTGCAGCACTTGCACATCCAGGCAGCCGTCCTCCAGATACATGCGGTTCACATCCGTTATCTCCAGCTCTCCTCGTTCAGATGGCTTTACCGCTTTTGCAAACTCAACAGCACGCCTATCATAAAAGTACAAACCGGTGACAGCATAATTTGACTTCGGATGCAGGGGCTTCTCCTCAATTGACAGAGCATGGCCCTCCTTGTCAAACTCCACCACGCCGAAACGCTCTGGATCCTCAACGTAATAGCCAAACACCGTAGCTCCACATTCTCTCTCCGCGGCACGCTTAAGCGACGCAGAAAGACCGCCACCATAGAATATGTTATCGCCGAGAATCAGAGCACAGCTATCTCCGTCAAGAAACTCTTCACCTATTATGAGCGCCTGGGCCAAACCATCCGGAGAAGGCTGTTCGGCATAACGGAGATTAAGACCGAATGACACCCCGTCCTTTAGCAGTTCCTTAAAATTTGGAAGATCGGCCGGGGTAGAGATAAGGAGGATATCGCGTATTCCCGCAAGCATCAAAATAGAGAGCGGGTAATAAATCATCGGCTTATCATAAACTGGAAGTAACTGCTTAGAAGTTACTTTCGTCAGAGGATACAAGCGGGTGCCCGAACCACCCGCCAAGATGATGCCCTTCAAACTCTACTCACCTTCTCCAAAATAATCATACACAGCACGAACCACCGCTTCTCTGTCCTCATCCGACATCCCGTAATAAAGAGGAAGCCTTACAAGTCTCTCGTAGGTGGCAGTAGTGAAATTGTCCTCGCCATTATAGCGACCGAATCTTTGGCCAGCTGGCGCACTGTGCAAAGGCACATAATGGAAAGCAGATCCAACCCCCTTCTCTTTTAGAAAGGAAATGAAACTTGTCCTCTCCTCTAAATCCGAAAGTAACACATAATACATATGAGCATTGTGCGAACATCCATCAGGAATGATTGGAAGTTCCAAACGCCCTTTTTCACAAAGCGAAGAAAGGGCCCCATCGTAATAATCCCAGGTTGCCATTCGGTTAGCGAAAATCTTCTCCATTGACTGCAATTGGCCCCACAGGTAAGCAGCATTCATATCGCTGGGGAGAAAACTGGATCCTTCGTCTACCCATGTGTACTTATCCACTTGGCCCCTCAGGAAGTTAGATCGATTGGTGCCTTTTTCACGAATAACATCAGCGCGTTCCCGGAAGCGTGGATTATTGACACTAATCGCGCCTCCTTCGCCCATTGAATAATTCTTTGTCTCGTGAAAACTAAAGCACCCGATATCCCCAATTGTACCCAAATGCCTCCCCCTGTATAAACTTGAGACCCCTTGAGCAGCATCCTCAACCACCAGCAGATCGTACTTGCCGGCAATGCGAAGTATCTCGTCCATGTCACAAGCTACGCCCGCGTAATGCACGGGAACTACCACTTTCGTCCTTTCGGTTATTGCGGCTTCAATTGCCTCTGGGTCGATATTTTTCGTTTCCGGAAGGATGTCGACAAAAACCAAGGAGGCACCTTCCCGCAAAAAAGCCGTAGCAGTGGAAGAGAATGTATAACTCGGAAGAATCACCTCATCGCCAGGTTCAAGCTCGCACAGCATCGCAGCCATCTCCAAGGCAGTAGTGCCGCTGGTGGTAAGAAGCATCTTTTCCGAATGAAGCTTGTCCTCCAGCCACCGTTGACACATTTTTGTATAAGGTCCGTCACCGCAAATCTTGCGGTTCTTCTCAACGGCATCCCTCACGTACTCAAGCTCGGTACCAACATAGGGGGGGACATTGAAAGGAATCATTTTAGTCTATCTCCTTTTGCCATACGTACCACTCCTTCTGCGTCTTGGGCAGACGACAAGCATAGCAAACACAAGCACTCCGATTGCCGTAAGCACAACACCCAACTTGAAGCCTGGGGTCACATAAGAGAAAACAACCTCATGTGCGTCATCGTTAAGGACCATTCCCATGAACCAACCGTTTACTTTTTGGATGGGGGTTTCCACGCCATCGACATAAGCCGTCCAACCTTGGTCATAGGGAATTGACACGAATAGATATCTCTCTCCATCCCCGTCTTTTCCAGCCGCAGCGACATCAATATCCATGCGGTTAGTCTTAAACTCAATCGATGCATCATTCTCGACCTGAAGCTTCTTCAGGTTGTCCTCTATAGATTTCATCTCTTGGGACGCTACGAAAAAATCATTGTAGCTATAGACACCTGTCTTTTGAAAAGTGACCAGGTAAGACGTAACCGGTGTTTTCGCGAATCCCATGTTTAAAACCCAGTTTTCCCAACCACCAAATTGGATACTACCGGGCGTCAGGATAGTAAAACTTCTCTTTGCTTCCATCGACTCCGCCGTTATTTTGCTTGATGTAGCACCCGAGGAATTAATCAGATCCTCGTAACTTGAAAAATCGCCATTATCAAACCGTCTTTTTGCCGCCGCCGCGTTTTGCGCAGTCGTTGGTCGAAAAACTACACCCTCGAAGCAAACGTAATTCTCCGAATCTTTCTGGCCCTTGACATCAATTCGCATAGTAGCGCCATCTTCAAGTACAACAATCTTTCCATCATAAACGGCAAGGTCCTTTTCCTCGCTTATTTTAGGATTCTCGCTTTTCGTCTCAACCACGGGCTGCAAGTCGGATTCTTGCATACCTGCCAGAACAGCAGCCTCTGTTAAAGCCTCCTGCTTTTCTATAATATTCAGTTTCCTGTAGTCGTCTTCAGAAATTGCACTTTGGTATGTAAAAGCCAGGGGGAGCGCATATTCGGTCTCATACAAAGTGTAGTTGTCGCCAAACTTATTCGTTCCAAGATCAATGTACTCATGATACCCATATGGGGGCATCTGCGCTCCAGTCCGCGCAGCATAATACTTTGCCCCAAGAATGGCGTCTAGCGCAAAGCGATTATCTACACCCAAGAAAATATAGTTCGATCCCCCATCAGAGATTCCCATCTCCTGACGAAAATAGTCGAGATTCGAGTTATACATACTAGAAAACGCATCCATACCTTTATATCCCACAGAGAAACCGAGGTTCCTCATTGTATGAGGAGTATGAGGCCTGTCGATACGGTAGTCCAGGTCAATCTCGCTAAGGTCATCTAAGAGGGGAATCTCTGTGGTATAGGCATTAACATCTCCCGCAATAATAAAGCCGGAGACATGATCGGCAGCCTTATGGGTGTTGCTAAATGCGGCCGGCAGGCCACAGGACAGAATTACGAGAAGAGACAGCAGCGCAAGGGGAACGCGCTTGAGCATCGCACATCTCCCAGAGACGAACCTCTGAACAGAGGGATATGCGCACAGCGAAGCAAGGGCAATGACATAGATGGCTAGCGCAATCTTTGCAGGAAGGTTGATCCTCCCCCAACAGCCCATTATGCACCAGAGCAAAAACGCAGCATTCATCCCCAAAAAGATCAACCATTCTTTTTTGTTGAACCTCTTCAAAAGGGGCAAAACAACAACGAGCGCAAATGCAGCTACAAAGCAAAATGCAAATTGCCACCGATCAGTGGAATAGCCGAACCCGTTGAAAGCCGAGCCTACAAAATCACTCAGGAGGCCAAAGATGCAGAACGCCAAAGATGCGCACAGGAACCCTCTATCCCCCCTGGGAGCCCTCCTGAAGCCTGCAATGGCGGCAAGAATAGCCAAAACACCTATAGCACCAATGTGACGCGCCGCCTTCGGAACAATACCCCAAATCAGGCTCATTCCAAGAGTCTCACAATACCACTGTGAATTAAATAAAGAGACAGCCCTCTCTACTCCAATGCGGCTCAGGGAGAGGAGTCCCAGGAAGTTTGGAACAGACGCAATGCCGGCCAAAATAAATGCCAAGAGGAGAAGCGCGATGAACTTAGTTACCAACAGAAGAAAATCTCCCGCGGATCGCTCTCTCGGATAAAAGAAATAGTTTGCAAGGCAGTAGAAAAATAGGAGGATGCAGACCATATAGGACCAATAAACCGAAAAAGCAAACAGGAAGCCCATTGAAAGAACAAGGAGAGCAGGGCTTTTCTTGGCAAAAACCTTATCTGCGCCAAGGAGAACTAATGGAAAAACAATTGCAACGCAAATAAAGTAAGGGTGGTAAAACAGACCCAGAGAAACCACGAACCCGGAGAGGACATAACACAATGCTCCGGCAAGAACAAATCCCTTTTTCTTCCCACGACTAAAGCAGAATATCGAAAAAGTAACCGCAGCTAAATAATAGTGGGCGAAAATGGTAATTTCATATAGGTACTCAGCATATTCACGCGGACAAAAAGCCGAAACCCAGTTCAGGGGATCAAAGAAAAAATTGGCCAAAGCAACCGGGATGTCATAGCCAAATCCTAAATCATAAGAAAACTGAGGGACAACAAACTGCCCGGAAAGCAGCGAGAAGAACACTTCCCTTATCCATTCGCCCGTATAAACGAAGAAATTGAAATAGAGCTTAACGCCGTCAACGCTCCATACAAAGGAGCGCCCCTTCAAGATAACCGGAAGAAAGACAATCAGAAATGAGACCAGACAAGCAAGGAAAAGATAAATGAAATATTTTCTTTTCTCTGATGTCAGCCCTAGCGGCTGGGCCAGGCCATTCGTTACAGCGGTTCTTGGCAAAATGCGACCCTCAATCTACACTTCCTTGTACCATTACTTCAAACAACGGAGGGTCATCTGTTCAGACGGCCCTCCGCCTCAACCATATCACCCACATCAATAAATATAGATTTTGCTACGATACGGCACGTTGTCGTACATCCACTTTGCGTTGCTAATCTCCAACCGCACACAGCCGTGGCTGTTGGCGACACCCAGACGTCCGTCAAGCAGTTTGGTCTTGCTACCCGGCAGGTACGACACCGAATGGAACAGGTAGTTCCCTTTGATTTGAGTGTAATACCAGCAGGTGTAGCCGTTACCGAACGAGAGGCCCTTACCGCTCACCTTGTAAGTACCGGTTATGGTGGGGCTGGTGGGCTTGCCCACACAGCACAACCAGTACTTGTCCAGGCGCCAGTTGCCCTTGGAACCGCGGAAGATGCCCACGTGACGGGTATCGCGGTCCACCAGAATCAGCCAACTGGTGTCGCTGCTGAATTGCTGAGCCTTGTCAATCATGCGCTGCTGTGCCGCGGGGATAGTAACGGGCTTAGTTTTAGTGCGACCGTTTGAGTCGAACTTGTAGGTGTAGCCGTTGATCTTTTGGGTGCCGCCCAAACGACGACCATTGCCGTCGAAGTACGACCATTCGTTCACGCCGTTCCATTTCAGCCAACCGGTGTGCATGCGGCACTTGCCGTTGAAGTAATAGTAGTACCGACCAATCTTCTGCTGCCATTTCACGGCGCGCTGGGTTTTGGGATCGATGTAATAGTACGCGCCACCCGACTTCACCCAGTCAGAATTCACCATCTTGCCGTCACTGCCAAAAACGCTCACAGTGCCATCAGCTTTCCAGGTAACCGGGCCGGTCACCATGTGGCCGCTGCCGTTGAAATAGTAATCAGAGCCGTTGATTCGCTGCTCCCACTTCACCGAATGGGCATTAGCAGGGTTGAAATAGTAGGTCTTGCCGCCCAGCTTCTGGAATCCGGTCAACGCTTGCCCGTTGGCCCCAAAATAGCTCTTGGACTTGTCGGCGTTCCAGGTGAGCCATCCGGTGTGCATCTGGTACTTGCCGTTGAAGTAGTACCATTTGCCATCGATCTTCTGCTCCCAGCGCACCGACTTGAAGGTCTTGGGGCTGAAGTAATAGGTTTTGCCGTTCACCTTCTGGAAACCAGAGCGAGCCTTGCCGTCCGCACCGAAATAGCTCTTGGAACCATCGGCATTCCAGGTGAGCATACCACCGGTATACATCTGGTATTTCCCGTTGAAGTAATACAGGTTACCGTTAATGATCTGCTCCCACTTCACCGACTTGAAGGTTTTGGGGCTCAGATAGTAGGTGTACTTGCCCTGCTTCATAAAACCGCTTTGGGCCTGGCCGTTGCTGCCGAAATAGCTCTTGGAGCCGTCGGCGTTCCAGGTTACCCAGCCGGTCACCATCTGGTATTTGCCGTTGAAGTAGTAGAACTTCCCATCGATCCACTGCTCCCACTTCACGGTTTTGCCGCTTTCGGGGCTGTAGTAATAAGTCTTGCCGGAAATGGTCTTAAATCCGGTGAACGCAGGGGCTTTGCCATCGGACTGCGCCACGAACTCGCTCTGGGAACCATCGCCCCACGTGCGAGCGCCGGACTCCATCTGGCCGTTGGCGCTGAACAGGTAAAGCTTGCCGTCCACCTTCTGGATGCCATTGCGCAGGGCCTGGGTATTGGCGCCGAAGTAGTACCACTTGCCATCCACCTTCTGCCAAGCGTTCGCAACAGCCGCGCCGTCATCGCCGACGAAAGTGATGGAAGAACCCTCAACCTTGAGGCCCGGTTGAGGCGCCTCCGGCGCATCGTCCTTACCATTGTCGACATCGGTGGCGCCATCGGGACCCTCGTCAGCAACGTCGGCGTTGTCATCGCCGGCGCCAGCGCCCTCGCCGTCAGTGTCGGCGTCGGTGTCAGCACCGTCACCAGATACGGAGCCGGCATCTGTACCGTCTCCCTCGCCCTCGGCAACAACCAGCCCATCGTTCTCTTCCCCAGGAGTCGCGGGTGTCGTTTCCTGGCCTTCCACCTCTTCCTGCTGAACGTCCGATACGGGCAAAATACCCGCATCGGGCTCACCAAAGGCATAAACTCCCAACAGCATAACAGAGGCCACCGAAGCGGTGGCCACCATGGCGCCCAACTTCAGCTTTCCGGAAAGCCAGTCTTTCTTTGATTTCCCAGTCACAATACGTCCCTTCTCCTATTGTGCGTAATTGGGTGAAAGTATACCCCTATTGGCCCCCATAGGTCAGCTGACTTGGGAAATTGCAGCGAAGGTCGGTCGGGGCTTCCTAAAAGAAAAGGGGCGCCCATCCCTGGGAGCGCCCCTCACAGCCCGTCAATACACAATGTTGCCCTACGAGTATTGGGGCATCATGAAATTAAGGCCCGACTGGGGCTGGGTTACACCGCAATAGGCGTAAATCTCGGCCATCATCTTCGCAATCGAGCTTGCCCAGTTTTTATCAGTGGCATACTGATGCACCGCCGTACCCTTGAAAGAGGGATAATTCCAGCGCATCTTGTACAAAGTATCCTGATAGTAAGAAGCATTGCGCAGATAATTACGCGAAATCCAATCGGCCGCTCCAGCAATCGCCTTGTCGGGAGTGTTCCAACCGTTCTGGATGGCCAACGAACGACCGCCGCTCAGGGGACTGCTGTCGTAGGCCCCAATGCCATAGAAATTGTAGTATGTGCCCTTGGGGTAAACCTTGTTGTTGATTTTGGTGGTGCCATTGTAGTAATAGCCTTGGGCCAAAGTGGAGGTACCCCAGCCGCTTTCCAAGATGGCGTGGGCAAGCAGATACACCTCGTTTACGCCATAGAGCTTAGCGGCATTGATGAACGCCTGACCTTTCCCTCGCAACAAGCTGCTAGGCCTGCTCGCGGTGTTTTTCGCAATGTAGTTGTCGAGCATAGCCGCCGTAGTGAAACCGGAGTAGCCATCAGTTAAGACGGCAAATTGGTAAAATCCGGCAGATCCAATAGGGCTGTTGGCAGGGTTCATAGCGGCGGTGATTTGAGCTTGGGTGTATCCCAGGGAAGACGGGGAAGCCTTCTTCTGGGCGGCCGCGAAAGTGTTCAGGCTAAAGCCGGTCGAAGCAGTAAATACACTGTATTCGCCGCTTACGAGAGAGGCATCAGCACCGAAAGCGTACTTTTTGCCATCGATCATCTGGATGCCCGTGAGCGCTTTGAACGTTTTGGGGTCGAAGTAGTATTGCTTCTTGTCGATGGACTGCCACCCCGTCAGCGCCTTTCCGTCGGCCGCGAAGTAGCTCTTGGTTTTGTCGGAATTCCAAGTGAGCCAGCCTGTGTGCATCTGATAGGAGCTGTTGAAGTAGTACAGGCTGCCGTTAATCCACTGTTCCCACTTTTTGGCCTTGTAGGTACTGGGGTCAAAATAGTAGGTGGAGCCGCTGATCTTATTGAAGCCGGAATACGCGCGACCATCCGAGCCAAAGTAACTCTTGGTGCCGTCGGCCTTCCAGGTAACCCAGCCGGTGATCATGCGGCAATTGCTGTCAAAATAGTAGAAAGCCCCGTTTATCTTCTGCTCCCACTTCTTTGCCTTGCAGGTATTGGGATCGAAGTAATAGGTATATCCGCCAATTTTGTTGAAGCCCTTAAAGGCCTTGCCATCTACTCCGAAATAGCTCTTAGTGCCGTCGGCGTTCCACGTCACCCAGCCGGTGACCATCTGGCCCTTGCCGTTGAAGTAGTACAGGTTCCCGTTGATCCACTGTTCCCACTTCTGGCTCTTCGCCGTCTTGGGGTCGAAGTAGTAGGTGGCCCCGCTTATCTTCTGCAGCCCCTTGAGGGCCTTGCCGTTACTGCCGAAGTAGCTCTTTGTGCCGTCCGCCTTCCAGGTGACCCAGCCGGTGACCATCTGGCCCTTGCCGTTGAAGTAGTACAGGTTCCCGTTGAGGACCTGCTCCCACTTCTGGCTCTTCGCCGTCTTGGGGTCGAAGTAGTAGGTGGCTCCGCTTATCTTCTGCAGGCCGGTGAGGGCCTTGCCGTTGCTGCCGAAGTAGCTCTTGGTGCCGTCGGCCTTCCAGGTGACCCAGCCTGTGACCATCTGGCCCTTGCCGTTGAAGTAGTACAGGCTGCCGTCGATCCACTGCTCCCACTTCACCGACTTGAAGGTCTTGGGGCTCATGTAGGAGGTGCTCGACCCCTGCTTCTGGAAGCCGCTGCGGGCCTTGCCGTCGCTGCCGAAGTAGCTCTTGGTGCCGTCGGCGCTCCAGGTCACCCAGCCGGTGACCATCTTGTAGGAGCCGTTGAAGTAGTACAGGTTGCCGTTGATCCACTGCTCCCACTTTTGCGAGCGGCCCGTCTTGGGGCTGAAATAGTAGGTTGCGCCGCCAATCTTCTGCAAGCCCAGCAGTGCCTTGCCGTCGCCACTGAAGTAGCTCAGCGACTTATCGTTGTTCCAGGTAATCCACCCAGTTTGCATTTCGCCCTTGCTATTGAAGTAATACAGGGATCCGTCAATCCACTGTTCCCATTTCACTGGCACACCATTGGCACCGTAGTAATACCACTTCCCGTTGTTCTTCACCCAGGTATTCTTCAGGCCCACCTCGTTGAAGGAGAAGTTCATGTCGACGGAGCCGTTGATGCCGTTCACCGTGCCCTTGCTGCTGAACTGCCACAGACCGTAGTTGAAGGACACTTGCGGCTTCTCAAAATTGCCCCACTGGGCCACCCAGCGATCCCAGCTGCTGTTGTTGAACTGAGGGGCAGTGAGCTTCTTGCTCCACCACGTGGGATTGGAGTAAATGCCCACGCGGTAGCCCTTGGCAGTGATGGCATTGCAGAAGGTTTCAGCAATAGAACCCAGCTGCGAAGGGCTCAGTGCACCCTGGGTGTCGTCCTCCATGTCGTAGTAAACCGGCAGCGCCAGCGAAGACGGAGTGAGCCCCGCCGCGTTTAGCAGGCGAATCACGTGGTTCGCCTCGCTCTGGGCGCTGCCCGTAGTGCCAGTGGCCTTAGTGGCGTAAGAGTACAGGTACACGCCGATGGCGATGCCATTGGCACGGGCGCCCTCAACATTACGGAAGAAGTATTTGTCATCTTGGGCGGTGTAGTCACTGCCATAGCCCACGCGAATGATGGCGAATTTGACGCCGTCAGCCTTCACCTTGGCCCAGTCGATAACGCCTTGGTGCTCAGACACGTCAATGCCCACAGCTTTGGAGCCGGACACTGTTTTGGTGATCTTCTTGCCCGAGCTATCAATATAAACGTATTTGTTTTGTCCATAGGATTTATCCCAGGTGGGATAAGCGGCGGCACGGGCATCGCCGCCCACGTCGAAAGTGGACGCCTGCAGCTCATCGATGGGAACACCGTCAACATAGCGGAAGCTGTTCTCAGGCCCCTCTAGGGCACCTTCCTCTTCGTCGGCGTCCTGGGGCTCCTCATCGGGGTCCTCGGCCTCGGCCTCCTCGGCTACGGGCTCAGTCTCCGGGACTTCGTCGGGCTCGGTGCCCGCCGCAACGCCCATTGGTGCATCCGCGGGGTCGGACGAGTCGGAAACGCCGTCAATGGCGTCGTTGACCGTTGGTTGGTCGGAGGCTTCCCCCTCGTCCGCAATGGGCGCGGCCTCGGCGTTCGCCCCACTGTCGACCGCATTGTCCACCGTATCCGTGGGAGTTGCGGTACCGGAATCGGATACCCCGCCCACCAGCGAATCCGCCGAGACGAAGCCACCCGATGCCTGCTCGGCAACGGCGGCCGCAGTGTCCTTGGCGATGGGCGCAAACCCAATCACCAGCGCGACAGTGAGGAAAACTTTCAATGCCTTGTCGCTGAAAATTACCTTGTTCTGAGCCTTAGCGTGTTTACCTGGTCTGTTTGGCCCCATCACAACCTCCTGGGTGCGTCCGTCAAAGCATCGCCTAGTAGGCGAAACTGCATGGTAACACGGCTGAAAGGAAGTCGTCACCCGAAAAATGGAGATATTCCGTTACAGGCAGTCTTGGTTTCGGCGTGTTTCACCAGGTAATCGCTGCATACGCCCCGAATCAACCCTGCACCAGCAGCGCTAAATATCCATCATGCATCGCAGAAGAGTGAGAGCGGAAAGGGTGAAACCGTCGTCGATTTGGCCGTCAGCGATAAGCTCATCTAACTCGGCTGGGGATACTATTATGCAACTGTCGATTTCTTCATAGCCCACATCGGGGTTCGGTGCGGGCACATCGCATGCAAACACTTCGATACGGCCTCCCGAGAGGCCGCTATCGGCCACCATCGACCCCAGGTGCTTCATGGGCCCCAGGGGCCACACTTTCAGTTCCTCAAAAAGTTCCTTTTCGGCGTTATCGCAGGCAGAGACGCCCGGCTCTCCGTAACCGCGCGGGAAGCACAGCTGGTAGTCGCGCAGGGCATGGCGGAATTGGCGCAGCAGCACGAAGTCCCCTTCGAAGCGCGGCACAATCACAACGGCATTCTTGGCCGCAGGCACTACGCGCTCATAAGCAAAACGCCTCCCTTGCCCGTCTTCCACCAGGTCAACCAGCAACTGGTTATAGGGACTGCTGTAGGCGATGCCAATGGGCCGCCCTTCCGCACTCGCCTCGTACTGCAGCACCGCCGCCCGATCCGTCACGATCCGAAGAGCCGCGGGGCCCTCTGAGTCGGGCGGCCCAGTTGGGCTGTCCGACTCGACAACCGCAAGATACTTCTCCCACGAAGATTGACGCTTCGAACTCGCGGGGGCAAAGCCAAATGTATCCTCCCAAGCGGATGGCGCCACAGCCACCGCATTGCCAGCTTCGCCGAAGCGCGCCCGCGCGCAGGGATTAACGTAAGCAACGGGTTCGACACTCCCCTCTTTGCCAAATTTGCTCAGGTCGCGAAGCGAACTGAGCGCCTCGGCGGCGCTGTCAACAATGCCCGGCATCTCCAGCTTGGACTCAAAGAGCCAGCCCACGTAAGCGAAAATACCCACACCGATGAAACTGGCCGCCAAGCTGGGAAGCCCCATCATTAGCGTGCCCGGCAGCGAATCAAAGCTCGTTTCCCAAATCAGGCCGCTTGGGCCAACGCCCACGCTCAGGCAAGACAATATGGGCAAAGCCACGAAAAAGAGGGCAGCCAGGAAAACGATCAGCGCCTTTCCCGCCCGCGGACCCCCTTTTGAGCGCGAGAAGATTGCCACACCTATGAGGAATACGAAGATGGATGCGATGCTGCCCTGATCGGAAACCAAATCGCCAACGGTATCGTTGGCGATGTTCAGCCACCCTACGAGCATGTCTTGAATCAGCGAGACGATTACTTCCACAAAGCCCAGGATGACCGCATAGAGCAACATGACGAGCACATTGCGCCAGAGAGCTTTCGTAACCCGTGCGCGCCATGCATCCTTTTGTTCGCGCTCTTGGGCTTCGTAAGGCAGCACGAGCTTGGCTGCAGCGGCAGCGGCCGGCTCCCCTGCCGCTGTCTTAATAGATGCGCGGCGGATGCGCAAGGCGTGCTGCCAGTCCGCAAGGGAAGGGGCATCCGCAGCCGAGGAGGACTCGTCCGGTTCCTCCTCGGCAAGCCAGGGATAGCGATGCCCCAACGTCGCGTATCTTTCCCGATAATCCTTGATGCGTTGCTGCGCCTCATCTGCAATGCTCTCCAGATTTGCGGGCACATAGTGGGCAGAAACCCCGAGCACGCTGGCCTCTGTTGTGAGGTTGTAACACAGATCAACCAGCTGTAGGGCCTCCTCCGCTACGCGCCGATCGGACGCTTCATCCGCGCTGCCCGCTTCGGCGACCAGCGCTTTCAGGTGGCGATAATAAGCAGAGCGCGCTTGCCGGTCGGCTGGAGCCAAGCTGGCCCGTACGCCGTCGATCACATCTCATGCCTCCGCGCTCGCCCCTCTCGAAGAGCCCTCGCGGACCAGACGGAGCGCGTCCTCCAGAGCGGGGCGAGCCTCCAGATTGACATCCACGTAAGACAACGGCGAATTGCTGATGGCCAGCATCAAGTCTACCAGGCGCTTCGCCTCAGCCACAGCCTCCCGATACCGGCGGACGTCCATGACCTCCCCCGGCTCGCACAGGGCCGACAATTCGGCATCATCCGCCACTAGAAGCGAATCCAAATAGGCAGTATCGCTGTTCCGGAGAGCTCGGTAAATGCCGTCGCGCATACGCTCGCGCGCCTCAATGTTCAGCACGGCGGGAATGTTCCAACCCGACAAAACGAACTTCCCATGCGAACCGGCAGCGGAGGGACGCAGGTTGTCCTGAAGGTATTGAGAAGCCGTGCGTTTGTCGCCAAACCGGGAAATCTTGATAGCACCGCACAGCATGAGGCCCTTAATGGCGGCCAGCATCTCCTCGCTCTCCATGGCCAACCCCAAGAAAGCGCGAGAATCTGCCAGCTGGTTGAAGGTGAGCACGACAGTGTTGCCGTTTAGGACAATCTCCTCATACAGCGCCCGCCGCGCCACCGCCACCTCCTGCGAAGAAGTGCGCACGGAATCGAGTTCGTGCAGGTATACCAGCTTATCCATAAGGGCCTTCCGGGTTGAGAGAACAAATCAGCCCGTCTATTGTAAAGCGCATCGCGACTTACTGGCGAGACGCGACCGGCAAGCGCCTAGCGCGAACTACCCGGTTATCCGCTAGCCCATGCGCTCCTCAACATACTGCCTAAATCCGGGGAGGTCTATGGAGTAGTAGCCCTGCCCCACCTCGCCGAGAACGCCCGCGACCAAGAGCCGTTCTTTATACTTCGAGGCGTAATTGCTTCGCACCCCCATTCTGGCGGCAATATCCGCCAGGTTGCTGCATTACCCATCTTCCACCATTGCCTCCAAAAAGCGGATATCTCCTCGGGACAGCTCGCGATAGGTGGACGCCAGCACGCCATCGCGTAGCTCTTGAAGTGCCTGTCTTGCACCCCTTTCGACATGGCACTCGTTTATCACCTCACCGGCCGCTTGCTCCCAGGTCCAATAGCCCACAAGCTGCAGCATGTAGGGATACCCCCTCAATGGCCGAAACTGCCGCCGAAACCGCAGCATCGTCAATTTGGGCGCCGGAGTCTTGGAGCGTCCGACGGAACGCGATTTCTATGTCGCCGTCGGCCACCCGCCCCAAATGGTACTGACGAGCGCGCCGGAGAAAAGACACCGACTCGTTCGATACCAACTGCGCAACGTTCGAAGGGAGGCCCGCCATAACAAGGGCAACGTTCCTGTCTTCCCCCACAAAATGCTGGTACACCGTGGCCAATTGCCGCATCTCGTCGACATCTGGACGTGCCTCATCAACCGTGATGAGAAGTCCAACTTCCAGCTCCGCCAAACGGTCGAGGACATCGTTCATCCGGGTGCGCCAGTTCTCGCGAACGCCCTCCGCCCGCTCGAACTCAACCGCAATCCCCTGGCCCACGCTCAGGGACTTGAGCCTTGCCCCCACGCCCTTTTCTATAAGGTGCTCCGCCGACTCCCAGGTCCTCTCAACAATGTCCTCGAGCATGCCCTCGCCTGCCGACACGCGCGCCGTTACCCAGCCGCGCGACAACGCCTCCCGGGCGATAGAGGCAAGAGGCGCGGTCTTCCCCGTGCCACGAGGTCCGACTAGAATCGAAGTCAGATTCGGATCATCCGGACCGTTTTCAAGGGCCCCCTACATAGAGGCCAAGATGTTTGCGCGTCCAGCGAAGTGGGCAGGAACGCGCCCGAATGTAAGGGCAAAGAGGTTCTTGGCCACCGCTCGGCCCTCCTTAGCGATGAAGCATGTTTTGCACTTTTCGCAAGCTTTCGCATCTTTCGCCGAAGCGCAAGCAACGACCATGCTTCGCCAGCGCGAACGCAAACCTCACAGAGCCCCTTAACGGTCATCTCGCTGGAGAAAACCACGGTTCCCGCCACCACCTCGAATCTCTTGCTGCATCGCCCTTTACTTGGGCCACATCGAATGCCCTACCTCGACCAAGCATCCAAAGCCGCCCGAGCAGCACGTTCTCGCTCATCGCGGCCTCAAAGGCCGCTCTCTCCGACTTCTTCAGCGGCTCCTCCTCCAGGTCGGGAAGGAGCCTTTAACAGGTCGGCGCGACGGCCCCCCAGCGCACCACGCCCTCCTCCTACGCGATCAGCGCAAGCTCGACCACGCCCCTGTCGTACATTCGGGCTCCTTCCGGGACCACGCCTTTGTCCGCGCCTCCAAGGCGGCAAGACCAACCCCCATGGGACCCGACTTCGGGCCGCGCTAAGCGAGCGGCTTTTAACCACAGAACATCAAACTCGCCGCCGACCAATGCTCCTGTGTGTTCTACCGCATTATCGCAACCGACCCTCACCCCACTGCTAAACCGTTCCCGACCTGGCTCCTAAGGCCCCACCCATCGTAATCCTCCACGATAAGCACAAAGTCATCAGCCCTTTCTGCAAACAAAGACGCCTCGGCGCTATTCACTGGGAACAAAACGGCTTTCCCATCGCATATTTCACCTCGGCAAAACGTAAACGAGGATGCACCACGTTGTGAGAAGGAAAGTGAACCGACCCATTCGCCATCGGATTTCTTCGTCAGATATGCAATCTTAATGCATAGGTCGCAAGCACCTATGTTGGCCAAGGACACATTGGCCACATATCGACCGTCATCCGAATACGAGATGTAGAAGTTATAGGACACTCTTTTTTCATAAGGTCGCTTTACCGCATACAACGATATGCATATTGCCACAATGCCGTTAAACAGCGACAAGAGAGACAATGCGGCTGAACAAAAACCTGGATTGTTATTGCACCATACGACAATTGCCTCCACGGCCATCCCCTCCTTGTTTCGAAGCAGCATAACCCCAGTCGCGGCGGCATCCCCTTGGACTCCCGCCGGCTAGTTAAAGCCGTCCCCCTTAGTCGCTAGCCAGAAGAGCAGATCGGCCCTCGCCTCGTCGATGCCTAGGTATCCAAACCCATATAAACGCGAGGCTTGGAGTACATGAGGCAGCCCCTTCTTCGGGACGCTCCGCTTCCGGACGTCTCCGAATGCACCACAGGCGCTTTTGCGCAATGCTGCCCCAGACAACGAGCGACCTTATCCCAGCAGGTCATCTGCGCTATCGGTGGATTTCGCAACCTGCAGTGGTACACCCACAATGCCAGATATTTTTTGCGCACAAGCCTGCTCTACCTCTTGAAGCTCTGAGACGAGCCCCAACAGGGCATCATGCGACACGCCACCTAAGCCGTCTCTGGCGATAAGGCGCTCAACGATTCTGCCCGGCTCGTCAACCATGAGAAGCATCGAGCTGAGATCCATTTGCTCAAACACTCCTTCTGGCACCTGGAAGAAAGAGCCGTCTCCACGCCTTAAGACAAAATGGCCGTCTAAGATGCCGCCCTCCGTAAACCAATTGGTTGCTTTCAGAGCCTTGATAAGAACGTCTTGATTGCTGCATAAATCTGCGGAAGGCTTACTTTTCCAATCGCTGATTAACGCGCTCGACGAGTATGCACTGCACCCGAGATCGACCGCAAGCCTTTCGGCTAGAGTCGTTTTTCCAACACCATGCACTCCGCCAATAAATACCCTTGACTTGCTTTTCGTGTCCCCGAGGCTAAGCAATCTCCTCGAAGCCTCATCGGAAAGATACTGGAATGATTGCGGCGGGCGTTCAACGCCCAGCTCCTGGAGCGGAACTTCCTCTGTTAGAGGCTCCGGACTGTCTAAGCGGTATGCCACGGCTTTCGATTTTCCCTTGAAGTATTCTTCAAAATACTCATAGGATATACCGGCATCGTCTCTCGTCTCTTTCCAAATATCGTCAGGACTGCCCTCCAGAATCGAAACGACCCGCGCAAATCCAGTTACCGCCTTTGCAGGTAAAGTTTCGTAAAGCGCCAGATAGTCAATCGGACGTGCTGGTTTTCGCGTGCGAAACTCGTATTTCTTCTTCCCTGCATATATTTTTTTTGCATGCACACTGTAAATCGAAATAACAGCCGCATTGGTCATTGTCCGGCCTCCAAGATTAATCGATACTGCTCGTCCGTTATGCGCCGGATAGTCCTAAGCACCGCGAGATCCATCGCCTTCATCTTTTCGAGAGATACTGGGGAGTCCAAGTATCGCACAAGATCGAAGCATATCGTCAAGAGACGCCCACCCGAACCGGCCATCATGCTGGCAATCTGCGCCTCGCGGTAGACAGACCGATTTCTGACCTTAGACAGGATTAAATCAACGTCATTGCTGCGCAATATACCTACCGCCACCCCAATAGCCTGTACTTCTTGACGATCCTCACTTCTATAGAATAGCAAAATATCTCCTGGCTCAATCTGATTGGTAGGCGCTTTGCATAGATACGCCTTCCTTATCGTATTGCTTTCCGGCTCGTACATGGTAGGCATGTCCCTAAAAAGACCTTGACTGAAAGCTGCTATATCCGGAAAAAGAAGCTCGTGGTAATGAGGCTGAATAGGAACTAGGAACTTGTTTACCGTCACATCATCCCTGTAGGATGGGTATAGTGTTTGCTCATACTCCAATTTCTCTAAGGCCAAATGCTCCGGAAGAACTGGGCGAATATATTTACCAATCACCCTATCCCCTTTATAATGCCCTTTCTTTTCAAATCCAAAATCAAGCGCAAGCTCAACAAGTTGAGGCTGTTTATCTTCTCTTACCGTAAAGTATACGTAGCTCGCTCCCCATGCAGCAGCAACTAAGAAGGCCTGATGGAATAACCTTTCGCCAATCTTGGAGCCCTGCAGCTTCGCATCAACCTTAAAGGTGCAAAATTTAACGATGTCCCCCTCCGGCTCAAAACCACAGTCATCGATTATTCTTTTGCCCTCATGTTTATAAATGCATAAGGCCCTTAGTTCACCATCCTCCTTGATAAAGGAACACTCGCGCTGCTCCCGAGAACGCCTTTCTAGCCAGGAGTTGAAATCAGGATAATCGGTTCGGAGGGAATCGAAAAACGCGTCGTCTGGATCGAGCTCGCTGCAGGTTCCATTCCTGACGCAAGCGAGGCTAGGAGGCTTTAGCGAGTTGTCTGCCATTTCGCAAAACTCGTCCAGAGTGTAGACGCTCTCTTCTACGCCAGCCTGACTTGCTTTTCGATGCATACGTCTATCATCTGTAACCAGATAATCAACATAAGGGTTTACCACGCACGCCAAAAGGTTGTTATCGACTACATCATTTTCTGATCCATGCGTCCAACCCAGTCCGTCGAAATAGGCCGCATCGCAATGGGGCGTCGATTCAAGTACACGATACCTCTTCACGCGAGAAGACAGAATCTGCTTTCTGCGCTCATCTTTATCTCGCTTGATATCCTCAAACTGCATTGGATGGATATAGAAGGCAAAATCATTGGTTCTCTTAAGCATCTCGGTATACTTCTCCAAAAGAACCGCGTTTGGGTCTTCTATCGCGATAAGGGCGTTTGTGTCCAGCAAGACCGTCTTCGTCGCATCCACCCCCTCTCGTCAAATAATCTCAATGCAATATTCTAGACCCAATAAACCAGAAAGTTATCGAGATATCCCAATTTCAAAAACGCACCTCGATAGTCAGCAAGTATATTTTGGCATCTTTGCCGAGAATAGGCAGGATTGCCCCAACAAGCATCAGACGAAGCGAAGCCGCTGCATCCCCACAAGCGTCTTCGCTCGTCCCTATTTTTGCGCGCCAGCGCATACCCAGCCGAACGGTCAAAGGTAATAATCCATTTCCATCAGACTAAACCCTCACGGACAATAATGCTTTTGAAGACGCCTACGATCTCCACGAACGATTCGTTTTAACGAAGATAGCTATTCTTGAATCCCACGAATATATCTTCATATCTGAAGCATCACAGCACCTTGTCAACGCGCTTATCGTAAGGCACATACTTTTCTGGCCAGTGACGAGCGGGGCATTTAGGCGCAAACAGGTAATACCCGCAAACTCCGCCGTCCCCTCATCTGGGCAATCACATCGTCTTCAACAATACCGAAATCACCCTGCCTCCTCGCCCACGCCTGATGCAATCGTCAAACGGCCATCGTGCGCCTACGACAAGAAAAAGCTTTAAGCGTGACCCGCCCCCAGCCCTTCGCATCGCTGCTTCTCGCCACAACAAAGCCGAGGCTCCCCAAAACAGCTTCGTTTGCCCCCCGAAGCTGACAGCCCGATTCAACGCAACATCATCTCCCCCGAAAGCCATATCCTCTTCGCAAGCGCCAGATTTAAGGGTATCGTGTTCCATAAAGTAGCAAAAGAGCAGCTTTTGAGCCGCAGGGAAAGCGGCTATCCCCTAGAATCGTAGTTACCGCAACAGGCGTTTCGCAGAAAGGAGACGACCTCAATGGACGTTCTGCACGAAGAAATGAACGTCCGATCCTCAACTTCATGGCCCGGAGGCCGTCGGAGGACGCGCCCGACACCCTTATAACGCAACCCGCTGATCGCGGACTTCGGCCCCAAAGATTCCCCTTAGCACCGCCGGCAGTACGCCTTGTTTCTGGGCCTCGTAGGGCTTGCCGGCAAGGATGAGGCCCTCCACCTTCAGTCGGCTCAGGTCCTCGGGGGCCATCTCGTAGGGGTTCTCGGACAGGACGCACATGTCCGCCACCTTGCCAGCCCCCAGCGAGCCGCGCTCCCCCTCGTCGAACGTCACCCATGCGCCGTTGTAGGTGCACATGCGCAGAGCCTCCCGCACTGTGAGGCTCTGGCCGGGCACGCTGTGGTTGCACGCTCGCTGCATCCACAGCACCGGATCGGGGTCGGTGCAAGGGGCGTCGCTGCCCGCCGAGAGCACGATGCCGGCGTCCGCGAACGTCCGCAGCGGGTTCAGCCGGGCCGCCCGCTCCTCCCCCAAGATCTCGCCCAAGTACGAATCGGGCTCCTGCGGCCAATCGATGAAGCTCGTCTGCACCGGCAGATGAATGCCGTATTCGGCGCAGATGGCAATCCCCTCTTCAGTGGGCAGGCAGGCGTGAATGATGCCGTGCCTGTGGTCCTCGCGCGGGAAATCCTCCAGCGCCGCCTTGAGGGCCCGCGCCGCCTGGTCGAAGGCGGCATCGCCAATCGCGTGCAGCTCAATCTGCAGCCCTGCCCGGTTGGCCTCCTTGCAGAACTCCGTCACCTTCTCGTCGGAGTAGTACAGCACGCCCTGCCCGCCCGCGGCGTCGACGTAAGGCTCCTTCAAAGCCGCATCGTGACTGCCGAAACAGCCGTCCAGGGCGCACTCGAAGCACCCGCCGATGCGCGGGAGCTTGCGCTTCGTGGCCACCGACACGTCCATCGACTGGGGAAACACCCGCACCTGGAATCCGCTTTGGGCGCTCCTTCCCAGCCACTTCTCCAGACTGATGTCCAAATTACCCGCAAAGCCCACACCGCTCACGCTGTGCACCATGCCGATGCCGCGGCCGGCAAGGAAATCCATCGCCTTCTGCACATTGCCCACCAGCTCGGGTATGGAAAGGCTGCCAGTGATGTAGTCGCTCACGGCGAAGAAGGCCTCCTGGTTCATCTCGCCAGTGTCGGGGTGGTAGCCCCGCAGCCCCTCAACCTTGCCTTTCACTTTTTCGAGCAGCAGGGTGTTCACCACGCAGGCGTGCCCGTCGTACTTCACCATGAACACCGGCTTGTCCGGACACGCCCGGTCAAGCTCCTCGCGTGAGAGCAGCCTCCCCTCTTCAACCGAGTACGGCGAAGCCCCGAACGCCACAAGGATCTTCGACCCGCATCTCCCCGCGAACTCGGACACCATCTCAATGATTTCCCGATTCGAGCGGGCTGCCATCACGTTCAGCCCCGCGTTGAATGTGGCGAAGGAGGCAAGGTGCTCGTGAGTGTCCACGAAAGCCGGGCAAAGGACGCGTCCATCTAAACGCTCCACGGGCGCGTCAGCGTATTCAGCGGGCAGGCCATCGCCCACGAACAGGATGCGACCACCGTCCTCCACCAAATAGCGAGCGACCGAGTCGTCAGCATCCACCGTTAAAATGTCGCCTTCGTAAACCTTCATTGTCTACCTTTCGCCATCGCAACCAGCAATGCCGTCGCAAGCTCCTACAAACCACCCAGTGTGCGATACGCCTCATCCACTTCTTGCAACTCGCGGAAAGAGTCTATCTCCGCCACGTCGTTGAAGGAGCATTCCCTCACATGCACCTTATATTCTTCAGGCCTACGATCAAGCGCCACATCATCCCAGAAGATCTGCTTCGCCCCTTCATCCTGGTTGAATACGGCAGGAATGTCCCTCGAAAGTCGGCCGCCATCCTTTGCAGTCCAGTAGGACACCCCCACCATCTGCCAACACGGCTCCTCGGACCCTTTGGCAATGCGAGTAATCCTCCTCTCGCCATCAACGGAGAAGCACCAATCTTCCGTTTGGTCCACAGGAATAGCCAGATAGTTAGAGCGATATTGGTATTTTGTTATTAGCTCGGGCGAGCGCAAAAGCAAATCGCTTTCGAACACATACGCATTTTGGAAGAAGTCTTTTGCCTGCAGGGCAGATGAGATGTTATTCGTTGAGTCGTAAATTGGATTATCTAAAAACTTAATAGACGGATACTTGGATTTCAGCTGGTCAAATGCGTCTTTAAGATACCCACGAACAATGTATATCTCCTCAATTCCTACTGCCGTAACGGCATCCAGAAGGCGATCAATGATTCGCTCGCCCCAAACACGCACAAGGGGCTTGGGAGTGTTAATGGTGATGGGCAACATGCGACTTCCGAAGCCTGCAGCGAAAAAAATCGCCCGCCGTGCTCTATAGGGCTCCAAGGCCGCGAGCCCCTTTACAGTGATACCACCTTCGTTTACAAGGCCCTCCTCCGCAAGCTCCGCAACCACGGCGCCATCCTGCTCCGAGACCCGGCCCCCAGCCTCCAAGGCAACAAGGACATCGAACTCCCCTCGCGAAAGCTCCGCAGGAGCCGAGGGGCGACCGTCAACCAAGCCCGCCGCTGCACGGCCAAAATCCTTAGCTGCCTTGTACCAAATACGCATCCAGTTTCCCGTAGAACTGCCAGCCTGCTCCTTAAACAGAGCCCACACATACCAGTACCACCCCACAACTGCAGTGCAGGCGACCAGGTGAGCCTTCTCTTCCTCCGTCGCCTCTCTTCCAAAATACAAAGGTAATATCTCCAACGCCTGGGAAACCGAATAACCCGACCCCTGAGCAACAAAATTGCCCAGGTCACAGCCATAATCTCCCATAGCGGCATATTCCCAGTCGATAAGGCACACCTCACCATCCCCGACCAGGATGTTGGGGCCATAAAAATCATTGTGGCAGAGTACAGGCTGTCCCGCGCCCGAATATACGAACCCGGCTATCCCGTCAACAACCTCTTTCAGCTCGTAGAAGTCAGCCGGAAAATGAAATCCCTCGGACTCCAACTGAGCCAACAGCCGATTCGCCTCGTCGTAAAAGTCGAACGACCAGGGAGACTCAACGCCGCCATCGTGGAGCTGACGCAACGCCCTTAAGGCCATCTCCACATGCTGCCTGTTGCTATACGAAAACGGCTCCCTGGTCTCGTATAGCCGAGAGATCTTCCAGCCACTAGATGCATCCTCGTAAACAAACGTCGAATCAAGCCCCAGCTCGGCAGCGGCATTCAGGGCAAACGCCTCTGCTTGGCGATTAATTATCTCACCGGTTCCAACACCAGGATGGCGGTATACGAAGTTATCTCCCTTACAGGAAAACACCACGGAAAGGTTTGTTATCCCCTCTTGCAAAGGGCGAACGCCACCTATATCCAATCGAGAGCAATGGAGCACGCTGCAAATATTGTCCAGAATCGCCGAATCGACGTTCTCCAGAAAAGCAGAATCAAATGAGCAGAGGTCCTCCATCCGGTCGAACTCCCGAATGGCAGAAGGAGGAACCCGCCTCGTCCTGAGGGTAAAATCCTCTATGTGGGCAAGCAGTATGCGCTCCCAAAGAGCCCCGGCGGTTTCAGGGCGGTTGTACTCCTCTGAGATATACGCGAGCAACTTCCTTCCAGACTCTGCATCAATAAAAGATGGTCCCAGGAGATACCAGCTCTTCCCCGCAGCCGCCTGCTTGCACCCCTTAACACGCCCCTGCCCATCCAGCTCTACCGCCGTGCCCGATTGGCTGTCTTCAAGCAATACGGCCATGCACTCAAGAGAGTACTCCCATGCATGGAATGGATTCTCGGGATAGAACTGGTCGGAACAGCATACATAGGAACCGAGTATTCTCTCCCCCGCCAAAAACACCGAGGAATGATTGTTGCGCTCCCTGTAATCACAGGCCTCAAGCAGCTCAACGCCAAACTCGTCTTCGAGGTAGAACAGCTGCTCTTTCATGTGACCAACCACAACAGTGATGCGCTCGATTCCAACTTCTTGCAGCTGGCGAATCATTCGCTCTATCAGCACTTCGCCATGCACTGTGAAAAGCGGCTTGGGGTGCTCGTACGAAAGAGGAGCCAAACGCGCCGAAAGACCCGCAGCCAAAATCACCGCACCTTGCACTCGATACCCTTTGAGCGTCTTGACCCCCAGAGGAGTTAGCTTGTTGTCGGCATCCAGGAGTCCCTCGCCACGAAGAACGCCCACTGTTTTATTGACGGCGCCGAGCGAAATCCCCGTAACCCGCGATACCAGCCTTTGCGAAGAACCAGGCTCTTCAGCGAAGGCGCGTAAAACCGAAAATGACTGATGCGCAATTATCTTCAACACCTCCAGCGTTCACCGCAATATACAATTGGCGAAAAATGAACACTGGAAATATACACCATCCTATGCCGGTTTTCACCTGAAGTAAGGGGACATCTGAAAAATGCAGATGCAAATGCGCAGACGCCCCCTACGGCGTCTGCGACGTGGGGGGCGGCGAGATGCCACTGCCGAAAATCTACCGGTACTCGTACCTTCGGAATTTCACCTCACCAGCCACGGGATAATCCTTCACCACATAGCTGTCGGTCCTCTCGAAGCCGTTCTTCAGGAATATTCTCTGGGAGGCCACATTGTCGTCACGTATCTGGGCATACACCACTTTGCCCAACTCTACCGCATGCGGTTTGATAAGCCTGATGGCCTCAGTTCCAAGACCGCGGCCCAGCCAGTCTTCCGCCAGGCTAATACCAACCTCCACCCCATCCGACAGGTTGGATAGCATAAGCCAGCCCGCGGTTGATTCTCCAGCCTTGAGCATGTAGATCTTCCTCGACCCCTCTTGCGCTAGGTCAACCGTCCCAAGACGCTCCATGAAAATACCTCTGATGGCATCTTTGTCAGGAGCCGACGTGTATCCCATCCAATAGATATCCGGCTTTCCGCATCGAATCGCATAGTAAGCCTCAAAGTCTTCGGCCGTGCAGGGAACAAGGGCAACAGCCCTCTCATCCACGCTACTCAACTCGCACCTCTATCTTACGCAAGGCCTCCTCGCAGCACTGCACCGCCTCGTCACGGCTTTCGCCCCGAGCAACCACATATCCAAATCGGCAAGAATTATCCTGGCTTTCGCCAAACTCGTCACCAACAGAGCACATCGCTCGCGCCAGAGCAACGCCGTCGATTTTGGCAGCGGCATCAAAGCCTTCAATCGACACCACCCTCCCCGGCACGCTGGGGATAAATCGTATGGCGCTGTATGTGCCGCCATATATGACCGGCAAAACAACTCGCTCACCAAAAGCAAGTCTGATTGCAATTTCCTGCAGATTCAGACCAGTTGAGAGGCTAATCAAATACTGCTGGATACCATCGCCACCCATTCGCGCGCCAATCTCAACCATTTTTGGGCCAGCATCGGTGACAATAATCTCTGCATGCGCAAACCCGTTCATGATTCCCATAGCGAGCGCCGCTGCACAAGCCACACGCCCGATTTCTTCAATAGTCTCAGGAGGGAGAACCGACGGCTGGGAATGGCCAACTTCGACGAAGTTCGGCGACCCAGATGTTACCTTGTCGGTAACCTGCAGCACCATTGGACAGCCCTCTAGCACTAAAACCTCAACGCTCACCTCGGGGCCCATCATGTACTCTTCCAGGAGGATCTCACCACTATCGCTCGCCCGCATGCTTCCCGTAACAGCATCCAGAAGCTCCTTTTCCGAATGCGCCACCCTAATCCCCTTGCTGCTCGACATATCAACAGGCTTGGAAATCACCGGATAATCCATTCGGGGCAATTTGCCCAACGCCTCGAGGCTACTCAAGCGAACAAACCGCGGGTGCGGAATGCCAGCTTCCTCGAATGCCAGTGCCATCTCGTACTTATCTGTTGCCCTTCTAGCCGCTTCTTTATCAAGGCCCGGTAGTCCAAGAGCAGCACACACCTCGGCAGCTGCAGGCACAGCCACATCAGAAGCGCCGGCAGTGGCGCCATCTGGAAGGTACCCTTTTGCAAAAGACACGATTTGCGAAAGATCTTTCAGACTGCACTGGAAGTAATCGTCAGCATACTCAACGGCCGGAGCCGTGCTCCTGCAATCAACAACACAGGTTCTTATGCCCATCTTTTTCGCCTGGACAACCAAAGGAATCTGGAACTCGGAAGCGCCCAGAATCATAATTTTCTTCATCGCATTTCCTCACTTGGACATCGGAGACAATCGTAGGCTTCTGCCTCCTGAGCACATCAAACCGTCATCGCAACTCAATTAACCCGAGACCGCTCGCTCCCCACTCAGCAACTCGGAACCCAAGCAACCAGCGAGTGCGTGATGCGTTTTTCGACAGGTGGGATGATCATATAGTCGCCATAACCGCCCCTCAGAGCAGTGTCCCAATCGGCGATAACAGGGAATTCTCTTCCCTCGAAACTCATCTTAACCATTGGACCCTCGGCGCCAAACTTGAAACGACCCTGGTAGGAGTTGTACGAAAACGTTAGGTTGACGGCAAATGGCGTCCCATCAATCGCATAGGTCCTCGCGTTCTCGTTGATTTCTCGCGCAAGGCTAAGCGGAGTCCTGTAGAAGAACAAAACCTTAAATAGCGCTTTAACGAACTTCCTCTTAAACCCAACTGCCGATGAAACAGGGGATGTCTTTGCCGTAAATATCAAATTGAGGCGTTTTGCCTTAGAGCAGAGCCGTCGCGCCGCGCCATCATCATCTGGGACACCATCCAGAGGGAACAAATCGACCCACAAATGCCCCGGCTCAACAACGCCCCTCTCAAGTGTCCTCACTTCTGGGTCGCACGCCTTAATTATGGGAGAATCCGCTAGACCGAGCCCTCTTACTCCCTCCAAGATTAACCCCGTCTCCGCCTCAAACGTTTCAACCATCCCAATCAAGCGGTCGTATGAGGCCCGAGGGACAAAGAGATCTATGTCATCATCCCAAGGGATGAAGCCACCGTGGCGCACCGCCCCGATCAGCGATCCGTAGCACAATGAATAGGGGATACCGTATCGTTCAAAAAAGTCCGCAGCTCGACAGAGGATGGAAAACTCCCTCCTCTGAATCTGCTCAAGAGATAGATATGCCTCCATACGACGACTCCTAATTTCGTAATGACTGTCATCATTCAGTATGACTGCGAATGCGGCCGCGGGCAATGGTCACACAATTTAGCGGCCACAAATTGGCCCAACCACAGGCCCTCCGAAAATCAAAGCGCCATCCTCGATAACGAGCAGCTAAACAAACTTCCGGAATTGCCGTAGCTTCCTTCGAGCGCCGTATAGCGTTATATAGACACAATCCTTTTCTTTCGTAGAATTACTTCCATGCAAACAGCCTGCTGCAAACATTTAGGAGACTCCACCGTCTTGGCACAAAAGCCCGCCAGTGCTTCATCGCTCTAGAACTGCTCATAAACAAACTCAGGCGGATTACCGAAGCCGGAAAAGCCGAAGAACCATACGAGCACGGCAATGCATGCAAATGCGCCGACGAACCACAATAGGGCCTCAATGACCGGATGACGCCGAAGCCAAGAGAGAGCCTTTGCCCCGAATCCACCACCGTCACTGCCCCCCATTAAGCACCTCTTTCCCAGCGCCTTCCGCTTCGATCATTTCTTCTTCAGCCTCCTCGGCGATATGCTCCGCCCCTGTTTCGTCGCCATACTCTGGGAAAGATGGGCTCTTCTCATCGAGTACGCTTTCTCCGGAGTAGAAGGAAACCAGCGCCCTGTCGATTTGCGCCCACCCCTTCCAAGCCATGTGCATTACGTCTCTCAGATAATATAAATCATAATCATAATATGATAAGTCTAGATAGTCGACACCAGCCTCGTCCAAGAAGCCTCGCATACGCTCATAAAGGACCTCTCGACTCTTTTGGTCGTACTGCGTTGTATCGTAATATTGCCCTTTTGCAGGCTCGATAATGAGGAGGGGCTCTATGTTCAAGTCCTTGCAGACATTTAAAAATAAGGCGAGATCTCCGAACTCCTCATCGCTCCAGCGGGAAAAGCTTTCAAAATCTTTTTTTTGGTTCTCTTCAAACCATCTCTCCGCGTATTCACTGTAGTACCAGTCGTTTATGCCCACGTCGTTATTCGTGCAGGCTGCTTTACCCTGGGACTCAACCTTATCAAAAAAAGCAGCCCAATCAAATTCAAGCTCGAGCGCGGAGGAAGAAGAATCACGCTGGCAGCTATTGTCGATGGCATCTGCAAGCTGCTGTCTCCTTTCCTTTTCAGGCAGCAAGCCCCGAAGGAAACGATTCATCTCACCTATCAGCGTAGTCGAAGACAAGTCCTCTACCGTCTGCGAAGATACGCCCAGTTCCTCAACGCGACGACAAATCCCCGCCTTCGTAGCGCTTGAAAGGCCTGGGTTCATCAGGCACTCTTGAAGAGCTTCGTCCGAGAAGCTGTTCAAGAAGGCTTCGGGAGTGCAACCGCCTTCATAAAACCAGCAATTACCCAGAAGTAGTGCGATTTTCCTCCCAGGGATTACGCCTTCCTCGTCAAGAGCACCAGTCATGATTGCGCTCCACAGAGATTGATAGCCCGCTCCCCCTATGCACATTACTCTGAATCCGAAATTATGCTCCTCAAAAAAATGTACGGGATACGCCGAATCTTCAATCGACTGAGTTAACTCCGAAGAACCCAGCAGAAACTTAACATCTTCACCCCTCTCAGCCCTCGCCTCAACCATTTCCGCAAGGACAGAGGGCGACCCCCAAAGCGCACTATCAGGCCGAGGAGAAACTGGCTTTTCACGAGCCCGCTGAAGAAGCTGGGTGTTCGACGGAGACGCTGCGAACCAAACCGCACCGATTCCCACTGCAACCGCAAGCGCACATAGTACCGCAATAAGCCTTCGCACTCTAAATCCGCGCTTCCACTTGAGCGATAATCTTATTCACAGAATTCATCTCTTCACGCTCAACTGCCGTTGGGGCAATCTCCACGCCAAATTCCTCTTCAATTGCCACAAGCAGCTCTATTGCCGCCATAGAGTCAAGCAGTCCAGCCGCGAACAGGTCTATGTCCCTCTCTTCCCGAATTACATCGTCATCGCAAATCTCTGCCACCAGATCCAACATGCGATCTTCAACTGCACTAGCCATGAATAATTCCTCCTATCACCATATGAAGCTGACCCGAAAAGATAGCCATACCAAACATCACCAGATTAATGGTTGTCACCCACTGGAGAACCTTATACCAACGTTTTTGCCTGTGCCTCTTATGGAAGGCAGATTTCTTCTGATACACATCCGTTGCGCTCATGAGTACGCCGTAATATAGGCCGTAAGCAAGATAATCCACCGTAATCCCATGCCAAGCGCCCATCAGCATAAAATTACACATGTACCCCGCGCATGCCCGCTGCATACGGTCGGCGAACAGCTTTTTTCGCGTAGCATGCTTTACAACACGCATAAAGACGAAGTCGCGGAGCCACGCTGAGAGCGTCATGTGCCATCGATCCCAAAACTCCCTCACGTCGAGGGCAAGAAATGGAGCCCGAAAATTACGCGGCGTTTTAATGCCAAAGCAATAACTTGCCCCCATTGCCATCATAGAGTAGCCGGCGAAATCAAAAAACAGATAAAACCCGTACATATAAGCATCTTTAACCTGAGCAAGCGCCTCATGCCAGACAGATCCACCACCTAGGGGCTCGGGAGTAAAGTAGCTGAAAAACACGGTTCCGAGCACCTTCTGATACACCGCCCCTATAAGGATCAGCATAATGCCGCTCGCTAAAAGATTTGCATACTCCCCTGTAGAATAAATCCTGTTTGCATCATCGGTAAACCGACGGCTTCTATCTATAGGACCAGAGGTAAACGGCGCAAAGAACACCAGAAAATAGAGATAGTCCACGAAGGTCATCTCAGCAATGACACCATCGCGGATCTCGATTATGACCTGCACCGCCTTAAAAGTAACGTAGGAAATACCCAAAAAGCCCATGAGGTTCTGGTCAAAGACGGCACCGACCTTATAGACAACGAGGGGCAGGACAACAAATGCAATGCCAAGCCGATACCTCAACATGGACTGCTGCCCTCTTTGCCAGCTTCTCAAAACCCAGAACGTTACCGTGCAGGAGATGCAAAGAAAAGTCACGAAAGCCGCAATACCCTCGGGGGTTTCGCCGAACAACAGTAACAAAAAAACAACCGAGGCAGCTAGTCCATAGTATTTAATGCGATGGCCTGTGAGTCCTAAAATTGACGCAGGTACAACAGCTACGGCGAGAATGAGGTAAAAGGCCGGATCAACGTAGAAGTTTAAAGAACCCATACTCGCCTACGCCAAGGCCTTCCGGTCTATCTTGCCGTTGTTATTTAGAGGAAACTCCCGATGAAAGACCATCTTTTTGGGAATCATATACTCGGGCACGATAGAGGAAAGCTGCTTTTTCAGGGCAATCGCAGTACTTAAATCGCCTTCCAAAGAGGAATCCTCAAGCATCACATGGGCAACAAGGTGCACCACCCTGCCATCACGCTCTTTAGGAAGAACCACCGCCTCCTTAATGGCCGGCAAGCGAGTGAGCGCCTGCTCCACATCCCCAAGCTCAACCCGAAAGCCGTTGATCTTAACTTGGAAATCCAGGCGTCCAAGGCAATAGAGACGACCTTCTTCGTCCACAAAGCCTTTATCACCCGTGCGATAACAGCGAGCAGACAATCCGCCATCAAGATTGATTTCCCCAAATACGCGCTCAGTGAGGTCGGGGCGGCCATAGTAGCCCGCCGAAACAGTAGCCCCCGCAAGGTAAATCTCTCCCAGCTCCCCACAGCCCAAAATTTCACCGGAGTCCACATCTCTGATTATCGCCTTCATCTCAGGATTCATGGTCCCTACCGGAAGAGGACTGATCTCGTGCGCCATCTGCTCGTCAATCAAAATATCACTCACAGCCTGCGTTTCGGTAGGTCCATAAGTGTTGTAAACCTTCGCCCCAGGAAAACGTTCAAGCATCTTGAGGGCCGTCGCATTGCGAAACACCTCGCCGCAAAGTACGAAAGTATCCAGCTTCGGAAGGAGCTCTGCATTGAATAATGGGTCGGCGAGGCACATTTCCACATACGACGGAGTTGAGATCCAGACCGTCATATCGCTTCGAGATAGCGCCTCGAAAGAAGCCTTCATGCTGGATTCCTCCTCGGCTTCTAACGCATACAGCGTATAGCCAGCCGCCAAGCCCGGGATAAGATCAAACAGGCTCACGTCAAACGTGTACGGAACACGGTTAAAACTCACCCCATCCTCCCTCAAAGGAAAGAAGCGTGAAAAGTATCTGAGAAAAGCATCGGCGCAGCGGGAAGGCATCTGGACCCCCTTGGGGCGACCAGTGCTACCAGAAGTGAACAGCAAATAAAACGGTGTATCATCTTTTATCCAACAAGAAGGATCAATCCGGCCACCGAGCCCGGCTATTTCCGATACCACCCCTTCAGGGAGGACCCCCGCCGTTAAGTCTTCATCGCCGGTAAAACCACAATCGGATAAATCGAGAACGAGCGGCTTTCCAATTTGATCCAAGATATCGTTGACGCGATCCGCGGGATATGCGACGTCTATAGGGGAATACGTGAGACCAGCCTTGATGGCCGCAACAAACGAAACGAGCATCAGCGCCGACTTGTGCCCGTATACCACTACAGGCTTTCCGACAGGGGCATTGTCTAGAAGATACGCGGCCAAGCTATCTGATTTATCCCAAAGCTCCGCATAGCTTACTGAGTTGGCCTCAGAAGACCCCCCCCC
>NZ_QIBY01000016.1 GCF_003725335.1 Parvibacter caecicola
CATCCGCGCCCGCCCCCTCCGCCCCTGCGGCCGACTCCCTCACCCAAAGCGACTTCGCCCCCAACTTCCCCCTGGTGGCCAAAGGCGCCCTCATCGGCCTGTGCGCCGGTGTGATGAGCGGCTACGTGGGCGTGGGAGGCGGCTTCATCATGGTGCCCATGATGTTGCAGATTCTGAAAGCCCCCATGCGGCTGGTGTCCGGCACGTCGCTGATTGCCGTGTTTATTCTGGCGCTGCCGTCGGTGGTGTACCAAGCGCTGCTGGGCAACGTGGCCTGGGTGGCCGGCATTTCGCTGGCGGTGGGGTCTATGCCGGGCGCCGTTATTGGTGCTAAAGTGCTGCCATGGATGCCGGAGCGGGCGTTACGCCTGATGTTCGGTGGGTTTTTGCTGGTAGTGGCCGCGCTGATGGTGGTCAACCAATTGGGTGTTTGGGGTTAGGGCATGGCTGAAATTCTGAAGAATTACCGCGACGCGGAGTACGCGCAGAAGCGTTTCCCCCGCTCGTTCACGTTGGAAATGCTCACTTTCACGGTGTCGGCGCTGGCGGCGCTGGCTATGATCTGGATGTTGTTCTCGCCGCAGGTCTCCATCCCTGCTGTGGTGATTGCCGGCGTGGTGTTCACCTTGTCCATCGTCATCGTCATTCGCCTGGTGATGGACCCCGATTCGGTGCGCGCCCATCAGTCAGAAGAGGTGCTGGTGGTGGCCAGCTGCATGCTGGGCTACATGAAGGACGGCATGAACCAGCAGGCGGCGCAGCAAATCTGCAATCTGCTGCTGCCCTCCACCTCCGCCATCGCCGTGTCCATTACCGATTGCGAAAAGGTGCTGGGCTACACCGGCGTTGAGGCTTTTGAGAACCCGGTGGGCGGCCCTATCCGCACTTCCGCCACGTACGACGCCATCGAAGAGGGTGAAACCTACGTACTCTACACCGCTGAAGAAATTGGCTTCCCCGATACGAAAACCCAGGTGAATGCCGCAATCATCGTGCCGTTGAAGGTGGGCGGCGCCGTGGACGGCACCCTGAAGTTCTACTACCGCAGCGGCAAGAAGATCACCGAAACCCAAAAGTCCATCGCCGAGGGTTTCGGCCTCATGCTGTCCAGCCAGATGGCCGCCGCCGAGTACGAAGAGCAGCGCAAGCTGGCCACGGCCATGGAGCTGAAAATGCTGCAGAGCCAGATCAACCCGCATTTCCTGTTCAACACCATCAACACCATCGCCTCACTCATCCGCACCAACCCCGCCAAAGCCCGCGTGTTGCTGCGCGACTTCGCCGTGTTCTACCGCTCCACGCTGGAGGATTCTTCCGACCGCATTCTGCTGGAGCGCGAACTGCAGCAAACCCAGCGCTACTTCTCGTTTGAAGTGGCCCGTTTCGGCGAAGACCGGCTGGAGCTGAAGGTGAACCAGACCGACGATTTCAGCTCCATGATGGTGCCGCCGTTTATTGTGCAGCCCATCGCCGAGAACGCGGTGAAGCACGCCATGCCTTCGGAGGGGAAGCTGACCGTGAGCATCTCGGCCCAAATCGACGGCGACGACGTGATTGTGGTGGTGGAAGACGACGGCGTGGGCATGAGTCAGGAGGCGTGCGAGAGCATCATGCACCCGGAGTCATCCACGGGGTTGGGCATTGCCGTGAAGAACGTGCACGACCGCATGAAGGGATTTTTCGGCCCAGATGCCAGCATGCAGGTGGACAGCCAGTTGGGGGAGGGCACGCGCGTGACGCTGCGGTTCCCCGGGTGCGCCCAAAGGGCGTCGCAGAGCCAGGGGGCCGAGGACGCGCTGGAGGCCATGGTGCAGAAAGACCGCGCCGGCGAAGATGTGCTGCGGCGCCCGCTGGAACTGGCGCTGGAGGACATCGCGCCGGCTTTGTAGGGCCTGCGTTGCTGTGCCGCCCTGGCGCCGCCGTGCATTCAGGCGCGTTATGGTTACATCCCACTATTTAGAGTTTGCTTCTGGTATGATGCACACCATATGTGGTTTCTTTGCGTGAGAACGGTGATCCTGTGATCGATTTCTTGTCCTCTCCTTTTTCCCTGGTCAGTGTTGGCTTGGGAGTTCTGGCCGTAGCCATCATCGGCATGGTGGCATGGGTGCTTTCCATCGACCGCCGCACGCGCGGCATGGTGGACAGCCTTGAACAGGAGCGGCGCAAAGTGGCCGAGATGCAGGTGTTCTTGAGCCGGCGCGGTAATGATGGGGCTCGTCGCAGCCCGCGGGCGCCCCAGTCGGGCGCTGCGGTAGGGGCCCGGGCGGCTGGCGGCGAAGGTGCCGCAGCGGCAGGGCGGCCCCAGGCGGCAGCGGCGCCGGCCGGCGAACAGGCTGCGCAGCGGCCGGTGGCTCCTGCGGCCGGGCAGCGCATGGGCGGCCAGCCAGTGCCGGGCCAGGCCTCCGGCGGGCAGGCGATGGGGGGCCGGCCCATGGGGGCTCCGGTGGCGGCCCAGCCGATGCCCGGGCAGGCAGCTGCTGGTACGCCCATGGGCTCTGCGCCTGCTGGCCAGGCGGGCGCGCGGACTGCGGCCCAGGCTCAACAGCCGACACAAGGCAAGCAGCGGGGCCGCGGTGGCCGCGGTGCCATCAATGTTCCCTATGGAGTAGATCAAACCGGTGGCGCCGGTTATGCGGGGCTCGATCCGCGCAGTGAGGCCCAGGTCCGTGCGGCCCAGGCGGCGCGGGTGCGTCAGCAAGCGGCCCGCGAAGCCCAGATGCGTGCGGCCCAGCAGCAGGCGGCGGCCGCTCCGGCTGCTGGTTACGGCGCTGCTGCGGCAGCGGCCGGATACACGGTGGCGGCTCGCGGCGGAGTTGCGGCGGGGCGGCCGGCGGCGCAGGCTGCAGCCCAGGCCGCGGCCCAGCAGGCCTATCATCCGGCTCCTTCCCAGGGGGGCTACAGCGGGGCGGCTAGCCCGTCGGTGCAAACCCCCGGCGGCGTGCACTATGTGCCTTCCGACCCCAACTACCATGCGGCCCCGGCAGAGCCTCGCGTGAAGGCGCGCCCCGCCCACCCCGATAACTTCGACGGTATGGTGGACTCCTTCGACGCTCATAGCCAAGAGGGCGGCTACCCCGGCCAGGTTCCCTACGACCAGCGCATGGCCGATCGTCCGAAAAATCCGGTGGAGGGCAAGCGCTCCATGCCTTGGAGCAACGCCTCCGAACCCCGAGGCCGCCACGCCCGCTAAAGCGCACCAGCGAGTGAGGCAAAGGGACAGCCCTAATGACTCATGCGCATGAGTCATTAGGGCTGTCCCTTTGCCTCAATTACTTTGCCTCATTAGCCGGGCCCTCGCCTTCGCCGGGCCCCTCTGTCTCACTCCTCGCCGTGGACGGCCCCCCACCTTCGTAGGGCAGAGATTCTCATCGAGCTCAACGCCGCCGCGCCGGCTGCCATCCATACCCCCGTTCGTGGGGCAGAGATTCTATCTCTGCCGCTTTCTTTGCGAAGCAAAAGGCGGCGATTCCCAAAAAGTTTGAAAAAGTTAACAAAAGGGTTTACAAAGGTGTTAACTATGGTAAACTTCGCCTTGTCAGAAAGACGGACATGGTTCTGACGCCTTGAAAATCTGCGGACCCGAGCTCTCTCCTCTTAATCGGGTCCAAAGTCAACACGGCACGATGAGCTGGCCAGCCATCCTGGTTTCCCTCCTCTCTCCTCTTCCTGGGTATCCTGGCGGCGTCATCGGCAACAAAGAGCGAGCCAACCCCCGGCTCGCTTTTCTTTTGCGCCCCTGCCTGCTCTTCAGTTCGCCAAACCGGATGCCTCTTCCCCGCAAGAGCCAGTGGGCCCGATAGAAGCCGGAGAGAGGACTCGCCTCTGTGGGCGCAGTTCGACAAGGGCGGCTCGGAATAAAGGCCACTTTTGACGCGAAACTGAAGGTAGCTGTCAAAACAGGGCGTTTTTCAGAGGAGAAATAAAAAATCGCCTGGCGGCGATTTGTAAGTAAGTGGTGCGGGCGAGAGGACTTGAACCTCCATGGGGTTGCCCCCATACGGACCTGAACCGTACGCGTCTGCCAATTCCGCCACGCCCGCATGCGTGGCTCTCCTTGAAGAGCGTTGTTAATAATACCCAACCCTGTCGCGTGTGGCAAGAAGTTTTTTGCGGCAGGGAAGAAATTTGCGTCAGCGCGCCGTCGCAACCCGCCGATAAGCCGCAGCCTCGCAGCCCCCACCTTCTCGATGGTGCCTGGGGGCATCCGGAGGCTTCAGGCGAGGGAAGCATCTTCGCCATATAGGCGAGTATCTTCGCCAAATTGGTGAAAATGGCGAAGATACTTATGGTGCCGCGGGTGCGGCCATGCGCGGGCAAGGGATTAGCTGCGGAAGGCACGCCGAGGGGGCAAAGGCGCTAGCGCACTACTGCGAGGTTGACGCTGGCTAGTAGGCTGGGGATGCTGCGCACCGCCGAGCGATTCCATTCTTTGGCGCGGTCGGGAAGCTCCTCCCAGGGCACGATGTAAGGGCTCTCCTTGAGGATGGTGTTCTTGGCGGGCCCGTAGTGCCAGCCGGCCTTTTGCCGTTCCCGCAGCCAGCGGCGGTGTTCAAGGATGGCAAGGCACTCCACCTCGCTGGCGGTGAATGCGCTCACGCAGCGGTCGGGGTAGCAGCTGCCGGCGGGCAGTACTTCGTATCCCAGCGTTTCCAGCTTTTTGTGAATGCTGCTGATGTAGGCGATGGAGGAATTCCGCAGATCGGTTGGAAGGCTGGCGAATGTGGCGTACTCCATGTCGGTCTGCGAAGCGATGCGATCGGCGGTGTAGCGCATGAACGAGGTTTGGGCCAGTTCGGTAATGACATCGGTTTTGCCCGCGTAGCCGTCCTTCGCCAGCAGCGCAGGCGAATCTACCAGTAGGGGTCGAGCGCTGGCGGGGCCGTACAGTGCGCACACCAAGATGTTCCAAATTAGCTGCTCTTTGCTGATGAGCCAGCTGGGCAGCGCATCGCCGTAGTCTTCGCTCTCGAAGTTGGGGTATGTTTCCCGGGCCGTTTGCACCAGCGCGATGATCTGGGGAATGTCCAGCTCGCTCAAGGGAGACGGCTCGCTCGAAAGGTCGCGATGGTAGGCGTCCAGCGCCTCAAGGCACGAATCGAGGAAGTAGTCGCAGGCCGATTCGCAGAACCCCAGCTCCAGAAAGCGCTGGTGAAGCGCATTCACGAGGTTTTCCATCACGCGGCTGTCGTTCCACCAAGCGCCGCTGACCAGCGGAATTCGGTCCTGCAGGCACCAAGCGGATAGGATGTCGAACAGCGCTTGCAGCGAGCCGTTTACCCCCAGCGCTTCGTAGTCGGCGGCTTCGCGCTCCATGCTGCGCACAATCTCGTCCAGCGCCTCCAAAGAGCGCTGGGAAGCATGGGGGCGAAGTTCGTCGATGGCCCGCTTCAGGTCGGGCAGGGGGCCTTTGCCAGTGCGGGAGCGCTCGTGCGATCCGCGGCGATGGTTCAGCGCGAAGGGCGGGCAAAACCGCTCGAAGATGGCCACTGTTTCAGTGGGGGAGAGCGTGTTCAGCTTCAGGGTGTGAGCGGTCCAAACGGAGACGGCCTGCAGGCAGGCGCGGGCGTCGTCAGGTGTGTCGCACGCGGCCACGATGCGATTTTCGTAGGCGGCGCACCAGTAGTTGGCGTTGAAGAGCAACCGGTCGACGGCCGATTGAGTGCCCCTGCGCAGGCCAATGCTGTCGGCGGACTCCACTGCGCAGGGATCGGCGTCCGCCATTGGGCCATCCTCGTTGAAGGTGAAGGACTGATAGGCGGAAATGGCCACCTTCACCAATTCGATGGGCTTCATGTCGCCATTGCGCTTGGCTAGTTCGTGCTCAAGGGCACGTTGCACGGCCTCGGCGGGATTCGTTGCCCGTGACCTGGCTTTTCTCATGGCTGGCCGTTTCCTCCTGCATGGGTTTGCGCCCGTTGGCGAAGCTAGTTTTCCATCAAGAAGCATGATAAACGTTGGCGCTCCACTCATTGGGCAATGGGACGGGGCTAAGCGCGGCCGAGGAAATAATTGCCCATCTCGATAAGCTCGTCGAGGGTGCATTCAACGAATTCGGTGTTTTCGTAAGTGGGCAGGAACTGATAGCAAACGATGCGGTTGGGCTGGTCTGCAGCATGAATGAAGGCGACGGGGTTTCCAGTGCCTCTGGAGAAGCAGATGTCGGCAAAGTCGACGATATAGGGTGTGGCAAACGCGCTTTGGTCGCTGATTGTGGTAACCGAATACATGGGAGAAAGGATGTCGATGGTGCCGTCATTTAAAACCACGACATAGGCCCATTGGTCTTCTTCGACGAAGCAAAATGCAGCGTTTTCGATGGAGCTGCCAAAGGTATGTTGATAGGTAGCTTCGCCGGTGTTCGCATCAACTGCAAGGATGGTTGAACCTGCGGCTATAAGCAAAAGATGCTCGCCGGGCTCTTTAATGATGTCACATATGCGAGGTGGGTTGATGGCGGAGTAGAGATTGCCGTTTCGGTGCATGTAGGTGAACTGGTAAGTGTCTTCATGGGTCCAGAGTTGTTTGTCTGGAGTAGGGTCGGCATGCACTGCACCAATAGAGAAAGGAAGGCTGGCTGCATCGTTTTTCTCGGACTGGTCGGTCGCGGTATAAAACAGATCGCCGTCAAGCCATATCATGCTGGTCATCGTCTGTCCCGCAAAGCTTATCGAGGAAGCCTGCCCGCTTTCAAAGTCAAAAGAATAGAGAGTGGACCCCATGAAGGCATAGGCGGCCGAAGAATCATCGTTGAGGCAGCGGGCGTAAAAACCACTCAGGTCGGGAGGCAGGATTTGAGGCTGCGAATCCTGAAGGAGGATGTCTTTCATAATAAGAGTTTGATTTGGATACCAGAAGCCAGAGAAATCGCGGGCAACAAGGCAGGCGCTTTCGTCCTCTAGTCCTATTCGCCAGGCGTAAAGCCCGTCTTCCATCCGCTGAAATATGCAGGAGGCACCGTCGGAACCGGATGCCGCTGTGCAGAGTGCGTACATATCTTCGAAAGATTTGAGCGTATCTGCGTCAGGGGGCGCCATGGCCGAGAGATCCCCTGATCCCCTGCGGTTTGCCATCAGCAGCCCCACGGGACCGAAGGGCTCGATGAACCAATCTAGCCTGGGGTCGCTCAGCGTTTGATCGGCAAATGCTTTGGGCTTCACTGTTGTGAGTTCTTCTCCAGTATGGTCGTTGAAGACGGAAACCGTACCCGATTTGTCGAGCAGGGCAACCCACCGATTGTCCCCGCTAAGCGCCCAATCGATGATGTCGTCTTCCATATCGATGGAGTACAGGGGGACCCATCGTTGGTTTGGATCGGGGTTAGCGGCCAAGACTTTTTCGAGGGCCGCTTGTGCTTCGGGGACCAGAGGGCGGCTGCCATCGCTTTCGGAGGAGGGCAGTGCGCGCAGGGCCGTTTCGATGGCCTGCCTGCGATCGCCTTCGGCAAAAAGGCTGAGCGCTTGGGCGGCGAGGGACTTTGACTCTTCGATGAGCGCGGTTTGGTAGGCGCTGTAGGACTGGAAAGCCAATGCGCCGATGAGGGCCACGATGGCCGCGGCCGAGCCGAGGGCCGCGGCGATGCGGCGGTGCTTCCGAGCGCGCTGGCGCTGCTTCAGGTCGTCGTAGTTCAGGCCGGCCACAGCGGCGATGGTGCGCAGCAATTCCGCCTTCTGCGGCTGCGGGCTTTTGGGGCGCAGGTCGGCTGCGAGGGGGCTGGCGGGCATCTCGCGCATCACGCCGCTTGTGTCGGCGGTCAGTTTCGATTTCAAAAGGGGAGGGATGCTTTCGCTTGAGCTGCCGTCGGCCAGTACGCAGAAGATGCGCTCGCGGCCGTGGAGCTGGGCGAACATCTCGATTTCCCGCTGCACCCAGGCGCTTTCGTTCGCCTCGGGTGAGCAGATAACCACCAGCGCGCGGGATTGCGCCAGCGCGTCCCGAATGCTTTGGGGCAGTGAGTGTGTGGCGGCCAGCTCGTCTTGATCGCGGAAGCACTTTCCCAGCGGGGCGCCGGGTTTGGGCCAGGAGGTTGTGGCGCTGGCACCGGAGGAGCTGCTGGAGGAGTCTGGGGCGTCGGTGGCCGCATCTGGGCTGGCCAGCGTTTCACGTGAAATATGCCGAGGGAGCCGGAAGGTCTCGATGGCGCGCTGCACCTGCTTGGCCACTTGCGCATCGCGCGGGATGTGGCGATAGCTGATGAAGGCCGCATAGCGAAAATCCGCCGCCTCCGACGCGTCAGCGCAACGCGCTCCGCAACGAGGGCAAAAAGCCGCATCGTCGGGCAGTGCGTTATGGCAGGTCAAGCATTCCATGCAGGGGATTATACCTTGCTGCGGATGCGAGTTCTTCTTGCGATGGGCGGTTGTCCGGGCGGCACCCTCCTTCTCCATAGTGCCGCTATCCTGAAGCCGTCTCAAAACGCGCTCGACGGTTCGTTCGCTGACATATCACTACAGATTGCGATTATTCAATATGATGTGCTTGGAAGCACCGGCGGGGAAGGGGGGAACCCTGTTTTTGCTGGCCTGTTGCTGATTTTAATCCTTGCCCCAATCATCATTCTGCCAATTGGTGTCATTGCGGACGTCGTCTCCAGAAGAAGGAGGCGAAAGGCTATGCGCATGTGTGACTGGCTGGAGCAGGAAGAGGGATAGCTGAAGGACCGTGAGCCATTATCGGTAGCAACGTTAAGGAAACTTCACGACTCGTTGTGTGGCCTAGCTTCTAAAGGAGAGCCATGGAACAGTTCCTGGACATGTTGTTCATCCTCAAGGCAAAGGCTTCGGAACTGCCTGGCCAAATAGCCCTTTTCCTGCTGAGCGCGAACGGCGCTAGGGCTTTCCGCTAGGAGCACGTGACGCCTATTCTGTCTATCTGGGCTCTTGCAAATTCGACTATCTCCTGAACCTTTCCAAGAGGACGGTTGAGCGCATTTTCGAGGGCTACAGCTTCTGCATCCATTGCCGCGGATATATGAGAGCAAACCTCATCTACGAGACTCGCCATAGCCCTTGGAGATAGGGAGAGTTCCTTCGCCAAGGCCAAGAAGTCCTCCATCGATACTGTATCGATTTTATTCGTTTCGCCTATACGCATTGCCATATGACGGTCGAGACCTTTGTATATCACGGTTGACGCAATGTCGTAGGCGGGTGCCAGGCGGAATTGGCGCCAGTCTCCTCCGCGCAAGGCGGTGAGGTTTTTAAGATGCCCATCGCAGTTGCCCACAATGGCGTTGACAATCAACATGCGAACAAATTGATCCATATCACCCAAGGGATCCAACGAGTTGGTCAGAATGGCCTCCCTGACCAGTCTTGCATATTGTTGGCCTGGTTTCTCGTACTTCTGCTCAGGCAGCTTCCCCAGAACTTGGCAAAAATCCTCTTGGTGCAGTCGAACAACTCGGGGGCTCTTTTCGACCTGCGGCATCTTTTCGTGCGTGGAGAACTCTCTGTCAAAGCGCTTAGTCACATAAATGGCGTCTTCTCCAAGAATATCGATCGTGGAATCCGCCGTTCGAAGCCCGGCGCACTTTGCGAGGATGAGGCAAAAGTGCTCGTTTTCGCTCAACTGTTCGAACCGCCTGTTGGGAGCCTTCACGATATGAGTGGAAGCTGCTCCCTCCATGGGGATGGCGTAAGAGATACTGCCGCTTCGCTTTTCTGCATAAAGGCCCATTTTCGACTGTGCTCCTGCAAGCGAAAGCTTCGCCTCTTCTTGAAGCTCGGCAATCCCACCGGCGCCCTTTCCCATCGTTTCGTGCAAGCTTTCACGCGAGATGGGTATGTAATGGCCATCGGATTCCGCCGCGTCTTCACTGTCGCTCAGGATTACCGCTCCAATACACTCGGTGCCCAGTGCTTTCAAAACTTTAAGGTAGGAGGTACTTTTCACTTCAAGAGCACGTGCAACTGCGGCCAGAGCAGTTCCCTCGGGAAGCAGGTTGCGAAAGAAGGCACGAGTGGGCCGGGCTGGGAATGTACCGACGGAAAAGGGCAGTGCCACAGACAAGGGACACTGGGGGAAGGAATCCAGGAACTGCGAGCTATAGGTAAATTGCTCCTCCTTGCCGGGCACGGTCTGGAGGGCACCTACAAGGTGGCGGGTGCCATCGATCTCGCCAAAAACGTGCAGTTCCAAAATCAACCTCGCTCTTTAAGATCGATAGTCAGTCCCACCATGTTGGCTACGCGCAGGGCTTTTTCCAGCTGAGTGGTTTCTTTCCCGTTCTCCAACTGCGAGACAAACATGACGCCTACGCCGCACGCATCGGCCAGTTGCGCCTGAGTGTAGCCGAGCTTCTTTCGTCTAGTTCGAATTGCAGACCCAAAATCTTTGGCGGTCAGCACGCTCACGAGTACCTCCATTCGTTATCGCGTTCGCGATAATAGCATAGGATTTAGCTGCAATTATCGCGAGCGCGATAATATAACCGGAAGTTCAAAGAAATGTCGCGAACGGAATAATTATGTAAGCGCCGTGCCCCACGGGCTAGGCCGAAGGCAAAAGATTACATGGACCTAAAGCCCTTCTCCCGTTCAGGGCTCATTAAGCAGCTCGAATTTGAGGGGTTCACTCATGAGCAGGCAGTAGCCGGAGCGGATTCAGTAGGGCTGTAGCGGCGCAAGCAGTGAGGCTGGAAGAGGGCGGGCGGTGTGCGTTATGGCAGGTCAAGCATTCCATGCAGGGGATTATACCCTGCATGGAATGCGCGCAACTCGTGGTTTGGCGACCAGGCCCACTCTAGTCAAAGCAGGGGCACCCTATTGGGCAATGGGGTTACTGCCGATGCGTATCATCTCCCTATCGAGACGGTTAAAAGAGAAAGAGGTCAGGTGGAACGATGATAAATGCTAGAAGAGTTTTTTTATGGATTGAGCTAGGGCTGTTTGTACTCTTGGGACTTGTGCTTCCTCTTGCGGCCTGCATTTTCTATTTTCCCGGCGAGGCTATCTATAAGTTCATATCCATCTGCATGCTTGGCCTTCCCTACCTTTTTCACCTTGAAACTGCACCATTTTTTGTCTGGTTTTGGTTGTCGGCTGGTGCCATATGTGTTTTGATCAAATTGCTTATCATGGAGGATGACGAGGAGATAACGGCAGGGGGAGCTGCACTTGCGGGCTTCGGAGTGATTATCGCCTTCTTTGTCCTGTATGTCGTGATAGTATTTGCCCTCGTGGCCCTCTATTCTCTTGATATTGATACCTCCTCCGCTTTGGGTGCCCTTGCCTATAGCATATCGGGATTCACTGGCTTTTAGATAGCACAGCCCCGGCTCTACTACGCACAGTACGCCGACAATTTGGGCTAATCTAACAGGGCCGTAGCAGTCGATGCCGCGGCGGCCCCTGGGCGGCCGCAGTTTCCCCGATATGCTAGAATCGTCTTGCAAAAGGCGTCAATGCAAGAAGGAGGGGTGCTGTGGTTCTGACTCAAGATGAGATACGGGACATTGTTTTGCCCCTTCTCGATCGCTACGACATGAAGAGCGCTTCTCTTTTTGGCTCCTATGCACGAGGCGACGCCGATGAGGATTCAGACATTGACGTGCTCCTGGTGGGCAACGAAGGGTTCCGCCCGTTGGGTATTTTTGGTCTGGCCGAGGAACTCCATAGGCAGTCGGGAAAAGCGGTTGACGTATACGAGCAGTCGGAGCTTTCTCCGGGCCCCTTCAGAGATGCGGTATACAAAGAGCTGGTGTTGCTATGAAGACAGACATTTATCGTCTTGAACGCGTGTCTGCTATAGGTCATCAGCTTCTTTCGGTTGTTGCGCAGGAGGGCATTAACCAGGAAGCGATCATGGAGGATTTTAAGCTCCAGTGGATGGTCGCTACTCCTCTATTCGATATTGGCGAGCAGGTGAACTGTTTGTCCGATGAATTGATTGCTTCTTATGCGGACCAGCCGTGGTCTAGCATTGCTGGTCTTAGGCATCGCCTGGTGCACAATTACGAGGGAACCAATTGGCGAATGATTGGTGCCGTGATTGAGCAGGAGCTTCCCCTGTTTATCGCTCGAGTTGACGAGATTCTGCAGGAGCTTCGTTCGGCGTAATGGGGAAGCTCGCCCTACTCCTTTGTGTAGCTGAATTGCATGAAGCTGCCGTCGTCGAGGATAATCGTTAGGGTTAGCCAGTCGGTTCCGCCCTCGCTTTGGAGGTACGACAAGGAGGCTTGAGGCTCCGCCGAGCCATCCACGTAAGCGACGTAGCCGTACGTTTTTGTGGATTGCTCAAGCCGAAGGTCGTAGACGTCCTCATCGCCATCCATCGTGATTACCAGGCGGCCAGTGAGGTCATTATTTATGATCAAGCTGCTTGACATGCCAATGTCGGCCAGGGCCATAGGCTCGCCGTCGCCGTCGGAAAGCATGACATCATAGCCGGTCCATTTCCCGAGGTAGTTTTCTTGCTTGGCGTTGGAGTCCGTATGAGTGCGCGTAAAGCGCAGCACAACGTTTCCATCAATTCCCGCCTCGTCGCGAGCGGGCCCCTTTACGTCGTTCCAGTCGAGTGACAAGACTCCGTTTTTCAGACGAAACGGCATAGTGGTTCCATCAAGGGCATCCTTAATTGTGAGTGTATTCCCCTTAATGGAGTATTCGTCTGCGGTCACTTCGGAACCAACAAAGAAATAAGCCATCCCGTCTTCGCTCACGCTCAGGCCCATGGCGAACATCTCATCGTCTTCGCCATTAAAAGAAACGGTTTCGCCATCCACGTCCATCGAGGATATGACCCATGTGCCATAAAAGTCCTCAGGTTTCGCGGACTCCTGCGAGGCGGGCTTGCAGCCAAACGTCACAAGGGCAATGGCCAAGGAAATTGCCGCGACTGCAACGAGGGCAAGACGGGAAGAGTGGCGTGCCTTTTTCATTAGAGGCTCCTTTTAGTGCGGGGCACCGAATCAGCATTGTTGCTGTCAGGAGAATAGATTACCCCAAGCGAAAGAATTGCCCAATGGGGCGAGTGGGGCAGAGTTGGGAGCGCGTACGTTGTTCGAGCTGCGTTGTTTCCCGTTGACGTGTATGAGAGGTCCGAGTTGCTATCGGGGCCTTTCAAGGATGCGGTGAAGAGAGAGATGGTGAGGCTATGATGCTGCGGGAAAATGCGACTTGGGAAAACGGCGGCGAAACGAGTGATGCGGCGATGCGTGAGCGTGCTCGTTTGGGGCTGCGGGAGGCCGAGTTGGAGGAGCGGTCGGGCGCAGTTGCCATTTCGGGCGAAGAGTCCGACGCCCGCATCGCCGAGCTGCTTCAGGGCATGGGCATTGCTCGCTCGTGAGACTTGCCGTGCGACGAGTCCTCCCAGTGCGGCTTCCCGTCGGGCCGGCTACTGGTACGGCCTCCCGTTAGGCCAGGTCGTCTAGGTTGCGGAGGGCTTCCCAGTCGTCGATGTCGCGGCGGGCGCGGTCGGGCACTCCCAGCAGCGCCAGCACCACGGCGAAGGCGCCGGGCAGGATGCAACCGGCAAGCGAGAGCGGGTCGAAACCAGTGGACAGCTGCGCGCAGGCCCAGCCGGCCACCAGCAGCACTGCCGCGCCAGCGGCGCTTCCCAGCACGTCGAAGAAGCGGGTGCCCCGGGCGCAGAACAGGCCGAACAGCGCCGCTGCCCCCACCCAGGCCACGGCCATCAGCCAGGTTTCCGGCCGCTGCACCACGTTCAAAAACACCGACTGCATGTTGATGGAGAACACCGCATTGGCGGCGGCGTTCCACCCCAGCAGCGTACATGAGCCCAAGCAGGCCATCACCAGCGCGAACAGCGCGTTGTAGGCGGCGCACACCGCCGCGCGCCCCACCGACATCAGGGCGCCGGCCGTAAGAGGCGCCACCGCCCCCATGCCGATGGCCCCCGCGGCCGGTCCCAGCAGGGCGCACAGGGCCATGGCCTCGTCTTGGCTGCAGAATTTCACCCACCACAGCACCGTGAGGGCTCCGAAGCCCAGCGCTAGCAGAAACGCGCCGTTGGCGAAGAAGCTCACTGCCAAGAACAGCGGCGCCGCTAAAGCTCCGAAGTTGGGGCGGACTGCCGCCAACGCCGCGGCTGCCACCAAAAGCGGCCAGAACACAAAGGGGGCATCTACGGCCAGCCCCAGGCTGGAAAGCCCCAGCGCATGGAAGTTCACCATGGCCACGGCGGCGCACCCGCCGCAACAAAGCGCGCTCAAAATGCGCACCAGCAGCTGGGCGCCCCGCGGCCCCACGCGGTCTACCAGGGGAATCACCGGCCCTTGGGGCACCGTTTCTTCCTCAACCTCTTCCGGCTCTTCTTCGGCGGCCACGGCCTTTGCCAGCTGTTTTTTGCCCTTGCGGACGCTGCCTAGCTGCGGCAGCAGCGCCTGGGCGAATTCCTCCACCGTTTGATAGCGGTCGTCCGGATCGATGTCCAAACCGGCGAACACCACGTCGTCCAGCCCGTCGCCGGCCTCGTCCCACATCTGCGAGGGCACCGGCAGCTCCGAATCCTCGATGGCCGGCAGCGCGTCCTTCAAGTCGTCCACGATGAACTGGTTGGTACCGGTGAGCATCTCGTAGGTGAGGCTGGCCACCGCCCATTCGTCGGTGCGCATGTCCAGCGGCTGGCTGCGCAGCTGCTCCGGCGGCATGTAGCCGATGGTGCCGGCGGCGGCGTGGCCGTGGCCGGAGGCGTCCGCCAGTGTGGCCAGGCCGAAGTCGGTCACCTTCACCTGCCCCTGCTGGTCTATCAGCACGTTTTCCGGCTTGATGTCCAGGTGCAGCACATTATGGCGATGGGCCGTCTCCAGCGCGCCCGTTACCGCCGCCACAATGGCGGCCACCATGTCCAGCGTAATCTGGTCGCCCACCTTGTCCAGCAGTTGCGCCAGCGTCAGGCCGTCCACGAACTCCATAATTATGTAGGCGCGCCCCTCGCTTTCCTGGCAGTCGTACACCGTTACGATGTTGGGGTCGTTCAGGCTGGCGATCAGCCGTGCCTCCACAATGGCGGGGATGCTGTCGAAAGCCGAGGTGAGGGAATCGGCGTCGTCTTCGTCGTCCTCGTCGGTCGCATCGGCTGCGGCTGCGGGGGCGGAAGGCTCTGCGGAAGCGGAAGGGGTCGCGGCTTCCGGCATGACGGCGGTGCCGCTGCCCGGTTGGCTGGCGGCCGGCGCATCTGCGGCGGAAGCGGAGCCGTCGGCGGGGGCACCTTCGGCTGGCGCGGCGTGGGCGCCATGGGCCGGCGCGCTCGCCCCCTGCCCGGTCGCCGCCCCGATGATGGGAAGGCTGGCGGGCCCGTTGAAGGCAAGGGCCGGTTCGTCTTCCGGCTCGTCGTCGAATCCGTCATCGCCGGCGCCCGGGGCCGCATGGGCGCCGTGGCTGCTGCCGTCATCGCCCTCCGCGGTCGGCGAATCGCTGGCGCTCTCGAAATATTCATCGGGCCCCAGGTCTTCCTCTTCATCCCAGGGCACCGTGTTGTCCAGGTTGATGACGCCGCTCTTGCCGGCGTCGCTCAGGGCCGCGGCCTCGGCTGCGCCGTTCGCGCTTGCCGCCCCACTGGCCAGGTCGCTTGCCTGCGCGCCGCTTCCCTGGGCCGCCCGCTCTTCCTGCTCCAGCTCTTCCTCAAAGGCCTGGGCCAGTTCCTCGAAGTTCGGCTTTTTGCGAAGGCTGGCGCCGTTGCGGGCCGCCAGCCGCTCTTCTCGCGCCCGCAGAAATGAGGGGTCGGAAGGGAAGGCCGCCGTGGCCGGCTCTGGCCCATCGGCCCCGCCGCCCGCGCCCTGACCAGGGGCTGCGCCTTGGCTGCCGCCCGCCGCGTCCCCGTGCGCCGCCGCTCCGCCGCCCGCGCCTCCGGACGCCGAGCCCTCGCCCGCGCCCTCAAGCTCCGCCGCGATCTTCCCATCCAGCGCCGCCAGATGGAAGCCCGCCGCATCGCTTTCCGAAAGCTCGAACACCTTGATGGCCACCGGCCGGTTCAGGTGCGTGTCCAAGGCCTCGTAAACCGTGGCGAACCCTCCGGTTCCCACGGCTTTCACCACGCGGTATCTGTCCAGCAGCAGCTTTTGCTTTGCCACGGCGGCGCAACTCCTCGGCCTCGCATTTTTGTTGGCGCCTATTCTACTGCATCGGGGCGCCTCTTCGCCGCCTTCGCCGCCCGCAAGCTTCGCTGTCAGCAACTGGCCGGTTGCGATTGGGTGCTGGTGAAGCGCCAGCGGCAACTTTGTCCCGAAAGAGTGCTACCATCATGGCCGTTTGAAACCTCATCTTAAGGAGATGGCCCCATGCCCCAAATCACTTCCGCCCCTGCGGTTTCCCCCGCGCCTGAACTGTACCTGTACCAGCGCGAGGGCGCCTACATCCCCCGCATCGCCGCCGTTCACGACCTGTGCGGCTACGGCAAGTGCTCGCTGGGCGTGGCCATTCCGGTGCTGTCCGCCGCCGGCTGCGACGTGTGCCCGGTGCCCACCGGCCTGTTCAGCAGCCACACCGCCTTCCCCGGTTGGTACATGCACGACACCACCAGCATCCTCACGGAATACCTCAACGCCTGGAAGGGCATCGACGTGGACATCGACGCCATCTATTCCGGCTTCCTTGGCGCGCCCGAGCAGGTAGACATCATCCGCAGCCTGTACGAAACCTACCCCAACGCGCTGCGCATCGTAGACCCGGTGATGGCCGACCACGGCAAGGTGTACCCCACCTACACCCCCGAACTGTGCGAGGCCATGGCCCAGTTGGCCTGCGACGCCGACGTGCTTACCCCCAACCTCACCGAGGCCGCCATCATTCTGGGCGAAGAGTGGCAGGGCACCGATATTTCCGACGCCGAGGCCAACCGCATCATCCGCGCGCTCATCGGCCGCGGCGCCAAAACCGTGGTGCTGAAGGGCATCCAGCGGGAAGGCGAAACCCTCATCCGCAACTTCGTGGGCAGTGCTGAAAGCGAAACCGTGGAAGTGCACAACGAGTACCTTCCCTATATGCTGCACGGTACCGGTGACGTGTACGCCTCCTGCCTGCTGGCCGCCATCATGGCTGGTCGCTCCCTTAGCGAGGCGGTGGATTTCGCCGGCTCCTTCGTGCACGATGCCATGCTGGTATCCGCCGAGCAGCCGCATTTCCAGGAGCGCGGCGTGAGCTTCGAACCCCTGCTGGGGAAGGTGTGTGCTCTGCTGGAGGAGTAGCTCCGTCGGCGAGCAACGTGAGGGTTGCTGCTTAGGGCAGAGATAGAATCTCTGCCCTAAGAATTCCAGCCCGGAGGCGAGTGGGGCGGCGTTCGTTTTCTGCTGGAAACAAAAACGCCCGGGCCGAAAGGCTCGGGCGTTTCTCGTGCGGGGGGGGGTGGTGCGTCGGCCGAAGCTCCGTCGGGCGCGGCGGGGTCTGACGGCCTGGCCGCCGAGGCGCCGAACACGCTACTTCTGCTCTTCCTCTTCCTCGTCGTCATCGTCGAACAGCGACCAGTCGTCGGCCGTCTTCTCGTGGTTCTTGTACACCTTGCGAGTGCGGCGCTCCATGATTACGCAGGCAATCACGCTGATCACCAGCCCGGCGCCAATCAGCACGCCGATGCCGGCAAACGACTCGAAAAGAAAGTGGTAAAGCGCCTCGAAATCCATATATACATCCTCGTTACAGTGAATCTGGGGGTTCATTCGCCTGTGGCAAAATCACAATCGCCAATTTTACACGATTGGGATTTGAATACCAACGCGCCGTTCGCGGTTGCCCAAATCTCCACGATGGATAGAAAAGCGCAGGCAATTGATGGCCCCAGAGCGCCAAAACACAAGGCGGGAAGGAGTTCCCCATTCCAAAATAATCGTCGCCGTTGTGGTGGTGGCGGTTGCTGTTTTGGTGGGCGTCATGCTGTCGGTGGCCAGTTACCTGAACCGGTGGCTGCAAAGCACCGGCGAAGATGAGGCGCTGGCCTTCACCGAGCAAGCGGCGCAGTCGGTGGGGGAGCGGGCGCTGCTCATCCAGTCGGCAATCGGGGCCTTCGCCGTTGAGGACGACAGCCCATCTCGTATTCAGCCGGCGCTTTTGGCGCTGAAGAACTCGATGGGCTTCAGCGGCGTGGCTTTCGCCGGCGAAGACGGCAACGGCGTTACGGCCGAGGGCAAGCCGTTCAAGCCTTCCGATTTCCCCCAGGACATCTCCCTGAGCCAGGGGGAGATGGGCTATTCGGCGGCGTTTTTGAGCGCTAGTGGTCAGTATTCTCGCATTGCCCAAAAGCCGCTATTTTTGGATGGGCGGAAAATCGGCACACTGTACGTGGAGATACCCCTTTCGATGGTGGCTAGCGATTCCATCGGCTCATTCCGCCAGCACCTGGGGGCGTTTTTGTTCGATTCCGCCACGGGTGAAGTGCTGCTGGTTTCGTCGGAAATGGCCAACTTCCCCGTTGCTGGCACGTCCGCTTACCAGTTTGTGGGCGATTCCATGGATCGCTGGCAGCGCGGAGCCAGTGGCGCCCCGGCGCTGTTGGGGTCCGACCGCCTCACCTCCACAGTGGGGGAAGCGGAAAACCTGCTGCGGCGCGATCAGTCGGTGATCGTGGTGGGGCTGGTGGGCGACAGCGAATGCTACATCTGTCTGGCCCCCACCGGCCGCGGCTCCTGGTGCGTGGGCAACGTGCTGACGGTGGACTCGGTGCGGGCCGACGCCTCCATGGTTTCCGCAGCGCTGGACGTCGCCATGGGGTTTTCGGCGGTGTGCCTGGTCATCGCAATTGCGGTGGCGCTGCTGTTGTACTACCGCCAGCTGCGCGCCCAGCAGAGCGAGATGAAAGCACGGCTGTACAGCGCGTTTTCCGATCTCATGGAGTTCGGCGTTTCCCTCTATTCCCCTAGTGACGGCAGGCTGACCACCATCGTGGCGAAAAACAAGCGCATTTTCGGCCATACATTGGAAGAGCTGCTGGCAACGCCGGCGTTAGAGGAGCAGTTGAAGGTGTCGGTGCAGGGACGCGTGCTGCTGGAGCGCCTGCGGCGCGGCGCGGTGCGCGAAACCATGCGCGGACAGTTTTCGCTGGTGTCGACGCTGACAGGGCGTAAGCGCTTTGTGGATTACTCAGTGAAGCCGCTGCGCTACGAGGGTAAGGACCAAATTCTGGTGGTGCTGCGGGACGATACCGAAACGGTGACCATGGAGCTATCCATGAAGGAGGCCATGAGGTCCGCCGAGGCGGCCAATCAGGCAAAATCGGCATTCCTTTCCCAAATGAGCCATGAAATCCGCACCCCTATGAACGTGATTATCGGCAAGCTTCATCTGGCACGGCACCACGTGAACGACACGGCACGCATCGAGACCGATTTGGAGGATATCGAGCGGGCGTCGAATCACTTGTTGGAGCTGATCAACGAAGTGCTGGACATTTCGAAAATCGAAAGCGGCAAGGTGAACTTCATCGACGCCCCGCTCAGCTTGGGCGAGTTGGTGCGATCTATCGACGATTTAATCGAGCCCCAATGTGCCCACAAGCGGCAGCACTATTGCAGCCAGGCCTCTGAGGTGGGTGACGTTATGCTGATTGGTGACGAAACGCGGTTGCGGCAGCTGCTGGTGAACCTGCTGACGAACGCAGTGAAGTATACGCCAGAGGGTGGGAACGTGAGTTTCGCCGTGGAAATGCGACCCTCGCGGGTGGAGGGGTACCAGACGCTGGTGTTTACTGTGGCTGACAACGGCATTGGCATGAGCCACGAGTATCTGGGGCACTTGTACGAGCCCTTTGCCATGGAGGGGCGGTCGAGCGCCGAGGGCACGGGTTTGGGGCTTTCGATTGTGAAAAGCTTGGTGAACGCCATGGGCGGCAGCATCGAGGTGGAGTCGCAGCTGGGGCGCGGTACGAAGTTTACGGTGGTGCTGGACAAGCGGCTGGCTTGTGAAGTGCCTGACTGTGAGGCGTGGGCGGCCGTGCGGGCGGCGGCGCGCTACACCGGCGTGGGGAAGGCGCCGGCCGCGGCTGCGGCTGTGGGGGCGGGGGCGGCCGCCGTGGCGCCTGCGCCTGAAGGGGCGGCCGCGGCTGCAGGGGCGGAGGGCGCGAACGCGGCTGCGACAGTGACCGACCTGCGCCCCGTGCCCGGACTAGCGGGGTTATCCGGCCAAAAACCCTCCCAAGAAGCCTCTCAGCCCTCGATTTCTGCCCCCGTGCCCGGACTAGCGGGCTTGTCCGGGCAGGAACCTTCCCGCAGGGCCCCGGAACCTCCCGGTTCGCGCCCCGTGCCCGGACAAGCGGGGTTATCCGGCCAGAAATCGGATTCCGCAGGGGAAATGGCCGCGCGGGACGACGCTCTGCCCGGACTAGCGGGGTTATCCGGCCAAGAGCCCTCCCCGGGGGCCGCCGAGAGCCCCGTTTCCGCACCCGGGCCCGGACTAGCGGGCTTGTCCGGGCAGGGCGCCGGTTCGGAAAGCGATGCCTCAGACCGGTCTGGGAGCGCCACCGACGCGCAGCCGGTCGGCCCCGACCTAAGGGGAGTGCGCGTTCTTTTGGCGGAGGACAACGAGCTGAACGCCGAGATCGCCACGGAAATCTTCGAAGAGGAAGGCATGGAGGTGTACTGGGCCCATGATGGCCAGGAGGCGGTGGATATGTTCGAGTCCTCCGAGCCGCTGTACTACGATGCGGTGCTGATGGACGTGCGCATGCCCCGCATGAACGGCTACGAGGCCACCCGTGCCATCCGTGCTTCAGCTCATGCCGATGCTGCCAACATCCCCATTCTGGCCATGTCAGCCAATGCGTTTTCCAGTGACGTGGCGGAATCGCGGCGCGCCGGCATGAACAATCACCTTTCTAAGCCCATTAATGTTCCCCAGGTGATGGCGGCCCTGGCGGAGGCTCTCGCCGCCGCCGGCAAGCCCTTCCCGCGCTTGCCCGCCAGCTAAGGGCGTACACCTGCGGCGATACGGGCGCCGGGGAGGGGCAAATCCGTTTCTCTCGCGCCAGAACGGGTATACTGTTCGGTTACTACACTTATATAGGTTCTGTTCGTTGGCAAAAAAGGAGCCCCCATGCTGGACATCAAATTCGTGCGTGAAAACCAAGAGGCGGTGGCTGAGGCCATGCGCAACCGCAACGCGACGTGGGACGGCTCGGCCTTTGCCGAATTGGACGAAGAGCGCCGCCGCGCCATCCAGGAGGAAGAGGCGCTGCAGGCCGAGCGCAACGCGGCTTCGAAGGAAATCGGCCGCATGATGGGGCAGGGGCTGAAGGAAGATGCCGAAGCGGTGAAGGAGCGGGTGCGCGCCATCAACGACGAGCTGGCCGAGGTGAGCCGCCGCCGTGAAGTGGCCGACAACGCCCTGCGCGACATGCTGCTGGCCACCCCCAACATGCCCGACGCCGCCACCCCCGTGGGCAAAGACGAGAACGACAACCCGGAGGTGCGCCGCTGGGGCACCCCACGCGACTTTGCCGCCGAGGGCATCGAGGCCAAGGCCCACTGGGATCTGGGTCCCGAACTGGACATCATCGATTTCGAGCGCGGCGTGAAGTTGGCCGAAAGCCGCTTCTACGTGCTGGGGGGCCTGGGCGCCCGCCTGGAGCGCGCGCTCATCAACTTCATGCTGGACCAGCACACCAGCCGCGGCTACAAAGAGTGGTGGGTGCCCGCCATAGCCAACGCCACCACCCTCACTGGCACTGCCCAGCTGCCGAAGTTCGAGGAAGACCTGTTCAAAACCACCGGCGGCCTGTACCTCATCCCCACCGCCGAAGTGCAGCTGACCAACCTGCACGCCCAGGAAACCCTGGACGTCAGCCAGCTGCCGCTGAACTACACCGCCTTCACCCCCTGCTTCCGTGAGGAGGCCGGCAGCGCCGGGCGCGACACTCGCGGCATCATCCGCGTGCACCAGTTCTCCAAGGTGGAAATGGTGAAGTACGCCACCCCCGAAACCGGCTTCGATGAGCTGGAGAAGATGGTGGCCGACGCCGAGAACATCCTGCAGAAGCTGGAGCTGCCCTACCGCGTGATCAGCCTGTGCACCGGCGACATCGGGTTCTCATCTGCGAAAACCTACGACCTTGAGGTGTGGCTGCCCTGCTACAACGGCTATAAGGAGATTTCCTCTTGCAGCTGCTGCACCGATTTCCAGGCGCGCCGTGCGGGCATCCGCTACAAGGACCCCGAGAACTTCAAGGGCTCCCGTTACGTGTACACCCTGAACGGCTCGGGCTTGGCAGTGGGCCGCACCATGGCCGCCATTTTGGAGAATTACCAGCAGGCGGACGGCTCGGTGAAAGTGCCCGACGCGCTGGTGCCCTACATGGGCGGCGTGACCGTGATTGGCCCCGAGGCCTAAAGCAGGCAAACGGCGAAGAGGGCGCACGTTGGTTGCGCTGGGCTTCTGCTGAAGGCGAACATGGCTCCCACCAGGCGAAAGAAACCGAAGAGAGAACCGCAGCGTCCCTCTGTTGCAAAGAGGGGCCGCGCTGCTGCGCCCGCAGCCGAGCCCACTGCGGCGGCCCAAGGGGCCGCGGACGAGCAGGTGGCCACGGGCGCGCGGCAGAGTGCGGGCGCCCGCGGGGCTGGCGTTGTTCGGCGCGCTGCGGCTGGCGTGGGGCCGGCAAGCGGCACGCATACTCCGGCGGATGCTGCGGCGTATGAGGATTTTTCAGCTGTAGACCTGGCCGAAGGGGCCCTGTACAGCGGCTCGCCCCTTTCGGCCGAGGATTTTTCCCAACAGGAAGACCGCCTGGATGAGGGCGATTCGCCCCGGCTTGCTGCTGCGCGTAAACGGCGGGCAGCGGGCGCGGCCGCCGGGGCCCAGGCGCCCGATGGTGCTGGCGCTGCCGATGAGCTGCCGGGCGCCGGGCGCGGGGCCGAGGGCCGGTCGGGCGAAGGTTCGCGGCGGGCTCGCGCGGCCGATAGCCTGCTTCCCCAAAATGCGGTTTCTGCCGTAATGGGCGCCGGCGTTGTGGTGGAAAGCCTCGCGCGCCACGGCGGCGATGCGGCGGCAGATTCCCCCAGCGCCCTTGCCGACGATGGGGCCGACGCGGTGGAGGAGTCATCGCTTGAGACGGTGTCTTCCGCTGCCGGGCAGGACGTTTCTCGCGGTGGCGAGAAGGCGTCGGCCATTGCTGACGGCGAGGAAGCCTCAGGTAAGGGCAGTGGCCGCGGTCGCCGGGCAGCGAACGCATCGGGTGCTGCCGGTTCAGCGCCCGAAGGGGAAGGGGAGGCTGCCGCGTATGGCGATACCCCCGCCGCCGCGGGCCCGGCGGAGGTTTCCGACGAGGAGCGCGCCGTCTTCTATTCCGCCGTTCCCAAGCAGCGGGAGCAGGAGGCTGAGGGCAAAGGGCGCCCGAAGCGCAAGGGCAAGGTGGCTGTCGCCAAGGGCAAGGTAGCCGGCAATCTGCGCATTGCCGGGGCCGTGAACGCGGCGGGCCAGAAGGCCAAAGACGCTGCGCAGGCCGCCCGTGGCCGCAAGGTGTCGGTGGGACTGGTGGTGAAGATTGCGCTGGCGGCGGTGCTGGTGGCGGTGGTTGCCGTTGGAGTAAGCTCGATGATTGCCTTTAACCACGTGCGCGACAGCGGCAATGATGCTCAGGACATTCAGGGCACCTGGTACCTAAATGGCACCAACGTGGCTGTGCAGATTACGCCTGATGAAATTGTGCTCACTGGTGACGTGGCCTATGATTATCAGTTGGACGCCACCAACAAAACCATCCAGCTGGAATTTGGCAATTTGAAGGGCGGCGGCAGCTATCTATTTTCGCTGAACCGTCAGCAGCTGATGATTGTGGATGGGCAAGACCATGCCACCGAAACGCTGCTGGAGGATTTCTGGTGGACTATCCAGGCGCTGTTGGCCCAGGCCAGGGGAGAGGAGTACCCCTTGCCCACTATGGAGAACGCCACGTATCTGAATCGGGCGCCGGCTCCGGGCGGCGCGATGACCGATGCCACTGCCGATGCTTCGGGGAAGGGGCTGCTCTCCTCGGGCGCCGATGGCGACGCGGCCGGAAGCGGCGACGCAGACGGAAGCGGCGATGCAGCTGACAACGGCGATGCTCAAAATGCCGATGAAAACGGATAACCCGCCCTTCCTTTTTGTTGAGAAGGTGCAGTTTGGCGCTGGACGCATGACGGTGCTGGTGCGGATGGCCTCGCAAGCTGCGGAAACTACACCCCAGCAAGTGCGGCTGCTTCTGGAGCGCTATCCCGACCTGCCCCATCACGCCTGCGTAAACGACGAAGGCCCCACCTTCGCCGCCGTGATGGATCACACCAGCACGGCCCACCTGCTCGAGCACCTCATCATCAGCCAGCAGCTGCGCCTCTCGCCCGCTGCTCCAGCATTTTCCGCTTCAGCGCCTGTTCCCCTCTATTTTCGTGGGGCCACCACATGGGTGAGCCGCGCCGAGGGGCGCGCCCGCATCGAGGTGGACTTCGCCGATGACCTCATCGCCCTCGAAGCGCTTCACAACGCCCTGGCTGATCTGTCCTGCCTCGCACCGTAGGCATCGTGGCCTCCACCTCATTCTGAGTATGCGGTTTTTGTCGCATGCGGCGGTTCTTTTTCCGGAAATGCTCCGTACTCCCAACGTTTCGTAAACTTATTAAACCAGTGGGGCCAGTGCGGGGTCACTTGTCTATAATGGTGGGACGGTAATTTCGAAATTAGGAGGCAGCTATGGCCAACAAATTTACAGTTTTCGTTTTGGGCGGTCTGGCCGGCGCGATTGGCGCCCTGCTTTTAGCCCCCAGGAGAGGCGCGGAAACTCGCCAGATGGTAGCCGAGAAGGCTGGCGACGTGTTCAACGGCGCGCAGCAGTGGGGCAACGAGGCCGGCGCCCAGGCCCAGGAAGCTTTCAAGCAGGCTACCGAGAAGGGCCAGGAAGTGGTAGACGCCATTTCCGCCAAGACCCATGAGGTGGCTCAGGCTGCGGCAACCGGCGCCCAGAGCGCTGTGGATGCCGCCCAGGCCAAGGTGCAGGAGGCCGCCGCGGTGGTGCGCCCCGCCTTCACCGAGAAGAATGACGACCTGCGCGACAAGATCGAGGCCGCCCGTGCCCGCATCGCCGCTCAGGTGCAGAAGAACGCCGAGGAATCCGCCGCCGCTATGAGCGCCGAGATTCCCGCTGCGGCTGACAAGGCCGAAAGCGCTGTGGATGCCGCCGCCGATAAGGCCAGCGATGTGGCCGAGGCCGCTGCCGACAAGGCCGTTTCTGCCATCGACACCGCCGCCGACGCCGCCAAGCAGGCTGCCGATAACGTGGCCCACAGCTAAGCTGCAGGCTTCAAAAGCCGGTGCCCTGGCCCACATGCCGGGTGCTCGCTCGGCAAAGCCTGGCATCAGCTCGGCATCGCAGTGCATGGCGCCAGCACCGCAGGTTCCGCAAGTGCGAACCCCAAGGCCGCCCCTCGCTGGGCGGCCTTTTTCGTGCCGCCTCGCCTCTTTTGTGGCGGCGTTTTGTCACATCCTCGTTTTTTGTACATCGATTGTCACGAAAACGAGGATGTGGCAAAAAATCAGAGGAAAAATTGCCATATTCTTCTGTTTCTTGCAGTTTCTTCCAAAAAAACGAGGATGTGGCAAAAATAAGGCTCCAGAATTGCCACATCCTCGAAAACGTGACACGGGCCGTCAAAAAAACGAGGATATGGCAAACGCGAGGCCAGGAATTGCCACATCCTCGTTTTTGCGCCCGATTGCCACCGAGCTGGGTTGTTCGTCGCAGTGGGCCGGTCTGCTGTGGGCGCGCGGTGCCCGCTTCATTACAACCTGTTCAGGATTGTGGGGATTGGTTGCATCGTCCGTCATCATTTCTCCAAACGGATATGATTTTCATCCTGCCCGAAACGTCGCTGCGTGGGGGCCGAGCAATTCGCAAAGGGGAATCACATGGATGAGACAAACGCCATCGTTCCGGTGGACGGCGAGGTCAGCTACGTGGCCGAAGTGACCGCCGAGGGAGTGCCCATCTTCGACAGCAAAGAGCTGCAGGGGCTGCGTGTGGTGATGCCCAAGGCTTCCAAGAAAGACCCCGACGCCACCAAGCGCGTGGGGAAGCTGCGCAATTTCGTGTTCCATCCCAAGGGCAAGCGGCTGGTAGGTTTTCTGGTGAAGCGCCCGGACGTGGCGCTGATGTTCCATCGCAAAGACCTGTTTGTAGGCGTGAATGGCTTTGACATCGTGGACGGCCGCATCATGGTGCGCGACGCCGACGACGCCACCGACAAGGGGGCGTGCAAGGCGCTGGGGGTTGACCTGGACGAATGCGTGTTGTGGATTGGGCTGCCGGTGATGTGCGACGACGGCACCGAGTTTGGCCTGGTGGGAAGCGTGGAGTTCAACAGCCGAACCGGCGAGGTGCTTACCCTTGTGGTGGACGGCGGCATGACCGCCAACGCGCTGCTGGGCACGCGTCGCATTCCCGCCAGCGAGATCAAGGGCTTCCGTTTCGGTATGGGCGCCGCTTTGAACCAGTATGAGGTGGATGAGGAAGAGGACATCATCCGCGGCGCTATTTTGGTGAACGACTCGGTGAAGCAGCTGGAAACCGAAGGCGGCGTGGCCGATGCCGCCGGTGCCGCTGCCGCCGTGGTGGCCGATCGCGCCCAAGCAGTGTGGGACTCCGCTAAGCCGATGATGAGCGAGGCGGCCCACGCGGCAGGGGAGGTCGCCACCAAGGGCGCTTACGCCACGGGCAAGCAAATCAAGAAGGCCAGCGGCATGTTCGGCGCCTTTAAGGACGAGTACGAGAAGGCCGCCGCCCCCGACGCAGCTCCGCTTCCCGCGCAGGAAGAAGTGGAGTACGTGTACATGGACGAGGACGGCAACGAAGTGGAGTACGTGGACGAAGACGGCAACCCGGTGCACCCGGACGGCACTCCCATCGAGCAGCCGAAGCCGCGGCCCGCTGCCAAGAAGGCCGCAAAAAGCACCTCGGGCAGCGCTGGGCGCGCGGTGGGGGCGCATTTGAAGAAGGCCGGTGGCATGTTCAGCGCTTTCAAGGAAGAATACGATAAGGCCCGCCATGAGTAATTCCGAACAGCAAAAGCCCGTGACCGGGGAAAACCAGGACGCGCCCGCCAGCAGCGGCGCCGCGCCCGCCAACTCCGGCGAAGGCACAACGGCCCCCCAGGGCGCCGGCGCCAAGCCCGCCAACCACTCGCTGCGCAACGCGCATCCGGTGGAAAAGGTGAAAGAGAAGGCCCACGGCACCTCGGTGGTGCACGGCCATCAGATGAGCACCGCCGACATTTTCAAGCTGTGCGGTCTGGTGGCATTCTTCGTGCTGATGGGTGTTATCGTGTGGCTGGTGTGGCCCTACATTGGCATGCTGTTCGAGCCCGACGGCCTGGAAAAAGCGCTGGACGAAGTGCGCGGCAACGGCTTTGTGGGCGTGCTGATGCTGCTGGGGCTGCAGTTCCTGCAAATTGTGGTGGCCTTCATCCCCGGCGAAGCGGTGCAAGTGGCCGCCGGCGCCCTGTATGGCCCTTGGTTGGGAGCGCTGCTGGTGCTGGTGGGTTGTGTGTTCTCTAGCGCATTCGTGTTTATGCTGGTCAGCAAGTTGGGCGCGCCGTTCGTGCACGCCATGGTGCCGGCAAAGTACATCGACAAGCTGAGCGCCTTCGAGCAATCCAGCAAATTCGACACCATCGTGTTCATCCTGTTCCTTATCCCTGGCATGCCCAAAGACGTGTTCACTTACATCGTGCCACTGACGAAAATGCCGCTGGGCAAGTTTTTGGTCATCACCAACGTGGGGCGCATCCCCGGCGTCATCCTGTCCACCTATGCGGCATCGGGCCTGGTAAACGGCCAGATCATAGAGTCGATTGTCATCTTCGCCATCGCGGCGGCCGTGGCCATTCTCGCCATCGTGTTCTCCGAGAAAATCATGAACCGCCTGGGAGACAAACTGGGCAAGTAGCCCCTCATGAGACAAAGGGACGCCCCTAACGTCTCGCTTCGCTGGTGGAGGGGCCTATGCGTGGAGGAATTCGCGGACGCTCATCAGTCTTCCTTCGGGCTGCTCCAATTCTCAATAAGCAATAGCAGTTCAGTGCGCTTGCCTACATTGGTTTTGCGATAGATGTTCTTCAGGTGGGTCTTCACGGTGCTCGGCTCGATGAACATGGCTCGACCGATGTAATCTGGCGCGCGCCCCAGCATGAGATAGGGCAGTAGTTCGCGTTCTCGCTTCGTGAGTTTGTAGTAATCGGCTACCGCATTGATACGGAGGGCCATCTCTTGGGGGATCATGTCGACATCGTTTTTTATCGCCGCTTCCTCGGCGGCGCGGGCGCGTTCTTCGGACTGCTTTTTCTCCGAGAGCAACCACGTGGCCACTTGTTGGGTAACTAGCACTCCCAGAACAAGCACTGTCGGGAAGAAAAGCATTTCTTCGGTACTTCCAGCCAGGCGGCCGATGCCGGCGGTGCAATAGAAGGCCGAGGTGCCCAGTTCTAGGCAGCTCATGCCGATGCAGAACATACGCATGCGTTGCAAAGACCCTTCTTGGGCATCGGCGATAACCCATATGAGAAAAAATACCATGCGCTGCACAGCGAAGAGGGGAATGGCAAAAACGATTAGCAAATAATCAGACGCGAAAGTGCTGAGATAGAGCACGGCAATAACCAAAGGGGGCAGCAACATGGAATAGGAGGCCACGCGTTCGATGGTGAGAAACTTTCGGGCTTTGCTCACGAAGAATGCGCCCGCCATGATGCCCAGACCCGGCGCCATTTGAAGCGCGATGGTGACGAAGGGGCTGGAAGACTGAGGGTTGAGCCACTTCATATGTAGTGCGGAAAAGATAAAGGTGTATGCTGCGATGCTTGCTAGAAGGGAGATGGTATGGCCGGAAAGAAACGGGCGGTAGGCGTCTCCCGGTTCGATTGCGCCCGCCTTCGAATGGCGCGCTGGGCAGCTAGAGACACCGGGGTAGGCGGCATCGTGGGCGAAGGGACGCTGGCGGCCGGTGGCCTCGTATAAGCACAGACAGCTAAATGCGGGGCACAGCAGTAGCAGTACCAGCGCAGCCTGGGGCGAGAGCAGCCCCAGCGCGATGCGCAAAACGCCGAAAGTGAATGAAGCGGTAACGAATACCGTCACAGTGACGGTTCTACCCTGGGGAAGGACAAGCTCGGCATACGCGACAAGGAAAAGAGTGTTGGCCACCCCCAGCAACATCTTCCCTATGGTGATGGTTTCGGCGGTCACCGGCAGGCCGAAAGACGAGATGTAAAGCACGCTTAGCCCCACTGATGCCATGAGCGCCAGAAATATAAGGCGCGGCGCGTGAGAGATGAAAATCCCTTGCGCGGAAAGACAGGTGGCCACCCCTTTGCTCGACTGCAACCGCCGGTGATAAATCAGCGTCAGCACCAAAAGGGGGGCAAGACGGGACACGCCCATGAGCACGGAATCGAACAGCGAATCCTGGTTAGGGAAGGCAATGGCGGTGTAGCGATCGGTGGAGCGGAATACAAAGCAGAGGGCTAAGCCCAATGAGGCCAAAAGCAAGCCCTCGTCTATGCGCGGCCGCGCAGCGCCTCCGTTGTTCGTCTCTCGCATGGCCCCTCCTTCGCAATTTCCCCCGGAAATAAGTATAGGAAAACGACTCAAATCAAAACTACCTCTATTTGGGGTATTTTCCGGGCGACCGCCTTTTCTAGGCTGAAAAGCATCCTAGGGCCAAGGGAGGCTCTGGGGATAGACAAGAGAGTTAGGAGGAGGAATGGCACAGCTAAACCTTACCCGCCGCTCGTTTTTGAAGGCGGCGGCAGCCACAGGAGCTGCTATTGGTCTCACATCGGCTGCCCCATTGACGGCGCTGGCGGAAGACGAGGGGAAGAAGACGGCACCCGAGGACATTCAGGTGATTCGTACTGCCTGTCGCGGCTGCGGCAAGTACGAGTGCGGAGTGTTCGTTACCGTGCGCAATGGCGTGGCGGTGAAGATTGAAGGTGACCCTACGTACCCTGGATCGCTAGGCAACTGCTGCGCGAAGTCGCAGGCATCCCTTCAGGCCTGTTACCACCCCGATCGGCTGTACTATCCCATGAAGCGCACCACTCCCAAGGGCGAGGATCCTGGCTGGGTGCGCATCAGCTGGGATGAGGCCTATGAGTTGGGCGTCGGGAAGATGGACGAGTTGAAAGAAAAGTACGGAGGGGCTTCGATGGCGTTCTTTGGCGGCACGAGCCGTATCTACGCCATGTCGGGCATGTCGGCTATGGCCTATCTGTACGATTCTCCCAACATCGTGTCGCCAGCCCAGGTGTGCAAGGGCCCTCGCGGATACGTTACTGGTCAAACCGCTGGTCAAGATCTTTACTTCGTGGAAAACGTCTGGCGCCCAAAAACTTTTGTGCAATGGGGTAGCGGCATTGAGGTTTCAAACTACGACGATGCGGGACGCACGGCAGTGGACAATGCAGCTCGTTCGGAAACCTACATCAACGTTGATGCCCGCATGAGCAATTTGGCAAAGGAGGCAGATTACTATCTGGGCGTTCGCCCTGGCACCGATGGTGCGCTGGTAATGGCCTGGCTTAAGCTGGCTATGGAGAACAATCTGTACCAGGACAACTTTGTTCGTCGCTGGACTGACTGCTCGTTCTTGGTTTGTGAAGAAGTGGAGCCCAGCGGCTGGGAAGAAACTTACGACAACGTGGGCTTGGTGGGCATTGTAAAGGCCAAGCGCAACGTGAAGACCATTCTGCTCAAAGAGTCGGACCTGCGTGAAGACGGCGACCCGAAGAAGTTTGTGGTTTGGGACGAGGCCAACAATCGCTTTACCTACCTGCACGCAGGCACCGGCTGCTGGGAAGGGGAGACCTTTAAGCCGAAGTTCCACGATTGGGACTATGTAACGGCTGCCAATCTGCAGGATAAATATGATTGGGAGCCGGCTCAGGGGAAGATGGTCAGCAACCCGCGCGAGGGAATAACCGACATGTTCCTGCCCGACCAGAGCCCCATGCCCACCGTGGAGGGTTGTGAGGCGCCCACCAAGCCGGCCTTGTGGACCGAGGGCGTAGAGGTGGTTTTGAAAGACGGCCGCACCGTTACCTGTCGTACTGTTTGGGAGCATCTCTACGACAACTGCAAGGAGTTCACGCCCGAACGCGCCGAGGAAATTACTGGAGTGAAGGCCGATCTAATCAAGGCGGCAGGTCTGGAGTATTGCCAGTTGAACGAAGATGGCTATGGCGACAGTGCCATTAATTATGCCGTAACTCACGAACACACCGGCAACGCCATGAAGCTCATCCACACCTTCGACGCCTTCGATGCCATCATGGGTCGCACTGATACCCCTGGTGGTCATCGCGGATCCACCCGAACTGCCTCGGTGTTTGAAAACCAGCACACGCTGTTGGTGGGACAGTTTTTGCGCGTGGGGACCAAGAACCGCGTCAGCGACCCGGAACAGGCGGCGCGCAAAATCGGTACCGGCAAGTTCCCCCTGTACCCTAACGCCGATGCCACCGCCGTGTATCAGGCTATGCGAACCGGAGACCCGTACCCCATCAAGGGCGGCCTTACGCAAGCGGGCGGCATGCTCAACCAAACCAACCTCCATCTCACGTGGGAAGGCGTGAAGAACCTGGACTTCTACACCAACTGGAACTTGTGGCACGATCCTATTTCCGACTTGGCGGACCTTATTTTGCCCGAGGCTCATTGGCTGGAGGTGGAATGCGGACGATGCGCTCAGGGTTCCGGCGGCTATTATGGCGCCCATATCAAGTGCGTTGAAATGCCTGGCGATGTAAAGTGGGGCATCGACATTGTGGGAGAGTGGTACAAGAAAAACGGCTTGAAGTTTTGGGAGGACCGCGAAGACGGTGGCGATCCGTGGGAGATGGGCGACTTTCTGCGCTCGAAAGCCATCGCTTCAACGGGGATGGATTGGCAGCAGTTCCGTACCAAGTTCCTGGAGGAGGGTTGGTTTGACGCTCGGCGCTATAACCCGGAGGGCTTTGGCACCTGCCGCCGCTATGAAACGGGATGGATGGTTATGCCTTTCCAAGGGCGCCCTGGATTCCGCACCAATACATCGCGCTATGAAATCTGGAGCACTGGCTTTGAAAATGCTATGCGCAAGCAGATAAACCAGCTTACCGGCGAGCCGTTCGGTGAGTCCTTCGCGCTGCCTTATTACGTGGAGAACAAGTCGTCGCCGGCCAGTGATGCTTTCCGCAAGCAGCAGATGAGCAACCCTGACAACCCTAATCGCGAGCTATATGCCGATTACACTCCCGAGAACTATCCCTTCATTCTGTCCACCGGTCGCCGCATTCCGGTGTACTTCCACAGCGAACACCGCCAGCTGCCCTGGTGCCGCGAGGTGTGGCCGGTGCCGCGTCTGGAGGTGAACCCGGCCGATGCCGAGAAGCTGGGGTTGAGCCAGGGCGACTGGGCCTGGATCGAAACGCCTTTCAGCAAGATACGCCAATGCGTGGACATCAACGCCAGCGTAGGTGAAGGTCGCATGAACGCCGAGCACAGCTGGTGGTTCCCTGAGTTGAAACGGGTAGGCAAGGGTTTTGATTTGTCGGGCTGCAATTGTCTTGTGGATGCGTGGGCTCAATGCGAGGCCGAGGGCGCACCGCAGCTGCGTGGCTATCTGGTAAACGTTTACAAAGCTACTCCCGAGAACAGCCCGTTTGGCAATCCGGTTCCGTGTGATGACGACGGAACCCCCATCATCACCGATGCCTCTGACCCGCGCTTGAAGGAGTGGGCGCAATTGATTACGGAAGGAAGGGACCAGCTATGACGCAATACGGAATTGTTACTGACCTCAATCGTTGTGTGGGCTGTATGGCCTGCAATACCGCTTGCAAGACCGTAAACGCAGTTCCTATCGGCAGCTTTTGGAACAAGGTGCTGCGTGTGGGGCCCAATCCCAAGTACGAAGGGGCGAAGTTTCCCGATGTAGAGTGGTACTACCTGCCAGTGCAGTGCCAGCATTGCGCCAACCCGGCATGCGTGAACGTGTGTCCTACCGAGGCAAGCCACAAATTGGATGATGGCACCGTGCAGGTGGACAAGGAGAAGTGCATCGGTTGCCAATTTTGCGCCATGGCTTGCCCATATAACGTTCGCTATCTGAACGAGGAAGAGCGGGTTGTGGAGAAGTGCACCCTTTGTGAGCAGCAAACGGCCCAAGGTGCGCTTCCGCAGTGCGTCAGCCAGTGCGTGGGGCTGGCGAAGTGGTTCGGCGATTTGGATCAGGCGGATTGGTCCGATTTCCGTGGCGGTGGCAACTTCTTGTTCGGCGACGCTGTTAGGGATTATGCCGAAAGCGATGTACACCATCTGCCCGATGTGGGCAACAGTCCTAGTTTTGCGTACATCCTGCGCAATAAGGCCTGGCAGGGTGAAGGTTGAGATTAAGGCCAAGGAAAAGTTGTAGAGGCGCGTAACGTTTTCGCCCCCGCTATCAAAGTTGCCGAAGTGAGCGTTGTGCACGTTTTGGCGGCTTTGGTACGCCGGGGGCGCGTTTGCGCTTGGGCTGCTGAACAGGAACGGCTGTGAACTGGAGAAACGTAAAAGCAACAAAGCTTGATTTCTCTGCGAAGGGGCTTGTGTTACCAAAGTCCCTAAAATGGGGCGGATTTCGTTACCAAAGTTGTAAAAACGCGTAAGCCGCCGATCGATTATTCGACTTTGGTAAGGCGCAGGTGCGGGAATCATGGCGGGCGCGGGCGCAGTGGTGGCCGATCGGCGCGGCGTGCGTGGGGCCGCGCGGGTCGGCTCGTCAGGGGGTGCAGGGCGTTGTTGGCAAGGCGGCACTTGTGTTTGGCAGGGCTCCTCGCTACCATGGAACGCAACTTGTCCTAGGCTAAGTTGAAAAGGCGTCCCTGGGACGGCGCATGGCGAAGGCGGCAGACGGAGAGGGGGAGGTGCGGCGTGATTGGCGAACTTGCCACCTGGTACCTGTTCCTGGCCGGCGCCGGCGCCGGTGCGCTGCTGGTGACCGCCGTATTGGAAGCTCTTACTCCCTTTGAAGTGCGCTGTTGCGAAGCGGTGGGGCCTGCAGACGCCGCAGTGCGCAACGGCTTCGCGCGAATCGCCTCCCGCGTTGCCATGCCGGCGGCACCCCGCGCCCCCTTCCCGCAGTTCTTCGGCCCCGCATACGGTGTGGGGCTCATTGCCGTGGTGGTGGGTGCCCTGTGCCTGCTGGCCGACCTGGGCCGCCCCGACCGCCTACTGCGGCTGCTGTTCGCCCCCACCCTATCGTTCATCTCGGTAGGGGTGTGGCTGCTGATGGCTCTCGGCCTGTGCGCGGGCCTGCTGTGCGCCATCTGGTGCTACGGCGCCAGTCACCTGCCCCGCGGCCTGGTGGCAGCGGCCCGCACCGGCTGCGCTCTCTGCGCCGTGGCGGTGATGACCTACACCGGCCTTCTGCTGGCCAGCATGCAAGCGGTCCCCTTCTGGCACAGCGCGTGGCTGCCACTGCTGTTCATCGCGTCCGACATCTCCACCGGCATCGGCCTGGTGGTGGCCGCTGTGGTGCTGTGCGGCGACGGCCCCTTCCGCACCACCCTGCTGCGCATCAAGCAGTGGGACGCGCTGGCCATCGCCATCGAGGCGGCCTGCCTCATTCTTTTGCTGCTATCTGCGTATTTCCAGGGTACTACGGCGCGCGAGTCTGCCACAATGTTGCTCAGTGGAAGCGTTGCCCCGCAATTTTGGATCATGGTGGTGGCTACGGGCCTGGTGTTCCCGTTTCTGGCCGAACGCCTCGGGCGCCTTGGCAGCCAGCGCATGATGCTCTCGGTGTCAGCGGCTCTGCTCATCAGCTGCTTTTTCCTGCGCTGGTGTGTTGTGCAAGTGGGAATGGCCCCCGACGTGGCGGCAGCCGTGATGGTTGCGCTGGGGGCGGGCTAGATGGCGGCCGCGGCGGCAGCGCGGCGCCGCACGAGTGGTGCGAAGGAGGTGCCGGCGCGCATGGCGCTGTTCGAGCTGGATGCGAAAAGCGATCTGCCCCCGTGGCTGCAGCTGCGCAATCGCCTGGCCTACCTCATCACGTCCGGTTACTTCAAGCCGGGCGAAAAGCTGCCCACCGTGCGCGGCCTGGCCGCCGAGGTGTCGATGAACTTCAACACGGTGAACAAGGCCTACATCAGCCTTACCGACGAGGGGTTCATCGAATCGAAGCCCGGCAAGGGCACCATCGTGCGCAACATCAGCGAGAAGGAAAGCCAGAAGTTGGAATCGGTGGACGTGCTGATTGAAGATTGCGTGGACGCCTGCCTGGCCATGGGCCTGGATTTCGACGAAGTGAGCAAGCGCATCAAGAAGAAGATACACGAGATGGAAAGGCAGCGGCAAGATGGCGAGAGGCATTCGTAACAACCATGGCGTAGCTGCGGCGGCAACCCCGGCAGCGGCCCCCGCCGGCCGATGGGGCCGCGGCGTAGTGGTGGACTCCCAGGTGCTTGAAACCGACCGCACCGCATCGCGGGCCGGCGCCCTCATCTTCTCCACGGCGCTGTTCGTGGTGCTGTTCGGGCTGGTGCAGGCAGTGGGGCTGGCGCTGGCGGGGCAGCTCACCTTCGCCAGCATTTTGGTGGGCCTGGCGCTGGGCTGGCTGGGGGTTTCCGGCATTCACATCGCCCAGCAGTGGGAGCGCATCGTGGTGCTGCGGCTGGGCAAGCTGAACCGCGTTTCCGGCCCGGGGCTGGTGTTCACCGTGCCCATCATCGAGCACTGCGCCCTGTACGTGGACATGCGCACCCGCTCCATCCCGTTCGGCGCAAAGGAAACCCTCACGGCCGACCTGGTGCCGCTGGACATCGACGCGGTGCTGTACTGGATGGTGTGGGACGCCGAAAAGGCCTGCATGGAAATCAACAACTACAGCCTGGCGGTGCAGCTGGCGGCTCAAACCGCGCTGCGCGATGCCATCGGGCGCTCCACCGTTGCCAGCATCACTATTCGCCGCAATCAGCTGGACCAAGAGCTTACCAAGGTATTGGACCAGAAGGTGTCGGAATGGGGTATCACGGTGCTGTCGGTGGAGATTCGCGACATCATTGTGCCGGAAGGGCTGCAGGAGTCCATGAGCCTGGAGGCGCAGGCGGAGCAGCGGAAGAAGGCGCGCATCATTTTGATGGAGGCGGAGCAGACCATCGCCGAGATGGCGGCCGAGATTGGCGATGCTTACGAGGGGAACGAGAACGCGCTGGACGTGCGCCGGATGCACCTCATGTACGAGAGCGTGCGCGACACCGGCGGCACGGTGGTGCTGCCCAGCGCCTTCGCCGACGGCTTCACCCCCGACGGCGGCGATGTGGCCGACGTGGTGAAGGCCGCCGCGAAGTAGCCGGTGGGCGCTGCAGAGACTTGTGTGCCAAAGGTGACTGATTCCTTGTCGCCTGAGGTTTGCAAAATACGCAAAACACGACATTTTTCGGTTTGCAAAATACCAAAACCATCCCTATTTCTGGTTTGCAAAGTACATAAAATCGTGGTATTAATGGTTTGCAAAGTCAGGAAAAGGACCAATTATGCTCAAAAGAAAAGCTGAAAAATCCCTGATGGAATGGAAGAAAGACCATCACAAAGAAGCCCTTTTAGTGATGGGGGCTCGCCAGGTGGGAAAGACCTTCCTGATAGAGAGCTTCATCGAGGACAATTACCGGCATGTTGTGAAGTTCGACCTTGTTGACCAGGCCGATGTGAAAAGAGCTTTTGACGCTGCAACTTCTTCCGACGATTTGTTCTTGGCAATTTCCGCATTTGCAGGCGCGGGGTTGGTACCGGGCAGCACCGTGGTTTTCATCGACGAGATCCAAGAGTGCAAAGAGGCTCTTACGCTGATTAAATACTTTGCTCAAAGAACGGAGTACGACTTCATTTTGTCCGGATCGCTTCTTGGAGTGGAGCTTAAGGATCTGCGATCTGCCCCCGTGGGCTACTTGACGATTGTCGAGATGTTTCCGCTCGACTTTGAGGAATTCTGCTGGGCGAATGGCGTGGGCAATGAGGCTTGGCAGGAAATGCTGGCGGCGTTTCGTGAGAAACGGCCGGTGCAGGCCGCCGTTCATGAGCGGCTGCTCAAGCTGTTCCATCTCTATCTGCTTATAGGTGGGATGCCGCGCCCGGTGGACGCATTCCTTCGCAGCACCAATGTGGCAGTTGCCCAGCAGCGCCAGATGGACATTCTAGACTTGTATCGGTTCGACATAGCAAAGTACGCCAACGTCGATAAAAAACTGATGATTCGAGAAATCTACGACGAAATGCCGTCGCAGCTGGATTCGCAGAGCAAGCGGTTTAACTTCTCGACACTGGCTCCGCGCGGCACCTACGAGCGTTACAAGGAAGACTTTGTATGGCTGGTGGATGCAGGGGTCGCGATTCCTGTTCGAAATGTAAAGGAGCCGAAAAGGCCGCTGCGGCTGTCGGAGGACCGGAGTTTTTTCAAGCTGTTCATGAATGATGTGGGGCTTTTGTCAAGGGCGTTTGGGCTTGAGACGGCGCGCAGCATGGTATCCAATGAATTCAATATGAATTATGGGGCCATATACGAGAACGCGGTGGCGGAGGAGCTGCGTTCCCACGGGTTTAGCGGATTTTTCTTCCGGAACCGAAAAGTAGGGGAGGTTGATTTCCTCATTCAGCTCCATGATGCCGTTTTACCCATTGAGGTTAAGTCGGGGAAAAGCTACAAGCGTCACAATGCGCTGCGCAACCTGCTTGACACTACCAATTACGGGATTTCCGAAGCGATTGTGTTATGTGAGGACAATTTGTCGGTTGATGGGGCCATTGCCTATTGCCCGGTTTATATGGTGGCGGCCCTGAAAAGATAGCACCCGATGTGCGCAGGGGCCGAACCTGAAGAGCTGTTGAGTGGCGGCGTTTGCAGTGTTGGTGGTGGGGCGTAAGCTTCAGCTATCCTCAAAATAAAATAATACGGGGAAAATTTATCCTAGGATAAGTCTTGAATGTCCTAGGATAAGTTGATATGGTGGCTCCATCAAGATTGGCCAATCTGATAGCAATGCAGGGGGAAGGCGAGGGCTGCCGCGGGCGGCCCGTTCGGTTGGCGATTCATCAGGGCGAAATTGGGGGATTTTGCCAAGCCTTACATGAATGCAGCCTGGCGTGGTGGGCGAGCGCAGGGAAACGCGTCTCGCGCAGTTGCCGCATTGGCCTTCCAACCAACATAAGGAGGAGAGATGGCTGAAAAGGCAAGCACTTCGCGTTCGCTCAGCAGGCGCAGCTTCCTAAAGACCACTGCGGCAGCGGCTGGTGTAGCGGCTGTTGCGGGAACAGCAGGAGTGGCGGCTTATGCGGCCGGCGGCCCGGAGGAGGCCGCGCAGAACAAAGAGGTCATAGGCTCTTGCCGCAGCAACTGCGGTGGCAAATGCCCGCTCAAGGTAAAAGTGCGCAACGGCAAAGTTGTAAAAACGGAACCCGCCGACATGCCCGAGGGAGACGAACTCTATCGGCGCATTTGCGTGAAGGGGCTTTCGCAGCCGCAGCGCCTGTACGATCCCGATCGTCTTAAGTACCCCATGCGCCGCATTGAGGGCACCGAGCGGGGCACTGAAGAATTCGAGCGCATCAGCTGGGACGAGGCCCTTGACCTTATGGCCACGAAGTTCACGGATGTCATCGACCAATTCGGAGGCTCTTCTCTGTGCATGTGGGTAGGCTATGGGTCTCAGGGCTTTTTGAACGGGGCCGACACGCACGGCACGACGAATATCGGATACGGACGCTTTTCTTCGAAGGTGGGCGCGTCTTCGTTCGACTCCGCCGCTGACTGGGGTGGAATCTGGGGGACGATGCTCTGCGGCCTCTTCTCAACCGGAAGCACCGTCAACGTAATTGGCTCGAAGCTGATTATCTGCTGCGGCGGCGACCCCGCAAACTCGATGCAGGGCGAGTGGACCTTCATCAAGAAGGCCATGGAGCAAGGCGCCCGCCTAGTGACCATCGACCCCCGCTTCTCAACGACGGCGGCCGTTTCTGACCAGTACCTGTCCATTCGACCTGGAACCGATGCCATTTTGTTCATGGCGTGGTGCAACTACCTGATGGACAACGACCTCGTGAACTATGAATTCGCAACAAAGGGCTCCGTGGCCCCGTACCTTCTCAAAGAAGACGGAACCTATCTGCGCAATAGCGATTTGGGCATAGAGCCGGCCATGGTCATGGATCCGAACACCGGCATGGAAGTCCCCTATGACGCCTACGTTGTTTGGGACGAGAGCACGAACTCCCACAGTACGCGGGACGAAGCCGTGCAGCCGGCGCTGTACGGGCAATACGAGGTGGGTGGGTTCAAGACCACGACCACGCTGAGCCTGTGCCGTGAGGCCATCAAGGAATACACCATGGAAGTGGCGGCAGAGCGCTGCGGAATGGACCTTGACGAAATCACCGCACTCATCGAAGAGTTTGCCTCGGTGCCGTCCTCGTTCATTACCTACAACGGCTTCTCGCACCACAACAATTCCCACCACAACTACAAGTCGTTGGCTCTGCTTGCGGCCCTGACGGGAAACCAGGGGCAGCAAGGGCGTATCTTCTCCATTGGCGGCGTGATGCGCGGGTACTTCGTCCTCGACTACGCCGAGTGCGTTGCCCCCGATCCGAAGCCGGTTGCGATGGTTCCGGGCATGCTCTTCCCGGACGTGATGGCCAATGGCGGTATAGGCCAGTACAAGATCAACCCCAAGGCCCTTTGGTTCATGAACGGCAACCCCATGGCCATGGAAAGCGGCCGTTCGGAGCTGATCGAGGCGGTCAATAAGGTTGATTTCATTGTGTGCTCCGAAAGCGTTATGACGGACACCGCCCGAATGGCCGACCTGCTCCTTCCCATCTGCCATCCCTTCGAAGAGGTTGATATTTCGGCACCGTTCAGCAGCTGTCCTACTGGCTACTTCCATCCGTTCGTCAAAGCGGTGGAGCCAAGCTACGAATGCAAGACCGATATGGATGTGTTCCGCGAGCTGTCGGAAAAGATGGGCTTCGGGGACTTGTACGACAAGACCGACGAGGAGTACATTTCCGCCATGTTCGACACTCCCTTTATGGGGATGTTCGGCATCAATTCGAAGATGGTGCTGGATGCGGCCTCGCGGGCAGAGCTGGTAAAGTGTCCCCTGGATATGAGCTTCACGGAAGAACAGACCTTCACCAACGGCATGACGGCTTCGGGACGTTTGGAATTCTATTGGGAGCATCCTGCTCCCCGCTATGACTTCGGGCAAGAAGTGGACTATTCGGTCGAGCGCGTTCCCTGCTACATCGATGCGACGGAAGCGTATGAAACCAACCCGCTGAAGGAGAAGTATCCGATTTACGGCAACAGCAACCACAGCCGCTTCAGCGCCCATTCCCAGCAGGCCCATACCCCCCTTATCCGCGAGTTGCAGCCTGAGCCGTTGGTGCAGATAAACCCCGCGGACGCAGAGCCGCGCGGCATTGCCACAGGCGACATCGTGAGAGTTTTCAACGATCGCGGAGAAGTGGTTATCAAGGCCGAGGTTACCGAGGGCGTCCGCCCCGAAACGATGTGCATTCGCCAAGGGTGGCAGTCGGATCATTTCATCAGCGGCCATGCGCAGAATCTGACGCCACGATTGATGAATGATTTTTGTTGGAACAGCAGCTTTTACGATTTCCTCTGTGAGATCGAGAAAGTAGAGCAGGGGGCATAGCTATGCATTATGGAATGGTGATAGACGCAAAGTACTGCATCAGCTGCCATTGCTGCGCGGCTGCGTGCAAGATAGAGAACAATCTGCCTGAGAAAACCTGGTGGAACCGAATTATGACCGTAGGCGGGGACACGATGGAGGCGCCGGCGGGCGTGCACCCGCGCCTGTCCCTCTCGTTTGCGCCGGTGGCGTGTCAGCATTGCGAGAATCCGGCATGCGTGAAAGTGTGCCCGGTTGGCGCTACGTACCGCGATCCCGACACTGGGGTGGTGCGCCAAGATTACGAAAAATGCATTGGCTGCCGTATGTGCATGGCCGCCTGTCCCTACACGGGCGTGCGCTCTTTCAACTGGGACGAGCCGAAAAACGGTACCGATTATGCCCTTGGCGATGCCGACGTTCCGGCGCACCAGAAGCATGTGGTTGAAAAATGCACCATGTGCTGGCACCGCATTGCCCGTGGCGAAGAGCCGGCCTGTATCGAAGTGTGCCCCTCGCGCATTCGTTTCTGGGGCGACTTGGACGATCCGGAATCCGATGTGTCGAAGATGCTGGCAAGCCGTCAGCACACGCAGTTGCTGCCCGAGATGGGCACCAAGCCGTCCGTTTACTATCTCGTCTAGCTAAGGAGGACCAATCATGACTAATCACAACTCCGAAGCCGTTATGGACGAGCTGGACATGTCCGCCGCGAAAGCGCCTGCTCGCGAGGCGGCCGGTGCACGCGCCAAGGCGAAGAGCGGCGCGGCCCTGAACGTAGCCATCGGCGTTTCCGCCGTGATCACGGTGGCGGGCATAGCCCTCTGGGCCATGCAGATTTCCGGCGGCATGGTGCAAACCGCCATGCGCAACCTGGACTCCTGGGGCCTGTACATCACCATGTTCATGTTCTTCGTGGGCCTTTCCGCCGGCGGCCTGATCATCTCTTCTGTCCCCAAGGCCTTCGGCATCAAGGGCTTCGGTGGCATCAGCAAAGTGGCCGTCATGACCTCTATCGCCGCCACCGTAGCCGCCATCGGGTTCGTGGTGGTGGACATGGGCCAGCCCTTCCGCGTGTGGGAGCTGTTCGTGTACTCCAACTTAGGGTCGCCCCTGATGTGGGACATCATCGTGCTGATGACCTACCTCATCCTCTCTTGCGTGTATCTGTGGGCGCAGGTGCAGGCGGAAAAGGGCAAAGTGTCCGCTGCCGCCCTGCGGGTGATTTCCGTCATCGCGCTGGTGTGCGCCATCCTCGTCCACAGCGTCACCGCCTGGATCTTTGGCCTGCAGCAGAGCCACGAGATGTGGCACACCGCGCTGCTGGCCCCCTGGTTCGTCAGTTCGGCGCTGGTGTGCGGCACCGGCCTGGTGATGGTGGTGGTCATCGCCATGGATAAGGCCGGCTACCTGAAGGTGCAGCGTGCCAACCTGGTGAAATTGGCCAAGCTGCTGGGCGTGTTCGTGTGCGTTGACCTGTACTTCTTCGGTTGCGACCTGCTCACCGAGGCCTTCCCGGCCGCCGGCGGCATGGCCGTGGTGGACATGCTGGTAAGCGGCCCGTTGGCGCCGTTCTTCTGGGGCGAGGTGGTGCTGTCGCTGGTGGCGCTGGTGATTGCCTTCGTGCCCGCCCTGCGCACCAACCCGCTGCTGGTGGTGGCCGGCATCTGCGCCATCGCCGCCATCTTCTGCAAGCGCGTGCAGCTCTTGGTGGGTGGCTTCCAGATTGCCAACATCGATTACCCGGCGGTGCTGACCCCCTACACCGTGACCGACTGGCAGGGCAACATGGCCCAGGCCTACAGCGGGCTGGTATACTGGCCTACGGCGCTGGAGTTCGGCATTGCGGTGGGCGTGATTGGTTTGGCGTTCCTGGTGCTGTTCGCCGGCATCAAGTTCCTGCCCCTGAAGCCCGCCGACGAGAAGTAAAGCCCCATCCCGTTACCCATTGCGAGTCTGCTTCATGCACAGAGAGCCCCTCCGGGGGCTCTCTGGTTTTCCTTTGGGTGCATGGGCCGATTCCGCAGCGTCTCCTGGTCATTTTGGGCAATTGGAGCAATGCTTCTTGGTGAGGGGCGCTGGTTGCGCTATACTTCGTTTTTGCACGTGCCCGGGTGATGGAACGGCAGACATGTCGGTCTCAAAAACCGATGCCGAAAGGCGTGTGGGTTCGAATCCCACCCCGGGCACCATTTTGAAAAGCGAAGAGCCGCGATTGCAGTGCCTTGCGGAATCGAGCCCCCATTAGGGTGGATTCGAACCGATGAGGTGGAATTCCGTTAAGAAAACGCCCCAGTGGGGCGTTTTTAGGAATTCGCCCGAGCAATCTGTGATTGCGAGGGGTTGAGCGTTCGCCGCAGGCGGGCGCGGGAATCCCACCCCGGGCACCATCTTTCTTTTGACTTAATCCTTCCTCTTATTGATGTAGCCTTGTCGCGTGTTTATGGGTGGCTAGCGAGCCGTTCGGCTTATGCGTTGCTATAAAAGTTAGTCGGGAATCAGCTTGCGCAGTTGCGCTGTAGTTAAGCCGTGCATGGGGAGGGCAAATGAGGGAACCTAAAGAGCAGGCCGTCGAAAAATCGGTTTCCGCTGTTCTGTCGGAGGCGAATCCGGTCCTCTATTTCGGGCTTGGGTTGTTCCAGGTGGGGATGACAACGCGGTGGCTCCCCTTGGGCGCGGGGCCATCTGCCGGCGCAGCGGACATGCAGTCGCTCCTCCTGCTCTCCTGCTCATCACCTGGGCTGTTAGGTGCATCGAGTCCGGTAGTGTGCTGGATTTCACCCTGGCGTTCCTCGTCGCAGTAGTTGGCCTCGCTGTCTGCAGCCTGCTTTCTTCCTCTGGCCTGATGGGTTCGGCAACAGCCACCGTGCTCTCGCTGTTGCCCACGGCTTTTTCGGTGCTGCTGCTGTTTTTTGCAAAAGGGAAGAGCGCTGGTAATAGCTGGATGTCTGAGGGCTGGTCGCAAAACCTGAGTTCCTTCATGCTGAAGGTGGGGCTGGGCGCTCTGTTGGTGAGCATGGCGAACGAGATGATAAAGCTTTTGCGCCCAGAGCACGCGGCGGCGGTGCTGAAGAGCGGGGCTGAAAGCTGGATAATGGTTGCCATCATGGCGGTCATCACAGCGGGCGTGATACACCAACTGCGCTCAGGTAAGCCTTCTGGTTTCTACTTTATTTGCAAGTGCGCTGTGGTGCTCTGCGTGATAGGGGCGCTATTGTTCCCTTATGCGGGAGTGGCTTCTTCGCTGCTTTTCTCCGTGAGCACCGCCGGTCGCCAATGCCTACAGCTGCTTGTGTGGATGATCGTCTATCTGGCGTGCCGAAAGCACAGGCTTTCTGCGGTGGCGTTCTTTAGCTTTATGAGCGTAGCCTGGAACGGCGGCTCCCTTGCCGGCAGCGCTCTCTTCGACGCCTTTTGGGACATGGGTCCGTTCGAGCCTATTCTGGGCGATGAGCTCGTTTCGGTGGCAGCCGTTCTTTTGCTGGTGATTGCCTATGTATTCCTATTTTCCGAAAAAGACAGCGACCTTATGTTTGGCGAAGATCGCACCGCGAAAAAGGAGCGCGTTTTCCATCAGGTATGCGAGGACATGTGCGAGAAGGGGCGGCTCACAAATCGCGAGCAGGAAGTGTTCTGCCTTCTGGCCAAGGGTGCGCCCGTTTCTGCGATAGAGGAGAAGCTCTACATTTCTTCCAGCACGGTGGCTACCCACATGAAACACATCTATCAGAAGCTGGGGGTTCATTCGCGCGGCGAGCTGTACGACCTTGTGGATAACGCCCTCAAAATGCAGGCCCCTGAAAAATAGCCCCCTGATAAGGGGAAACGAGAAAATCCCATACAACAGGGGATAGGCTCCCCTGGGGCAAGGGATGGCAGGCGGCCTTCTTGTTGGTAGTTTTTGCGCCGTAGCGTAACGCCAACAGAGGAGGTTGAATATGAGTACGCTAACCATGACCCGGCGCTCGCTGATCAAGGCCAGTGCGTTGTTTGGGGCAATTGCTGTGGCTGCGGGTCCGAAGCCTATGCAGGCCTTGGCCGCGGCTGACGGGCCCTCGGCTCCAACGGAAGTGAAACGCGTTCGTTCTTGCTGCCGCGCGTGTGGCAAGATGGAATGTGGCGTTTGGGTGACGGTGGAAAACGGCCGCGCGGTGAAGGTCGAAGGCGATGAGAGCGCCTGGCATTCCCGCGGCAACTGCTGCAGCAAATCGCAATCGTCGCTGCAGGCGGCCTATCATCCCGACCGGTTGAAGCACCCGCTCAAGCGCACCAACCCAAAAGGGGAAGACCCCGGCTGGCAGCGAATTGGCTGGGACGAGGCTTTCCGCACGATTGGCGACAAGGTTAATGAGACGATTGCAAAGTACGGCGGCCAGTCCATTTTCAGCATGATAGGCACCAGCCGCATTTGGTCGATGTCGGGCGGCAATGCCATGACCTACTACTTCGAGTCGCCCAACGTGCATTACGCCAGCCAGATTTGCAAGGGGCCGCGTTTCGTGGGCACGCGAATCAGCTCATACGACGGCATGTTCTGGCTTGCTACCACCGAAATGCCTCGGGTGTATGTGCAGTGGGGCGGCGCGTCCGAGATTTCCAACTACGATGACTCTTGCCGGTCTACGGTGGACGCGGCTTCATCTGCCGACACTCACATCATTGTGGACCCGCGCATGACGGGCATGGGCAAGGAATCCGATATCTGGTGTCCCGTGCGGCCCGGCACCGACGGCGCCATGGCGCTTTCGTGGGCGAACGTCATCATCGAAAACGAACTTTATGACGACCTCTACGTGAAGCGGTGGACCAACGGCCCGTTCCTCTATTGCGCCGACATCGAGCCCACTGGGTTCGAGACAAAAGCACCTTCCACGCGCATGTTTGAGGTGAAAACGAGGCTGCTGAAAGAGTCGGACATCAAAGACGGCGGCAGCCCGAAGCGCTTTATGATTTGGGACAACCTTTTGGAGGCCCAAGGGAAGAGCGGCAACGACTGCCTGACGTTTTATGATGTTGATCTGGGGAATTTTGAAGGCGAGGGCCCGTGGACCCCTCAAACCCAGGGCAAGCAGTCCGAGCAATATGCGCCGGGCGCCGTGCCGGGATTTTTGCCCGACCCTGTTCAGTTCAGCCCTGAGAAAGACCCCGCGCTTTACGGCGAATTCGAGGTGACCCTGAAGAGCGGCGCATCCGCCAAGGTGGTTCCCGTTTGGCAGCTGTATGCGGAAAGGTGCGCCGAATACGCTCCGGAAAAGGCGGAAGGGATCACCGGCGTTCCCGCCGAAACGATTCGCAAGGCCGCCCTTGCCTATGGGCAGCGGCTCGACCCCTCTACCGGTTACGGCAATGGTGGCATCCAGTACATGCTGGCCATCGAGCACTCGGGCAACGCGGTACAGAACGTGCGCTGCTTTGACTCGCTGGTGGGCATCACGGGCAACTTCGATACTCCCGGCGGCAACCGCGGCGGCACCAAGGGCGGCTGGGGAAGCCAGTTTACCCCGGGCGGTAAGATGAACCCGCCCGAGATTACGGAGAAGATTCTCGGCAAAGACCAGTTCCCTCTGCTGTATCCGTGGCTGGGCATGTTCTCCGACGCACGCACGGTGCTCGAAGCCATTGAAACGGGCAAGCCCTATGGCATGCATTTGTGCATGCTGTCTTCCGGCGACCATATGAACATGGTGAACGCCAGCTACGCCTGGGAACAGTTGAAGAAGCTGGACTTCATGTTCGCCTCCGAGTTGTGGCATGCGCCCACGTCTCAGTTGTCAGACATCCTTCTGCCGGTGCATCATTGGCTTGAGGTGGACTGCGTGCGCATCAGCCAAGGCGCAACGGGCGTGGAAGGCGCCACCTGCCGCGCCATCGAGCCGCCATCGGACACCATGTGGGACATCGATATCTATACCAACGTGGTGAAGGCGATGGGCAAGGAATGGCTGTCAACGGCGGAGAGCGACTATCCCACGGGGGAGGAACAGCTCTCGGAAACCACGAAGAAAGCCTACGGTATGACCTGGCAGGAATTCCGCCAGCACTTCCAGGACAACGGCTGGACCGACTGCAAGGAGAAATACCCCGACACTTGGGGAACCTATCGGCGCTACGAAACCGGCCAGTACATGGCAGGAAGCCCTGGCTTCTGGACCCCCACCCAAAAGCAGGAGATTTGGTCCACGGTGCTCGAAACCTATATGCCCGACAGTGGATTCGAGCTACCCAGCTACAAAGAGCCGCCCCACAGCCCCATTGCCGATCCAGAGCTGTGCCAGGAGTACCCCTACGTGATGACCACCGGGCGCCGCATCCCCGTTTACTTCCACAACGAGCATCGCCAGCTGCCCTGGTGTCGCGAGCAATGGCCCGTGCCGAGAGTGGAAATCAACCCCGAAGACGCGGCCGAGTTGGGCATCAACCAAGGCGATTGGGTTTGGATTGAGTCAAAATGGGGCAAGGTACGCCAAACCGCCGACTTGTACTACGGCATCGACAAGGGCGTTATCAACTGCGAGCACCAGTGGTGGCTACCCGAGTTCTCCAGCCCTTCGAAGGGATTTGAGCTGGTGAATATCAACTGCCTGATGGACAAAGACGCCCAATGCCCCATCGGCGGTGCCACCAATATCCGAGCCGTGCCGGTGAAGCTGTATAAGGCAACTCCTGAGAACTCTCCCAATGGAAACCCGACTCCCTGTGACATCGATGGCACGCCCATGATTTCCACGCCCGACGACCCGCGTCTCAAGGCGTGGCTGCCAGGCGGAACCGGCACCGATCAGCATTACGAGGATTAGGAGGTAGAGATGACTCAGTATTCAATCGTTACGGACCTTAATCGCTGCGTTGGGTGCCTGGCTTGTTCGGTGGCTTGCAAGGTGGTCAACGATGTGCCGGTGGGCAACTACTGGAACAAGGTTTTGCGCGTGGGGCCAAACCCCGTTGAGGGTGGCAGCGGCCACTTCCCCGATGTGGAGATGTACTACCTGCCTATGCAGTGCCAGCATTGCGAAGAACCCGCTTGTGTGAGCGTTTGCCCCACTAATGCCTCCCACAAACTGGAAGACGGTACGGTGCAAATTGACAAATCGAAGTGTATCGGATGCCAATTCTGCGCTATGGCATGTCCCTATAACGTGCGCTACTTGAACGAGGAAGAGAAAGTGGTGGAGAAGTGCACCCTCTGCGAGCAGAAAGTGGCGCAAGGCGAGTTGCCCCACTGCGTGACCATGTGCGGAGGCCGTGCCCGTTTCTTCGGAGATTTGGATCAGGGGATTGACGGCTTTCTTGCACCGGGCGACTACGAGTCGTTGGATGGGAGCAAGGACTACGACGCGGTGCACGCTTCGCGTGTGACGCTGAAGGAAATCGCGGAGCCGTACGGGCAAGACGAGGTGCATCGCGTGCCCGATGTGGGCAATCGGCCCTCGTTGGTGTACATCCTGCGAGGGCGAACCTGGAAAGCCTAGCGGGAAGCGGTGTGTAGTTAAAAGGGCGGAGCAGATTGCTCCGCCCTTTTTCATGGGGGGCTGCTCTGCGTGGCGTGGGCGCAAGGGGCAGCTACTCGTCTTCGTTGTCCCACGCGCCGGGCAACACGGGAACGCCGTCCTCATCAAGAGGGGCTTTGAGGGCAATCGAGGCAATCGCGTCGCATGGCGGAAGATTTTCCGTGCTAAGGTCAAAGGGGAGGGCTTCAGCTTCGACGGATTTCACGATCCTCCCTCTTTTCCTAAGTTTTCCTTTTTGGTCAAGGAGCGGCAATGGTGGCGAAAGCCCGCGTATGGCCAGAATGTCATGCGCCAGCCTTGTGCTTGGATTACTATGGTGACGAGCAAATGACCAACCGCCCAAAAGCGACGAATGCCGGGCCGGCGAGCGAAAGGACCCCCATGGAGCAGAAGCGCGTTATTGAAGTGAAGAAGAACATCCTGGCCGCCAACGATGCGGCGGCGGATGCGTTCCGTGCGGCGCGCGCGGCGGAGGGCACCTTCTTTGTAGACGAAATGGCCTCGCCCGGCGCGGGCAAAACCACGCTGCTGCTGGCGGTGATTAAAGAGCTGCGCGCCCGCGGTGTGGAAAAGCTAGGCGTGATCGAGGCCGACCTGGAATCCGATGTGGACGCCCTGAAAATCAAGGAAGCCGGCGTGCCGTCGGTTGAGCTGAACACCCGCGGTGTGTGTCACGTGGAGATGAACATGGTGGACATGGCCTTCGCCGCTTTCGCCGGCCAGCAGTTCGAATACCTGTTCCTGGAGAACATCGGCAACCTGGTGTGCCCGGCCGACTTCGACACCGGCGCCCACACCCGCATCATGCTGCTGTCGGTGCCCGAAGGCTGGGACAAGGTGATGAAGTACCCGCCCATGTTCGCCGCCGTGGACGCGCTGATTGTAACTAAGTGCGATTACCTGCCGCTGAACCCCGATTTCGACATGGCGCGGCTGCACGAAGAGGCGCGTCGCCTGAACCCGCGGCTGGAGATTTTCGAGACGTCTGCTCGCACCGGCGAAGGCATCCCCGCGCTGGTGGATTGGCTGCAAGCCCAGCGCGCCGCGAAGGTGCAGGGGTAACGCCTCGAACTGCGCTGTACGCCCCTGCGGCTGAGTTAGGCAGAGATAAAGTCTCTGCCCTACGAACGGCCAACGTCGGGCCTCAGCGGGGACGGGCCGCTGCGCCGGATTTCGGCGGGGGCGTTTCGGATTCGCCGAGGCGAGCGGATTGCCCATGGTTTCTGCGGTTGCCCCGCGCGCCCGTTTTTTCGTAAGGCAGGCATTCTATGTCTGCCTCGCCCGCGCCTACGGGTTATTAACGGAAATTCAGCGGTTTTGCTGCGGCTGAAGGGCCGCCGAATGCTTGCGCTAGCATGGGAAGTGTGTTTTGTCCTTTGAACGAACGGAGGCCCCATGGCAATGAGCAAACTGGCGCAGAAGGCGGTGGCCGCTATCACGCGCCTGCAGCCCGACCCTTCCGAAGGCTACCTGGCCCAGCGCAAGGCCGAAGACGCCGCCGGCAAGCTGACGGTGGCCAGCCCCCGCTGCCGCATCGACAACCTAAGCGTAACCGCCGACGACGGCTACGAGATTCCCTGCCGCGTGTTCACCCCGCTTGACGTGGACTTTTCGCTGCGCACCGGCCTCAAGGTAACCGACGACTACCGCGGCACCATCCTGTTCTTCCACGGCGGTGGCTGGGCCAACGGCGACGTGGACTTCTACAGCGACGCCTGCATGCGCACGGCGTTGAAGCTGGAGCGGCGCGTGGTGGCGGTGGAATACCGCCGCAGCCCCGAGTTCAAATTCCCGCGTCCGCTGATGGACTGCTACAACGTGGCCTGCGCGCTGTTCGCCAAGCAGCTGCTGCCGGACGTGCGCGTGCCCCGTATCGTGCTGATGGGCGACTCCGCCGGCGGCAACCTGGCGGCCGGCGTGGCGTGCCTGGCCCGCGACCGCGGCGACTTCCGTCCCAACAACATGGTGCTGCTGTACCCGCTCACCTACAGCGATCACAGCCCGGCCACCATTTTCGATTCGGTGCGTGAAAACGGCGAAGGCTTCATCCTCACCCGCGAGGCCATTGTGGACTACACCGACATGTATATCAACGGCCCCGAGGATTTGGAGAACCCGCTGCTGGCGCCGCTACTGACTCCTGACCTGGGGAATCTGCCGCGCACGCTGGTGATAACCGCCGAGTACGACCCGCTGCGCGACGAGGGCGAGGCGTTTGCCGCGCGGCTGGAGGCCGACGGCACCGAGGTGGAGTGCGTGCGCATCCGCGACGCCGTGCACGGTTACTACCTGTACCCGTCGGTGCTGTCGTTCGTGCGCGATACCTATGATTTGCTGGAGGAATTCTTGAACACGGCCAGTCCCGAGCACGGGGGGAAGGGGCCGTTCGGCCAGGCGGCGGCTGGGTCGGGCGCAGCTGCGGCGGCAGGGGCGGCCGGTTCGAATGCGAACGGGGCCGCCGGCGCAGGAGAGGCGCCGGGTGCGAGTGGCGTTTCCGGGGAGCCGAGCAAGGGCGCAGCCGAAGCGGCTGGCCGCGGGCCGAAGCACGCGGCGGCTTTCAAGGGCGCAGATTCTGCGGCTGACGAGGTTCCCGAGAACCCGCTTTCCGCATTGCTCAAGCCCGTGGCGGAATCACTGGGGCTGGGGGGCGCGTTTTCGCAGGAGGGCAGGAAGCGATGGATAAAGTTGCTTGGTACCGACTCGACAATGTAGGCAAGTTTTACTCGGCGCAGGCGGGCGACCCCAAGCAGACGGTGTTCCGCATCTCCGCCGTGATGCGCCGCGAGGTGCGCCCGGATGTGCTGCAGCAGGCGCTGGAGGCCACGGTGGGGCAGCTGCCGTCGTTCAACGTGGTACTGCGCAGCGGTCTGTTCTGGCGTTACCTGCAACAGGCGCCGGAAGTGCCGCAGGTGCAGCCGGAAAACCAGCCAGTGTGCTTCGGGCTGCATGCGGGGCGCAAAAGCGTGCTGTACCGGGTGAGTTATTTCCGCGACCGCATCAATCTGGAGATGTCCCACATGATTGCCGATGGCCGCGGCGCGCTGGCGTTCCTGAAAACGCTGCTGGAGTTTTATGCCGAACTGCTGCGTCACGAGGCCCCTTCGCCGGAGGCGCTGGCCATGCTGGAAGAGCAGGGCGGCGGCAACACGACGCAGGAGGCGGAGGACAGCTTCAGCCGCTACTTCGACAAGAGCAAGGCGGGCGCCACGCCGTCTACCAGACCTTACCGCCTGGCCGGCTGGCGCAACGAGGCCAACCCCACCTTCATGGAGGTGCACCTGCCAGTGGCCGGGGTGGTGGCCGCGGCGAAGAGGATGGGCGTGAGCGTCACGTCGTTTCTGGTGGCGGCCCTCGTGCAGGCGCTGCGGGCCGGCATGTCCACAGGCGCCGAAAATCGCCCCATCACCATGGACGTGCCCGTTGACCTGCGCAGTGTGTATGGTTCGGAAACGCTGCGCAACTTCTTTGGGCTGGCCTTCATCAGCTGCAGCCCGCAGTTGGCCACCGGCCCGCTGGACGCCATTGCCCGCGACGTGCAGCGGCAGCTGACCGACGCCACCATCCCCGCCAACCTGGCGCGCCGCATGAACCAAATGGTGAAGTTGGAGAAGAACCCGGTGGTGCGCTGGGTGCCATCGTTTGTGAAGGACGCCGCCCTGGCGCTGGGCGATTGGAAGGCGCGGCGGGAGGTTACCTGCACATTCTCGAACCTGGGGCGCGTGGTGCTGCCGCCGGCTGCGGCTGCCGAGGTGCGCTCCATCGGCTGTCTCACCTCCACACGTGGGCTGAACTTTCTGGCGGTGAGCTGCGAAGACGACCTTACGCTGGGCATCGCGTCGGTGTATCTGCTGCACGAGGTGCCGTGCCGACTGGTGCGCATTTTGGCGGCGCAGGGGCTGGAGGCGCGCCTGTGCGTGGCGAAGGACGCCGCCGAAGTGGATGCCGATTTGGCCCAAGCTAGTTTGGAGCTGCGCCTTCGCCATCAAACCTGGGAAGAGGCCATGGCCGTCCCGCAGCTCGATTGCCCCGCCCCCGGCGCCGCTTCTGCTGCGACTGCTGCCGCCGCC
>NZ_QIBY01000017.1 GCF_003725335.1 Parvibacter caecicola
GGGCCGGGGCAACAGGGGCCGCCACCGGCGCAGAAGCCACCGGTGCCGCGGCCGCCATCACCGGGGCCAGCCCCATCACGCCGCCGCTGCGCTCCAGCGCTTCCACCCGCTCCGCCAGCGCCTCCAGCGTAAGGTCCGATTCGGGGCGCACCATGCGGGTGAGGGCTATCTCGAAGGTGAGGCGGGCGTTGGTGGAGGTTTTCAGCTCCGCCAGCAAATCCCCCATCACCGTGAGCAGCCGCGCCAGACGGTCGGGGCCGAACAGCGGCAGCAGCGCCTCCATCTCGCGCCGCTCGGTGTCGGACACGTCCAACGCCACATCGGCGCCGGCCAGGCTCATCACGTACAGGTTGCGGATGCTGGCGGCCATGTCGCGGGAAAACTGGGCCAGGTCGGCGCCGGTTTCCACGTAATCGGCGGTCCAGCAGAAGGCGGCCGCGGCGTCGCGGCGCCCCACCATGCCGATGATTTCAGACAGACCGGTGGAATCCAGCGCCCCCAGCATGCGGGAGGCCACCTCCATGGTCACGTTGTTGCCGGAAAACGCCATCAGCTGCTCCAGCGAGGTGAGGGCGTTGCGCATGCCGCCATCAGCCCGGTGGGCCACCAGCTCCAGCGCGTCGCCGTCGAAGGTAGCGCCCTCGGCCACGCAAATGGCTCCCAGCCGCGCCACCATCTCGTCGGTGGAGATGCGGCGGAAATCGAAGCGCTGGCAGCGGGAATGGATGGTTTCCGGCACCTTCTGCGGGTCGGTGGTGCACAGGATGAACACCACGTGGGACGGCGGCTCTTCCAGCGTCTTCAACAGCGCGTTAAAGGCGGCAGTGGAGAGCATGTGCACCTCGTCGATGATGTACACCTTCGAACGGCCGCGGGTGGGGGCGTACTGCACGCGGGAGATGATCTCTTCGCGCACGTTCTCCACGCCGGTGCGGGAAGCGGCGTCCAGCTCGTACACGTCGGGGTGGGTGCCGTTGGCGATTTCAAGGCACTCTTCGCAGGTGCCGTCCGGGTCGGGAGTGGGGCCCTTCTCGCACAGCAGCGCCTTGGCCAAAAGCCGCGCCGTGGTGGTTTTGCCGGTGCCGCGCGGGCCGGTGAACAGATAGGCATGGGACACTTTGTCCTGATCGATGGCGTTTTTCAGCGTCCGCTCAATGTGTTCTTGGCCCACCACGTCCTCGAAGATCTGGGGGCGGTACTTCCGGTACAGTGCCTCGGCCATTAACGGCATCCCTTCTCGTTTCGCAAAGTTTCGCTGCACAGCTTACAACAAGAAGCGCCGCCCATGGAGGGGCGGCGCGGTGGTTCCGCAGGGTTTCGCGGCAAAGCGCGCCGGCCTACTCGGGCTTGCCGGCCGCGTCGGGCGCGTCGGGCGCATCGGGCGCCGGCGCCTCTTCCGCCGGGCCCTCTTGGGAAGACGACACCTCCCCTTCTGCCCCGTCCGGCAACTCACGGGCCGCCTTCGCCTGCTGCTCGGCCGCCTGCGCCGCTTCCAGGCGCTCGGCCGCTTCCCGCTCGGCCGCCTCTTGCCGTGCCTTTTCCTGGCGCAGCTGCTCTTGCTGAGCCGCCACTTTCGCCCGCGCCTCTTCCTTGGCGCGCGCTTCTTCCCGCATCACCTGCTCGCGCACCACGTCGCGCTGGTACTGGGCCTCGGCCACCTTGGCTTCCGCCTGGGCCACCGGGTCGCCCTTCTTGGCGCGGCGGCTGGCGGTGGCCGCTTTGATGGCGCCGATGAACGCCGGCGCCACCGACACCGCCACGATGCCCAGCACGATCACCTCGAAGTGCTCCTGCACCACGGGAATGCCGCCAAAGAAGTAACCCACCAGCACGAACAGGCTCACCCAGGTGACGCCGCCGATGCAGTTGTACAGCGTGAACTTCCCGAAATTCATGTGGCCGGTGCCGGCGATGAACGGGGCGAAGGTGCGGAAAAACGGCATGAAGCGGGTGATGACGATGGTAAGGCCGCCGTAGCGCTCGAAGAAGTGGTCCAGCTTCGCCATGCGCTCGGCGTTCAGGGCCTTCACCTTGCCGGAGTCGATGATGCGGCGCCCGAAGAAACGGGCGATCCAATAGTTGGAAGTGTTGCCCAAAATGGCGGCGATCCAGAACACCCACAGGGTGGCCCAGATGTTCAAGCCGCCCCCGTCGGCGGAGAACACGCCGGCGGCGAACAGCAGCGAATCGCCCGGCAAAAACGGGAAGAACACCAGGCCGGTTTCCACGAACACGATGAGGAACAGCGGCGTGTACACCCAAACCGGGCCCAGCGCGATGATCCAGGCGGCGATTTGGCCGCGCGGGTCTTTCAGCAGGTTGACGAAGAAATCGATGATGCCCATGAGGCTCCTTACGTTTAGCACGCAAAAGTGCCCCGAATAGGTAGGGGCGCTCGTCAGCGGTCCCTTATGGCTGCTTCCTCCCGGACCTGACCAGGTTCGGAACATGTCGCCGCCCATACCCATTCGAGGCACTCGAACTTGTGACATAACAGTATAGGCAGTCAAGCTCCCCCGCACCTCTGCCCAAACCGCCCTTGACCAAAATTCCATACCCCTGCTATTTCGGGCATTTTCCGCGCCGTTCGCGAGCCATACGTGTTAAGGCCTTGGCAAGAGCCCCGTCTTCATCCACGCCGATATGCTCATCCATCCGAATCGCTGGACAGCGCAGTAGGATACAGCCCAACGCGGGGTGCGCAAAGCGATGACAGAAAGGCCGCAGGTGCTGCAAGGACGGCTACCTCAGGCCCAAAAAGCCCGAGCGACAGTACGCAGGCCGTAAGAGGGCACTTGGTGCAGCTGGAGAAAAACGAGGCGACTCCAACTGCGGAAAACAGCGCGATTACGGCCGATGGCGCGCCGGCAACCACGGCGGCAAGCCCCTGTCCGGAAAAGACAATCCCGCAAGCGCCCACCGCAAGCACTCCAATGGCATTGCCCAGACAGGCCCCCACAGCCAGCACGGGCATAATCTCACCCCCCTTGAATCCGCCAGCGAACGTAAGCAAGGTGAGCGCACCTTTGAGCGCGAAGGACCACCATGGCAGAACACCCCCCTCCACAGCCACGGCGGCCAAATCCGCTCCAGGCCCACAGTAAACGCGCACTCCCCCGTAGCCTAACACCTCGGCGTAACCAAGCAGCAGCGACACAGCAACACCGCCCACGGCGAGGGCAAACACTGGCGCGCCCAACCGGGCCAAACCGCACCGGAGCATACTGACCGCCCGGCAAAAACCAGCGCCAACCGCCCCCGATACCGCCCCCACGAAAAGAACTGGCACCACTAGCGCCATCGCCGCTCCCAAAAAGCCAAGATCCCCTGACTCAAAGCCCGAATGCGCCATCGCCGCCAGGCACGCCCACTCCCCCGACAAGGCCTCAGCCACCTGGGGCAGAAAACGCACACCGCACGCCTCTGTCACAATCCAGGCTGCGGCGGCGGCAATCGTCGGCGCAACGACGGCTCCCCCGTCCGAAGGCCGTCGCCGCAGTACTTCGAATGAGAACACCACGCCTGCAGCAGGCACGCCAAGCATTGCCCCCAATGCGGCGCCCATGGCCGCCGGAGCAGCCCACAAACGGCCCTCAGCGGACAACTGGCGCCGAAACGACCCGCTCGCCCCAGCGGCCATTTGCAGAGCGGCGGCTTCCTTGCCCACTGAGCCACCGCAGAGTACAGTGAGCACCGTCCCAACGACAACTGCCGGCACGAGCCGCAGCGGCACCTCTTCTCCGTTGCGCGCCGCCTTCGCCACCGAAGCCGTGCTCCAGGCGAAGTCGACCCCAGTCGCCCGATAGAAGCCATAGGTTGCCAAACCGGCCACGGGCAGGAGCCACCCAAGCTGCGGATAAGCCGTAAAAGCCTCGGCAGCCGCATCCACCGCCACGCTCAGCATCGCCGTCAAGGCGCCCACTGCCCCTCCCAGAACAGCGAATACCAGCCCATCACGCAAGAACTTGAGAGCAGCGGTTGCCATAGCCCCCTCCAATTCGTCCAGCATTCCCCATGTCGTAAGGCCAGTCCGGTCGGTCCGCTAAAAAAATCGAGCAACGCCAACGTTTCCGCTGCTCGAAACGGTGGGCACCCCTAGCTTGGGTCGTTGTACACCACAACCGAATCAGGACGCGCCTGGCAAATGAGCGTGAGGCCGAACTCCCGCGCCAAGCGAATGGTCTCGTCGGTGGGCACTGCCTTCGTAGCAAGGATGGGAATACCTGCGCGAATGGCCTTCATCACCATGTCAACCGGCAAGCGGCCGCTGGAAAACACAAGGGCATTGCGCAAATCGATATCCGCCCGCAAAGCAGCCCCCACTACCTTGTCGAAGGCATTGTGCCGGCCCAAATCCTCACGGCAAACTACGATTGCGCCATCAATCATCAGGTAGCAACTGTGAGTCCCCGTAGTTGCGCGGTGCAACGGAGTGTCTTCGGCAAAAGCCCGAGCCGCCTTGAAAACCCATTCCGGTTCCCATGGGATAGGCACAACGGCCGCAGGCCGGCTGTCGCTAGTGAAATACTGGTTATACACGCGATTGCCCGTGCAGCAGGTTGGCACCGTCTCGATGCCGGCCCGGGAGAAATCCGCCCGCCGGCAATCGAGCAGCACCGATGCGCGAGAGCCCTGATCGCACAGGTACACCTCGGCTATGTCGTCCACCGCAGAAACAACACCTTCGGTGAACAGCCGACCCACCACCAGATCGACCAGATGATCGGGCGTGCACACCATGCGCAGCGTTGGCACGGTGTTCACCGACACCTCTAGGGCGTGCTCGGCAAGCACAGCGCGACTTACCGCCTCGCATCCGCCGCCGGGATGCAGCAGAAGCCCGCCGCACTGCTCGACCGCCTCCTCTTCCCGGTACTGGTCGATTACCTTCATGATGTCCTCTCTCGTGTCTCAGCGGCCAGGCCCGGCCGGGGCCTGCTCCTCAGAACCCTCTCGCCACACGGCAGCAACGGGCGAGCGGGCACCTATTTCTCTTGCTTCTTGCGGTAGATGAACCAGTAGGCCATGCCAACGAGCAGACCACCGGCAATATTGCCCAAGGTGGCCAACACCAAGTTGTAGGCCACCCCTCCAAGCGTCATCGCGCCAGCGACCCCAAATCCGCCTACCGCATTTAACAGCAAACCCATGGGCAAAAAGAACATATTCGCCACGCAGTGCTCAAAGCCGCAGGCCACAAAGGCAGAGATGGGGAGCAAAATGCCAAGCACCTTATCGGCCGTCGTCTTCGACGAAAAGCCGATCCACACGGCCAGGCAGACGAGAATATTGCAAAGCACCGCTTTGAAAAACAGGGTCACCGGCTCAAGCGCCACCTTGCCAGCCGCCACCGACACGAAGGCTTCGCCCACCGCTCCGCCGTTCATTCCCTGCAGATTCGATAAATAAATGATGGCCACGGCGAGCAGGGAACCAGCCAGATTGCCAACCCACACGATGCCCCAATTGCGGAACAGCTGACCAAAACTAATCCTGCCGGAAGCCTTAGCGCATGCCATGAGCACGTTGCCCGTAAAGAGCTCGGCGCCGCAGCAGAGCACCAAACACAGACCCAGGCAGAAAGTTAATCCCCCTACAAGACGCTGCACACCGAAGGCCATAGTGGTGTCTCCCAAAAACGTGCAGAAGAACATGCCGCCGAAACCGATGAAGGCGCCGGCAAGCATTGCTGACACGAAGCACTTGCCGCCGGCCATGGTGGCCTTCGCAACGCCAACGTTCTCAGCCTTGGCCTCAATAGCCGCCGGCGCTAGGGCGTCGGGGCTGATGGACATAAGGTCCTCTTTCACAATCGACATGGAACAACCCTCCCAAGATACAAACTCACATATTTACATACGGGTACATTTCGAAATTTCCGCCTGCTGCGATGTCGCGGTAGATGCCCTCCACCGCCTTCCTCACCGCATCGCTCACCGGATCGAAGAAGGCGGTGCTCAGCGGCTGAATACCGAGGAAAATCACCTCGTTGCACATCTGGACCAGCTCCTCCAGCAAATAGGTAATGGGCAGCGTATGGGTGGTGATGAGCGACTGCACCGCCACATCCTGGGGGCGTAAGCGGCGCACCGTTCCTGGATCGAGCCCCATGGCCGCCGCGTCGACGAGAAGCAGTCGGTGCGGGGCAACGCGCCTCAGGTAACCCAAATCGTTCTCGGGCGTCTGCCCTCCATCCACCACCGTCCACCCCTCTACCGGCTTCTCTTCCAGGTGCCGGGCCAGCAGGGGGCCAGCCGCGTCGTCGCCACGCAGGACGCTTCCAACGCAGAACACGACGTTGCCGCCCCGGGCCCCAGCCTCGGCCGCGGCGAGAATCGCCTCAGCAGTCGGCGGATTGCCGCACCCTGGATTCTCGGCGGTGTGGCGAGGCTCACGTTTTCCCGACTCCGTCACGACACCCTCCTTCCCATGGCATACACGCACGCCTCGCACTGAATCTCTTCCAAAAGGCGCAGGAATTCCTCGAGCCATGACAGCGCATCGGCAGCAACCACCGATGCGGAAGCCGCAAACTCCTCCGATGCCTTATCCAAATCCGCTAGAGCCGCCCCCGACCGCTCCAAGGCCGCGATCACCGCCGGCTTCAACAGGGCCACGTGCTCTCCCCTCACCTCGATTTCCCCGAAGCGCTCGATACCGGCGAGCTTATCGCGCGCCGAACCCGGATCCATGAGCGCGAGCGCATCGGCGAACACATCCCGAGATGTGGAAAGGCGCGGATGCAGGCAGTCGATGACCCCGGTATGATGCCCGATGGCCAACGTGTAGTAGAGCACCGAGCGCACGTCGTCGGGAATGGAGCGCTCATGATCGACGAACTTCTCGCCCAGGCGGTAGAACACCACCTCCCGCGCCGTGCGTCCATCGGTGGTATGCGCGCTCAGGGGGCGGGCGGGCGCCCCCTCCTCCCGGCTTGCGCAGCCGCCCGACGTCCTTTCGGCGCCGGCCGGCTGCGCTTCCTGGCGGCGAACCGTCGTGATCATTCGTCGACGACCTTGCTCAGAAGCAGCGTCTTCAGATCCATGAAAACAGCCTTTTTGCGCATGTCGGCTTCGCCATCGATAAGCGCATCGACGGCGCCAAACACATTAACGCGATCCTTGGCGATGGCCATCATGAACTCGTCCACGATCTGCTTGCCATAGTAGTAGCCGCTCATGCGTCGCGCCTCGCGCTCAAAGGCAGTGCGCACCTTGTAGGGAATGGCGGGAAAGGCCACCGGAGCCTCCTCCCCGACAGGCGCCACATGATGACTCTCGTGCAGCTTTTGGTCCAACAGCCCCAAAGCGCAGGCGAACCCGAAGATGGTCGCCGGCGGCGAGGGCGGGCAGCCCGGCACGTACACGTCCACTGGCAAGATGGGATCAGTGCCGCCCCACACGCAATAGTTGTCATGGAAGATGCCGCCCGTGCATCCGCAGGCACCGTAGGCCATGACGATCTTGGGATCAGGAGCAGCATGATAGGCCCGCAGCGCCGGTTCGCGCATGGCGCGGGTCATCGCACCGGTATACAGCAGCACATCCGCATGACGGGGCGAGGGCACCACCTTGATGCCAAAGCGCTCGGCATCGAAGACCGCCGTAATAGTGGCGAAAATTTCAATCTCGCAGCCGTTGCAGCCGCCGCAGTCCACGCGGTACACGTACACGGAACGCTTAATCGAGCCGAGCAGGCGCTCCTTCGCTTCAGCCACCTTGGCATCTAGCGCAACCGGATCGGGTCGCCACTGCAGCTGGGATGGAAAGTCGTTCTCCAGCATTTACGCCCCCTTCCTCTCGCGGGCCTGCTTCTGAAAGGCCTCAGCGTCATCGGCGCGGCGGCAGTCCAAGCACAAATCCAGTTTCTCTATATCGGTTGCCGCCACTCCTCCCACGGATGCTAGCACTCGCCGCGCGTAATCCACTTCCTTAGCGGGCGCGTAAGGCCTGCCGCAACGGGCGCATTGGACCACCGCATAGGAGCACGATTCCCGCAAATCACCCTTGTTCTTCACAGCCAGTTCGAACTCGCCCGTCAGCTTAATGGCGAACAGCGGACACACTTCCTGGCATCGGCCGCAGAAAATGCAACGGCCGTAACTGATGTCCCAAGTGATGAGCGACTGGTCGGCGTTTAACTCCATGGTGATGGCGTTGGCCGGACAGGCAATAGCGCACGCCCCGCATGCAATGCAGAGCTTCTCGTTGTGCTCGGGCTTGCCGCGGAACCCCGCCGGCATCTCAAGCGGCTGGAAGGGGTAGCCCACCGTCGCATCGCCGGCCCTGCGAATCTCCTTGAACAGCTTCAGCACGGCTACCACCCCTTCCCAGCCAGCGGCGAGTGGGTGCGCCGACGACAGTAGCCCTCCAACTGGTCTTTCGTCAGCACCGTCTCGGTCTTCTTCTTCACGTCCACCACAGTCACGCGGTCGGTGCAGGAATAGCACGGATCCATCGACCCCACGATGATGGCCGCATCGGCCACGGTGTTGCCCCGGAACATATAGCGCAGAATGGGCCAGTTGGAATAGGTGGCCGCCTTGGCGCGCCAGCGATAGCACTTCTGGTTGTCGCCGACCATGGCCCAGTGCATATCCTCGCCGCGGGGCGCCTCGGTATAGCCGAGAGCGAACTTGTGCGGCGTATACTGCCACTTTTCCGTGAGCACCGGGCCGGCCGGCGCTCCTTCGAGCAACTGCTCGATCATGGTAAGCGAGTCCATGAACTCTTCTACGCGCACAAGCGTGCGGCTCTGCACATCGCATCCGTTATGGCTTCGGGCCGACAGGCCCACCAGGAACTTGTACCCATCGAAGGGATGGTCGAAACGCACGTCGCGGGCGATGCCGCTACCGCGCACGCAAGGGCCCACCGGCGAGAAATCACGAGCCACCGCCGGGTCGAGGTATCCGATACCAGCCGTGCGCGATTCAAAATTCGCCGTCGACGTGAGCATATCCACAAGCGCCTCCACCTCGTTGCGCAGCTCTTGCACGTAGGCAATGGTGGCCAGCTTTTGCTCGTCTAAGATATCGCGACGCACACCGCCTATGAGGTTCAGCCCGTAGGTCTTGCGGGCGCCGGTGAGCAGCACCGCCAGATCCATGGCCTTCTCGCGCACCCGGAAGAAGTGCTGAAAACCCGTGTCGAAACCGCAGTAGTGGCACACGAGTCCTAAGTTCAACAGGTGAGAGTGCAGACGCTCCACTTCCAGCAGAATGGCGCGGATGTACTGGGCGCGCAGGGGCACCTCTATGCCCTGGGCGTTTTCCACCGCTTCGGCGTAGGCCACCGAATGGGCGTTGCCGCAAATACCGCAAATGCGGTCCGCGAGAAAGGTCACCGCATCGTAACTCAGGCGGCTTTCGGCCACCTTCTCCATGCCGCGATGCACGTAGAACAGCCGATAGTCGGCGTCAATAATGTCCTCGCCCTCGACGAACAGCCGGAAATGCCCCGGCTCGTCAGATGTGATGTGCAAGGGTCCCATAGGCACCTGCGTGGTCTCCTCGGCATGACCCTCATAGAGAAACTCGTAGTTCTCCACGGCGCAGGCCGGCTCGGGGCGGCGACGATAGTCCATAGCGTCCTTGCGCAGCGGATACAGGTTGCTTGGCCAGTCGTCAGGAAGCACCAGCCGCCGCTCATCGGGCAGCCCCTGGGCGCGTAGCCCAAACATGTCGAAAGCCTCGCGTTCGCTCCATACGCAGGCGGGAACCCGCGGGGTCACGCTCGGGTACTCCATGGAATCCGGATCCACTTCGGCCCGCACCACGACGAACCCCGGATCGCTCTCCTCCATGGACAGCAGATAGTACAGCGCGTAGCTGCCGTTGATGGGCCTTTCGTCATTAGCCACCATATTCGGAAGCCAACCCCCGCGTCCGTAGTAGAGGAACTCCACCACATCGGGAAGCATGTCGGTTGGCACGGTGATGGTCACCTGATCGGCCGCCTGCCACGTCGCATCGAGCACCGCGCCGGGGAAGGTGTCGCGCACCGCCTGCACGTGGGTTTCGCCCACTCGCAAAGCTGTTTGCCTTTTCGTCGTCATTACTCGAACACCTCCTCGGTCATCCCATCGGCGGCTAGCGCCGCCAGGGCGTCGTCAAGCAAGCTCCCATTTGCGGAATACTCGCCCTCGTAAGCCATCACGATGGCCCCCGCATCCTCTATAGAACCAGCCAGGGGGCCGGGCATCGCCACGCCAAGCAGCACCACAAGCGCCACAAGCACGATTTCCGGAACCAGGGCCAAGGCGGGTACGTCCCCGCGCGGCACATTGTCGGGCGCGCCGCCAAGCGCCGACCCCGTAATGAGGCGAACAAGGGCCATGATCACCACAACAAGCGCCACAAGCACGAGCACGAGCGCCCACCAGGCCGCGGCTGCCACGCCCGCGAGCACCATGAGCATCTCGCTCAAAAACATTGCGAAGGGCGGAAAACCCGCCAAAGCCAGACAGCCCGCGACGAACAAGACGCCCGTGACGGGCGCCACCGCCACAATGCCGCGAATCCTTTCCAGGTCGCGCGTGTGGTACTTCATCATCACATTTCCCGCCAGGCAGAACATGAGCGCCTTGGTCAGACCGTGGGCGATGCAATGCACGAGACCCGCGATGATGCCCAGAGGACCGCCTATGCCGAAGCACACGGCGATAAGGCCCACGTTCTCACAAGAGCTATAGGCCAGCTTCCGCTTAAGATCGCGCTGGCGATACACTTCGAAGGCGGCATAGCCCACCGAAAGGACACCCAGAATCATCATGACTGTCTGGGGAAACCCATCCCCCACATTGGCCGAAGCGAGGATATAGAAGCGCAGGATGATAAGGATCGCACACTTCAGCAGCACGCCCGAGAGCAAAGCCGAAACGGGGCTCGGCGCCTCGGAGTGAGCATCGGGCAGCCAGGTGTGCATAGGGAACAAACCCGCCTTGGTACCGAACCCGATGGCCGCGAACACAAAGGCAATCATCATGAGGGAGTGGTCCATAAGCGGCGCAACCGGCAGGATGGCAGTCCAGAACACCGCCTGGTGCGCATCGGCCATGACGTCGGCGGCATTAGCGTATACGAGCAGCGTGCCGAACAGGCCAAAAGCCACGCCCGCCGTGCAGACGATAACGTATTTCCATGCCGCCTCCAAGGCGAGCTTGGTGCGGTAAACGCCCACGAGGAACACCGTCGACAACGTAGTGGCCTCCACCGACACCCACATCATGATGATATTGTTCGAGGTGACGGCCAGAATCATCGAGAACACGAAGAGGCTGAAGAAGGCGTAGTACTGCTTCACCTGGCCGGAACCGAGGCGCCCCTCCTCCACATCGTGGGCCACGTAGGGCAGCGAGTAGACGCCCGTGCACGGGGCGATGACGGCGATGAGCCCAAGGAAGAGCGCCGAGAGACCGTCCAGATGGAACCACTCCCCCGCCGCATAGACATCGGCACCGGAACACACAGCCACCACGAGAGCCAGGCCCGCAACGGCCACACCGGCCAGGGAGAGCAGGTGCAGGGCCTCATAGACGGCGGACGGAGTGCCCTTCGATGGCAGCACGGCCATGGCGAGCGCCGCGATGAGGGGACAGCCCAAGAGCGCCAAAAGCAACATTGAGTAATCCATGGCTTATCCCTTCAACTCACAGAGATCGTCGGCATTGAGGGTGCGGGCATAGCGCGCCATCCTCGCCACGAGCACCGCCAAGATGACAACTGCGAAAATCGCATCGGTGGCCACGCCGATCTCCACCAGCTCGGGAGCCTGGGGCGCCAAAAGCGCCAAGGTCACGTGCGAGCCGTTCTCCATAAGGCAGTATCCGAAGATTTGCTTGAAGATGGACCTCTGGATGACAATGCAGGTGAGGCCAATGAAGAAATGGGCGAGCGACACGGCCAATGTGGGCTTCACCGCCGCGGCCGTAGGCAGGTCAATACCAGAGACGGCCACGAAGCACACAAACACTTCCACGGCCACGAGGGCGACCGACTTCATGGGGTTCAGCTTCGGCGGCAGGTCCACCGGAACCTCCCCTCCGATTTTCTTCAAGGTGAACAACAGAATGGCGGGCACGAGCACCACCTTGGTGGCGAAGGCCGTGGCCGACCACGTGTACAGCTCGCCGGAGCCTGTGACCGCCCCCAACGAGGCCAGCACACCCACCAGCACGAGCGACTGCAGCGAGTACAAGCACGCCGCGGCCCGTCCAGTGCGGGCGAGAACCACCATCATCGAGGTGATGATGAGGCAAGCGCCCAGCACGTTGACCAGCGGATATCCGAACATACTCATCACCTCCTATATTCCAATGACGAGAAACACAAGGGAAAGCGAGGCTATCCCCACCACGAACCAGGTGTAACGACCCAGGTACTTGTAGCGCACGCGCATAACGGAATTCTCAATCACGGCAGCAACGAGGAGCACAGCGGTCACCTTTACCGCATAGAGGAGAAACCCGATTAGCACGGCCCCCGCGTCGGGTGCCTGAGCTGCCCCGAAGGGCAGGAAGACCGCCACGAACAAGCTGGCTACCACAAGCTGCTTCACCGACACGCCCAGCTTCAACATGGCCAAGGACGGGCCGGAATAGGCGGCCAGCGGGCCCTCTTGAATCTCCTGCTCAGCCTCGGCCAAATCGAAGGGCAGCTTGCCCATCTCGATGTAGCAGGCCATGGCACAGGCCACTCCGGCCACCACTACGGCCACGAAGGGATAGGCAGTCAGCGTCCCCACCGCTTGGGTCATAATCCCCAAGTTGGTAGAACCAGCGGCCACGGCCATCACGAACAGCACGAGCATGAGCGAAGGCTCCACAAGCACGCCCACCAAAAGCTCCCGGATACCCCCGATGGCGGTGTAGGATCCGGCCGAATCAATGGCTGCGAGGCTGAAAATGAAACGGGGCAGCGCCATGAGATACAGCACGGTAATGATGTCGCCGAGCAACGGAATCGGGCAGGCCTGCATCGCCAAGGGGAGCCCCGCAGCGATGAGGGCAAACGACCCCAGGAAAACCGGCGGCGCTATGCGGGAAACCAAGCCGCTGCCGCCCTCGCGCACCTCGCAGCGACGCCACAGCTTCGCGAGGTCGTAGTAGTCCTGCAGAACCGACGTGCCCGTGCGCGAGTGCATCTTCGCACGGATCTTGCGGGCCACGCCGCTTGCAAGCGGAGCGGCGGCCACCAGAAGGACAGCCTGAAGTATCGCAATAATGATAGTCATGGCATCCTCCTAACGAACCAAGATGATGAGCGCGAGAAAGAACACCAGCGCTCCGACGATATAAACGATATAGGTGCGGAAGTCACCGCTCTCCAGTCGGGCAAAAGCCGCGCCCAAATCGCTGACGATAGAAAGCACCGAATGGGACAGCGGCACCGTCGGCGCAGGAGCGGGCGCAATGCCCGCAACGCGATCGCGGTCGTATCGCGAATCCGGATCCGCATTGGACGGGGCGCAGACGCCTGACTCCTTTTCCAGGGAAAGCCCACGGGAGACCATCCGTGCGAGCACCGCGCCAAGGCCATTCACAACGCGGCGAATCGCATAGAGCGGGCCCATAAAACCCTTCACGTTCGCCCCGACAGTAGAAGCGAGCGTCTCCATGGAAAGATCGGCCGCATAGCCGCAGGCCCAGGTTTGCGGGTCGTCCTTAATGCCCGCGCGGCGGTTAGCCGCATTGCGCGCAAGGGTGCAGCCCCCTATGACCGCCACCATGAGAACAGCAATAACAAGCGGCGACACAACCGACACCGTATCGAGCGACACGAGCACAGCGCCCTCGCCAACCGGCAGTGCCGGAGCGGCCAACACCGAAGCGGCCAGATCGCTCATCTGCGGAGCAACCCAAGCCGCACCCAGGCCGAGCGCGATACAGGCCGCCGTGAGCATCACCATGGCAGCCACCATGGGCACCGGCGCCTCATGGGCGCGCTCGGCAGCTTTGGAACGAGGCCGGGCGAGGAACGTCACGCCGAAGGCCTTCACGAAGCAGGTGACGGCCAAAGCGCCGGTAATAGCCAGAGCCACCACAGCGAAGGCGAAAACGATGCGAAGGAAGACGTCGCCGCCCATGGCCGCACCGATGAGCCCTTGGTAGGTGAACCACTCCGACACAAATCCGTTCAGCGGCGGAATGGCCGAGATGGCCAGCGAGCCAATGAGGAAGCACACCGCCGTCCAGGGCATCACGCGCGCCAGGCCACCGAGCACCTCCATGTTGCGGGTACCCGTAGCGTGCAGCACGCTGCCGGCGCCCAGGAACAGCAGGCCCTTGAACATGGCGTGGTTCACCACGTGGTATAGCCCGGCCAAGAGACCGATAGCAGCAAGCCAGGGCAAACCCGCGGCCCAGCCGAAGATACCCGTGCCAACACCGAGAAGGATGATGCCGATATTCTCCACCGAGTGATAGGCCAGAAGGCTCTTCAGGTCATGCTCGCCCAAGGCGTACACCACGCCGAGCACGCTGGAAACCGCCCCAATGATAATGACGAGCACGCCCCAACTCACCTCACCGCCCGTAGCGCCGAGCAGATCGAAGCACACTTTGCAAATGCCAAAGATGCCGATTTTGATCATACCGCCGGACATGAGGGCACTCACGTTCGAAGGGGCTGCCGGATGGGCCTGGGGAAGCCACGAATGGAAGGGTACCACACCCGCTTTCGCCCCAAACCCGAAGAAGGCCAGCACGAAAGCGATCGTAGCCACCGGCGGAACGAAGGCGAGGCCCCGGAAAGCCGCGAATTCCAACGAACCAGCACAGACGGCCATGGAGAAAAAGGACAGGGCAATCATCAAAAAGCCAATATGGGCCATGATGAGGTAAAGAAAACCTCCGCGCAGCGATTTCTCCGTCTGATCGACGATGACGAGCATGTAGGAGGTGAGCGACATCAGCTCGAAGAATACGAGGAACCAGAAGGCGTTGTCGGCCAAGATAACCAGGTTCATGCTAGCGATAAAGAGGTTCATGAAAAACCCAATGGGTCCGATGCCCGCCTCGTAGTACTCGTCGAAATAGGCCAGGCCGTAGAGCCATGCCGCAAAGGCCAGCGCCGCAATGACGGCGATGAACAGGCCCGCCAGAGGGTTCAACAGCAGCGTGAAGTTCGCGAACGGCAAGGGGCCGGCCCAGCTGACATAGGTTGCCGTCTGGAACAGGGCACCCACTCCGCCGATGAAGCTCAGGACCGCCGCGCCCATGCCGCCCGCGCACGCGATGACCTTCGAGACGGGCCGGGCCTTCGAGGCGGCCAAGGACAGCATGCCAGTAACGCAGGAGAGCCCGAGAGAGAGCAAGATAATCTGCAGCATTTAGGCCTCCTTCAAATTCGTCGACCGACCCATCATGATCTGGTTTGCCGCCACGGCAGCGCGCATCTTTTCCTTGCGCAGGCCGTCGAGCGTCGTGGCATCGCGCACGAAGAGCGCCTCGGTCGGGCAGGCACTCACGCAATGGGGACCCCCTTCGGGGTCGTAGGTGGAGCATAGGTCGCACTTGACGGCGCAGGTGTACACGCCGATGCTCCAGGACAACAGCGGCGAGGTGCCGCGCGGTTGGTTGGGAGTGGGATAGGAGATGCCGGCAACCCCCGCCGTTGAGGTACCAGCTGGATGGATGGCGCCGAAGGGGCACACCACCGCACAGAGCTTGCACCCGATGCACGCTTGCTCGTTCACAACAACGGCGGCATCGGTGCGCGCAATGGCGTCCACGGGACACACCGCCAAGCACGGCGCCCCCTCGCACTGATGGCAGGTAACGGCCGCCGTTACCTCGGGGGTGAGCGTCAGCGCGAGGCGGGGCTGCGCCTGCAGCCCGGCCACACGGTGGCCATGGCTGCAGGCGGCGAGGCATGTGCCGCATCCTATGCACCTATCCGGCTCTATGGCGATGAAGGTGTTCATCAGAGTCCTTTCGGATGAGGAAGGGTGCGGCGGCTACTCCGCGGAAACATCAGTCACAGGCGCCACGTTCTGAGGCGCGGCCTCGGCGGCCAAACGGTCTTTCAGGGCGCTGTAAAGCGACTGCATATGACGCTCGGCCCACACCTGGTCGTCAATGCAGTGCACCTCGCAGGCGGAGTACTTGTCCTCGGGCGTGCCCGACAAGGGGTCGGTCACGTGCATAGTCAAATCGTTGCACTTGCCAATCCACCACTGATAGGTCATGTACACCGCGCCCTTGTTGATGCGCTCGTCCAAACACGCGCGGGTGATCACCTTGCCGCGACGCGAGCTGACCCACACCAGGTCTTCATCGCGGATATTGCGCGCCTCGGCATCGATGGGGTTGATGTGCACGTAGCCCGGCTCGTCGGCCAGCATCGAGAGCACCTTGCAGTTGCCGGTCATCGAGCGGCAGGAGTAGTGGCCAACCTCGCGCACCGTGCACAGCACAAGCGGGTAGGCGTCATCCGGAAGCTCCGTGGGCTCCACGAAGTCGTGCGCCATGAGGATGGCCCTCTTGTCGGCGGTGTTGAACTGGCCATCCTTGTACAACGTGGGGGTGCCGGGGCATTCCAGCGTGGGCACCGGCCACTGGGCATGGCCCGTACCGGCCATCTTTTCATAGGTAGCGCCGTAGAAGTTGGGGCAAAGCTCTCGCACCTCGTTCCAGATTTCCTCGGTATCCTCGTAATGCATCGGATAGCCCATGCGCGTCGAAAGCTCTTGGAAGATTTGCCAGTCGTGCTTGCATTCGCCCTTGGGGGGCACGGCAGCCGTAAAGCGCTGGAACGTGCGGTCAGAGGCGGAGAATACGCCATCATGCTCGCCCCAGGAGGTGCCGGGGAACACCACGTCGGCCAGAGCAGTCGTTTGGGTCATGAAGATATCCTGGGAGATGAGCAGATCGAGGTTCTCCAAGGTTTCCTTCATGTCGGCGGAATCGGGCTCGGTCTGCAGCGGATCCTCGCCGAAATTGTAGAAGGCACGAATCTTGCCCTCCTTCACCCCGTGGGGCAGGTCGGTCAACTTGAAGCCGGGCTCGGCAGGCAGCTTGCCCTCGGGAAGCCCCCATGCCTTCTCGAACTTAGCGCGCATATCGGGGTTTTCAACTTTCTGATAGCCGGGAAGGAGGCTCGGCCACATACCCATGTCGCAAGAACCCTGCACGTTGTTCTGACCGCGCACCGGCGCAAGGCCGGCGTTGTCGCGACCAATTTGATTTGCAACGCACGCGATGGCGGCAATGGTGTGCACCACTTTCACGCCCTGACGCTGCTGGGTGACGCCCATGCCCCAGCCGATGATGGAGTTGGGGGCGGTGGCGTACATGCGGGCCGCCTTGCGAATGTCCTCGGCGCTGCAGCCACAGATATCGGCCACGCTCTCAGGCGTGTAGTTCTTAATAGTCTCCCACCACTCATCAAAGCCGGCGGTGTGAGCATCCACGAACGCCTTATCGTGCATATTCTCGGACACGATGACGTTGGCGAACGCATTCATGAAGGCGAGGTTGCAGCCGTTCTTGATCTGGATGTACAAATCGGCTATGCGGGCGGTCTCGATGGAGCGCGGGTCCACAACAATGATCTTGGCGCCCTTCTCCTTGGCCTTCACAATGCGACGGGCCACGATGGGGTGCGAGGCGGAGGGGTTGTAGCCGAACAGCATGATGAGGTCGGCGTTCTCCAAGTTGGGAATAGACACCGACATGGCACCGGAGCCCACCGTGTCCATAAGGCCGATAACCGAAGGGCCATGACAGGTACGCGCGCAGTTGTCAATGTTGTTCGTGCCAATGCAGGCGCGGGTGAACTTCTGCATAACGAAGTTTGCCTCGTTGCCTGGGCCGCGGGAGGAGCCGGTCAGCATAATGGCATCCGGGCCGTACTTCTCCTTGATCTCGGTCAGTCGCCGCGCCGTGAAGTCCAGCGCCTCGTCCCAGGTAACACGCTCCAGCTCGCCGCCCTTCTCGCGGCGAATCATCGGGTGCAAGATGCGCGGCGTCAGGATCTTCGTGTCGTTGATGAAGTCGAAGCCCGACAGGCCCTTCAGGCACAGCTCGCCCTCGTTGGTTACGCCGTCGATGCCCTCAGCGCCGACGACCATCCCGTCATCGACCAGCAGGTTGAGCTTGCATCCGGCACCGCAGTAGGGACATACGGCCATATGTTTTTCCATTGTTTCACTCCCCCGTTCTAGTTAAGATCCATGTTCAGCGGCACGCTGGCAAACGCGCCCGAGGCCACAGCCGCCTTCATGCGACGGGCCCGCTGGCGCGCGGCCAGCTCCTCCTCGTCGATGACCATCAGGCCTCCGGTAGGACAGGCTTCCACGCACGCCGGTCCGCCCTCGCGGTCATAGCACAGATCGCATTTCACCAGCGAGGCCTTAGGAGCCGACTCCACTGTCAGGCCACCGAGCTTCGCTGCGCCCTCCTGGGAAACCACTTCCACCGCACCGTAGGGACAGGCCAGCACGCAGCTGCGGCAACCGATGCAACGCTCCTGCTTCACCGCCACACGACCTTGGTCAAAGTACAGCGCGCCCTCGGGGCACGAGGCCACGCACGGCGCATCGGCGCAATGGTGGCACACGATGGGCGCAGAAATGGTCAGGGTGGTAATTAGGTTCAGACGGGGTTTCGCAACGTCTCCGGGCACGCTGTGCTTTAGCAAGCAACCGGCCATGCACGTCTGACAGCCGATGCACAGGCCCGGATCTGCAATGACGAATTTAGAACCCATGAACTCCTCCTCTTCCTCATTCTTTGAAGCATGCATTCCCCCCATTTCCCCTTGCTCGTCCCCCTCTCGAGAACCGGGGCGCACAAGACCAAGGCATTAACGAGATACCTTGCGAAATGGAATGGAATCTATGGGAAGTGCGCAGTTTTGCGCATCGGGAAAGTCGTGTTTGACCTGTTGGGGACGTTATAACGCACTCAAAGCCCATTGACAACTCCCTATTTTTGCCTCTTCGAGCGCCTTCTTCCTCAGTCGCGAAAGCGAGCGGGTCTGCGAGTGTGTTACAATTGCATTACACAATTCCTCGTTTTACTGAGAAAACGTCGCCGAAAAGCCTAAAAATGCGTGCTTTTTTCTCTCGCTTCCAATTTGATTTGAGAGACGGAAAAAAATTTCGGAGGTGCCCATGGGCAAGCAAGCCACCCTGCAAGTGCGCATCGACGCCACCATGAAAGCGGAGGCCGAGGAGCTCTTCGAAGCATTGGGGCTCTCGCTCTCCGAGGCCGTGCGACTCTTCGTGGCCGAGAGCGTCAACGGTCGGCGGCTTCCTTTTACTCCCCATCTCAGTAAAAGCGAGGGCGCCACCTCCGCCTTCGGCAAACTGCGCCACTACGGCAATCCCGCCCAGTCGGGCGACGAACGCACGGCATGGCTCAAAGAGCAGGGATCCTCGGACACAGGGCGGCCGAAAGCCCCGCTCCGGGGGCGCTCCCGCGACATCGTCATCGTGGACAAAACTATTCTGTTGCACTATCTGCTCGACAACGATTCACGACGGGCCGCCAAAGCGCGGCGCATTATTGCTGGCGGCGCGGCACGTGCCTACCCGGAAACCATCGTCGCCTGCGTTGCGGCGCTCGAAAACGACTACCGCGTGCCGCGCTCTCTTATCGGCACGGTCATGGCGCTCCTCGCAGACGATGTGTCCATGGAAGACGGAGCCGCCGTGCGCCTGGCTGCGCGCCTCTATGGGGCGGGAAAGCTTTCCTTCGCCGAGCACCTCCTGACCGCACGCAACATTCTCACTGGATACCCAGTCGAGACTTTCAGCAAGCCACTTTCCCGCACAATCATGTAAACGAGAGCCAGTCCCACCCCCGTCCGTGAACGCGTTGTTTTAATTGCAGTGAGCCCTACTCCTCCACTTGCAGCTCTGCGAAGGCGCTTTCGGGGCTGTGCTCGCCGGCGTCGTTCACCGAGCGCACCCGCAGCACGTAGAAGCCGGCTTTTTCCGGCGTATACTCGAAGGTCCAGGTGAGGTTTTGGTAATCGTTGGTGTCGGGCGTGTCGTAGCGGGTCCAGTGCTCGCCCTCGTCCAGCGAAAACTCAATGGCCGAAATGCTGTGACCGAAGTCATAAGCATTGCCCTTGAACTGCACCGGCTTTCCCACTTGACCGTACACGCGTCCTATCATGGTTCCCCCTTTGATCGTTTTTGCAAAAGCATAGCAGACTGCCCTTAGGACAAAGTTTTGAGAAAAGAAACGCCCGGCGCGAAAACGCACCGGGCGCACAAAGAAGCCGAGCAAGCCCTACAGCAAAAGCCCCATCACTGTGGTGGAGAGGAGGCTGGCGTGCACGCCGGCCGCCAGCATGAGGAAGCGCAGCTCGCATCCGCCGATGAGGGCGCCGATAGCCCCGACGGCCATCGCGGGGCGGCTCTCCCGCTTCCCCAGCGCAAGGCCCAAAATCGCCATGGCCAAGGGAAGCACCAGGCCGCAGGCCACCACCATCCACCAGAACACGGTGGACAGTCCGCCGGAAGTGAGCAGCTCGGCCGAAGCCGCGGCCGCCGCGCCCCAAGCGGTTGCGGCATCGCCCGAGGCCATCTGCCACAGAAGCGCCGCCAGCACGGCCACTTCCGCCACCACCAGCACCACCACGATGCGCTCCATGAGCATCTGCGCGCGGTGGGCCAGCGGGTCGCGCTTGGAAAGGATTACGGCCATCACCTCCACCAGCGCCACGCCGGTGTCGAAGGCCGACACGGTGAACAGCGCCGGCAGCAGCGGGCTGTCCCACAGCGGCACGCCGCCGGCGGTCATCAGCAGCATGCCGGTGTACACCGCCACAAAGGCGCCAAGCGCGATGCCGATCCAGGCCAGCACCGTGCGCAGGGCGGCGCCGTGGGCCTTGAACCACTTCCAGCTCTTCGCCAGGGCGTTGCCCACGGGGCGCACGGCCAGCAGGGCCGAGACGAACCACACCGCCAGCGCGCAGAACGCGCCCCAGGCGCCGTAGGTCATCCACGAGGAGAAGTTGCTGAAGGCCGACCACATCATGATGCCGCGCACGGGACTGATGAGCTCGGAGAGCAGCAGCATGAGGCCCACGGCCAGGCTGGCGAAGGCGGCCCACATAGAGGCGCACACCACCAGCCGGTGCTTGGTGCGGTCGATGAGGAACAGCACCGCCGCCATGATGAAGGCGCCGGCCCCCATGCCGCCCAGGAACAGGTACAGCGCCGGCTGCCAAGACCAGGTAAGTTGTAGCATTCACTTCACCCCCCTGACCAGATAGCAGTTGGGCCCGCACGGCTCGCCCACGGGGACGGGCGCGAGGCCCCGCTGTTCGGCCTCGGCCACCAACTCATCAACGGGCCCGTACTTGAGCGCGTTGAAGATGCACGCCTGCGCGCAATAGGGCTGATCGCCCGGCGCCACTCCCGCATCCAAGCAGCAGTCGCATTTGTCCATGGCCTCGGAGTTGTAATTCGGCACCCCGTAGGGACAAGCCTGGAAGCAGTACTTGCACCCGATGCACTTGTCCTTGTCCACATGCACGATGCCCGCCTCGCTCTTGCTAATGGCGCCCGCCGGGCACACCCGCAAGCAGTTCGGATCATCGCAATGCATGCACGAGGTAGAGACGTAGACGTTCATTCCGTTGCTGTCGAGAAAGGACGATACCGCCCGTCGATTGGGCGTCTCGTCAGAAAGATGGTTCTGACTGCGGCATGCCGCAACGCACATCTCGCAATCGACGCATCGTCCCATGTCCACCATAAAGCCGTACTGGGTGCCTCCCACCTCAGCACCGTTATTGCTGGCCGTTTCGCCGCCTTCGGCAAAAGCCTTTCCACCCAGGGAAACCGCTCCTCCTACCACCAGCACGGAGGCGCCAAACGCTGCCGTGCCCGCAATAAGGCCACGGCGGGAAATGCTTCTGGCGTCTTGCATATTCGCCTCCAATCATTGGTCTTCAGTTGTGAGGGATGCGGCCATCCCACTTCCCCCACACAGGAACAGTTATTGAATGTCGCCACCGAACGAAACGCCTACGTTGGGCAAGTTGGCATAGGCAGAACGTGCTTCGTCGCTCGACGGGCTGGGCGGAGGCGTCTGACGTTCCTCCAGCGTAATGGCAACGATGTCACGCGCAAAGTAATTCGCCGAAGTGGAACCCAGCCACAGCTGGTTCGAACCGCCCATGGTTTCAGCCAGGGGCGCGCCGTTCACGTCATAAACTACCGGGCAGTAGTGCGTCTTTACGTACTGCAAGGGCAAAGCCACCTCGTAGCCGTCGGCCGAAGTGAACACGATGGTGTTGGCTTCTTCCTGGACGCCGGCAATGCCGATCAGCGTGCGAACCGCAACGCCCGTCACCTCTGCGTTGGCGCTGGCCTTCCCATCGGCAGGGTTTCCGGCACAAGCGCAGCCCAGCAAAAGCGACTGCACCTCTTCGGTTTCGCACAACTCATCGAAGCTGGCCGCATAGGGATGGTCCACCGCACCCCTCACCTCAATCACCCAGTCGTGGGCCGACAGACTGCCCGCATCCCCTGCGGGGCGCGCGCCGCACAGGTACTTCGAGGCACCCGCAACCGCTTTCAGGTCATCGTTGGAAGAGACCTCGCTTTGGGTGTAGGCGAATTTCCCTGACACTACATCAGTGGAAACAATGTCTGTCTTTTCATACGTTTCTTGACGGGCATTTTCAACTGCATCGGGCGCCGATACTTCAGGCGACGGCGACGCCACTGCGAAGCTGCTACCCACACCCGCCAACGCCAGCACAGAACTCGCGCCCAGCACGATGGTTTTCTTGATTGCGCTCATCTCTTACACCTCACTCTCTTGTTATTTAGGCTTCGTGCGCGTTGAACATGACCTTGTCGGGGTACATGCTCACCAGGCCCTCATCGGTAACTGCGCGCACCGCCAGCACATACGAGCCAGGTTCAGGGGTGATGGTGAAATTCCAGTACACCCATTTGTTGCGATCGGAATCAGACGTGTCCATACGCGTCCAGGTAGCTCCGTTGTCAAGCGAGAACTCCACTGCCGTCACCTGCTGGTCAAACGCTTGGGCATAGCCTTCAAAGGTATACGGCTCACCTGCTTTGATGATTTGGCCTTCATGGAAGAAGCAGATGCCAGCATTGGGCTTGTTGTACCACTTGCCAATCATGTCGGGATCTAAGGTGTTGGCCTCGTCCAACTCCCAGCCTTCAAATACCTTCACCTCATCGGCTGGAGTGTCCACCACTTCAAGGTCACTTACCCAGCGGATGGAAGAGGGTACGCCGCGGTTCTGGTACCAAATACGCACCGGGAAGCCTTCTGTCCAACTCAGGTTTTCGCCGTTAATCTTGTAAACAAGATAGGCACCGTTCTTTGCCAGAGTTTCCAGCGTTTCGCCGCGAGACCAGCCGTCAGATACGGTCGCCATCAGGGCCGTAGCCCCCTCTTTCACGCCGCCAGCCTTGTCTAACAGCCACTGCACCGGGATTCCGGTCACTTCCACGTTGCTCACCATCTCCCAGCCGGGCGCGTTCATAACGCACTGAGTGGAGCTGATAAACGTCTCGGACGGTGCCTCCTGAATCAACTGGCCCAGCGTGATGGAGTACGGGTTGTTCACCAAACCAGATACACTGATCTCCCATGCGTCACGGGCAGCATCGTCGGTGGGCACGCCCTTCATCTCATTGTCCACCGCTTCGCGGTTCATATCCCCGGTGAAGAAGGTGAGGTCGAACATTTCATTTGTCTTGTCCTGTTCGTAGGACATCTCCGCATTCACGTCCTCATTGGAGATGAAGGTGAGGCCCTGCATCACGTCGTACTTAGCCTCTTCCCAAAGCTGCATGCCCTTGCCATCGGCGGTAGCGTTGTGGCAGCTCATGCAATCGCCTTTGAAAGTATCGCGGCTATGGATGCCGTGAATAAGCGATCCGAACTCGAAGTTCTTGGTCACGTAACCGGTGCCTACGTCGTGACAAATGAGGCAATCCATGGGAGTTGCATCCATTCCCAGATTATTTCGGATGTCAATGTGCGGGTAGCTCAGATGGTTCATAATCAAGTCCACCAGGCCGTCAGTGTGGCACGAATTGCACCCGCGGTTATTCGCGTTCAGATACTTGATGTTGTACGAGTTCGGCTGGTCACCCAGGTGCCAATAGGAAAAGTCCACATCCGGAGCCAGCTGCACCTGAGTGCCATCCGCCAACGTCTGGATACTCGGCAAGCTGCTGGAATGCACCTCCCCCATTTCGCTGTACAGCTCTTCCAGGCTCTGGGCCGTGCCCGTTGCAGCCTGATGGCTCACCGCCCCTTCTCCGTTGCTTTCAACATCCGGAGATTCCACATTGGGGACGCAGGCCGCCAACGCCATCGCTGCAGCACACGTCACCGTTGCTGCAAGAAATGCCTTTTTCTTCACGGCTTTCTCCTCCTCCTGTTTTCGCGTGCCTACCCAATGGATGAGATAGTATCATAAATTTGTATGATATGTGATATTTATCCTACATATCTATGATTCTTTTTTCAGGATAGACCATGCCAGCTAGAGGGTGGGCCCTTCGCGCAGCACCCAGCACCCAGGTCTCATCGCCCTGTGATCAGCCCCCGATTTTTGCGTGAACGCGCGCTCTCGAGTCACGTTGCAAAAATGGCTGGAATCGGCCGCGACGCTGGCACCCAGAGTGTCGTAATAAGTCCCTTTTTATTACGACATCTAGGCAGTATTCCAGCCAAATAGGTGCTTTTATTACGACATTTCCCAACTGTCCACACCTATTGCCCAACCTGCCGAAGCCCTCGAAGGCCTCGGATAAAACAGCTCACAGGTTGACGATAGCCACTTTCACATTGGAGTTACGGAATACGGGCTTTAGGTAATCCGGGTCGCAAAGCTCTGGCAGAACCTGCTGAAGAGCCAGGAAGATATCAGCAGACGGGGCACGACTCGCGCTCTCAAGCGCATAGATCGTCCGCTCCGAAACGCGCAACCCCGTCTGCTCCTCTACCGCCGCCGCCAGCGCACCACCTCGTGAATAACCATTACTTATTCTTGCCGCTTTGAGAAGCACCCCGTAAGCAGCCCAGTCGATGATGCTGTTTTCTTTCACTGTCACACTCCTATTGCACAATAGTACAAGTGCCTCTATTCTATATTGCATTATAGTGCAACGGTCGCTTTTGAGAAATATAACTTGCGAGCTATATCATATAGGAGCTATAATGTGGTCAGTCGAATTGAAGTTGATAGAGGATTGGCTAGACGCCCAAGACGATGCCATGGTTGCGCATATCCTCTCCGCCATTGAGGTGCTGCAAGAGCATGGCCCAGCACTCGGACGTCCGCTCGTTGACAGCATCGCCGGATCGTCCGTCAAGAACATGAAGGAACTGAGGCCGCCCTCCCCTGGCGAGACCGAGGTGCGCATTCTCTTTGCCTTCGACCCAGCGCGGAAAGCCATCATGCTGCTGGCCGGCGACAAATCAGCGGGGAACAGCAACCGCGACAAATGGAACGGGTGGTACAGAAAGGCTATCCCGGAAGCCGAACGACTATATTTCAAGTACACCGCACAGGAGGGAATTGGAAATGACCAGCCCGAAAACCTATCGCGAAAAGCGCGGCATCACTGACGCCGAAATGGAGGCGGCCCGCCGCTACACCCAAGACTACATCGATGCCTACAACCTTCGGGAAGCGCGAAAAGCCAGCCACATGACACAAGTAGAGCTTGCGCGCGCGATGGGAGTTTCCCAGAACCGCGTCTCGCGCATGGAGAGCGGAGATATAGGCTCCATGAGCCTCGACACCATACGGCGCTACATCGAAGCCGTAGGGGGAAGCGTCACTTTGGTTGCCGACCTCCCCACAGGACGAGTGTCCCTGGCATAGTGTTACAGCTTGCCCAGTTTGCCGAGGCCTTCGAAGGCTTCTGAGAGGGCGCTGGGGATTACCACCATGCCGCCCTTTTCCTTCACGGAGTCGGCCACGAAGCTCATGGCTCGCAGCTGCAGGGCGGCGTCTTTGTTGCCGTAGGTCTCGGCCGCCTCCACGAACATCTCCGACACTTCCTTCTCCACCTCGGCCAGCATCACGCGGGCGTTGCTCTCCCGCTCGGCCCGCGCCTCGGCCGAGAGCGCCTCCTGCAGATCGTCCGGCACCTCGATGTCGCGAATCTCCACCGACAGCACGGTGATGCCGTACTCGTTGGTCTTCTGCTCCAGGATGTCCGCCACTTCCTTGTCGATTTGGGTGCGGCGGGTGGACAACTGGGCGATGGTCACCGCCCCCATCACGTCCCGCAACGTGGTTTGGGCCACCCAATACACCAGGCGCACGTAGTTCTTCACTTCCGAGCAGGCCTTTTCCGCATCCCATACGGTCCAGAACAGCACGGCGTCCACGTCCACCGGCACCAAGTCGGCCGTCAGCACGTGCTCGGCCTTGAAGGCAGTGGAGCGCATACGCATGTCCACCGTGGCGGTAACCGAATCCACCACCGGCAGCATGAACACCAGCCCCGGGCCGGCCACCCGGTGGAACTTGCCGAAGCGCAGCACCACAGCCCGCTCCCACTCCAGCACCACATGAGTGCAGCTGAACAGCACCAGTGCCGCCAGAAGTCCCAGCAGCACCGGCACTCCCGAGCCGCTGAACCATGATACGGCCGCAAACACCGCGAACAGCACCGCCGCCAGCACGATGCGAATCACCACAGCGCCGGTGCGGCTGGTGGTGGTTTCGTCGAACTGCGCCTCGCTGGTGATGGTTTCATCTTCGACAGTGATGTCGTTCGGCTCGTCGAAATAGGATTTCTTCTCCGCCATGCTCTCCCCCTCGTTGGGCGCCCGCCGGCGCCGGCCGTTATGAACCTAGCCCTCCAGGGGCCCCGAGCGCGCTTTCCACCCGCGCCATCACATCGCCGCGCGTGAGCCCCGATTCCTGGGCCACGCGGGCCAGCTCCTCGATGATGGCGTCCACCGGCGAAGGCGGCAGCTCCAGCTCGTCGCGGTTGATGTCGGCAATGGTGGAACGGCGCCCACGACCGGAATTGATGAGGCCGTCGGTCTCCAGATCCTGGTACACCTTGTGGATGGTGTTGTAGTTCACCCCCAGCTCCACCGCCAGCTGGCGCACCGTGGGCAGGGTGTCGCCGGGCCGCAGCTGCTCGGAGCGGATGAGGAAGATGATGTAGTTGCGTATCTGCACCCAAACGGGAACGCCGGACTTGTCGTCCACTTTCAGGGTTTCGAACACGCAGCCACCTCATCGGTCAAAGTATCATTGTAGTGTATGATAGCACACCCGCACGTGCCGCCATGCGCTATCATAGGGCCACCGAAGAAAGGACACAGGCCCATGGCCCCCAACACCGAAAACCCCATCGCCCCCGCCTCGCAACCGCCCTACTATGCGGGGCGCCCCATCGCGTTTTCCGGCTATGTGGACAATTTCGAGAACCCTATCACCGCCATGGAGTTCTCGCTGGACGGGGGCGCCAGCTGGACGCCCTACCCCACCGCCGCCGTGGACAAGCGACGCGGCGTGAACTGGAGCTTCGTCTACACGCCCCCGCAACCGGGCCGCTACCTGCTACAGGCGCGGCCGGTAACCGCAGCGGGCCCGTCATGCCTGGTGGCCGGATTCCCCTTCGAGGCGCTGCCGCTGGGCAGCAGCTTCGGCAGCGCGCGCATCCGCGGCGTGGGGGCCACCTACGCTGATGCCCGGGTGTTCCGCTCCCGCGAACTTGCCGGCCTCACCCCCGAAGAGGCCGCCTTCATGGCGCAATCTCTAGGCATCCGCACCATATACGACCTGCGCACCGCCGCCGAGGTGGCGGCCCGCCCCGAGCCCTTCTTGTTGGGCACCAAAACAGTGGCCCTCACCCCTTCCGCCGAAGGACGCCAGAAAGACGCGGAGAAGCGCCTGGTAGCGGGTGTTATCGAGAAGTACGGCCAGCCGGAGGAGCGCATGCGGGCCAACTACCGCAAGTACGTGGCGGAGTACCCTTTGGTAGGGCAGGCGCTGCGGTCGATGGCCGCCGAGAGACGTCCGGCGCTGGTGCACTGCGTGAACGGGAAAGACCGCACCGGCGTGTTGTGCGCCACCCTGCTACGAGTAGCGGGGGCCACCGAAGCCGAGGTGATGGAGGACTACCTGCGGGTGAACAACGACCACGCCGACCTGATTGCCGCCGAAGCACAGCGGCTGGGGGCGGGCATGACCGCCCACGAGCGCGACTGCCTCATGTCGTTTCTGGAGGCGCGCCCCTCCTACCTCCAGGCCTACTTCGACGAAGTGGACCGCCGCTACGGTAGCTTCGACGCCTACGTGCGCGAAGGGCTGCACCTCACCCCCGAAGCTATCGAGCAACTGCGGGCACTGGTAGGCTAGCTGCCCCATACGCAAAAAGGCCGCGAGCGTAACGCCCGCGGCCTCCCGCCCGCACCTCTACAGGCGAGCAATCGCGTCCTGAAACAGAGATGCCATGGCATCCGCCAAAGGATCTCCGTGGATTCCGGCCATTACCACCAAGAAGCGCAGCGCACAACCACCAGCCAAAGCGCCAATGGGCCCCAATATCGCGATGAAGGAGCTGGATCGGCGCTGGCCATCTTTCAGCTTGCCACCGCTTTCTAGCGCCTCAGCCCTACCGAAACCATTCGGATTTGCGCGCCTATGGGCCACCAAGGCCCAAAGCGCCATGGTCATCGGCAGCGCCAAGCCAGCCACCACCACAAGCCCCCAGAAAGCCGGCGCGAGTACGCCGCCCAGCAGCATCTGGCTAGCTGCAGCAGCCGACACATTGGCACCGTCGCCCTGGCCTAGCAAGAAGCCAAAGAAAAGGGCAAGCACGGCCAGTTCGGCAATCACCAGCGCCACTGTCAGTTTTTCCAGAAAGCGCATTTCCCTGCCCTCGAGGCTATTCCCCCCAGATTTGGCCACCGCTATAAGCTCCACCAAAGCGACCCCTGTATCCAAGCCGGAAACGGCAAACAACACCGGCAACAGTGCCGAATTCCACAGAGGCACGCCCGGCGCCGTCATGAGTAGAACGCCCGTGTAAGCCGCAACCCCAAGACCTACCACGGTCCCCGCGACGGCCAACAGCTTCAAAATCGCCGCGTGCAGGGCCGCAGCCTTCGCGCCCTTGCGAGCCGCCGCCGTCTGCATCACCCCCAACGAAAGAAGGGCGAACAGGAAAAACACTGCCATAGCTGCCACTAGAAGCCAAGCTCCAATAGTCATCCACGAGGTGAAATGGCTGAAGCTCTGCCAGAGCATAAGCCCCCTCAGCGGATTAGTCAGCTCGGTGAGCAGACACAGCAATCCTACCGCAAGGCAGACAATGGCACCCCAGGAAGACGCGCAGGCCACAGAGCGGGATCGCTCCGGATTGCGGAAGTACAGCAGAGCCGCCGTCACAAACGCTCCTGCTCCCATGCCTCCCAAAAACAGGTACAAGGACGGCTGCCAGCCCCACACCATTTGCAAATCAGTCATATCAGATTCCTAACTATGCTGGCTAGAGCAGCAGATACGACGGCCCGGTGGACGACTCCACCTTTCGCGCCGTATTTCCGCAGCTGCTCTGCAAATCGTCGAGACGTCCATAGTGAAGAGCGCCGAACATGCAGGCTGCCGCACAGTTCGGCTCATCGCCGGGAGCCACGCCAGCGCCAAGGCAGCAATCGCACTTGTCCATGCCGCCCTTCGTATAGTGGGGAACCGAGAACGGGCAAGCTTGATAGCAGTATTTGCAGCCAATACAGCGCTCGGAATCTACCACCACTATGCCATCAGCGCGCTTCGAGATAGCTCCGGCAGGACAAACTTCCGCGCAGGCCGGCTTCTCGCAGTGCATGCATCCGTAAGAAAGATAGGCCTTGGCGCCGAAATGGCTCTCGAACAGACGCACTTCCCGGCGAGCCGGGGTGCCGTCGGGCGTGTTGTTCGCCTTTCTGCAAGCGGCAACGCACTTTTGGCAGTTCACGCAGTTGCGCGTATCCACCAGAAATCCGTATTGGGTCTTCTCCACTGCCTCAGAAGCCGACTCGACTCCCGCATCTTCGCCAGCGGCCATCGCCCGCGGAACCGCAGCAGCGCACCACAGCGCCGCTGCCGCACCGGCAGAAAGGCCCATCAACGCCGTTCTGCGAGACACAGCGTTTTCGCCCGTTGCCCTTTGGTTCATGGCAGCCTCCTTATCTCACAGCCCACTGCGTCATCAAGCGCGATGCGCCTCATAGGGCGCCTCCCTCTCCGATGCTGATGTTGGGGACGTTTTCGTACGCATCGCCCGCTTCGGCGGTTCCCGGCGTCGGCGGTGGTGTTTGCCGCTCTTCAAAACTGATCTCCACTACATTCTTCAGGTAGTAATTGGCCGCCGTCGAGCCCATCCACAGCTGGTTGGAGCCCCCCATGCTGTTGCCCACCGGCTCACCGTTGACGCTATAGGCCAACAGGCTGAAACGCTGCAGCACATAGTTGAACGGCAGTGCCACAGAAGAGCCATCGTCAGAAGTAAAGACAATGGTGTTCACGCTATCGCTCGGCTGCGCCAGCGCCGCGATGTAGGCAATGCGGACGCCTAGCACATCGGCATTGCCGCTGGCGGCGCCGTCGACGGGGTTTCCGGCACAAGTGCAGCCCATTACCAGCTGAGCCGAACCCTCTTCTGCCAGCTCGTCCATAGTGGCCGAAAAAGCGTTATCCACGTTTCCCGACACGGCCACTTCCCAAAGCCCGGGGTTCTCGATAGAGGCCATGGGTGCTCCTTCGCCCCCGCACAAGTACTTGGAAGCTCGAGCAAAATTGTCCCGCAGCTGAGCGGTAGGGGTAAGAGAGCTTTGGTTGAACGTGAAAAGACCCTGGACTGCTTTCTGACACACCCGGCAAGGAGCAGCTGCCGCTTGCTGCTGATCGGCGGTGGGCACCGTGGCCTCATCGGCAAAGGCTGGCGCAGAAACGGCTCCTTGAGCAGCAGCGGCTCCCATTCCCGCCAGCAGAAGCGCAGCACTGGCCCCCGAGGCGATTTTTTGAGTAGTTGAATTCATTTCGCATCCCTTCGATGTTCGATTGCGTTCAATTTCTGCGTGCGGAGGGCTACTCCACGTTCATCATGAAGTCCACCAAACGGTCGTTCACATGCAAATTGCCCTCGGCATCCTGCGAAGTCACGCGAATCTTCACCAGATACGCCCCCGGATCGGTAAAGCTTTTTATGTCCATCTTCCAATACACCCACTTGGACTTGTCAGTACCGGAAACCGGCACTTCTTTCCAGGTGGCACCGTGATCGAAGGAGAACTCCAGCTTCACCACATCTTCCTCAAAGGCATGGGCATAGCCTTCGAAATGGATAGGCTGGCCTGCGGTGAAAATCTGGCCTGTCTCGGCGGTAAGTACGCCCACGTTGGGAGTGTTAATGGGCTGCTTGGTCTTCGGATCCACATAGTCGCCGAAAACACCTTGGTTGTAGTTGTTGTAGGCCCCGCCCGGATCATCGGAATGGGCAATGTTCACTTCCGTCAGATAACGGGTAAACTGGCCGCCGGATACGCCGTCGCCGAACCAAATAGAGAGCGGATAGCCCTGCTGCAGATCCAGCCGCTCTCCATTCATCTCGAACACCAGCAAAGGGTCGCTGTCCAGCGCTACCTGGGTATACATGGGAATGTCGTAGCCATCCACGCCAATGGCGTCCAGCATGTTGGCGCCTTCGTGAACCCCCAGTGTCTCGAAAATCTTCTTGAAGGGAACACCGGTCACTTCTGCCTGGTAAATGTAGGCACCACCAGTGGCGTTGATGGTGCAATGGTTTGCAATAGTGCGCGTTTCAGTACCGAACTCGTCGATCATCTGCTGAATGGTCATCTCCCGCGGATTGTCCATCTCGCCCTTGAAGGTGACCGTGTAGGTGTTAAAAATGTTGTCGTCTTCCTCGAACCAGGCAGTGGTACCCCAATTGTTCTTGGCCTTTTTCTGGACGAACATCTTCTCTACCGGGGTTATCTCGTCTTGGTTCCAGGTGATATCGACGTCAACATCGTCCGCAGCCACATCGGTTATACCGCGCAGCACATCGTATTTAACGTAGTCCCACATTTCGAACTGGTTTTCATTGGTAATGTAGTGGCATGATTCGCAATTGCCGCCCATGTCCACGAAAGTGTTGCTGTTCATGTGGTCATGCATGGCATCTTGGAAGTTCTGCAGGCTCACGCCGTAGGCGTCATGGCAGCCCATGCAGTCGTTATAGCGAATAGGCTCGTTGTCGTAGTTGCCCCAATACACCCAGTGATCCATGGTAGCCATCAGGGTCTCGTCCAATTCATGGCACGAAGAGCAGCCCCTCTGGTCGGCGTTCAGGTAGTAAGTGTTGTAAAGATTCCAGTCTTTGGGGAAGAAATAGCCGTTGTTCATGCCGGCATAAGGGGTTTTCTGCACACGCGTGCCATCAGGCTTGGTGGTAACCTTGGGCAGGTAAGCCGCCCATTCGTCCCCTTCCACTGTCTGCACGATGCCTTGAGGCTCATTGCTCCCCTGATCTTGCGATGCCTCCTGTTGCGGCGATGCGCACCCTGCCGCCCCCAGGCAAAGGGCCACAGACAACGCCGCGGCGCCTCCCCAAAGCAGCATCGTTTTGCGGGGATAGCGCGGCAAGCTGCCTTCTGCGCTTTTCACCATATAACGCTCCCTTCCTCTGCGTAACTCATCTCTCCTCGCGGAGAGCCCTGCCTTTATGATGGGCGGTAACGCAACGGAGGAGGCAAGGGTATTTTTTTTGAAATAGTTTCGAAAACAGCACACGGACGTTTTTCCGGTTTCAAGTTGGAAGTTCAGCAAGAAGGCCAACGTGTCCGCTGATAAAAGTTATTTTGCGGATAGATAATAGCCAAAGGGAGCTTTCATCCCATTTTCGCCGTGGCCGCACAGGCCGCAAAACATTGCTCCAGCACGGCGCCAATCTGTAACCTAGGGTTACAGATTCATGACGCGTCCGCAGCTTCCGCTAATTGGGCAGCGCCACCGGTATCTCGAAGCGAAGACGGTCAAAAGTGCCGCCGAGGCTGCCGGTAATTTCTTCGTCCACATCGCCAATGCCCATGTACGACCCCCTGATGGCGAACTTATGGGCAGAAATGTAGTCGAGAAGCTCCTCAATGCCAGCCACTTCGCTCGATTTCCCAGAATTATCGAAGAAAGTCAGTGCAGTGGCATAAACCACAAACCCCTCAGGGATGACCAAGGTGTCTTCCTCTAAGGGGAGGTATTGCTGCGGCACCGCAACGCAAGCGCGGTCAACGGAGAAATTGCGCTGCGCAAGGTTTTCCGGCGAAATCATAGTAGATATGTGGTTGCACACAACAGCCGGCAAGCCCAGTTGCTGAATATGCTCGCGCATAAGGGCCATCGCGTAATACCAGGCAAGTGCCCCTTCCTCGGTGTGTTCGGATGCGAGCTGCACCTCACATCCCTCCAGATTTACCACAACGAATGTTCTTTCCGGTTTCCATTTCAACGACACTCCCGACACCACGAGGTCTTCAGAGGACCCCTCCATCTCGAGATGCTCCCGAAGAAGCTGCTCGGCAACTGAGAGCCGAGCCTTTTCCGCACGCACTTCCGATACTTTGCGGGCGTACAGCTCGCGTTCGCTGTTGAGAGACATGCCCAGGAGCAACTCCCCTATCTCACTTAACGTGAATCCCAGGTTTTGAAGCCTCGCGATTCTGTCGGCACGGGGAATCTGGCAGAGCGAGTAATAGCGATAGCCGGTGTCCTCATCGTGAAATACCGGGCTCAATAGCCCTTTCTCGTGATAGAGGCGCAAGGCCCTCTTCGTCAGCCCGCAAATGTCCGCCATTTGCCCCGTGGTGATGCGACCATCTTTCTCAAGATAAGACTCGAGCTTTTCCATTATGTCCCCCTCCGCTGATTGCCCGGCATTATAAAGACATCCTCGCAGAGATTCAAATTGGATACCGTAAGACCACTGAAGCCAGAGCGCAAAAGAAAGACCGCAGAAGGTAGCCCTACAATCTTCTCCTGAATTATGAGTTAGCACCGCCGCGCCTCACCAGGAGCCACCATCGAGTGCATCTTGAAGTGCCCGCACATCACCCGTAAGACAGACAAAGACAGAATACCCGCACTGCGGGTCCAAATGCCCAAGCCGGTCTACAAAAGGCGGAGGTCAACCTCTTTCAGCTGACGGGCGGTCACCTCGGAAGGCGCGCCGGTCATGGGGTCGCTGGCACTCGACGTCTTCGGGAAGGCGATCACGTCGCGGATGGAGGGCTTCTCCGCCAGCAGCATGATGAAGCGGTCTAGCCCCAGCGCGATGCCGCCGTGGGGCGGGGCGCCCAGCTCCAGCGCGTGGATGAGGTGGCCGAACTTCTCATCGATCTCGGCATCGGTAAGGCCCAAACGGCGCAGCACACGGCGCTGCTCGTCGGCGTTGTGGATACGGATGGTGCCGCCGCCCAGCTCGTAACCGTCCATCACCAGGTCGTAGGAGTAGCTGCCGCACTCCAGCGGCACGTCCTCGATCTTGTCCAAATCCTCCCGCAGCACCTGGGTAAAGGGATGATGCTCGGCGGAGTATTTCTTCTCTCCCTCATCGTACTTGAACATGGGGAAGTTGACCACCCACAGAAGCGCGTGGCCCTCGCGAGGCACGTCCAGCGCCTCGGCCATGTGCAGACGCAGGGCGGAAAGCACGGCGTTGGCCACTTCCGGCTTATCGGCCGCGAACAGCAAAAGGTCGCCCGGCTCCACTTCCATCTCCGCCTTCAGAGCGGCCCATTCTTCGTCGGTGAAGAACTTCTTGATGGGGCTCTTCTCCTGGCCATCAGTGGTGAACGCCACCCAGGCCATGCCCTTGGCGCCGTTCTCCTCGGCGATGGAGGCCAGCTTCTCCACCTCGCCGCGGCTCCAGTCGCCAGCGCCCTTGGCGTTGATGGCCTTCACCACGCCGCCCTGCTGCGCCACGCTGGCGAACACCTTGAAGCCAGTGTTCTTCACCAGGTCGGTGATGTTGTGCAGCAGCATGCCGAAGCGCACATCGGGGCGGTCGCAGCCGTACTTGTCCATGGCCTCCGCCCACTGCATGCGCTGCAGCGGGAACTCTTGGGCCACCCCCACCTGGGGCAGCACCTCGGCCATCACGTCTTCCATCATGTCGATAACGTCGTCGCCCTCAACGAAGCTCATTTCGATGTCGAGCTGGGTGAACTCCGGCTGGCGGTCGGCGCGCAGGTCCTCGTCGCGGAAGCAACGGGCAATCTGGTAGTAGCGCTCGATGCCGGCGCACATCAGCATCTGCTTGAACTGCTGGGGGCTTTGGGGCAGCGCGTAGAACTTGCCGGGGTTGGGACGGCTGGGCACGATGTAGTCGCGGGCGCCCTCGGGGGTGGAGTTGGCCAAAATGGGGGTTTCCACCTCGAAGAAGCCGCGCTTGTCCAGGGCGTTGCGCAGCGCATGGGCGGCACGGTGGCGCAGCTTCAGATTGGCCAGCATCTCAGGCCGGCGAATATCCAGGTAACGCCATTTCATGCGGGTGATTTCATCGGTTTCGATGCCGTCTTCGATGGAGAACGGTGGGGTGACGGAAGTGTTCAGCACCTCCAGCTTGCTGGCCAGCACCTCAATGGCGCCGGTGGCCATGTTGGGATTCACCGCCTCTTCGGCGCGGGCGCGCACCTTGCCGGTAACCCGCAGCACATATTCGCGGCCCAGATGCTCGGCCGCCGCGAAGTCCTCGGCGCTAACGCAGTCGGGGTCCACCACAATCTGGGTGTAGCCATCGCGGTCGCGCAGGTCCACGAAGATGAGGCCGCCGTGATCGCGATTGTGCCAGGCCCAACCGCACAGCACCACTTCGCCACCCACATCTTCCAGCCCCAGCTGCCCGCAGGTGGCAGTGTGCATGCAAAACTCGTTGATGTAATCGCCCATGGTCGATTCCTTCTGTTCTTCCCAGCGCCCCCGCACGCGGCAGGGGCAGGCTTAGCCGTTCGTCAAACCTGAATATTGTAGCGTTACTTCCCCGCTCCATACGGCCATTTCCGCTTCCGATGCAAAAACGGCATCAAGCGCCCGCGCCTGCGCCTGCAGCCAGGCGCACAAAAAGGCCCGAAGCATATGCCCCGGGCCCGAAGGTTCAGCTGCCGCAATGCGCTACGGCCCATGAGGGCGCCGGCAAGAGGCCGCGCCCGCACCGCTATTCGAAGCGGCTGATGAAGTTCTCGACCGCCTCCATCGACTCGTCCGGATGGGTGACGCAGGACATATGCGGCGCGCCAGCGATGAGGGTCCACTCGCAGCCGGGAATGAGGTCCACCCCTTCCTTGATTACCAGCGGCGTGCCCTCGTCGTCGGTGCCGGACAACGCCATGCAGGGCACCTTGATGTTCTTCACCCCTTCGCGCACGTCCCAGTCGCGCATCTTGCCGGTGACCACGAACTCGCTGGCCCCCTGCATCACCATATAGCACTCACCGGTGCCCTCCACCTCGTCGATGAGGTACTGGGGGTAGTCCTTCTCGTACAGGCCGGTCACATGACGCTTGTAATACTCGTCGTAGGCGGCCTTGGCGACAGGCGTGTCGTAGTTGCCGGTGCGCTCGGCCTCGGCAATGGCGTCCTGCATCTCCTGCGGCATGTACTTGATCAGACGATTGGCCTCCTCCAGCCACGTGGCGATGCGCACCGGCGAGGAGTTGATCACAAACGAGTTCACGCCGGAATCGTCCTTCATCATGCACAGCATGCCCAGCATGCCGCCCCAGGAGTTGCCGAACAGGTGGATGTCATCCAGCCCCAGCGCCTCGCGCACCGCGTAGAACTCCTCCACCCACAAGTCGTAGTTGTAGAAGTCGTCCTCCTGGTGCGGGATGTTCGACTTGCCGCAGCCAATTTGGTCGTAGAACACAATCTGGCGGCCATAGCGGTCGGCCATCTCGGCGTAGGGCAACAGGTAGTTGTGGGTGCAACCGGGGCCGCCGTGCAGAATCAGCAGCGTCTTCTTGCCCGGCTGGTTCTCCCCCACAATTTTGCAGTAGGTTTTGAATCCCTTGTAGTCCACGTACTCTTCGCGAATCTCCGCCATAGCGGTTCCTTTCTCGGGCGAAAACAGCGCGCCCCTCGCAAGGGAGGGGCGCACGCTAACAACTTTATCCAGTCGCTAAACTTCCAAATTCTTGAAGGCTTCGGGCACTTCCTTGTAACCCTTCGACTTCACGGCGCCGATCACCAAGCCGATGACCAGCCACACGATGCCCACCACGTACGTGGGCACATCGAAGCCAGTGAACACGTAGCCCAGAATGAAGATGCCGATGAAGGGGCAGATGAGGTACTTCATGTAGTCGGCGAAGGAGTTGCGCTGCTTCTCCTTCACGAAGAAGTACAGGAACACGGCGAAGTTCAGCAGCACGAACGACGACAGGGCGCCGAAGTTCACGAAGCGGGACAGCATCACCATGTCGCCGAAGAAGGCGGTGACAATCAGCGACAGACCGCCCAGCACCAGTGCCGCCACCCAGGGGGTTTGGTACTTGGGGTGCACTTTGCCGAAGAAGCGCGGAATCACGCCGTCGCGGCCCATGGAGTACAGCAGGCGGGCAGAAGCGGTTTGGGCGTTCATGATGTTGGCGATGCCCACCGCCACGATGTTCACCACCAGCAGGATGTTGCGCAGCACCACGCCGCCGGCAGCCTCAGCGGCATCGAAGAAGCCGGTTTCGATGGAGATGTTCTCCCAGTCGGGCTGGATGAGGGCGGCCACGTAGGTTTGGGCCACGAACACCACCACCATGATGCACAGGGCGATGATGATGCCCTTGCCGATGTTCTTTTCCGGCTGATAGGTTTCCTCGGCCAGGGTGGACATGCCGTCGAAGCCCAAGAACGACAGGCAGGCAATGGACACGGCCATGGCGATGAAGTGGGCGTCCACTTCGCCGGCCTTCCACAGGGGCTCGGTGGAAAGCTCGCCGTAACCGCCGCCCCCCAGCACGAAGCTGGTGCCGATGGCGATGAAGGCGATAACCGCCAGAATCTCCACCACGAAGATGATCCAGTCGATGCCCTTCGACATGGAAATGCCGCGCACGTTGACGAAGGTGTTGAACACCACGAACACCACAACCCACAGATACCAGGGGCTGCCGGGCACCAGGGCCACGCCCCAGTTTGCCACCATCACCAGCAGCAGGGCGGGCACGAACACGTAGTCGAGCAGAATCAGCCAGCCGGCGATGAAGCCCACGTGCGGGTTGATGCCGCGCTGCACGTAGGAGTACACCGAGCCGGCGATGGGGAACTTCTTGGACATCCACATGTAGGACAGCGCCGTGAAGCTGATGGCGATGAAGCCCACGATGTAAACGAGCGGCGTCATGCCGTGGCTGTTCTGCTGAATCTCGCCGTAGATGGACTGCGGCGCGATGATCACCATGAACAGCACGCCATACAGAATGACGTCGCGCAGCTGGAGCCCGCGTTTGAGCTCCTGCTTGTAGCCGAATGCCTCGATGTCCTCGCCGAGGCCGATGGTCGGCTCTTGGATAGGCGCCTTGTCGGCCATGCTATCCCTCCTTCTATCCGGGCGGCCCTCTTGCCGCCTTTTCCCGTTCGATTCCCGGAAGGAGAAACGGCGGAAGCGGCAACGCGCTCAGACAGGAGCCGTTCCTGTTTCCGAAAATCGGATGCGCAAATTATGACCCCTCGACTTAAAGTCAAGGGGTCCAGGATAAAAGTTTCCCGCGCTAGGGCGATATTTGCACTTTAGTGGGCTGAAGCGGTGGGGAGCCTTACCCCACCAAAGGGCCGAACTGCGAAAGCTTCGGCGTGCCGATGCGCAACGACAGCTGCACCTCGCAGGGTTTGCAGCCCTGGCTGATCTCCACATCGGACTGCAGCGACATGTACATGTAGGTGTCGGTGGCGTCCCAACCGGTGATGCGCATCAGCAGCCGCTGCAGCTCTTTGGCGGCGGCCATCACCGCCTCGTTGTACTCCTGCCCGCTGGCGTTCACGTACCAGCGCCCCTCGGGGCCGAAGGTCTCCAGCACCGGCCAGTGCAGCTCGAAATTCTTGAGCACCCCCACGCGCACGGTGATGCGGGCGGGAATCTCGATGCCGGTGCCGCACAGCTCGCCGTCGCCCATGGCGGCGTGCACATCGCCCATCTGCAGCAGGGCGCCGGGCACGCGCACCGGGAAGTACAGGCGGGTGCCCTTGGTGATCAGGTGGTTGTCCATGTTGCCGCCGTGGGCCCCCACGTAACCGTCGATCACATCCTCGCCGTCCGGCGCGGTGCCGATGACGCCGATCATGGGGTTGATGGGGAATTTCACCTCGTTGAACTGGGCCATGCCGTCCACAATGGGCACCTTCTTGGAGCGGTACGGGGTGCCCTCGAACAGGGGGCCGCAGTGGTCGTCGGTGGCCACGGTGCCCTCGTCCGCCACCTCGATGTTGTAGATGTCCACCACCAGTACGTCCCCCGGCTGCGCCCCTTCCACGTACACCGGGCCGGCGGCGGGGTTGGCACCGTCGTAACCGTAGTCCAGCGTGGCCATGGTCACCGTCTCGTCGGTGATGCGGTTGGAGAAGCAGTCCTTAGTGACGAACTGCAGCACTTCGCCGGGCACCGCCGTGGCTGCCGGCTTGTTGTTCTTGGAAAACGCGTAAACCTGGTCTTGGATGATTTGCATGGAAGCTCCTTTCTGGGAGAAATGTAAACGCATACGGGCCGTCGATTAGGCAGAGATAGAATCTCTGCCCTACGAATTCAACCAGCGGTTCTTGGGGGCGTGTCAGCACCGCGTCCCCCTGTCGACCCTTAAGGCTAGAGCTGGAAGCCCAGGGCCTCAAGCACGTACTTGGGCACCATGAAGCGTACCGTTTTCTCCGGGTCCACCATCTGGCACACCTGCACGTCGGCCACCATCGAGAACAGCATGATTGCCTCGTCGGCCCCCATGCCGGTGCGGGCGCACACCAACTCCACCATCTCGTGAACCGCACGGTCCGCCGCCGCATCCAGGCTCTCGGCCGAGGCGATGATGCCCACGTGGGTGTCGTTTTCGATAATCGGGTCTTTCAGGGAAAGCTCGGGCAGTGCCGTCAGCGTCACCGTGGCCCAGCCGGCCACCTCGGCGCCGGACACGGACACTTCGCCGTCCCCCATCACCGCGTGCATGTCGCCCAGACCGAACAGCGCCCCCTCCACCGCCACCGGGAAGTACAGGGTTGCGCCGGTGGTGATGGCGGTGTTGTCCATGTTGCCGCCATGGCTTCCGGGGGTGCCACAGTTCACCGGCGCGCCAGCGGGGGCCACGCCGATAACGCCGATCATGGGCGCCAACGGAATGGACAGCTTGTCGCTCCACACCAGCTTGTCCCCCTCGATTTTGCAGAGCTTGGTGGACCACCGGGTGAACAGATCGCCGCACACCCCTTCCCCTTCGCCGGTGCAGGAAGCGGTTTGACCGTCCAGCTCGATGGAGTCGATGTGCGCCCGAAGCGCGCCGCCCGGCACCGCCCCTTCCACGAAGATGGGGCCGGTAGCGGGGTTGATGCGATCCCAGTCGATTTCGTCCAGCACGTCTTCGGGGGTTTGCACCTGATTGCCGAAGCAGTCCTTCGTGCGAATGCGCACCGTGGCGCCCGATGGCACCGTGAGCACCGGCTGTGCCGTGCCGTCGAACGCGTAGATTACCTTGCCGTCGTCCAATTCCACCATGGATACTCCTCCCACCCAAGCGGCCCAAGCGCCGCATTCGCGAATTAGCGGAACGGGAAAATGGTACCAGAAGGCGGGCTATTTCTGGCACACGGGGGCCTTGCCCACCTCTTGGTAGTTCTCGTTGCGAAGCTGGCTTTTCAGCACGCGACGGAACAGCAAAATGAGCACGGGGATGGCGATGGCGAAAACCGCCCCCAAATCGAAGGAGGCCGGCGCGCCGAAGCCGTCGATCATGAAACCGGCGGCCGACGGGCCCACCGCCATGCCGCAGGTGATGCCGGCGTTCACCCACGTGATGCCCTCAGTCAGCCGCTCGGTGGGCACGGCGCGCTCCACCGTCGCGTTGGCCACGATGAGAAACGGCGCGTAGAACAGGCTGCCCACCACCGTTACCACCAAAAGCACCGGCATCGATTCGATTAAGAACATGGCGCCGAAGCTGCCCCCCAAAAGCAGGGCCGCCACCGTGATCTGCTGGTATTGCGGGGCGCGAAAGCGCAGCATGCCGAACACGAAGCCGGCCCCCATGGAAACGAAGGCGGAAATCATCAGGGCCACGCTGGCGATATTGGCATCCCCCAGCTCTTCGGCCAGCCCCACCGTGGTGGAATCGTACACGCCGAACATGGCCCCCAGAAACATCATGGTCACGAACAACACCCGCACCACCGGCGTGGTGGCCAGCAGGCTGCGCTCCTTGGCGGGAACGTCCGCCACCTTGGCAGGTTCGTCGGCGCTCCCCTGCCCCGCGGCGCCTTTGCCCATCGAGGGCTTGGGCTCGGTGGAGCGGGACAACGTGAGCACCACCGTGCCCACCACCAGCGCGATGGCGCCGGCCAGCATGCCCGCCACCGGCGCGATGGAGCTGGCGAGCGCGATGGAGATGGAGGGGCCGAACATGAAGCCAATGTCGTCCAACACCCCTTCGTAAGAGAACATGGTGCGCAGATCGGGGGCATCTTTCCCCAATTCACCCGAACGGATGAGGTGGGTCCAGCGGGCGCGGGCCAGCGCCGGCGCACTGGGCACAAAGCCCATCAGCACCGCGGCGGGAAAGCACAGCCACTCGGGGCCGCCCAGCGCCATGTTGCCCACCAGCAGGGCAAAGCCCAGCACCGTGATGGCGGTGGCGAAGGGCACCACCCGGCTTTGGCCGTAGCGGTCCACCAACCGCGACACCTGCGGCGCCACGATGAAGGTGGATATGGCGATGGCGGACGACACCGCGCCGGCCAGTAGAAACGAATGGCCGGAAAGAGTGATCATGGTAACCGTGCCCACGTTCATCATGTACTGGTAGAAGCGCATGAGGAAGCAGGCGATGTCGAACCCGTAGGCCCGTCGCACTTTCAGCACACTTTTATATACCGAAGGATCAACCGCACCCACTTTGCACCCCTCTCCTCGTCCAAGCCGCCGGCGGCTTCACTGCAGTAGCGGCCATTCTACGCATGCCGCAGGCAAAAGCCCACACTTCATCTGGGGGTTTCATGGGAAACGCAGCCATCGGCCGCAAGCAGGCGGCAGACGGGCCGCTAAAACACCACGCCCAGCCCTTCGGCCACCAGTCCCCAGAACACGCCGGTGGCGTACAAGAGAGCGATGATCTTTGCATTCTGCAGCGCCGGACGGTTCGAGCGCACCAGCACCAGCAGCCCCACGCCCGCGGCCGTCAGCAGGCCGGCCAGCATGGCGCCGGGCCCCAGCACCCCTTCCAGGTACAGCTGGGCAATCACCACACTGGCGGCGCAATTGGGGATGAGCCCCACCAGCGCCGCCGCCAGCACCGCCAAAATCGGGCTCGCGGCCAGGAACTGGGCCAGCACGTCCTCGCCCACCGTTTCCAACACGGCGTTCAGAAGCACGGTGATGACAAAGATGAACAGGGTGACGGTGATGGTGTGCTTGAGGGCGCTCTTCGCAATGCCTTTCCAGCCGTCGTCGTGGCTGTGGTCGTGGCAACAGGCGACAGGGGCGGCCGCAGTATCGGAAGCGGCGCGCTCCTCCCCTTCGTGGTCGTGGCCGCAGTCGTGGCAATGGGCATGGTCGTGGCGCTCATGGCCTTCGGTGGTTTCCAGCTCTTCGGCGATGGAGCGGTGCAGCTGGCCCGGCGAATCAACGGCCTGTGCCAAACCGTCGTCATGGTGGCCATAGGCAAGTTCGGGGTTTTGCTTGCAGGTGGCGCAATCGTCGTCGCAGCCGCACTTGTCCTGGGCGCACAGCTCGTGGATGCGCAGCTTCTCCTTGTCGCGGCGGGCCAGGCGCAGCCCCGCGTCCACCACGAAACCCATCACCATGCCGATGATCACCTTCGCCCCCATGATGGAGAGGATGGTGTTGGGGGCCACGTTCTCCGCCAGGAAGATGGGCAGCATCTCGTCGGAGGTTGACAGCAGCACCGCGAACAGGGTGCCCAGCGTGATCACGCGACCGGCATAGAGGGTGGCGGCCATAGCGGAAAAGCCGCATTGGGGCACCACCCCCAGAAATGCCCCCACCACCGGCCCGGCAGCGCCGGCGTGGCGGATGGCCTTTTGGGTTTTCGCCCCTGTCTTGTGTTCCAGCCATTCCATGACCAGGTAGGTGACGAACAGAAACGGTATCAGGTATAACGTGTCGGAAACCGAATGCTCCATCACGTGTTCAACTATGTGCAAAAATTCATCCATAATCGGAAATGATAGCCGTCTTCGCCATGCAAGCCACCGGGCCGCCAGGCAAACGATGCCCGATTGTCAGCAAGGAGGGAGCAAAAGGGGCGGAGATAGAATCTCCGCCCTACGATTTCCAGATCCAAATAAGTAGCGCCGGAGGGTCGGAGGGTTCCCGCGCGCAGTTCCGCACGGGAACCCAATAGGTCCAACAACGCAAGCGAGGCACACTGTGGTGCCTGCAATTGCCTTGAAGGCCGGCTGAGCGTACCTGGGTACGCGAAGGTAAGGCGTGAAAGGCAAGGGCAGGTGGCCACAGTGCGCCGCAGCGTCGAGTGGTCCGACGGCCGTCAGGCCGCCGGAACTAAGCTATATGGCCGAGGAAGTCTTTCGTGCGTTCGTTTTGGGGATGGTCGAACACCGCTTCGGGGGTGCCCTCCTCCACCACCACGCCTCCATCCATGAAAATCACGCGGTCGGCCACGTCGCGGGCAAAGCCCATCTCGTGGGTGACCACGATCATGGTCATGCCCTCGCGGGCCAAATCCTTCATAACCCCCAGCACGTCGCGCACCAGCTCAGGGTCAAGCGCGCTGGTGGCCTCGTCGAACAGCATCACGTGGGGGCGCATGGCCAGGGCCCGCGCGATGGCCACTCGCTGCTGCTGGCCGCCGGAAAGCTCGGAGGGCATGTAATCGGCGCGGTCGCCCAGCCCCACCTTCCGCAGCTCCTCCAGCGCGATGGCCTCCGCTTCTTCCTTCGAGCGCTTCAGCACCTTGCGCTGTGCCAGCATCACGTTTTCCTTCGCGGACAGGTGCGGGAACAGGTTAAAGCTCTGAAACACCATGCCGATACCGGTGCGCAACTTGTTGATGTCGGTTTTCTTGTCGGTGATGTCCTTGCCCTCGAAGTAGATATGGCCGCCGGTGGGCACCTCCAGCAAGTTGATGCAACGGAGCATGGTGGACTTGCCAGAGCCGGAGGGCCCCAGCACCACCACCACTTCCCCGCGGTGCACGTCGATGTTCACATCCCGCAGCACCTCGGTGTCGCCGAAACTTTTCTGCAGGCTTTGGATGGACACGATCACGTTCTCGTCCAGCTGGGGCGCCGGGCGGGCCGAGGACACCTTCACGGAGGTGGCGGCCATCTGGGCGGAAATCTCGTCCACCTTCTCGCTTACCTTATTCACGAGGGTCCCCCTTTCCGTCCTTGCTGTCACGGCGGGCCTTGTGGCGCAGCGCCTTCTTCTCGGCACCGTAGGCGGCTCCTTCGGGGCTTACGGCGAAGCTCTCGGAAAGCCGCATGCTCAGGGTCATGTCGGCGTCGCCATCAGCGGCCACCGCCCGCATGGCCACCGGCGCCGACTCGATGACGCCGGCAGCTTCCGCCTGGGCACGGGCCTTCTTGCGCTTGCGGCCGCCATCGGCCAGCTTCTTCTCCATGTGGTTGATGGCGCGGGTGGCGGGGATGGTGACCACCAGGTAGAACAGGGCGCCCACGATGTAGGGGGTCATGTTGCCGGTGGCGGCGGTGATGATCTTGGCGTTGGAGATGATTTCGTACACGCCCACGGCCGCCAGCAGCGAAGTGTCCTTGTACATGAGGATGAACTCGCTGGTCATGGTGGGGATAACCCGGCGCACCGTCTGCGGAATGATCACGTGGATCATGGTTTGGGCACCGCTCATACCCAGCGAACGGGACGCCTCGAACTGCCCCTTGGGGATGGACTGGATGCCAGCGCGGAAAATCTCCGCCAGATAGGCGCTGGAGTTCAGGAACAGCACGATGATGCCCATCCAGAAGCCGGAGATGTTGACCCCCATCTGGGGCAAGCCGAAGTAGGCGATGTAGATTTGCAGGAACAGCGGCGTGCCGCGGATGATGTTGATGTAGCAGGACGCGATGGCGCACAGCACGCGGTTTTTGGCCATGCGCATGAACGACCACATGAGCCCCAGCGGAATGGCCAGCGGGAAGCTGATGATCACCATGAGGATGGCCAGAATCCAGCCCTGGAACACCGCCGGCACCGAGGTGATGGCGATGGTGGGGTCCAGGAACAGGTGCAGGAACTTCACGCTGTTCCATGCCTGCACCGCCGGCTGGGCCGCCAGCCACTTCGACATCTGCTCGGCGGCAGAGGTGCCCACCACGTCGATGGTCTTGCCGCCATCGGGGATGTCCTGGGCCGCACCCCCTTCCACCGTGTAGGTGCCGGCCACGGGGAACTGGCCGCCCGAGGGGGGCAGCACGCATTCGTTGCATTCGATCATGATCATGGCGCCGGCGGGGGCGGCCTCGTCGAAGGCCACGTTCACCTGGGCGCCATCGGTGGTGACGGCCGAGGCGAAGTCCAGCCGCTCCAGCCCGTCCAGCACGGTAACCGCCACGTTGGCGGCGTCCACCACGGTGCCCTCCGGCAGCGCCAGGCTTACCGTGGCCACCGACTCGTCTTCAGCGGATTGCCCTTGCCAGGTAACGCGGGTGGGAGTGCCCCCCATTATCTGGTTGCCGCTGTCCTGATTTGATTTCGCCGTCCAGCGCTCGGTTTCCATAGCGAAGGCGGGCGAGGCCGCGACCGCCGCCAAAACCAGCGCGCACGCCAGAGCCGTTAGGACGGCAAGAAAGCCGAAGGCGGTGCTCCGGCTTTCCATGCGCAAGGGCTCTGTCGAGTGAATCTTAAGCACCGAACCACTTCTGGGTCAGCTGGTCGTAGGTGCCGTCAGCCTTCAGCTTGGCGATGGCCTCGTTGAGGGCCTTGGTGAGGGCCGGGTTGTCCTTGCTCACCACGATAGCGTACTGCTCGCCAGTGGGAACCTCGGCGATAACCTCGGCATCCTGATAGGCGTTCAGCACGTAGTACTGCACCACAGGCAGGTCGGCGGCCACGGCGTCCACCTGGCCAGACTGCAGGGCGGCAAACACGCCGGTCATCTCATCGAAGGCCAGCACTTCGGCGCCCTCAACGTTTTCCAGCGCCCATTCATAGCCAGTGGTGCCCGACTGCGCGCCGATCTTCTTGCCTTCCAGCTGATCCACCGAAGTGATGCCGCTGTCCTTCATCACGGCAACGCCCTGGTTGATGTCCATAATCACGTCGGTGAAGTCAATCTCCTTGGCGCGCTCAGGGGTAACGGTGAAGCCAGACACGCCCACGTCGGCCTTGCCGCCAGCGCTAATCAGCGGCACGATGGTGTCGAACTTGGTGGAGGGCAGGTAGTTGCATTCAAGCCCCATCTCGTCGCAGATAGCCTTCATCAGGTCCACCTCGAAGCCTTCCGCCTCGCCATCGGTGTTAAGGTTCTCGAACGGCGGAAAGTCCAGCGATGCGGCAACGGTCAACTTGCCGTCGTTCACCAGCACAATCTCGCCGCCAACAGCGGCGTCATCGTTGTTGGCGGCGGCGCTGTTGTCGGGAGCGGTGCTGTTGGCGGAGCTGTTGTTGTCCGTCGGCTGAGTGGCGGGGTCGCCCGACGAGCATCCGAACATGCCCAGCGCGGCCACCATCAGGGCGCCGGCTGCCAGCATTGACAGTTTCTTCTTCATTTCTCTCCCCTTTCGGCTTTTAGATATACCTCAAGGGAAAAGCATCCGGCCCTTCCCCGTTCAGCGGGCAATCCGTTTCAGGTATGCTCAAGAATTATAGAGAGGTTGACGCCCCAGTGTTTGGACGGCCGTACCAATAGGTAGGGTTTTTCTTGTCCAGAGGGACAAAAAGCCCCCTCGGGAGCCGGATCCAGTTTGCAAGGGGGGTTGGAGGGGGATGGATCGCAGGCTCTCGAGGGGGCTTTTTGTCCCTCTGGACAAGAAAA
>NZ_QIBY01000018.1 GCF_003725335.1 Parvibacter caecicola
CCCTGCCACCCCCCTTCTGCCTCCCCACCCACAAAAAAGCCCGCTCGCGAGGGGCGAGCGGGCTTTGTCGGGCAGAGCATTCAGAAGCGGCGCCTATTCCGATTGAGGATCTTGGCCTCCATCGCCTTCGCCACCTTCGCCGTCGTTGCCATTGCCGTTACCGTTGCCATTGTTGTCGCCAGAGGGGTCGGGCTGCTGGGCCGGACCGCTGCTGATGGTGAGGTTCACCGTCTTGCCCGGTTCGAGCGCGGTGCCCGCATCGGGGTACTGGCGAATGACCGACCCACCGGGCACGGTATCACTGTTCTCGTACGTTACCGAATACTTGAACTCGGCGTTCTCTAGCGCCACAGCGGCGTCGCCCTCGGAGTAGCCCTTAACATCGGGCACGTTCTTGGTTTCGGGTTTGTCGGGGCCAGTGGAGATGGTGATGGTGACAGTGGAGCCCTTTTTCACCTTTTCGCCGTCGGTGGGGGACTGGATCATCACGCAGCCCTCATCGGTGTTGGTGGAAGAGGCGGTTTGAGTTTTCACTTGGAAACCCAGCTTCTCCAGCTTGCTAGTGGCGGTGGCTTCGTCGTCGTCAATCACGTTGGGCACAGTAACGCTGTCGGGGCCCGAAGAAACGATGTAGGTGACGGTGTCGCCCTTCTTGATGGGGGTGCCCGCCTCGGGGGACTGCACGCAAATCATGCCTTCGGCGATGTCGTCGGAGGCTTTCTCGCCGTTGGCCTGCAGCACGAAGCCGTACTGGGCGGCCAGGTTCTGGGCCTGGTCGGGTGTCATGTCGGTGATGGTGGGCAGCTCGAAGGTTTCGGTGGCTTGGGTTACCGTAAGGTTCACGCGGCTGCCTTCGGGCGCTTGCTTGCCTCCCTCGGGATCTTGGCCGGTTACGGTGTTGGGCTCCTGGGTGTCGTCGGTCACGCGATTCACGTTGCCCACCTCGAGGCCGGCGTCTTCCAGCGCTTTGGTGGCCGCGGCCAGCGATTGGCCGGTCACATCGGGAACATCCACTTGCTTGGCGCTGCCGTTGGAAACGATGAACACAATGACACCGATAACCACCAGCGCTGCCACGATGGCTAGTGCGATGATGGGGCCTTTTTTGGGGCCTTCAGAGCTGTCGGCGCGATAGCTGTTGCGATTGCGACCGGCATCCACCGGCTTCATGGTTTGGGTGCCGGGGTTTCCGGCAGCGCCCTCTACGGCGGGCATCACCTGGGTGCCGTTTTCCGGCATGCGGTTCATGAGGTTGGTGGCGGCAGCGCCTCCCAGCATGGCGGTGGCAGCGGCCCCCATGCCGGCTACGGCAGCCAGGTTCACGGGGCGGCCGGCCAAATAGTCGTTCAGCGCCAGGCGCATATCGTTGGCGGTGGCGAAGCGCTCGGCGGGGTTCTTCGCCAGGGCGCACATGATGATGCTCTCCAGGCCAGGATCGATTTTGGGGTTGATGTCCCGCGGCGGCACCGGCATGTCTTTCACCTGCATCAGTGCCACGGAAACGGCATCGGGCCCGTCGAAGGGCAGCTTGCCGGTGGCGGCTTCGTATAGCACGATGCCCAGCGAGTAGATGTCGCTGGCGGAGGTGAGCTCTTTGCCTTGGGCCTGCTCGGGGGAGATGTAGTGGGCGGTGCCCAGCACCGAGGAGGTTTTCTGTTCCACGGAGTTCTTGGCGCGGGCGATGCCGAAGTCCATCACCTTCACGTTGCCGTCCGGCTGCACCATAATATTTTGCGGCTTGATGTCGCGGTGGATGATGTCCTGGTTGTGGGCAACAGTGAGCGCCTGGCACACCTGGGCACCGATTTCTGCAACCTTGCGCTGGTTGATGGCGCCGCGCTGTTGAATAGCGGTTTTAAGGTCGGATCCGCGCACGAACTCCATCACGATGAAGTAGGTTTGGCCGTCCTGGCCCCAGTCGTACACGTTCACAATGTAGGGGCTCTGCAGGTTGGCAGCCGAAGCCGCCTCCTGGCGGAAGCGACGGGTGAAGTCGACGTCGGCAGCGTATTGGGGCAGCATCACCTTAACGGCCACCACGCGCCCCAGCACGTTATCAACGGCCCGGTATACCTCGGCCATACCTCCGATGCCGATGCGATCTTTGATCTCGTACCGGCCGCTAAAGGTTCTTCCAGTCATAATGTCCTGCGCGGTCACTTTAGCTCCTTTGCCACATAGCTAGTTCGTTTTGCTGCTGCATTTTCAATGTAGACAAGTATCCGAATTGTACTAGATGCCTGTCGGTTTTTGTCCAGTTCCTCATCAACATGTAACCCCAACGCCCTACAGAAGCCCGTAAAGGGCCAGCGAGGTTTCCAGAACGTCCTTCGCCTTGTAGGCGGCGATGGAGTTTTCGCCCTTCTCGATGACGATGGCCACCACCACTTGCGGGTTGTCGGCCGGTGCCATCCCCACGAACCACATGTTGGTGGTGCCGTCACCGTTTTCCGCCGTGCCGGTTTTGCCCGCCACTTCAACGCCGTTGATGGCCGCTGGGTAGCCGGTGCCGTTGGTTACCACGCCCAGCATGGCGTCGCGCACCTGCTGCGCCGTTTGGGCGGAAGTGGCCTGTTTGAACACCGTGGGGGTGGGGGAGAAGCTGCGCTCGCCGTTGGCGTTGTAAATGCCGTCCACCAGATACGGGGTCATGATGGTGCCGTTGTTGGCGATGGCACATCCGGTCAAGGCCATTTCCAGCACGGTCGCCTGGGGCCCGGCGGGGCTTTCGTGCTCGCCCACCGGCTCGCCGCAGGCGGCCCAGGCGGTTTCCCAGGTGGTCATTTCGGAAGGCACCGGCATCAGCGATTTCGCCAGCGGCAAGGTGAAGTTGGGGTTGCCGTTGAAGCCGAAGCTTTCGGCGGCGGTTACTAGCCGCTCGGCCCCCAACTGCTCGCCCACCTGGCCAAACACCGTGTTGGAGGATACCTCCAACGCCCGGGCCAACGTGATGTTGCCGTAGGCGATGTCGCGGGCATTGGTTACGTCAGCGTTGCCGATGTCGATGGAGGCGGGGCTGTCGTAGGTGCTGTCCAGGGTGGCCACGCCGTCTTCCAGCGCGGCGGTGAGCGAAACTATCTTGAAGGTGGAGCCGGGGGCGTACAGCGCCTGGGTTGCGCGGTTGAACAGGGCCGACGAATCGGAGCTGTTGGTGGCCGCATCGGAGAGCAACCTCTCGAAGTCGGCGGCGTCGTAGGTGGGGGCGCTGGCAAGCCCCAGCATCGCACCGGTTTTCGGGTCTATCACCACACAGGCGCCCACGTTGCCTTCCAGGGCGTCTTGGGCCGCTTGCTGGATTTTCGAGTTGATGGTGAGGGTTACGTCGTTGCCGGGGTTGCCCACGCCCGCCAGCATGTTCAGGGCGTCGCTCCAGGTGGCGAAGTCTTGGTTGCCCTGCAGGGTTTCGTTGTAGGCAGCCTCGATGCCGGCGGTGCCGTACTGCTGCGATGCGTAGCCTACGATGTGGGATGCCAGCGTGCCAGCCGGGTACACCCGCTGGAAGTGGCCGTTCTCCTCGATGGATTGTGCCAGCACCACGCCGTCGTAGGTGGAAATGGTGCCCCGTTCCGCTTCCGCTTGCTTGGCCAGGGTATGGCCGTTGCCGGGCATCTGCTGAATGTTGTCGGCGTTGATTACCATCCACCAAGTGAGGTTGGCCACCAGTGCCACGAAGAGAAGCGACAGGAAAATCATGGTGGCAGTGAGCCGCTTGCCCAGCGCCACGCGTCCCAGTACGCTGTTGGAGGAAATGCTGCCGGTGGTTTGCATCAGCTCCTGCGTACTGCCGGGGCCCTCGTCGCCGCAGCGCAGCAGGATGCCCACGATGATGAAGCTGGAGAGCAGCGAAGAGCCGCCTTGGGCGATGAAGGGCAAGGTGATGCCGGTGAGGGGGATGAGGTCGGTGATGCCGCCCACGATGATGAAGGCCTGCAGCACGATGACCGAGGTGAGGCCTACGGCGATCAGCGAGCTGACGTCGCTTTTCGCCCGCGCCGCCACCACCATGCCGCGGATGGCGAATGACAGGTACAAAAGCAGGATGCCGGCGGCCCCCAAAAGCCCCGATTCCTCGGCGATGACGGCGAAGATGGCGTCGTTGTAGGCGTAGGGGATGGGGATGTCGGCCCCCAGCCCGCGGCCGATACCGGTGCCGAACATGCCGCCGTCGGCGATGGAGAACAGGCACTGAGCCAGCTGGTAGCTAGTGTTCTGGGCATCGGCGAAGGGGTCCATCCAAATGCTCACGCGCAGCTGCACGTGGGAGAACAGCCCGTACAGGGCAACGGCGGCCACGGCAGCCATCAAAAGCCCGGTAACCACGTACAGCTTCTTGCCGGTGGCGCAGTACAGCATCACCAAAAATACCGCGAACAGCACCAGCGCCAGCCCCAGGTCTTTCTCCAGCACTACCACCATGAAGGCCAAAAGCCACATGACCACCATGGGCATCAGGGTGCGCAGATCGGGTAGCCAGAAGGGGCCCACCCGCCAGGTGAACACCGACAGCAGCTCGCGGTTTAGGGCCAGGTAGCCTGCCAAAAACAGCACGATGCAGATTTTCGCCAGCTCGCCCGGCTGGAAGGAGAAGCTGCCCACCCGCAGCCACAGGCGGCTGCCGTTGATTTCGGTGCCGACAACCGGCAGCATGGGGGAGAGCAGCAGCAAGATGCCCAGCAGCACCAGTACATATTTATATTGGGCCAGCCGGTCGATGTTTTTCAGGAACACTAGCACCAGCACCATGCAGGCAATGCCGGCGTACAGCCACATCAACTGACGCACCGCCATGTCGGGCACGATGCGGGTTACAAATGCGATGCCGATGGTGGAAAGCGCGAAGGTGATGGGCAGGATGGCCGGGTCGGCCGCCGGAGCGAAGATGCGCACGGCGATGTGGGCCACCAGGAATGCCCCGAAAATACCCAGGGGCACTGCGAGGTTTTCCACCGTCACCACCATGCCGTCGTGAATGAGCAGCATGGCGAACAGCACAATTACCAGGGGCGCTGCGATAACCAGCAGCAGTAGTTCAAGGTTGCGGCGGGTCACTGGGCATCGCCGCCTTCAGCGGGGGCGGGGCCGGCAGATGCGCCGCTGTTGGAAGAAGTGCCGTCGTCAGCGGTGTCTGCGGGTGCGGCGCCCTCGTTTTGGCTTGCGCCTGCGCTGGCTCCGCCGTTCTCGTTTTCGTCGCCTTCGCCGCCACTGGCTTTGTCGCCCTGGGCCTTTGCCGCCTTCGCCGCTTCGGCCGCGCTTTGCTGGTCGACCTGCTGCTGTTGCTGGGCGGCAATCTCGTCTCGGTACGACTGCACCAGCGCTTCGGCCGCCTCCACGCCGTCGGCTTTAATGCCGTCGGTGCGCAGACGGTTGGCCACCCCTGGCTGCAGATCGCCTACGTTCACGTCGGTCAAGTCGTACAGATGGGAGGCGGAAATGCCGAACATTTCCCCCTGGAGCCCCTGGTAGATGGCCACGCGGCCGTCTTGCTCCACCAGGTAGGCGGAATGGTTGTTCGCAAACGAGAAGCCGTACACCGCTGCGGCGATGATGGCCGCCAGCAGCGCCAGGATGAAGATGGCGGTGATGCGGGTGCGGCGGGTGAGCTTGCGGCGGCGCACTTCGGTGAAGCCGGTGACATCGGCCACGATCACGGTCACGTTGTCGTAGCCGCCGGCGGCGATGGCGGCGTTCACCAGCTGCCGCGCGCACAGTTGCGGGTCGGGGGTGCGGGCCAGAAGCTGGGCAATTTCCTCGTCGGAAAGCATGGTGGTAAGGCCGTCCGAACAGATGAGCAGCCGGTCGCCCGGGTTCACGTCCAGCTCGAACAAGTCCGGCAGCATGCGAGGGTCGCTGCCCAGGGCGCGGGTGATCACTGAGCGCTGCGGGTGCACCTTCGCTTCTTCTTTGGTGATATGGCCCGCCTCGATGAGGTCGGCCATCAGGGAATGGTCGCGGGTGAGCTGCTGCAACCGCCCCTTCGACAGCAGGTAAGCGCGGGAATCGCCCACCTGGGCCAGCACCAACCGCTCGCCCTCCAGAATTGCGGCGGTGCAGGTGGTGCCCATGCCCTCGCGGCCGCGGCCCTCTTTGGCGGCCCGGATGATGGCCAGGTTCGCCTCTTCCACGGCGCGCCCCAGCTCTTCCACGTCGGCATGGGCCGGTGCGCGGTTCTCAATTACGCGCACGGCTATTTCGCTGGCCACCTCGCCGGCCGCATGGCCGCCCATGCCGTCGCACACCACGTACAGCGGGGGCGCCACCACCAGCGAATCCTCGTTGTGGTCGCGCACGCAGCCCACGTCGGTGCGGCTGCCAAACGTAGTGGCGGCAATTTTGCGTTTCAGGGAAGCCATTATTGGTACCTCACGCGGATGGCCACGTCGCCCACGGTAACCACGTCGCGATCGTGCAGCACGGTGGGTCCTTCGATGCGCTGGCCGTTAACATAGGTGCCGTTTTTCGACCCCAGGTCTTCCACGAACAGGTTTTGGCCCATCAGCTGGAACTTCGCATGGCGCCCGGACACGTAGCCGGCACCGATTACGATGTCGGCCCCGGGAGTGCGGCCCACAATCACCTCGCCGCGCACGTTGATGGAAAGGCCGCGCAGCTCTTTGGGGCCGCGCTCCACCGAAAGCGTCCAGGTGCGCTCTTTCTTCCGCTGCCCCTTCACCAGACCAATGCCGGTGCGCATGATGGCGAACAGGAACAGGTACAGCAGCGCCACGAACAGAAGTCGGGCAATTAGCAGAACTACATCGATCACCGGTTGGTCTCCCTTGTCTTGGTTAAGTGCTGCATGTGGGCGGGTGAGGCGGGGTTAAATCAGTTGGAACTCTATGTCGGTAATGCCTAAGGTTATGCGGTCGGCGTCGTTGAGAGCGGTGGATTTTATCTTGCGCCCGTTCACGAAGGTGCCGTTCATGGAACCCAGGTCGGTGAGGGTCCAGTGGTTGTTGCCCATGTTGCGGATTTCGGCGTGGTGGCGCGAGATGTTGATGTCTTGCAAAACGATGTCGTTGTTGTTCTCGCGGCCGATGGTCATGCTATCGGAATCCAGCAGGAAGGCCTGGTCGTGGGTGATGTCGTAGAGATAGGGGGTCAGCTGGCCCAGGTTGGACTGGGGGCCGGTGCCCATCTGGAAGTTCTCGGTGGCGTCAGGGGCGCCTTCGTAGGCCGGTTGTTGGCCGTAGGGGTTGGCGCCAGTGGGGCGCACGGGCACGTAACCGGGGGCCGGTGCGGGCGCGGGGGCCGGGGCGGGGGCGCCCGCCAGGCCATAGCGCTCCATCTCCTCTTGGCGCAGCTTCGCCACCAGGGGTGCGGCCACCATTTCCGACTGAATGGTGAACTTGCCGTGCTTCAGCTCGTCATCCACCATAAAGCGCACCAGCGGCTGGCCGTCCATGATCAACCCGTGCTCGGCGGCTTTGGCGGAGAGGTAGGTTTCGGTTTCGCCCGCCAGCGTGGGGTAGTAGCCGAACAGGCGGGCGTCGTCATCGGCGTTCACGAACACCGTGTACAGCGTGGGGGCGTACTCCTTGCCGGCGCCCACCATGCGCTCGCGGCGCATCTGCTTCTCGGCCCGCTTCGCAATTTGAACGGGGGAGAGGGGCGTGCCCCCCATTTTGTTGGCGGCGCCTTCCACCGTGTCTTCCATTTTTCCTTCGAATTTCGAAAGAAGGCCCATGAGTTCTCCTTGCGCTGCTGTTTCCGTACACGAGCCGCCTGCGCTCAGCCTGAAACGGGGCTGGGCCCACGGCGGGCATTATTTTCCTATTGTCATGTTCCCATAATAAATGACCTGCGGCCCGTGCGCTGCGGTTTCCTTTACTCAATTGGCATTTCTTACGATTATTTAAGGTTGATGGCTGCCGCGGCCCGCGCGTTGCCCCTGGCCCACGGCCCCGCGCTAGGGCCCCTGGCCCGCAGCCTCGCGCTAGGATCTTTTGCCCCGTCCGCGCGAATGTCTCCCCACGGCCCCCCGCCCCGTCCGTCGCCCCTGCCTCCTGGCCCTGCCCCTTTCCCCCTTTTCGACCATTGCCCGGATTAGGGCGCTAGTCCGGGCAACCATCTCGTTCGCAGTCCTTCGACCATCTCCGTGGCCGGACTAGGCGCTTAATCCTGCCATGGGTCTGAACTGGGAAAACGGATAAAAATGACAGAAAATACCAGGTCAGAGCCTTGAGAGGTGCTGGCTGGATTTGGGCGCTAATCCGGCCAAAGCTTTGCTTACGAGGTTTTTGAGCGGTCCCGTGGCCGGAGTAGGCGTCTAGTCCGGCCAGGGCCCTTTGGCCGGGATCGTCCGGCCGTTACCCCGCGGCTTGGTTTGCGCCTCCGCAGCCCGACTGCGCCCCGCGGCGCTCCGCATCCTAGCTGTGCCTTGTGGCGCCCCCGCGTCCTGGGTGCCCTCGCGGCCGCATCGCGTGTCGCGTGCGTGTCGCGCCTTGCCCCTGCGTCCGCGCTGCCCCCGCAGCACCTCCTGCACCCGTGTTGCGCCACGTCTTTGCACCCTGCGCTTGCGGGGCCTTCGGGGTGGAGTATCTGCGATGCGGGAAAAATGTCCCCCAGAGCGGGGGCAAGTCTGGTTTAATGATTTCCTCACATTTTGCTTAGGAGATTATTGCAAGAGACGCCTGGCAGGTTTGCCCCGGTTTGTGTTCGCCGCGTTCCCGAGGAGGTTGCGCCCATGGAGTTTCGCCCCACTGCTCCCGCTGAAATTGACCGCGTGATGGAAATTTTGGCCGACGGCCGGGATGCGCTGGCAGCGCTGGGCATCGACCAGTGGCAGCAGGGGTATCCGCACCGCGAAGCCATTGAGGCGGACGTGGAATGGGGCGAGTCCTATGTGGCCGAGGTGGACGGCCAGCTTCTGGCCACCTGCATGGTGAGCGTGCGCGGCGATCGCAATTACGATGCCATCGACGGCGCGTGGCTTACCGACTCCACTTCGGAAGAGCCCCGCTATGCCGCAATCCACCGGGTGGCGGTGGCGGCGGATGCCAAAGGGCGCGGTCTGGCGAAGTTTCTCATGGCGTCGGCCGAGCAGCTGGCGCGGCAGCATGATTGCGAAAGCGTGCGGGTTGACACCCATCCGGGCAACGCGCCCATGCGCTCGCTGGCTTTGAGCTGCGGTTTTACCGAATGCGGCATCATCTTTGTGCACGAGGCCGGCAACGTTCCCAACGCCACTCCCCAGCGCGTGGCCTTCGAAAAGCTGCTGTAGCCACCAGGGGCAGGGGGCGAAAGGCTGGCCTCCCTTCGCCTTCGCTTAACTTGCGGGTGGGCAGGCTGGACGGAACTGCGCTCGACGCACCGGCGCTGCCCAGCCTGTAGCCTCGGCATCGCCTTTGGCTTTTCCCTGCCTCGCTCCGCCCCGGTCAGCCGGCCCGGCCAGGGTATTTCGCGGACTGGTCTAGAGGGCATCTATGGCTGCTTGCAAATGAGTCATTAGGGACGTCCCTTTGTCTCCTTTGTCTCATTGGCTCATTCTGGGAGGTTTTGCGGGCTGGGCGGAGGGGTATCAAGTCGTTGTCATCGGGGGCGCGGTTGGGGGCGTGGCCTGGGCTTGCTGGTAGCATGAAATCCCCGAACGAGCATCGGGTGCGAGAGGAGAGGGCTGGCCATGGCAACGTTTCGCGAATTCCTGCGCTATAAGGAGCTGTCCGCGAAGGACAAAACCTTCTCGCCTCGCATGAAGGAAATCATGCGCATCATGCGCCAGTACCACGTGGCCCAGGGCATGACGCCGCAGAAGGCGGTGGCGGTGCTGGAGGCGCTGGGGCCCACCTACGTGAAGATCGGCCAGCTGGCGTCGAACCGCTCGGACATCCTGCCCAAGGACTACTGCGAGGCCCTTGAAAAACTGCACGATAACGTGTCGCCCATGGGCTTCGATGAGGTGCTGGCCTGCATCGACAAGAGCTATGGCCACTCGTATCGCGAGGTGTTCGCCGAAATCGACCCGGTGCCGCTGGGGGCCGCCTCCATCGCGCAGGTGCATAAGGCGAAGCTGCTGGACGGCACGGTGGTGGCGGTGAAGGTGCGGCGCCCGGGCGTGGTGGAGCAGATGGCCGACGACATTGCCATGATGAAGCGGCTGCTGGCCCTTGGCGACTTCGCCACCACGGCCCACAAAGACATCATCTTGAACCTCGGCGGCTTTGTGGACGAGCTGGAGCGCACCACCGCCGACGAAGTGGACTTCACCATCGAACTGAACAACCTGCTGCGCTTCCGCAAAGAGCTGAAAACCCAACCGGGCGTCACCTGCCCGGTGCCTTACCCGCAGTTCTCTACCGACGCGGTGCTGGTGGAAGAGTACGTTACCGGCACCGAGATAAGCGACGTGGCCGCGCTGAAGCAGCAAGGGGTGGACGTGAAGGCGCTGTCGAAGCAGCTCATCCAAAGCTACGTGACCCAGGTGCTGGACAACGGGTTCTTCCACGCCGACCCCCACTCCGGCAACCTGATTGTGCGCGGCAAGCAGCTGGTGTGGATCGATCTTGGCATGGTGGGCACGCTTTCGGGTTCGGAACGCATGCTGGTGAACCGCATGTTCCGGTCGGTGGCGTTCAACAACGCCTACGAGCTGATGGAGGCGGTGCTGGGGCTGTGCAGCGCCAACGGGCCGGTGGACGAGGGGCTGCTGCTGGCGAAGATGGACCACCTGCTGGCGGAATACGGCCAGGCGGACATGGCCAACATCAATATCGGCGAAGCGTTCCAGGAAGTGATCGAGGTGCTGCGGCGCCAGAGCCTCATCATGTCGCCCAGCGTTACCATGCTGGCCCGCGGCTTCGTGACGCTTGAGGGGCTGCTGACGGAAATCGCGCCGGATACCAGCGTGATCGACGTGGTGTCGCAGCATGTGATGAAGCAGCTGTTCGACCCGCGTTACGTGGGGGAGAAGGCCACCACGTTCATGTACAACAGCGCCGAGGCGGTGGGGTCGGCGGCGCGGCTGCCCACGCAGCTGTCCCACGCGCTGGCCATGCTCACCCGCGGCCAGGTGTCGGTGAAGGGAAACCTCACGGTGCCGGAAGACGCCCTGGCCACCGTGTACGTGGCGGCGGGGCGACTGTCGCTGGCGGTGATGGCGGCGGGGCTGTTTCTGGGGTCGGCCATTCTGTGCACCACCGACATGGCGCCGAAGCTTTTAGGGGTGCCGTTTTTGGGAGTGCTGGGGTTTGTGGGGGCGTTCGTGCTCAGCCTGTATGTGCTGTGGAAAACCCTGCGCACCCGTCATCGCTACGTGAATGGCCAATCGCTGGAATAAAGAACGCCCCGAAACCGTCGCGGCATCGGGGCGCGGGAAGTCGGGGCTGGAGGGCGCCCCGGCCTAAAGTGGGCTTTCGGCGGCTAGATGGCCAGGGTGGCCACGACGGCCATCACCACCAGGGGCCCGGAACAGGGGACGTAGCCTTGTTCCGCTTGCATCTGCTTGCATCTGCTGCTGCGGGGCGTCGCGCGGCCCAAGGTGCCCTATTACTGCAAAACGCCGTATTTGGAGCGCAGGCGGGCCAGTTTGCCCAGCAGGGGATTGGCCAGCAGGAAGAGCGCGATGGCCACCGAGGCGCCGTGGATGCAGTTCACGGGGAAACCGGCCAGGTACACCGCCAGCGCCGCTTCCGGGGTTGGCAGGGCGGCGAAGTAGAACAGCGAACTGGTATCCAAAAGAGGGCCCGCCACCAGCACGATGAAAGCACCGCCCCCCAGCCCTAGCGCGGCAAGGCGCCCTGGGGCTAAGTGCGTGCGACTCCCGAAGACGCCCCGCTCTGCCAGCAGCCCGAACGCGTAGCCGCATAGTCCGAAGGCCAGCATTTGCCAGGGGGTCCAGGGGCCTTGGCCGAAGATGAGGTTGCTGGCGGCCACGGTAAGGGCTCCCACCAGAAAGCCGGATGTGCGCCCAAAGGCCACGGCGGCAATGATGATGATGGCGGCCATGGGCTTGAAGTGGGGCACCCAGATGAACAGCGCTCGCGCCGCCACCCCCAGCGCGCACAGCACTGCGAGCACCGCTAGTTGGCGCGCTTGGGGCCGTTGGCGCTCGAACGAGGCGAAAAACGGCAGCATGGCGAAGGCGATCACCAGCACGCTGGTGGCCACATAGGCGCGGCCCCCCATAAGGGCGCCGGCCACCACGCTCAAGGCGGCCCCCAAAAGCGAGATGCCCCATGCGGCTACCGGGAGATGATGCGCCATTGCAGGGCCTCCCTTCCGTTTACCAGGGCCGGCATCAGGGAGAACAAGCCCCAGGCCAGAAGCCCAACCGTTTGCACGGGCGAAAGCGGGGCGAAGGCGAATGCGGGCAAGAACCGCGTCTCTCCGACCGTTGCGGCAGCTGCCCCGGCGGCCACCAGCAGCACCGTAAGAAGCGCGGCCAGGGCAATGTCGCGGCCGGTGAAGGGGTAGGTGGCGAAAGGGGTGCGCGGCCCGCTGCCAAAACCGCGGCTGCGCATGGAGTCGGCGGTGACGATGGCGCCCTCCAGTCCCCAGGTGGTGAGGGCGGAAAGCTCGGCGGCGCCGCTGCGGATGCGCGCGGTGGCGGGGCCCTCCCAAGCAGACAGCCCCACGCAGCGGCGGGCTGCGGAAATCTGCCGGGCTTTGCGCTGGTACAGGGGCACCAACCGCAGCACCATGGTGAGCATCAGCGTAAGCGACGGTGCCAGTCTCCCAAACAGGAAAGTCAGTTTTTCGCTCGTGACTACGCGGTTGAAGCAGCCGAACCACAGCAGGGCCGTGACCAGCATGGCGGCGGTGGAGGCGCCCATGGCCAGCCCCTGCAGCGTGTAGGGGCGTTGGCCCAGATAGGTGAACAGCACCGTTTGCCCTTGGGGGATGAATAGGGGGTTTGCCAGGGTAAGCAGGCAGAAGGCCGCGGCCAGCGCCGCCAAGGAGCGCAGGCCCGAGCGGCCAGTGAAGCTGAGATAGCTTATGATGGCGCCCGCCAGACCCACCACCTGGAACGCCGGGTGGGCCACCAGCACTGTGAGCAGCAGGGCGGCGGCGAAAAAGGCGAAGGCAACGGCGGGGTGCAGCCGCTGGAAGGGTTTGGGCGCCATGGGGCTACTTCGCCGGTTCGGGGGCCATGGCCGGGCAGGGGGAGGCCGCCGCGGTTTGCGCGTCCGCAGCTGCCGGCCTTGGCGCGCCCGCGCCCGGCGCTGTCGAGCCGTCGCAAACCAGCGGGGCCAGGTAGGCGCCGGTAATGCTGTCCGTGCAGGCAGCCACCTGGACGGGCGTGCCTTCGCACACGATGGTGCCCCCTTGCTCGCCGCCGCCGGGCCCCATGTCTATCAGGTAATCGGCGTTGGCCATCATGTCCAGGTCGTGCTCGATCACCACTACCGTGGCACCGTTTTCAATCAGCTGCTGCAGCACTTCAATCAGGGTTTCCACGTCCAGCGGATGCAGCCCGATGGTAGGCTCGTCGAACACGAACAGGGCATCCGTTTGGTCTCGCCGCATTTCGCTGGCCAACTTCAGCCGCTGCGCTTCGCCGCCGGAAAGCGCCGGGGTGGCTTCCCCCAACGTGAGGTATCCCAGCCCCAGGCTGCTTAGGGTTTGCAACTTTTCATGCACCTTTTTCAGGTGGGGCAGCGCGCAAAGGGCCTGGTCAACGGTGAGCGCCAGGATTTCCGGAAGCGAAAGCGTGTGCACGGTGGCGAAATCGTCCAGGTGCTGGTGGGCCTCGCCGCGTCCCTGTTGCGCCTCGGCGCTCGGATGCACATCGCCCTCCACCATCATCTGGATTCCGTAGGCGTCGCGGCCGTAGCGGCTGCCGTGGCAGGCGGGACAGGGGATGTCCACGTCGGGCAGGAATTGCACGTCCAGGGAAATTTGGCCAGTGCCATCGCAGGTGGGGCAACGGAGGCTGCCGGTGTTGTAGGAGAAATCGCCCGCCTTCAGCCCCGCCGCCTTCGCTTGGGGCAGCTTGGCGAATTCGCGGCGCAGGTCGTCCAGCACGCCGGAATAGGTGCCCACGGTGGAGCGCACGTTCACGCCGATGGGGGTGGCGTCCACCAGGTTCACCCGCTGGATGCCGGGGGCCAACACTTCCACCACGTGGCCGGGCAGCGCCCGTCCCGCCAGCTGGCATTTCAGCGCCTCCACAAGGCTTTCCAGCACCAGGGTGGTTTTGCCGCTGCCGGACACGCCGGTCACCACGGTCAGGCGTCCCTTGGGAACGGCCGCCTTCAGCGGCTTCACCGTGTGGATGGGGCCGGTTTCCAGTGAGATGCATCCCTCGTCGAACACGTGGGCGGCGGCCACGGGGGTGCGGCCCCCCACGTGGGCCTTGCCGGCCAAAAAGGGGCCGATGCGGGACGCGGGGTTGGCCTCCACGTGCGCCACGGAGCCCTGGGCGATCACGGTGCCGCCCGCCTCGCCGCTGCCGGGGCCTATCTCGATCAGGTGGTTGGCGTGGCGCAGCACCGCCACATCGTGGTCCACCATCACCACCGAGTTGCCGTCGGCCAGAAGGTCGTCCATCACTCCCAAAAGACCTTCCACATTGGCGGGGTGCAGGCCGATGGAGGGCTCGTCTAGCACGTACAGCACGCCGGTGGTGCGGCTGCGCACCGCGCGGGTGAGCTGCACCCGTTGCCGTTCGCCATTGGAGAGGGTTTCGCTGGCGCGGTCGAGGGCCAAATATCCCAGCCCCAACTGCTGCAGTCGCTGCATGGGCTCGGCCATCTCGGCGGTGATGGAGTTGGCCATGGGGCGCATGTCGGCCGGCAGCCAGGGGGCCACCGTGGGCAGCCAGTCGCCCAGGCCGTCCAGCGTGAGGGCGGTCACCTGCGCCAGATTCTGCCCGTCAATCAGGCTGCTGCGGGCCTTCTCGGAAAGCCGCGTGCCGTGGCAGCAGGGGCACACCTCTTCGGTGAGGTACTTCGCCACGCGGGCCAGCCCCTTCTCGTCCTTGGCTTTGGCCAGGGCGTTTTTCACGCTGTTCACGGCGCTGTAGTAGGTGAAGTCCAGCTCGGTGCCGCTGCTTTTGTCCTTCGGCACGTAGAAGATGTGGCGCTTTTCCATTGGCCCGTGCAGCACGATGTCCTTTTCGCGATCGGTGAGGTCTTGGTAGGGCACGTCGGTGCGCACGCCCATTTCGCCGGCAACCTGCCACATCAGCGACCACATGAGGTTGCGCCACGGCGCCACGGCCCCTTCCTCCAGCGTGAGGGCGGGGTCGGCGATGAGGGTGCTTTCGTCCACGGTGCGCACCACGCCGGTGCCGCCGCATTCGGGGCAGGCGCCGCCGCTGTTGAAGGCCAGGTCTTCCGCGCCGGGGCCGTAGAATTCCATGCCGCATTCGCAGCAGGTGATGGGCAGGTCGGCCGCCACGTTTAAGCTGGGCGGGTTCAGATGCCCGTTGGGGCAACGGTGGCAGCCCAGGCGCGAGAACATCAGCCGCAGGTAGTTCAGAAGCTCGGTGGAGGTGCCGAAGGTGGAGTGCACGCCGGGGATGCCGGGCCGTTGCCGCAGGGCCAGGGCGGCGGGCACGTGCAGCACTTCATCCACCGTGGCGCGGCTCGCCCGGGAAATGCGGCGGCGGGTGTAGGTGGAAAGCGCCTCCAAGTAGCGGCGGCTGCCCTCGGCGTATAGCACTCCCAGCGCCAGCGAACTTTTGCCGCTGCCTGACACGCCGGCGATGGCCACCAGCTGCCGCAGCGGCACGTTCACGGTGAGGTTCTTCAGGTTGTGCACCCGTGCGCCGCGCACCTCGATTTCGGTGGGTTCGGTGAACTGGGCGGGGGTACTGGTGGGGGCACTTGGGTTGGCGGGGGCTCCGCAGTTGGAAGCGCCTGCGTCCGGGCTGAGCGGCGGCGAAGCCAAAGGTTTGCTCATGGCGGCTTACTTCTCCGTGGGGGCCTTAGGGGTTTTAGCGATGGGGCTCGCGGAGTTCGCGGGGTTCGCCACGCTGCTGCCCACCAGCATCGATTCGAACATGCCGGCGGTTTCGCGGAAGTCGCTGGGCAGCACCACGGTGGAGGTGCCCTCTTTCCCGAACGCGCTCATCATGTCGGTCCATTGGGTGAACAAGAACATGAGGTTGGCCTCCGATTGGGTGAGGCCGCTCTCCTTGATTTCCGAAAGCGAGGCGTTGATGCCCTCAGCGATGGCGCGCCGCTGATTGGCAATGCCAATGCCCGCCTGCTCGGCCGCCTCCGCCTGGGCGCGCGCCTCGGTCACCACGCGGATGCGCTCCGCCTCCGCCAGCGCCTGGGCCGCCTCCTGCTTGCGTTGGGCGGCGTTGATGTCGTTCATGGCCCGCTCCACATCGGTGGGTAGCTCGATGCGGGTGATGAGGGTGGACACCACCACGTAGCCGTAGTCGATCATGGTGGCGGCGATGATGCCCTGCACGTCGTGGGCGATGTCGTCTTTGCGGTCGAACACCTCGTCCAGCGTGTACTTGGGGATGGATGATCGCAGCGCGTCGGCGATGTAGGACTGCATCTGGGCCACCGGATCGGCCAGGGTGTAGAAGGCGCGGTACACGCCGTCATCGCGGTTGGTGTCCACCTTGTACTGCACGTCCACGTTCATGTTGATGGTCACGTTGTCGCGGGTTTTGGCGTCAATGTGCAACGATGACTGGCGAATGCGCAGGTCAATGCGGGCCACGATGTTCTCAATCAGCGGAATGCGGAAGCGCAGGCCCGCCTGGGCGATGCGGTTGAACTTGCCCAACCGTTCGATGACGTAGGCTTTCTGCTGGGGCACGATGAAAACCGAGAGCGCCACCAGCGCCACAACAATGAGCAGGGCCACAAGCATGGGATTTCCTTTCCGCGAAGGGTCGATAGCCTCCCATTATAGCCCTCATCGCACCCCATGATTCGTGTGCGCCCCTGCAACCCTCAGAAGCAACAAGTTGTGAGGTGTTTGGCCTTCGGATGCCGCTGCGGGGGAAGGGCAATTACACCAGTTGGTTGATGAGCCACTGCTGCAGCACAACGGCTTCATTTTCGGTTTCGTTCTTGGCAGCGAACAGAAGGGTTACCCGCGGGTAGGCGGCCACTTCGGGGCTTTTCAGCTGCTGAACGAACGCTGCTGCTTCGGGGTTCGCATTCAACTCGGCAACGTAGCGCTTCCGGAACTCGTCCCATTTGGCAGGGTCATGGCCGAAGAAATGGCGTAGCTCCGTCGAGGGGGCCACCGCCTTTTCCCACTCGTTGCAGTGCACCCGCTCCTTCGCGAGCCCTCGTGGCCACAGCCGGTCCACCAGCACCCGATAGCCATCGCTTTCCTCAAAGGGCTCGTACACTCGCTTTACGCATATGTCCATGTCGCGCCTCCGTTGCTTGCTGCTTCTGCTGCGCAATTCTGATACCGCCGGAACGCTTCGCCCTGGTACATGCGCCAACCGTTAAACAACCGAAAGCCCCCGGGCACAATGCGCTCTCATCGAGCAAGGTTCGCCCACTAACCGCCCCTTAACCGACTACCAAAGTTGCTGAAGCGCTCAACCCTGATACGCGTTTCAGCGACTTTGGTAGCGAAATACCACACGTTTTGACGCTTTTGGTAGGCCGTAGCAAGACACCAAACAACCCACCTTGAGTTTCCCCAGTTCAGCGCAGTGCAGTAATCGAGATTACACACAACGCCACCCTTAAATCGACTCCCACAGCTACCAAAGTTGTTGAAACGCGTAAGCCGCTGCAGATTTTAGCAACTTTGGTAGCCTCGCCCGGAAAAACAAAACAAGTCGGCAGCTAAACCGACTGCCGACTTGCGGAAACGCTGGAGCCAATGAGCGGACTCGAACCGCTGACCTACGCATTACGAGTGCGTTGCTCTACCAACTGAGCCACATTGGCGCATTAAGCAAAAACGAAGTATACCGAAACACCTTTTTCCGTGCAAGAACCTTGCGACGCGGCGAGGCCCAGCAGCCATCCTTGGCCGGCGTGCCCGAGGCGCTGGGCATAAAAAGCGCCCCGGCTTGGGGTCGGAGCGCTTTTCTCATTTATGGCGAAGCGTTGTGCGGATGCGCGCGGGCCCCTTACTTCACGATGAGCACGGGGACTTGGGTTTTCTGCAGCACCGAGTAGCACACGCTGCCCAGCATGCTGCGTACGGCCCCCATGCCGCGATGACCCATGGCGATGCAGTCGTAGCCGCCGGCGTTGGCGTAGCCGGTGATGGCATCGTGGGGCGAGCCGTTCACCACGGCAATCTCAACCCCATCCCGGTCGCCTACAATGGGAGCGATGGCGGCGCGAATGTTTTCAGTAGTTTCGCGGGCGGCCTCTTGATCGATGGCCTCCAGCGAGTCTGCCTGCAGGCTGTCGCCCATCACGCCGGACATGCGGGCGGCAATCTTGAAGGTTTCGGCGTTGTAGTCGTGCCAGTCCACCACCGCCAGCACCGTAATGGTGGCGCCAGGGGCCATGGAGGCTAGCTCCAGCGCCTGGGCCAGGGCGTGGGCTGCCGGTTCGGACGAGTCGTAGGGCACCAGAATTTTCTCGTACATGATTTCCTCCTCACAGAAACCTCTAGGTTTTTGAGCCGCTGGAGGGTGCGCCGATCCGGCAGGTCTGCGCTCGACGCTCCGTGCGAGGGGAACTAACTCGACCTGCGGTCGAGTGGATTTCCCCTCTACTCCGCTTGGCCGGACCTCGCTCCAACCCACCGGGTCGGCCCAGCCAGGATGCATCGGACGAGCATTTCCCTCTGCTGAAAAACCTACGGCAAAAGCTTAGCCGTTCTTCCGCCGCTCGGCTGTTTCTTTAACAGCATTGTTGATTTGGTTGGGGCACGGGCGGCTGGCGGCCCTTGTTTTATACTATCGCGAAACCCTCATTGCCCCGCGGGGCCAACTGCAAGGAGCCAAGCTTATGAGCCTGAAAACCGGTGCAGCGCAAGTCACCAGTGCGGTGCTTACCTGGGGCCTTCGCCATGTGGCGCACCGCCCCGCCGCCAATTTGCCCGGCGACGTGGCGCTGAAGGTAGATCCTGCCATCATGGAGCACCTGCGGGGGAAGGTGAGCGAGGCGTCGGTGATGGTGGTGGGCACCAACGGTAAAACCAGCGTGTCGAACCTGCTGGCCGATGCGCTGCAGCTGGCGGGGAAGTCGGTGATCTGCAACCGCACGGGGGCCAACCTGGCTTCCGGCATCGCCACGGCGCTGCTGCAGCAGCCGAAGAGCCAGTGGGGCGTGTTCGAGTGCGACGAGCTGTGGCTGGCGGAGATGCTGCCCCAAACCCGCGCCCGCTACGTGCTGCTGCTGAACCTGTTCCGCGACCAGCTAGACCGCTGCGGCGAGATAAGACGCATCCAGGATTCCATCATCGGCGCTCTGGCGTCTTCGCCGGAAACGGTGCTGGTGTACAACGGCGACGACCCCCTGTGCGCCCGCATTGCCGCCGAAGCCCCCAACCGCTCCGTGGCCTACGGGGTGCAGGGCAGCATGGGGCTGGCCCAGAACACGGTGGCCGATGCCCAGATGTGCCAGCACTGCGGCGCGATGGTGCAGTACCGCTACCGGCAGTACGGCCAGCTGGGAGACTACTTTTGCCCGCAGTGCGGGTTCTCGCGGCCGCAGCTTGCCTGCCAGGCCCGCGCGGTGGAGTTCTCCGCCAAGGGGGTATCGTTCGAGGCGTGCGACGAGGCCCGCGGCTGCTGCATGCCGCTGAGCGCCGCCGCCGGCACGCCTTATCTGGTGTACAACTACCTGGCCATTTTCGCCCTGCTCTCCCAGGCGGGGGTGAAAACCGGGCGGCTGCAGCAGGCCATCAGCCAATTCAATCCCGGCAACGGGCGATTGCAGTCCTACCAGCTGCAGGGGCGCCCGGTGCTGCTTAACCTGGCGAAGAACCCAACTGGCTTCAACCAGAATCTGAAGATAATCACCCAGGACGCCGGGCCGAAGGCGGTGGCGTTTTTCATCAACGACCAGATTGTGGATGGTCGTGACATCTCGTGGATTTGGGACATCGACTTCGAGGAGCTGGCGGGCCAGCCGGGCACGGCGGTGTTCGCCGGCGGTTCCCGCAAGAACGACTTGCAGGTGCGGCTGAAGTATGCTGGCTTGCGCGCGCAGCTGGTGGAGGGCATCGAAGAGGTGTTTTCCCAGGTGAGCGCCGATGGCCAATTGCCGGCTGATGCCGGGATGTACGCCATTGCCAACTACACGGCGCTGCCGGTGGTGCACCAGGCGCTTGACGCGATGGCGGCGCAAGAGGCGGCGGGGGCGAAGGCTGCGGCTGGTGCAGAAGGGGGCGCGGCTGATGCGCCGGGCGCCCCTGCGGCTGCAAGCACAGCTGCCGGTTCTGCAGACGGCGAGGCGGGGGCGGCCGCGAGCGCCGCTTCGACCGACGCCGCCCCGCAGCAAGCCGACGCCGCCCAACCCCCGGTGGTGATTGCGCACCTGTTCCCCGATCTGCTGAACCTTTACGGCGATGGCGGCAACGTGCGCATTTTGCAGCAGCGGCTGGCATGGCGCGGCGTTCCCTCTGAAGTGCGGCGGGTTGAGCACGGCCAGTCTGTCGATTTGGCCGATGTAGACCTGGTGTTCATGGGCGGCGGCCCCGACCGCGAGCAGAAGCTGGCCAGCGAAGAGCTGCTGGCCATGCGCGACAACCTGGCTGCCTACGTGGAGGCCGACGGCCCGCTGCTGGCCATTTGCGGCGGTTACCAAATCCTGGGCCATCGCTGGCTGTGGGGCGACGAGCTGGTGGAGGGCCTTTCCATCGTGGATTTGGAAACGCGCCGCCCCGGCACTTCGGCCGATCGCTTGGTGGACAACCTGGTGCTGGAAAGCCCCCTGGCCCAAACCCCGGTGGTGGGCTACGAGAACCACGCCGGCCACACGTATCTGGGCGAAGGAGTGCCGCCCTTCGGCAAGGTGATTTCCCAAACCGGCGCTGGCAACAACGAGCAAGACCAGGCCGACGGCGTGCGTTACCGCAACGTGGTGGGCACGTATTCCCATGGGCCGCTGCTGTCCAAGAACCCGGAAGTGGCCGACTGGCTGCTGTCCCGCGCTCTTGAGCGCCGCGCCCAGCGCACCGGTACCCCGGCCGCGCCGCTGGCCCCGCTGAACGATGCCGAAGAGCTGCAAGCCAACCACGTGATGCAAACCCGCTTGGGGCTGTAGCCCCTGATGCCCGTGGGAAATGTGCGGCGCGCGGTCTGGGAATGGGGAAATAGGGAGAAGTTATGGAGTGAGCGGTCGCAAGTCGTGACTTTTTGCTTAAGAACGTTGCTCTTCTGTTGCCAATGCCAAGTTGGTAAGGGAAACTACCCCCTATGAATACTTCAGGAAACAACAACCCGCGCAACCGGCGCCCCGAGGCCGGCAATCCGCGGGCGCAATCTCACGGACGCCACACAGCCCACTCTTCGGGGGCTGCTGCGGGTGCCAACAACCCGCGGGCCAATGCGGCGGCGGGCCGTAACAATCCTCGGGCGAACGCCTCTCAGGGCCGCGCCTCTTCCGCCAGCCGCGGTCAGGCGCTTCCGGTGATGGGCCAAAGCGGCGGTCATGTTTCCAACGCGGTGTTGGAAAACCAGGCGATGCCGGCCAGCAAGCGCAAGCGGGGCAAGGCGAAGAAGATTGCCCTCGGCGTTCTGGCGGCCGTGCTGGTGGTGGCCGTGGTGGGCATCGGTTTCGCGTTTGCCTACATCAACAAGATTCAGTCCAACATGAGCGGCAGCGTTTCCGCCGATACCTTGGCCACGCTTGACAACGTGGCCGCCGGCGAGCCCTTCTACATGTTGCTCATGGGCACTGATGGCTCGGAGGCGCGTCAGCAATCGGGTGACTTCGGCGATTCCTTCCGCACCGACACCATGATGCTTTTGCGGGTCGATCCGCCGCAGAAGAAGGTAACGTGCGTGTCCATCATGCGCGACACTCAGGTGAATCTGGAAGGCTATGGCCTGCAGAAAATCAACGCCGCCCATGTATTCGGCGGTACCGAGCTGGCCATCAAAACGGTTTCCGAGCTGGCCGGAGTGCCCATCGCCCACTTCGCCGAAATTGACTTCGACGGCTTTGAGAAGATCGTGGACGCCCTGGGCGGCATTGAGGTGAACGTGCCCATCGCCATTAACGACAGCCACGTGGACGCCGCGCTGGAGCCGGGCTTGCAAACCCTGAACGGCGTGCAGGCGCTCAGCCTGTGCCGCTCGCGCCACACCTACGACGGCCTGGGAGTGGGCGACGCCCTGCGCGCGGCCAACCAGCGCATGGTTATCGGCGCGATTGCCAAGAAGGTGCTGTCCGCCGATCTGCCCACCATGATGGCCAGCATCGAGGCGCTGTCCCAGTACGTCACCACCGATATGTCGGTGCAAGACATTCTGGCGCTGGCCCAGTCGATGCGCGGCATGAACATGGAGACGGATTTCTACACCGCCATCTGCCCCACCGTTTCCGACTACTCCAACGGCGTTTGGTGGGAGCTTTTGCAGCGTCATCAGTGGGAAGAGATGATGGAGCGCATCGATCAGGGCCTGCCGCCCACAGCGGAGGATCAGGTAGATGAGGCCACGGGTATTGTGATTGCGAACGCCGGCGGCGGTGCTATGGGCGATGAGGCCCAGGAGGAAAATGCCGCCAACGCCCGCAAGCGCAACCACAGCGGCAAGGTGGCGGTGCGCAACGGCACCACCGTAGCGGGCCTGGCCAGCAAGGCCGATGCGGTGATCAGCGACCTGGGCTTCCAGGTGAACACCGGCAACGCTAACAGCACCGATTACGATGAGACCGTGGTGGTGTACAACGACGACGACCGCAAGCGGGACGCGCAGGACATCGTGGACGAGCTGGGCGTAGGCGTAGTGGAGAAGAACAACTCGAAGTACCTGTTCGACGGTGATCTGCTGGTGGTGCTGGGCACCGACTACGATAAATAGTTTGTGACGGTTGCTGACGGCGGGCCTGCGCCGGCGCTATAATCCAAGCAGTCGGTGCTCCGCCTTACCGGGCAGCATCGGTTTCAGTTTAAGCCGGGTGCGTTTTGGCTGGCGGCCCGGCTTCTTTTATGGCCAAAAGCCATTTCGGGAGACATCCATGAACATAACCATTGTTTGCGTGGGCAAGCTGAAAGAGAAGTTTTGGGCCCAAGCGGTGGCGGAGTACGCCAAGCGCCTGGGGGCTTTTTGCCGGCTGGACATTCGCGAGGTGGCCGATGTGGACCCCGCAAAGGCCGGCGGCGAAGAGGCGGCAATGCGGCGAGAGGGGCAGGCCATTTGCGCCGCCGTGCCTGAGCGCTGCCATGCCATTTTGCTGGCCATCGACGGTAAGCAACGCTCCAGTGAGGGGCTGGCGCAGCGGCTGGACCAGTTGGCGCTGCAGGGGGAGAGCAGCATTGCCTTCATCATCGGCGGCAGCTGCGGGGTTTCCCCCGAAGTTCGAGCGCGCGCCAAGGAAACCCTTTCGTTCGGCTCCATCACGCTGCCCCACAACTTGGCTCGCGTGGTGCTGGTGGAGCAGATCTACCGCGCCTTCAAGATAAGTCGCCATGAGCCCTATCACAAGTAGCCGGCCTGGCGCCTGTTTCTGGCCAAAACTGCGCTTTTGTCAGAGCCGTTGGTGCCCTGCGGGCGACTCCAGGGGCGTTTCTCGGCTGCTTTGCGCCGTTTTGTCCTGCGACGATGGCGAAATCGGGAGTTTTGAGGCGGTTTTGCTCTGACAATGTTGGGGTTTTTGGCCAGATTGACGCAATGGGGCTATGGTAGGATTTGTGGGTTCGATAGTTTGCTCAAGGAGTTCGTATATGGATAACGCAAAAATAGAAGAGGGCGTTCGGCTGATTCTGGAAGGGGTGGGGGAGGACCCCAACCGCGAAGGGCTGCTGGACACGCCGGCGCGGGTGGCCCGCATGTACAACGAGGTGTTCGCGGGGCTGGAGGAAAATCCCGCCAAGCATTTCCAGGTTACTTTTGACGAGCACCACGACGGCATCGTGCTGGTGCGCGACATCCCCTTTTATTCTATGTGCGAACATCATCTGGTGCCGTTTTTCGGTACGGCCCACGTGGCCTACCTTCCTTCCGAGGAGGGGCGCCTGTGCGGCATTTCCAAGTTGGCGCGGCTGGTGGATGTGTTCGCCAAGCGGCCGCAGGTGCAAGAGCGGCTTACGGCGCAAGTGGCCGACACCCTGATGGAGCAGCTGAACCCCCGCGGCGTGGCGGTGGTGATGGAGGCAGAGCACATGTGCATGTCTATGCGCGGCGTGAAGAAGCCCGGCAGCAAAACCACCACCAGCGTGGTGCGCGGCCTGTTCGAGAGCGACCCCGCCGTAAAAGCGGAAGTGATGAGTCTTATCTTCCGGCCGGTCTAACAACCGGAATCGGTTGCTGTCGGCCTTAAAGCTGGCGGCCGTTTTGGGGCTTTACGGGGCGGAGTGCAGCTTCGCCCTTTTTATATGTTCAGGTCCAGGCCCACGGGGCAGTGGTCGCTGCCTTCCACGTCGTCGTAGATGCTGGCGGCTTCGATGGCCGGCGCCAGCTGGTTGCTGACCAAGAAGTAGTCGATGCGCCATCCGGCATTAGTGCTGCGGGCGCGGAACCGGTAGCTCCACCAGGTGTAGATGCCCGCCTGGGCGGGGTGCAGATGACGGAAAGTGTCGGTGAAGCCGGCGTCGATCAGCTCCGTCAGCTTGCCTCGCTCTTCGTCCGAAAAGCCGGAGGCGCCGCGGTTGGCGGCGGCGTTCTTCAGGTCGATTTCGTTGTGGGCCACGTTGAAATCGCCGCACATCACCACCGGCTTGGGGGTGCTGGCTTCGCCGCTGGGTAGAATGCCCTCTTCAAGCCCCTTGCAGAACTCACGGAAGGCGTCGTCCCACTGCATGCGGAAATCGATGCGCGCCAGCTCGTTTTGGGAGTTGGGGGTGTACACGTCCACAAACCAGAACTGGGGGAACTCCAGCGCCACGATGCGCCCCTCGTGGTCCAGGTAATCGATGCCCAGCCCGTGCAGTTCCCGCAGCGGCTCTTCGCGCGTGAACACCGCCGTGCCGGAATAGCCCTTCTTCTCGGCGCTGGACCAAAACTGGTGGTAGCCGGGCAGCGCCAGTTCTACCTGGTCGGGGCTGCACTTTGTTTCCTGGATGGCGAAGATGTCAGCATCGAAGGCCTCGAACACCTCGTAAAAGTTTTTCTTCAGAACGGCGCGCAGGCCGTTTACGTTCCAGGAGATAAAGCGCATGCTGGTCCTTTCTGCGTGCAGATGAGCGGAGCTAATTGTACATCCTTGGGCGGGCGGTTTTGTCTGTCCGGGGCAGTTGTGCCCAGCCGTCTTAGCCGTTTCGTGGGGCAGGTGTTTTACATCTGCCGAGGGCGCGGTTGCGGGTAGCGCCTTAGGCAGAGATAGAATCTCTGCCCTACGAAGAACGAATGGTGCGCGGCGGAGTGGGGCGGCGTGTCGCAGGCGGCGCGTGGGCGGGAACGACGTGGCGCGGGGTGGCGGTGACCCCTAGCGTACTGCGGCTACTTGCCCGTATAAGCCGCTTGGAAGCGGGCGATGTCGTGCTCGTAAATTACCAAGGTGTAGTCGGGCTCTTCCAGGTAGAAGGGCACGCCGGCCAGCTTGGGGTGGTTCATCAGCGCCGCCAGGGCATTAAAGCCGATGGCGCCTTCGCCAATGCGGGCATGCCGGTCCACGTGGGAGCCGCAGGGGTACTTGCTGTCGTTCAGGTGCACCGCCAGCAGCTTGTCAAGCCCTAGCGCCTTGTCGAACTGCTGCAGCACATCGTCCAGGTGCCCCGCAATGTCGTAACCTTCAGCCCAAACCGCGGCGGTATCCAGGCACACTCCCATGTGGTCGGGGTGCTTCACCTGGCCGATAATCTGGGCCAGCTGCTGGAAGCTGCGGCCAATTTGCGTGCCCTCGCCGGCCATGGTGTCCAGCAGCACGCGGGTGGATTGCTGCGGTGTAATCACCTCGTTCAAGGCGGCGGCGCACTGGGCCATGGCCGCACCGGGCGTTTCTTCCAGAGCGCTGCCGGGGCGAATGAGGTAGTTGTGGCCCGGCAGTTGCTCCAGCCGCGCCAAGTCTTCGGTGTACACCATGATGGCGAAGTCGCGCGTGGCCTGGTGGTCGGTGGCAGGGTCGGCCGAATAGGGGGCGTAAGCCAGGGCGGTGGTTATGCCGTGCTGGGCCGCAAAGGCCTGGTAGGCGGCCAGGTCTTTCTCGCTTTCTTGTGCTTGGGCGCCTCCGCGGGGATTGCGGGTGAAATACTGGAAGGTGTTGGCCTTTACCGAAACGGCTTCTTCCGCCATTTCCAAAAAGCCTTTGCGGCGGGAAAGATGGCAACCGATGGTGAGCATGGGGGCTCCTAACGTGAGGGCGCGCAGGCACAGGGCTGCGGCCGGGGCGGGCAGTTGCCCTTGATGGTAGTTCCGAGCGAGAGATGCCCCCTTGGGCTTGCGGCGCCTGTCGAGCAATTGTTGCCGCGTGTCAGGGGGACGTTCACTTTTGACACGCGTCGGCGAAGCGGGCGGGTTGCTCGAAGTGGGTGTTGTGGCCGGCGCCGGGGATGCTGCGCAGGGAAAACAGCGGCTGGTCGGCGAAGCGCTGCGCCAGATTGCGGCCGATGGCGGAGTATTTCTCGTCGAGCGCTCCGGCGATGTAGGTCACGGGAACGCCGCTACCCTCCATGAGTTGTTCCAGAGCCGCAAGTGTTTCGGCTTTGGCTGCTTGCCGGTGCTGCCCCATACCCTCAAGGGAAAACGCCAGCTCTTCCGGCGTATGGGACAGGCGCCCTTTCCTCAGCAGCTGTTGGCGTTCGGGGGGCAGTTGCCGTTGACTGGCGAAGAGGGGAAGCCCTGCCCACCAGTCCATGAAAAGCTCCGTCCCCTGAGTGCGGGCGCGGGCGGCCCACTGCTGGCTGCGCTGGGCGAAGGCGGCCCGTTGCCCGTCGGTTTCAGGCCCCAGCCCGGCGCTTTCCAGCACGCAGGCGGAAAGGGGCAGTTGATCGCCTGCGGCCGGCTGTTGGGTGGCCAGGGCGTGCAGCAGCAGCCGGCCTCCTTGGGAATAGCCCACGGTCACGGGGGCGTTCCCTGCTGCCTTCTCCAGCGCGCGGGCCAGCGCCCGCAGTTGGGCGGCAGCCGCGTCCAGCTGGAAATGGGCAGGGTTCAGCTGCGGGGTTGCGTCCGGCGCCGTTGCCGATTTGAGGGGCCCTCGGCTGGCGGCGGCGCGCTGGGCATTGCCGGGAACGTCTACCGCGATGGCAAAGGGTTCTCCCGATGCATTCGGCAGCGCCTCCAGCGCCCCTTCAAAGCCGAACAGGGGCATGCGGAAAAAGGGCCAACCCTTCAGGCGGGCCACCTCTTCCCAGGAATCGGCGGTTTGGGCAAAGCCGTGAATCAGCAGCAGAGGCGCCGCGTCCATGGGCTATTTCCCCTGGTAGGGGGCATAACGCCTCCGCACGTCCCGCAGCGCGGTGGGCACTTCGATCAGGCTGATGCCGGGCCGCTCCAGCGCTTCGAGGTAAGCGCTGCGGAACTGCTCCAGGCAGCGCGCCCGCACTGCCGGTACGGCGAAGGCCGCGGCCGCCGCCTGGAAATCCACATCCTGGGGAGTGAGGAACAGCCGCTGAAAGTAGGGCTCGTTCGAGCGCTGCGGCAGCATGTCGAAGATGGCGCCGCCGTTGTTGTTCATCAGCACCACTGCCAGGCTGGGCGGCCGCTCCATAGCCAGCAGTTCCCGCTGCAGCGCCAAAGCGTTCACATCGTGCAGCAAGGTAAGGTCGCCAGTGAAGAAAGTGGCTTGCCCGAACGCGATGGCGGCGCCGATGGCGGAGGATAGCGTGCCGTCGATGCCGTTTTGGCCGCGGTTGGCCAGCAGCGCCAGCGGTTTGTCCGTTTTCGTGCAGAAGGTGTCCAGGCAGCGGATGGCCATGGAGTTGGCGCTGAACAGGCAGCTGTAGGCGGGGATGAGGGCCAGCAGCTCGCGGGCGAGCGCTCCCTCGTGCACCGCGCCCTCTTCGGCCTTGGCGCTGGAGGCGGCCGCTACGGCTTCCCGTTGGGCGTTGTTGGCTTCAACCCACGTGCGGAAAAACCGCTGTTGCTCATTGGTGGCGGCCGGGGGCTGGAAGGAGGCGATGAAATCCTGCGGCGCAAGGGCGGCGAAGAAGTCGGTGGCGGAGTTGAAGTCGCGGGTTTGCTGCTCATCCACCACAAGCTGCAGCGGCCGGCCGTCTTCCCAGCCGGGCACCGAAAGCGAAGCCCCCTTGGAAACGGGCCAACGGCCGAAGCGAATTACCAGTTGAGGCTTCAGCTCGTCGGGCAGGGGGAACAGGTTGTCGTAGTTGTCGATCACGGCATCGGCCACCTGGCTTCGCAGCCCCGACAGGGGGTCGGCCAAAAGCGGCAGCTGCCACTTTTGGGCCCATTGGGTCAGGTCGTTGGCTTGCTGCAAGGTGTCGCAGCTGCCTTCGCCGGCGAACACCACCGTGCGGTTGCCGGCAATTAGCTGTTGCAGCTGTTGCGCGGCGGCGGGGGTGAGCTGGCTGGTCACGGGCACCAGCGGCGCCCGGGTCTCGCGCGTATCGCTGGCATCGTCGCTCAAATCTAGCACCGAGAAGTCCGGCTTCAGCGGTTCTTCCAGAGGAAAGTTCAGGTGCACCGGGCCGGCCCCGCCGCTGCAGCCCTGGGCCGCTACGGGGAAGTTGCCGTCATGGGCGGGCAAGGCGAAGGGGTCCGCCTGCGCCGCGGGCCCGGTTGCCCCTTGGCGCCCTTGCGGCCCCACCGCCGCCAGTACCGCCTCGCGGGCTGCTTGGCGTGCAAAGGCCAGCAGCTGCGGCTGGGCCGAGGGCTCGGGCATTTGGCGGAACTGGCGCACATGGTGGCCGAAGATCTTCAGTTGATCGGTGGTTTGGGGCGCCCCCAGCTGCTGCAGCCGCAGCGGGCGGTCGCCGGTGAGCAGCAGCAATGGCACGCGGGAGGTTTCCGCCTCCACCACCGCCGGCAGATAGTTGGCCACCGCTGTGCCGGAGGTGCACACGGCCGCCACCGGCCGGCCGTGTGCCTTCGCCATCCCCAGCGCCAGAAACGCCGCGCCGCGCTCGTCCACATCCACCAGCACCCGCAGCTGCGAGGAGCGGCGGGCGGCCAGCTCCAGCGCGGTCATGGCAAGGCCGGTGGAGCGGGAGCCGGGGCTCACCACCACATCGTGCACCCCCCACTTCATCAGCTCATCGAAAAACGCCCCCAAGTACAGGGCGGTAGTTTGCGCGTGCGTAGCAGCCATGCGGTGCGTCCTATCTTCTTGGTTCTCCGAAACGGGTCGGGGAGGGGTTGCGGCTCAATCCGGCAACGTCATCATCCGAAAGCCGAAAGGATGGTGCGCAGTTTCAGGTTGATTTCCTCGTATTCCGCCTGGGCGTCGCTTTCCTCCACGATGCCGCAGCCGCCGTACACATACCCCATTTCGCCGTCGAACACGCCGGTGCGCAGCGCCACGGAAAACTCGCCATCGCCCGCGCCGTCCACATAGCCGCAAGCGCCGGCGTAAAAACCGCGGTTGTAGGGCTCAATGCGGCGGATGAGCATGGTGGCCTCGCCCACCGGCGCGCCGGCGGTGGCGGGGGTGGGGTGCAAATCTTCCGCCAGCTGCCACAGGCTCACCCCTTCAAGCACCTGGGCCTTCACCGGCGTGAACAGGTGCTGCACGTGGGCCAGCCGCATGATGCGCGGCTCGGCGGGAATCTCCACGTTGTAGCAGATGCGCTCGAACACGGTGCGTATGAAGTCCACCACGAACTGGTGCTCTTCGCGATTCTTGCGGTCGGCCATCAGCTGGCGGGCCAGTACTGCGCTCTCTTCGCCGTCCGCGTCGGCAGGACAGGTGCCCGCCAGGCACATCGATTCCACCGTGCAGCCGTTCTTGCGCACCAAAAGCTCGGGGGTGCAACCGCAGAAGAACACGTCGGCGTAGCGGTATAGCAGCACTGTGCCCACCGCGTCGCCGTCGATGAGGTTCACCAGCACGTCTTTCGACGAGAAGGGATGGCCCGCTTGCAGCCGCAGCCGCCGCGACAGCACCACCTTCCGCACGCGCCCTTCGCTCAGAGCCTCGCCCGCCTGCGCCATGGCCTCTTGCCATTGCTCGCGGGAGTCCATTTCCAACTGGTACGGGATGGGGGCGGCGCTGCGCTCGGGGGCTCGCTCGCAGTCGCGGGAGAAACGCTGCACGCGGCCGGCGTACACCGGCCCCAGCGAGTTCACCTGCAGAAACGTCCCGCGTTCGTTCTCGATTAGCACCACTTCCGGCAGCATCAGCCTAAGCCGCGGGAACGATGAGAACAGCTCGTCGGCCAGCGCGGGGTTGGCGCCGTCGAAGCGGTTGAACGAGAAGAACACCGGCTGGGCGTGAACGGGCCCTTCCAAAGTTATTTCCGCCTCATCGAGGGTGGGCAGCGCCACGCAACGGCCTAGCCCCATGAAACGCACCGGCGCCTCTTTGCGGTAGTAGACGAATTGGTCGGTGAAGCCCTTTTGCAGCAGGCAGAACGCGTCCACAATGTCGGCGTCGATGGCCTGGGTGTAGGAGTAAATCCTGGTCATGGCAGGGGCCCGCTGCTAGATTTTGTACATGAACTGGAACACGTCCTCCCGCTGGATGATCACTTGCACCCCCAGCGCCTGCCCGCATTGTTCCAGCTGCTGCTGCACTTCGTTGAAGCCGGCGGTTTCAGGGTCCAGCGTAACCAGCATGGTCATGGAGAAAATCTCGTCGTCGCCTAGGATGGTTTGGGAGATGTCGTCGATGTTGGCGTTGCATTGGGCCAGGGTAGTGGCCACCGCCGCCACGATGCCGCTGCGGTCTTTGCCCAGAACCGAGATGACGCACTTCATGAAAGCCTCCTGTATATGAGGGGTTGCGTTTGTTGGGCTATTGTAGTCCAAGGCCCCCGCTGTTCATCATTCGGCTAACAGCTTCGGGCCGAAAATCCCTCCAGACCCCATCGGCACTATCATGGAGAAAATGCGAATCCCATAAGCGCGATTTGTCTGCGCCGGGAAAGGTCAGCTGATGGGAACCTTCAACAAAAAGCGAAGCTTCAAGAAAACGGCATCACCCAACTCCAAGCCCACCGCCAAGGCTTCTGCGCCCCCGGCCATCGACAGGCCGCCCGTGCCGGTGGGGGCGCAGTTGTTCGGCAAAGAGAACCCCCAGGGCATGGGGCTGTTTCGCCTGTCCACCACGGTCATTACCCTCATCGTGGGAGCCGGCGTGTTCACCATGTCGGGCGACCAGGCGGCCGGCGGGGCCAGCGGCGCCGCCATCGCCACCGCTTGGGGCATTTCCGGCGTGGGGGTGCTGTGCCTGGTGCTCACCTTCTTTGCGCTGTCAAGGCTGAAGCCCCACATCACCGGCGGTATCTTCGTGTACGCCCGCAAAGGCTTCGGCGAGTTTCTGGGCTTCGCCAGCGCCTGGGGTTACTGGTGGGCCTCGTTGCTCACCACGGTAACCTTCTGCGCGCTGTTGTTCGAGTCGTTGGCGTTTTTCTTCCCCATCCTGGGGGAGGGGGACAACCTGTGGTGCTTGGCGGGGGCCACGGTGCTGGTGTGGGGCTACGCAGCGCTGGCCGCCCGCGGCATCGGGGAAATTTCCCTGGTGAATGCCGTAATCACCGTATCGAAGATCGTGCCCATCCTGTTTTCCATCATCCTCATCATTTTGCTGGGGAAGTTCAGCCCCGATCTGTTCTGGCAGAACTTCCACACCGGCGCCGACCCCAACCTGGCCTTCTTCGATCAAATCAAGTCGGCCCTCATGCTTACCATGTGGGTGTTCGTGGGCATCGAGGGCGCGGTGGCGGTTTCCGGCCGCGCCAAGCGCCAGTCGGACGTGGGCAAGGCCACCCTCATCGCATTTTGCGGTGTAATGGCCATCTACCTGGCGGTTTCCATGTTGTCCATGGGCATCATGCCGCTTTCCGATTTGGCGAACCTGCAAAACCCCAGCCTGGCTTACGTGATGGAGGCGGTGGTGGGGCCGTGGGGCGCCGGCTTCATCAACTTCGCGGTGTCGCTGTCGCTGGTGGGAGCCATGCTGGGCTACACCATCCTGGCCACCGAGGCGCCGTATTCGGCAGCGCTGCAGGGCATCTTCCCGCCAGAGTTTTCGCGCACCAACAAGCGGGGGGCGCCGGTGGTTACCATTTTGGCCACCACCGCCGTGGTACAGGTGTGCCTGTGCTTCTGGGTGCTTACAGGCGAGGCATATCAGTTCTTCTACGTCATTTGCGCCGCCATGATTTTGGTGCCCTACTTGCTCTCGGCGGCGTTTTTCGCCGTGGTCACTTTGCGAGAGAAGGCGCTGTTCGCCGAGCATCTGGGCGGGCCCATCATCCTGTGGCGCACCGTGGCGGTGCTGGGGGTGATTTACAGCCTGTTTCTGGGTTTCGCCGCCGGCAACAACGGCCTGGCGCTCATGTTCGCCCTGTACCTGGTGGGGCTGCCCCTGTACCTGTGGCAGCGGCATAAGCGCGGCCGCGTGCCCCTGCCCGCCTTCGCCGACAAAGCCGGTTTTGCCTTCTTTCTGGTAGTAGGCGTGGTGGCAGTGCTGCTGCTGGCGCTTGGAATCGTGACCATCTAGCCTCCGCTGAGACAAAGTGAGACAAAGGGACAACCCTAATGTCTCATTCTGATGGCTTATTCGCCAGCTGCGGCATTATCCCCCCCGTTCCCCTGTCATGCCGCGAGGGAGATGTTAGGAATGAGACATTAGGGTTGTCCCTTTGTCTCACTGCTACATTACGCGGTAGTTTATGCGGAATTGCTCGCGGGGGTAATCGTCGGGGGGTACGGCCGTGAGGCCCATCTCGTACCAGCTGCGTTCATCGAACAGCTTTTCGACGGGGCACCCCAGCCCGCCCAGCACTTTGTCCAACTGGCTGAGGCCCGGGTTTCCCATGCCGTTTTCCAGTCGGTTCACCTGTTCGCGGCTTAGACCCACCATGTGCGCCAGTTGCTGCTGGGTGAGCCCCGACTGTATTCTCAGCCGTCGTATTTGGTCGCCTATTTTCACCTTCGTCTCTCCCATGGGAAGAGCGTAAGGCGGCCGTCCTCAGACATAGTGTCATATACGTCACACTTGTCACTTCTACACAGTGCCGTATTGCGGAGGTCGCATTATTGGGCCCCTTTCGTCCGTCGTGCCAACTTTGCCGTAACCATCGTGCTGGTTTCGCTTCGGCTGCTGCCCGCTTCCGCTCGCTGTTTTTGCGATATTTCTCTTGGGTTTTTCCCGCGTAGGGGCCCGTCCCGCGCTAATATGATAGATGCGCTTATTTCGTAGCTTAAACCCACTCTCAACGCAGCATATTGTTATTTCCCTAGGGAATTGGAGACCCATGTCCGAACGTGTATGGCAGGTGGGCAAGGCCTACCGCGAGATAATTTACGAAACCTCTAACGGCATTGCGAAGATAACCATCAATCGCCCCGAGCGCCGCAACGCCTTCACCCCCCTCACGGTGAACGAGTTGTACGACGCTTTCACCGTGGCGCGCGACGATGCCTCCATCGGCGTCATCATCCTCACCGGCAAAAACCACGGTGGCCGCTACGAGGACGAGGCGTTCTGCTCTGGTGGCGACCAGAAAATCCGCGGCAACGGCGGTTATGTGGGCGAGGACAACATTCCGCGCCTGAATGTGCTGGATCTGCAGCGGCTCATTCGCATCGTGCCTAAGCCGGTCATCGCCATGGTGAACGGCTATGCCATCGGTGGGGGCCATGTACTGCACATCCTGTGCGACCTGTCCATCGCCGCCGAAACCGCCAAGTTCGGCCAAACCGGGCCGCGGGTGGGCTCGTTCGACGCCGGTTACGGCGCCGGGTATCTGGCCGCCATCGTGGGCCAGAAGAAGGCGCGGGAAATCTGGTACCTGTGCCGCCAATACAGTGCCGCCGAGGCGCTGGAAATGGGCCTGGTGAACAAAGTGGTGCCCTTCGAGCAGCTGGAAGAAGAGTGCTGCAGCTGGGCCGATGAGATGCTGGCCCTTTCCCCCACGGCGCTGCGGCTGATGAAGGCTTCCTTCAACGCCGCCACCGATGGTCTGGCCGGCATCGCGCAGCTGGGGGGCGACGCCACGCTGCTCTACTACACCTCCGACGAGGCAAAGGAAGGGCGCGACGCCTTCAAGGAGAAGCGGGTGCCCGACTTCACCCAGTTCCCGAAATTCCCCTGATATCCTGCCTGCTAGCCTATGATTGAGCTTTTCGAGCGCACCGCACGCATAGCCCCGGCGAAGGATTTTCTCACCTTCGTGGACGCCTCCCGGCACAAGGAGCTTTTCTCCTACCGCCGGGTGCGGATGCTCTCGGCTTTCCTTGCGTTCCATCTGCAGGAAAAAGGGGTGCAGCCGGGCGATGCGGTGGCGGTGGATTTGCCCAATGGCCCGGCTTTCGTGTGTCTGGCGCTGGCAGCCGCCTACGGCGGCTTCACGCTGGCCTGCATTAACCAGCGGCTTACCCCGCTCGAGAAAAAGGCCCGCGTGCACGAGCTGGGCGCGTTGGGGGTTCGGGTTGCCGCTATGGTGGACAGCACGCGGGCCGCCCAGATGCTATCGTTCGCGGAAAAGGCGCTGGCTACCGGCAATTACCAGCTGAGCCACCGCTCCATTATGGGCGAGAAGCAAGACGTGCACGACGACGCCATCCACTTTGCCGAGCGTGCGGCTCACCTGTTCGACAAAGACGCCCGAGCCATCATCATGTTTACCTCTGGCACCACGGGGCGCCCGAAGGCGGTGCCCTTAACCTGGCGCATGCTGGAGACGGCAGCCCACGCTGCCAACCAGGCGTTAGATTTCGGCCGTGGATCCCAATGGCAGGCGGTGCTGCCGTTTTTCCACATCGGGGGGTTCCAGGTGCTGGTGCGCAGCATATGCGCCGGTACGCCGCTGGTGGTTTACCAGAAGTTCGACCCCGCCCAGGTGCTGCGAGATGTGCGCCAGTGCCGCATCAGCCACGTTTCGGTGGTGGACAAGATGTTGCAAGACCTGCTGGATGCTGACAAGGAAGACGCGCTCTCTCGCTACCAGTGCATTTTGTTGGGTGGTGCGGCCCCTAATCAAGCCACACTGCAGCGGGCCTGTCAGCGGGGCATTGCGCTGTACACCAGCTACGGCATGACGGAAACCTCCAGCTTGATGGCAGCCAGTCGGGTACGCTCCGGTTTTGATGGCAACCTGCAGCTGCTTCAGGGCTATGTGGCCCGTATCGTAGACCCCGACCCTATGGGCTTTGGGGCGCTAGCGGTGCAGGGGCCGGGAGTGTTCGACGGCTACATGAACGCCCGCGCTCCCCGTACGGTGGACGGGTTTTTCCTCACCGGTGACGTGGCGGCTCTGCGCGGCCAGAAAATCCACGTGCGGGAGCGCACGGTGGACATGTTCGTTTCCGGCGGCGAGAACATCTATCCTGCCGAGGTGGCCCGGGCTTTGCAGGGCCTGCCGGGAGTGGCAGAGGCCCACGTGTTCGGCATCCGTGATGAAAAGTGGGGCCGGCGTCCGGTGGCATTGGTGGAAGCCCAGGCGGGGCGGCAGCTGCCCACCCCGTGGGAGATGCGTTCCAAGTTGGCTTCGGTGCTTTCGCGAGTGGCCATGCCCCAGTACATTGCGGCGGTGGACCAGCTGCCGCGCCAAGGAATCGGCAAAATAGACCGAAGGGCCGCAGGCCAGTTATGGCAATCGCGGTTGCAGGTCAAAGACGTTCGGCTGCGCTCGGTGCGCATTCCCTTCAAGCATCCTTTCCGCACTGCCAAAGGGGTGCTGAAGTACCGCGATTTGCTTCTGGTGGAGGTTGAGGACCATCAGGGTCGTGTTGGTCTGGGAGAGTGCAACGCGTTTTCCACTCCGTGGTATCTGCCCGAGATTATCTCCCACGACCAGCGAATCATCCGCGAAGTGCTGGCCCCCATGGTCACCTCTGAGGTTATGGTGCATCCTCGCGAATTTAGCCGCTGGTGCGCCACGGTGCCGGCGGCGGCCGGCGCCCCTATGGCCTGCGCCGCGGTGGAGGAGGCCCTGTGGGACTTGCAGGGCAAAATTACCGGCACGCCGCTTTGGGCTGCCATGAAGGCGGAGCACCAGCGGCTGGGAGCGGCCGGCGCGTCGTTGCCGAGCCGGGCTAACTTGCAGCCGGGCCACGAGGGGACGGTGCTGCGCATCCCCCGCGTTGCCGGGGCCCTTACCGACTACCCGAGCGCTTATGTGGGGGCCGGCGCGGTGCTGGGTATTTCTTCGGTGGAAGACACATTGTTGAAGGTGCGCCTTCTGGTGGAGGAAGGCTGCAAGCGGGTGAAGCTGAAGGTAGCGCCGCGCAGCGGTGCGCTGACGGTGGTGCAGGCGGTGCACGCACAGTTTCCCCAGCTCATGGTTACTCTCGACGCCAACCAGAGCTTTTCGGCCGCCGACATGGGCGAGCTTTTGGCCCTGTGCGCGTTGCCGGTGGCTTGGATTGAAGAGCCCCTGGCCTTCGCTGATCGCCAGAAGGAAAACCCGGCCGAGATGTACCGGCAGCTATCGGCGTTGCAACAGCAGATCGGCTGCCCCGTGTGCCTGGACGAGTCCGTCACCTGCGCGGCCGACGGTTATTTGGCCCTTCGCTTCCCGCAGTTGCGGGTGTTTGCTTTGAAGCCGGGGAAGTTCGGCGGCATTCAGTCCAGCCTGGAGTTCGCGATCGCTGCCCAGCGTGTTGGCGCGTTGGTGTGGATGAGTGGCATGTACGACACCGGCGTTTCCCGCCGGGTGCTGGCCGCCTTCGAGGTGCTTCCGGGGCTGGGCACGCCGGGCGACGTGGGGTCGGTCACCCAGTTTTTCCCAGCCGACATCACCATTCCCCCGTATGAATTCTCTGGCTCTCGCGTCACGCTGAACCCGCCCGATTACCCGGCGGGCCTTGGCTGCGTTCTGAACGAGGAGCTGCTGGGCTGAGGGCCGCCCCAAGCTTGGCGCACCCGGTTATGAAACAGTCGGTTTGCTTCGCGGAAATTCCCTTGCTTAATGGCTGGGTAACGCTAGTGTAAGAACGTTGCTTTCAAGCAGCATAATCCTTAGCAGGCGGTTGTGCCGTCCGGTAAACGTGCGTTTTCGGGCCATTGGGGCAAGCGGAAAGAGGCGAAGAGTAATGAATTTGGCGCGACGGCAGTGGATGGTAATCGGCGTTCTGGTGTTCGGGGCGTTTGTAACGGTGCTCAATCAGACGGTGGTGACCCCGGCCCTGCCCTCCATCATGGAGGAGATGGGAGTGGACGCAGCCACGGCCCAGTGGCTTACCACCGGCTTTACCCTGGTGAACGCCATCATGATCCCCATTACCGCCTACCTGCAAGACCGCTTTACCACCAAAGGCCTGTTCGTGGTTTCCATGTCGCTGTTCGCCGCCGGTTCGGCCATGTGTGGCTTGGCCCTCAGCTTCCCGGTTATCCTAGCCGGCCGCCTTATCCAAGCGGCGGGCGCCGGCATCCTCATGCCCATGACCATGACGGTGCTGCTGATCACCTTCCCAGTGGACAAGCGCGGTTCGGCCATGGGCATCTTCGGCCTGGTCATCGCCTTCGCGCCCGCCATTGGCCCCACCGTTGCCGGCTTCGTCATCGACCAGTTCGACTGGCACATCATGTTCATGGCCATTACGGTGCTCTCGGCGCTCATCGTGCTGGCATCGCTGTTCTTCATGGAGCGTCACTTGGGCACCGGGGACGGCACGGCAAAGCTCGACCCGCTTTCGCTGGTGCTGTCCACGCTGGGTTTCGGCCTTATGCTGTACGGCTTCTCGGCAGTGGGTTCGGCGGGGCTCACCCTGCTCACGGCGGCGGCCATCGCGCTGGGCATCGCCGGCGTGGTGTGGTTCTTCATCCGCCAAACCCATTTGGAAGAACCCATGCTGCAGGTGCGAGTTCTGGAGAACCGCCGTTTCTTGGTGGCCACCATCATCGGCATGCTGGTGCAGGGGGCGCTGTTGGCGGCCGGCATCCTCATGCCCATCTACCTGCAAACGCTGCTGGGGCAATCCGCTACGGTTTCGGGTCTGGTGCTGATGCCCGGCGCCATCCTCATGGGCATCATGAACCCGGTGGCCGGCAAGTGGTTCGACCGCTCGGGCCCCCGTAAGCTGGCCATCATCGGCATGGGGCTGCTTACCCTTACCACTGCAGGCTTCGCCGTGCTTACCTTAAGCACCCCCATCATGTGGCTGACGGCGCTCTATACGGTGCGCATGTTCTCGACGGCGCTGGTGAACATGCCCATCACCACTTGGGGCATGAACGCACTGCCCAACGACCTCATGAACCACGGTACCTCGGTGAACAATACGCTGCGTCAGGTGGCGGGATCGCTGGGTACTGCGGTGATCATCTCGGTGTCCACCATCATCACCAACAGCCTCACCGGCACCATGGATACCGCCTCAGCCACCCTTTATGGCATCAATGTGGCCTTCGGCGTGTGCACGGCCCTGTGTCTGGTCGGCCTCATTCTCACCATCGCGCTGGTGCGCGATAGGAAGGGAGAGGACGCCCAGCGCGATACGGACGGCAGCCACCGCACCCTGCTGGAGTCCATCATGAAAACTGATGTGTACTCGCTGCCTCGCACCGCCACGGTAGAAGATGCCATGCGATTGTTCGTTACCAAGCACATCTCTGCGGCCCCCATTGTGAACGATAAAGGGGAAGCGGTGGGTTTCATCTCCGATGGCGATATCCTGAAGCGTCTTTCGCCACGCCAAGGCTCGTTCATCGACCCCATCGTGCTTATCATGAGCTCGGCCCGTGACGGCCGCACCTACGACGAGCGGCTGCAGAACCTGATGAGCGCCAACGTGTGCGAAATTGGCGCCCCTCGTTCCATCAACGTCAGCGTGCACGCCGATTTGCCGCAGGTGTGCCGCGTGCTGGCGGAGAGCCACCTGAAGAAGGTGCCGGTGGTGGACAACGGCAAGCTGGTGGGCATCATCAACCGCAGCGACATCACCCAGTACTCCATGCAGGCCTATCTGAGCGGCCAGCCTTCCGAGGAAGCGGCCGCCGCTGTGGCCGACTTGGAGGCCGCTGCGGCGGCCTCGGCATCGCCGTCGCGCTAAGAAACAACCCTGTATAACTAGCCGATTCACGGTGAATGCCGCTGCAAAATGCGGCAAAATAGGAGGGTCTGTACCCGCGCGCCGTTGCAGACGGCGCCGAAAACAAGGAAGCTGATTTTAATGACAACTGTTATATGTCTGCTGCTGGTGGTGTTCTTCCTTGCCATGAACGCCTTTTTCGTAGTGGCCGAGTTTGCGTTGGTGCGCGTGCGAAAGAGCCAAGTGGAGGTGGCGGTGGCGGAGAAGCGCCGCGGCGCCGAGGCGGCCCAGGAGGTTACCACCCACATCAACGCCTACCTGTCCGCCTGCCAGCTGGGCATCACCCTGGCATCGCTGGCCATCGGTTGGTTGGGCGAGCCGGCGGTGTCGGCCGTGCTAGAGGCGCCGCTTCTGGCGGCCGGTTTGCCGGAAGGGGCGGTGGCCCCCATCTGCGTGGCGGTGGGCTTCGTGCTCATCACGGCGCTGCACGTCATTGTGGGCGAGCTGATTCCCAAATCATTCGCCATCTTCTCCACCGAGAAGTACGCCCTGCACACGGCGGGGCCGCTGCGGGTGTTTTACAAGGTCACCTATCCCATCATGGTGGTGTTCAACGGCATCACCAACGGCGTGATGCGGCTGTTCGGCCATGACGCCGCCGACGAGCACGAGGTGTACACTGGCGACGAGATCAAGCTGCTCATCGACGAGTCCACCGAAAGCGGCCTCATCGAGCCGGAGCAAAACGAGTTCGTGGACAACATCTTCGACCTGGGCGAGAAGGATGCCGAGGCCATCATGACCCCCCGCACCGATGTGGTGTGCATCGATTTGGAAGATTCGCTGCAGGAGAACTTGGACACCATCCATCGCTACAAGTACACCCGTTACCCGGTGGTGCGCGGTTCGAAAGACCACGTGGTGGGCTTCGTGCACGTGAAGGACCTCTACGGCATGGCCCCCGACACGCCGCTGTCCCAGTGGAAGATTCGCGAGATGCCCGCGGTGCCGGAAGGGCTGGCCATCGCGCGGCTGCTGGAAACCCTGCAACAGCGCCACACCGAGATTTGCGTGGTGATCGACGAGCACGGCGGCACGGCCGGCATCGTTACCATGTCGGACGTGATGGAGCAGATCGTGGGCCGCATCGACGACGAGTACGTGCACGACACCGACGACGACGTGGTGAAAGAGCCGGACGGGTCATACCTCATCGACGGCGCTCTGGCCATCGGCGATCTGGAGGACATCCTGGGCTTTACCCCCGAAGAGGCGGAAGAGGTGGAAACTGCCGGAGGCCTGCTGCTGGCGCTGTTCGACCGCATTCCCGACGAGGGGGACATGGTGGTGCTGGAGCACAAGGGCACGAAGGTGAGCTTCACCGTCATTGCCATGGACCGATTGCGCATCGACCGCATCCGCATGGTGGTGCAGCGGCCCGAAGAGTAGGCCGCGCGCGAGCACCCCTCATATTTGTGACCACCGAATGCCCGGCCCGCAAGAGCCGGGCATTTGCTATGGTGTGGGAGAGAATCCCCGCGCGATGAAAGGTTTGCCGTGAGCCCGGTTATTGATGTCCATTGCCATATTTACCCCGACGCCATCAAAGAGAAGGCGGTTCAGAGCGTGGGGCGCTTTTACAACATCCCCATGGATGTGGCCGACGGATCGGGCGAGGCGCTGCTGGCGGTATGCGCCGGTTCGCCCATCGAGCGCCAGGTGGTGCATTCGGTGGCCCTCAGCCCCCACCAGGTTACCTCCATCAACGATTTCATCGCCGCCCAGTGCGTCGCGCATCCCCAGTTCACCGGCTTTTTCACCCTCCATCAAGATTTCCCGAATCCCGAGGCGGAAATCGAGCGGGCGCTTTCTCTGGGGCTGGTGGGGCTGAAACTGCACCCGGATTCGCAGCAGGTGAACATGGACGACCCCCGCATCATGGCCATACTGGAAATGGCGGAGGGACGCTTCCCGGTGATCATGCACTGCGGCGACTACCGCTACGATTTCTCGCATCCGCGCCGCATGCAGCAGGTGCTGCGCCGTTTTCCCCGGCTGGTGGTGGACGCCGCCCATTTCGGCGGCTGGTCCATTTTCGATTTGGCGGTGGAGTACCTGGAAAACGAGAACTGCTACATGGACATGTCCAGCGCCCAGGCGTTTCTGGGGCCGCGCCGCACCGCCGAGCTGGTGCGCATCCACGGCACCCATCGCATCATGTTCGGTTCGGATTTCCCCATGTGGAACCCGGTGGAAGAGCTGGACGCCTTCTGGGCGCTGCCGTTTTCAGACCAGGAATTCGCCGCCATGACCAGCGGCAACGCCGAGCGCTTCCTGGCCAACCAGCTGCCTGCCTAGGGGCGCTTCCCGCTGCGCAGCAGAGGGCGGAAGGTTTGCACGTAGCCGCAGCTGTCCGGCAGGTAGCGGCGGGAGAGGGCGTGGCGCAGCGTCACTTTGCGGCAATAGGGGCAGGCCTCGAAGCGGTGCGGGTACACCACGCAGCGCAGGGTTTCCTCGTCTAAGAACTCACAGGGGCGGATGGGCGTGAAGCGGCCGCCCTTGGCGGGGGTGCGCTCGTAGCAGCACTGGCCGCAGCCATGGCACAGCTGCTCCCACCGGGGCTTCACTTCCCGGTACTTTTTCCAAACGGCCCAAAGCCCCACGGCGGCCCCTTCCCAAACGGCATGCTGTGCCGGCCCGCCGCCTTGGCGCGGGTGCGCGGCGCGGGCCGGGTTCCTGTGGTATTCTGCAACTATTATATATAGGTAGGAAAGGAGCCCCCATGGCGCAAGATTGCCTGTTCTGCAAACTGGTTTCCGGCGAGATTCCCTCGGCCAAGGTGTACGAAGACGATATCTGCTACGCTTTCGACGACATCGAGCCGGAGGCGCCGGTGCACACGCTGCTGGTGCCGAAGGTGCACTACGACAACCTGCAGGACGGAGTGCCGGCGGAGGTGCTGGGGCACATGCTGTCGGTGGTGCCCGAGGTGGCAAAGCTGAAGGGCGTGGGGGAGAGCGGCTATCGCACCGTTATCAACACCGGCCCCGATTCGGCCGCCACGGTGGGCCATCTGCACATCCACATCTTGGGGGGCACCAAGATGGGCCGCTTCACCTTCGAGAATTCCCAGCGCTGCGAATAGCGCGGCGCAGCGGAGCCGCTTAACGGCCAATCGCCCAATTCTGCAAAAATGCCAGGAGCTCTTCCCGTTGGTTGGGGAGGGCTCCTTCTATTACCGCCTCCAGCGCCGCACTCAGGGCTTCACCCACCGCCGGCCCCTGGGGTATGCCGGCGTCCATGGCGTCGCGGCCGTTTGCCGCCAGCGACTTCAGGGAAAACGCCTCGCCTTCCGCTAGCACCGCCTCCATCACCTGCACCAGCTGGTCGGCCAGCTGCATGCGGGGGGCGCACTGGGGAGCCTGGGCGCTGGCATCCGCCTTTTTCACGGCGCACAGCTTGCGGAACAGCTCCGGGTTGCCCTCCAGTCGCGAAAGGGCGCGGCGCACCGGCCGTCGCTGCGGTTCTATCACGTCGTCGTGGCGCTTTACCAGCGCCAGGATCTGCGCCTGCCGATGGTTCGAGAACCCTAGCCGTTCCATGACGGCCGCCGCCAGCGTCACGCTTATCTTCGCATGGCCGTAGAAATGGCTGATGCCGTCGGGCCCTTCGAACTTGGCCCCCGGCTTGCCCATGTCGTGGAACAGCATGGTCCAGCGCAGGATGGGATCGGCCGCTATGTTCTGTACCGCCCAGGCGGTGTGCTCAAGTACGTCATATATATGATAGGGGGTGTGCTGTTGGCATCCCTTCATGGCCACCAGCTCCGGGAAGGGAAAGGCCAGGATGTCCACCGTGCCCAAAAGAGCATCGTGTACGTGGGCTCCTAGCAAGAAGCGCTCCATCTCGTCGCGCACCCGTTCCACCGCCACGCCCCCCAGCAGGCTTTTCTGAGACAGCGTTGCTTGGAAGGTGGCCTCGTCCATCTGAAATCCCAGTTGCGAAACGAACCGGCAGGCGCGCAGAATGCGCAGCGCGTCTTCCTTGAACCGCTCCCGCGGATTGCCCACTGTGCGGATGACGCCGGCTTCGATGTCGCGCTGGCCGCCGAACGGGTCTAAAAGCCCGCGCTCGGGGTGATAGGCCATGGCGTTGATGGTGAAATCGCGGCGCTTCAGATCTTCCTCTATGTTGCGGGCGGCGCTCACCTGGTCGGGATGGCGTCCGTCGCTGTAGGCGCCGTCGATGCGATAGGTGGTCACCTCCAGCGCTTCGCCCTCCAGAAGTACCGTAAGGGTGCCGTGCTTCACGCCAATCTCGCGCACGGGAATGCGGGCGCTGTCGCAGAGGGCTTTCAGCTGCTGCCAGGAGGCGTTGGAGGCCAGATCCACATCGTGGGCGGGCCGCCCCATAACCGCGTCGCGCACAAACCCCCCCACGCACCAGGCCTCGAAGCCGGCGTCTTCCAAAAGCTGGATAACTGTGCGGGCGGGAGAGGGCACGTCTATGGCGGGCAGAGGGGTGATCATGGGCGCTCCTTTGGCTGTTTGCACCAGTGTAGGGCATTTTGCCCCCACTGTTTACCAGGGGTTTTGCCGTTCATCTTTCTCAGGCGCCGCTTACTGGTAAAAATGTGTTGCGCTCAAATAGTTCTTGCAATGGCGGTTGAGGGGAGTATTATAGACAAGCTGTCTTTGAAGGAAGGGACAGCCAACAGCTCTCTTGGAAATCGCACTACAGCCGGCAACGGTAAATGGGATGGAAAAAAGAATTGTTGAGATTCTGTGAATCACTTGAACACAAGAGGTAAACAGAGTAATATTATTCCTTGCGCCGCTCGCGAGAGCAGCGCGGCGGGAGCATCCCGCGGCACCTTGAGAACCGGATACTGCAGAGCGCTTTCCCGAGAGGGGGAGCGCGAGAGAAGTCAGAGTGACATCACTTTCGATTTAGGAAGACCCGCCCGCCCGAGAGGGCAGGGCAGATTCCATTTGAGAGACAACTTATGAAAGCCAATCGGCTTTCCAAT
>NZ_QIBY01000019.1 GCF_003725335.1 Parvibacter caecicola
GTTGGTGGGGGCGTGCGGGGAAAATGTGAACGGGCTTTTCAGGGGGAAATGGAACCGTTAACCTCTTCCACCCCCTCATGCATCCGTGGTTTAAACAGGGAGAAAGGCCAGTACAGCCGTTAAATCGCCGTCTCCTCCGTTCCCGCAAAACCTAGTAATTTGGGGTTGTATGAGGGTAACGGAAGTATTACAATCGTGTGACCGTTTGCTCTATGGGCAAACTACGACCTCCGAAGCCCGGAAGGATGGGTTCTTCCGGGAGCCATGAGGGGGCCGGCGCGCTGGTTCGGAAAATTTAAGCGCGGGATATCAAGTTCGTTTGCTGAACATCCGACTCACGGCCTGCGGCAGGGGATAAAGCCGCGGGCCATGGGTGGTATTCGGTGAGGGGTTTCTATTCCGCGGGGCGGGTCGTTTTGCCCATTTCCTAACCAGCAGGTACTGCAGTGTGTAAGGTCCTGAGGGGCTGAGGTTAGGTAAACAGGAGCTGTTAGCATGGCAAGAAGGTTCGGAATTTCCGCCAAGCAAACGTCCACGGGTTTCGACGAGCCACCAATCGGTGACGAAAATCAATCGGAACGCCAGGTAAATGGCCTGAAGGGGCTCATGCGCAAAGTGACCGAGCGCATGGCCGCCTCCTCTGCCGCCCGCGCAACGGGCGACGATGCCGCGCGTGCAAATGCGCCCGAGCAGGCCGCCGTGGAGGCCGCCACCCCCGCCGCCGGCGCGTTTTCTATTACGCGCGCGCGTTATAGCGAGGGTTCACAAGAGGGTGCCGCCGAGGCTTGCGAAGAGGCTATGGCGCTGGGCGCTATGGAGATTTGCGAGAAAAGCACCGCGGCCACTGAGGCTTGCGAAGAGGCCTCTACGCTGGGCTTTGTCGAAGCCGGCGAAGGAGCTGCCGCCCCGGGCGGCGCCGAGATGAGCGAAGGAAACGCGGCGGTGGGCGCTGTGGAACTTCGCGACGAGGCCGCTTTCGCAACAGCTGGCTCTTCTGCTGAGGATAGCCGCCAGAAAATGGCCGCTGAGCTGGGAAATGACATTGGCGAAGGCTTCCGCCCCGCCTCTAAGGCCAAGCGCTTGGATAGCGCTTTCCAACTGCTTGCCCAGGCTGGGCTGAAGCGCTCGATCAAGGCGGGGGCGTCCGAACCGCTCGCCGCTTCCGAACTGGCCAACGGCGCCGCTGGTAACGCTGCTGGCGTTCCGAGCACCGCTGAGGGCAGCTCCGCCGGCAAGGGCGCTGCTGGAAATACCAACGCTGCCGCCGCGGCCAAGGGCGCCGGGCTGGGCGACATCGCCGATCTGGCCAAGGGCGCGTTCGGCGAAGACGGCGACGCGCCGGTGGTGAACCCGCCGCTGCGCACCCGTCCCTGGCAGCGCGTGCTGTCGGTTACCATGAGCATCCTGCTGGCCGCCACCATGTTCGACGCTTCGGGCCTGAGCCCGCTGTTCCAAGACGCCACCGCCGCCGAGGCGGAAAGCGCCCAGCCGCAAGACGCCGCCGACGACCAACCGGCCGAGGGCGACGCCGCCGGCGAAACCACCGACGGCGATCAGGCCGCCACCGCTCCCGAGGGCGAAGGCGACGCCGCCAACTCCGACGCCACCCCGGCCGAGGGCCCTGATGCCGCCGAGGGCGAGGGCGACGAGCCCGCCGCCCAACCGGAGCAGCAGCCGACCATCGACGAAGCCGCCGAAGTCGCCAAGCTGCTGCCGGAGCACCTGGTGTCTGCCACCGACGTGCTGCCCGCCAAGTTCGAGGGCGACGCCGACATCAGCGCTCGCATCAACCCCACCCTCACCCTGTTCGGCGCCCCCATGGTTTCTAGCACCGGCTTTCTGGTGAAGAACGGCCCCGTGCAAGCCGACTATACCCTGGGCAACTTGGCCGCGCTCCTGGAAGACGGCTGCCTGGGCGGCTCCGCTGTGAACGACGCGGTGGTGCTCACCTTTGAGCTGCCCTACCTCTACGAAGACGCCGAAGGCAATATCGCTACTACTTATAGTGAAGAGCTGTGGAAAGTGAAGCGCGGCATCACCGCCGACAACAACGCCGCCGGCGCCCCCGCTATGCGCGCCGCCCTGTTCGCCGACGCCGCGCCCGCCGGCTGGAGCGTCTGGCAAGAGCACGACGGCGCTTACCTGAAGCTGTCTGATGCCGACCTGAAGGCCGGCGTTTCCGGCAAGATCGTGCTGCGCTACGAAGGCGAAGTGCCCGCCGGCCTCACCGCCCAGGAAGCCAAGGACTACACCGGCCCCACCGTTGAGAGTGCCCCCAACCGCACCCCGGCCGCCATCACCGCCGAGAGCACCATGCCGGTGGTGGGCTTCGGCTTGGTGGGCAACGTGCCCGCCGACGAAGAGGTGGCGGTGCGCTTTGGCTACGAGGCCCGCAGCTTCACCCCGGCCGCCACTGCCAACAACGAGGAGCCCGCCACCCAGTACGGCCGCGCCATGGTGAAAACCCTCGGCTCGGTGAACCTGGTGAACGATGAAACCGATGCCGCCGCCAACGTGACGGTGGAAAATGGGGAAAGCGCCGTCATTAACAGCGAAGGCGGCTACTTGGTATCGAAGGTCCAAATTGCCGTGCCCGAGAACAAGCCCGCCGTTTCCGGCATTTCCCTGAGCGGCCTGTGGGCCACCGACGCCAACGGCTTCGGCGGCGTGCCGGCCGCGGTGCTGATGGCCTACAAGAAAGGCGAAGACGGTGGCGACCCGGTGCCCAACTTGGGCGACGACGGCGCCCCCGACACTTCCAAAGACGCGCGCGAGCGCTCTACCTTCGTGGGCGTGCCCGGCGAAGGCGGCGTTGTGGTGGTGGACGTGACCGAGCTTTCCGAGGCCCAGCGCGCCGCCCTGGATTTCAGCAGCCGCGACTCGCTGCGGGAAGCCGGCCTTTCCGCCATCCCTTATAAAGTAACTGAAGAAGGCTTGCTCGCCCTCACCCTCGACGATGACGAAGGCGCCGTGGCGGCGGGGAAGGAGCGCACCTTCTACGTGGCCGCCCCCTACGCCCTGAGCGCCATGGAGCTGGAAGACGCCCCCGAGGCGCTGCCCGGTGCCGAAGGTGCCAGCCCCCTGGGGACCGCCCAGGCGGGCACCTCGGTGCAGAAGTTCAAGCCGGTGGTGAACGAACTGGACGTGAGCGTGCTGGTGCGCACTCAGGGCAAGGCGGTAGCGCTGCCCTTCCACGAGCGCATGAGCGCCACCTTCACCCGCACCGCCGATCCCGAGGCCCCCGCCGCGCCGGCTGCCCCCGAAGGGGAGGGCAACGGCGAAGGCGACGGCGAAGGGGAGGCTGACGATCCCGACCCGGACAGCCAGCCGGCCGTCGATGAGCCCCAGCAGGAGGAGAGCACCTATACCCCCCCCACTAGCGAGGAGCTTGTGGAGCACATGGGCACCTATGGCCATGGCCCCATCGTGCTGGGCAACGCCATGAGTTTCTCGTCGGGCCCGCTGTACAGCATCACCCCCTTCAACACTCGTGCTGCCGGTGGCTCCGAGACCGTGCTGGTAGGCGGCCTGCCTGCCGGCTATGTCGACCCCAACCTCAAGGTTACCCCCGGCGGCGGTACCGCTATGGGCAATAACACTTATATGATCAAGTCCACTGACAGCCCGTTCCTGGACCTTACCGCCGACGTGGGTTACGATGCCGGCTTTATGGGCCTTCCCGCCAACGGCTATGCCGATGGCGAGCGAGAGGATGCTGCGCCGGTGTTCGAGCTGCAGATTCCTTATTTCGTGGACTCCCATTCGGGCGGCCTTACCGAGGAATACAGCTACGACAACTGGAAGGCCGATGGAAATGATATCGGCAACGACAGCTCCCCCCGCGGGCCTCGCCTGGCGCTGGTGCTGAATTCCGATTGCTTCGATGGCAAGTGGAAGATCTACGATATGGACCGCTCCGGTTCCACCAAGGGTACCTTGCTCACTGACGCCCGTTACAAAAGTTGGTACAACTCTGAGGGCATCACCGGCGTCTTTCGCCTGAAGTACATGGGCAACGCCTCCAACAAGTGGCAGCTGATCAAGGATTTCAGTCGCCTTTCCTTGGGGGTGACCTTCATCGGCACCATTCCTGAGAACACGGGCGGCACCATCCGTTGGGGCGTGAGCTACAACGCCTACACCGATGCCAATGGCGACGTGCTGCGCGGCAACATCGATACCGTGATCAGCCCTGGCGCCCAGTCGGACAGCTCCACTCAGCGTAACGCCACCTTTATTAAAACCAATCTTGACTGGAATACCAATATAGAGGTGATCAGCCGCCCCGTGCTGTGGGATCGCTACAACTACATGGTGTACCGCATCACCACCCGCAACGTTTCGCCCGAGAAGGACTCGCAAATCGACTACCTGTCGTACTTCTTCAAGTTCCCTTCGGCCGAACTCACCAACACCGGCATCCGCGATGCCGACCTTGTCACCTGGCTAGTTACCAATCCCCGCACTGAGAACGAAACCATCACCAAGAACCCCGACCCCCGCGCCACCGTTTCCGGCAAGGAGTACGTGGGCGTTCCCGGCCAGGGCGGCGCTCTTATCTACGACATTACCAACAACCCCGGCGTAGCGGAGGCGCTGGATTTGCAGTCGTTCGAGAACGCTGAGGACCTGGGGCTGCACGAGCTGCCCTACACTACGGCGGGCCAAAACGGCCAAATCTCTTTCACAGTGCCGGAGGTGGAGAAGAAAGACCAGATTACTCCCGACAACGAAGCGGACACTTATAACCCCCTCATGGGCGGTTCGATGTACTACGGCCCCATGAAGAAACCGGAAAGCGCTTTGGACCAGAAGACCGACCGCAAGGTGTTTCTGTTGGCGTTGCCCTACACTACTAATATGAGTGCCGACGAGTATGTGACGCTGGATACGGAATCAACCGTGCACTTTGGTGGCCGTGGCGTTGACGACTACATGTGGACCAAAACCTACACCAACACTTCCACCTTCAACAATCCCACCGCCGGCGCCAATATCGAAAAGGTCTCGTTGCGTCCCAGCGACAGCGCCGTGGGCGAAACCTTCGAGGCTCCCTTGGGGCAATCGGTTACGTATCGCTTGCGCAACCTGCGCATCACTGGCAACCAGCCGCTGTTCGGCACTAGCCTGTTGGCCGATACTGCCACCGACCGCTACGGCGCCCAGATTGTTGACACCTTGCCCAGCGGTATCAATTTGGAGCAGATCAGCATTCGCATTAACCAGTCGGCTGCATCCACGTCCGACAGCGACGATCGCCCCGCGCTTTCCCTTTCCGCCGGCGACACTTTGAACGGTGTCGTTTTAGTGCCCTCTGCGGATTACGTGGCGGGTGCCGAGCGCGTTACGGTGGCCGGCGACGTCATCGATGGCGTGACGGTGGGGGACGGCACCACTCCGGCGGTGGGCACCAAAGTTACCCTGAAGGCCGGCGACGTCATTGACGGCTATAAAGTGGTGGCCGATGCCAGCTCCGTGGCGCCGCAAGTTATCGCCAACGCCGTAGATTTAGATGATTGGTTTGCCACTGGTCGCGACAATCACGGCAACTCCGGTGTGCTGGAGTTCGAGTACCGCGATCGCTTGGGGCAGCTGCACTGGCGCACCATTGACAACCTGCCCATCACGCGGACCTATGCTGCTGGTACCACCGGTGCGGTGATGTACACCTTCGGCAAAGCCGCAGATGAGTCGCAGCATCTTTCCACAATCTTGGAGAACAACGGCATCGGCGCCATTCCCCATGCCAGTGGCGGTGTAACTGCCGGCACCAACGGCACCTTCACCGGTCGCGTGCGTTTCCTGCTGAAAGAGCGCATTCCCCAGTACAAGGGCCTCACCGCCATTCCCCTCACCATCGATGTGACTGGCGCCTTGATCGCGCCCCGCTCCAATGGTGCCAATGGTGCTTACACCAACAATGTGAGCATCTCCTACGGCCAAAAACAGTGGGTCACCTCTTCGTCTGAAGGCGGCCAGTACTACACCCTCATCGATCGCACCAGCAATCCCGACACGGCTTCTTTTACTGCAACTCCCACCAAGCCCATCATCTCTGGCGGTGCGTTCTCCGGTAACAACGGCGGCGTTAACAACGTGGCCGACCTGAAGGAAACGCTGGTGAACGAGCCCAATGCCGGTTGGCGCTTCCACATTGGCAACAACTCGCAGGCCCCCATGGAGCCGGCCTACTTCTTGGTGGGTGCCGATCAAACCCCTGCTGGCGGCGTTACCGGCATGACCTATCACGGTATGTTCTACGAAGGAGTGCGCGGTGTTCGCCGTGGCTTCGAAGCGGAAAAGGTGACCATCAGCGGCAACATGTTCGCCTCTGGCGTTATTGAAAGCGTAGAAATCAACTACTACTCCAAAAACGCAAACGACATGCTGATGCGCACCACCACCCTTACGGCGGCGCAGCTGGAAGCCTATCGTCAAAACGACATGGACGGCGACGGCCTGACCGACGCCGTGCTGCCCTCGGGGCTGTGGGCCGACCAGTACCTCATGAATGTTAAGGTGAAGTTCAGCTCCTACAAGCCCGGCAATGGCACCAACAACCGCGGCACCATTGAAATCATCGGTACTCCGAACCAAGTGCTCACCATGCCCCTGGTGGCAAGGTTCAGCACCGACTATGATGACGCCGCCTACAACCAGCAGGTCAGCAAAACCGCTACGCTCAAGAGCGCTTACGTGCCCATCAAGCCGGCGGTATCGGTGAACCACGGTTGGAGCGGCAATGGCGCCGGCACCCACACCAACGAGAACGTGCCCTATCGCTGGGGCGACGGCGAAGGTGAAAGCGCCTACTTTAATTACTTCTTTACCAATGACTCGTTCTTCACGGCGCGCCGGTTGAACCTCGACCTGCAAATCAACGACAACCATGCCAGCAGCATGCTGATTACCACCGACGAAGACGGCAGCACCATCCAGCGCGGCTTCGTAGGGGAGGAGCTGGTGCTGCCTGGCTTCCAGTGGAACAACTACACCACTTCGGTGGAGCGCCCCATGCCGGAGAGGGAGGGCACCACCCCCAGCGGCGCCCCCGTCACCCTGAACAAGCGGGACGCCAACGGCAACATTGCCTTCAACATCGACATCGACGGCGACGGTGTGGCCGACTTCCTCATCGACGCCAACAACGACGGCGTGGTGGACGACCCCGACGACGTGTACCAGTTCAGCCCCATCTACGACGAGGTGGCCCACACTGGCTGGCTGCACCAGAACTCCGCCATCTCCGCCATCGACTTCTTCTCCATCAACATCAACGGCGAGCTGGCGAAGACCAACGCTTCCCAGGCGGCGGCCGAAGAGGCGGCCCGTCAGATGAGCTACGACGCCGTAGAGCTGCAGAACTTCGTGTACTTGGACGATGGGGGCCGGGGCGACGGGCCGCAGATTTCCCCTGATCAAGTGAGCGCTAGCACGGTGAAGGCGGATAACCTCATCTCTTCTTCCACCTCTGGCGCCAACACCGTTGAGGTGTGGGAGCACGTGACCACCGAAACCTACACCTACAACGGCCCCGCAATTGCCGGCACCAATATCGCTTTGGCTACGGGCGGTACCCTGGGCGTGCGCACCACCACGGTGCGGGAAACCAAAACCCTGCGGGCCGACGGCACCACCGACTCTTCCGAGGAAACGAAGGAAACCTACACTGGCCTCACCGCCACCTTGCGGGTGCCCCTGGGCAAGAAGTACGATTTCAGCGGCGCCACCGCTGCGGAAACTGTCATCGACCCCGCTGACACCATCGTGGCCGCCCGCATTCACTTCGATCGCGTTGACGGCAAGAGCACTTACGCCGGTGGCACCATTAGCCCCACTTGGCCCACCTTCAGCGTGTTCGGCCGCGCCGACACCCTGTCTAACACTACCGCCCGCGCCAATGTGTACGCCACTACCGACGAGTACGGCTCCGACCTGCGCGCCAGCGCCAGTCACGCCATGGGCGTCTACACCGCCACTTCCACCATGGGATCCCAGTCGTTCAAGCCGGCGGATGCCCGCAAGAAGAGCGCTGCCAACGAAGGCGACCTCTCCGTATTCGGCAACTCCACGGCCGATGCCGATGCCTATGAGCTGGCCAATTACGCCGACGATGCCGGATACCGCTTCTGGGTGAACAGCACCAGCTTCGCCCGCATGGACAACACCTCCGTCACCGTTTCGGTGCGCAGCCTGTCCGACAAGTTGCCGGCCCCCATCGGCGACATCCAAGGCTTCCTCACCAAGCGGGTAACCCTGTCCCGGGCGCTGGTGGGTATCGGCTCCACTTACCGCAGCGGCAACAAGGCGCCGGCTAAAACCGACACTGCCCTTAAGAAGGTAACCTTCTACTTCCGCAACCCCGATGCGGCGAACCTGCCCCTGTACAACGACCAGGTGTCCAATCCGCCCATCACGGTGGAGCTGACCACTGCCCAGGTGCTGCAGCTGTTTGCCGATGCCGATGCCGCCGCCGGCGCTGAGGTGGGTTCCGTGCAGATAGATCTTGCCACCGCGCCGGAGTTCGCTTCTGCCAAGGGCCTGTACCTTGAGAAGATTGTGATGGATTACTCCGAAATGGACCCCTGGAAAGGGGCCCAGAATCTGGTGACTCGTGCGGAGGACCAGCTGTTTGTAGAGCTGACCGGCAAGGCCAACTGGTGGTACTACCGCCAGAACAACCGCCACTTGCCGGCCCAAATGGCCATTGCACAGCAGAACCGCACCATCGGCGGCACCCCTCAACTGTCCGCTGGCAATGGCGCCAACCGCAACATGTTCTCGTATCTCACGGTGAACCCGCCGGCCTTGGCCGTGTACACCTATGGCCAATACGGCAACAACGCCAATCAGTACATGAATCAGAACTCGCCGGGGGAGAGCAGCGACGTTACCGCCGTGCCTTACGACCGCGACTTCAAGATGTGGGTGAATCTGTTCAACGAGCGGGGCATTTCCACTCTGGACGATGTGGACGTTGATGTGAACATCCCCATGAAATGGGAAAGTTCGGTGCAGTTGGACGGCAGCAGCGAAAGCGGCTGGGTGGGCTTCCATACCACCCAGGTGCGGTTCCGCCATGCATGGTTCGACACCTTCTACCATGGCGGCACCATCGGCAAAATCCGCTTTACCGGCTATGACGAGAGCGGCAACAAGACCCCCGTCACCTGGACACTGAGCCCCAACGACGGCTACCAGGGCGGCTCTGAGGCGGCTACCACGGCCGGCCCGCTCACCGCGTTCGTGGACGACTGCGCCGGTGCCGATGCGGGTACGGACGGGGACGGTGGCGCCGATGCGGGCACGGACGGGGACGGTGGCGCCGATGCGGGTGCCGATGCCTCCGATCGTCTGCACGACGGCCTTCAGCTTACCGCCGAGGGCGACCTGGTGGTAGGGGAAGAAGTGCTGCGGGCCCACGGCATCTACAACCTTATTAAAGTAGAGCTCGTTTCCTGGAAGGACATGCAGGAAGACGCCTCCAAGGCGGGCCGGGACAACCAGAACATCGAGTTCACCGGCTTCCACGACGTGAACCTGGGCGAGTGGTACCGCCATTTCGGCGCCGAGGCGCGCAACTATCTGCTGGGCATTCGCCCTGCCAACGGCGATGAACCGGGCACCGTGGACGACGCCGCCTGGAAGATCATCAGCTCGAAGATGCACACCCCGGTCACTAAGACCGACTCTTCCCAGGTGTACAGCTCAAAGATGTACTTCGACACGGTGAGCCGCGCCGGCCTCTACGACAATAACGCTTCGTATGCCTCTATTGCCGATTCCCTCATTGCCGATCAGCACTCCGCTGCCCCCAAGAGCACCCTCACCGCCAACGGCGACGGCAATGCTCTTGGCAACCGCTTCACCAAGTACACCGCTGGCAGCTGGGATGGGCACCACTGGGGCCATTCCGATGGTTCCAGCGGCGAGAGCAACGCCATGCTGGAAGTGGGCTACAAGAGCCAAATCTCGTTGCTGTCCGACTTCCGCCAGGTGAACAGCCAGTACAACGTGCGCTACCCCGAGTATTCTGGCTGCACCTACAACGGTGGCATCTTGAACGAGCAGTCTGCCTACAGCTACGTGGGCCCGGAAACCTACAACACTGGCATGACGGTGCATGTAACCCAGCAGCTGCCCTCTACGGTGTTCGATGCCTACTATGTGAAGATTCGCTCGGTGGCGCTGCCCTACATGCAGGGAATCGACGTGCTGTACAAGGACGGTTCGGTGGTGTCCCTGTCCGAGGCCGACCTGCGGGCCGCCTACGACACCACCAACACGGTGGATTCGGCCGCCGCATCCTTGGAGCGCGAGACTTCCACCTCCAAAGAGCGCAACAACAGCGGCAAGGGCAACAATTCCCAGAGCGACGCCGCTGCCACCGATGGCAACCTTACCAAGAACCGCTACTTCCGCTTGAACCTGCTGAAGACCGACGACGCCGGCAAGCCGGTGGCCTCGCTGGGCGCGCCCTCCAATGCCTACAACAGCGCCAACGGCACTGGCGTGTCCGAGGCGGATGCCTACAAAGACCCGGTATCCGGTTACGAGCTGAAAGACGGCACCACGGTGCAAAACCCGGTGGTGTCCATCACCTATCACCTGAAGGTGAACCAAAACCAATGGCAGGGCAGCCAGCAGAACGCCTACACCGGCCAGAACGCTGGCACCGACGCCGCGTTCGACGCTAACCCGGTGGCTTCCGGCGCCCAGTTGAACACCCCCGATTACGGCACCTGGTACGCGCTTTCCGAAACCAATGCCAACGAGTGGGTTAAGAAGATGGCCTTCGAGGTGAATGGCCGTGTATATCGCAGCGTGCAGAACATGTCCACCGCCCAGGGCACTGCCCAGCCGCTGGACTTCGTGTCCAACCTGGGCAACGATTTCAACAGCATGCGCTCGGCAGAAATGGATACCATTACCGAGTCGGAAATCGGCGGTGACTACTCTGGCAATCTGCGCCCTGGCCACAAGGCTTTGAAGCGCGCCAACAGTCCCTATATGAAGAGCGGCAACACCGATCAATCCGCATATGGCTTGAACGGCACCTTGAACAACACCGACGGGGGCGCTCGCCTCACCTTTATCGCCCCTGGCGTGGAGAGCCGCCGCAACGCACCGGCGGGTCGTACCATGTACCCCAACGGCGCCGCTCTCAGCTTGGCCCAGGGCGACCTGAACGTGGATTTCCGCAGTGCGTGGGCATTCCAAGACTGGCACTCGGAGCACTGTTGCTATTGGTGCGGCCACAGCCACGGGCGCAACAACATGCGCCATATGGTGTCGCGCACCTTCTTCACTTCCACCGACGATGGCGTGTACACTCGCAAGGGCGTGGACACGGGTCTCGTGCTGGGCAACGACCACAACGACAACGCCACCTTCGGCGGCAATCACAACTTCAATGTGTCGCTGTACCGCACCAATATCCGCAAGCATTACTACACCGGCGCCGATTACCGCTACGGCGACGACTGGTACGACCGCTATATCTCCCATGCCGACTCGGTGGTGCTCACCGACACCCTGCCGGAGGCCTTCAAGGAAGAGCAGCTGAACTACTACGGCTATTTGGCTAAGGGCATCTCCTTCCAGGTGCCCAACGCCAGCGGCACCACCTACACTCTGCCGGTGGGCAACGACAGCCTGTACGCGCACCTGAAGAACTACGAAGGCGCCAGCATCACCCTCTATACCCGCAAGACCCCCAAGTGGCCCAACGGCGGCACCAAGGAGTGGTTCCGCAAGATCGTAATCGACCACGAGGCCATTACCGTGTACGAGAAGGACGGAAGCGGAGCGTGGAAGGTGAACGCTGCCGCCACCGCCCGCTTCGAGCAGCGCACCGAAACAGTGGACGGCGCCACGGTTACCGTGCCGGAGAAGAACCTCACCTACCTGTTGGACGCTTCCAAGGGCAAGGGCGATCTGTGGTTCCGCACCTACAAAGAGGCCGGCGACGCGCTGGCGGCTGCTGTGGAAGTGGGGGCTGACCAACAGGAGCTGGACAGCGTTGATGCCCGTACTGATATTCCCGGCTCCGGCACCAGCCCCGAGGGCATGGCCCAGCGTTTCGTTGGCAAGGTGGAGCAGTCGGTGTACCTGGACTTCGCCGCCAACGAGTACCTTGACTACTACGAGATCGATTGCGGCCCCTACTACGGCAGCGGCGATATTACTTCCGAGTACATTGGCCACTACGCCGAAAAAGACAACACCGTAGACACCAAGGACTTCCAGCTTCTGGGCAGCCCTTATGTGTACAAGCGTCAGACCAACCCCATCACTAATGTGATCTCCGATGTGAAGGACGCCACTAACCGCATGGAGGTGTACTTCAGCCACGATTACGCGCCGCTGGTGGGCTCCACCGTGGGCACCGGCACCGACACCGACAGCAATCACGGCACCGGTCTCCTGCGTTCGCCCGGTTGGCGCGGCAGCTGGAACGACACCGGTGATGTGACGAACGGTGGCAGCCATCGCTGGTACGACGAGGCCTACTACCTGGGCTTCCTGATTCCCTATGGCTACAAGTACAGCCTGCAGGCGGTAACCACCGACGCCAACGCCAATACCGACCCCAAGAACGGCAAGCCCTCCGAGAACTCGTCGTACCTCTACGACTACTACCTGGACGGCGACGCCACCACCCCCGAAGCCGCTAACAACATGCTGCCCAACACGGCGAAGTTCTACGCCTACTTCCAGAACATCTCCGATGGCGGCAACGAGATGAACAAGGCTTCTCACATCAGCCGGGTGAAGTTGGAGAACACCCTCGATTCGGCGTTCCGCCTGCAAACCATCTACGTGCCGCAGCAGTTTGTGGAAGTGGCCGCCAATACCGCCCGTTACAAGAATTGGTTCCGCGGCGAGCAATTCACCTTCAAGGTGTTCGACGCTAAAAGCAATGCCGAGAAGACCATCACCCTCACCTGGAACGAGATGCTGGTGCTGGGGCTGCTGAATGCGCCGGCCGAGGGTGCTGATGACTACACCATCGACATCGAGAAATATCTGCGACTGTGCGCCCGCAAAGACGAGCTGGCGGCCCAGGGCAAGAGCTCGCTGGACATTGCCAAGGCCTTCGGCATGCCCACCACGGCGGAGGAATACAAGAAGGTAACCGGCCTCACCGGTGCCACTGATGACGAAAACGCCCAGTTGGCCGCGTTCGATTCCGCTGCGCTGGTGGCAAATATGCCGCGCCTGCGCACCTACAGCGCTACCTCCAACAGCGCAAACAACACCGACGGCTCCATCGTGCTCACCAACACTATCGACGGCTACCAGGGCGATGCGAACGTGGACTTCACCTATGCCGACAGCTACGTGAGCTACTTCTCCTTCGTGTTCAATTCCCCCAACGCCACCCGCACCGAGGCCTACACCCAGTTGGACAGCGGCGAGTTCCTGGGTCGCATCGTGGACAACGATCACCTGTTGGAACTGAACAAGGATGCCGACAAATTCAACGTTCCCAACGTGGTGGGCAAAACCCGCGAAGAGGCCATTAAGATCCTCACCCAAGAGCGGCCCGGCACCAACTTCCCCACCGGTTGGTACAAGGAAGAGAACATCCGCATTATTGAGACGGTGATCGCCGACGGGGAAGAGGGCTCTTCCACCCCCATTGGCAGCGTGGTTTCCCAGAGCCCCACCGAGACCGATTCCTCCGGCAAGCCCAACCAATCGGTGGCGGGTGCCATGATCACCATCACCGTGCGCGTGGAAGCGCCGCCCGAGGAAGAATTCGACATCAAGACGCTGCTGGGCAAAACCCTGGCCCAGGCCACCCAAATGGCCCAGGAGGCCGGCTTCAGCGTGCAAACCCAACTCACCAACGAGGAGATGCTGGACGACGGCACCCAGGTGGAAGAGGGTTCGGTGCAGAACGTGAAGAACCTCACCGGCACCGCCGGCGTTGAGGGCAAGACGGTGCTGCTGTACGTGCATGCCAAGTACGGCACCGTGCCCAATGTGGCCCCGGTGGTGGCGGAAGGCGGCAGCCTGGCCGATGCCACCCGCACCAGCGAGGAAGACGCCCTGGCGGCTATGGAGGCCGCCGGCATGGTGGCCCACGTCACCTACGTGGTGCCCACCCCCGAGGATTTGGGCCTTACCGCCACGCCGGAGACCCCCGTTGACCTGAGCCCCCTCTACGGAACGGTGAAGAGCCAGTCCATTCTGGGCGGCGAAACCCAGCTGAAGGGCACCGAGGTGGAACTGGTGGTGTTCGCCGAGCCCACTACCGTGGTGGATGTGGTGAACCACACCGAGGCCGACGGCAGGGCGCTGCTGGAGCGGCAGGGGCTGGTACCGGCGGTGAATACCGTGCCCATTCCCAGACCCACCGAGCCGGACGAGAACGGCGAGGGCGGCAGCGACATGACCTCCCTCATCGGCACTATTTTCGCTCAAGATCCGGCCGCCGGTTCCAACGTTCTGCCCGGTGCCACTGTCACCATTTCCGTGTACGGCCCGCCGGAGGAGGAGGCTCCCGTGCAGCCCACCGGCACCGCCGAGTACGTGCTGTACGTGCCGGAGGCGAAGGGCTACGATGCCGCTACCTCCACGCCGCTTCTGGCCAAGATCACCGGCACCGACTACGAGGGCAACACCATCAACAACTTTTACCGCCTGGTGCCCGGTACCCCGCTTCCTGCGGTGCTGAACTACCCGGCCCAGGGCACCACTTATAAGGTGGACTACTTCACCCCCATGAACGCCGATGGCAGCACCTACGAGGTGCCTGCCGTGCACGATTTGGAGCTGAAGGCCGACTTCGATCAGGCCGCCTGCACCCGCGAGCTGAAGCCCATTTCCGCTGATACGGTTACCCGCGTGCAGGTGGACGGCAAGATTCGCCGCCTGGAGCAGATCCGCGACGCCGAGGACCGCATGCTGATGGGTGCCCTGTCGGTGGATGTGCTGAACGATGCCATGGCTCAGCTGGACGAGTACTACACCAACTCCCTGGAGCGCAAGGACTACTCCTTCACGGTGCAGTTCCCCGAGATGGACCTGGCAAACACCACCGCCATGGGCGCACGCATCCAGGGCAAGGACTACCGCGGCAACCCGGTGGACTTTACCGTGGCCTTCAACCTTGAGGCGGGAGTGTCCGGCGAAGGCGCGAACGCCCAGCCGGTGAGCACCCAGACGGTGGACCTCAACCTGGTAAAGGGCAACTATTCCGTCAGTTTCCTGATGCCGGTTTCCAAGCCCACCCAGAAAACCCAGCAGATCGTTGGCGACGACGGCACGGTAACCACGGAGCCGGTGTTCGATGACAACGGCAAGCCGGTAATGAACCTGGCCGGCATGTACGGCCCAGATTTTACCGTGCGCACTTTCTTTGACGATAATGGCAACGGCCTCACTACGCCCGCTGTGCCCGGCACCGACGGGAACGAGGGCACGCCCGAGTTGGATTACCAGGAATCTTCCAATCAGGTGACTTTGCCGCTGAAGGAAAAGCGCGAAGATGGCAAGAACGTGAACATGGCGCTGGTAGTGGCCATGGACGAGTCCGGCAAAACCCAAGAGGTGATCGACGGCTACTTCGACACCCTTACTCAGTGGATTGCCAAGGCCGACAAGAACGCCTACCAGGCCCCGGCTGACAGCCCGCTGGTGGACTTCGACCGCACCATCGTGGACCAGGGCAGCGAGTACCTGCCCGACACCCTGGTGGAGTACTCGCTGTACGTGGACTGCGAAGGCTGGTGGTACCAGCAGGGCAGCGCCAGCAACTCCACCCTACCCATCGCCCACATCACCGGTACCGACCTGCGTGGCAACCCGGTGGACAAGTATGTGGCCTTCGAGGCCAACAACCAGGTGTTCCTGAACCTGTACAAGGGCAACTACAACGTAAGCTACATCACGCCGGTGAATGCCGACGGCAGCCTGTACATCATGCCGGAGGATCATCAGCTGCTGCTGTCTTCCGAGGCTGCCGCAAAGACCGCCAAGCGCACTACTATGGTGCTGTTCGAGGATTTGGAGCGCGGCGAAAACGTGGTGCTGCTGCCCAACTTCTACGACGCCCTGGACGCCATTCCCTCCGGCGCTCTCACCGACCTTGCCGGCAACCCCATGGATCCGGCCGGCTTCCGCGCCACTGCCCAGAAGCACATGGCGGATGCCCTGAAGCGCCTGAACGATTCGAAGGTGTCCATCGGCAACAGCTCCAACCCCTACGCCTTTGCCTATACGGGCACTTACGTGGACCGCACGCTGGAGAACTTCCGCAGCGCCACTGCCACTACCAACGGCACCGACAAGGCGGCCATCACCGACGCTACCACCTCCGAAGCCACCACCAACGGCAAGTGGGACGAAACGTCCACCCCCGCCTTCGACAAAAAGGGCAACGGCTACTACCAGGTGCTGCACAACAACAAGCTGGCCGTGGTTGAGAAGGAAATGCAGACGAAGGACCCCAACCACGACACGCTGCGTTGCAACTACTCGCATCCGGAGGCGGGCTACACGCTGCGCCACCGCTTGGGCATGCTGGAAACCAGCTACCTGCGCGGCACCAAGCTGACGGCGCCCTACACCGATGCCGCCGGCACCAGCCACAGCTGGATTTTCGCCTACGACCAAGACGATCGCGGTGCCAACTATCCCGCCAGCTTCCGCCAGAACGGCAATGCCACCGACATTCCCAACGGCCAGCTGTACTCCGGCGACTACGTGGAGTACACCCTGAAGATCAAAGCGGGCCAGAAGGACCAGTACGACGGGCTGGCCCTGCCGCTGCAGGCCGTCGACGGCCGCTTTGAAACCGGTTCCGGCCAGCGCATTGTGGGCTGGGAAGTGGTGCAGTGGACCGACGCCGCCGGCAAAGCGGTTGCCGGCAACAAGGCCTCCAACACCGCCAACCAGCTGGCCGTGACCGCTCAGCTGGTGGCCAACGACGGCGCCGGCAACGCGGTGCAGGTGCGCGACGCCGCCCCCTGCACCGACCTGTCGAAGTACACCTACACCAATGCTGACGGCGCGTCCATCGACGACGACGGCGCCTACAACCATATCCTGCTGTTCAAGCTGCGGGGCGTTGGCGCCGACGAGCTGAAGCAAGGGGAGTCGGTTACCGTTCGCGTTATCACCCAGATGACCGAAGAGAAGGAGGCCGCCGGGGCTAACCTGGACGATCCCAATGGCGCCTGGCGCGACGACGACCCCTCCTATTCGCAAGGGGATGCCCGCGACGTTACCGCCCACTTCTACGCGGTGGCGGCGCCCCGTCACGGCTACGCCCAGTACAAGGCCGCCTACAACGGCACCGATGTGACCGGCCGCACCTCTGGCAGCTCCATCATGAACGCCAACACCTCCATGGGCAGCCCCAACGTGTTCGGCACCGTGCAAACCTTCAGCGAGCGCGCCGACGGCAGCGCCATCGGCTCCATCGGCGCCGCCGAGTGCCCCATCTACTACAGCTTCTCCAACACCGACATCACGTTGGCGGGGCTTGCGGGCGATACGGTGAAGCAGCAGATGGCCTCCCATAACTACGCCAACGTGCGCTTCCACACCCATCCCCAGAACAACATCACGGTGTCCACCGCCTTCATCGACAAGCTGCCCACCAACCCGGGCAAGGTGGCGGAAACCGACGGCAACCGCATCCAGGCCACCGTGGGCGGCATCTCCAACACCACCGCCCATACCGCCGACATGACGGTAACCGTGTCCTTCATGCAGGACGTGGCCGGCGCCACCGGTGCCGTGACCGGCTACAAGAAGATGTTCGAGCTCACCTCGGCGCCGCACATTGCCGCCACCGACACCCTGCTGGTGGACGGCGGTTATGCGGGCCTGCCGAAGTCGAACCTGAAGAACATGTTCCCGGCCGCCGGGGCCGCTGCCGGCGACGACAGCGCCGCCATCGGCGCCGACAAGATGCCCTACGATGCCAGCGGCCGCCCGCGCATCAAGGTGGAGTACTTCGTGCCCCAAACCAAGCTGAGCCTTCTGGGCGGCAGCGGTGCCGGCATGGGGGCCAACCCCGCCAACGGCGCCGCAAACAACGGCCAGGGCGTGCAGGACCAGATCACCAACGACTATCTGGACTACCGTCCCACGGTAGGGGGCACCGTCAGTGGCAGCCAGCCTTCCGGCAGCGCCAGCAGCAGCACCGTTGAGGGCATGCGCGGCAACTGGTACTCCGAGCAAGAGCTGGAGAAGATTTTCAACAGCTCCAGCCAGGAGGCCACCGACGAGGGCCACACCGCCAACAGCAACAAGTTCCGCGATGTAACGGCAGTGCGTTGGACCTACTACGACGTGCCCGGCTACTCCACCTACAACGGCAGCGGCATCGGCACCGCCGTGGGCTACGAGCTGCCCAACGTGGTGCTGGACGGCGTTGCCCGTTACCAGGACATCCGCCTGGACAACACCGACGCCCCCATTTCCACCGGCACCGAGCAGGCCAACAAGTGGACCGGCACCATGAAGACCGACCTGGCCTTCACCCACTTCCACAACGAGAACACCGTGCTGTCCTTCATCGACAGCACCGGCACCCGTCCCGATCCGGCCGCCATCACCTACGCGAACGATCCGCTGAACAAGCCAGCCGACCTGGATCACGTGAGCAGCGCCCTGGCCACCGCCGATAACGCGGTGACTCACGGCACCCTGCTCACCAAGCAGGACGAGAACAAAGACACCACCCGTGTGGTGTACCGCCGCACCCCCATCATGCGCTTCCAGAACCAGGCCTTCCAAACGGAGGCCCAGGTGAACGAGGCCTCCGGCAGCAAGTACCTGCCCTGGAAGACGGTGGGCTCGGCGGCCGCCAACTCCACCTATTACCCGGATGCCGAGCAGAAGACCGGCTACGTGCCCGGTGAAACCTTCTGGTACAAGGACACCCTGGTGAACGTGCCCATGGGCACCAACTCCGGCATGACCGAACTGGAAGGCGAGCTGTACAACCCGGTGATCTACGAGCGCATTCCGGTGGACTACCTGAAGCAGGCGGCCGTGGAAGCGGGTGTGGCCGGCGAGGAGATTGACGCCGATTACATGGCCAAGCTGCTGGAGGGCCGCATCAAGTGGACCAACCGCGACGACGAGGACGTGTACGCCAGCCGCACCCGCGGCATGAAGTTGCAGGTTACCGCCATCGACGAGGGCCGGCAGAAGGACGTGGGCGGCAACATGGTGTACCGCCAGGACAGCGGTGCCCCGTACCGCTACTTCAGCGACATGGACCCGCGCAATTCCAGCTACAGCACCCATTTCGTCACCTTCAAGATCGAATGGGTTGTGGACGGCGAAGTGAAGGACGGCATCGGCTCTGAGGTGTCCGGTGTGGATCAGGCGTCGCGCCCGGTGGATCAGATTCAACCGGGTTCCACCCGCATGGAAGTGGGCGACGTCATCGAGCTGTGGTTCCCGGTGCAGGCGGCCATCGACGGCCTGCCCCAGGTGTACATGGGCCGCGGCGTCACCGGTGTGAACGACCTGCTCACCAGCAGCTCCTACACCGGCCTCGAGCCCTCTTACTTCCCCCGCATCGGCGAGTACTATTACTACCCCTACGTGAATAACAACAGTGCCTCTGGTCGCATCAACCCGTTGAACACCGGTAGCAACAGCTCCGATTCCGGCGACGGCTACTTCGGCATCGGCGCTTTCCGCGATTGGTGGGGCGCGGTGCGCGTGGCCAATGAGAACATTGCCATGGACATGAACTACCTCATGCACGAGGCGGCCTTCAGCGGCGACAAGGCCGAGCAGACCGACTTGTGGGAGATGTTCGACGGTTCGCTGGTGTATATACCCGGCTTAGAAACCAATTACTATGTACGCGGTGGCTCTGGCGACTGGGACGTGAACAACTGGGGTGTCAACGGCGGTGGCAACAACTCCAATGGCGCTTCCGGCGGCGTGTTCCTGGACGAGGACGTGAAGGTTACCCGCAATAAGCAAATCGTGCGCTACAGCCCGGTGGCCCCCGGCGGCACCACGGTGGCGGACGCCACCGGCGTGGCCCCCGGCACCACCACGGTTACCGGCCCCGGTGTTCTGCCCACCACCCCGCGCTACGAGAATTGGTACTACGCCAATGGCGGCGGCAATGTGGGCAGCTACGGTAACGGCATCAACTACGGCAACGGCATGTCCGGCACCGGCGGCAGCTTGTTCGGCCTGGTGAGCGATAACGGCAGCTCCTTCACGGTGCGCCGGGTGCGCGACTGGTACCAGTACGTGCTGCGCGACCGCATCGTGGGCAACACCATCGCCACCGCCGATGGCGAGAGGGTGCGCAAAGAGGTGGCCTATGCTGGCGAGGGCAACACCGCCACGCCGCTGGTGTGGAGCCAAACCCGCGTGCACCTGCAGAAGGCCTGGCTGGCCACCTCTTCCCAGATGGTGTCCAACGAGGCCAACTACAAGGCGAAGACCCGCTATGTTTCCGGGGAAGACCCGCACATCGGTTGGTACATCAACGACAGCCATTACTCCTGGAACGATGTGGAGTCGGATACCCGCGGCATGAACCGCAATCAGGCCATCACGGCGTTGGAGTACAACCAAGACTTCACTAGCCGCCTGACCGCTTACAACTACGGCGACCGCAACCTGGACGGCGTGGAGTTCACCTATATCATGCCCCGCGGCATCGAGCCTAAGATTGAAAAAGACGACGACCGCGCCGACCTGTCGGATTTGGCTGTAGCCACCGAGTTGGTGAAGAAGCAGGTCAAGGCCCAGTTGCTGTCCGCTACTACTGGTGTGGGCGGCAGCTGGACTGGCGGCAATGCCCAGCAGAGCGGCATTGAAACGAGCGGCAGCTTTGTGGCGGTGCCGGACGAGTTCGTTAACGTGGAAGTGCTGCAGACTCCCTACAGTGCTTACGCCGGTTACGATGCTCCCGCCACTCTGCAAGATCCCTATCTGAGCGGCACCGGCAGCGTGGCCACCGGCAATTCCGAGGCTGGCACCTACACCAATGTGGCGGCTGAGACGGGCGACTACGTTACCCGCCAGTATGTGCCCGGCACTGCCGAGAATGGCGCCGACCCCCGCGGCCTGTACCAGTTGGTGGAAACCGAGGAGGGCAACACCAGCCACCAGAGCGAGTCGTACCGCGACTCCTCCCAGCCGTGGGTTATCCGGGTGACGGTGAACCAGGCGCTGGGCAAGTGGTACGGCCGCAGTGCCGATGGCACCGCCCGCAACGCCTCCGACCCCGACACCGTGAACGTCAACGGGCTGGACAGCGCCTATACGCACGGCGGCTATCAGTTGCGGGTGAACATCGGCTCCCACGTGTTTGGCAACAACGAGGCCCAAATGTGGTACGACCGCGTGCTGGTGCGCCCGGTGGACACCGCCCCGGTAAGCACCGAAGACACCCTGAAGGCAGGGGAGGAGCCCAGCAAGTCATCCGCTTACTACAGCATCTTCGACTATGACCACTTCGAGGGTAAAAACGCTGCCGGCGCCGCCCATATGCAGGATGCCGGCATGGACTGGAAGTTCACCATTACCAATTGGTACCACACCGATGACAACCGCCAGCAGCTGGTGGGCTCTCCCAACATGCCCGCTGTGGATGGCTGCACCATCCAGAACAATACGGTGCGCATCACCAACGACGACGGCAGCCTGCCGGCCGATATCAGCCGCAACATGGGCATGTTCGCTGGCAACGGCGCGGCCGTGGGCGGCATGTGGAGTTATGCTTACAAGATGCCCGAGGAAGCCTACGGCGCCGCGGGCAACGGCGACAGCCCGGTGCTGTACGCCCAAACCGGCACCCGCGCCCAGCAGCGCAAGCCGGTGGTGCGCGTGTGGAACTCCATCGGTGAAGACGGCGTGGGCGCCGACGTGAACCAGTACTACATGGCCAGCGAGAGCGAAACCCGCCAGCTGAACGTGCACGTGGAGAACCGCCATTGGTGGGATCACGTGGCAAGCCAAGTGACCAACTGGTCCTACTACTGGCACAAGGATTACGCGCGCTTCCATAACTACTCCATGGACGGCGGCCAGATGGGCAGCCTGATTCTGCCTACCGTCACCATCGTGCTGCCGGAGGGCATGGTGCCCATGCACCGCAACAAGACCGGCGCTCGCCAGCCCTACGGCCAGTGGCCCGGCGTGGTGCAGGAATTCAAGCTGAACGACTGGGAGGTGGCCAACACCTACGACGCCACCGCCCTGAACCAGAACGGCAACGCCAGCACCACCATCGGCGAAGCAGGCAACGAGACCGAGGATTACAAGAAGAGCAACTTCAACGCCACCGTCACCTACGAGCCGGTGATGGGGGACGACCTTACCACCAGCTACCGCTTCGTGGTGCGCTTCGAGTCGAAGGCCACCGATCTGAACTGGACCGGCCAGAACATCGGCGGCATCGATGTGGTGGAGCACCGCTTGAAGGCCTACGAGATGGACACCTTCAAGTTCGACATCGCCACCACTGGCGAGCCCCGCTGGGATGAGCAGCCCAACAACATCGAGATGGGCCGCGCCACCGAATCCATCCGCACCTACGTTACCTCTAAGATGACCGGCTATCAGTTCCTCACCGACGAGACGCTGGGCAGCCCCTTCACCGTGGGTTCCCCCGCCGATTGGCAGGGCTTCACCCATGGCGGCAGCGGCACCACCTACCTTGGCAGCAATCCTTCCTGGGTGGCGGATGCCCGCCTGGACGGCACCAAGGCCACCTATCCCACCCACTGGAACGGCGGCACCAACCAGGGCACCAACAATATGGCCGACTTCCGCGGCGCCACTTACTACTACTGGAGCGGCTCCACCCGCCTCACCTATGAGTTCGACTACGAGAAGAATCTCGCGTGGGCCGGCGATCACCTGGACAACAGCTACGAGAGCATGTCCTACGGTTCATTCGCCAACATGCGCAACTTCCGCAACAGCTCGGGCGGCAACTACAATGACATGTTCAATATCGGCGCCCTGCCCCAGAACTACTACTTCAGCGGCAGTGCCGCCGCCGGCAGCGAGACCGTTGACGGCGTGATGCGCAATCGCTTCATCGGCTACATGGGCCACTACACCGAAACCGCCGGCACCACCGTGAACTACCACGAGCTGTACGGCGAGCAAACGCTGTCCACCAGCCGCACGCCGCTGGTGAGCTACGCTGCCACCGATGGCGCTCTTACCGCCACCGAGGCCGGCATCAACGTGTCGGAGTACAAGAACCGCACCCAGTACGCCATGCAGCAGTCCTCAACCTTGGGGCTGAACGGCAACAACGCGGCCACGGTGACGGAGAAGTTCGCCACCAAGACGCGCCAGACCACCGACGGGGTTACCTCGGTGGTGGAAAACCATGCCACCCATACCGATGCCGGCGTGTTCGCCGCCATGCGGGTGCGCCTGAAGACGCCTACTCTGAGCAGCGCCTTCGAGGTGGAAACCACTCCTGCCGACATGCCCAGCGACGATGCGTCCAACCCCAACAACTCCACTGCCAGCACTTCTACCGGCAAGGGAGCCACCGACGGCCAGACGCTGGACAACAGCGGCCGCGTTACCGCCACCGGCAACGAGGACGCCAACAAGCCCTTCGAGTACGACGACGAGCTGTGGTTCGCCTCCACCCTGAAGGTGGGGCCGCAAACCCCCACCGACGTGGGCGGCACCGGCGACATCAACCACGCCAAACTGGTGTTCACCATCAACCTGCCCAGCCAGGTGACCTTCTACGACAAGCAGAAGCTGCTGAACCTGATGGACAGCTACAACGCCACCACCGTGCAGGACGAGAACGCCCTGCCGGGCAACACCATCACCTCGGTGGAGGGCCCCTTGAGCCTGCCCAACCTCACCAGCGCCCGCTACAAGGCCACCCAGCCTTCTGCGGCGGCGCAGGCGGCGGCTTTCGAGCGCCTGTTCACCAGCTACGAGGGCGACGACTACCCGTTCTACGTGGAATACGCCCATGTGAAGTACAACTACGTGGACGAGATTGACGAGGAAGGCAACTCCACCGGCCGCGTGCTGCGCGAGCGGGCCGGCACCACCTACGAGAAGCTGACCCCCAAGCAGCTGATCGAGAAGGGTTGGACGGTGAACATCCGCACCCAGCCCGACTACGATGCCAACAACTACTCCGCCAGCGACTACGGCAAGCCCGACGTGGACGACCCCACCGACGTGGTGAAGCCGGACACCAAGGTGGAGAACGCCGACGGCAGCTGGACCACCACCGCCAACGGCTCTACTTCCAAGCCCCGCAGCCATGAAGGGGAGGTGCTGGTGTTCGAACTGGCGCCGCCGGATGACGCCCGCGACAGCGAGTTTGCCCGCCACCACTCCCAGATGGAAGCCTTCTGGGACGGCGTGAAGTCGGACGGTTGCCTGGCCAACGGCGACTCCATCACCCTGAAGCTGCGCACCCGCATCGACAACCTGGGCAGCGAGGACACCGCCATGGAGGGCCTGGTGACCGACGGCAACGTGGCCAACTACCACGCACAGGTGAACGCTATCCGCTCGTGGGTGTCCGACAAGTCCACCGCCTACATCACCACCGAGGCGCGGGACTTGAGCTTCCTGGATCGCCTGATGGGCTGGACCCACAAGTTCGAGGCAGACACTCCCAATCCGTTTGCGGGCAAGGACGCCAAGGTGGCGGCCGACCCCATCTACGAGCTGACGAAAACCGGCGACGGTACCTGGAGCTACACTGTGTTCACCGGTGAAACCTTCCAGGCCGGGCACACCTATGCCCGTCCCATCGTGGCCTCTGACAGCGGCTACCGCTACGGCGTGGGGAACTTCAACAACCAGAACCCCTACTTCTACAAGTATGGCCGCAACACGAAGCTGTCTTACGACGCCGCCGCCTACGATGACGCCATGACCGGCGACCACATCCAGATGGTGGACTTCGACCACGACAACTGGTACGAGGATGACGGCATCATCGAGCGCCACCTCACCAACGATGGCGGCCTGTTCCGCATCCGCAAGCCCTCTGCCAGCGTGCGCGGCGATACCGCCGTGCTGCGCACAGAGGTGACTAGCTCTGACTTCGCCGGCGTGTCCTTCGCCGACGACGGCCATGACGGCGGCGACAACCAGTTCTACGTCACTCAGGCCATCAATACTGGCGGCCCGGTGAACAGCTTTGTCGTGGATTGGCAAGTGCCCTGGTGGTCCACTGGTTCTTCCACTGTGGTCGACGCTCCCTTCGGCAACAGCGTGGAGGGCGGCAAGAAGGTGGCCATCGGCCGTGTGACGCCTTCCATCCACAGCGTGCAGTCGGGTATCTGGGAAGTGCCGGGCGCCAGCAAGTACGTGCTGAAGGACGCGGATGGCGAAGAGCACGAAGTGACTGCCAACTATGTGGAGTACCAAGACCTTAGCGGCGCCACTGTGGACGGCAACAACGTGTCGGAGTGCTATTACATCGACATCGTTCCCACCGGCGCCACCGAACCGGTGCGGGTGTATCTGGGCTTTGACGGCAACGGCACTCCCAACCGCTTCTTCTTCCTGAAGACTCATGCCAACACTGGCGTGATGAGGGAGATATCCACCTTGGCCTCTTCCAGCGGCAAGAACATGACTGATATTTACGGCAAAGACCCGGCTTTTAGCGCTTTCTTCTACAGCAACACCGGTGCCACTGGTGCGGCCATGCGCGCTCGCACGATTACCGGTATGGTGGAGAATGCCGATGGCACCGCCACTGTTTCCTTGGAGGACAACGCCGGCAACAAGAGCAGCATCACCCTCCAGCACGGCTTTATCTACGGTGAGGAGATTCCCTTTAACCCGAAGGAAGAAATCTTCTACCTGTACTATCCCACCAAAGAGGGCAATACCCGCATGGTGCGCCTGAACCTCTCGGAAGACGAAAAGGACATCTATTACTCCAACGACATGATTTTGGATGAGGACAACGGCGCCAATAAGTATCGGGCCAAGGTGCGCATCGATGCCGAAGTGAAAGTGGAGCCCGATGGAATGGGCGGCACTGTGGAGAATGTGGTGTACCACTATTACCTGGAGAACGTGGTGCTGGTTGAGGGCGAAAGCTCGGAGCCGGAAGTTGATCTTGACGCCTTGGGCGTGGATCGCAACCTCTACGACGACATTACGGGCATGCCTACTCAGCCGCTGTTCTATATTCGACACACCACCGACTTCGCCAATCCGCCTTCCGATCCGCAGATGACCTACAAGGAAGTGAAGGCCAACGAGAGCCATGAATACGTGCCCGCGCCCGGCAGTGCCGAAGAGGCCGAGATGGCCGAGAAGAAGGCCCTGGAGCAGAAGCTGCGCGTATTTGTGTACGTACGGGTGGCCAGCGCCGATGTTTCTGCATGGAACAATGGCTACGAGGAACAGAACGGCCCCGACTGCATTGCCCATGAGAACTATGCGCTGCCCGGCACCGATGCCGATCGCGACTACTGGTACGGCGAGGACGACAAGGTGACCGGCGACCACAACACCGCCGATGAGAGCAAGGGCACCTGGGTGCTGGTGGGCAATAAGAACGGATACTCGGTGGCGGACAAGACCAATCACGTCATCGACTTGTATGAAGATCCGGCCCTGGCGGGGTACGGTTTGGTTTCCGGCAACTACGATGTGCGCCAGGTGCGTTGGATAATCAAAGCGGCTGACGGCACAACGGCGGGCGCTGGCAACGATTTGCCCACCTATGAGACGCCGGTGCCCCATGGTTTCCGCCTGGCGGTGGATGCCATGCCCTACGACAACTCCAGCAAAGAAACCAAGAACGCCACCGCCGGCATCCAAGAGGCTGACGATATCGACCCCAGCCGCATGAACACCGGTTGGGAGTGGCGCAAGAACGAAGACGGCACCTACCAAACCCGCGAGGGCATGGCATGGGTGAAGAAGGCCGATGGCACCTGGGCCTACGAGATGTCCAAAAACATCAAGATCACCAAGGCCAAAACCTTCCTGCCGGTTTCCATCACCCAGAACGCCGCCGGCGTTTCCGGCAGTGCGTTTGTGGTGGACGATCCATCTACCGAAACCGATCAGACCACCTACAGCGAACATGCCGGCAATCCCAGCCATGGCCATTCGCTGCGTACTGCCTCGGTGATGGGGGAGAACGCTCTCGAAGCTGCCGCATCCCGCATGCGCGTGCTGGTGGATGACAACGTGCCCGCCGACGTGGTGGACGGCATCGCCCAATCGCTTTCCGCTACGGGCGCCGAGCCGGTGGTTACCACGGTGGCCGCTAGTGCCGTCGACCCCGACGATGAGGGCGTTTCGCTTCTGGCGGAAGGGGACGGCCCCACTATTCACGAGTGCGACCACGAGAAGGACGCCAATGGCTATTGCGTGTACCACCACGAATCCGATGGCGACCCCAACAACCCGGAAAGCTATTGCGCCAAGTACCATAATGTGCACCTGGACACCAAGACCAACAAACTGGTGTGCGACGAACCCAAATGCAACCATGACACCGACCCCGATCGCGACTGCTGCAAGGTGCGTCCCACGGTGAGCGACCCCAACGGCGGTTCCAGCGTGTGGTCTACTGCCGCCCATATCAACCACTTCGTGTCGGCGGTGCCTCGCTACGACGATACCAAGTACGTGGAGACCGAACGCGACCGCGTGGGCTTCTACCGCGACCCCGAGTACCCCTATCTGCGCGTGTTTGCCACCCAGGCCTACTACAATGGCACTGGCGAATCCAGCTATAGCTGGAATGGCGGAAAGCCCGCCATCGAGGTGGACAACTCCCGCATGATGCGCTTCACCATCACGCTTAACAACCTCTCCAAGGCCCAGCTGAAGTATTTGGGCGTGGGGGGAAGCCCCTCGGTGGACTACTGCACCAATCCGCAGATCTCCATGCTGCTGCCCTTCATCGAAGGCTTCGGCGCTGCTGCCGGCATGGACGTGAACAGCTTCCAGTACATCCCCAATTCCGCGGTGGACGCCAAGACGCTGGCCGAGGCTCAGGTGGGTACCGGCAATCTATGGAACAAATGGCTTACGGGTACTGGCATCAATAAAGACAGCGGCCATAGCTACCTGTTCGTGGACGCCACCGGCACTCCCGGTATGGCCGATTTCAAGCCGGGCGAAATCAGGCAGGTGGCAGTGGGCACTCCCGGCGCCTACGAGAAATGGGTGTTTGGCAATACCGAGGCTACCCGTGCCGAGGTGTACGTGGACCGCGGCACCGATGCTGACGGCAAGCCGTACACCGATCTCATCATGGGCTCTTATATCAATCGTGACGGCAAGCTGATTCGCGGCACCCGCTCCCGTTTGATTGATGCCAACGCCCTGGAGGATATCAAGGCCAAGGTGGAGGCCGGCTATGTGTTGGACAAGGACAACAATCCCACTCAAGCTACTGATGCCAACGGGCGTCCGCTGTACTACACCAATGCCGAGGGCGATTACACCGACGAGGATGGCAATTTGCTGGGTCCCAACGACATGCCGGTGCCCATCCTCGCTACCCGTGTCTACTGCCCGCTGAATGCGAAGTTCAGCTCGGAATCCATTCGCGTGAACACTTACGAGATGGAGGACGACGGCACTATCTCCTATGACTCCGACGTGGAGCTTATGGCTGGCGTTGAGGGTCAGCTGGACATGAGCGGCAATCCCATTAACTTCGACGATTACGATGTGGATGAAGACGGCTACTTGCTGGTGAAGGGCACCACGGACCGCGTCCTGGGCAAGCGTCCCATCACTAAGTCGGTTACCCTGAAGTCGGCCGAGACCATCAATGACGCTACGCCCATCTGGACCTATCGCGTGGCCTCCTTCGACGACCAGCTGAATATGAAGGGCACCTTGCCAGTGTCCTCGACCACTCCGCAGCTGAATGATCCGAGCCTGTACCACGCGGTGCGCAACACTGATGGCGGCATGCGCATTGAGGACAAGATCGGCAACGTGGTTGCCATAAAGGACGAGGACGGCAATGTAATTAAAGAGGTGATCTACAACCGTAAGTTCATCAATTGGCGCTTTACCGGCGAAACTCGCCATGGTCAAAACGGAGACTACACCGCTCGCGGCCGCTTGGGCATGGGCCAGGGCATCGTTATCGAGATGCTGATGCCCATCCGTCCCGATGCCGATGCCTCCATCCCGCAGGAATTGCTGACCACTACCGGCTTCGGCTACAAAGAGGGGAACTTCAACGGCTACGTGCCTTCGGTGCAGGAAACTACCGACCGCGTGTCGCTGATTCGCGATGACCGCGACGTGAACCTGGACGGCCTGACGGACCAGAAGCAAATCGCCCATCAGTTGACAGCCGTTGGCTTTAAGAGCAACGAGAACATCGCCCAGAAGCACACTTCCAGCACCATTTTGGATTCGCTGAAAACCAAAGACGGCGATGGCCCGGCCGCGGTTCCCGAGGGTACTGGTTACAGCTACACCATGAGCGCTGTTAATACCGGCACCAGCGAAGAGTCGGCTACGGGGAACATTTGGACTCACTTCCTGAACGTGCTGCCCTACGAGAACGACACTTTGAACATTCGCAAGCAGGCGCGCAACAGCACCTGGGCCGGGTGGGTAACCAGCCTGGATTCCATCCAGCTGACACGCTTCGACCCGAAAGACCTGGCCAACCCCGAAGGTCGTGTGATTCCCATCGACGATGAGAGCGCCAGCGTGTGGGTGGGTCCCTTCGCCATCAGTCGCGACGGCAGCAATATCACCCGTCTGTCCCAGGGCGCTCTCACCTACAAGGTGACGCCCGAGGGCGACGTGACGCTGGAAACTGGCCTTCCCGACGAGGAGTACCCCACGGTGGTGGGCATCACCCATCCCACCTCGCCTTTGGGCCAGAATACCGCCAACATGTTGATTCAAAACTGGATGAACCAGAAGAGCGCCAGCAACGAGGAGATGGAAACCATCGGTATGGTGAACATCAACGACCTGCGCGCCTATATTGAAAACAACCCTGATCAGGAAACCGAGCTTCTGAAGGGCATTCAGTTCATCTGGGCGAAGTTGCTGGACACCAAGTTGTACCTGTCGGCCTTGGGCTGGATTCGCATGACCGTTGATATGCGGGCACCGCTCAATCTGCCCAAGTACAACGGCAATATCACCGGCAAGCCGGAATTCGACATGAACCTTGAAGAGGATGCCGACAATGCCGACGCCGCTGCCCGCTTGGCAGAAGTCACCCAGTGGAACAGCTTCGCTCAGCGCATCACCCGCGACGGCGTGCGCGATACCAACCGTTCGTTTATCGAAACCCATTTGGCGGGCACCTTTATCGACGCTCCCGATAAGAAGGGCTATATCGGTGACTACGTATGGATTGACCCCAACTGGAATACCGATCAGGACGACACCAATGGCACGCTGGTAGGTGTGGACGGCTATGGTCGCGTTGTGCCGCTGGATAGGCGCGGCAACCCCATCTATGGCTCGGATGTAGCGTTGGACGGCAACGGGGTGCCCACCGACGTGCTGGCTCGCGTACGGCACAAGACCACTTATCACAAGGCCACCAATGGCCGCTTCCTGCTGGCAACTGAAAAGAACTTCACCGTAGTTGATCAGGAAGGCGGCGAGCCGACGCTGGACGAGTTCAACTCCATGAAGCTGTATTACACCTACCGAGACGACGCTAACGTGAAGTGCCCCGTGGCCGATATGTATACCGACGTGGACTTCGATGGTCAGCCGGAAGACCCCGGCGTGAACGGCGTGTACGTAGAGCTGCTGAATGAGTACGGCAACCCGGTGAACCGCGACGGTGTTGTGGCGGTGCAGGTGTGCGACGACAAGACCAACAACGAAGAGCGCTGGGTGGAAGGCGATCCGGTTACCGGTCTGCCGGTGCTGAACGAAACCGAGAGCTATACAGCTGCGGTGGGCGGCAAGCCTTACACCTTCACCACTGAAAGCGACTACTACGATAACGCTGGCTACTACATCTTCTCCAGCTTGGAGCCGGGCAAGTACCGCTTGCGCTTCACCTTCCCGCAGGCCTACAAAACCTACGCCCTCACCACCAAGCACATCGGTCCCGATGCTGACGGCGACGGCGAGGCGGACGTGGCCATGACGGTGGACCGCACTGGCGGCAAGCTGGTGGCCACCTCCGCGGCCTTCGACGTGGAGGGGGTGGCTTACGACCCCGAGAAGTTCAAGAAGGGGGAGTACGATCCCATCCACGCTGCCTACGATGCGGCCGCTACCAGCTACGATGTGGGTATTGCCCGCCCGGTCACCTATACCGGCACGGTGTTCCGCGACGACATGGAGGAGAACCCGGACAACCCCGAGGTGCCCTACGTGGAGGAGGATCCGGCCGATATCAATGGCGTGCTCGACACTGCCGGCGTAGACCTGGATCTGGCCAACCCGGTGGATGCCATGAATTCCGGCAAGCCCAACCACGAGCTTCGCTTGGCCAACATGAAAGTGACCCTGTTCGAGTACGAGCAGTACGTCGACCCGAACACCGGCAAGGAAGAAGACCGTTACGGTTGGGGGCTGGACCCCGAGGACAACACCTGGAAGAACGGCGTAGTGCCGGCGCTGGACGCCGATGGCAATCCTGCCACTCTCATTACCGGTGCCGACGGCCACTTCGAATGGACGCTGGTGCCCGACAAGCGCTACGTGATTGTGGCCGAGGATACCCGCCAGCGCCTGCTGAAGCCCAGCGTATACACCTGGGACGACAGCGCCCTCACGTATCCCACCATTACCTGGAACAACGCCACCCACAAGTGGCAGACTGGCGTGTGGGACAACGACCTGCGCCTGGAAAGCGGCATCGCCCGCACCAAACCCTTCACTTCGAAGGTGCCGGTGGACGAGAACGGAGTGATGCTGCTGGAGGTGCCCGGCAACGCCGACGAGGGTTACCAGATTCAGCACAAGTTCGCCCTGGGCTGGGTGGACGGCACCAAGGGCTACCTGGGCAACTACATTTGGAACGACGCCAACTACGACGGTCTGCAGGGCATGAGCGAAGAGGGCATCGGTTCGATGAAGGTGTCGATGGAGCAGTACTGGTGGAAGCCCGCCAACTACGACGAGCTGCGCGCTAATCCCAACAAAGAGCCTTCCATGGCCGGCGAGTGGGTGGAGGTGCCCGCCTCCAAGCAGCCGAAGACCACGGTGGAGACCACCACGCCTTCCGGCCAGTACGTGTTCAAGGGCGTTTCCACCTATGTGGTGGACCCCGAGGATGACACCCCCGGCAAGAGCGATGAAGAGAAGCTGAAGTTCCTGGCCGGTTACCGCCTGCGCCTCGACCGCGCCACGCTGGCCACCCATGCCCGCGACTGGGGCGTGACGCTGCAGAGCCCCTACACCTCTTCGGCGACCGGCGCTCTCACCACGTTGGACGAGGAGCTGGACTCTGACGCCAGCATGCAGACGAAGAACAGCTTCTTCCCCGGCAATTACGATATGAACAGCGGCAACGAGTACATCCGCTACGACTCCACCAACGCCGTGTGGGCCACCTTCGACCCCGCCAACCTGAAGGTCCAGGTGGCGGCCGGCAAGGCCAGCGGCACCGAGGGCGTGGCCTACGACCGCGCCGGCAACGCCTGGTGGTTCGTGGATCGCGACGGCAACCGCATCGCCCAGACTACCCGCTTGGGCTCCATGCTGAACCTGCAGCTTTCCGCCGACGGCAAAACCTGGAACTGGGAAGACGAGAACGGCAAGGCCCACAGCAAGACGGCCCATGCCGGCGGCTATTACCTGAACGAGGACGGCCTCACCATCGATGATGACGTGTCGCTGAACTCCATGATCGTGGTGGCGAAAGAGCTCGAGGATTCCTTTGGTCCGCTGCCCGAAGGCGTGTCCGAGGAAACGGTGCGCACCATCGCCGGCCCGAGCCCCGACGGCGGCCGTGGCACGGTAATCCGCTACGACCTGTCCGACGCCGATCCCATCGAGCATTGGGACGCCGGCCTGGTGGAGGTGCCTCGTTCCAGCGTGGCCGGCCGCATCTGGCAGGACGCCAACTACGACGGCGTGCAGGCGAAGACCGGCGACGGCAGCTACAGCCTGGCCGAGGAGAAGCCGGAAACCACCGACCCCGACGACCCCGCCTACGATCCGGACGCCGCTAACAAGTTTGCCGCCAACGACGGCAGCTTCTCCAGCTGCGAGCCGGGCCTGGAGGGCCAGACGGTGCTGCTCACCCAGTGGTACTGGGTGCCTTCCGGCAACGGCGCCGCCGGCCGCTGGGTGCAGAACACCAGCTTCGGCCGCGACACCCGCACCACCGCGCTGGTGGGCGCATCCAAGGTTGAGGCCTCCGATGGCACCAGCCACGGCGCCACGGCGCTGGCCGGCGGCGTGGTGGCCCAGGTGACCGGCGTGGACGGCGCCTACCGCTTCAACGAGCTGCCGGTGGCTTACATGGCCCCCGACGGTACCCATTACCTGGCCGCTTACCGCGTGGCTCTGAAGGAAACCATCGTGGAAGACGCCGGCACCCCCGACGTGGCCGACGACGACATCCACTGGCTGCTCACCCGCTACCATGCGCAGGACGACCAGCTGGCCGACGCCGACGCGGAGAACGAAGACGGCAATGGCAGCGCCACCGGCATTGCCATCCAGGGCCGCGAGGAGTTCACCGACGCCAGCGGAACCACGCACCTGCTCACCCGTGCCAACAAGGGCCAGATCATCCTGGCCGACATCGCCGACGAGGTGTTCACCACCTACAACACCGTCACCAAGGCCACCCTGAAGCAGGAGAGCCAGGTGGCGCTGCCCGCCAGCGAAGTGGCCGTGGGGCTGGAGGACCTCTCCGGCTACGGTGACGTGCTGCAGTTCGACTGGCTGACCGCCCGCGAAGGCACCATGGGTGAGAAGGACCTGGACGACAAGTTCATCGAGCGCATCATCGACGGCGGCGACGCCGGCATGTTGCCGCCGCCGGTGCAATCGGTGGTGGGCGTGGTGTGGACCGACACCAACAACGACGGCATCCAAAACGAGGTGCCGGTGCTGGACGCCGACGGCAACCCGACGGTGGATTCGTTGGGCAACCCGGTGATGGAGATGGAGAAGGGCGCCAACGGCATCCGCGTGACCCTGGAGCGCTACATCCCCAACATCACCTACGCCGCCGACGGCTCCGGCGAGATTGTGGCCGTGAACGGCTGGGTGAAAGACCCGGCTTGGGACGACGACACCCACACCTGGGAGGACTACGAGGCCGACAACACCGGCGGCATGTCGCTGATCGAGGGCCGCAGCCAGCTCACCTCCGCCCAGGAGAGTGCCGAGGGCGTGGTGGAAGACGGCGTGTACCGCTTCGACAACCTGTCCACCCAAACCCGCGACCAGTACGGCAACCCCATCATCTACGCCTACCGCGTGCGCGCCACTGATCCGGCGTTCAAGCGCAACGCTTACATGATTGCCAAGTACCTGCGCGGCGACGACTTCACGCTTGACTCCAACTTCAAGCTGAAGGACGCCTACCTGATGAAGAACGCCGCTACCAACGCCGAGGGCATCGACGAATACGACGTGCTGCTGAACACCTACGAAGAGGGCGTTTCCAACATGCAGAACGTGGTGGAGGCGGCGCCTTCCAACAACCAGAACCAGGACAAGGGGCTGGGGCTGAAGGGTCAGGCTTCGTCCGGCCCGGCCACCTTTGCCCTGCGCGGCCTGGAGCGGCTGCCGCTGATGGCCGCCCTGGCCGACGAGGCGGACGTGAGCGGCGAGAGCCACTTCGACCTGGCCGACGGCTCCGACCGCGCCTACAACGACGCCGGCGTGCTGGACGTGCCCATGCAAACCATTTCCGGCACCCTGTGGCATGACTCCAACTACAACGGCCTGTTGGACGAAGGGGAAGCGCCGCTTGAGGGCATACAGGTGTTCCTGAAGGTGTGGATTTGGGATCCCGGTTCCAATAGCTGGAGGCGCTACATTCCCAATGTGGGCCCGGCCGACCCGGACGACATTGTGAACGACAAGCCCGGCAACGAGGTGGCGGTGACCGACGAGAACGGTTACTACGAGTTCGCCAATCTGCCGGTTTCGGCTCCCTATGATCTGGACAAGCCGGAAGACCGCAACCTGTACGGCTACACCGTTGAGGTGAACAACAAGAAGCCGGACGACGGTGACTACAGCAAGTCTACCAACAGCTTGCCGGTCACCCGCCTGCTGGTGGATTCCGAAGACGGCTTGGCCCCCAATTCCAAGGGCCGCCGCAGCGCCATGAACGACGAGGGCGCCGAGATTCAGAAGAGCGACCCCGGCCTTGGCAACAGCACTCAGCCCGGCAACAGCAACAACGTGCGCACCATCTACGATACGGATACCATTCCGGTGGCCTTTGATGTGTTCAACCGTGTCGAGACTTACGATGATGTGGAGATGGCCATCGACACGGTGTCGGTGGTGGACGGCCGCATCGTGCTGGCCCGCCCGGCAACCGACGACACCGAGGACAACTACCGCGAAGAGCTGGTGAACTCCGAGGGCAAGGCGCTGGCGTTCGACCTCTCCGAGGGCCATGACCAGCGGGATATGAACTCCGGCTTTGGTCCCTTCAACACTTCGGTAATCAAGGGCATCGTATGGAACGATGAGAACTACGACGGCTTGCGGAACATGCGCACTGCTCTGGACGGAGAGGACTACGGCATCGACCTCACGGCGCTGGAGAAGCCGGTGCCCGGTGTTGACGTGTACCTCACCCAGTACTACCAGGATCCCAAGACCGGCGAGTGGGTGCAGAACAAGAGCTTCGGCGCCGCCGCCCTGTATGTGGGCAACCTGAAGGCCACTCGCTCTACCGTGACGGTAATGCAGCCCATCAAGGGGCTGGAGTACGCCATCCGCAAGGTGGGCGACGAGTGCGCCGACAGCCAGCTTGTGTGGTTTGCTCTGCCGGAAACCGAGGAAGGCGACGGTGCGGTGAACCTCAACCGCTGGACCGCCGAGAACAAGGGCGAGTTCACCCAAGTGGTGCTGGCCGACGGCACGGTGGAGCCCATCTTGCCGGTCACTGAGTACCAGGTGATTGCGCGCCGGGTTGACATGCGCACCGACATCGATCGCGGCTACACCAAGGACAACCCGAAGGTGCTCACCTACGGTACCAAGACCGAAGACTGGACCGTGGACTACGAAGATATCACCTCCGAGGAAGACCCGGACAACCCTGGCCAGATGATCGAGGGCACGGTGCCCCGCCAGCTGAGCGGCACGGTTACCTATGCCCGCACCGACGCGTCGGTGTCGGTGGCTACGGCCACTCTGGAGGCTTTGGCCGAATCGGCGCCGTTTGGCTTCGAGGTGGCCCTGGCCCGCACCGGCGAGCAACCCACCATCTGGCAGCCGCTGGCCCTTCCCGAAGTGGACGACCCGGCCGACATGCCGGCCACTGTTGAGCTTAAGTTCCGCAACCTTGACGCCCATACCGATTACACGGTGACGGTGCGCAAGGGCGCCGATCCGAACCCGGCGCCCAAGCCCGACTTGCCTGACGATAACGAAGGCGGCTCCGATAAGGGCGGCGCCGACACCCCGACCACCGTGGCCGACGGCGACGGCGACGGCGACGGCCTGCCCGAGACTCCCGGCACCGGCAGCGGTGACGGCACTGGCGACGGCACCGGCGATGGGGAGATCCCCGATTCCGGTACCGACCCGGACAACCCGGATACCCCGGAGAACCCCGACGACCCCGAGAAACCGGAAGACGGCGTGCTGGGCAGCTTTGCCTTCACCACGCTGGATGTGATGGGCAACTCGGTGAACTACCTGCCGCAAGGCTCCACCACCCGCCAGCCGTCCCGTGTTCCCACTCCGGTGGGTGCGCAGGTGGCCACCACTGACAGCGAAGGCATTTACACCTTCGGCAAAGACGGCGCCAAGGTACCCAGCTATGTGCAGCTCGACGAGAACAACAAGCCGGTCGAGTGGGGCGAGCGCGGCGTGAACGACGAAGTGGTGCTGGTGTCCTACCGTCTCACGGTGGGCGAGCTGGGCGCGTTCGCTCCCAGCCGTCTGCAGGTGCAGATGCCCGAGTGGATGCGGGAAGACTCCGACATCGAGCGCGACGAGACCGGTGCTTTGAACCTGCGCGAGCAGTTCGTGGAGAACAGCGCCATCCGTCGCGACGGGTATGTGCTGGTGGCCGTGAAGGCCGACGACACCGACGGCACCCAGCAGTACAGCGACACCTTCAACGGGGTGGACTACGACACGCCTTATGCCATGAACATGCAGCGCGGCGGCGACGCCGGCCTGAAGGCCATCACCCGTGCCAAGATTTCCGGCAAGGTGTGGGAGGACGCCAACAACGACGGCGTGCGTCAGGCCGGCGAGCGCGGCATTGCCGGCGTGCCGGTGCAGCTGACCCGCTACTGGTACGACCCCGATCAGCACTATTGGGTGTACGACGAGGCCTTCAACGATGCCGAGGGCGACTTGGCCTACCAGCGCGATCTTGCCACCGATGCCAATGGCGACTGGCTGTTCGAAGAGCTGGAAGCTACCGGCCTTGAGATGCGCGACGAGGAAGAGCTGGATGTGATTTACGGCTACCGGGTACATGTGCTGTCGGTGCCGGGCAACTATGGCATCTCGCCGGCCAACCGCGGCGGCAATGGCGAGGTGGATTCCGACCTCAACGAGGCCAACACCCGCATCATGCCGGACGAGCCGGTGAACGGGCTGATTGTGCTGGCCCAGCCGCGTCAAGACGGCGAACCGGACGAGCGGGTCATCCCCGTTGGCCCCGGTTCGGGCGAGTGGTCGATGGCGGCCGTTAAGGACTCCGAGCACAATGACGCCGGCCTGGTGCCGTTCAGCCGCATCACCGTGAACGGCGTGGTGTTCAACGACGCCGCCCAGAACGGCGTGCTGGACACCGACGACCAGCGCCTGGAGGGCATGGATGTTTGGCTGGAGCGCACCATCACCTCGGCTGACGACGCCATGGACGCCGGCTGGTTGTCCCGCATCGGCGACGGTGTGGCCGGCAGCAGCCTGGACGATGGCGGCGAGCCGCTGGTGGCCGGTGAGCGCTACTACGACACGCTGCCCACCGGCATCGCCGATCAGCTGGCCCGCGACCACGACGCCAACGACCCGGCAAAGCCGGAGCGGCCTGGCAACCCCGACGCCCCCGAGGTGCCGGGCGATGAGTTGCTGGAGGTGGCCCTAAACGGCAACTTCGCCGACGCTCCGGCGCTTGGGCCCCTCAAGGCCCAGATGGGTACTACGTTGGTGCTGGCGGCTTGCGACCTGGCCAATCCTGGCTTCCACTTTGTGGCCTGGAACACCGCCGCCGACGGCAGCGGTGTGAGCTACCTGCCCGGCAGCCCGCTTGAGTTCGATGGCGCGGTTACCGCTCTCTACGCCATCTGGGAGGCCGACGACACCACCGGCGGCGAAGCGACCGACGAGGTGAACCTGTTCTTCATGGGCAACTTCGCGGATGCTGCCGAGGTGGCGCCGCTCACTGCCACGCGCAACGATGTGGTGAGGCTGCCCGTATGCAGCTTCTCTAACCCCGGCTTCCGCTTCGTGGAGTGGAACACCGCCGCCGACGGCACTGGTGTTGGGTATCAGCCGGATGACGAGTTCACGATGGACGGCACTGTCACCCAGCTGTTCGCCATCTGGGAGGCCGACGACGTTACCGGCGGCGATACCGAGGGCTCTGAGGGCTCTGGCTCTGAGGGCGGCGACGACACTGAGGTCTTCCGCAGCTTCTACGCTTCCGCGGTCCAGCTGCCGCTGGTGGCGGTGAATGCCGAGGCGGCCCTGGAGGCGCTCGTGCCCGTCTACGATGGCGCGGCGGTGCCCACGGCCCTGGCCGGTGCCGGTGCTGCGGCCAGGCCGGCAGCCCTTACCGGCGAGCAGCTCTCTGCTGAGGAGAACCGCCTGCGCCACATCGACGCCAACCCCGAGGCGGCCGCCAAGGCGGCTTCGCCCAAGCCCGAGCGGGTGGAAACCGACGGCATCCTGCATGAAGGCGAGTGGGAGCGCGTGGCCGCTACGGTATCCGATAAGGACGGCAAGTATGAGTTCACGGGGCTGCCGGTGGCCGACGAGTACGGCCGCCCCTACAGCTATCGGGTGCGCATGGTGAAACCGGCGGATGCCACGTACGTGCCGCTGCACGGCGGTACCGACCGCAATTGGGACAACGACTATGCTCACCTGAATGTGCTGGGAGCTACTACTGATGTGGCTCAGGGCACCACCGAGGTGCTGGGCACTATCGCAGTCCGCTCGAGCGGCGCCAATGCCTACGGCCATGCCTACACGGTGCTGGCTGGCAGCAGCTGGGCTCGTGAGGCCGGCACTGCGGTGGACTTGGGCATCTATCGGGACGAGGACGACCTGCCGTTGCTGAACCGCATCTTCCCGAAGCTGGGCGATGGTCTGCCTTGGATGCTGTTAGCGCTCATGGTGAGCGGCCTGGTGGTGGCCATCGTGGCTCGTCGTCGCAAGGAAGAGCAAGAGCAGCAAGAGCAGGAGGCCTAAAGCCGAAAACGCAAAGTTGTAGTACCAACAGGGGGCCGCTCCACCGAGCGGCCCTTTTCATGACAGGGGGGGGGTAGCAGGGGGCGGAGG
>NZ_QIBY01000020.1 GCF_003725335.1 Parvibacter caecicola
CCCCACGCCCCCTGGGCCACCGCCATCTACCAACGCCGCCGCGCAGCCCTCCGCCGCTCAATCCCCAGCGGTTCGCCGTCAGACGGCCCCTCCCCTCTTGCCCCGTGGATGCAGGATGCGGTTACGGCCGCGTTCGCCCAGGTGCTTGCCTGCACCGGCGTGTTCAAAGATGATGAAATTGGGCGCGCCGGATGGGCCGCATTTCTCGAAAAGGTGAACGCATGAGTCAAACCCACGAACAAATTCGCCCTCAGATGGAGGGGCTATTCCGTCAGAATTTCGGCACCCTGGGCGAAAACGCCGTGCTGGCCAGCGCCCCGGGCCGCGTCGAGCTGGCGGGGAACCATACCGACCACCAGGGCGGACACACCATTTCCGCCGGGCTGAACCGCCGCGTCTACGGCCTGGCATGCCCCAATGGCTCCCGCATGGCGCGCGTGTGGATGGATGGATTCGGCCGCACCGAGGTAAACCTGGACGACCTGGTCCCCGTGCCTGCTGAGCTCAACAGCTCCACGGCCCTTATCCGCGGCATGGCGGCCGCCTATGCCCAGCACGGCGGAACGCCTGCCGGCTTCGATGCCGTAGTGGTTTCGGAAATCCCCATTGGCTGCGGCGTGTCCTCCTCCGCCGCCTTCGAGGTGCTGATGGGCGCCCTCATTCGCGAAACCGCCACCGCCGGCTGGCCCGCTCCCCCCGAAGCCGCCAGCGTCTCTGCCGCCATGGCCACCGGCCGCCCTGCGCCCACCGAGTCCAACAGCGCCCCCGCGTCCACCCTCACCAGCTGGCCCGAGCCCACCGAGGCCGCCTTCTCCCCCACCGCATGGTCCGATGAAGCCGCAATTGCCAGCAACGCTTCCTTCGATTTTCGTAGGGCAGAGATTCTATCTCTGCCTAACCCGCCGACCACAGGCAGCCAGGCCGCCCCCACTCCCGGCCAACTGGTGCAATTGGCGCTCGATGGTCAATTCGCCGAGGCCCATTACTTCGGCAAACCCACCGGCGCCCAAGACCAACTGGCGTCGGCGTTCGGCGGCATCGTGGCGCTAGACTTCTTGGAGAATCCACCGCAAGTGACCCCCATTTCCGCCGACTTCGCCGCCAGCGGCTACGCGCTCATGCTCATCGACAGCCGCTGCGACCACTCCCAATACACCGCGCAGTTCAACAGCATCCCCTCCGATATGCTGCAGGTGGCGGCCTTGTTCGGCAAACGCCGGCTCGCAGACGTGGGGGCCAACCTGCTGCTCTCACGTTTCCCCGAAGTTCGCGAAGCCGTGGGCGACCTTGCCGCCATGCGCGCCCTCCACTACTTCAATGAAAACGCTCGCGTGCAACAGCAAGCCACCGCCCTCCGAGAGGGTAACTTCGCCGCATTTGTCCAGATGGCGGGCGAAAGCGGCGCGTCGTCGGCCATGTTCCTGCAAAATGTCAGCCCTCAACCCGCAGGCAATCTCCTACGGGAAACCGATGCCCTCCCTTCATCCTCCCCCGCCCAAGCTGGCCCCGCCGTTCTCCCGTCCGAGGCCGCCCAAGCTACGCCACCGCAACCGGCCATGGTCATCCAGGCCGTATGTGCCGCACTGCTACAGAGGGAAGGCTCCTGGCGCATCCATGGTGGCGGCTTCGGTGGCAGCGTGCTGGCCTTCGTGCCCAATCACTGCGCCGGCGAATTCGCTGCAGCTCTCGACCGCACGTTGGGCTATCCCGCCTGCCACCCCATAGCCGTTAGCCCCCAAGGCCTTCTCGTCGGATAAGCGAAAAGGGCGGCATGCCCCATCGCCACGCCGCCCCTGCCACGGCGCGCCCCGCCGCCACGGCGCGTCCACAGCACGTGGATCCTATCCCCCTGGATTCTCCATTCCTTGCCACGTCGCGCCACATCTGACCCCCTGAGCCACGCCATCTCCCTCATCGCGCTCAACGCGGGAGCCTGCCTCCGTGACACGTTGGCTCCTGCGCTTCTGCGTACAAAACCGTCATTTTTATGCAAAAGTCAGCCAGCCCTGCACAAAACTGACGGCTTTGTACGCATTTCGGGCCTTTTCCTGGGCAGAGCAAACGCCTCGCTGTGGTGCGCCAATGATTCCTGCGCTTTGACCTGGGGAAACTCATGGTGCTAAAACGCCATCTTTCCCGAAGGGCAGGCGATGCGCCGGTGCGTGTCCCCATTTGCGTACAAAACCGTCAGTTTTGCGCAAGCAGGGTACGCGATTGCATGAGATCGACGGTTTTGTACGCAAAAGATGAGCCGTCCCGCACAATTTCTACGGCATGGGGCTCGCTCGCTGCAGGAAGGGACGAATCGTGACAAGAGACACAAGGGTCTCCAGATGGCGAACACCCCTTTTAAGGGCGTTCGTGGTCCACGCTCCTTCCTCGGGTGCTCCCGCCTCAAGGAGCACCGGCTCGGCTCTGGGACTGCGCAGAGGGGCAAGATGCTGACGGGCATTCGAATCATTGCTGGGATAGCCGGTTATTCCAGCCATTATACGTATGCGGGCAAAATGAGACCTTCGTCCCGTCCCTTCCAGGCATGAAAAAGCCCCCGGCCCACATTCGGGCCGGGGGCTTTCGTTCGCATCGGGTATGGGGCGCGCTTTTCGCACGGTCTTCGACGGATTCAATCTGCCGAAATCCTTGAGTTCCCGCCTGCCTATTCCAGCGGAATCGCAGGGCATAGCGCCCCTGCCAACATCCACCGCATAGGAGCATCGTACCCCCCCCCCCGGCGACCGCGGCACCGCACGCAGGGGCAGCGCCGGCAGCGGCTCTCCGTCCTGTACGGCAGCATCGGTAGCACCGGTCCACCCCGTACGGGGGGGGCGACACCAGCAACCGCTCCACTCTACGCGGGGCAGCGCTAGCAGCAAGTTTGCCGCGGGGGGGGGGCAGCGCCGGCAGCTACTTCGCCAGAGACAAGATGACCTTTAGGTACTCGGCAGCGGCGCCATAGAAGGGCACGCGGGCCTCCTCCATCACCTTGTCAGCGAAACGGGGCATCCAGATGTCCACGTGGCTGATGAGGAACTGGTCGTATGCCGCCTCGGGCGAACCGTCCGGCAACTGATCCACCGTGATGCCGCTTTCCTCCGGCAGCGCCGCGCCGGCAGCCAACGCCGCCAGAAACTGCATCAGCTCGCACTCGGTGGCCACGTGGTCCAGCGGCTCGTTGGTGCCCTCGGGGCGTCCCAAGCCGCACGCCTTGCAGAAGCGCTCCACTTCCATTGAGTGGGGGTTCACGAACAGCAGCGGCTGGACGCCGTCATCGGCGGCCCGCCACACGCCCTCGTAGGGCGAGCACGCCGGAGTGGGCGCCCCCACGAACAGGCGCGTTGCCTCAGCGCGAATGGTGTGCAGGAAGGTGTCCACGATGGCGTCGGATTCCTGCGGCGCGTCCTGGGCCTCTTCCATCACGGGCAGCTGGCCGAAGCCCTCCGGCAGCTTCCCGCCCAGCGCTTCCACAATCTCCACGGCCGCGGCAGTCCATTCGCCGGACACAACCGCCTCGGCGGTTTCGCGGTTCGGGTAGCGGAACGAGAACGCCGCCATCTCCCAAGCCGTCGCCCATACGCTGGCGTTTTCCTTATCGATAGCCATATCCATCCTTTCATGATGTGGTATTAGCAAAAGTATAGTGCAGCGCCACCTTAAAGGGGCCCTATGCGCAGAAAAAGCGGGGGCACGCTAGGCACCCCCGCCGCATGAAGTGGGCTATTTCTTCAAAGCGCCGGCAATCCAGGGAATGTGCACCGCCACGTGCACCAGCAGCAGCGCCAACAGCATCTTGGCGGCCACGGCGTGCAGCGGATCCCAGAAATAGTAGCCATCGGCGAACAGGCCGAAGGCGGGCAGCACCGTGCCGGAAACCATCACGCCAGACACCACGCACAGCGCAGTCACCAACAGCACCAGCACGTTCAGTATGGTGAGGCCCAGCCCCTTGCCGCCGGTGCCGCGCCACATGCCGCGGGCAGCGCAATGGGCGGCCAGCAGCACAAAGGCGCCCAGGCCCACCCACTCGTGCACGGGGATGCCGGTGATGCCGGGATTGGCCGAAGCTAAATACACCGCCAGCACCACAACATCGAACACCAATCGCTTGCGAGCGAGACGCTTGCGTCCGGGGGTGGAAAGCGCCTTGGGATTCAGCTCATCGGACGCAAGCTCCGCTGCCAACTGGGCATCGCTCTGGATTTCTTCCTGAGGGTCAGTTCCCGTCATTGCAGTTGCGGAATCGGTCATTTCTTGCCCTCCTTCCGCGACAAAACGTTCACCACAATAATCAAGCCCACCACTAAGGCCACCGGCATCAGGATCCACACGTTAAGGCTGGCATCCGAAGCCTGGTGATAGCGGTTGGTAAGGCTGTCCCAAGCGTGGCACTCGGTACTTTGGCAGCCGGCCTCCGGGCAGGTCATCTGGGTGATGCCATCGGGCTCGGGCACGTTGTCGAAACCGTGGCACGTGCCGCTGGCACAGCCGGTGGCCGGACACGGCGAGTCTACGGCGATGGGGGCAATGGCGCTCTTCGGCTCCAGGGCGAACCCCACCCCCACAACTGCCACGCAGAATGCCAGAAGCACTCCTAAAGTGATGAGAGCCTTCTTCACGAGTTCCCCTCTCTCGCTCTCCCTTGCAGTTCTCTCTGTCATATACTGTCATACTCACTAGCAAAAGGCAATCGCTATCACCTTGCTATTTTTACAAAGTTTCAACCTCTAAAGTCCGGCGGCACGCATGCCAGGACATCCCTTGTCTGTTTCGGACGAAATCGCGCAGCGGCCCTTGATGGCACTGGCCGCTTATGCGAAAGGGGCGCCCCGCGAAGGACGCCCCCTCCCTCGCAAACCCGCATCGGTTTGGGAAGGCGATGTTGGGTGACGACTACTCGTCAGCCGGCTTCAGGGGCAGCAGCTTCAGCCCCAGGAAGAACACCAGGAAGGACAGCCCCACAACGCCCAGGGCGATGCCGAACTCGATGGGAGTGGGCCAGTACACCAGCCCCTGATAGGCCTGGGCCATGTTGCCCTCCCAGTCGGTGACGGTGTAGGGGGTGAGCACGGCGGGCCAGTCGATGTTGGCCACCTGGAAGCCGCCCACCAGCAGCTGCACGCGCTTGCAGAAGATGGCCAGTATCGCGGCTATGCCGGCCGCCGCCAGCAGCGGGGAGGTGCGCAGCTGCGGCACCACGCAGATGATCACGGCCAGCACAGAGAGGACGATCTCGCCCCAGAAGAAGGGGGCCAAGGGACCCGACACCAACATGGACACGATCTCGGCGCCGGAAGCGGCCGGGAAGCCCTCGGTGAGCAGGTCGCAGCCGAAGAAGTAGAGGTCCACCAGCAGGAACACGGCCAGCAGCTTCGCCAGCTTCACGAGGTTGGCCTGTTCCCAGGTGAGGTAGCCGGCGGCGCGCAAGGCCACGGCGGCGCAGATCACGAGGCCGGTGCCGCAGACCAGCGCCGAGCTCACGAACCAGGGGGCCAGAAGGGCGGTGTGCCACATCTCGTGGGACTGCTGCAGGCCGAAGATCCAGGCGGTGACGGAGTGCACCATCACGGCGCAAACGAGCGCGACGACCGAGATGACGCGCAGGGCGGCGTGGGAGACCTTGCCCTTTTCGGCGGCGATCTGGGCCCAGAGGTACACGCAGGAGAGGATGAGATACACCATCAGCACGATGATGTCCCACATCAGCGGGCTGCCCAGGTTGGAGTACACGAACAGCTCCCACACGCGCAGGGGCTGGCCCATGTCCACCACCACGAAGCCGATGGCGCCCACGGTGGCGGCGATGGAGGTCATGACGGCCACCTTCGAGATGCCGCCGAAGCCCTTGATGCCGAAGGCCTTGGGCACCGACGAGATGATCAGGCCGCCGGCGGACAGGCCCACGAAGAACATGAACATGGTGATGTAGAGGCCCCAGGAATCCAGGTTGCGCATGGCGGTCTGGATCATGCCGCCAGACATCTGCACCACCCAAAGCGCAATGCCGATGGCGGCCACGATGGCGGCGATGATGATGCCGGCTGTTACGCCCTTGCCGCCCTTCGCGGCAACCGCCGCAGTTGTTTCAGTCATGAGATTCTCCTTAAGAAAGAGTCAAACTTTGCAGGTCCAACGACGCGAGCGAGGGGCACTGCGGCTCCCGCAACTGCCCCGAAAGGCAAGGGCGGGTGGCCACAGTGCGCCGCGGCGCCGAGTGGTTCCGGTGGCCGCGCGGCCACCGGAACCAAAAACCTACATCACGTAGTAGACGGACGGGTTGGTGCCGCGGTCTTCCAGCAGCTGCGAGCACTCGTTCTCGCGCACCAGCTTCGACACCTCAGAGTTAGGATCGTCGAAGTCGCCGAAGTGGCGGATGCGCGCGGGGCACGGCTCGATGCACGCCGGCTGCTCGCCCTTGGCCAGGCGATGCCAGCACATGGTGCACTTCTCCACCACGTGCTTCTCGTGCACGGGGATGTCCAGCGCGCCCATGGGCTGTCCGATGGCGTACTTGGGCTCTTCCCAGTTGAAGTTGCGCACACCGGTGTAGGGGCAGGCGGCCACGCACATGCGGCAGCCGATGCACTTGTCGTAGTCTTGGCGCACCACGCCGGTCTCGGCGTCTTTGTAGGTAGCGCCCACCGGGCACACCTTCACACAAGCCGGGTTCTCGCAGTGCTGGCACGCCATGGGCACCGTGGAGATGGACAGGTTCGGATACGTGCCGGCCGGCGAATCCATGTTGGGGCCGCCGTCAGTAAGGATGCGGTTCCACCACACCTCATCCGGCAAGTTGTTCTCAACCTTGCAAGCCACTGCACAGGAATGACAGGCGATGCAAGCTTTGCTTTCAATAACGAAGCCAAGGCGCGTCATTACTCATCAGCTCCTTCCCAAGGACGAATGTCGCACAACACGTCCATGAAGTTGTTGTTCACGATGAACGGATCGTACTCAGTAGAGCTGAGGTACGACCAACCGCCGCCCTTGTGCTGGGTGAGCTGCCAGCCCTTCGGGTATACCAGCGTGCCGGGACGAATGGCCTCAGAGTAGATGGCCTTGGCTACAGCGGCGCCACGGTCGTTGAAGCACTCCACATAGGTTTGGTCGCCAATACCCTTCTTCTGGGCGTCCGCCGGGTTAATCTTCACGATGGGCTCGGGGTCGATCTCGCGCAACAGCGGGGTGGCGAACCACTGGGAATGCACGCGATAGCGCGGGCGCTCGCTCATCAGCACAAACGGGTAAGTGGAATACAGCGGGTTCTCGGGCCAAGCCTCCAGCGGCGGCTCGAAGTGGGGCAGGCGCTCTGCCTGGATCTGCTCCGGCGTGGGCTGCACGGTGGCAGCCACGCGGGGCAGCACCGTTTCGCGGTAGAACTCAAAACGGCCAGTGGCGGTCGGGAACACACCGCCCTCGTAGGCGATATAAGGAGCGGTTTCGGCATTGCCCATGATGAAGCGCACCTGCTTGGTTTCCTTCAGCGTGGCATAATCGGCGCCCAAGGCTTCCGGCAACGGTCCAGAAAACTGATGCTCCAGCGCCTCCTCATTGGTCATGGTGAAGTAGTCGCCCAGACCCAGCTTCGGCGCCAGTTCGGTAATGATATCGAAGTCCGACTTGCATTCGTAGGGAGGCTCGATGGCCTTTTCGTTGAAGTTGTAGGACATGCACTGGCCAGCATTGGCTATTTCCTGCAGCTCAAACCACTGAGCAATGGGCAGCACCATGTCGGAATAGGCGGCGGTGTCGGTCATCATAGAATCGGCAGTAACCACGTACTCCATAGCCGGGATGATGATGTCGGTGAAAGCGCCCGTATCAGTATGGGTGTTCAACGGATTGGCGGAGTATATCCACAGCATCTTAATGTTGGCAGGGGTGCCTAGGAAGTCGCCGGTTTCCACCACGTTCTTCAGGTCTACGCTGGCGATGTTCAGGCCAGTAGAAGGACCGTTGGGCGCGGTATAGGTGGGATCGCCCATGCTGCCAGCCAGGCCCAAGCCCCAGAAAGCGCCGTAGGATGCGCCCGGCTTGCCCAGGTTGCCCAGCAGGGCGCACAAAGTAAGGCCGGTAGAGGTGGTCTGTCCGCCGTTGTTGTATGCCTGCGGGCCATATCCCTCGTAATGATACACGGGGCCATCGATCACGATATCAGCCAGCTGGTTGATGGTGTCCATCGGGATTTCCGTCATGGAGGAAATCTGGTCCAGACTGTATTGCTGCAGGCTTTCTTTCAGCAAATCAAAGGCGCAGCGGCAATTCACGCCGTCAAGGCTATAGCTGCCTTCGATGTCCGGATCTACGCCGTCGCGCAGTTCCACCAGCTGACCGCCGGCCAGCACCATGAACGGGTCGTCCATGATGGGCTGCTGGGTAGTGGGGTCCACTTGGCCAGTGTCCACCGGAGCCACCCCGGTGTCAGAGCGGCGCAGGAACATGCCATCGCTCTCCTTCACCAGGAAGGGTGCCACCGTATGGGCCTTCAGGAACTCCACATCCTGTGCTTCCCGCTCCAGTACGATTTGCATCAGACCCATCTTCAGCAGCGTGTCGGAACCAGGACGAATGGGAATCCACAGGTCGGCCTTCGAAGCGATTTGGGTGTAAATGGGGTCGATAACCACCAGCTTCACGCCAGCCTCCTGGGCCTCTTTCACCAGATGCCAGTTTTGAATCTGGGCATCGGTAACGTTGGCACCCCAGGTGATAATGGTCTTGGCGTTCTTGGCGTCGGTGGGCTCGTTGCCGTTCCACATCATGTAGCCCAGCATGGGACCGACGGCAGTGCCGGCCACCGCATTCATGCCATAATAGCTGCCCATGTCCAGGCAGGGGCCGATATTGGAGGCATTCAGCAGCGCCAACAGACGGCTGTAAGCGCCTGTAACGCCGGCGGACTGGTTGCCAGAAGCGGTGAGGAAAGCTACGGAAGCCTCACCATACTTGCCCTGGATTTCCTGGATTTTGCTGGCGATTTCGCTCAGCGCCTCATCCCAGCTCACACGCTCCCACTGGCCGGCGCCACGTTCGGTGCCATCCACGCGGCGCATGGGGTACTGCAAGCGCTGCGGATCGTAAATGCGCTGCACATGGGAAAGGCCGCGCTGGCAAATGCGGCTGTAGCAGGCCTCGTTATAAGGCGCACGGGTAGTTTTCATCACCTTGCCATCGTGCACATGCACATTCAGATGGCAGAAGCCAAAGCAGTTGGGGCGACATACCCCACGATAGACTTCTTCCTGAGCAGCGGCTTGCGGCGCGTTTTCGGCCATAGCCACCAGCGAGCTTCCGCAACCAACGGCCGCAGTAGCTCCAACTACTACACCCGCGGTTTTCAGGAAGCTTCTGCGCGATAGGCTTGCCTTCGGACTTGCCTGGTTTGACATTGCTCCTCCTTCGATGGAAATCGAAAGGGAAGAACGGCGGGTTCCCCATGGGCCAACGGCGCTGCCGCGACAGTGGTATCCAGCCTTCCTCCCCCTTAACTCTTGCTGCCGAGCCCAAGCTCGACAACCTCCCTCTAGAATCGGCCAAATTCCATGAGTGTCATATTGTCACAACTAATTGCGACAATCAAGCATTGTCTTTATTCTATTTGAAGGCACCTTTTGACAAGCGCAAACACACGGGGGTGACAGGGGGACGTTCACTTTTGTCACCAGGTGACAAAAGTGAACGTCCCCCTGTCACCTGACGCCCTTTTTACTCTAGGCGTATTTGCGGTAGTTTAGGCGGGCGCCTACCATGGCCAGGATGTCATCGTCGTCCAGGCCTTCGTTCATGCAGGCGCGAATCATGTCGTCTATCACCAGCTCCACTGGCGTAGTGGTACGGCGGTCGGCCCCGCACTCCTTCCGCTGAGAAACGAAGGTGCCTCGTCCGCGGCGAGTGGAGATATAGCCTTCCCGCTCCAAATCCTGATAAGCGCGGTTCACAGTGTTGTAGCTGATGTCCAAATCGATGGCCAGCGCGCGCACCGTGGGCAGCTGGTCCCCCTCCTGGTAAGCCCCCGACCCAATGAGATAGGACAGCCGGTTCTTCACCTGGATCCAAGTGGGAATACCGCTGTTCTGATCAATCTCGAACTCTGTTAACGGGTTGGGTGTCATAGGTTGCCTCTCACTGCCTGTAAGCATTCTACCTGGTCTTTTGCTTAGACGGAACGCGGCTTTCCTTCTCCTTCTACAAAACCGTCGCTAATGGCAGTTGGCACCGTCACCACCGCGCCGCGCGACTTGCGCACCGTCTCGTATTGCATCAACATGGTGCGCAGCTTCATGGCCGCGTCCTCTCCGCCGTACAGCGCTGCCGCCTCTTTTAGCATATCGGCCAAATCCACTTCGGCGGCCGCCACGGTCATGCGGGCGTTCTTCTCGCGATCCGCCTGAGCCTCCAGGCTCATCACCTCTTGCAGCTCGTCGGGAATCACGATGTCGCGCACCTTCACGGCAATGATGTCCAGGCCCCAGTCGGCCGCTTCCTTCTCGATGTCGGCCTTTATCTCGGCGTCCAGCTGGTCGCGGCGCAGCGCCACCTCGGCCACCGTGGAACGGCCCACCGCCTCGCGCAAGGCCGTCTGGGCCAAGAACGACACGGCGGCATAGTAGTCTTCCACCTCGGTGCAGGCTTTCTGCGCGTCCCACACCACCCAGAACAACACCGCATCCACCGTCACCGGCACCAGGTCGGCGGTGAGGGTTTTCTCGGCGTAAAACGGCGTGGCGATGGTGCGCTGATCAACGCGGATGGTGCCGTGCTCAATCACGGGAATGGTGAAGTACAGCCCCGGCCCCACCACGCGGTTGAAGTTACCGAGCCGCAGCACTACCACTTTCTCCCAAGAGAGCGCCGTATGCACAGACGACACCACCAGCAACGCCATCAGCGCCGCCAGTAACAGCGCGATGAGGGTAACGCGGCCGCTGGTGAGGTAGGACACCCCCAGCACGATTGCCCCCGTTGCCAAAAACAGCGCCAGCGAGAAAATGGTGGCGCCATTGCGTGATGACTTACGCGGCACATAGGAGTTGGCCGCCCACGCTTCCGCCTGGCTGTCCCGTGCCTCGTAGGGGGCGTCTTTTATCATCCGAGACAGCTTGCCTCTCTTCATGGTTCGCATCCTTTCACGCACCAACCAGATCCGTATCCGAAAGCCGCAGGGGCACAACCCCGCGGCAGCATCTGCGCCCTACCCGCCAGCTATGCCCGGCGCCACCGCCGAAGCCGCCGAGTCCGCCGCGCGAAACACCGCGTCGGCTGCCTGGGTGACGTCCAGAGGGAACAGCCCCACCACCACAAGCCGCAGGGCCAAGCCGCCCGCCAGCACGCACAGCGCCACGAACAGCAACTGCGTGCGGTGGTTGGAGTAGGTGACCGATCGCTCGACGAAAAGCGGCACCACCAGTCCGCAGCCCACCAGAAAGCCCCAGAACAGCAGGCTTTCGTATCCCACAGTGATGGCCAGCGCGAAGTGCGCGGTGGCAGTGCTTGAGAACAGCCAGCCAACATAGACCGCCAGCAGCACCAGCTCCAGCACAATCACCAGCCAGTCGGCCCGCAGGAGCACCTCGATGGTTTGCATGAAATGGGCGCGCGCCGGAACGAAACCCACCATGCCCGCCGCCACCGCCAAGCCGCACGACAGCGACGACAGACAGAAAAGCAGCGGCACCAGCGGGGTTTGCCACGCCAGCACCGACACCATCTGCTGCAGCAGAGCGCCCGTGTACAGCGCCACCGTGAGGCCAGCGACAATGCCCACAATCGCCAGCGCAATGGCAACGCCGCGCCAGATGGCAATGCCGTCGAACACCGAGACAATCCAGAAAATCGCGCCCAGCGCCAGGCTGATCAGCAATGCCCACGACCCAAGGGTGGTCACAGTGAACGTTTGCGGCAACAGGAAGCCCAGCGCCCGCCCGGGAACCCCCATGTCGAACAACAGGCACAGCACCGCCAGCACCAAAATGAACAAGCAGGCACCCCAGGCAATCTGCCCGTACTGGCGGGAAAAGTGCACCCGACGCACCGAAGGGCGGAAGGCCTCCCACAGCGAGACCGAGCACAGCACCGCCAGAGTGCCGCCTCCGGTTCCACCTAAAAACAGGTAGGCTATGGTCAGCTCGTTGAACAACGCGCCCCTCTCGTTGCCGCGACGCCGTGCGCGAAACGCGCTCCCCTCGCCGCCCCAGCATGCAACTTCTGCGATGCCCCATAGTAGCAACCGCGCCATATTGTCGCAAGCGGCTACGACAATTGACCGCCGCCTGCGCCCCCAACCGCGCGTTCCCCGCCCCCCCCGCACAATTGCCACCCGCCTCCGCGCACTTCACCCCGGCGAGCGCCACCCCTTCACAGACGCCCCATGCCCATTCTTGTCCGCCAGCGCCGCCGCCCGCGTACCCTTGGGTACACGGGCGCAAGGAATTCTTAAGACTTTGCTATGGGATTTCTAAGCCAGCGCTTTTGTAGAATTAGGACTGCAACGGCATAAGAAACCGTCCTAACTCGGCCAGACCCCTCCTCCTGGGAACGCGTTTCTGCAAGTGCCTCTCTCCGATGCAAAGAAGCGGCCCCTCACCCGAGGGGCCGCTTCGCGTTATCCATATCAGCAGGCCACGCTTACTGCCAGTCCGCCACGCTTGCCAGCAGGCCACTGCGGCAACCGGGCCGGCACCCCTACTGCAGCGCGCTGGCCACCTTGCGGGCGGCGGCGGTGATGGACAGGTCGTTCACGTCCACCGTAATATCGGCGTACATCTCGTACAGGGGCCGGCGCTCATCGTACAGCTCGCGCAGGCTCATGGAGATGCCCTTGCGCAGCACCACGCCGCGGTCTTGAAAATCGCACAAACGCTCTCGCAGCTGGTCGAAGCTGATCTTCAGATACACCACGCGCCCAATGCTGCGCAGGTGCTCCATGGCAGCAGCGGAATACACCGCCGAACCGCCGGTAGCCACCACCGTGCGCTGGAAATCCATGTCGGAGAGTACCTGGTTCTCCATCTCGATGAAGCCGTCGGGGCCGCAAGCGTCCAGCAGTTTCTGCAGTGTCTTGTCGCACTGGTTCTGGATTACCAGGTCGGCGTCAACGAAGTTGTAGTTCAAAATCTTCGCCAGCACGATGCCAAGGGTGGATTTCCCTGCGCCAGGCATACCGACGAGGATGACATTGTCGCGGCCGGGTTCGGTGCACTTCTCTTTCATGGGGCCTCCTTTTGCCGCGAACGATTATAGCTCTTGGGAATCGGCCGTCAGCTCGTCCCCGGCGGGAAACACTGCGGCGGCCTCAGTTTGACGCCGAGCCGAAATCTTTTCCCACAGCCCCGGGCCCACCTCGCTGGTCACGATGCCTGCGAAGATGATGGCGAAGCCCAGCAGCAGCAACGGCGTGAGCGTTTCGCCGAACAGCAGCACCGAGAACACCGCTCCCGAAACCGCCTCCAGAGAAAGCAGCAGCGATGCGGTGGTGGCCGGAAGGTGGGCCACTGCGATGTTCTGGAAAATGAGCGCCACCGCCGACGAGAACACCACCAGGTAGGCCAGGTTGAACAGGAAATCCCCGCTGAGCAGCACCTCGGCCGCCGGAAGGGGTTCGGTGAAGAAGCCCGCCACCAGGCCCAATACCCCCATTGTGAGGAGCTGAATCACCGTCATGCCCATCATGTCCAACTGGCCGGGCACGCTATTCACGTACATTATGTGCAGCGCGAAGAACACGGCGCACACCAGGGTCATCAGCTCGCCAAAGCCCAGTGCGAAGGATTCACCCGAAACAGAAACGCACCCGATACCCGCCAAGCACAGGGCGGCCGCGGCTATCGTAAACACCGTTGGACGCTTCTTGTAAAACGGCCAGCACAAAAACGGCACCATCACCACGTACACCGATGTGAGAAACGCGCTCTTCCCCGGCGTGGTGGAAATGAGTCCCACCGTTTGGGTCCAGTAGGCGGCAAACAGCAGCACGCCGAAAATGATGCCAGAGCGAAGCGCCTGCGGTGTGAGGGCCCGGCGGAAGTTCTTCCAGAAAATCAGCGCCACCAGCACTCCGGTGATCAGGAAACGAATGCCGGTGAGGTAGCTGGGAGGCACCGAGGCCACCGTTTCTTTCAGAACCACGGTGCCAAGCCCCCAAAACAGGACGGCGACAAGAATCATTCCTTTGTACACCCACAGGGGCCTGCCCCCAGACGCCATTAGTCCTTCCCTTCTCAACCCAAACTTGCGGCGTTGCTCGCACAACTCAAGCCATGGTTTTTTACCACCCTACCTGCGGGAAGTCAACGAATGCCCCGCTTGCGGTCGGTTAGTCGGGCAGAAGAACTTCCAGATGATCCGCCATCACTTGCGCGCCCTCGGCCCAGGGCTGCGCCTCTACGAAAATGCCGCTGTTGGGATACAGGGTCACGCGAGAAAAAATTTGATCGTTCTGCTGGCGCACCGCCTCCGGCCAATCTGCCTGCGAGATGGTTACATAATAGCGCTGACCATCTTCGCTGTCGTAGCGCACGGTAATCGAGTCTTGCCGCAGCGCCCGATGGCGCCCGCGCGGATGGTTCTGCTGCACATCGCTGGCAATGGCATTGATGGTTATGGGGCCACGCGCTAGATCGTCGGTTACGTCGGAGCCTTGGCTGACAGCCCCTGTCAGCCCCACCAAGCCCATAACCAGCAGAACCAGCAGCAGCGCTAAGTCACCCATAAACTCATACGTGGCCTTGTGGCGGTGGCGATAACGGCGGTAGGCCACAAACCCCGCCACACAACCAACCATAAGCAGCAGAACAAAAATGCCGCCGGGAAAGAAAATGTCGTCCAAAGCGGCAATGCATCCTAAGAACAGCACTACGGTACCGCCGTACACGAGCACATTCAGAGCCACGGTGCCCAGCTCGCGAACCAGCTGTTTGCCCTGAGCCTTCCGCAGGGTAGGAGCGGTGTCCCGCAGCACGCGCACGTCCAGCCATGCGAACAACCCGCAGAACATCAACATCGAGATGCCGAACAGGGCAACGCCCACCGTTTGCCCCACACGCGCCCCCATGGCCGCCGTGCCGATCGAGGGCCCCCATTCTCCGTATATGAACAGGGAAAAGCCACCAAGCAGTGCCAGTGCAGCCACAATAACCGTCGCCTTTTGGCCTACACCCAACCGCATGCCCTGATTGAACAGCATGACACCCCTCCCCAGACGAACCCCCAAACGATCCAAGCAAATGAAAACGCCCCGTTGCCGGGGCGTGTGCGTTTCAGTGGCGGAGGAGTAGGGATTCGAACCCTAGATGCCCTTGTGGGGCATACTCACTTAGCAGGCGAGCACCTTCGGCCTCTCGGTCACTCCTCCAAACTGCAGTCGTTAATAGTACCCCACCTTAGGGGCGCGGTCAATCGGCGGCCGCAAAAAAGCGCCCCGGAATCCGGGGCGCTTCCACAGGCAAACGGCTGGTTACAGGATGTTCTTTAGCACGATGGACTTGGTGTGAGTCATCTCATCGAAGGTGCTCATAACGCCCTCGGTGCCGATGCCGGAGTATTTGTAGCCGCCAAACGGCTCCTCAAACGAGCGGTAGAAGCTGGCGCCGTTGATGACGCAAGCCCCCGCCTCCATGGCGCAGGCCACGCGGGCGCAGGTTTTCTGGTCGGCCGAGAACACGCAGCTGGACAGGCCGAAGATGGAAGAATTGGCAATGGCCACAGCCTCTTCCTCGGTGGCAAACGAGATGATGGGCACCACAGGGCCGAAGATCTCCATGTCCTTCGCCACGTCGGCGGCGGCGGGCACGTCCACGATGACGGTGGGCTCGATGAAGGCGCCGTTGCGCTTGCCGCCCAGCACAATCTTGCCACCCTGCTCCACCGTGAGGTTGATTTGGCGCTCCACCTCGATGGCCGCCTTCTCGGAAATCAGGCAGCCGATTTGGGTGTCGTCCTCGGCCGGCATGCCCTGCTTCAGGGCGGAAATCTTCTCCACCACCTTGTCGGTGAATTCCTGCACGCGGGATTCGTGCACCAGGAAGCGCTTGGAGGCGCAGCACACCTGGCCGGTGTTGTACATGCGGCCCCAAATCACCTCGTCGGTGGCCAGGTCCACATCGCCGTCGGCCATCACGATGAAGGCGTCGTTGCCGCCCAGTTCAAGTGCAGTGTGGGTGAGGGTCTTGGCCGCCACCTGCGCGGTCTCGATGCCCACCTCAGTGGAACCGGTGAGGGTGATGAGGTCGATGTCGGGGTTGGCGCACAGCTCGTGGCCCACCACGCTGCCGCGGCCAGTGACAATCTCGATGGCGCCGGGGGTGACGCCCGCCTCGCCCAGCAGCGCGGTGAGCATGCACAGGGTAAGCGGATTGTCGGTGGAGGGCTTCACGATGCAGGAGTTGCCGGCCAAAAGTGCCGGGGCCACCTTCTGGTCGAACAGGTCGCAGGGGAAGTTGAACGGGATGACGGCGACCACCACGCCCAGCGGCTCTTTACGGGTGATAACCACGGTGGTCTCCTGGCCGGGCTCGCTGCCGGCGGTAATCACCTCGTCGTAGAGGTGCTTCGCCCGCTCCGAGAACGCCTTGAACGCAATGGGGATGTTGCCAATTTCCGCACGGGCCTCGGTGATGGGCTTGCCGGTTTCGTCGGAAAGGGTGCGGGCCAGCTGCTCCTTGTCGCGCTCCACCAGCTCCAAAAACTTCATCATGATCTCGGCGCGCTGCCAGGTGGGCACCTTCGCCCACACCTTCTGGGCCGCCTTCGCGCACGCCACCGCATGGGCCACGTCCTCGGCCGTGGCGGCGGGAACGGTATCCACCACCGCGCCCGTTGCCGGGTTCACCACGTCGATGGTCTCGCCCGTGGAAGCCTCAACCGCCTTGCCGTCAATAAACATCTTCATAGAAATAAACTCCTTTGCTTGGGAATTAAGCTAGTTGCTGAAACCGGTGAACGACAGCATGAGGCCGCCGCAAGTGTTGTTGTTGTCACTCTCGAAGCCGTACTCGCCGAAGGTGAACTCCATGATGTAAGGCACATCGCCGGCCACTTCGGCCACGGCCGCGGCCACCTCGCCGATGCGGGCGTCGATGCCGGCGCGACGGCCGCCGCAGTGCACCAGATGGAAGGCCGCCGGCTCGCCGGGCATGCGGTCGATCAGCTGGCGCAGGGTGTCGGGCACCGACTGGATCAGCTCGTCAACGGTGGCCTCCATGCGGATGACGCAGGTTTTCTCGGTCACGTTATTGCCCACGTTGATGGAGAAGTCCTCGTTGCCGTTCATGGGATGGCGGATGGCGATAAGGTCGCCCAGGCGGTCCTTCACGCCCAGCGGCGAAAGCACCGTGTAGGCCAACAGGTTGCCGCCGGCGATGTCGTCGTCGCTGCAGCCGGCCCACTCTTGGAGCTTCTTGGCGGCCGGCACGCCGTCGATTTCGGCGATGGTGCGGTTGCCCTCCACCTTGGTGATGACGCCGAAGTCGTCGGTTTCACGGTAGGCGCCGGTGAACACGTTGGTCATGCTAGGGGCGTTCCAGAAGAACGCGGCCACGCAGCCGTCAGCGAAGGACTGATCGCCCGCGTACAGCTTCCAGTTGCCGGCGATGGTGTTGTCGGCGGCGGAACCACCGAAGAACGGCTCACGGCCAATGACGGACGAGATGCCCTTCAGGTAGAACTCCTCCTCGGCCGGAGAAGCGGCCATGTAGAAGTACTCGGGGGCGAAGTCGGTCTCGGCCAAATCGAGCGCGGTTTCAGCCATGGCGACGCCCGCTTCCACCGGATCGTCGTTTTCGGCGCGGTTGGCCGCCACCACCGAAACCACCATCTCGGGGTCGGCCAGCGCCATCACGCCCACAAACGGCACATCGCCGCCCACGTAGCCGGCGCCGGGCACCACTACGCCGGTAAAGGACGTGTTACCCAAAACGGGCACATCGGGGATGGCCTCGCCAATGCCGGCCACCACTTCGTCAACGTTGTAGTCGCAGCTGCAGTAGGCAAGAACCACTTTCACATCTTCGAGGCCTGCTCCAGCGGCGGCGGCTGCTTCGCGACCTGCGGCCCTGGCATCTTCAGCGGTGGATGAACCAACGTTTGCTTTGAACATTGCTACCTCCTCTGTGGCATGAACGGCGTAATTTTTTGCGCCAGCGGTCATAATAGACCTCAATTGCCCTCTTGAAGGTCAGGGTTTCGGATTTTTTTCCAAAGCCTTACGATGGGTTTCCAAAAGCTGAAGAGTCTCGCGATTCTTTATGTTATGAGGCAAGATAAACGGTTTGCCACCAGCCTTTGTGCTATTCTGAAACCTTACATTGGAGGCGTGTCCGAGCGGCTTAAGGAAGCAGTCTTGAAAACTGTCGTACCGAAAGGTACCGTGGGTTCAAATCCTACCGCCTCCGCCAGTTTTTTTCAGCCCCGCAGCTTCACGGCCGCGGGGCTTTTTGCTGCTCATCGGCGCTGGCGCCGCACGAACAGGGAAAGCGAAATGGTGCGGCCCGAATGGGCGAGGCGAGACGACTTTGCATCCGTGCCTAGCGGCGCGTTTGGAAAAAGCGCCGCAGCAGGGCCTGGCACTCTTCTTCCAGGACGCCGGGGGTAACCTGGAAGCGGTGGTTCAGCCGCTGGTCTTGGTGGATGGCGAACAGGCTGCCCAGCGCGCCCCCTTTGGGGTCGGCGGCGCCGTACACGCAGCGGCTCACTCGCGAGCGCTGCATCAAGCCGGCGCACATCACGCAGGGCTCCAGCGTTACATATATAGTGCAGTCGGAAAGCCGCCAATTGTCCAGCGCCTGCTCGGCTTCGCGCATGGCGGAAAACTCCGCGTGGGCCGAGGCGTCCTTCAGCGCTTCGCACTGGTTGTGGCCGCGAGCTATCACCTGGGCCTCGGCCGTGGGCTTGCCGGTGGCGCGGTCGCGCGGCTGGTGCACCACCACAGCGCCGATGGGCACCTCGCCCGCTTGGGCCGCCAGCCGGGCTTCTTCCAACGCCAGGCGCATGAACGCTTCGTCCTGGGCCTGCTGGGCCTCTTCTGCTTCCTGCTTCCGGGCCAGCCGCGCCAGCCGTCTCGCCTCCGCTTTGGGCGTGCGGGCCAAGGGCGCGGATTCGGCAGCCCCGGGCGCCGGCCCAGCGCTCGCGCACGATGCCCCGCCGACAGCCGCCGCAGAAGAGGGCTCTTCGCCCGCCCCCAACGGTGCAACGGCGAACTCTTCTCCCTGTTCGATATGTACCTGGTGGTTTTCCATAGGCAGATTATACGGTAAGCCCCCTGTGCTACAATCCCCTGCTACGGTGCTTCGCCGTTCGAGCGGCTCCTGGAAAGGAGACGCTTATGGACCCACAGACAGTTATTGCCGTGTGCGAAGTGCTTCTGGTCGTGATTGGGATTATTGGTCTCGCGATGGCCAGGAGGGAATGATGAACGGTTGAATTTGGAAGAGAAAAAGCCCCGCGCAGTTTGCAGACCTAGCGGGGCTTAACCTAACAAACGATGCTGCCCGAACTGGCGGGGCACCGCTTTGGTAGAGTCTAGCACAATCAGCGCCTCCGGGAAAGAACCCCCAGATAGCAGACAGGAATCCCATGAGCCAAGAATCTATGAACGTGAACATGATAGAAGCAGCCCGCGATGCCCAATGGGATCCGGCGCGTTTCCTGGGCCCTAACTACTTGCGACTTATCGCGCCGGCGAAGGTGAACCTGTTTCTGGGCATAGGGGCCACGCGTGCCGACGGCCGCCACGAGGCCACCACCGTGATGCAGGCGCTGCTGCTGCACGACACGCTGTACCTGAACACTAAAGCCGAGCCCTGGGAAATGCCCGAAGACAGCACGCTGCCCCCGTGGCAAGCCATTGGCGGCCCGGCCGGCAACGTGCTGGTAAACCTGGACGTGGCGGACAAGGGCACTCCCCTGCCGCTTCAAACTGCTGCCGCCGACAACCTGGTGTTCCAAGCGGTGGATGCCCTGTGCCGCGCATTGGGGTGGGATAGCCCGCTGCAGGTGTCCATTCGCCTGGAGAAAACCATTCCCCATCAGGCGGGGCTGGGAGGCGGCTCCTCCGATGCCGCCGCCGTGCTGGTGGGGCTGGCCCAGAAGTTGGGGCTGGCGGCCAACGACAAGCGCATCAGCGAAGTGGCCCAGGCGCTGGGCACCGATGTGGCTTTTTTCCTGAAGGGAGGCGCCGCGCTGCTGGACGGCGCCGGCGAGAACTTCGTGCGCCAGCTGGCCCCGCTGAAAGTCCCTGTGGTGCTGGTGAAGCCGGAGGGGGGCGTTTCCACCGCCGCGGCCTACCAATCCTTCGACCAGCAGCCAGACGCGGTACCGCCAGCCCTGCTGGCCCAGGTAGAAGCCGCCGCCGATGCCGCCGATGTGCCCCTGTTCAACAACCTGGACGCCCCAGCACGGCAACTGCTGCCGGCCATCGCCGAGGTGGAAGAGATGCTGGCTTCTCACCCCGCCGTACGCGGGCATCTGCTGTGCGGCAGCGGCGCCTGCGTGTTCGCCATCACCGAAACCCAGGCGGATGCCCTGGCCCTGGCGGCGGAAGCGGGCAAACGCGGCTGGTGGGCCCGCACCACCAGCGGCTCCCCCCTGCGCGCCTGCGCCTTGGGGTAGGCGCCACGCGACAGGGGGCGTGACGGGGGGACGTGTACTTTTGGCACACCTGTGTGCCAAAAGTACACGTCCCCCCGTCACCCCGTCCCCCGTCATGCCTCGCCCTCGGTGCCCTATCATGCCCGTGCCCACGGTGGGCACAAGCCATAAATCTACTCCCTTCCTCTCCCCCTTCCTTGTGTACAATATCGGGCCATGAAAGGTTTTCGCGAAACATCGCCGTTGCTCTCCGTCGCTGGCGGATGCCTTATTGCCTGGCAGCTTTGCCTGTTTCTCTCTCCTTGCGCCTTTTTATCCGCCGAACCAGCAGAAGCGCTTTTGGCTTGCGGGCGCATAGGGTTTTTGGCTGGCTTTGCCCTCTTGCTTGTCCTGGTAAGCTTTACCGCCCCCGTTCGTCAAGCGCTGATGACCCCCCCCCCACAGCTATCTGATGGCCGGCGGCATCGCAGCGCTGGGGCCATTCGCTGCCGGCCTGCTCTGTCAGCCGGAGATCACTCCGGTCGCTTGGGTATTTGTTGCCACAGGTTATGTGCTGGCAGGTGCCGCCTATGCCTGCCTGTTTCTCGGGTTCTGCGGCGCTCTTTCCGCAGCATCCCGCAAAAACCTAACACCATCGGTATTTCCCTGCGTGATTCTAGGCGCGGTTCTGTACCTCCTCTACAGCAATCTTCATGCACTAATCGCCTTTACGGCGCTGCTGCTTTTGCCTTCTGCAGCAGGGCTGGCGCTCGCCCAAAACGCGAACTCCCCAAATAAGCGACGCACAGGACGCTCATGCGCAAAGGAGTCAGAAGCCCGCCCAGGGCAACCGAATCACAACCACCCCATGAAATGGGGCACTGCCCTTAACGCTGCCTGCTTCTGGCTTGCCTTCGGCCTGACGTGGCCGCTTGGGTTGGGCCGCGCCCTGGCCACCAGCGAAGGGCTGCACAACCTCTCGCTCATGGTCGCAGCCATAACCATTGCTGCCACCGTAATTCTGGCAATTGCGAAGAAGCGACTCAATCTCTCCCATACGGTGGTGGTGGCCATACCCGCGCTCGCCATCGGTGTAACCGTCGCAGCCGTCACCGGCTCCAATTACGCCACCCTTGCTTTTTCCCTCATTTTCAGCGCCCGCATCCTTGTGGAGACCGAGCTCATCGCCCATTTCACCCTTCTGTGCCAGGACAAGCGTGCCGCATTTCCCGCCATTTTTACCAACTCTTTCTTCATCCTTTCGCTGGGAGAAATTGCCGGCATTACCATCGGACTGCTGGTGGGCTCCTTCAGGGCTGAAGGCCTGTTCTTCGCCCTTGCCCTGGTAGTCAACGCTCTGGTCATCCTGCTGGTGCTTTTCATTTCTTATGTGAACAAGAAGCTGCAGCTGGCCTATAAAGCCGAAGCAGCCAACCCCGCCGAAGCCGCGAGTATCGATGAGGCGCGCCGTCTAAAAGCCGAGACGTTTGCCAAAAAGTATGGGCTTACTAAACGCGAAGCAGAGGTGCTTGACCGCATTTTGCAAGGGCGAAACGTCCCCTTTATTGCGGAAGAATTTTGCGTCTCCCAAAGCACCATTCAAACCCACGTCAAGCATATCTATACGAAAATGGGCGTCCACGATAGGCAAAGCCTCATCAACATGATGAACCAGCAGGGTTAAGCGCTCACGACCGCACGGTTGCAGGTGCGTCACATTTCCTCACCCCTCCCTTTCGAGAAAAATCCCCTAGTTCCTAGGATGAATCGCGGAGTGGGCTATGCGTAAATTCATGCTGTTGCATAACGCAAAGCCCCAAAGAGAGAGGAATCACCATGCCACCGCTCGTCAAGAACATGGCAGACACCGCGCTGCTATTTGTACTTTTCTTTGCCGTCGGTCTGGCAACACGCCTGCCAGCTCTATCGCTCCAGGAGCTCTATGGGCTCCATGCGGTTTTGGCGGCGCCACTTTACAGCCTCGCTATCGCCGCATCCATTCGAAGCCGTAACGCCCTTGTCCCCACCGTCATCGCCGCGCTTTGCTACGGATTCTGCTTGGGCATGATGCACCCCGTCATGGCCTTAAGCGCCATATTGCCCGCAGCGGCGGCGGCCATCGCCTACGCCATCGCGCGCGGAGCCGCAGCGGAAAAACGGGCCCTTGTGACCGGAAGCACGTTCGGCATCGCCGTTTACCCCAGCACGATTGCGGGGGCGCTCTGGTTCAACGCCGTGCTTGCTCCCACGTCTGCCAGCGGCATCATTCAGTGGGCAGCGCTTTTCGGCATCGCCGTGGCCGCTTCCGTTCTCGCGGCAATTGCTGGGTGCCTGTTGACCTCCAAAGTCCAAGCCCTTTTGGAGCAGGCCGCGGCGAAGGAAGTCGCCGGGGGGAGCGCAGCGCCGCAGCCTCAGGAAATCGACACCCCCATCCTCGAAGCCCTGGATGATATCACCGCAGGTCGCATCGTATAATTTCGCCTCTCCCCCAAACTAGGGGATTTTACTTTTCCTGCGATTTATCCCCTGATTACCAAGAAGACCTCAGAAGTTCAAGCCCGTAGTCTTTTACCAGCGCCGTACAGGGCGCCAGAATCGAGAGAGACTGCAGAGGAGGAGAAGCATGGAGAATCGTAGCGTCATGACACGACGCGGTTTCACCGCAGCCATGGCCGCCGTTGGGTCGGCCGTTGGAATCGGCTGCCTTTCGTCCGTCCAGGGCGGAACGCTAAAGCCCGCGAAAGCCGTGGCCGAAACGGCCGAGGAGAAGGTAGTGTGGAGCCAGTGCAACGTCAACTGCGGCGGCCGCTGCATATTCCGCCATCATGTGAAAGACGGCCGGATCATCTACACCGAGACCGACAACCTGGGAAACCCTAACGAGCATCAAGCCCGCGCCTGCCTGCGCGGCCGCACGTATCGCCACTGGGTAAACAGCCCCGATCGCCTGCTGTACCCCATGAAGCGCGTGGGTAAGCGCGGCTCTGGAGAGTTCGAGCGCATCAGCTGGGATGAAGCCATCGACACCATCGCCCAACAGATCCAGAAAACCATCGATAGCTACGGCAACGAGGCCATCTTCATCCACAAGGGCACCGGTAAGTACACCGCCATCGGCACCGATGACACCAAAACCGGCATGCTGCCCCAGCGTTTGTTCGCCACTTTGGGTGGCTACCTGGATTATCGTGGCAGTTACTCCATCGGCGCAATGCAGGGTTACAGCCCCTTCATGTTCGGCGCCACCTACAATCCGCTGGACAACGTGGGCGCCTCCAGCGTGTCAGAGGCCGAGAACGCCGACCTTATGGTGCTGTTCGGCTATTCGGCGGCCGACACCCGCATGGGTGGCGCCAACGGCGTTTGGGACATGGTAAAGGTGCGCGACTCCGGCACCGAAATCATCCAAATCGACCCGCGCATGAACGAGCAATGCTCTGGCTTTGGCGATGAGTGGATACCCATCCGCACCGGCACCGACGGTGCACTGGCAAGCGCTATCGCCCACGAGCTGATTGTGAACGATGCAGTGGATCTGGATTTCTTGCATACCTATTGCGTGGGCTACGACGAGGAAACCATGCCAGAGTCGGCCAAAGGCAAAAACCGCTCCTACAAAGATTACATCATGGGCACCGGCTACGACATGGTGGAAAAAACGCCAGAGTGGGCCGAGGTCATCACCACCATACCTGCGGCTCAAATTCGCGTGCTTGCCGACCGCATAGCTAAAGCCGACCGCCTCTTCGTGAGCCAAGGCTGGAGCGTTCAGCGCCACAGCGCCGGCGAAACCAACATGATGGCCATTTGCATGATCCCCATCCTCACCGGACAGCTGGGGCTTCCCGGCACCAACACCGGCATCAGCATGGCCGCCCAAGTAGCCCAGCCTTTGGTGGGAAGCATCCCCCAACCGGAGAACCCGGTGAAAACCAGCATCCCGGTGTACCAGTGGCTCAACGCCATCGACCACGGCGAAGACATGACCACCACCAACGCCTATGTCCTGGGAGCCGACAAACTGAAAACCGGCATCAAGTTCTTTTGGAGCTTCGCCGGCAACGGCATCACCAACCAGCACGGCGACATCAATCTGGTGCACGACATTCTGCAAGATGAAAGCAAGTGTGAATTCATCGTATGCCACGACATCATGATGACCGACTCGTGCAAGTACGCCGACATCATTTTGCCCGACGCTATGGTGGCCGAATCCATGGGCCTCTCCACAAATGGCTATGCCGAGTACTACAACGGAGTGACGCTGGCCATGCCCGCCCAGGAGGCCCCCGGCGAAGCGCGACTCGCCTACGACGTGTATGCCGAAATTGCCGACAAGTTCGGAAAGAAGGAGGAGTTCACTGAAGGCCTCTCCCACGACGAATGGATCGAGCGCATTTACAACGAGGGGCGCGCCAACAATCCCGATATGCCCTCTTTCGAGGAAATGAAGACCGTTGGCGTGTACCGCTTCGATCTTCCCAGTCAGATTGGCCTCAAGGATTTCCGCGACGACCCCATCGCCAACCCGCTTTCCACCCCCTCCGGCAAAATTGAGATTTACTCGGAGCAGCTGGCGGAAATGGCCGAGACCTGGGACATTGCCGAAGGCGATGCAATCACCCCCATTCCCAGCTTCGAGCCTGGTTACGAGGGCTACGGCTCTGTTACCGAGGAGTACCCCCTTTACTGCGCTCAGTTCCATTACAAAGCCCGCACCCATTCCTGCTACTCGAACGTACCGGAGATTGCTGCGGTGGCGCGGCAGCAGATATGGATCAATCCGCAAGACGCCAATCCCCGCGAAATCTCCGAGGGCGACATCTGCGCCGTCAAAAGCCCTCACGGCGAGATTCGCATCGAGGCCCATGTGACCAACCGCGTCATCCCCGGTTGCGTGTTTATTCCGCAAGGGGCCTGGCATGATGCGGACATGTTTGGAGACCGCGTTGACCACGGCGGATGCTACAACACCCTGCTGGGGTACCACCCCACGCCCGTGGCGAAGCAGACGAACTCCAACGCCGTAATCGCCCAGGTCACGAAGGCTTAAGGAGGCACGCAATGACTAAGGCTTTTTTCTTCGACAATTCCCGCTGCACCGGCTGCCGCACCTGCCAGCTGGCCTGCAAAGACTACCACGATCTTTCCATCGACCAGACCTACCGCAAGGTGTACGACATGGAGTCGGGCGCCTGCTCAATGGATGAACGAGGCGTGGTTACCCATACCTGCAAACTGTATCACGTGGCCATTGGGTGCAATCACTGCGAAGACCCTGCTTGCACAAAGGTATGCCCCACAGGCGCCATGGAGAAAGACCCCGAGACCGGGCTGGTGAGCGTAGACGGCGATAAATGCCTGGGTTGCGGCTACTGCGTAATGGCCTGCCCCTACGGTGCCCCCACGCTGGACAAGACCGTTGGCCATACTATCAAGTGCGACGGGTGCAAAAACCGTGTGGCCGAGGGCAAAAAGCCCATTTGCGTCGAAGCCTGCCCCCTGCGAGCGCTGGACTTCGGTGAAGTGGAGGAGATGAAGGCGCGCGGCGAATCGCACGACATTGATCCCCTGCCCTCAAGCAGCTACACGAAGCCCTCTCTTTATATTCGCATGAGCCCCGATGCCAAGTCTTCGCAAGCCGCCGACAGCCGCATCGCCAATCCTTTGGAGGTGTTCTAGTAATGGAAGCCCTTGCAAGCCATCTTCCCCTCATTCTCTTCACCGCCCTGTGCGCTATAGGCGCCGGCGCATTCCTCCCCATGGCGTTGAGAGCCAGCGTGGGCGGAGCTTCTCCAGCGAAGCCCGGGTACGGCAAGCTGGCCTGGGTGCCGGTTGCCGTGCTTGCAATCGGCTTTGTAGCCGTGTTCTTCCACGTGACCGTCCCGCTGAATGCTCCTCTGGCGCTGGGCGGCATCGGGCGCTCGCCCCTTTCCAACGAGGTTGCCGTTGGAGGCGCCTTCCTGGCGCTGTGCCTCCTCTACGCCGTTTTGACCACCGCCGGCAAGCTTTCTGCCAACGCCAACAAAGCCTTCTTGTGGGTACTCGCCGCCAGCGCTGTAGTGTTCGGACTGTTCATGGGACTTGCTTACAACATTGCCACCATTCCCGCCTGGAGCTCTTCGGCGGCTAGCGTGGCCATGGTTGCCCTCACCTTGCTGGGCGGCTGTGCCCTAGGATGGCTCATCGTGGGCCTGGCTGGCAAAAGCGAAACTACTCCCAAGTCTGTTGGCTATATCCTGCTGGCCGTGGCCGTCGTCAGCCTTGTTGCTGCCGCAATTGCCTCGGGGGCCGAAAGCGGCATCGTAGCCGCCCTGCCGTCCTTCGTCCACGACACTGCGGCCATCGCAGCCGAGGCCAACGGCTTCATTGCAGGATTTACCCTGTGCGGAATTCTGGGCGTTGTGTGTCTGGCGGCAAGCATTGTAAAGCCCTCCGCCTCCCGCATCGCATCGATCCTGTCGCTGGCATTTGTAACGGCGGCCATAGTGCTCGCTCGCTGCGCGTTCTATCTCATGGAAGTAGGCGTTGCCTTCTAGGGCAATTGCGAATCGGCCTAATCCGCTCCCTCCTTCCCGACTTGCGGCCGCCTCATTATGGGGCGGCCGCTCCATTTCGGCCTAACGCGAAGAGCGGTGTCGAAGGCCCCTTGTCACCCCGCCCCCTGTCACGCCTGAAACCTGACGTTACCCCCGTCCCCTGTCACGCCCTCATGCGGTAGAATCGTTCCATCGACCGCCCGACTTCCGAAGGGACGCCCATGAACCTGCTCGTGCGCCTTCTTGTACTTGGCCCCGCCCGCATTTTGCCGGTGGTGTTGGCCATCGCACTGGTAGCGGGCATCATATACGTGGTCATGGTGGCGCGCACCTCCCCCGAGCGGGCCAAAGAGGTGGTCATTGCATTCTTTACCTGGACGTTCATCGCGCTTGCGGTGTTTTTCGGGCTAGCCTGCCTCTACGCCTTGGCCGAGAACAACGCACCCGTATTGGACCTGGCCCTCAGCTTCATCATCGTAGCGCTGGTGGGGCTGGGCATCACGCGCCTCTGCAACCGCCGCTTCCTGAAGAACCACCCCCACTACATTCCCAAGCGCACTGGCCGCGCCAAAACCAAGCGCCGCTTCCCCTGGGATAAGTGAGAAGGGCGCCGTTACGGGCGGCGGCAATCCACTTGCGAATTAGGCAGAGATAGAATCTCTGCCCTACGAATCGGGGATCAGGGCCGCATGGCCCCGTCCCCTGTCACCCCCGTCCCCCATCCCTAGCGGGCGCTAGCGCTCTTCAATGGGGGCATAGGGCTGGTGCGGGGTGCCGGTGGTTTTGTAGGCAGGGCGGATGATGCGCTTGCCGGAGCCGATTTCCTCGAAACGATGGGCCGCCCAGCCAGCGGTGCGAGCGCAGGCGAACAGCGGCGTGAACAGTTCTTCCGGAATGCCCATCATGGTGTACACGAAGCCAGAGTACATGTCCACGTTGGCGCACATATCCTTTTTGGTGCCCTTCTCCTGCTCAATCACCTGGGGCGCCAGCCGCTCGATGGACTGCAGCAGGCTGAACTCCCGCTCGAACTCAGTACCAGCCGCCAGCTTCGCCGCAAAGCGCTTCAGAATTACGGCGCGCGGGTCGGACAGCGTGTACACCGCATGGCCCATACCGTACACCAGGCCGGTTTTGTCGTAGGCCTGCTTGTTCACGATGCGAGCCAGATACGCCGCCACCTCATCGTCGTTTTCCCAGTTCGCCACGTTGTCTTTGATTTCCTGCTGCATCCCCAGCACCTGGCGGTTGGCTCCGCCGTGGCGGTGCCCCTTCAGCGAGCCGATGGCCGCCGAATAAGCGGAATAGGGGTCGGTGTCGGAGGAGGACAGCACGCGGGTGGTGAAAGTGGAGTTGTTGCCGCCGCCGTGCTCGGTGTGCAGGCACAGCATGATGTCCAACATGCGCGCTTCCTCCGGCGTAAACTGGCGGTCGGGGCGCAGCATGGACAGGATGGTTTCGGCGGTGGACTGCCCGGGCACAAACCGGTGCATAATCATGGAGCCGTGGTGGAACCGCGACTGGATGGCGTAATAGGTAAGCACCATGATGCGCGGCAGGCGGCTCATCAGCGACAACGCCGTGTGCACCTCGTGCTTGGGGGAGCGGTCTTCGGCGAAGCGGTCGTAGGTGTAGAGCTGCAGCACCGAGCGGGCCAGCACGTTCATGATGTCGGGCGGCACGTCATGCATGATGATGGAGGCGGTGAAGCCGTCGGGCAGCTCGCGCTGGGAATCGATCACTTCCACGAATTGGGCCAGCTGGCTTTCGGTGGGCAGGCTTCCCACCAGCAGCAGGTAGGCCACCTCTTCAAAAGCGAAGCGGCGCTGGGGGGAATCGTCCCCCAGCAGGTCGTACAGGTCGTAGCCGCGCAGGCGCAGGTGCCCCTCGTCGGCGATTTTCTTGCCGTCTTCCACCCGATAGCCGTGCACGTCGGAGATGTTGGTCATGCCCACGATGACGCCGGTGCCGTCGGAGTTGCGCAGACCGCGCTTCACATCGAAGCGGGTGTAGTGCTCCGGCTCGATGGAGTTCACCTCGTCGAAGCTGTCGAACAGCGAAACCTTGCGCTTCTCCTCTTCCGCCACCGTCAGCGGCTCGGGCCCGAAGGGCACCGGCACCGTATAGGGGCGCGAGTCCACATCAAGCGCGGCATCATAGGCGGCCGGCCGGCCCACTTCGCCGGAATTGGCAGCGTCGTTTACACGGGTCATGGAGACACCCCTCTCGGAAACCGGTCTGGGAAAAGTATCCGCCTATGATACCCAATCCCCGCGCCGTTGAGGTTTCTGACGGATTACTTCTTAGACCAACGCCCGCTGCACACAGGCGGCAACAGCGCGCAGAAGCGGTCGGGCGCTCGAAAAGCCAACGGCGCGCCCTATGCGAACAGGGCCGTGAAGCGATCCCAGATAGTGGGCTCTGGCTCTTCCTCGGCGGGGGCTTCCGACTCTTCCGGCGCCTCCACCGCCGCCAGCGTCATCACGAATTGCACCGCTTGCACAGCGGTATTGCGCTCGTCCACAAACGACACCGGCTGGAACTCGGGGAATTCGTAATCGGCCATGGCATCGTCCATGCGCTGGCGCATCTGCTGCGGAAGCGTGGCGGTTTCCTGGGCCAGCTGCCCCATGCCGCCAGTGAATTGGCCGGCGCCCGCGGCGAATTCGGCCGTACCGCCGGAAAGCGAATCCACGCCACCGGTAAGGGCCGCCGCGCCGTCCGCCAGCTGCGCCACTCCGCCCGCATAGGCGGAAAGCCCCTCGTGGAACTGACCGTACTGGGAAGCCAACTGCTGCAGGCCTTCGCCCAGCTGCGCCAGCTGCTGCACCGCCGAGGGGTCGGCCCCCTGCCGCAAGGCCTCAGCCGCCTGCGACAGGCCGGCAGCCATAGAAGCCAGCGAACCCTGCCGCTCGGCCCCGGCGCCCATGGTTTGCACCAGCGCCAGCGCCCCCTCGAACGCGGGCCGCACCTGGCTGTAAGTGCCGGCCATCACCTGCAGGGCGCCCCACTGTTGCGCCAGCTTCTGGGCCGTTGCCCGCTCGGCGTCGCTCAGGCCCGGTGCCATGACCAGCGCCTGCACTTCTTCTTGGGTGAGGTCGCTCTCGGCACCGGCCGCCGCGGAATCCATGGCCCCCAAAGCCGACTGCAGCCCTTCGGCCACCTGCGCAGACGCCTCGCTCAACTGCGAAAGGCCGCCCGCCAGCGCCTCCAACTGATCGGCCAAGTGCCCCAGCTGCTCTATGGCAGAGAAATCGGCGCCCGCCAGGCCGGCTGCCGCCGCCGAAAGCCCCCGCTCAATTTGCCCCGACGCCTGCAGCAGCGCACCGGACGAGCTGTTTACCTGGCCGAGCCCATCCGCCAGCTGCTGGGCACCCCCTTGCAGCTGCTTCGCGCCGTCGGCCAGATCATCGGCCCCCGCCGCCAGCTCAGCCGCCCCCTCATCCAGGGCGGCAATGGCATCGGTGAGGCTGGTCATCTCCCCTTCCACGTCGCCCACATCGGGCATCTCCACCACGCTGGCATAGGGCAGCGCCGCAATGGACACCTCCCCCATCCGAAAATCGCGCACCGTGGCCGAAAGCGTCACGTCGCCGTCCTTGCCCGGCAGCACCGTGAACGCCACCGTCTGATCACGGCCGGCGGCGGCAACGGTGGCCCCTTCCGCCTGCAGGTTGGTCCACGTATCGCCCGGCAGCGTGAAGGTGATTTGCTGCATGAAACTATCGGCGAAGGCCGGATTCACATCGGCATTGCGCGTGGTGGTAAGATGCACCTCCACCTGGCCGCTCATGCCCACCATCAGTCGCGGATCCATGGGGCGGCCGTCTAGCGAGTAGGCAACCTGCACGTTCCAGGGCAGCTGCGCCTGGGCCAGGTTGCCCTGGTAGAAAAACACGCCCTCGTCGGCTTCGAACACGACGGCATCGGCGGCCCCCTGTGCCGCCAGCGACTGCTGATCGGTCAGGTTCACGCGCCCCTCGTAGGCGCCGAAATCGCGAATGACCAGCGGTTCTTCCACATCGAAGCGGTTAACCACGTACACCGCCTCCACCGCGCCTTCGCTGGTAAGGTTGGCGTACACCACTTCGGTTTTGGCGAAGGCGCCATCGGTACTGCCAGGCCCCAAATCGGCTGCGGCCCTATCGCCGCCACCATCAGCTGCGCTGACAGTCGCCGCATCTTCACCGCGCCCGCCCTCAGGCGCCGTTTCCACGCTGCTCATGGCACAGCCGCCCAGTGCCGGCACCATCGCCACCGCCACGGCCACCGCCGCCGCACCACCGAAAGCCTTTCGCATCCGCCTCATCGGCCTTCCCCGCTTTCTGCAGCCAGGGCCGCAGCCCCGCCATTGTTGCTTGTAAAATGCCCCGCCGAGCCATCGCCGCCGTTGCCACAGCCGCCTTCAGCGCCCGTGCCGCCGCCCTTCCCGGTGAAGAACCCGGCCCGCCACGTGGTGCGGCGGATGAACCCGTCGCCATACACCAGCAGCGCCGGCAAAAAGCAGGTGACCATCACCAGCGAAATGAGGGCGCCGCGCCCCAGCAAAAGCCCCAGCGACGACACCGCCGCGATGGCTGACGATAGCGCCAGCGCGAACCCGGCCGAGGCCAGGATGCCCGCCGAAACCAGCAGCGAGGGGAAGGTTTCCCCCAGCGCCGCAAACACCGCCTGCCGAGCCGGCTGGAGGCGCCGGTGGGCCAGGTAATGGGTGGTGAGCAGAATGCCGTAGTCGATAGTGGCCCCCAACTGCACTGTGTTCACCACCAAATACCCGATGAAGTTCACCGTGGTGCCGGTGAAGTACGGAATGGCCAGGTTCACCCATATGCCGCTCTCGATGGCCAGCAACAGCACCAGCGGCAGCCCCACCGAGCGAAACGTCAACGCCACCACCAGAAAAATGGCCACAACGGCCACCACCGCCACCACCACGTTGTCCACCGACACGATGGCGCGCATGTCGTAGAGGTTGGCGGATTGGCCGGCGGTGTAAAACTCGTCGTAGTATCGGCCGGCCGCCTGTTCCACCGCCTCCACCGCGGCAAAGGCCTCGTCGCTTTCGTAGTCGGCGTCCAGGTAGGCGATGATTCGCGCATAGTGGGGCGAATAGAACTGCTCAGTGATGGCCGCATCCAAAAACTCCGGCGGAATTTCCGCCCCCACCGTGGCGGCGTAGCCCATCACACCAGTGATGTTATCCAGAGCGGCGAGGTCGTCCGAAAGCGCCGCCTCGGCTGCTACGTTGCCGCGGGACACCAGCACCACCATGGCGTTCTGACGCCCGAATTCCTCCTGCACCGCCAACGTGTCGGCACCAGGGCGCAGGGTGGGGTCGGGCAGACTGTTCTGGTAAGTGAACACCACCGAACTCTGGGCCAGAAACGCCGGCACCACCAGCACCGCCACCAGTGCCAGCGCCACCGGGCGCGCCTTTGCCAGCGGCCGTCCCACGTTTTTGAAGGAGGGCAGCAGCGGCCGATGGGTGGTGCGGTCGATAGCGCGGGTGAGGCACAGGGTAAGCGCCGGCAGGAACACCATCACGGTGAAGAAGGACAGCACGATGCCCTTCACCAGGTTAAGCCCCAGGTCGGCGCCGATTTGGAACTGCATGAACGCCAGCGCCCCGAAGCCGAACAGCGTGGTGACGGCGCTGGCGGCAATGGTGGAGGCCGACGCCTTCATGGCCCGCGCCATGGCGTCTTCCAGCGTGGCCGCCGTTTTGCGCTCGGCGGCGAAAGCGTGCAGCAGGAAAATGGCGTAATCCAACGATACCGCCAGCTGCAGGATGGGGCTCACCGAATTGGTGACGAAGGAAACGCCGCCCAGGAAGAAGTTGGTGCCCATGTTGATGAGGATGGACACGCCAATGGCCCCCAGAAACAGCACCGGCTCGATCCATGAGGAAGTGGACAGCACCAGCAGCAAAACGATGACGGGCACCAGAATGGCGCAGGCCATCATCACCTGCTCGATCATGGACATCTGCATCTGGCCGGTGTCCATCGCCTCGCCGGAAACCGCGTTGCCGGCCCCTTCGGCATCCACCAAATTGCGCAGCGCGGCAATGGCGTCCGCCTCTTCCCCCTCGGTCACCGTCACCTGGAACAGGGCGTTGCCGTTCTTGTAGTAACTCTCCACCAGCACAGGGTCTTGCGCCTCCAGCGGCACCGCCACATCGGCCACGTCGTCCAGCCACATCACGTCTTCCACACCGGGCACGGCCACAATCTGCTGCTTCAACACCAGCGCGCGGGCCACATCAACGTTGCGCACCATCACGTTGGCATTGGGGATGGACTGGGGGAATTCCTCCTCCATCAGCTGCACCGCCGTGGTGGACTGCGCCTCAGGCGGCAGGTAGTCCACCATGTCGTAATTCACCTTCACCAGCGGCACCAGGCGCGCGCAAGCCAGCGCCACCGCTACGAACAGCACCACCACAAGGCGCCGATGCGTCAATATGCCCCGATAAACCTTCTCCACTGGTTTCCTTCTGAGTTCAGCGTGAATTAGTACGATACCATGGTGCACCCCTGCAGCGCCTGCGCTTCACAGCATGTCCAGGATGCAAAGAGGCCAATCAAGCTGGCCAGAAAACAAAACGACCGCCAGGGTGGCGGTCGGAGAATTTAAGTGGTGCGCCGTGAGGGATTCGAACCCCCGACGTACTGATTCGTAGTCAGTCCCTCTATCCAGCTGAGGTAACGGCGCATTTCAAAACAGCAAAGGATATATTACCCAGTTCTGAGCAGATGTCAACGCATAATTCCCAAATTTTGGGGAATTTCTCTCGCAAAGGGGCCCAGCCGCCGCCTGCGGCCGGGCCCGGAGGGAGGGAACTTAATAAGGGCGGGGGAATACCGGCTTTCTCGCTCTGACGTGCTCTCTCAATTCAACTTTTGGAAACCCGGTGTTGCCCCGCCCCTTATCATGACGCCTATCATGGCACCCGATCTTCATCCAAGAGCAGCCTAGCTTTGGGCTGCGGCGGCTTGGGCTACGTGGCGCATCAGCACGGCGGTAGTTACCGAGCCCACGCCGCGGGGCACCGGCGTGATAGCCGCCACCACCGGCTCAGCGGCATCGAAGTCCACGTCCCCGCACAAGTTACCCTCTTCGTCCACATTGATGCCCACGTCCAGCACCACCTGACCGGTGGCGAAATGCTCCAGACTGTAGGCGCGGGGACGACCAGTGGCATACACCACCACATCGGCGGCACGGCACACCGCCGGCAGATCCGCGCTGCGGGAGTGGCACAGGGTGACGGTGGCGTTCTTCGCCAGCAGCAGCATGGCAACCGGCTTGCCGATCACCAGACTGCGACCCACCACCGCCACGTCCTTCCCTTCTACATCGATGCCATAGTGGCCCAGGATCTCCACGCAAGCCTGCGCGGTGCACGGAGGGAATCCCACGCCCGTGCCCATGAACACGCCGGCCAGCGAACCGACAGTGATGCCGTCCACGTCCTTCGCGGGGCTGAGGGCGTTGCAGGCTGCCGTCTCGTCGATGCCCTTCGGCAGCGGGCGGAACATGAGACAGCCGTGGATGGAGTCGTCAGCGTTCACCTGGGCGATGGCCTCCATGAGGGCCGCCTGGGGAGCGTCTTCCGACAGCAGGAACTTCCGCACGGCAATGCCCAGCGATTCGGCCCGCTTGCAGGCACCGCGCTCATAGGAGAGGTCGTCGGGGCGCTCCCCCATCCGGATTATGGCCAGCGTCGGCTGCACGCCGCGGGCCCGCAGCCGTTCCACCTGCGCCTTTGTATCTTCGGAGAGGGCATCTCCCACCGGCTTTCCCAAAAGCAAATCCGCCATTGCTCATCCTTTCTTCTGCAGGTTTCCCGCTGGCCTCCCGCCGGTCTTTGGCTTTCCGCGGCCGCCCCGCGTCGCCAGGCTGTCCGGCCCTCCGCGCGCATCTTGCCCCGCGGCCGCTCCTCGCCCCGCCCTTCCGCATCGGCATGTTTTGCCACATCCTCGTTTTTACGACAGCTGCTGTCACGGAAATGAGGATATGGCAAAAATTCAGCTGGAAAATTGCCACATCCTCTTGTTTTGTGCGAATTCTGCACCGAATGCGAGGATATGGCAAAAACGGGGGCCCAGAATTGCCATATCCTCGAAAACGTGACATGGGCCGTCAAAAAAACGAGGATGTGGCAAAAACGGGGACTGGCCCGCCCTGCGTCTACAGGCAACTCACCACGTACTGGTACACCGCATCGGCTTGGCGGCACCCGTCCGCCAACAGCTGATCCATCTGAGCGCGGTAAGTGGCGACGGCATCGGCGTTGGCTATCGAGTCCACATTGATCAGCACGCTGAGGGCCGCCCCCTGCAGCGCCGCCTTCGCGAACACCGCCGCCGCGCCCGCATCCGAGCAGGCCATGCGGCTGCCGTTGCGGGCCATGAAGTCTATTTCCGAAAGAGTGGCGGCGCACTGGGCCATGATCTCCAGCGGCACCTCGGTGGCATCCACCAGGGCCGCCTGCAACGCCGCCTGCTTGGTCTCTTGCTGCTGGGGCGTTTCCTTGGGCATGCGATAGGCGGCCGCCAGCGGGGCGAAGGCAGCGGCATCGGCGGCCACCAGGGCCAGCAGCCGCTGCCGCGATTGGGCCAGCCGCTGCAGCGACGCTTCCACCTGCGGCTCTACGGCCGCGTAGGTTTTTTTCCCAACGGTGAGGTTGCCCACCATACTGGCCAGAGCCGTGGCCAACGCGCCGCAGTAAGCCGAAGCCCCACCGCCGCCGGGCGTGGGCGCCGCCGACGCCAACTCGTCGATAAAAGTAGTGTCCATGGCGCTCCTCCCCTTGGGCCGGGCTTCGTAAGCCGCATATGCCAGCCGCGTTTAGCCTGCCAAAATCAAAGATGTCAGTTTACCGCAGCATATTGCGGCCTCCGGGTCGCCGTTCCCAAAGAGCGCGAGAAGCGGCGCATGGCGAGAATTGCCGCCTAGTTCCGCCAGAGGGGCGGCGCAGCTCGGAATTCCGGGGCTTTTTGCCACCGGGGCCGTGAGCCTGGCAGAAATAGCCGCCTAGTTCCGCCACGCCTCGGGGCTTCGGCGGGTTTCGCCGCGCCCGTGGCGGGATTAGGCCCCTAGTTCCGCCAGAGGGGCGGCGCGGCTCGGAATTCCGGGCGCTTTTGCCAGAAAAGGCTCGGAATTGGAGGGGGTTTTGCCGGCGGCGGGGGCGTTTGGCGGGAATTGCCGCCTAGTTCCGCCAGAGGGGGCGCCCGCGAGGCCCTTCCTGGGCCGGGTGGCGGAAATAGGCCCCTAGTTCCGCCACGCCTCGGGGCTTCGGCGGGTTCCGCCGCGCCCGTGGCAGAAATAGCCGCCTAGTTCCGCCAGCGGAACTAGGCGGGGCGTTACAGGTTCAGGCGTTTAGCGAAAGAAGGGGTGTAGCTTTCCAGGGTTTGCACCTTCACGGATTGGCCGGGGCGCGGCGCGTGCACGTATTGGCCGTCGCCGATGTAGATAGCCACGTGGTACACCCCCGATCCGGAGCCCCAAAACAGCAGGTCGCCGGCGCGCAGATCGGCGAAGGAAATGCTTTCGCCCTCACCGGACTGACCGGCGGCCGTGCGGGGCATTTCGTAGCCGTACACCTGGGCCACGCAGTACTTCACCAGCCCCGAGCAGTCGAACCCGCCCGGCGCGGCGCCTCCGCTCACGTAAGCGGTGCCCACCTGGGCCAACGCGGTATCCACAAACTGCTGGCGCACCGCGGCCGCCTCGGCCTCGCGGCGCTCTTCCTCGGCAATGCGGGCGTGCTCCTCCTGAGCCGCCTTCACGCCAGCCTCAACGCGGGCCAGCTCAATCTCTTTGGCTTTCTGGCGCTCTTGCTCGGCAGCAATGTTCTCAATGGAAACGGACATCTCGCCAATGGAATCTACATAGGGCGAAACCTCCGAAAAATGCTTGGTGATCTCGGCGGCCGCTTGGATGGCGGAACGGCCGTCGATCTGAGCTGCCGAAACATCAGCGGCTGAAGGGGCCAGCGCGTCTGCGGCGTCGGGCACCAGCGCGGAATCGGCGTGGGCCAGTGACGGGGCGGCCATGAGAAGGATGCCGGAGAGGACGGCAGCCACGCCAGCGCGGCGCAGCAAAGCGGATGCGGAATTTGAATACCTCAAGCGAAACCTTTCGTTGGGGCGGCGGAGGGGCGCCGGCCAGCATCAGTGCAGTCGCTTGGCGAAGATGCGCAGGGGCAACCGAGGCAAGCCGGCCACGGGGCCAGGCAACTGGGGCGAGCCGGCCACGGGGCCAGGCAACCACCGGGCAGCAACCGGGGGAGCCGGCCGCTTGAACGGGCCGGACGCCGGGGCGCAACGCCGGGCAACCACTCGGGAATGCCAGCCGCCGGAGAAGCCGCTTCAGGCTTCACGCCAGCTCGCAGAGAGCAACCGGGCCACTCACCTGCGCAATCTCCGCTGCCCTCACCGCTTTGGCTCAGCAGAGCCGCCGCAGGACCGCACAGCAGACGGCGCAAAAAGCTATCAACCGGTTATGGAACGGTTATGGATTGCCGCGTTTTTCACAGCATGTGCGCCGATCCTCCACGGGGCCTGCGCACCCCTTACATGGCTTTTGCGCAGCTCCGCCATGGGCAGCCACAACGCAGCACCGTCACAGCCCCAGTTCAGCAGCGCTTTTCCGCCTCCGCTCAACCACGCCCCACCTGCCAAACGGCCTTCAGCCTACTTAAGATTTCTCAAGAAACGCGGGATTCTCCCCGCACAGCTACCGCGCAACAGGGAAAATAGCAACCAGCAAATGCCCCAACCTCAAGGATTCCATGAGCCCCACCAACCCACGCCCCACAACCAGAGCGGTTCAGCACCAGCCTCAGGCTGCTGCAGGCCAACCCCAACCCCACGTTGCCGCGGCCCAGAGCCCTAGCCCGCACACCGCCGGGGGCCGACCCAATGCCCCCGCAGGCCAGAGCCAACCCAGCGCCCTCGCGAGCCAGCTCCCGGGCCCCCACCCTGCATCCGCCGCGGCCTCGCGCCC
>NZ_QIBY01000021.1 GCF_003725335.1 Parvibacter caecicola
CACCCCCAGCCGCCCGCACTCCAGCGACCCCTTACCCGCCGCAGCTTCTTGGCCGCAGCCGCCGCGCTAACGGCCGCAGCCTGGTGCGGCGCTGCCGGGTGTGCCTCACCGACGGCCAACGGGGGCGCCGAAACCAAAGCCGCCTACGTGAGCCCCTACAACTGGGAAGGCCTCGTGCGCAGCGACGGCCGCTGGGATTACTTCGAGGACGGCCAGCTGGCCAGCCGCTGGGGCATCGACGTGTCCGAACACCAGAAGGCCATCGACTGGGGTCAAGTGGCCGCCGCAGGGGTGGAGTTTGCCTTTGTGCGCATTGGCAACCGCGGCGCCACCAAGGGCCTGCTGAGGGTGGACGACTGCTTCCTGGCCAACGCCACCGGTGCCAAAGGGGCGGGCATCCAGACGGAGAGCTACTTCTTTTCGCAGGCCATCACCGAGGAAGAAGCGGAAGAGGAGGCCGCCTTCGCCATCCAGCAAGTGCAAGAGGCCAACGGCCAGGGAGCCGCCATCTCCCTCATCGCCTACGACCACGAGCCGGTGGAGACAGAAGGGGCGCGGGCCAACGCCCTGAGCGGCGAACAGCTGTCCCTCAACACGGCCGCCTTTTGCGGCGTAGTGGCGCAAGCCGGCTTCCAGCCGTTGGTGTACGGCAATCGCCGCAGCCTGTTCCGGCTGTCCGAAGAAGTACGCAGCGCCTGTCCCGTGTGGCTGGCAGAATACAACACCCCCTCCCCCACGGCGCCGCTGGATTTCGTGTTATGGCAGTACAGCAACGCCGGCAGCGTACCCGGTATCTCCATCAACGTGGACCTCAACATCTGGTTCAACCAACCGAGCACGTAAGCACAGCGTCGGCCCTCGCGGTCCATGCGGCAAGCGGCCAGGCGCCCGCCGCGCCAAAGCCACATCCAGTCCTCTGCACCAGCCCTCCTGCGGCCCTGCAACCCTACGGCCCACGGCCCCTCGCGCAACTCCGCAGCTCGCAGCCGCAGGGCGCGAAAAGCCCGCATCCAACCAGGGTCCCAGAAAAAGCAAAAGGGGCAGCGGGTTCGGTTCGCTGCCCCTTCTTCGGTGGGATCAGTATGTTAGCAGAATTTAAAAGCTATTTTGCCGACGACGCCATGAGAAAACGGCCATTGCCAGCGCCACAAGCGCCAGGACGCCCGCCCCCACGAACAGGGTGCCGTCGTCGCCGGTCTTAGCCAGCTTCTTGCCCAGCGTATCGGGGTTAGGACGCACCTTGCTCTGGGCGCTTATCTTGGCAGAGGGGTACACCTTGTCGGGGTTGGAAATGCCGGAATGAGTGGCCTCGTAAGCCGGCCAACCCTGGCTGGCAGTGAACTTGCTGCCGGGCTGGGCGCGGTTGTTCAGCTCGTCGCCAGGAATGCCGCTGGGCAGCGAGCCGTAGGCCTTGGCAATGTTGCCCACATCGGAATCCAGCGCCTCTTCGCCAATTTCGGCGTCGAACACGAACTTCACGTTGGTGCCGCCCTCAACGTCGCCCATGTTCACCGCAAGTATGCGGGTGGCCGGGTCGTAGGAATCGGCAGGCACGGGCACCTCGGTGCCGTCGGCCAAGATAACCTTGAAGCTGTCGGTGATGGGCTCGATGCCCACCGGCACGTCGTCGCCATCGATGTCCACGTTCACACTGGGCTTGGCGGGATCGTAGTCGGGGTCGTCGGGGTTATCGGGGCCCTCCGGACCTTCCTTCACGTCGCTGCCGGGGCCGGGGGTTACACCCGAATCGGGCTTAACCTGCTCCACCTCAATCTCTTCCTGCAGGTTGTTGTCCTCCAGGCCCAGAGAATCCAGGTAGTTCTTGTCGGGGCGATAGTTCAGGGTAACCGTGTGCTTGTCGCCGTTGGGGTGGCAGGCATCAGGTAGTCGTTCTTGGACACGTCGATGGTGTAGGTGAAGATGCCGTGCTCGCGGCCGTCATAGCTGGCGTCGCGCTCGGCTGAAGAGGTGGGGGCATCGGCCGCAACGGCAATGCCGGCCCCTTCCTGCAGCGGCAGGCTGCGCGCCATGTTGAACAGCGCGGAGTTGTTCAGCTTGTTGTTGGCGATGGCAGCCGCAATGAGGCTGTCGGCTTCGGACTTGGAGGTGACCACCGTGGTGTTGCCCTCCACGCTATCGGCCGGATAGGTAACGGGCACGGTGTCCACCACTTCGCCGTCCACCACAATCTCGATGGTGCCCGTAGGGGCCTTACAGGTGGTGGCAGTGCCTTTGCCGCTGGTCACGTCGCCCACCACAATCAGCTTGTCGAAGGCGTCGGACTTGTTGCCATCGGTTTTGCCCCAAGCCGCCTTCAGCGAAACAATGCGCGAGGGCACCGGGCTAATCTGAATCCAGCAACGGGAACGATGATCCAGGTAAGACGCGGCCCAATCGCCCGTAGCGTACTGGGTGGAGGTCGTCGAAAACGCCATCAGGCCCTCGTCGGAGGGCGTCTGGGTACCGGAGCCCTGCTCGGCCCCCAGCGTCTTGGTTTCAAAGTCCACCACTTGGAACTTGTGGTCAATCTTGCTGGGGTCGTTCAAGATACGCGGCTCGCCGTTTTCTTCAAATTTAATCTCGTGACCCTCTTTGGAGATGTCGGCAGTGCTGAAGGGCAGGCCGTCATAATCTTTCACGAGTGAACGTCACGTCTTGGTCGGGCTCACCGTAAGCCGCCGACCCGATGGACGGCACGCACAGCCCCAACACAAGCGCAAATGCAAAGAAGCACTTGAGCAGCTTGGTGTTTAGCGTTGCTTTTGTCATCACTACTCCTGACCTCTCTCCCCTAGCGCCGCGCCTGCGCCGCCGGGGAAACACAAACCCCTATCTCCACCCCAGAAAAACCAAGAAACGGTGCACGCCGGGAATGGTGGGTCGATTCGGCGATGCACCGCTCCTGGGCCTTTCTGGGAACTTGATTTCCGCGCGAGAATGAACCCGCTTTAGCCCACTGCGCGGCCGTGGCAAAAGCGGCATGGGAAAAGGCCCCATCCCCCGCCGGGAAAAGGGCAACACGAAACGCGCCCCCGCGATGCGGATGCGTCTTCTGAAGATATGCAATTCTGGATTGCCGTCTGCGACGGAGCCGCGGCGTGCGCGGCGCGCAGGCCCTTCCCGTTACGGGAAGTTAGCGGGCTAGAGGAGCGCCCCCCCCCTGTGGCCTATTTTATCGTTTTGGCAGTTCACGGGCACGCACGAGAAGGCCGGCCCTATCAGATCGGCTCCCAACGCAAGAGAAACTAGAGGAGCCTTTTCAGCCACGTTGCATACCACCAACTGCAAAAACCTACATGCAGACACTTCATGAGGCCATGAATATTACGGTTTGGCAACAGCATTTTCGGAAGGCGGCCCAGTTCAGCGCCACTAAAGTTTCGCCAACACCTCCAGGCGCGGCACAACCATCTAGGCCGCTTCTCTATATTCGTGAGGCGTGGTTTAACAACAACTCTCGACGGCGTCCGACGCAAACCGCCCCAACCCTATTGCAGGGAATTCAATTGCGCACCCTAGCCAAAAATAGCCCTTAGTCTATCGATGCGCGTCTGGATACCTTCAAAAATAGAATCAGTTCTCCCAATCATCGCCGGATTCTCTTCCAGAAAATCCGATGCCCATTCGGGAAACCCCGTTAATTTATCCAAATCAAGCCACGAAGCATCGTCCACTAAGCGCAGCTGGCGGTTTGCGTCTTCAAAAAATGGCTTTGCGTCGGAACAAAACGAGGCAAAAGGCAACTCGCGCGTTGGAATATGGCACCAAAGGCTTGTTCCCGTGTCAAAAAGAGGGGCAATGCGACACTCAAGTGTTTCAACGTTGCGCACAATACCGAAGTTGCGCCAGTGGCGATCGCTGTTAGCCATAACATAGTCGCCCACAATCATCTTCCCCAAAGCCGTCTCCGCATCGGTTATGCCGAGCCTTTCGCAGCATTCCACATAATGACGATAGCTGCTGCGCCCCTCGGGGCGACGAGCAATTTCAGCTACATAAAGCGCCGGTATAAACTCCTCATCCGAACGAAGGAAATTGGGGCAGGAGCTAACCACGGCGCCGCCCCATTCCTCAAGTCTATACGGAACATACTCTTCTGGTTTAAGCAACCGGTTGAATAGGTTTGTGGCAATCACCTCGTTGTAGGGCTCTTGCTCCAGCAAGGTGCCACCCTTCAAAAGGCGGCGCTCGCCATCACGGCAAACCCAACGTTTAGAAAGCGCGCCGTCGGAAGTATTATCGGGCGAATCAAGCCCCACATTCGCCAGCCATTCTTCCGTCTCTATCTCAATAAAGTCGTTCTCGAAAAAGTTTATATCCGCCCAATCGAGATTGCTGTCGATAGGCTTCACCCAATACTGATCCGACAGCGAAAGTCCCATGCTCCGAAACGGCAGATCATGGGCATTTTCGATGCCTAGCTCCCGCAGCTTCTCCTCAATGCCGTGACGCGCCTTGGGAATGACCCGATGACCCCACCAGTAGGCCAGCGCCTTACGCGAGGCCTTCTTTCCCCGAGGGGACACCACAGAAAGCGGCGCACGAGCCGAATCCATCACCTCATCGGCATCGAAGAATTCACCTGTTGCGCTATCGAACCGGAAAGAGAGTACCGGGTGATTGCGGCTCATGAGAAGGTATCGCGCTTGGCCCTTCCCCGCAGGATGCGACGAAGGGCGGCCTGCGGCTGGCACGCTGCTCAATCGCGTTTCTATGCTATTGCGATCAACAAGCCAGATACCGCCGACCTTCTCCGCGTCCAAAGCTCCAGAGCGGATAAGCTGATGAACGCGGCCCACGCTCACCCCCAAAATACTACTTGCCTCCGCAACGGTAACGTTGAACACGATGGAAACCCCCATACCCTACGACTATTTATAGGTTTTATTTTAGCTCGCTATTGGACTAAATACTATAAACGTTTATAGAGCTTTTGGGCGTGTCAGGGGGACGCTGACACGCCCTTGGTTATCTCCGGGGTTCCAGCCATTCCATCCAGTGGGCGGCGTCCTCTTCCGTTACGTCGACGAGCGAAATAGTGGTGCCCCCTACCCCGGCGGCTATGACCGCCTTCAGGGTGGCGGTTTTCGCCATGCGCTGGAACGGGTTGGTGCGCACGCAGCCGAACTGGATTTTCTGACGCGGAAAACTGACGCTCTCGCGGCTGAGGCCCCCGTTGCTCACCTGCATGAAGCGGCGGTTCACCGCGAAGCTGGATTCGCGCGCCCACATCACCGCGCCGATGCAGTTGGCAATCATGCACACCGCACCCACCGCGTACAGGAACGTGGCGGCGGGGTCGAAGATGGTAAGCAGGTCGAACAGGTCGGGGTCTTGCGTGGCCACCGCCGCCACGTGCATCAGCACATGGAGCAGGGCCGTGGCCACAATCAGCCAGAAGCCGGGGCCTTGCCACAGGGTGCGGCGCAGGATGGCCCGCCGCATCGCCACGGGCGCCACCGCCGTTGCCTGAGTGGGCATGTCTGCGAATTCCGGAATGAGGCCGGCAATTATCTCGGCGCACTGGCTCTTCTTCACGAAGGGATGCACCACCACGCGCCCCGCCTGCACGCCACCCTTGCCCTTGTTGGACTCGTTGGAGCCGTCGCCCATGGCGTCGATTTTCCCCAAGGAAATTTCGCAGTAGCCCATCAGGCGGCACACCAGCGTTTGGCTGATGATCACCGATTGCACGCGGTCGATGGCCACCCCCTGGAAGCTGTGCTGCAAAATGCCGCGCTCCACTTCCACGCGGTCGCCGCGGCGGCGCGCCTTGAAGCCGCCGAACGACAGCATGGTGCCCACGGCGGAAAGGGCCCACATCACCAGGGCGATTACCAGGAACACCCCCAGCAGGATGCCACCGGCCATCAACGCCCCTTCGCGAGCCACAACCGACTCCACCGCCGATTCAAACAGCACATCGGAATTGGGCACCAAATCGGCCACGCCCTGAATCAGCTGGCCCACCACCGCCAGCAAGCCCACCGCCACAATCACAAACGAGGTGTTGTTGAACAAGCCAGTAAGCACCAGCTGCTTGTTGGAGAGGCCGTATTCGTAGCTGGGGGCCTCTTGGGCGAAGGAGGGGCTGTCGAACACGCCGCTCATTTGGGCCGTGAGATCAGATGCCGCGTCCAGGATGTTGCCCTCGCCGGGGGCCGCGGGGTGCGCGGCCATGGGAACTGGCGCCGCGTCGACCATCACCGGGGCCGCCGCTGCACCGGGGGCCGCCTCCCCCGAAGCCACTGCCCCGTCGGCCGCCGCTACTGGGGCAACCGCGCCCGCTGCCAGCTGGGCCTTCTGTACGTACAGCTGCTGGCGCAGCGCTTCCGCCTGGCTTTTTGTCACATAAGGCACCACGATGGCCTTGTTGTTGGCGCCGCCGGCGGTATCGATGGAAACCGCGCACAGCCCCAGCACTCGCTGAATGAGCGTGGCTTTTTGGTCCACCGACTGCACGCGGCCGTAGGGCACATGGGTGCGCTTCTTGGAAATCACGCCACTGTATATGCTGAATTCGGCCGGGTCGAACTGGTACCAGAGATGGCGCCACTGCAGCCAACGCAGCAGGAAGCACAAGGCCGCAATCACCAGTACCACCGCAATGATGCCGCCTACGATAAGGGCGAACACAAATCCCGCGTCCCGCGCGAAGGCCGGGTTCTCGGTAATTTCCGCCACCAAGGCCGCCAAGCCCGAAAAGGCACCAACGACAATCACCCACAGCGTTACGAACAGCGCCCGCAGGCCGCCCAGCCAAATAAACGCGTGGTGGACTCTATAACGCTCCGGCTGCTCCATCACACGTCCTCCCGCGCCAGACGGGCCAGCTCGGCAGCGCGGTCGCGCACTTGTTCGGCCTGTTCAACGTCAAGACCGGGAATCTCGTGGTTGCCGGCCGCCGTTGCCACCGTCACACTGGAGAGACCGAAGGCGCGCATGATGGGCCCTTGGCGCGTGTCGGTGTTCTGCACGCGGATGAACGGGATGATGAAGCGCTTGCGCCACACGATGCCCAGCGCAATTTCCAAATAGTCCTCCGTCAGCTGATAGCGCCACCGCTGATAACGGATGGGCGGAAGCACCACCAGGCACAGCACGTACAGCGCCACCGCGATGACCGCAGCCACGATGGCGGCGGTGGACAGCAGCGGCTCGTCGGCATCCAGCGATATAAGCCACAAGGGCAGCACCAGGCACAAAGCGAGAATGGTTATCCACAAGGCGTCGTTGAGGCGCCACACCATTTTGATGCGCGGATCGAGTTTGGAAGTAGGCAGAGGTCGCATGAGGCTCCTTCCCCGCAGGTTCTGAAACCGTTTCATTATAGAGAAGGCCGGCGCGATAGGGTTTCGCGCTGGTAAAAAGATGGACCGCACGCTGAGATTTCTTGCGCAGCCCCCTGCCGGCAACCGCGCGGCAAGGGGCCGGCAACTGCTCGCCCGCCTGCAGCCCGGCCCCCAGCGGACGCCCGGTGTTTCACGGCCAACAATCCAGCAGCGTCCGCCCAGCTTCGCTGCCCGCCCATGCAGAAGGGGCGCCCCGAAGGAGCGCCCCGCAAGTTCGCAATTATTCGCCCTGTTTAGTGCTTCAAGCTTTCCTCGCTAATGCGGCCGCGGAAGGTGCGATAGATAATCACGTGATACACCAGCACCAGCGGCAAGCCGATGCACAGGATGATGGTCATGCACAAAAGCGATAGCTCCGAGGAGGCCGAATTGAAGATTTCAATGGAGGGGCCAATGCTGTCGGCCGATGCGGTGACCAGCACCGGGAACATACTGCAGGCCAGCAACATCACCAGGGAAATCATACTGCCGGATTGGGTGAGGAAGGCCCCCAGGTCGCAATTCTTCTTGAGCGGGATGACGATGGAGGCCACCAGCAGCGCCACGCACAAGATGGCGAACACCCAGCGCAGAATGCCCAGTTCAGCGCTCATGGCCGGCTGGATGATGAAGTGGCCGTAGGCGGAAATGACCACGAACAGCACCAGGGAAGCCACCTGCAGCGGGATGCGCAGGCCCGCCATGCGCTGCTGCACCGCCGAACCGAGCGGCGCCTTCAGCGCGCCCCAGCAAGCGCCGGCCGCCAGGAACATAGTGAGGCCCAACAGGCCCGTGAGCAGCGTAAACGGGGTAATGAGCCCCAGCAGCGGCACGCCGATATAGTTGCCGGCCGCGTCCATGGGAATGCCCGCGTATATGTTGCCTACCGCAACACCCAAGAGCAACGCCGGCAGCAGCGAGCCCAAAAAGAAGCACACGTCCCACACCCTGTGCCAACCGCTATCGGCAGCGTAGAACTCGAAGCTGACCGCGCGCACGATGAGGCCGAACAGCACCAGCATCACCGCAAGGTAGAAGCCGGAAAACGTGGTGGCATAGGCGTTGGGGAACGCCGCGAACAGGGCGCCACCCGCCGTGAGCAGCCACACTTCGTTGCCGTCCCACACCGGCCCGATGGAACGACGCAGGATAGCCTTCTCTTCACTGTTCTTTGCCACAAAGGGGTACAGCACACCGATACCCAGGTCGAAGCCGTCCAACACAAAGTAGCCGGCAATCAGCACGAAAATCAGGAAGAACCAAAGAACGTTGAGGAATGTGAACGTTGCCATGAGCTACTCCCTCCCCTCATCGGACGCGGGCGCGTCAGCGGCCTTCGGGGCAGGGGCGGCGTCCTTCGCCTCTTCGATGGCGGCGAAAGGCGGCAGCCCGTCCTCGCCTTCAGCCAGCTGCACCACTTCGGTCACCTCGGCGGAGGCCAGGCTCTCAGCGGGGACAGCCGGGGCGTCGTTGTCAGCGGCTCCAACGGTGGCCACCACGGGCACCTGGCCGTCGGCGGCGGGGCTCACCGGCCCCTCCTTGATGAAGCGGCCTACCACACGGACCCAGCCCACCAGCAAAATGAGGTACACCGCAATGAACAACCCGATGGTAAGCAGCAGTTCCCAGTTGGAAACGGAAACCGAAATGCCGTCGGCCGTGAGCAGCGACACGCCCTCGGGGCCGGTCACTGACGGGTACACCACCCAAGGCTGGCGCCCCACCTCGGCGGTGATCCAACCGGTTTGGATAGCGATGAACGGCCAAATGGGCGACAGCAGCGCCAGCCACTGCAGCCAGCGCATCTTCGCAATTCTTCCGCCCTTGAAGGTAAAGATGAGCACCAAGATGCTGGTGAGCATAATCAGCCCGTACATGGCCACCATGATGTGGTAGCTCTGGAACACCAGCCCCACCGGCAGCTCGTCCACGTCCATATCGCCGAATTGCTCGGTTTCGGCCAGCTCGTTAAGGCCCGGGTACTCGGTGTCCCAGGTGCCGGTGGCCAGGAAGCTGGTGCCACCGGGAATGGCGAAGGGGGCCAGCACCTCCTGGTTCTCTTCGTCCACAATGCCGATGGCGTACAGCGGCGGCACTTCGCTTTCGTACATGCCTTCCATCATGGCCAGCTTAGTGGGCTGCTCTTCGTACACCACCACGGCCGAAGCGTGGGCGAACACAATCATCAGGCAGCTGGTGATGATGCCCACCACCGCGCCGATGCGCATGGTTTTCATGGCGAATTCCTGATGGCGCCCCTTCAGCAAATACCAAGCGGCCACCGCCACGGCACAGAAGGCGCCCATGATGAGCAGGGCGTCCACCGTGTGGGTGTAGCGGGCGAAAATGGAGGGGTTGAAGGCGGCGGCGAAGAAGTCGGTGATCACCGCTTCAGTGCCGTCGGCGTTCAGCACACCGCCCGCAGGGGTTTGCATCCAGGAGTTGGCGATGAGGATCCACAGCGCCGAGAGGCACGAGCCGAACCACACCAGCCACGCGGACACCATATAGAAGCGCGGCGACACTTTCTTGCGGCCGAACAGCAGCACGCCCAGAAACACCGACTCCAAGAAGAAGGCAAATAGGGCCTCGGCAGCCAGCGGGGCGCCGAAGATGTCGCCCACGAAGCGGGAGTAGTTGGCCCAGTTGGTGCCAAACGAGAACTCCATGGTAATGCCCGTTGCCACGCCAATAGCAAAGGTGGCGGTAAACACCTTCACCCAAAACTGCGCAGCCGCCGCATCTTTCTGGTCACGAGTGCGGAAGTACCGCGTTTCATTGATGGCCAGGATTAAGCCCAGACCGATAGACAGCGGCACGAACAAAAAGTGATATGCCACCGTCAGGGCAAATTGGAACCGCGAAAGCAGCACCACATCGGAAAAGATTTCCACCCTGCGCCCCCTCTCCTTACCGAAACCTTGCCCCACTGCCGACAGCAGGGAAAACTTGGCAAATCATACCAATTATGTAGGCAGCGCGAAAGCGCCGTGAAAAAGCTGCAACCTAGGAAGGGAACGAGGGGCGGAGCGCCCCCCTTCGCGACTAGTAGTAGCGGAAGTAGGCGGCACAGCTGCCTTCGCTGGACACCATGCAGGGGCCCACCGGGTTCTCCGGAGTGCACACCTTGCGGAACAGCGGGCAGTCGGAAGGCGCCATGATGCCCCGCAGCACATCGCCACAGCGGCAGCCGGCGTGCTCGCGCACCGGCTCCACCTCCGGCTGGAAGCGACGCATGGCGTCGAACTCCGCAAACTCGTCGCGGATGCGGTAGCCGCTGCCGGGAATCTCCCCCAGCCCGCGCCACGTAGCGCTGCAAGTTTCAAACACCTCATCGATGGCGGCAAGCGCCACCGGGTTTCCCTCCGGCATCACGCCGCGGGCATAGGCAATCTCGATTTCGGCCCGCCCCTCGTACAGCTGGCGCATCAGCATGGCAATGCCCTGCAGCACGTCCACCGGCTCGAACCCGGTAATCACGCCGGGGATGCCGTACTTCTCCGCCAAGAACTGATAGGGCTTCGCACCGATGATGGTGGACACGTGCCCCGGCAAAATGAGCGCCGACACCTTCAGCTGGGGGTCGGCAACAATTACCTCCAAGGCGCCGGGCATGTTCTTGTGGGCGCCGTACACGCTGAAGTTCTTGAGGCCCGCTTCCTTCGCCCGCTTGATGGCGATGGCCACCAGCGGCGTGGTGGTTTCAAAGCCCACCCCCACGAACACGATTTGGCGGTTGGGATTGTCGGCCGCCAGCTTGAGGGCGTCTAGCGGCGAGTAGACGATCTCCACGCTGCGGCCGGCCGCCTGCTCGGCCAAAAGCGATGAGGTGGAACCGGGCACGCGGGTCATGTCCCCGAAGGTGGCGATGGTCACTTCCGGCACGCGGGCCAGAGCGATCACCTTGTCGATGTCGTGGTTGCTGGTAACGCATACCGGGCAGCCGGGCCCCGACGCCAGCCGCACCCCTTCCGGCATCAGGCCACGAATGCCGTTGCGGGCGATGGCCACCGTATGGGTGCCGCACACCTCCATCAGCGTGGCGCTTTCCGGCGCCAGCTCGCCGATGACCTGCACCAGCCCCCGGGCCAGCGCTGGGTCGCGAAACGCCTTCAGTTCTTCTTGCATCGTGTCCATGAAACGCCCTTTCGAGGCCTTGAAAGATTCTTCTCAGGCAGATAAAATACGGACAAGCGGTTAGCCCGGTGCATCGGGCACGACTGCTTCACATTACCGCTACTAATGTGATGAAGAGCCGTCCTCTATGCGGGGCGGCTTTTTCATTGCCGCCTGCGCGCTGCTATTGCCGCTTGCGGGTCGCCAAATCAATCACCGCTACGATCACCAAACACAACGTAAATAGTTCCATCCAGCTAACGTACATAGCTGCTCCTTCCTGCGAAGGAAGCAGTCCGCCTGTCCGCAGTGACAGTTTAGGGCATCTGCCCCTGCTAGCTGTTGGAAACTTGCGGCAGCATCACTTCGTCTGCGGCCAGGTCGGGGAATTGGCGAATGAGCTCCAGGGTTTCCTGGGCGTACTGCTCGTCCACCACTTCGATGGCGAAGCCAGCGTGCACCAGCACGTAGCTGCCCACCTGAGCCTGAGGAGTGAGGTCCACCGAGATGCTGCGGGACACCCCCAAGATGTCCACCGTGGCAAGGTTGCCCTCTTCAAGTTGGGTGATTTGGGCGGGAATGGCCAAGCACATATGCGCTCCTAACGGTTCGTTTGATCGGCGCCATTGTACCGCGCCCATGGGGAGAAGCGGCCCGCGTGTCAGGGGGGCGTACACTTTTGACACACGAGAAGGCGCTACCAGACACGACGGCCATCGGCGTGTGCCAAAAGTGTACGCCCCCCTTGACACGCCACCGCCAACCGGCCGCCGGCCGGCCCGTCACTTTGCAGCGCCCGACCCCATCGCGCCGCAGAGCCACCGGCTCGCCCGCAGCTGCCGCCGCCACGCTACACTGGCAAAAACATTTATCACGTTCAGGAGACGCACCGATGACTACCCTTCCCAATCGTCCCTTCGACTACGCGCTGGCCCGTCTGGATGGCGGATCAAGCGCCCTCGATGCTGTGCACAAGCGCCGCGAGGATTTCGCCACGCAAATCATGAGCCATCTGGCAGCCAGCGATGAGTTCTCGGAAATGATGCGCCGCAACATCGCCCCGTTCCGGCGGCTGATGACCTACTACGAATGCGCCATGATGGAGATGGAAACGAAATTCCGCGTACTGGATGCCGAGTTTGGGCTGCAGCACGATCGCAACCCCATCGAGTCCATAAAAACACGGCTGAAAAGCACCGATAGCCTGGCCAAAAAACTGACACGAAAAGGCTTTCCCATTACGGTGGAGTCGGTGGAGAAGAACATCTTCGATGTGGCCGGCGTGCGGATTGTGTGCACCTTCCCCGAAGACATTTTCACGCTAGCCGATGCGCTGCTGGCCCAAGACGACGTAACGCTGATCGAGCGGCGCGACTACGTGGCCGCCCCCAAGGAAAGCGGCTACCGCAGCCTGCACTTGATTGTGGAAATCCCCATTTTCCTGGAGCATGAGAAGCGCCTGGTGAAGGTGGAGGTGCAGCTGCGCACCATTTCGATGAACTTCTGGGCGTCGCTGGAACATCAGCTGCGCTACAAGAAGAACCTCCCCGAGGCCGAGGCGGCCGCCGTGGCCACCGAGTTGGCCGACCTGGCCGATGCCGCCGCCGACCTGGATGCCCGCATGCAAGCCCTGCGCAACTTCCTGGACGAAGAGCGCGATTAGCGCAAAGGCCCGCGTGTCAGGGGGGCGTTCACTTTTGACACAGGAAAAAGCGCTGCCGGACACAACAGCTATCGGCGTGTGCCAAAAGTGAACGTCCCACCTGACACGCCTGACACAGGATGGCGGGCGCGCTAAACTGGGGGCATTGCCCATCCGCTGGTTAGGAGGCCCCATGTTCAACCACTTCTGCAAAACACCCTTGTGGGAATGCTCGCGAACGCTGGCAGCGGTAGCCCAGGGCCAGCAGCCAGCCGACCTGGTAATTAAAAACGGCCGCCTGGTGAACGTGTGCACGGCGGAAATCCAGGAGCCCATCGACGTGGCCGTTGCTGCGGGGCGCATTGCCTACGTGGGCAACGCCGATCACTGCATCGGGGAAGGCACCCAGGTCATCGATGCGGCGGGCCAGTACATCGCCCCTGGCTTCCTGGATGGCCACATTCACGTGGAGTCGTCCATGGTGGGGGCCGGCGAATACGCACGAGCGGTAATCCCCCATGGCACCGTGGGTATTTACTGGGATCCCCACGAGATTTGCAACGTGCTGGGCATGGACGGCGTGCGCGTGATGATGGAAGACGCTGCCCGCACCCCGCTGAAGGCCATGGTCACCTTCCCCTCCTGCGTGCCGGCGGTGCCCGGCTTCGAAGACACCGGCGCGGCCATCGGCCCGAAGGAGATTGCCGAAGCCATGACCTGGGACGGCGTGGTGGGGTTGGGGGAAATGATGAACTTCCCCGGCGTGCTGGGGGGCAACGCCGAAGCCCACGGCGAACTGGCGGAAACCCTGAAGGCCGACAAGGTGATAACCGGCCACTACTCCATCCCCGAAACCGATCAGGGGCTGAACGCCTATGTGGCCTCCGGGGTGCGCTGCTGCCACGAGTCCGCCCGCCGCGAGGATGCGCTGGCAAAGATGCGCCTGGGACAGTACGCCCAACTGCGCTTCGGCTCTGCCTGGCACGACCTGCCGGAACTGGCCCACGCCATCACGGAGAGCAATGTCGACACCCGCTTCGCCAACCTTATTTCCGACGACACCCACCCCCACACGCTGGTGAGCGAGGGGCATCTGGACCACATCCTGCGCACCGCCGTAGCCTGCGGCATCGACGCGGTGACCGCCATCCAAATGGCCACCATCAACGTGGCCACCTGTTTCCGCATGGACCACGAGCTGGGGTCGGTCACGCCGGGCAAGTGCGCCGACATCGTGCTGCTGGACAGCCTGGAGCAGCTGAACGTCACCGCCACCATCATCGACGGCACCCTGGTGGCCCAAGACGGTCAGGCCCTGTTTTCGCTGGAGCCGTTTGACTACCCGCAGTGGGTCACGCAGTCGATGCACCTGGGGCTGGAGATCACGCCGGAAACCTTCGCCGTGGCCGCACCGGCGGGGTCGGCCGAAGGAAGCACCGTTACCGTGCGCGCCATGGAAGTGGCTTCGGGCCGCGTGGCCGACGACGAGGTGCATGTGCCGCTAACGGTGGAGGGGGGCCAGCTGCACAGCAGCCTTGAACAGGATGCGCTGAAAACTTTTGTGTTCGAGCGCCATCGCGAAACCGGCACCTTCGGCGTGGGGTTCACCAAAGGTTTCGGTATCAAGCGAGGGGCCATGGCCTCCACGGTGGCCCACGACGCCCATAACCTGCTGGTGGTGGGCACTAGCGATGCCGACATGGCCCTTGCCGCCAACACGCTGGCCCGCGTGGGCGGCGGCATGGTGGTAGTGGCCGATGGCGAGGTGCTGGGGCTGGTGGAGCTGCCCATCGCCGGCCTGATGGACGCGCTGCCGGCACCGGAGATGAGCCGCAAGGTGCACCACCTAGAGCAAACCTGGGAGCAGATCGGCTGTGCCATGGCATCGCCATTCATGACCATGGCCCTTATTCCGCTGGCCTGCCTGCCGCAGCTGCGGCTCACCAACCGCGGCCTGGTGGATTGCACCACCTTCCAGTTCACCAGCTTGTTTGTGGACGGGGAAAACTAGCGGCCCGGCCGCAACGCGCAAGGCCCCGGGCTCGCCGCCTGGAATATCAGACGAGCCCGGGGCCTGCGGATTTGGCGCAGAGAGCGCCCGCAGTTGGTGCACCGTCGCCAGCACCGGGCCGGCGCACCGCTGATTTGCGCTTACAGCTCGGCAGCCGAGTTGCCCACGCCCAAGCTCACGTTGTAGTTGCCCGATTGGCCGGAGACCTCATACGAGTAGGTTTCGCCGTTTTTCTCGAAAGAGCCCTTCGCGATGCCGCTGTGGGCCAGCTGGCTGGTGATGTCGATGGGGTCCACGCCGTCTACGGCCAGCAGCACCGTGCCGTCTTCGCCTTCCAGCACCGACGCGCCGTCGTCACCGTGCACCTGGAAGCTGCCGCTTGCACCTTCATTGACGGACAGCTGGTAGCCGTCCGACTTCACCATGTCGCCGTCGACGCTCACCACAAGAGAACCTCCTTCGTCGGTTTCCACCGTCATCTCCGCTACCGTGGCATCACCTTCTTGGCTGAAGGTCATGTCCACCTCCTGCTCTTGGCCATTGACGAACACCGTCACCTTTTCCACCCAGGTTTCTCCCGTGGCGGCATAGCACACGCCGTTCGTCACCGCGAAAACCCCCAGCACCGCCGCGCAGGTAGCAGCGGCAATGCGCATCGTCATCGTGCGCTGAGTCGATTTCTTCTCCATTGGAATGCCCTTCGCTCGTGCCAGCAATTCAGCAGGAGCATGGACGCCTTCCATCATGGCTTTGTATTGGCTGCGATTGCTCATCTTCCCATGCCTCCTTCAACTGCTGTTTCAACATCTTCCTTGCACGAACAAGGCGCGTGCGTACCGTGGGCTCCTTCACGCCCAGCACCGATGCGATTTCGGCGGTGCTCATGTCCTCAAAGTAGAACAGGTGCACCACGGTGCGGCATTTCTCCGGCAGCTGCCCCAACGCTTGGTAAAGGTTCTCGTGACGCGGGTTCTCGAAAGCAGGCTCGGTGAAGACGCCGGCTTCTTGCTCCTGCACGTCGCGCAGCTCCACGCGCCGCAGCCAACTGCTGCGCCACAGGCTTTTGCATTGGTTCACCGTCACCCGGATAAGCCAGTATTTCAGCTGGTCGCCATCCAGGTTTTCCGGCGCCTTGGTATACAGCTTGAGAAAAACTGTTTGGGTTACGTCCTCGGCGTCGGCGTGGGAGTGCGTTTGCGCGAGGGCGATGCGGTACACCATGTCGCCGAACCCGTCTACCGCCGCCCTGTACTGCCGATTGTCCAAAACGCTCCTTGTTCGTTCACATACGCAGGCCTCCGCCGGGTGCTAGCTTCCCGGCCTTGACCCTGAAAGGCCCTTCAAGCTTAAAACGCAACGCAACCGGAAATGTGCGCATTTCGCTGAAAGTTTTTTCGGAAGCGGCAATTCCAACCAAAATGAACGGGCGGCTTGCGTTTGGCGGGCCCCCATGGCTGGCTGTGGTAGCATTTTCGGCTAGACACTGCGAAACTGCGCCCGCCGTTTTGGCCCAGGGCGTCCGAAAGGAACATCATGATCGAGGCGCTGAACATCCACGTGAAGGGAATCGTGCAGGGGGTGGGCTTTCGCCCCTTTGTGTACCGAGCTGCCAAGAAGCACCTGGTGAACGGGTGGGTGCTGAACGCCATCGACGGGGTGCACGTTCATGCGGAGGCAGAAAGCAACCTGTTGGACGCCTTCGTGATTGCCCTTTCGGAAGAGGCGCCAGCAGCAGCTGCGGTGAAGGAAATCGACCTGGCCGAAGTGCCGGTGGAAGGCTTCACCGAGTTTGAGATTCGCTTCTCTGATGACGAAGGCGTCGCAGCCACCACGCTCGTGTCCCCCGACCTGGCCACCTGCGACGACTGCCGCCGCGAGCTGCTCGACCCCGAAAACCGCCGCTTCCGCTACCCCTTCATCAACTGCACCAACTGCGGCCCCCGCTTCACCATCATCGAGCAGCTGCCCTACGACCGCGGCAACACCTCAATGGGGCAGTTCCAGATGGACGCCCCCTGCGCCCACGAGTACGCCGACCCCGCCGACCGCCGCTTTCATGCCCAACCAGACGCCTGCTTCACCTGCGGGCCGCACCTGAACATGGCGTGGAAGGCCGACGGCAAAGCAGCTGCCGTGCTGGAACCGCTGCTGCAGCTGGCGGAAAACGATGCGGCGGCGGGCGATGGGGCAGCCGTGGCGCGCAATGAGGCCCCGGAGGCTTCCCCCAGCGCGGCACGAGCCCTGAACCTATGGCAGCAGGAGAGCGACCCCCTGGTGCGAGCGGGCCGCACGGCCCAGGCCGGCGAGGCCGAAGCGGCCGGGCTGCACCTGGTGTGGGGCAACAGCCGCGCCACCAGCGACGCCATCCTGGCCTACGCGGTGGATCTGCTGACGCAAGGGCGCATCCTGGCCGTCAAAGGGCTGGGGGGCTACCACCTGGTGTGCGACGGCAACAATCCGCAGGCCCTGGCCACGCTGCGGAAACGGAAGCGGCGTGACGGCAAAGCCTTCGCCGTGATGATGGAGTCGGCCGATGAGGCGCGGCGCCTGTGCCGCGTGTCCGAAATCGAGCAAGAACAATTGATGGATCCAGCACACCCCATCGTGCTGCTGCGAAAAAAGCCGAATGCCACCTTCGCCGAAGGACTGGCCGACCACCTGTCCGAGTTGGGAGTGATGCTGCCCTACACCCCCGTGCAGCTGCTGCTGATGCACGACTTCGCCGCAGCCGCGCGGGCCGGCGCCGGGCGCACGAAGGCATACGGGGAAACCGCCGGCAACCCGCCGCTTTTGGTGATGACCTCGGGCAACCTGCACGACGAGCCCATTTGCATAAGCGATGGCGAAGCGTGGCGGCAGCTGGCCGACGTGGCCGACGCCTTCGTGGGCAACGACCGCCCCATTCTCACCCGTTTCGACGACTCGGTGCTGCGGGTGCTCACCCTGGGCGAGGCCGGCGAAGCGGTGCAAATGATTCGCCGCGCCCGCGGATTTGCCCCGCGCCCTCTGACGCTGGCGGAAGCAGTGGTGGCCAACGGGCCCGAAGAGCGCCTTCCGGAGGAGAACGCCGATAGCGGCGAGCCCGGCGGCGCCACGCCCGGCGGCGCAGGCGCCCCCTCCCCCGGCGGCGGCGATTCGCAGCTTGGCCCCATCTTCGCCACCGGGCCGGAGCAGAAAAACACCTTCACTTTCCTGCGCGGGGCCGAAGCCTTCGTGTCGCAGCACATCGGCGACATGGAGAACGCCGAAACCTATGACAGCTGGCTGGCGGCGAAAGACCGCTTCGCCCGCTTGTTCCAACTGCAGCCGCAGCTGATTGCCTGCGACGCGCACCCGGAGTACCTCTCCTCGAAATGGGCCCACGAGCAGGCACTGCCGGTAGTGGAAGTGCAGCACCACCATGCCCACGTGGTGGCGGCCATGGCCGAAGCGGGGCTGGCGGAAGCGGTGTGCGGCATCGCCTTCGACGGCACTGGCTTTGGGGTCGATGGCGCCATCTGGGGCGGCGAGGTGCTGTTGGCCAACCTGAGCGATTTTGAGCGCTTCGCCAACTTCGCCTACGTGCCCATGCCCGGCGGGGCGGCGGCGGTAAAGCATCCGCTGCGCATGGCCTACGGGGTGCTTTGGGCCTTTGACCTGTTGGAACACCCGGCAGCCGCCCGCGTGCTGGATGCCCTGGAAGAGCAGGCGCGCATTTGCGACCAGATGATCGAGGCCGGTTTCAACACCCCTATGACGTCCTCGGCGGGGCGCCTGTTCGATGCCGCCAGCGCCATTTTGGGCGTGTGCCCGAAGCCGTCCTACGAAAGCCAGGGAGCCATCGAGCTGGAGGCGGCCATGGAGCTGGCGGGCGAAGACTTGCCCGATGCGCTTGCCCGCGATTACGCCCAAGGGGAAACGGGCCGCGAGGACGACCTGCTGGCGAAAGAGCGCTACGCCATCACCGTCGAGAAGAACGCCGCCACCGCCACCTCTACCGCACAGGACACCTCGGTGCTGCTGCTGGATGCGGCCGGCACTTTCAAGGCGCTGCTGGATGATTTGGAAGCGGGCGTGCCGGTTCCGATTATCAGCCGCCGCTTCCACGACGCCTTCGCCGGCGCCGTGCTCACCACGGCAGGGCTGGTGCAGGCGCTGTACGGCATCAGCAAAGTGGTGCTCACCGGCGGCGTGTTCATGAACCGCTACCTGGTGGAACAATGCGCCGTTCAGCTGCAAGAAGCCGGCTTCACTGTGGTGCTGAACCAGGAGCTGCCCCCCAACGACGGCTGCATCTCACTAGGCCAAGCCATCATCGCCGCCCACCGCGCTTAAAAGTGCTGACAAGAGGACAGGCGCCATCACAGGTCGAATTCGTAGGGCAGAGATTCTATCTCTGCCTAAACGGACGGCCCGTACGGGGCTGCGGCATCAGGCCGAGATAGAATCTCGGCCCTACGAAGACGGGGCAAAAACCGGGGCCCTCGCCACGCGCATGAGACATTGGGGTTGTCCCTTCGTCTCATGCGGTCCCTTCGTCTCATGCGATGCAGCCGTGCGAGGGAAGGGCGGGGGCGGTCCAACAAAGCGAGTTCCGCACGACGGAAAAGCGCCAGTGGCGCTTTTCCCAAAGCAGGACTGTCTGAGCGACTTGGGCTGCCCCCGCCCTTCCCCCTGCTCCAGAAACGCGAAGGCCGAGATAAAATCTCGGCCCTACGAATTTGTGTGAAGAACTGGCACCTGCGCTCAGGGCTACTCCGATTGGCCCTCAGGCCAATCGGCGCTTTCCAGTTCTTCGCCGATGGTGCGCTCTATCATCACCTCGGCCAGGGTATCCTTCACCACCTCCGCCAGGCAGCGCAGCGTTACGCCGGAGTTGTCGGGCAGGTGCAGGTGCACGGCACGCCGGCCTCGGTCGGCCAGCGTAATGAGGTCGCCAGAAGCCTGGGCCCGGGCCAGCGCTCCCAAGCTGGGGGCCACCGACGGCAGCGGCACGTCCTTCAGCTCGTCGGCCGACAGTACCAAAAACACACCCTCGTTGCTGCCGCCCTTTTGCAGCTGCCCGGTGGAGTGCAAGTAGCGCGGCCCCACTTCTAGACTGCTCACCACGCTGAACGCCTCGGCCACATCGTGGCGAATGGCCTCCAGCGCCTCGCGACGCCCCTCGCCGCAATAGGGCAAAAACGCGTTCAGGGCAAAGTAGTCGCCCGGCTGAATGGAGCCGAACAGCGCCTTCAGCACGCCGCGCAAGTCGTCATAGCCCTTGAACTGCGGCGATACGTTGGCCTCCACCTGGCCCATCAGAATCTCGTCAGTGAAGTTTTCCACGAAATCCGGCTGCGGCTGCCCTTCGCGCAGAATGTTCAGCACCTCGGCTTTGGCGGCCGCCACGTCGGGCTGGTCGAAGGGGCACACCTGCATCAGGTAGCCGCACATGGCGATGGCATACTCCCACATTACAAAATGTTCGGCCAGCTCAAGTGCCGATTCCACCTTGTAGCTCTGACGCGGGATGGCCGGATCGATATAAGCCAGGCTCATCTCGAAGTTCTTGGATTCGTCCCATAGGTCGGCCCGTGTTTGGTACATAATCACCGAGCGGTCCTGCGGATCATCGGCCAAAAGCAGCGAGTCCACCTCAATGTTGGGCAGGATGCCCTTGCCGTTCTTCCCCAAGCTTTCCGCCACCAGCTGCTCAATCCACAGGCCCAGCACGCGGCCCCGTTTCGGGGTGAGGAACGAGAACTTGTCGCGCCCCTTCTGGTAGTTGTCGAACAGGAAGGCTGCCAGGTTCACGGCCGGATTGTCGATGGCGTCTTCGCTGCACAGGCGCTCGGCCGTAGCGGCGTGCTGCATCAGCTCTTCCAAGTTGATGCCCACCAGCGCGGCCGGCAGCAGGCCAAACACCGAGAGCGCCGAGAAGCGGCCCCCCACCGACGGTTCGCCGGGCAGCACCTTCAGCCAGCCTTCCTCGTGGGCCTGGCGCTCCAAATCGGAACCGGGGTCGGTGATGGCCACCAGGTGCCGGGGCGTTTCTTCCTTCCCCAGAGCCTCCTCGAAGGTAGGCCGCAGGGCCGCCAGCGCCATGCGCGGCTCGATGGTGCCGCCGCTTTTGGACGAGATGATCACCAGCGTGGTGGCGGGATTGCAGGTGGCGACAACCTCCCGCAGCCGCACCGGCGAATCGGAGTCAAGGGTTTTGAACGTAACGCGGTTGCGGTCGGGCTTGTTGTATTTGGTAATGGTCATGGGGGCCTGGGTAGAGCCGCCCTGGCCGATCAGCACCACGGTGTTGATGCCGCTGTCCACCACCTCGTCGGCGAAGGCCTGAACCTCCTGCACTGGCAGCGGCGGGTTAGTTCCCAGGTCAACCCAGCCCATGAAGTTCTCGGCGCAGCTTTGGGCTTCGCTGGAAAAGTCGTACAGGGAAGCGTCTTTCTGATGAATGCGGCTGGCAACGCGGTCCCGCACCAAAATTTTGGCCGAGGGATACAGCTTTTCCATGTCTCCGTTGATCATCTGGTGTTCTCCTCTTATACGAAAGAGGGGCTGCACGCCGCAGCCCCTAGTTGCCTTTCGGCTTTAAGGCCCTGGTGAGAGCCTTCCCCTGCGCCCGGCCTACAGGCCCAACGCCTTTTTCAACGTGGATACGCGGCGGCGGGAAACCGGGATTTTCTCCTCGACCCCTTGCAGCGACAGCAGCAGCGTGCCGCCGGCAACGGACTCGATTTCCTCCACCATGGACAGGTTTACCAGGTAGCCGCGGTGCACGCGGAAGAACCCGTGGCCGTCCAGCCGCTTCTCCAGCTGGGCCAAGCTGACCGTGGAGAAGTAGCGATCGACATCGGTTTGCAGGTAGGCGTAATCATCGCGCGCCATCACGAAGCGAATCTTGTCGATGGCGATGAGGATCTTCTTGCCGCCCTTCTCCACCGGAATGCGCTCGGACTTCTGGGCCTGCACATGCAGCGCCACCTGCTCGCGCACGCGGGCGATGGTCTGGGCCAGGCGGTCGGTTTCCACCGGCTTCAGCAGATAATCCACGGCGCTCACCTTGAAGGCGTCCAGCGCATGCTCGCTGTACGCGGTCACGAACACCACAGCGGGCGGGAACTTCAAGTGGCGCATCGCATCGGCCAGCTGCAGGCCGGTGGCCTCGGGCATGTTGATGTCCAGGAACATGACATCGCAGGGATATTCCTTCAGCTTCTCGATGGCCTCACGGACACTGGCCGCCTCGGCAACCACTTCGACTCCGCCAACCTCGTCAAGCAAGAACCGCAGTTCAGACCGAGCAGGCGCTTCATCGTCAACGATGATGGCTTTAAGCACAACAACCTCCCAAAATGCGCGTGGAACGTGAAATTCTATATATTATATAGCAGGATAACCGCTTGGCAAAAGTGGCCGCCGATAACCTTGTTTTTCCATAATTGCAGGTAAAGAGGGGAAACAGGCGGGCCGATGCCCCAAACGCGCCGGCGCCGCGCACCCCTCGGGGCCCGCGGCGCCGGTTGCGGTTTGCGAAAAGGGCCAGTGGGCGCAGCGCCCGTTACAGCTGGCTCTGCTCCAGCTTCAGCAGGGCCGCAGCATAGATTTTGAAGGCCAGTTGCAGCTGCTCGTTGCTGATGGTTTCATCGGGGCCGTGCATGCCGCCGGCCCATTCCGGATACTCCAGCCACGGCATCTCGGGGCCGAAGCTGGCGCCGGAGGTGAACTCGCGGGCGTAGGTGCCGCCGCCGATGGTGAAGGGTTCGCGGCTCTCGCCGGTCACCTCGTTGTAGGCCGACAGCAGCGCCTGGATGGGGGCGGTGTCGGGCTTTACCAAAAACGGCACCATGAGCAGGGTATTCTCGAAGCTGGCGCCCATGGGCTCGGTAATGGCCGTGATGGCCGCGGTGATTTCCTCGGGGGTGGTGGAAGTGGGCCAGCGGCTGTCCAGCGTTTGGGTGAAGCGGCCGTCCTCCAGCCTGATGGTGCCGCCATTCAGGGTAAGCGGACCGAAGTACTCATCGGCCGTGGCGATGCCTACGCCGCTGCCGTCGGGGAAGTCCACCACCTTCTGCACGAAGCGCAGGAATTCCTGTTCTTGCGCGTTGCCAATGCCGTTGGCCAGCACGTAGTCGGCCAGAATGCCGATGGCGCTTTGCCCCAGATCGGGCGTGGAGGCGTGGGCACTTTTGCCCTTGGCGTCGATGCGGGTTTTGCCCTCTTCGTAGGTGACGGTGATGCCGGGAGCTTCGGGCAGGTTATCCACGATGCGGTTCACCACGCAGAAGGCCTGGCCCGCCACGGCGTTGGTGGCGCTGCCACCTTCGAACTGCAGGAATTCGCCGCCCTCGATGGGGGCGCTCACCACCGTGGCGTCGAAGCCGCCCTTCTCGCCGTAGCACACGGGGAACTCGGCGTCGGGGGTGAACAGGAAAGCGGGGTCGGCATAGCGCTCGCGGTAATAGGGCACGTCGTTCATGCCGGTTTCCTCGTTGGTGCCGAACAGGAAGCGGATGGTGTAGGGCAGCCTCATCCCTTGGTCGGCCAGCAGCTTCATGGCGTGCAGGGCCACCACGCAGGGGCCCTTGTCGTCCAGCACGCCGCGGCCCACCAGGTAACCGTCTTTCAGGCTGACATCGAAAGGCTGGAAGTTCCAACCGGGGCCGGCGGGCACCACGTCCATGTGGCCGATGAGGCCGATTTGGGTGTCGGTTTCGCCGGGCAAATCGGCAAAGCCCATGTAGCCGTCCACGTTGGTGGTTTCAAAGCCCATGCCGGAGGCGATTTTCAGCACCTCGTCCAGCGCCGCGGCGGGCCCGGGCCCAAAAGGCTTACCCGGCTCGGCGGCGGCGAGGTCTTCCACGCTCTCAATTTCCACCAGGCTGGCGATGTCGTCCACCACCGCAGACCAGTTGTTCTCGATGTAGCGATCCGCAGCCTGCATAAGTTCGCTGAATTCCATAATCTTCCTTCCTCGACGAAGGGAACAAGGGTAATGGAACCCATTATGGAGCGGCTGGAAAGGAGTCCCCTTCCCGCCGCTGCAACTGTTTCTACTTTGTAGCCGCCCGCGCGTCCCCGGCGCCGTTTTTGCTCCTCCGCACTCCCTTGCCCCTGAGGCGAGAGCGTAAGTCGGAATTTCGTTCGGAACATTTTTTCACTTTAGGGGTTTTGGGACTCCACCGCCCCTATTCGCCTTTTAGAAGAAGATCATCAGCATGCCCAGCGCCAGACCCACCATGAAGGCAAAGGCAGGCAGCTTGCTGCGGTAGATCAGGTAGGCCTCGGGCATAATTTCGCCGAACACCACGTACAGCATGGCGCCACCGGCAAAACCCAGCGAGGAGCACAGCCCCTCCGGGCCGATGTCGCCCAGCCACAGCCCCAGCCAGGCGCCGAACAGGGTGGGCAGGCCGCACAATGCCGTAAGCAACACCGCGCGCACGCGCCCCATGCCGCCGCTGATCAGAGGCACCGACACCGCCATGCCCTCGGGGATGTTGTGCAGGCCAATGAGCACCGCCATGATCATGCCGCTGCCCAGCATCAGGCTGTCGGAAATGGCGAAGCTGGCGCCGATGGTCATGCCCTCGGGGATGTTGTGCAGAGCAATGGCGGCCGCCATCACGATGCCCGCCACCACCAGCGACGCCCGCGAGTCGTTGTGGCGCCGGTGCATGTTCAGATGGTCGGCGTGGATCAGCTCGTCGATGTCGTCGTGAGTGTCGGGATGGTCGTGCGCGGCAGTGTGGGAAACCTCGGCGCGGGTGCGATGGTCGATCAGGAAGTTCAGCCCGTACACCACGGCAATGCCCAGCGCCACGGCGCCGATTACCATGATTACGCCGTGGTCCATCACGGTGTCGGCCGCTTCCACTGCTTCGGCCAGCAGGTCGAAGCACACCATGGCGGTCATCACGCCGCCGGCAAACGCCAAAAGCAAGCTAATAGTGCGGTTAGAATCGCTTTTGAACAGGGCGCCCACCAGGCCGCCGATGCCGGTTCCCCCGGCGCCGGAAAGCAGGGTGACTATCGTGACGAACCAAAACGGATCGATTGTTTCCATGGGCCAAGTCCTTGTAGGTGAACGCTTCTTCGAAATTATGCTTTGAGCATTCGCTATTGTGCCACTGTTTTTTGCCGCCAAGGCCTGAACAGCGAAAAAACGTTAGCCGCGTTTAACACAATCGCCCTGCGGCTGGGTAGCGCTATACTATTCTCAGATTTGCAACACGAGAGGACGCTCATGATCGTTACCACCACCCCCACCGTAGAGGGCCATCGCATCACCGGTTATTGCGGCGTTGTGTTCGGCGAGGTCATTACCGGCATTAATTTCCTGCGGGACATTGGCGCTGGCTTCCGCAATATTTTGGGAGGCCGCTCGGAAGGCTACGAAGAAGAGCTGCTGGTAGCGCGCACCCAAGCGCTTGACGAACTGCAGCAGCGGGCTTGCGCGCTGGGGGCCCAAGCCATTGTGGGGGTGGACATGGACTACGAGGTGCTCGGCCAGGGCAACATGCTCATGGTCACCGCTTCCGGCACCGCCGTTACCTTAGAGCCCTGCTAGCTCGGACGGTTCCCCGCATAAAAAGAGGCACTGGCAAGGTTCAAGTTCGCCAATGCCTCTTCTGGAGCTTTGCCCACAGCGTCGGTTAGCCCTGATACGCCTCGACGGCTTTTACCAGAAATTCCGTGGCCCCTTCACTGCAGGCATCATCGTAATAGGCGGTGAAACGAGGATCGGCAAGGTAGCCGCGCACCAGGCCTAGATAGGCCTCCTTCTCATAACCGGACCCCCAGTGGATGGCAATCCAGCGCTCGTGCATGCGCGCCAGCTCATTCGATTCGGCAGACGCCGGGTCGCCCGTGGCCATAGCCAGTCGCAACTGCACCTTGATCGATTCCTCTAAAAGCTCTTTGGCGTCCCATTCGTCTTTCGTAAGCGCCATCATGCGCTGGTTCGCCTGCTCGATGGCCGCGTCGCCGTAGCGTTCGCGGGCCTCTTGCCCGTATTCCCGCTCGAACCCTTCCAGCCCCTCGCGCTTCAGTTGTTCGAACGCATCTTGTGGTTTCATACCCTGGATCCTTTCCAACGATTCAAGAGCCGCCAGTGTCCTTTTCGTGGCGGCCTCAACGGATTTCCCTTGCGCGCGCAGTGTGCGAAGATGGGCCACCAAGGGTGCATGAATGTCTGCCGCAGGGTCTTTCACCAGGTGACCGATGGTGGTAAGGGGAAGGCCGCAGCGGCGCATGGCCATAATTTGCGCCAGCCGACGCTCGTCCGCCTCACGGTACACGCGATACCCGGCAGCAGTCCTTTCCGGCATCAGAATGCCCAGCTCCTCGTAGTAGCGTAGCGTCCGCTCGCTCACTCCCGATGACTTGGCAACTTGGCCGATGGTTTTCGCTTTCATGCACACCTCGCTTGCTCAGCTCCGACGAGCGCAGTATGAACCCTCCCGTAACGAGAAGGTCAAGTCCCCTCCCCGGTTCCGGCCATGACGCGGAGATTCAGAACCGCAAAGCCTCCTTAATCCCCTGCGCTTCCTGAATGGCAGCGGCAAAGGCCAGCTGCTGCGCCTCGGAAGGGCGGCGGCGATCAAGACTGGAAAGCTGGCGGACCTGGTCGAATCGATAGCGGACGGTATTGGGATGCTGTCCAAGAATCTCGGCAGCGGCTTCGATGGATTGGCCAACGCGGTACCAGGTGCGCACGGTTTCTTCCAGGGCGCCGTTGTTTTCGGCATCGAATTCTTGAAGGGGCCGAAACACCCCCGCCGCGAAACTGCGCATCTCGGGGGCTTCCGCGAAGGGAAGCACCGCCCGCAGCACGCCCAAATGGCCAAAACAACAAAGCGTCTCCTGGCGCCGAGCCGCCACCTCAGCCGCTTCCAATGCTTGGTGCAGCGCAATGCCCAGCTCCCCTAGCGAATAATGGGGCTCGCTCAGGCCAATCTCCCGAAACTCTTGCTCGCAGGCCAGCTCTCCAAGAGCAAATTCGCCTAATTGCGCCGATGAGGGCAACTGCGCATTGTCGCCATCGGCGGTGACCACCGCCAGAAAGCCGCCATTGTAAGAAGTAGCCAGCGAATAGGGTAAGCCGAAGGGGCCCTGGCGCCACTGCCTCCTCAGCCACTCGAAGCTTTCCGAAGAAAGCGGCTCTTCGGCGCGGGCAAACAGCACCATACACTCTTCGCGAAACGAGGGACACAACTGCCGGGCGGTGGCCCGCGCTTTTTCGGAATCGTCCGCCGCCAGCCAAAGGGCATCGAGAGCATGCTGGGAGAATTCCGCAGAGGCCAGCTCCCGCACCCGAGCGTTCACGTCTCCCACCAGCACATCGAAAAACGCCTCATCGGAGGTGACCAACATGAGGGGAAAATTGCGGGCATCGGCATAGCGCAACGCGGCATCGGAAAGGGGGAGGCGCAGCACGTTCTTTATGACTAGACCGCTCGTTCCCTTCCCTACCAGGTACTTTACCGCCTCCACGATTTGGTAAGGGTCGTCTTTGGCATACAAAAACGTGGACAACACCAGCTGGCGTTCGTAGAAGTTGTTGCGCCGGAACTTTTCCTTGAGCCCCGGCATAAGCTCGTAATCCAAGATCCCCACTTCCGAAATGGGGCGAGAGAGACCGCCGCTGCCAGCAATGATGCGAACTTGGTCTGAGTGCGTTGCAAGAAAATCCGAAACGGTATACAGCATGGGTTTCCTTTTGTCTTAGTTTCTAATTTCTTCTTATTGCATTGTATTCTATAACTAAATCAGTGTCATTTTTCTGCATTTTTATAGCCTACGATGCTTTTTCCTCCTAATTGATTGGAGCTATTGCCAAAACATCAGCCTTGAACTTAGGGGCCGGTGTTTCTTACCATCTCCCCATTGAAGCCCCCCTCGAAAGGACTCTTATGGGACTAATTCGCATTATTTCCGCAGCGCAGGCAGCTCAGGTGTTCACCGTCTCCGATGCGCTGGAAGCGGTGGAGAACGCCTATCGCCAAAAGGCAAGCGGGGCAGGCCAAGCATGGCCCATGGTCTACGAGCAGTTCGAGCCCGGCGCGGCCGACATGGACATCCGATCCGCCAACCTGGGGGAAAGCGGGCTGTTCGGGCTTAAGCTCACCGCCTGGTTTTCGAAGAACCCCGACCGGGGCCTGCCAGATATCTACGGCACCGTCCTCATCTGCGACAACAATACTGGGCAACCGTTAGCCCTGCTCAACGCATCGGCCCTGACGGGGCTGCGCACCGGCGCTGCTGCCGCCTTGGGCATCAAAGCCCTCGCGTGCGAGGGAGCCAACCGCCTTCTGGTAGTAGGCGCTGGCCATATGTGCCCCTTCGCCATCGCCGCCACCCTCGCCGCCTGCCCTTCCTTCAACAAGATAGCAATTTGGGACCCCCGCAAGAAACAGGTTCCGGAAGCTCGCCTGGCCACCATTGGCAAAACGGTAAACGAGACATTGGACGCCGCCGGCATCGAGCGTACCTACCAACTGGTCGGCGCCGAAGACGGCCCATCGGCGGTAGCCCAGGCGCAGGCCATCATCACCGTCACACCCGCCACAACCCCCGTCGTCCAGAACGAATGGGTACAGCCGGGCACTCACATTTCCTGCGTGGGGGCCGATATGCACGGCAAGCAAGAGCTCGCGAACGCCCTGATATCGAGGGCGCGGCTTTTCGTGGACGACCGCGACCAATCGGTGTCGTCTGGCGAACTGGAAATCCCCGTCAAAGAAGGAACCATCCAGCCGCAAGATATCGTAGCGGAGCTGGGAGAAGTGCTCGCGGGAACTACCGCCGGCCGCACGACCGACGACCAGATAACCGTGTTCGACACATCGGGCATCGCTCTGCAGGACCTCGCCTCCGCCCAAATCGCCTTCGAACGCGCCGTCGAACGCAGCCTGGGATCTTCCGTAGAACTGTAATTCACCAGAACAGAAAGGACCATCATGGAAATCAAAGACTTCGCCGTCGAGCAATGGATGAACGAGTGGGAAACGAAGTGCACCTACAACGTGGCCGAAACCTGCGTGTTTTCCGTGTCCCTTGACGAGCTGTTCGAAATCTGCGAAACCGATGCGACAGCTTTCATGGCTGAACAGGCGAAACGCCCTCTCACCTATGGCGACATCGAGGGAAATCCCGCCTTTCTGGAAGGAGTGGCCTCGCTGTACAAAACCATCGAGCCTCATCACATCATCCCCACCCATGGCGCTGCTGGCGCGAACATGCTCGCGCTGTCCACACTAACCGGCCCGGGCAAGCGGGTAGTTTCCATCATGCCCACCTATCAGCAGCTTTACTCAATCCCCGAAATGTGCGGCGCCGATGTGCGCATCCTGCATCTGGAAAAGGACGATGCCTACCATGTGAACATCAACCGCCTACGGGAGGTTTGCTCCGACGGGGCCGATGTTATCTGCATCAACAACCCCGACAACCCCACTGGTGCGCTGCTTTCGGAAGAAGAGCTGCGCGGCATAATCGAAGTGGCGAAAGAGCACGATGCCTGGCTGGTATGCGATGAGGTGTACCGCCTGCTCACTCAAGACGGAGCGTACCAACCCTCTGTGGCCGACCTGTATGACAAGGGCGTGGTCACCTCCTCCATGTCGAAAGTGTGGTCGCTCGCCGGCTTGCGCCTGGGTTGGTGCATTACTCGCGATCCGCAGCTTCGCCGCCAGCTACTCTCCCACCGCGACTACGACCTCATCTCCTGTGGCATACTCAACGAGGCCATCGCCGCGCTGGCCCTCTCCCATAAAGACAGGTTGCTCGAGCGCAGCCATCGCATTGTCACCCAAAATTTGCAATCGGTGATGGAGTGGGTGGACGCCGAACCCCGCCTGTCTATCGTGAGGCCCCAAGGGGGCACCACCGCTCTGGTTTACTACAACTTTCCCATAGACTCCTATGATTTTTGCACTCGGATGGTGCAGGAAGAGGGGGCGCTTGTAACTCCCGGCGACTGCTTTGAGGAGCCCCGGTCGTTTAGGCTAGGTTACGCCTACTCCGACAACGTGAACGATTTGGAAGAAGGCCTCGCCGCCATTTCCCGCATCCTGCGCAAACTGGAAGCTTCCGCTTAACCCATACCGATGGGCCCCGTTTCGCGTTATAGGAGATGCGCCGAAACAGACGGGACAGCCCTGCTCCGTTTTCGGCAGAATCCAACAGCGGTGGCTCATAAGGCGAGGCCCGCTCCGAGGCTCGGGACGCCGAGGGCCGAGGCGAGGGACGAGAAGCAGGCCTCCCGGCCAAGGGGGACTTGGAACCTCGGCCGGGAGGCCTGCAGACTCGGAAAAACGGGGCGATTTGCCACCGCGGGGCCGTTTGGTGGCAAAAAGTCGGTTTGTTCCGAGTCGCTTCTTCGGGCGCCGTTTCGCCTATGCGGCGTTTGACCAGTTCAGGGGTTCAGGGCGTTTTCCGGGCCCGCCCGGAACTCGGAGAAACGGGGCTTTTTGCCCGCCCGAGCTCGGAGAAACCGGGGGGTCTGCCACATTTCCGCACCCCGTGACAAAACCCGCCCTTTTTCAGAGCACAGGGGACGCAGCACGCTCAAGTTTTCAAAGCGAAGGGGGTGCCCGCAGGACCAAACGCTCCAATCCCGAAAAAGGCCCGCAGACTTGTTTTTTCGAAGCGCGGCGCTCCCGACAACGCAAGGCAAGCGAAGCTGCGCCTCGCCCCCTCAATGAGGCAACGGCAATCACAGCAGCGTCCATCCGAACGCAAGAGGCCGCAAGTGCGGAGCTTCCGAAGCACGGCGAAGCAGCAACGGGGCGCCCCAAGCCCAATGGCCGGGGCGCGTCGAAACGGCTTCGAGGGACGGCAGGGGGCGGTAGCGGGGCGCCCGAAACCCACCTGCCAGGACACGGCGAAGCCCGACGGCACAGGATGGGCGAAGCCCCGCCGCGCCCCAAAGCCCAACGACTGGGGCGGGGCGGTAGCAGTGCCTTAGAACTTCGACCAGAACTTTTCTACCAGCTCGGTGCGATTGGCTACGCCCGCTTTCTTGAAAATGTGGTGGGTGTGGGTTTTCACCGTGCCGATGGCCACCTGGAAATGCTGAGCGATGCGTTGGTTGTCCATACCCTCCACCATCAGTACCAGCACCTCCTCTTCTCGCGAAGAAAGCCCGTAACGCTGGGCAAAGTATGGCGCCGTTTCCTGAATCTGCCGTTCGCGCACATCGGTGGCGGCAGGAGCATTGGCCCGCTTGAGTTCCAAGGCCCGCACCGCGCTTCGGGTAGCGTAACTCACCACGCACAGGCTCAGCACCATCTCCAGCACGTTGCGACGATACAAAAACTCCGCCACGAACACGTTGTTGATGGAGGGCTCCGAAACGAACAGCATCACGATGGCGTCTTCCAGGAACACCAGCAGCACCAACACCATAAAAGCCGCAACCACTGGCACCTTGCGGCGGTAGCGGGCCTTTTCAACAGGGGAATTAGCACCCAGATACTTTAGCCAGAAGAAAACGCTGGCCCCCAGCCAGAAAAACTGCCGTAAGCTGTACAGCAACCATTTGCGCATAGCGTTATCGATGCCCGGAATAAAGTAGAAGAACAGCGACACCGCCACAAAGCCGGCAATAGGGCCATAAACCCATCGCTTCCGCTTTTCATTCGTGTAGTCGAGGATCACCAGCCACAGAGGCTGGCACATGGCCGCCCCCAGCACAATGTGCGTGAAGGGGTCTTCCATCGCTCCCCATTCCGCATCGAAGGGGAGGTTTTGGGTTAGGAATTCGTTGTAGAGAATCCAGGCCTGCTCGATGCCGTAGGCAAGGGCGAAAAACCCCAGGTACAGCAGGCTCTTTTTCCGGGAAACCGCATACGCTGCAAATGAGATGAACGAGGACGCCACGCAAACAGCCACGAGACAAATGGCTATGAGGTACGTTGCGGTGGCCAAGACTACCTCCATGTCCGCTGCTTACACGATTCCCCGAACCCAGCGTTGCGCGCCCGCCCCCGCACGCGCTAGGAAGCAAAGCCACAGCCAAACCTTAAGTTTAGGGGCCGAGTTTAGGCAAGAGGTTCCGCGGTTTATTTTGGTTGATATTTCCGGGCGGCGAAAAATCAACCGCGTTCTGTCTTCGCAATTCGCCGGCAGGGCCGTAGGGTGCGTGCCATCGGGGCGTCGGAGGGAACGGCGCCAATCCTTACAAAGGAGGAAAGATGACCAACTCATTTAGGTACCCGGGCGAGTTCGAGCCGCAAACCGACGTGTTTGTGGAGTGGCTGCCTTACGGCGAACCCATCAAGGGCTTCGATGCCCTGAAGCCGGTGACCGAGGTGGTGCGCAACCTTATCGAGCACGGCGATGTGCAGGTGCACATAAACTGCTGCCCCATGGTGGAGGGCCTGCTGGAGAACTGCAAGGAAACGCTTACCGCCGCGGGCGTGGACATCGAGCAGATTGACTTCCTGGAGTACCCGGAGGATCCCAATTCCTTCTACTTCCGCGATAACGGCCCCAATATCATGGTTAACGACGCCGGCGAAACCCTGGTGGTGAACCCCAGCTGGAGCTTCTATGGCCGCTACGAGACCAACGAAGGGCTGCGCGACCTGTCCCGCAAGATCGGCGTGCATGCCGCCGTGGGCCTGGGCTGCTACAACATTGTGAGCTCCGACATGGTGTCGGAAGGCGGCGACCGCGAATTTGACGGCGCGGGCGTGTTGATGTGCATCGAGGACACCGAAGTGCGCAAGCGCAACCCCGGCTTCACCCGCGAGGAAGTGGAAGCGGAGTTCAAGCGCATCTGGAACGTGGAGAAGGTTATCTGGCTGCCCCAGCCCCTCTACGATGACGATGACTTCCGCATGGCCCCACTGGATTACGAAGCCGACGGCACCCCCATCGTGGGCGCCAGCTTCGCCGCCCATACCGACGAGATGTGCCGCTTCGTTGCCCGCGACACCATTTTGCTGGCGGAAGTGACCGAGGAGGAGGCCGCCACCAGCCCCATCTCCGCCGAGAACAAGCGACGCCTGGACGCCGCCTACGAGGCGGTTTCCAAGGCCACCGACGTGAACGGCAATCCTTACAAAATTCTGCGCATCCCCGCCTCCGGGCACATCCAGTACATCCAGCGCCCCGGCGATGATCTGTACGACTACTACCACGAACTGGTAGGTGACGCCTTCATGGACGGCACCCCCTGGCCAGAGGACGAGCTGCATCTGTTCGGCGCCACCAGCTACTGCAACTTCCTGGTGTGCAACGGCATCGTGCTGGGACAGCGCTACTGGCAAGAGGGCATGGACGAGGCCATCCGCGAAAAGGACCAGCAGGCCGAAGCCGCACTGCAGGCCGCATTCCCCGACCGCAAAGTGGTGATGATCGACTCGCTGGCGCTGAACATGGCCGGCGGCGGCGTGCACTGCTGGACCAAGAACGCCTACGTGCCCAAGGCCAACTAGCTTTTTCCGTCGGGGCGGGCCGGCCGTCTCCACACACCAGCCACCGGCCCTTCCCCTTTTGCCGGCGCGGCACGCGGCACTTGCCTGTTTCAAACGCGGCACTCGCCTGCCTGCGGCTGCCGCACCCGCCGCTGCCACCGCCCGGCCCAACCGTTCACCTGGGGCGCACCGCCCAGCCGCCTCTCTACCGAAAGGAAACCACCATGGGAAACCCCATCCTCGGCCGCGACTTCATCAACCTGCGCGACTTCACCCCCGAGCAATTCCGCTACCTGCTGGACTTGGCTCACGAACTGAAAGCGGAAAAGCGCGCCGGCGTTGACCAGCGGCGCTTCGTGAACAAAGATGTCATCGCCCAGTTCGAGTGGGGCTCCACCCGCACGCGCTGCGCCTTTGAAACCTCCTGCCACGACCTGGGCCTGGGCTTCACCTATCTGTCCAACTCCCATGTGGGCGTGCAGGAAACCGTGAAGGACACCATCCGTGTGTTCAACGAGATGTACGACGCCATCGTGTGGCGCAGTCAGGGCCCCGAAAAATTCATGTACCAGATTGCCGAGTACGCCGACATCCCCGTGATCAACGCCCTGACCACCGAAGATCACCCCACCCAAATGCTTGCGGACGCCATGACCCTGGAAGAGCTGTGGGGCGGCCCCGGCTCCTGCAAGGGCAAGAAGCTGGCCTACACCGGCGCCTGCGCCATTTCGCCGCTGTGGTATGGCCGCATGTGCGCGCTGCTGGGCATGGATTGCTACGCCATCGGCCCCGACCTGTACGACCACAAGATGCTGCCCGAATACGTGGAAGAGCTGGAAGAGCTGTTCGCGAAGTGGGCCCCCAACAACAAGCTGGTCATCTCCGATGACGTGAACCTGCTGAAGGGCATGGACATCGTGACTACCGAAGAATGGGAGTACACCACTTCCTCCACCGGCGACGACCACGGCTACGACGCCTGGATGTCCTACGCGAAGGACCTCATCCCCTACCGCCTTACCAGCGAACTGATGGAAGTGGTGGACAACCCCGACTGCGTGGTGCTGCACATGCTGCCGTCGCTGCACAACGCCGATCACTCGTTGGGACAGCAGCTGCTGGCCCAAGCCCCCGATGAGGAATCCCGCAAGATCATCACCGAGGGCATGGAGATTTCCGACGAACTGTTCGAGAAGCATGCGGCCGAAATCTTCCGCGAAGCCGGCAACCGCCAGCACACCATCAAGGCGGTCCTCGCCGCCACCATGGGCATCTAGCCCCACCCAACAAACACTGGGGGGCGCTGCTGCGACAGACGCCGGCGCCTCCCGCCTTCTTGAAAGGATCCTTCCATGGACACCAAGAAAAACAACCTGCGCGCATGGCTCACCGTTTTAGGCTGCGGCATGCTCATCGCCGGTTCCGTCACGTTCTATACGGTGGTCATCGGCAACTTCTTTGTGCCGGCCTCCGAGGCGCTGGGCTCCGACTACTCCAGCATCTCCCTGTACTCCACCCTGGTGTACATCGGCATCGCCTGCGGCCTTCCCTTTGTGGGCAATTGGCTGCCGAAGATACCCCCCATCGGCATTGCCGGCTTCGCCGCGCTGCAATCCATCATTGTGGCGGCGCTGTCGTTCAGCACCGATGTTATGTGGTGGTGGATTGGCGGCTGGCTCATCGGTGTGGGGATGGCCTTCACCAGCATCGTGTTCATCTCCACCGTGCTCACCAATTGGTTCACCCAGAAAACCGGCCTGGCCATCGGCCTGGCTTGGGCGCTGGCCAGCGTAGCGTCGGCCATCATGAGTCCGGTCACCGTTTCCCTTATGGAGATGATGGACTGGCGCACCAGCCTGCTGATCTTCGCCATCGTGGGCGCAGTGCTGGCGGTGCCGGCGGCGCTGTTCCTGGTTTCCTACAGCCCGGAGCGCAAGGGCATGGTGCCCTACGGCTACGACCCCTCCGTGTCTGGCGAAGTGGTGACGGAATCCGGCGTGCCCGCCAAGCGCGCGGTGAAGTCGCTGGCCTTCGTGCTGGTGGCGCTGGCCCTGGCGTTGACGCAAATCGTGTCGGTCATCAACGCCTACTTCCCCATGTACGCCGAGAGCGTTGGGTTCGCCCCCACCGTTGGCGCCTTCATGATTTCCGTGGCCCTCATTTTCGACATCGTGCTTAACCCCGTTATCGGCATGACCATCGACAAATTCGGCGCCATCAAGGCGTTCGTGGCGTGGTCGTGCATTGGCATCCTGTCCATGCTCATCCTCATGGTGAGCGCCGGCAACGAGATCATTGCCTACCTGGGCGCCGGCTTGGGCGACACCTTGTACGTGCTGCTGGGCGTGGGCATCGCGAGCGTTGCCTCCACCGTGTTCGGCACCAAGGACTACGGCAAAATCTTCGCCTACATCACCATCTTCGGCTTCGCGGCCGGGTCCGTGGGCGGCTTCATCATCGCCTCCCTGTACGAGGGCACCGGCTCGTTCGAGGCAGTGTTCATCTTCTGCATCGTAACCATCATCGTCATCATGGCGGCCGTCATTGGCGCCGGCCTCAGCGGGAAGAAGCTTCCCCATGTCACCCAAGAGGCCGATTTGGCCGTGGAGGAGGAACTGGCCGGCGCGCGGTAGTTTCCTGAACTCTCTTTAGGCCTCCGCCCCTCGCGGGCGTCCCTGCAGGGCAAAGGGACGCCCGCGCCCAAACAGTCTTGAGCTTTGGCGAAAGTGTGCGCGGAGCCCCCTCCCCTTCGCCTCGCAGCCGCCGCAGTTGAATCTTTTGCAACCGCCGCTCTTTGCTTCCACATTTATTCGCAGAGCAAACAATCTGTCTCTGCCTATGGGCACAACCCATAGGCGGCTGCAGCCTTAGGCCGAGATAGAATCTCGGCCCTACGGAACAACCCCAACTCATCCAATTCCCAGAGAAAGGAATTCCAATGGCTTACATGAAAGGAGACGGCCCCTCGGTGGTCATCGCCCTGGGCGGCAACGCGCTGGGCAACACGCCCCAGGAGCAGCTGGAGCTGGTGGCCAACACCGCCGTGCACATCGTGGACATGATCGCCGAGGGCATCAACGTGGTGGTTTCCCACG
>NZ_QIBY01000022.1 GCF_003725335.1 Parvibacter caecicola
CCCTCGCCCGTCCGGGCCGGCGCCGGCTGCGCCTCGTGGATCACCGTGCCGAAGCGCTCCTTCGCCGCCTCCCCCGCCTTGCCGGCGGTGGCCTCCCACGCCTCAGGGCAATAGGCCCCCTCTTCCAGCTGCAAGCCCTCCCCCGCGGCCCAGGCGCGGATGGTGCCAAGCCGGCGGTCGTATTCCTCGGGCGGGTAGATGTTGGAATTGGCGTAGTACAGCACCGGCTGCACCCCCGCCTCACGCAAAAGCCGCACCGGCTCCAGCGAGCAAGGGCCGCAGCAAGCGTGCAGCAACAGTTTTCCCGTGTTCTCCCGTGTCTCCATGAGCGCTATACTACCAAATCGCGCCAAATGCCCAAGCCCCTGCGGCAATTGGGCGCAATAAGCGCAAATTACTTAAGCATTCGTTCACAAATTCCCGAAGGATGGCCATGGCACTCTTCGACTGCACCGTAAACGCCACCAGCGGCAACGCCCGCGCCCTCACCTACGAAACCGCCCACGGGCCTTTCCAAACCCCCATGTTCATGCCGGTGGGCACCTCCGCCACCGTGAAGGGCATCACTGTGCGCCAGCTGGAAGAGCTGGGGGCGCAGGTGGTGCTGGCCAACACCTACCACCTCTCCCAGCGGCCCGGCCCCGAAATCGTGGCGGAGGCCGGCGGCGTGCACGGCTTCTCCGGCTACCAGGGCCCCATGCTCACTGACTCCGGCGGGTTCCAGATCTTCTCGCTGGAAGACACCCGCAAGCTGGACGACGATGGCGTTACCTTCCGCTCGGTGTACGACGGCACCTACGTGCGCTGGACCCCCGAGGAGAACATGCGCATCCAGCAGCTTCTGGGGGCCGACATCGCCATGCAGCTGGACCAGTGCCCGCCCTACCCCGCCACCCGCGAGTTCGTGCAGCGGGCAGTGGACCTCTCCAGCGCCTGGGCGAAGCGCTGCCTGGCAGCCCACACCCGCCCCGACCAAACCCTCTTCGGCATCGTGCAGGGGGGCATGCACCTGGACCTGCGGCTGGAGTCCGTCCGCCGCCTTCTGGCCATCGAGCAGGAGAGCCTGGCCGGCGGCGGGCGCCGTTTCGGTGGCTTCGGCATCGGCGGCTACTCGGTGGGCGAAGACCACGAGACCATGTTCGAAACCTTGGGCGATGTGGCCCGGGCGCTGCCGGAAGAGCGGCCCCGCTACCTCATGGGGGTGGGCAACCCCACCACGCTGGTGCGGGCCGTGGGCGAGGGCGTGGACATGTTCGACTGCGTGCTACCCACCCGCACCGCCCGTATGGGCACGGCGTTCTCTTCCACCGGCCGCATGAACATGCGCAACGCCAAGTACGCCCGCGACCTCGGGCCGCTGGACGCCGCCTGCAACTGCCCCACTTGCCAGAACCACTCCCGCGCCTACCTGCGCCACCTGGTGAAGCAAGGGGAAATGCTGGGGGCCATCCTGCTGTCGGTGCACAACCTGCACTTCCTCATCGATCTCATGGCCCGCGCCCGCGAAGCAGTGCTGGCCGGCGAATACCCCCAGTTCCAGCGCGCATGGATGAAAAGCCCCGCCGCCAAAGACTACTAAGGCGCCCGCCCTTCCTTGAGGACAACCCTAGCTGACAGGGGACGGGGATAGCGTCATACCGGGCGCGCTGCGCGCCCAATATGACGCTATCCCCGTCCCCTGTCAGCTATCTCCCCTGCAGCGGGTCGTAAAATTTACGGGCGGTAAAATCCCCTTCCCCATAATGCTCCTTGCAACGAACGGACCGGCCGCGGGCCGGCAGAGCAGCAAAGGAGCTAACATGGCCGCCACCCTTCCCTACATCCTCCGAGAAACCCCCTCGGGCATCCACCGCTACAGCATCGTGGACGAGATGCTGCGGTGCCGCGAAATCCAATGCGTGGGCCCCATCGACGACGACGCCGCCGATGCCCTGTGCCTGCAGCTGCGCTACCTGCAGCAGGCCAACCCCGAGGGCGAGATAACCATCTACATCAACAGCCCCGGCGGTTCGGTGCTCAGCGGCCTGGCCATCTACGACGTGATGAAAGCCGTCAGCTGCCCGGTGCGCACCGTGTGCCTGGGCATGGCCGCCAGCATGGCCGCGCTGCTGTTCATCGCCGGCGACCAGCGGGACATGCTGCCCCATTCGCAGGTGATGATCCACGACCCCATCCTGGCCGGCGCCGCCGGCGGCAGCGCGCTGGAGATGAAGGCCCTGAGCGACAACCTGATGCGGGTGCGGGAAATCACCGGCCAGGTGATAGCCGCCCACACGGGCAAAAGCCTGGAAGAGGTGCTGGCCACCACCTCCCACGACAGCTACTTCGAGGCCGCGCAGGCGGTGGAGTTCGGCCTGGCCGACCGCGTGATCACCGCCCTCTAGGCACTCGGGTGGCCAAGTGCGCCCCGCCCCGTCGCGAAGGCGGGGCGGCAGCAGGGGCGCAAGCGGCCCACCAGCAACGCAAGGAAAGCAAACCCCTGAAGAGAAGGAGAATCTCATGGAAGAGAAGAAACTGCCCTGGCAAACCTACGGCACCCCGGAGTTCTGGGAAATGAAGGAGGCGGTGGAGGCCATCCACGGCCAACCGATCCTGGAGGGGCTGGAGCCCTTGGAGCCCTGGGCCTGCGACCCCGTCATCGACTGGCCCGGCAACGAGGCGGAGGGCGAGGCCGGGGACGGTGCGGACTGCACCGACGCCGAGCTCGATGCCGAGCTCAACTCGATGCTCGCCATGGTCTTCGGCGAAGGCGAGGAGGAAGTCGCCCCCGCCGAAGACGGCGCCCCCGTCCAGGGCGAACTGCCCTGGGACGACCCCCTTGACTACTGCCCCGTCATCCCCGGGCCCGACGAGGAGGAGTACGCCCCAGTCGTCCCTCAGATGCCCATCCAGGAGAGGGAGTACCTGGCGTACCTGGAGGCGTACGTGAGCAGCCACAAGGACAACTGCGCCGAGGAGGGGTTGCGCATCCTGGCCGACGGGGTGCAGGTGTCCGGCGACACCTGGAAAACCGGCCTGAACAACAACGACCTCATCATCGGCCCCACCGGCGCCGGCAAAACCCGCCACTACATCAAGCCCAACCTGCTGCAGCAGGCGCTCCCCCGCGAGCAGAACGCCCCCGAGAGCTTCATCATCACCGACACGAAGGGGAACCTTCGCCACGAGGTGGGCCCCGTCCTTGAGGACAACGACTACGAGCTGAGCACCATCGACTTCACCAACCTGGCCAGAAGCGACATCGGCTACAACCCGCTGGCGTTCGTGCGCGTCGATCCCGTCACCCGCGAGGCCAACGAGCAGGACGTGATGCGCATCGCCACCGCCCTCTGCCCGCCTTCCACGGGCAGCGACCCCTACTGGGACAACTCGGCCCGGTCGCTGGTGGCGGCCATGATCGCCTACACCCTGGAGTGGCTGCCCCCCGACGAGCAGCACCTGGGCACGGTGCACACCCTGGTCACCAACGCCGGCAGCAACGCCACCGAGGAGGGCTACCTCGAAATCGTCGAAAAACGGCCCAACTGTCTGTTTGTCAACCAGTTCAGCGCGGTGCGCGCCGTGCGGGACAGCGAGAAGACCTTCTCCTGCATCTTGGGCGTGGCGGCCCAGCATCTCGCCCCCTTCGCGCTCTCCAGCGCCGTTGAGTTCTACCAGAAGCTCTGGCAGGTGGACCTCAAGTCGCTGGGCTGCTTCCCGCAGGCGCTGTTCCTCACCGTGAGCGACACCGACTGCTCCATGGACAGGCTGGTGAACCTGCTGTACAGCCAGGCCATCAGCGAGCTGTGCAACTACGCCGACACCAAGTGCGAAGGCAACCGCCTGCGCTTCCCGGTGCGCATGTACCTGGACGACTTCGCCGCCAGCGCGGTGATCCCCGACTTCGACAACATCACGTCGGTCATCCGCTCCCGCGGCATCTCGGTGAGCATCGTACTGCAGAGCATCACCCAGCTCTCCGCCATGTACGGGCAGGATCGGGCGCGCACCATCATCAACAACTGCGCCCACATCCTGTACCTGGGCGGCCACGACCTGGACACGGTGAACTACATCGCGTCGCTGGCCAATTGCCTGCCCGACCGCATCCTCAAGCTTCCGGTGGGCAGCGCCTTTCTGTACACCGAGGGCCAGGGCGGCCAGCAGGTGCGCCGCTACCCGCTTGACCAGCACCCCCTGTACCCGCAGCTGCCAGAGGTGAAGAAGGCGGCGGAAGCGGCCGAGGCGGCGCGGCGGGAGAAGGAGCTGATTCCGCAGATGGAACAGCAGATCCGCGAGATTCAGGAGAAGTGGGGGCTTTGAGGAGCCGCCGGGGCGGGGGCGGCGCCCGGGGGCGCCGCGAGCCGCGGGACGCTGGGTGCGGCGGCCGCACGACGCGCCGCCCCCTCCCCCGCCCCGGCCGTTGCGCCTTCCGTAGCGTTAGCCCTGGCGCACCACCGGCCGCCAACCCTGCGCGCCGACGGCCAAGCGCTACAATGGTGCCCATCGCAAGCGAAAGGACTTCCCGTGAACAGCACCGCCGCAGGCCACGAGCCCTCCCCCATCACCCTTGAGCAAATCGCCCTGTTGCAGCGGCGCAAGGAAAAGCTGCAGGCGGCCACCCAGGAGCTGGAATCGCTGCTGGCGGGGCGCAGCACCACCCTGGCCCAGCTGGGGGCGCAAACCGCCGCCGGCCAAGAGGCCCTGGCCCAGAAGCTGACGCGGGCCTACGCCCAAAACGAGGGCATCGACCGCCTGTTGGAGCAAGGGCGCTTCAGCCGCTTCCAGCAACAGCCCTTGGCTGAGGCGCAGCTGCCCGCCGCGCCGGAATGCGCGCTAGCCGCCCCCTTCTTCTACTGCGCCGTGCGGCTGGCGGCCGGCACTCCCTGGTACGGCGGCACCGCGGAAGAGGTGGCGCAGCTGGCCGCTTCGGCCCAGGCCCGCGCCGCCAAACCGCGCGCGCTTCTGCTGGACGAGCTGTGCGACGCCACCGATTACCTGGCGGAAGGGGTGCCGCGCCCCGACGACTTCTTCGCCATGGCCGACGACCTCTACCGGCTGCTGACGGGCGCCCCCATCGCCGATGCCATACCGGCGCACCTGCGGGAGATGGTGGCCGGCCCCTACCAGCAGGCGCTCGACGAGGCCGCCTGGGCGGGGTTTCCCCTCATGTCGCCCCAACAGCTGGACGAGGCGGTGGCCGCAGGCCAACTGGACGCCGAGATAGTGCAGCGCAACCGCGCGGCGATGGAGGCCCAGTGGAACCAGCTGGTGGAAGAGGCTCAGACGCGCCCCCAATGGGAAACCGACGCCATGGAGGCGGCCCAGCAGGAAGAGCAGCGGCGCCACCGGCGCATCGCCGAGCGGCTGGAGGCGTGGCAGGCCGGCTTTGCCGATGGGGAGGAGTTCTGCCGCCAGTACCTACAGCTGCGGGAAGAGCTGTTCGAAGGGGAAGGCTGCCCCGAGGACTTCGCCGACCTGGCATCCCGGGCCGTGGAAACCCTGCTGGCCCAGGAGGGCTTCAGCCAACTGGCCCGCAAATCCACCATCGACGAGGCCATCTACCTTCTGGACAAGGTGAAGGCCCGCCTGATGGCCGGGGGCTGCCATGAGTAGCCTGCGCGAACGGCTGCTGGACTTCCTGCGGGACGACTACTGCGCCCACAGCGCCCAGCCGCTACAGTCCCAGCTGGGGGACTTCAAGCAAGAAGAGCACCAGCAGGCCTTCCGGGTACAGCTGAAGCAACTGCTGCTGGGCGGCAACGGCCCTGAGGCCCAGCGGCTGCTGGTAACTTGCGGGCACTTGGCGCCGCAGCCGCCCCTCGCCCCCGCCGCCCTGCGCGCAGCCGCCGAAACGGCGCTGGCCTCCACCCCCAACGGCACCGCCCCGCGCCGCCGCGGCAACCTGTGCGAGCGGGTGATGGAGTGCGCCCTGGACGCGCGCATGGGGGCAGAGGCCCTGGGCAGCGCCGAGGAGCGGGAAGAGCGGCTGCGCTGGGCGCGGGAAGACTACCGCAGGCAGGCGGGCCCCGGTTGGCCGTCGTTTTCCCTGGAAGAGGCCCCGCTGCAGGCCGTGATCGAGCGGCTTGTGGGGGCCGAGGCGGAAGCGTGGCTCTACGATGCCGGATACCCGGCCGCCGAGCTGCGGCGGCGCGAACGGCAGCTGCTGCAGCAAGACGATTGGGAGGCTGCCGTGAAGGAGCCGGCCCGGGCAGACGACGGCAACGGAAGGGCGGAAGCGCCCCAGGCAGAACCGAATATCATCGCCGCCCCGCGCCGTCCCCGCCTGAAGGAGATACCCCTGGGACTGGTGGAGCGTTACCAGCTGCACGTCTACGGCGGCCAGGCCGCGAATGCCGGAGGCGTTGGGGCGCAGGAGGCAGAGATAGAATCTCTGCCCTACGAAAACACGGGGACGGACAAGAGCGCCGGCCTGGGCGAAAGCGCCATGCCGGGAACGGGTACCACCAACAGAGCAAGCGCGTCAAGCGAAAGCGCACGGCCGGGAACGGGCGGCGTCACCAGCGGCGCTGCGGACGACAGTCTGCAGGAATCCATCGTGCAGCTGTGGGAGGCCATGGCCGCCAAGCCCACCGACTACGCCGATGTGCTGATGCCGCTTCTGCTGGACAGCCGCAGCGGCGCCGGCCTGTACCTCATGGGCCCCGATCTGCTGGAGGACGGACAGCACACGGTGGAAGCATGGTGCGGTCCGTCCGCCCGCAGCAGGCTGCGCACCATGGTGCCCCGGCCCCCCTTTTTCTTCGTCATACTGCGCCGCAGCCCAAGCCCCAACCTGGACATCAACTACTTCGACCTGCTGAAGCCGCACGCCAGCGGCGCCGACACGCGGCTGGAGAACATGAATGCCGAGGTGCTGCCGCCCTACGGCTCCATCCGCATTATGGCGGGCAGAGCCCTGGCGGCTTTCCGGGACGAATGCGCCACCGATCCCAAGTTCAGCCGCTGCCTCAGCTTCTACCGCAGCAGCAACCCGGCCCTTCCACACGGATGCCCCGCCCGGTTCCGCCCCCTCTTCGACGAGGACGACTTCTAAACCGCCCCGCCCATCAGGGGAAAGATGCCATCTTTTGCTGCAACTGCGGCGCGGCCGTGCTAAAATCGTCACCGCCACATCGTAATAGCCCGCCCCACCTGGGGCCTGTCCCTCTGTACCCAAGAAAGAGATGCTGGGGAGCGTCTCCGTTCTTTGCTTTCTTGGGTGACAAGGGGGCTTTGCGATGTGGCAATCGTGGTGGACGCTCTCCTCATTGGATGCCTCCGCCGAGAAACACACGCAAGGAGGCTCAATGTCTGAATCTATGACCCGCGACCAGCTGCTGGAAAACCTGCAGCGCGCCCACACCATCCTGGCCGGCTTCGCCAACCTGGAGCAACAGGATCAATCCCTCAAAAAGCAGATCATCACCAAAATCCCCGCCCCGGCTCCCCTGCCGCCGAAATACAAGTGGAACGTCGGGATGTGGTTCGTCTTCACGTTTCTTGCCTTCATCGTGCTGTACAGCCTGACCGGCAGTTATTCCTATTACGGAAACGACCTCTACTATATTGTTATTTTCGCCCTCTCGGTAGGCTGCGCATTTGGCGTGAAGCAGTACATGGCATGGAAGAACAAGGAAGTGGCGACCATCAACGCCCAAAACGACGAGGCCCTGAAACAGGCCATCCAGGCGGGTACCCAGCGCAACAAGGAAACCGTCGCCAAGATGAACTCCTTGGCCGAGCACATGGAGTCCTGGCGCATCGCCTGGCAGGAGGACGCCGCCTCCTGGTATCCCCCCGATTACATGACGGTGGACGCCAGCGCCTATTTCCTGAAAGCGGTGACCAACTACCAGGCCGATTCCATCAAAGAGGCGGTGAACCTCTACGACGAATACCTGCATCGCAACGCCATGGAGGCAGCCGCGCTGCGCCAGCAGCAGCTCACCTCCCGCCTGAACCAAACCCTCGAAGAGCGCATGGCCCAGAACGAAGAGATGATTCAAGGCCTCATAAGCATAAGCGCGATGAATCTTGGTGCGAATATCGCCTCCGCAGCGGCCAACGTAGTTACGGCCGTCAATACGGGAAACATCGCCACCAGCGCTGCCGCAACCGCCCGCAGCAGCGCCGCAACCGCTCAGAACACCGCGCGCGCCGCCCAGGCCGCCGGGCGCGCTGCCGACCACGCCGCTAACGCTGCTGCTGCGGCGAGAAACAGGCGGTAGTAAGACTTTGGGCTCAGGGAGGCAAGCCGTAAATCTTACGGGGCTTGTTTCCCGGCAGCGTAGGATGCTCGTTGTCAGTTCGAAACGCACCTACTGGCAATGGCATTCGAGCGAGAGAGAGGAAGAAAGATGACCAACCCCAGCGAAGGCGAAAAGCCCAAAATCAAAATCCACTTTGGGCCCGACGTGTTCTCCCACATCGACCCTGACGGGTCGGTCACCGCGGAGCTCTTCTCCGCCACGGGAAGCGGCGCCCGCTACGACAACGGCGTCATTCTCCCCCTGAACGTCGACGCCGATCCAACCGGCGCCGACGAATAAGGAGGAGATGCCGCGCTTCGCGCATGGCAGCGCCCGCAGACTCTGCGGGCACCGTCTCTCAACCGCCAAAAGCCCAGCTTTCCCAGCACCTACCCAACGAAAGCATGCTGGCGGACAAATTCTCTCGCGACTTTGGTTCGCGAGTGCAGATAGAAGTAATTGGTTTCCATGAGAAAGGAGAAGGGTTATGGAAGCAACGAAAAGGCACCCTGCCCTATTTGCGCGCTTGGCGCTCGCCGTGGCGTTTGCCGTGGCGTTGGGCACCGGCGTTGCGGTTCAAATGGCTGCCGACGCGCAGCCGGCCTATGCCGCTCAGGCTGGCTGGCAGCAGACGAGCGGGAAATGGCAGTATATCGACGACTCAGGCAACTACGTCAAGGGAGAAGAAAAGAAAATCGACGGAAAGTGGTACCGGTTCGATGACCAGGGCTGGATGATCACTGGCTGATGGTCGGGAGACAACGAGATTGATACCAGCGGCACAACCGAAATAGGCTGGCAATACTTCAACCCGTCAGGCGATATGGTGCGCCAATGCTGGAAGAAGATTGGTTCGGCCTGGTACTTCTTCGACGAATTTGGTTGGATGCTCCATGGCGGCTGGCAGTATGTGGGCATCAAGTTTTCCTCCTACGAGGGCTTCTCTTACTTTGAAGAGTCAGGGGCACTGGTAACCAATCGCTGGGTACACTATCGGATCTCTGACGAGCTCTGGATGTATCTAGAGGAATCCGGTCTGCCTGCCTACGGCTGGAAAAAGCTGAGCGGTAACTGGTATTACTTCTGCACACCGGAGATGAGGGAAGAGAGCGACCGTCAGCCTAAGGGTACAGCGCTTGTCGGCTGGTGGAAGTTAGACGGATCCTGGTATTACTTTGGTAGTTCTTGTGCCATGGCCACTGGCTGGCAGAAGATTGATGGCACTTGGTACTACCTCAAGGGTTCGGGCGCCATGGCCACCGGCTGGCAGAAGGTCGGCGGCTCCTGGTACTACCTCAAAAATTCAGGCGCCATGGCTACTGGCTGGCAGAAGGTCGGGGGTAAGTGGTACTACCTCAAGGGTTCGGGCGCCATGGCCACTGGCTGGCAGAAGATCGGCGGCTCCTGGTACTACATGAATGGCTCTGGCGTAATGCAGGCCAATAAGTGGGTCGGCAACTACTACGTCACCTCCTCGGGAGCCATGGCAACGAACACGTGGATAGGGAAATACCACGTGAACGAGAACGGCCTTTGGGACAAGACGCGGTAAAGCGATTTGGGCCAACCCTTCGCTTGGCTAGCTCAACAAAGGAGAGGGGGCGGGGCAAGGGGCACTTTGCCCCGGTTTCGCCCCCTCCCACTTTTATGGCCAGCAGCCACATGACGGCAGGGGCATTAGGGGCTGAAGGGGTAGTCCGCAAACGCTCGGCTATGACGATTCGGGAAGGCTACCCCTTATGGCAGGAAACGGAGACGGCCTGTGCCCGCATGGGCGAAATTCGGGCACAGGCATAGGTGGGAATACGGAAATCCCTACAGAAAGAGAAAAGAGATTCGGGAGGCTTGCTCCGTCTGGCTCTCGCTGCGGCGCTTGTCCTCGTTCTAGGAACAGGCGTTGCGATGGCGCAATCCGCCATCGACCCTCAGCCCGCCCATGCTGCGCAAGCGGGCAAATGGCAGCAATCGGGGGGAAGGTGGTGGTACTCCTACGACAACGGAGGCTACGCCAAAGCGGAATGGGCAGCGATATCTGGCTCATGGTACTTGTTCGATGACGCCGGCTGGATGAAGACCGGTTGGCACAAAGCGGGAAATAAATGGTACTACCTCAAGCCCTCTGGCGCCATGGCCACCGGCTGGCAGCAGGTCGGTAAAAACTGGTACTACCTCAAGCCTTCGGGTGCAATGGCCACTGGCTGGCAGCAGGTGAACGGTTCCTGGTATCACTTGACAAGCTCTGGTGCCATGGATTCCAGTAAATGGGTGGGGAACTACTATGTAAATGCCTCTGGCCGCATGGTGACAAACCAGTGGGTCGGAAACTACTGGGTTGGCCCCGACGGCGCATGGGTACCAGGCGCAAATGGTAGCTCTTCTTCTAACCAAGCGACCTCATACCGGGTTGTTTTCAAGGTGAGCAAGTCCTCCTATCTCAAACCCATCAGTTCAGGTGGCGGCTTTATCATGTATCCGTCAAGCACCCTTTCTACTCAGATTGTGAAATCCGGCGGAAGCGCTACAGCGCCTACCGTCGAATTGAATACAGGCTACTATCTCAAAGGCTGGGATCGAAGCTTTTCCAATGTGCGCAGCAACATGACGGTAACCGCCATAATAGGCGATGAGTATGACGATTGGCGCGCCCGGTGGATTAAAGAGAACCTAAATGCGAGCATGAGCGAGTATGACAAAGTAAACAGACTTGTTGAAATGATATCAAGCTACCCCTATTCGACCGCCTCTTCTTCTGGCCGCGGATTATATTTCAATGGGTCGGGCGATTGCTATGCGGGCAACCTCATGCTTGCTGACTTCTGCAAAGATTTAGGTATCCGCTACGTGTTCCAAAACGCTATGACAATGCAGCGTTGGTACAACTTGAGCTTTGGAGGCATTGGCAATCATCATAACGACATAATCTGGATGGATGGCGAGCAATATCTTGTCGATGCAACCCCAGGGTACATGTTAGTGCTGCCTTACACTCCGCAAACCTGGGATGCTCAGGCTCACGCTCTCATCCAGGGCACCTCTTCTCTGTCGGATGGGGGTCAGACTCGCGCACCCAGCATGGCCAATAGCTGGTACACTGAATGTGTGTATGTGACCTGCGGATTAACCAAGAATCAGTTCACATTTTCTTCGGACAGCGGCGCAGATGCGATTTACTTCGAGGCTTTCTGCAGTGAAATCGTGAGCGTTACATCCAGCAACCAGAGTGCCATGCTCGACGGCAACGGCTCGGGTAACTATATCGCCAATGAAAAATATGATGAAAAGCTTGACATTCCGCCTTATGGGCGCGCCTGCCTGGTATTTAAGCAAAAGGGCACAACGACCATAACCGTAAAAGTGCGTGGAGTATATGGGGTCGATAAGGGTAAGGAATCAACATTCACATACACAGTGACCTATCAGTAAGCTGAAAAAGTTAGATTTTTTTGAAGTGAGCCCGCAAAAGCGGGCTCACTTCTCGATGGCGTGCATGTGTCTACCCCAATAGGCGCCAAAGATGCCTATTTCGTTAACCGTGCGCCTTCCTCCAATATGGCTTCAATCTCTTCGGCTATCGGGCCAAGCTCATCCTTCACCGTTACGTACACGTCTTCCATTCGGAGCGTTTGATACTTGTGGGCCGCAACGTCGCGAAACCCCGCGATTTCCCTCCATGGCACTTGGGCGTAACGGCTCCTGGAATCCATCTCAAGATTCTTTACGAGCTCTCCAATGTTTATGACCGTCATGCAGACGGCCCTCTTCACCATCTCGTCCTCCAGGAACGAATCCATGTCGTGTGAGCCCATAAGCCCCTGCGCAATGGAAATCTCGCTGAGGATCTTCTCCAGGACGGCCGTGTTTTTATCTTTCATAGAGCGTCACCGTTCTACCCGCATCGAGAAAGGCGTCTTTGGGCAAGGGAGCATGGACAAGATCGACCGACACCCCTAGCTTCTCCTCCAGGCGGCTCCTCAAGGAAGCAAGCGTGAGCAGCGAGACGGCAACAGATGTGAACTCTACCAGCAGGTCGACGTCGCTTTCCTCCCGCGCGCAGTTCTGGGCGTAAGATCCGAAAAGCTGCACCCGCGTCACAGGATAGTCCACCACCACTTCACCCACTTCACGAGCGATGGTTCCAAGGTTAAGCACGATATCACCCCGCTTCTCGACCGCCGTTCACTTCTTTGCACAGTTTACCACAGACCCCGGAGCCAACCCGGGGCCCTCCCGACGTCATCCGAACGAAACGCTGCAACCTTCGCGAAGGCCAGGCTGCGCTTTCGTTTTGCCCCTCCCCTGCGCTCGTAAATTTTACGGGCCTCATTTCTCTTCCCCATAAACTACTTCTTGTCCCCGGCGGTTGCCACATCGCAGGGCGGGGCGCCGGCTTCCTTCTCCGGCGCCCCCGGCACCTTGAAAACCTCATACCTGCAAACAAGAGGCGCGTCGTGGCGCCCCGGCATGGGCGGAAGCGCAGCCCCCGTGCCGAACGGCCTGCACAACAGCCGCCCGAACCAGCGGCGCACCCCTGCGCAGGCCACCCTTCCCCAAAACAAACATTCATGAAAGGAAGCCGAACATGGAAAGAGTAATTGCAGAAACCGATTTCATCAGCCTGTTGCTGAACCACCAAGCCGAAGCCACCGACGACCAACGAAAGATTCTGGAGCATCCCCGCCGCAACAACCAATCCACCATCGTGCGCATCAAGGGCCTCGCCGGCAGCGGCAAAACCCTGTGCCTTCTGGCCAAGCTGCTGCAAGAGGCGGTGCAGATTCCGCCGGACGCCCCCGACACCGAGGAAAACGCGCTGCTGTTCGTGTGCTTCAACCGCGAGATGGCCCACTACGCCGCCAACCTGCTGAAGCCCTTCCCTGAGGCCAAGCGCATCAGGGTAACCACCTTCGACAGCCTGGTGTACCAAATGCTGATGCCCACCTACAACAACAAGCGCAAGCCCGTCTGCAGCGACGTGGCCTTCCCCGCCGGCGAAACCTGGAAGCTGGACTACTCGCACCAGTTCACCGGCCAGGCGATGGAGATAGTGGGAGAGCGGTACCCGCAGCACAAGGGGGCCTTTTTCGTGGACACCCACGGCAAAGCCGCAGACAAGAACATCGCCTGGATGAACGACGAGCTGTGCTGGCTGGAGGCCCACTACCTGACGGAACAGGAGGCGAAGCTGCACTATCCGGCGGCGCCGCGCATCGGCCGCGGGGGCGTTCACAAGCCCCGTAAGGAAGTGCGGCCGGTGATTTTGGAGGTTTGGCACGAGCAGCGCAGACTGCTGGCGCAAGAGAGGCGCTTCACGCTGGAGCAAGCGGTGAACCGACTGCTGAAATCCAGGGAGCTGCCCCGCTTCTCTATGATTGCGGTGGACGAGGCGCAGGATCTGGCCACCCGTTCCATTGAGCTGCTGCTGGCCATGCGCGAGAACATGGACACCCGCGTTTACATGGCAGTGGACGAGAACCAGCGCATCTACCAGCGGGATTTCTCCTGGAAGCAGCTGGGGGTGCACCGGCGGGCCACCACCTACAGCCTGGCCCAGAACCTGCGCAGCAACAGCGCGGTGTACGCCTTTGCCCAGCGCTGCCAGGGCATCTTCAACCACACGGCGCCGAAGAGCGAGTGCGTGCAGCTGGTGCGCGGCGGCGAGAAGGAGGTGCTGGATTTGGCCGTGAACCTGGCGGCGCAGCCGAACCGCACCACCCTGCTGGTGGGCGGCCCCGACTGGGACGCGAAGCTGCTGGCGCGCGGGGTGGTTGTGCGCAACCCCATGGCGAAGGTATGCGCCGCCGCGGAGGGGCGGTTGCGCGACGAGGTGGACATCTCGAAGCCGGGGCTGTACGTGATGGGAGAACTGAAGTGCAAGGGGCTGGAGTTCGACAACGTGCTGGTGCCTTCGCTGGCCTGCGGGGCCGATGCCCCCGAAGACGCGCGGCGGCGCCGTTACGTGCACTTCACCCGCGCCCGCCACAACCTGTACGTGGTGACCGGCCCCCGCGTCCCCGCCTGGGCCAAAGAGGCCTACAACGACCTTCTGTGAGACAAAAAAAGCGCCCGCGGTTGCGGGCGCTTTGCGTGCAATGGTGCTATGGCCTAAAGGCGCACAACGTTGCTCGCCTGGAGCTTGCCGTTCTGACCAGTGGTCACGTCGAACGAAACAGCGGCCCCCTCGTCGAGCGTCTTGAACCCATCCATCTGGATCTCGGAGAAATGGACGAACAGATCCTCGCCATCGCTCTGGGAGATAAAGCCGTAGCCCTTCTCCGGGTTAAACCATTTCACAGTGCCTTCCGCCATGATTTCCTCTTTTCTCCCTTCTGCCTACCAGAAAGGTAATGCGATGACCGCAAAATCGCGATCGGCTGAGACTAGTTGCTAAGCCTCCCCTCACTATACAGAAAAGATGACCAAGCTACGCGTAGATTTAGGTTACGGATTGTCATCAATTTGCGTTTGGCCCCGCAAATGCGAGAAATCGGGGGCCGGACGGCCCGCTTCGGCCACGGCGCGCGCTTCCCCGTCCGGCCGTCTCAGCCGCGCCGCGCGCGCTTCCCCAAGCACATCCGCCTTGGGATTGCCGCCCGCGCAGCCCTATTCGCCCACGGCGCCCGTTTCATCCATTTCCCGACACAAGCCCTCCAGGGCGGCATCGTCGATGGCCCAGTCCTCGTCGGGCACCCCGTAGAAGGCGGCCAGCGCCTGCGCCTGCTGCAACCGCAGGGCGGAACCGGCGCCGTCGTTGCCTTCGGCCCGCAAGCGGGAAGCCAAGGCCAGGCTGCGCAGCATGAACGCCACCAGCCGCTGGTCGGTGCCGGACACCTGCACCATCGAGGCAAAGGATTCCGGCGCCAGCGACAGCAGAAGGCCGCTGTCGAAATCCACCGCCTGCCCCAGCGCCATTTCCAGCTGTTCGGAGGAATCCAACGGATCGTCGTGCTTCAGCTCCCGCTCCCAACTGCGGCGGATGGCGGCGAACAGCGCCATGATGCGGCGCATGAGGTAGTCTTGCTCAATCACTTCGGTGCTCCTGTAGCGGGCCGCGGGACGGCGGCCCCGTCAAATGTCTTCCGGCACTGCGATGCCCAAATGCTCCCAGGCGCGGCGGGTGGCCTGGCGCCCCTTGGGGGTGCGCATCACCAACCCCTGCTGCATCAGGAAAGGCTCGTACACGTCCTCCACCGTGTCAGGGTCTTCCGCCAGGGCGGAGGCCAAAGTGGTAAGCCCCACCGGCCGGCCGGAGAACTGCACGCACAGCACCTCCAACAGGCGGTTGTCCACGGCGTCCAGCCCCAGATGGTCCACCTCAAAGAAAGTGAGGGCCTGGGCCGCCACGTCCTCGGTGATGGCGCCATCGCCCCGCACTTGGGCCCAGTCGCGCACCCGCTTCAGCAGGCGGTTGGCAAGACGGGGGGTGCCGCGGCTGCGGCGGGCAATCTCCAGCGCCCCCTCCTGGTCGATACCCACGTTCAATATGGCGGCGGAGCGGCACACGATGAGCGCCAGCTCTTCGGGGGTGTAGTACTGCAGCCGGAACGCCACGCCGAAACGGTCGCGCAAGGGCCCGGTGAGCAGGCCGGTACGAGTGGTGGCGCCGATGAGAGTGAAGCGAGGCAAATCCAGCCGGATGGAACGGGCCGCCGGCCCCTTCCCCACCACGATGTCCAGCTCAAAATCTTCCAGGGCGGGGTAGAGCACCTCTTCCACCATGCGGTTTAGACGATGAATCTCATCGATAAACAGCACGTCCCCTTCTTCAAGGTTGGTGAGGATGGCCGCCAGATCCCCCGTGCGGGCGATGGCGGGGCCGGAAGTGGTGCGGATGGAGGCGCCCAGCTCGTTGGCCACCACGGTAGCAAGGGTGGTCTTGCCCAGGCCCGGCGGGCCCGAGAACAAAATGTGGTCGGCCACGTCTCCCCGGGCCCGCGCCGCATCGATCATGATGCCCAGCGATTCCTTCACCTTCGCCTGGCCCAGGTAATCCTCCAACCGCTTCGGGCGCAGCGAAAAGTCCAGTTCCAGATCGTCCTCGGTGAAGGTAGGGGCCACCGCGCGATTGCGCGCCCCAGGGGAGCCTTCGCCCGCAGCGCCTGCACCGGCCACGTAGCCGATGCCCTCTATGTCCAAATCAAATGCCATGGCCGCCTATCGCTATCTGCTTCCCAAACGTTTCAGGGCATATTGTAGCAGCGCCCCCTCGGCCGCCCCCTCAGGAGCCCCCTTCAGGGCCGCATCCGCTTCGGCGGAAGTGAAGCCCATGGCCAGCAGCGCCTCGGTGGCGCCGGCCAAGGCGGCGCTGTTGGCAGCGGGAGCGCCCGCTCCTTCATCGAACAGGGTTTCCAGTCCCCGCTCCAGCGTGCCCTTCAGTTCCAAGATGATGCGCTCGGCCGTTTTCTTCCCTACGCCCGGGATACGGGCCACCCGCGCGGTGTCCTGGGCGGCGATGGCGTCGGCCAGCTCGCGCGGGGTGTAGGTGGAAAGGGCCGCGAGCGCCATTTTCGGCCCTACCTTCGATACGCCGATCAGCTTCTCGAACAGCGCCTTCTCCTCTTCGGAGAGGAAACCGTACAGCCCCAAGCCGTTGTCGCTCACCGAGAGGTACGTGAGCACCCGCACTGGCTTGCCCACCTCCAACTTGGCCAGACTGCCGCCGGGCATGGCCACGGCGTAGCCCACGCCGCACACATCGATGTAAGCGGTGGCCGGCGGCACCACTGCCGCCACTTCCCCGCTGAGAAACGCTATCATGCGTACCCTTTCGCTTCATGGGTCACGTAACAGATGGCCGCCGCCAAGGCGTCGGCCGCATGGTCGGGCTCGGGCACGGAAGGCAGCCCCAGAAGCTGGCGCACCATGTACTGCACCTGCGCTTTGTCGGCCGTGCCTTCCCCCACTACCGCCATCTTGATTTGGTTGGGGGCGTACTCGCCCACCGAAAGCCCCATCTCGGCGCAGGCCACCAGCGCCGCGCCGCGGGCTTGGCCCGTTGCGAAGGCGGCCGTCACGTTTTGCCCGAACCACACGGTTTCTATCCCTACGCAGCTAGGGTGAAACCGCTCGATGACGGCTCCTATCTGGTGGTGCACCTTCAGCAGCCGCTCGGCTAGGGGCGTATCGGCGCCGGTGGCAACGCAGCCGTAAGCCACGCAGCTAAGCCGCGCGCCCCGCTGCTCCACCACGCCCCAGCCGGTGTGGGCCAGGCCCGGGTCGATTCCCAATATGATGCGACTGTCCGCCAAAAGAATAAGCCCCGCTTTCCAAATCAACGGGGCTATCATAGAACATATGTTTGGTGTTCGCAAGCACGAATGCCGCAACTTACGACCACCGGGGCGCGAAGGCGGCTGTTTGCGGTTTGCAGCCGCCCCTACGGGCGCAGGCCCATGCCGCCTTCCAGAGTGAGAGTTTCGCCGCTCATGAACTTGAAGTCGGGGTTCGCCAGCTGCACCACCACGCGGCCGATCTCGGTTTCCACGTTGCCGTAGTGGCCCATGGGGGGCATGTGCACGTTGGCCTCGAAGGCCTCGGGGTAGGCCTCCTGGAAGTTCTCCAGTGCTGCCGTCCACGCCAGCGGGCACACCACGTTCACGTTGATACCGTCGGGGCCCCACTCGGTGGCGGCCACGCGGGTAAGGCCGCGGATGCCTTCTTTCGCCGCCGCATAAGCGCATTGACCGTAGTTGCCGAACAGCCCCGCGCCGGAAGCGAAGTTGATCACCGAGCCCTTTGCCTCCTTCAGGTGCGGGTAGCAGGCCTGCATGTAGTAGAAAGTGGCGTAAAGGCCCGAATAGATAGCCAGGTCGAACTGGTCGGTGCTGTGGTCGGCCAAAGTGACGCCGGAAGCGGAGGCCTGGGCGTTGTTCACCAGCACGTCGATGCGGCCGAACTTCTCAATGGCCCGGTCCACCACGTTCTGCACCACCGCTTTGTTGTCAGCGCCGGCGTTCACATCGGCGGGCACCACCAGCACCTGGATGCCGAACTCGGCCTCCAGCTTCTCCTTCGCGGTTTCCAGCTTCTGCACATTGCGGCCGGTGATTACCAGGTTGGCGCCTTCCTTGGCATAGGCGGTGGCGATGCCGTAGCCAATGGAGCCGGCGCTGCCGTCTTTGAGCGCCGCGAAACCGGCACCGGTGATGATTGCGGTTTTACCTTCGAGAAAACCCATGGATCCTCCTTTGGGGATATGCGCGCAGCCCCTACCCATTGGGGGCTAAGGCCCACGCGCGCCTGCATGTTTCCACCCTACCACGGGTTTTTGCGCCAATGTTTCCGGCATGTTGCGCGGGTGCAGCGACGACCGAGAAAAAACACGAAGGGCGCCAACCCTGCGGCCGGCGCCCTTCGGAAAGCTTGTCCTTGTCCGGCGAGAAGCCGCACAAAGCCGAACAGCTACTCGTCCAGCGCCTCGGCAATCTCGTCAGTGATGTCCATGGTGTGATACACGCTCTGCAAATCTTCCAGCTCTTCCAGCTTGTCGATGAGGCGCATCACCTTTTTGGCATCCGACACGGAAACCTCGGTGGGAGTGGTGGGGATCATGGTCATCTCGGCGCCCTTCACCTGCACCCCTTGCGCTTCCAGCGCCTTCACGGTGGCCATGAGAGCGGAAGGATCGGTGTAGACGATCCACTCGTCGTCGGCGTCCTCGTAATCGTCGCCGCCGGCCTCGGCCACGGCCATCATGAACTCGTCCTCGTCGGCAGCGGCACCGTTGGGGCCGATGGGGTTCTTCTTATCGCCGGTTTCCACCTCTTTGGGCACTTGCAGCTGGCCCTTGCGCTCGAACTGGAAGGCCACCGAGCCGGAGGTGCCCAAGCTGCCGCCCGCATGGGAGAACGCGCTGCGCACATCGGCGGCAGTGCGGTTGCGGTTGTCGGTAAGGGCCTCGCAGTACACGGCCACTCCGGCCGGGCCGTAGCCCTCATACACCACGGTTTCGTAGTTGGCGGCGTCCTTGCCAGAGCCGAAGGCCTTGTCGATGGCGGTCTTGATCTTATCCTTGGGCAGCGAATAGCCCTTCGCCTTCTCGATGGCGGCGGCCAGGGAGGCGTTGTTCTCGGGGTTAGGGTCGCCACCTTCCTTCGCCGCTACGGTGATGTTGCGAGAAAGCTTGGAGAACAAAGCCGAGCGCTTGGCGTCCTGCGCGGCCTTGCGGTGCTTGGTGGTAGCCCACTTTGAATGCCCAGACATAAACGTCCCTTCTAAATGCGAACAAAAATCCAACCGAGAATAATACCACATCGCCCGCGCCTGCGCCCAGCGCGTTGCCCTGTTGCGGGAATAGGCCCGCGAGATGCACAAACGCCCGCGGCGCCTTGGCGCGCCAGCCGCCAACAATCTGATGGTGTTTTAACTGCCAAGCCCCGTTTCACCCTTGTTTTGTACAGGAAGAGAGTAGAATTGAACGTTGACGCAGGAAGGATGCGGAGCCCCCTGCAGTGTGCCGCATTCCGTCCCGCCAACCGCACTTCCCCGTAGCGCTTTTAGGCCTTCGCCTTGTTCTTGCTCCCTCGCGCAGCTGACAGCCTTACGGATACCTGCCCTCACAAACCGGCGCCGCGTGCGCCCGAAAGGCTGATTATGTCTTCCATTGCCGATGCCGTTGCCAAAACGGCCGAACAAAACGGATTCCAGCTGCTGAGCAGCCAACCCCTCACCGAGATTGACGGCACTGCCCACGTGATGACCCACACCGCCTCGGGCGCCCGGCTGCTGTACCTGCGAAACGACGATGAGAACAAGGCGTTCTCCATCTCCTTCAAAACCCCCGCCGCCGACGACACCGGCGTCTTCCACATCCTGGAGCACTCGGTGCTGTGCGGCTCGGACAAGTTCCCGGTGAAAGAGCCCTTCGTGAATCTGCTGAAGAGCTCGATGCAGACGTTTTTGAACGCCATGACCTTCCCGGACAAAACCATGTACCCGGTGGCCTCCACCAACGAGCAAGACCTCGAAAACCTGATGGACGTGTACCTGGACGCGGTGTTCCACCCGCTGATTTACCAGAAGCCCACCATCTTCCAGCAGGAAGGGTGGCACCTGGAGGTGCGGCCCTTGGAAGACGAGCCGCTGGAAGAGGCGGCAGGCGATGCGCGGGCGGGGCTGGCCTACAACGGCGTGGTGTTCAATGAGATGAAAGGCGCCCTGTCCGACCCCGACTCGGTGCTCTACGACGCGCTTTCGGCGGCACTGTTCCCCGACACCACCTACCGCTTCGAGTCGGGCGGCGTGCCGGAGAGCATCGTGGACCTCACCTACGAGCAGTTCCTGGACAACCACCGGCGCCACTACCGCCCCGACAACAGCTACATCGTGCTGTACGGCAACCTGGACCTGGAACGGTTTCTGGGCTTCATAAACCGCAACTACCTGGCCCCCCTGGCGGCCCAGTCGGCCGCCAGCGCCCCCAACCCCCTGCAGCTGCAGGCGCCGGTGCGGGCGCTGGGGGTGCGCAAGCCCATGGCCACCGCCCCCGAGAACGCCGCCTGCGCCGCCGCCTTCGTGGCCGGCACCGCCCACGACCGGCGCCGGGTGCTGGCCTGCGACATTCTGCTGGACGCCATCATAGGCTCTAACGAAAGCCCCATGAAGCGGGCGCTTTTGGACGCGCAGCTGGCCGACGACGCCGGCGCGTTTCTGGCAGATGCCATGGCCCAGCCCTTCGCCGTCATCCAGCTGAAGGGGCTCAGGCCCGGCAAAACCGTGGAGGACCTTCACGCCCTGGTGCAAAAGGAGGCCCAGCGGCTGGCCGGCGGCGGCCTGGACCGCGAGCTGGTGCGCGCCGCCCTCTCCCACGCCGAGTTCGTGATGCGGGAGCGCAACTTCGGCTACCCTGACGGCGTGCTGCTTTCCATGTCGGCCCTTTCCGGCTGGCTGTACAACGAGGCGGACGCCATCAGCTACCTGCGATACGATGAGGACTTCGCCGCCCTGAAACAGGCGCTGGACGAGGGCTACTTCGAACAGCTGCTGCGGGAACTGGTGCTGGAGAACCCCCACATGGCCACCGTCGAGCTGGTGCCCCAAGAGCAGCCGGAGGACGGGAAGCTGAAAGCGGCCCTGGCCCAGATGGCCGACACCATGAGCGAAGACGAGTTGGCGGAAGTCGAGCGGCAAGAGGCCGAGCTGCGGGCGGCCCAGGACCAGCCGGACAGCCCTGAAGTCCTGGCCAGCCTGCCCACCCTTTCGCGGAACGACATCAAGGCCATGCCGGCCGAGCCCCCTTGTGCCATGGCCGACAACACCCCCATCCCCTGCCTGCGCCACACCATCCCCACCCGCGGCATCGTGTTCGCCTACCGCTATTTCGACCTGTCGCGCCTCTCCTTCGAGGAGCTGCCCTACGCCACCATCCTGGCCATGGTGCTGGGCAAGCTGGACACCGCCCAGCGCACCGCCGCCGAGCTGGACACGCTGGCCCAGTCGAAGCTGGGCAACCTGGCGTTTTTCACCGAGGTGCACGAAGACGCCCTGGAGCGCACCTCCTACACGGCGAAGTTCGTGGTGAGCGTGTCTTGCCTGTCGGAGAACATCGACTGCGCCGCCGAGCTGCCGGACGAGATTCTGCTGGAGAGCAACTTTCACGACTACGGCAAGATCCGCGACATCCTGAACCAGAAGCGGGTAACCATCGAGCAAGGCTGCACCAACGCCGGCCACAGCGCCGCCATGGCCCGCGTGGCCTCTTACTACCTGCCGGCCGCCGTGGTGCGCGAGCAAATGGGAGGCATGGACTTCTACTTCTTCCTGAAGGATCTGATCGAGCACTTCGACGAGCGCAAGGAAGCCCTGGCCGAAAGGCTGCAGGAAGTGGCCAAGCGCCTGTTCACCCGCGACGGCTGCATCGTCAGCTTCACCGGCTCTGACGAGGACTTCCAACGGTTCTGGGCCATGGGGCCTGCGCTGAAGCTGGCCAACTCCGCCGTGGCCGCCCGCCTCATCGCCGCCAAGCCCACCCCGAAAAACGAGGCCTTCATCGTGCCCAGCGACGTCAGCTACACCGCCATGGGCTACGACCGGCGCCTGTTCGACGGCCCCTTCACCGGCGTGTGGATGCTGGTGAGCCGCATCCTGTGCTACGACTACCTGTGGAACGAAGTGCGGGTGAAGGGCGGTGCCTACGGGGCCGGCTTCCAGATGACGCGCCCTGGCTCGATGCGCTTCTACTCGTACCGCGATCCCCACATCGACGAAACCATCGCCCGCTTCGAGGGCTCTGGCGAATGGCTTTCCGCATTCGCACCGGCCGCCGACGAGATGACCGGTTACGTGGTGTCCACCGTGGCGGGCATCGACACGCCGCTGAAGCCGCGGGAGATGATGCGCCGCCAAGATGCCCAGTTCTTCCAGCACCTGGACAAGGAACTGCGAGAGCGCATTCGCAGCGAAGTGATCAACGCCACCCCCGAAGCAGTGCGCGATTTGGGCCCCGCCCTCACCCGCGCCACCGATCACCGCATGATCTGCACCGTGGGCAGCAAGGAGCTCATCGAAACCAGCGCCGAGCCCTTCACCGTAATAGACCTCTTCAACAGCGGAAACTAACCCGCGCCCGCAACACGCATTGGGGAGCCCTCCGGGGCGCTTCGCCGGACTTTGGGCGCCCCGCCAAAGAACGCGGCCCATAAGGAGGCGGCAATGCGAGTCCGCAGTCGTTGATTCGGGGAGCCGGCGCCACTGACCTGCGCCATTTTCGCCGCCTCCCCCGGCCGCGTTCGACGCGGGAAAAAGCGCCCAGCGTCCGGCGAAGCGCCCCGGAGAGCTCCCCTTCTCGGGCAAAAAGAAGGGCGCCCAACAGGACGCCCTTCGTGGTTGCGGCTCTTTCGGCTTAACTCAGGAAGTCGTCCAGAATCTCTTTTTCGGCTTCCTCTTCGGTGAGGCCCAGCGTCATCAGCTTCACGATTTGGTCGCCGGCAATTTTGCCGATGGCGGCCTCGTGCACCAGCAGGGCGTCCTCGCTGGCGGCCTCGATGCCAGGGATGGCCTTCACCTTGGCGTTGCCCATGATGATGGCGTCGCACTGCACATGGCCGCGGCAGGCGGCTTCGCCGATCACCAGCGGGTTGAAAATCTGCACCGAGTTGTCCTGGGCCACCGAGCGGGAAATCACCTGCACGGAGGAATCGTCGCCCTTCAGCTCCACTTTCATATTGGACTCGGCAGTTTGGTTGTCGTGGGTGAGCAGCTTCTCCACCAGCACCAGCTTGGCGCCGGCGGCCAGCTCGGCGTTGGTGTCGCGCACCGTAGAGGTGACGCCGCGCAGCTGCACCAGCTCCATCTCGCAGTAGGAGTTCTCCTCCATGTACACGTTGGTGGTGGGGTTCAGGATGCGCTCGCCGGTGCCCTCCCCTTCGCCGTAATGCTTCTCTACATACACCACCCGGCTATTTTTCCCCAGATAAAAGCTGTGGATGCCGTCGTGTTCGGAGGCCTCGTGGCTGGCGTTGTGGATGCCGCAGCCGGCCACGATTTTGATATCGCAGTCTTCGCCCACGTAGAAGGTGTTGTACACCACGTCCTTCAGGCCCGACTGGGTGACGATGACCGGGATGTACACGGTTTCCCCTTTGGTGCCGGGGGCGATGCGGATGTCGATGCCAGGGACATCGGTTTTGGTGGAAATCTCGATGAAAGCGGAGTTGTGGCGTTCTACCAGCTGGCCGTCGCGGCGGATGTTGAAGGCGCCTTTGGGCATGCCGTGCAGGCCGGCAATCTCTGCCAGCAGCGATTCATCGATGGGAGAAAGGTCTACGCTCATGGATTGCTCCTTATGGTGCGGCCTGCGCTAGCAGGTGGTGGGGATTTCGGTCAGGTGAAGCTCGGTGGGCGAAGACAGCGGGCAGCCGCCGGGAGACGTGAGACGGAAGCCCAGCTGGGGCATCAGCTCGTCGGGGGTGCCGGTGTCCACCACGCGGCCGTCGCGCAGCAGCACGATCTCGTCCGCCAGCTGGATGATGCGCTCTTGATGGGAGATGATCACGATGGAGCGGCCGTCGCGAGCGGCGTGGATGTCGCGGAAGGTTTCGGTGAGGCGGTCGAAGGACCACAGGTCGATGCCGGCCTCCGGCTCGTCGTAGATAGCCAGCTTCGGGTCGCGGGCCAGAATGGTGGCGATTTCAATGCGCTTCACCTCGCCGCCGGAAAGCGACTTGTCCACTTCGCGGGTGAGGTAGCTGGCCGAGCACAGGCCCACCTTCGAGAGGTACTCGTTGCAGGCCAGCATGGGCAGCTTGCGGCCGGCGGCGATGTCCAGCAGCTTCTTCACCTTCATGCCCTTGAAGCGGGCCGGCTGCTGGAAGCCGTAGCCGATGCCCAGCCGCGCGCGGGCGGTGATGGGCATATGGGTGACGTCTTCGCCGTTGAACAGGATCTGGCCGGAGGTGGGCTGCTCGATGCCCATGATCAGCTTGGCCAGGGTGGATTTGCCGCCGCCGTTGGGGCCGGTGATGACAGTGAAGCGGTCGTCGCCGATGGTGAGCGACAAGTCGTCGATGATGCGCTTGGTGGCGCCATCGCCCGCCGGAACCTCGAACACGAGGTTTTTCAATTCAAGCATGGATTGCTCCTGTCTGTAAAACAAAAGGATGGGGCCTCTCCCGCCCCTCTTCTGCATCTGTTGAACGCTGGCTATTCTACCCTATTTGGCGGCAGTGGCAACAAAAGGAACGGGGCGCCCCATGGTTTCCGCGCATGAGAAAGGGCCGCCCCGGAAGACGGCCCTGCAATCTGCGAAAACACTGCGAATCGGGAACCTAGGCGTCCTGCTCGGCCACATCGCCGCTGCCCTCGGCGTTCTCGTCCAGCTGCTCGTCGGAAGAGCCGGTGCCATCGCCGTTGCCATCGCCGCTGCCGGAATCATCGGCGCCGGAGCCGTCCCCGTTCGATGTGCCCGAGCCGCTGCCCTGGGCGGCCGCCGTAAGCGGCACCGAGGAAAGGTCGAGGGTGGTGCCCAGCCATTTACGCTCGATTACGTTCAGCACGCCGCCGTTTACCATATTCTGCACCGACTGGGAAATGGCCGTCTGCAGCTCGGCATTGCTGGAAGATGCACCAATAACATAGCCCCCCACCCGCGACAGCATGGCGCTGAGATATACCTGCATGTCCTGGCTATGCGCAGTGTATAGGCCAATGACGGCATCGGCTGCCACGTAGTTCACCTGGCCGTTCTTCAGCGAATCGAAGGCGTCCAGCAAGGTGGAAGCCGCCTCCAGCGAACCGGCGCCGAACTCGTTGCTGACGGCCCAAGCGCTGGTTGAGGAGATTTGCGCGGCGAAGGTGGCGCCGGAATCGGCCACGGGCACGCCGGCGTTGGGGTCGGTGGAGAACAGGGCGATGCCGGTGGGCAGATAGGTTTGGCTTACCCAGAAGGAGCCGTCGGCATCGGACTGGTTCACCCCCATCACAATGTCCACCGTGCCGTCGGCCAGGGCGGAAGCGGCGTCAGAACCCACATCGATGATGGTGAGTTTCAGCCCCAGGTCGTCAGCGATGGCGGCGGCGATGTCCACGTCCAAGCCCACGATGGCACGATTCGATTCCATGATGCCCGCCAAGGGGGCCTTGCCGGTGTCCACGCCCACCCGCAGCGTGTCCGTCTCGCCGATGGCGGGCGGTTCCAGCTGCGCCTGCTTCTCTTCGGGCACGTACTTGTCGCCCGCGCAGCCAGCCAACGCCACCGCGAACACGGCCGCGCACGCCACGGCGGCTATTTTCAAGAGCTTCCCGTTCAACGAAACCTCCCTGCATGCATTTACCCATTGGGCACTTCATAAATAGGCGCTTCTTTTGACTGACCTAGTTTTTGACCCCACACTCGCGCACCGGGGCTTTCGCTTGCGCTACCGGCCCTCTCGCCTGCCGCGAACCATTCGCGAAAAGTTGGTAACCAGACGGTGCGACTTACCTCTAGGATACGCCATGCTCAGGGCCCACGGGGCCCCTTACGTGGATCCTTTCGACCGCATCTGCCATGGACTGAGGAGCCGAAAAGCCGGCCCCCGCAACTACAGACTCAAAAGAAGCACCCGTCAGTGTAGCAAAAATCGGCCCGGCACTGGCCAAGTGGCCGATGTTTACACAAAACCGTAGCGGCAACGGGGCCTAGAGGGCTGGATTGGCACCGGGCGCGCCTGCTATACTCTGCCGACTATGGCGAACCAGAAAAACATATCGGCGAAGGCGCACAAGGTGCTGACAACGGCGGCGGCCCTGGGGCTGGAGGTACTGTGGCCCACCCGCTGTGCCATATGCGACGCCCACGGCCAGCTGCTGTGCGACCAGTGCCGCCGCCAACTGCCCTACATCGACGCGAACCAGGCTTGCCCCCGCTGCGGGGCCCCCTTCGGCGCCACCGTGTGCACCGAGTGCAACGACGAGGCACTGTCGCTTTTCGGATTAAATGAGGTCCCATTTCAGCAGATGACCAGCGCCGTGGCCCTCACCGACCATTCGCGACGACTGGTAACGGTGTTCAAAGATTCTGGCGAACAGCGGCTGGCAGCGCCCTTGGCCCGCATCATGGCCGACTGCACGCCGCCGGCGTGGGTGGCGGCCGGCGCGGCGGTAACCTTCGTGCCCGCCACCCGCCGGGCCCGCCTTGAGCGGGGCTTCGATCACATGGAGCTGGTGACGGCCGCCTATTCCGATGCGGCGGGGCTGCCAGCCCTGCACCTGCTGGAGGTGGGGGCCTCCCACGATCAGCGGCAACTGGGGCGGCGGCAGCGCGCCGCCAACATGGCCCAGCGCTTCGCCCTGCGCGCGGGCGCCGAAGTGCCGGAAACGGTAATTGTGCTGGACGACGTGGCCACCACCGGCGCCACGCTGTTCGCCGCGGCCCAAACCCTGCGGGCGGCGGGGGCGAAAACCCTCTACGCCCTCACCTTCGCCCGCGCCTAAGGGCGCTATTTGGCCAGCGGCTTGTCGCCGGCGGTGCTGGCGGCGTCGGCGAAATCGGCCACGTTCACCGTGATGGAGTGCTTGATGGGCTTCCAGTTGCCCTTCTTGAACAGCGCGATGAGGGCAATGGGGATATAGGTGATCATGAACAGCGGGAACGAGAACATGTAGCGAATCTTCTGGGAAGAGGGGGCGTGGATGGAGTCCCACTCCGTGAAGGTGGTGAGCACGCCGAACATGAACATGAACAGCACATAGTTGAACAGGCAGAAGAAAATGGACGACAGCGACGTGGCGATGGTGACCCCCACCGACATCACCCCCGACAGCGCCAGCACCACGATGATGGCGTTGAAGATGATGGAGATGATGGACAGCAGCATACCCGGTGCCAAAGTCATCAGCATGTCGAAGCAGGCGAAACGGTAGCCCTTGCTGTTGGTGAAAGCGCCCTTCACCAAGCCCGCCGCATAGTGGGCGAACACCTGATAGAAGCCCTTGGCCCAGCGGAAACGCTGGTTCCAAGAATCGCGGAAGGTGATGGGCTGCTCGTCGTAGAGGATGGCGGTAGGGCAATAAGAGATGCGCACGCCGTCGGTGATGGAAGAGGCGGAGAACTCGATGTCCTCGGTGAGCAGGTGCCACTTCCAACCGCCCGCCTTTTCCAGCACGTCGGCGGCGATGAAGAACCCGGTGCCGGAGATGGCACAGGAGGTGTTCAAAGTAAGGCGGGCCTGATTCAGGAACTTCGCCTCGCGCAAGAACCACACAGCGTAACCGGCGGAAATCCAGTTGGAACCGTAATTCTTGGAGTTGCGGTAGCTGGTGGAGGCCTTCGCGCCGCCGTCGAAGGTGGCGTTCATCTCGCGGAAGTAGTTCACGTCCAGCACGTTGTCGGCGTCGAACACGAAAAAGGCCTCATAGCCGCGGTCGGCATAAGATTCGCGAATGGCCTGGTAACCCCAATCCAGCGCGTAGCCCTTCCCCACCTGCTTGGTGTTGTTGCGCACGAACACGGTGGCGCCGGCGTCACGGGCGATGTCGGCGGTGTTATCGGTGCAGTTGTCGGCGATCACGAAAATGTCGATGAGCTGCTGCGGGTAGTTCTGCACCTTGATGGAATGGATGAGATCGCCGATGACGGCGCTCTCGTTGCGGGCCGCCACCAGCACGGCGTAGCGGTGGTTCTTGGCGGCCACGTGCTTGGGTGCGGGGCGCGTGAGGGTAACCAGCACGTAGAACAGCTGGTAGGAATAGCATACGGTGAAGGTGACAAATACGCATAAGTTGAAAATGTCCACAAAGGTCATCTGGGACATGAACTGCTCTAGCATCTGCCGTTATTCTCCTTAGTCGAAGCTGCCGCCCCCAGGCGACATGCCCTTTTTCAGGCCCGCGCGAGCACGTCTCAGGGGCACGTGCGCTTGCATCATCGGCCCTGCGCAGCCTGCCTGGCGCTGGACCTTGGCAATTATAGCCATTTAGTTTCCGTTTTGAAGTGGTTACAGGCCCCATAGGCCCAGAGGGGGCTTTTCAGGGGCAAATCTTCCCCATTTCATCAGGCAGGGCCCACATTTCCCACACATTGGTGAAGCTAAAGTGACACCGCTGTCACCCATCAGTGGGCGGTTTTGCCAAGTTTCCTCTTCTCAACAAGCCTCTGTCACCGCACAAACACACTTTCCACAGGGGGAAAACCATTGATGGCTTCGGGCAGCGCACGGGGAAAGTTTGGTGAGAATGGGCCAAAAGACACTAGGGGGCAGCATGGTTTCCACAAAGAGCAAATGGGATTTCCTCGTTATCGGGCTTGCACTGTTCGCCATCTTCTTTGGCGCCGGCAACCTCATCTTTCCGCCGTTTCTGGGCATGACCGCCGGCGACGAGTGGCCGGTGGCCTTCGGCTGCTTCGTGCTCATCGATGTGGTAATCACTTGCCTGGGACTGTTCGCCCTCAACCGGGCCGGCGGCAGCACCGCCGCCATCGAAGGCACGTTGGGGCGCCGAGCCGGGCTGCTCATCAACAGCGCCGCTGTGCTGTGCACCGGCGTGATCATCGCCAGCCCCCGCACCGCTGCCACCACCTTCGAGATGACCGTCATCCCGCTGGCGGGCGACGCCGTGGGACTGCTGCCGTTTTCCCTGGTGTTTTTCGCCGTGGTGTTCGCCCTTACCATACGCCAGTCGAAAGTGGTGGACATCATCGGCAAAATTCTCACACCGCTTCTGGTGGCCGCCATCGTGGTACTGGTGGCGGTGGGCATCGCCAGCCCCATCGGCCCCATCGGCACCGCCACTTCCGCCACCGTGGCCCAAGACGGCATCTCCGCCGGCTACCAGGCCATGGACATCCTGTGCATCGCCGGCTTCGCCGTGCTTTTGCAAGACGCCGTGATTTCCCACGGCCACCGCAGCCGCCGCTCGCAGCTGCCGGTGGTCACCAAGGCCTGCCTGGTGGCGGCCGTGCTGCTTACACTTATATATGGGGGGCTCACCTACCTGGGCGCCACCGCCAGTCTCACCCTTGACCCCGCCCTGTCCCAGGCGCAGCTGCTGGTGCAGATCACCCGCACGCTTTTGGGGGGCACCGGCGTACTGCTCTTGGGAGTCATCGTGGGGCTTGCCTGCCTCACCACCGCCATCGGCCTCATCGGCGCATCGGCCGCCTTCTTCGAACGGGTTACCGGCGGCAAGCTGCGCTACCCGGTGGGGGTGGTCATCGCCATCACGGCAAGCATACTCATCTGCAACCTGGGACTCACCAACATCATCAACCTGGCCAGCCCCATTTTGGCCATCATCTGCCCGCCCTACATGATCACCGTCGTCCTGCTGCTGTTCATCCGCCACATTCACTCAACTTGGGTGTTCAAGGGGGCCGCGGGCGGGGCGCTGGTGGCCAGCGTGGCCATCACCCTGCACACCACTTTCGGCGTCTGGGGCACCATAGAGGCGCTGCCGCTGTATTCCTTCGGCTTCGCCTGGCTGCCACCGGCGTTGGCGGGGGCGCTTGCCGGCTGGATGCTGTCCTACGCCTTCGGATATCAAAACGACCTGGTACGCGACCCGCTGCACCAGGTGGCGGAGGAAGCGCGCACAGAAGAGCCTTGCGCCGATGTGGTTTCCGCCGAAGCCGATGCGGACTTTGGCACCGACGAGGCCGCCCGGCAAGCGGAAACGGCGCCGGCGCCGGTTGCGGTTGGGGCCGCTGGATCTGCCGGTGCCACCGTTGTCGCCGCCGGGGAGACAGCCGGCAACCCTGCCGAGTCCGCCCATGGCGGCGGGCCGGAGAACCTGGGCGGACATCTTCCCCATCATCGCGCGCACCACGGCAGCGGCCACGGGCACGGCACCGCGCCCGGCCATTTCCCGCCATCGGCAAGCCCACTGCGCCACCGCGCAGAAGGGGCAAAATTCATGGTGGCGAACCCCAAACGCCAAAGCCCCCATCCAGGCCGTCACCATCGCGGCCTGTAGCCTTCGCCTGCAACTTTCCCCGTAGCCTTACCCACTTGAGGCCAGCGCGGTCGCGCGTCCCGAACGGCCCGGATCCCACAGGCGGCTCGCCCCAGCAGGCCCAGTGCAAAACCGCGCCTCCGGCTGGGCCAAGCCGCCCCCGTCCAGAGCCTTCCCGCCGCCCTGACATAGCCGCGCCGCCGCGCCTTCCCCCGCAGCTCCTTCGCCCACTTTTCGGGAAACCTACTCCCCAAAGGCGCCGGTCTGGCGGTTCCACAGCCCGGCGTAGGCGCCCCCCTTCGCCACCAGCTGCGCGTGAGGGCCGTCCTCCGACACCTTGCCATCGTCCAGCACCACGATGCGGTCGAGCCGCGCCACCGTGGACAGCCGATGGGCCACCACAATGGCAGTGCGCCCTTCCATCAGCCGCTCCAGCGCCTCCTGCACCGCTGCCTCGCTTTCCGAGTCCAAGGCGCTCGTGGCCTCGTCCAGCACTAGGATGGGGGCATCGGCCAAAAGCGCCCGGGCAATGGCGATGCGCTGCCGCTGACCGCCGGAGAGCTTGATGCCTCGCTCGCCGGTAATGGTGTCGAAGCCCTGGGGCAGAGCCTCGATGAACTCCAGCGCGTTGGCCTGGCGCGCCGCCTCCCTTATCTCCTCCCGCGTGGCATCGGGGCGCCCGTAGGCGATGTTTTCGGCGATAGAGCGATGGAACAGCAGCGCCTCCTGCGGCACGTAGGCGATTTGGCGCCGCAGGCTTTGCTGGGTGGTGGCCGCCACGTTCTGGCCATCCACCAAAATCTCCCCTTCTTGGATGTCGGCCAGCCGCAGCAGCAGTTTGGTGAGGGTGGTCTTCCCCGCGCCGCTCATGCCCACTAGCCCCACCCGCTGGCCAGCCGGGATGGAGAGGTTGAAGTCCTTGAACACCTGGGTGCGCACGCCGCCGTCGCTGTACCAGAAGTTGATATTCTTGAAGTCGATGGCCCCTTTGCTCACCACCAGCGGCCGGGCGTCGGGGGCGTCGTCCACCAGCCGCGGCTCGTCCAGCACCGCCGTCAGCCCCGAGGCGTCGCCGAAGGCCTGGTTGATGCGCTGCAGCCCCGTGTTGATGAAGTTGAACTGGTTGGTAACGGTGTTGGTGTAGGTGAACATGAGGATAATGGTGCCCGGCGTGATGCCGAACCAAGCATTGCCGCCGGAGATGAACACCGTCACCACGCTCATGATCACCACCGTGATGGCGGCGGTGGTTATGCCGCGGGTCATGCTGGCCCACATGCGCTTCGAATCCCGCGCCACCACTTCGCGGTTCGCCTTGTCGAACAGCGCCTTCTCGTAATCTTCGCGGCCGTAGGTCTTCACCGCCAAGATGTTGGTCACCGCATCGGACAGTTCGCCGGACAGCTGGTTCTGGGCGCCGGCCGCTTTCTCGTTCAGGTGCAGGATGCGCTTGTACATCACGTAGGAGATAACCGCGTAAGCCGCCAGCAGCGCCATCAGCACCGCCGCGTACACCGGCACCACCGGAAACAGCAGCGCGCAGGTGAACACCACCGAGCACAGCACCGGCAGAAACGGGAAGGTGATGACGTTCATCAGCTGGGTGTAGGCAGCCATGAATTTGGAGGTTTGGCTGACCAGCGTGCCGCCGAATCGGTTGGAATGGAAGGTCATGGACTGGTTTGCCAGCGCATCGAAGGCCATGGTGGCCAGGTCGTAGTTCACCACGATTTGCAGGCGCCAGGCAGTGTAGTCCTGCAGCTTCGAGCAGAACTGGCCCCCTACGTTGATCAAAATCAGCGCCAGGATGTAGGGGCCGAACACCTGGAACACCTCGTCGGGGGCCACCGAACCTTCGCTTACCCGGTCTACGATCAGGCTCATCACGTAAGGGTTGCCGTAAGAGAGCAGGGCGCAGAAGCCGACGGTGGACAAGATGAGCGCCACGAACAGTCCCAGGTGGGCGCGGGTGGCCTTCCAAAAATAGTGGAGCGTTCGCAGGGTGAGGGTTTTCTTCTGGGGGTCTTTGGGCATGGGTGCTTCTTCCTCGCTGGCGTTTTGTTCGCAAGCAGTGTAGAGGTTGCCGGGCACCATGGCAAAGAGGGCGGCGCGGTTGTCCGTCAGCGGCCTTCCGCCAGCTACCCCAAAATCAGCGGCCCTCCGCCAGCTGCCCCAAATCCACCACCTGCGCTCCCAGCCGCTGCAGCAGCGGCGCCGAATGGCTCACCACCACCAGCCCCAGCTGCTGCTCCTGCGCCTGGCACAGCACCACGTTCCAGATGCGGGCCTGGGTAACGGCGTCCAACATGGTGGAAATCTCGTCGCAGATGAGGTAACGGGGGCGGGCCAACAGCGCCCGGGCGATGCAGAACCGCTGCATCTCGCCGCCGGACAGTTCGTGGGGAAACCGCACGAGCCATTCGCGGCGAATGCCCAGCGCTTCCTGCAGCGCCTCCTGCAATTCTGCCTGAGTGGCTCCTTCCGGGCCGGTTTGCGCGGGCTGGGCCGCGGGGTTCTCTGCGCGGGATCCGGGTGCTTCGCCTTGGCGGCCCGAAGGTTCGCCTTGCCGGGCCGCCGCTTCGCCGCTTGCCGCAGCCGCCGCCCGCTTTCCGGCGCGAACCCCTTCCGCCAAGCTGTCCCGCATGCGCAGACGCGGGTCCAGCGCTCGCTCGGGGTGCTGGCCTATCAGCTGCACCGGGCTGGGGCCTCGCCGAGGCAAGGGCGCGCCGTCCACCAGCACCGTGCCCACGTGCGGCTGAAGATAACCAGCCAAAATACGGCAGAGGGTGGTTTTCCCAAATCCGGAAGGGGCGCTGAGGGCAATGGGGCGCCCCGGCTCAACCGTAAGCGACACCCCCTGTAAAACCGGGGCGCCGCCGTAAGAAAAGCTCACATCGCGGGCTTCTAACGCCATAGGTGATCCTCCCCTTCCGCTGCGGCGAAGTCGTGTTCCGGCAGCGCGTGCCACAGCGCCCGCGTGAACGGGTGGCGCAAAAGCTGCGGGTTGGCGAAGCTCTCCACCGATGTCTCTTCCACCACCGTGCCGTCCTTGAACACCGCCACCCGGTCGGCCACCTTGAGGGCCAGCTCGATGTCGTGGGTGATCAACAGCACACCGGTGCCCTGGTTTGCCAGCGCGCGGAAATCCTCCATGGCCTTAAGGGCCAGCGGCAAATCCAGGCCGGGAGTGGGTTCGTCGGCCACCACCAGCTGCGGCCGCGCCATCAGCGCGCAGCATAAAAGGATGCGCCGGGCCATGCCGCCGGAAAGCTGATGGGGGTACAGCCGGGCCACCCCCTCGTCCAGGCCGTAGCGGGCGAACAGCTGGCGACGGCGCTCGCAGCGCTCTTGGCGTTGGGCGCGGCTGCGCGCCTGGCCCTCCACCTGGGCCCCCACCCGCATCAGCGGGTCCAGGCTTTCCACCGACTGGGGCACGAAGGCAATACGGCTGCCGCGCAGCTGCGCCAGAGTTTCGGCGGTTTGCGGCTGGCCGTCGAACCAGATGCGCCCGTGCACGGTGGCATTGGGTTCGAACAGTCCCAAGATGGCATCCGCCAGCAGGGTTTTCCCTGAACCGGACGCCCCTACCACCGCCAGTATTTCCCCTTCGTGCACCGAAAGGCTGAGGCCGTGTATCACCGGCGTTTCCGCCTGCGATGCCTCGAAAAACCCTTCATCGGGCTTATAGGCGCGAAATGAGATGGAGAGGTCTTCCACCGTCAGCAGATGATGGTGGCCCGGATGCGCAGACTGGGGCCCATGGCTGTGATGGTGGTGGAACGAGTTGTCCTCATGGGGAGCATGGGGCACGTGGGGCGCATCCAACGGCGCTTCGGCATCGCTCGGCCGCCAGCCCGCAGACGCAATCGCGGCGCCGCCAGCCGTTGCCTCGCCAGCCGCCACTTCGCCAAACGCCTTTTCTCCAGCCGCCACTTTGCCATGCGCCTCTCCGACAGGCGCGTCTTCGCCAGCCGCCTCTTCACCTGCTGCCAACCCGGCAGCCGAAATCGCCTCAAGCCCCTCATGCCGGGGAAGCTCGGAGCCGCCTTCGCGGCGGCGCATCGGTTCGCCCATCTTCGCCACCCCCTATTCCTGAGTGGTCTGGGGGTCCAGCATGCGCCGAAGCCCCGAACCCACTGCATCGAACATCATCACCACGGCCACAAGGGCAATGCCGGGAAACACCGCCAGCCACCACATACCTGCCGAAAGATAGCCCATCGACTCGCTGAGGATGATGCCGATGGCCGGCATCTCCGGCGGCAAGCCGAAGCCCAGAAACGTGATGGCCGCCTCGTGCAGCACCGCGTGGGGGAACAGCAGCACCAGCCCCACGATGAACTGCGGCAACACGTAGGGCACCATGTGGCGCAGCGCCACCGCCAGCCGTCTCTCCCCCAGCCGGAAGGCCGTTTGCACGAAGTCGGACTGGCGGCACTGCAGAATCTCCGCCCGCAGCACGCGGGTAAGGCTGGGCCAGTGGGTTAGGGCCACGCCGACGGTGACGCCCCAAAACCCCTTGCCCAGGGCGTAGGAAATGAGAATGAGCAGCACGATATGGGGAATGCCCATCAGCAGATCAACCAGCCAGCTCACCACCGCGTCGGCTCGTTTGCCCCCCAGCGCGGCCCACGAAGCCAGCGCCAGCGCGATGACCGACGACGCCGCAGCAGCCCCCATGCCCACCAGAACGCTGGTGGAAAGGCCGGCCAGGGTACGCAGCAGCATGTCGCGCCCCATCCAGTCGGTGCCGAAGGGGTGCGCGGTCGATGGGGGCAGGTTTTTGGCGGCGAAGTTGGTGGCGGCCGCTTCCGGGCCCAGCACGATGCCGGCGATCACCACCGCCATTAGCGCCAACGCAGCAGCCAAGCACCCAGCCAGCGCCGCACGCCGGCCCGCCACTCGCCGCACAGCCGGCGCCTGCAGCACCGGTACGCGATCATCGTCCTCGAAACCAGCCACGACTGCCCCGCACGCGCCGTCTCCCAAGACCACGCTGGCCATCGGCAGCTCCTGCGCATTCAGCTCCGCCGCCCGCAGCCCTGCAGTCCCAGGCGCGCCCTCTTTCAAACCAGCTACAGCAGTCCAGCTCTTACCGCCTTGCAAGCCAGTTACAGCAGTCCCGCACGCGCCATATTCCCACGGTGCCGTCTCTCCATGGCCGGATAACCCCGCTTGTCCGGACACGGGACGCGAGTCGGGGGCCTCGGGAGCCACCCGGGGGCATCCCTGGCCGGATAACCCCGCTTGTCCGGCCAGGGATGCCCCCGAACTCGGAATTCCAGCCATTTCTGCCGCCGGCTCCTCGGAAAAAGAGGCGTTTTTGCCCTCCGATAGCCCGTTTTGCCCGGACAACCCCGCTTGTCCGGGCACGGGGAAGCAGGCGGCGAAGTCCTGCGGGCGCAGGCTGTCCCTTTGGCCGGATAACCCCGCTTGTCCGGACGCTGGGGCGGAACCGTCTGCGCTCCGCATGCTAAAGCCATCTCCCTGGCAGGAATAGGCGGCCAGTTCCGCCAACGAGGGCGAACAGCTCGGAATATCAGCCTCATTTGCCACTGGGAGCTCGGAAAAACCGCAGCTTTTGTCACCTTCGCTGCCGCTTTGGCAGGAATAGGCGGCTAGTTCCGCCACGGAGGCCGAGCAGCTCGGAATATGGGCCATTTCTGGCAGCGAGCGCCCGGAAAAAGGCGGGTTCTTGCCATCCGACTCGCACTCCTGGCGGAAATAGGTCCCTAGTTCCGCCACAGGCGTGCTACATGAGGGAGGATTGGGGCGGGAGCGGTCGGCATCGACGTCGCAGGCGCAGGCCTGAGCGTCCGCATCACGGGCGCGGATATCGTCGGCGCGAGTGTCCGCATCGCAATCGCAGGCGCGGGGGCGGAACGCACGGGGGGCGCAGGG
>NZ_QIBY01000023.1 GCF_003725335.1 Parvibacter caecicola
GGGGGTTTCTTGGGCTGGGGGCGCTTGGGCTCGTCGGAACGGCGCGGGCTGGAAAATCCGCCCTTACCGGGCGCGCCCTTGCCGCCGTCGCGGTCGCCATCACGGCTAAAGCGCTGCTTGTCCCCGGAGGGGCGCCTGCCGCCGTCGCGGCTAAAGCGCGGCTTGTCGCCGAAAGAGCGCTTGGCGCCCTCCCCGCCAGCCGGACGGCCGTCGCGGTCGTCGCGGCGCGGGCCGCGGGGCTTCGACGGATAGGAACCCTGACGGGCGCCGGAAGAGCCGCCACGGCCCTCGCGGCCGTAACCGCCCTTGCCGCCCCGCGGGGCGCCGTCGCGCCCGCGGCCGTTGCCGCCGTTGCCAGATCTTTGGGGCCTGGGGCCGTTGCCGTTCTCGCTCATGTTACTCCGTTTCCCACGTTGCGCCCGCTGCGCGCAAATTCTGGCGGCCGGCCACAAAGGCGGCCGCGTCCATTTCCTTTTTCCCCTCCGGCTTCAAGCGCCGCACCTCGAAAGCGCCCCCCCTGGCCCCCAGCAGCAAGCGTTTGCGGAAGAAAACCGCCGCGCCCGGGGCAAGGCCCTCTTCGGGCAGGCCGTCTTCGTCCACCGGCGCCGCCTGGGCAATCGCGGCGCGAACGCCGTCGATGGAGCACTTCGCCGGATGGGCCTCGCTGGCCGAACGCACCCGCCGCACGTTGTCCAAGGGGCCGAGCGCGGGGGAAAGGTCCAGCTCCCCCTTCTCGATTTTACGGGCGTACGTGACCAAGGCCTCGTCTTGCCGCTGCCAGGGCACGTCCCCCGCTTCCACTGCCCGCAACAGGGCCCGGAACCCCTCCGCCGCCAGCGGCGCCATGAGGGCCAGCAGCTCTTCGGCGCTGCGGCTTTCGCAATCCACCGCCGCGCAATAGGCGAAGTCGCCCGTGTCCAGCCCGGCCTCCATCTTCATCACGCACACGCCCACCTGCTCATCCCCCGCCAAAAGCGCCCGCTCCACTGGGGCGGCGCCGCGCCAACGGGGCAGCAGCGACGCGTGGGCGTTGAAGCAGCCGAACCGGGGAATGTCCAGCACCACCTGGGGCAGCAGCATGCCGTAGGCGGCCACCAGCACCGCATCCGGCCGCAGCTCCGCCAACTGGGCTTGCGCCTCATCGGAGCGCAGGGTGCGCGGCTCGAACACCGGCAGCCCCGCGCCGAGGGCCACTTCCTTCACCGGCGAGGGCACCAGCTTCTTGCCGCGCCCCCGCACCGCATCGGGACGGGTATAGACGGCGCTGAGCTCGCAGCCCTCCGGCAGCTGCTCCAAAAGGCAGGCAAGGATGTCGGCGGCGAAACGGGGGGTGCCCATGAACACGATGCGCATGGGGGCTACTCCTCTTCCTCCACCACGATGGCCGTCTCACCGGGGCGGGCGCCGGCGGCCTTGGCCTCTTCATAGGCGGCAAGGGCGCGGATGCGCACTTCCGGCGAGCAGGACTCGAACAGGGTGCGGCCGTTCAGGTGGTCGATTTCATGCTGCAGGCAGCGGCCCAAAAGCCCGTCCCCTTCGATTTCCCACAGCTCGCCGTCGAGGCCGGTGTACTGCACGCGGGCGAACGCCGGCCGCGTGACGGGAACGGAGACGCCGGGGCAGGAAAGGCAGCCCTCATGGGCGGTTTCCATGTCGCCGGACAGCTCCACGATCTCGGGGTTGATCAGCACCAGGGGGTCGCGGTCGTTTTTGCCGGTGTAGTCCACATCAATCACGATCAGCCGCTTGTTCACCCCCACCTGCGGGGCCGCGATGCCGCAGCCGTCGTTGGTGTACATGGCGTGGGCCATCTGCTTGGAAAGCTTGCTCAGGGTTTTGTCTTTGGGGTCGCAGGGCTCGCACACCTGCGCCAAACCCGGGTCGGGGGAAAGCACTATCTTCAACATTCGCTACGTCCTTCAGTTCAGGCACCGGCCGCCCTTAAAGAACGGCCCGCCGCACGGGAAACGGAAGGTTCCGCGGCGGCATCTCACTTGCAAACTGGCAGTTTACTACAGCTTTTTGCCCCCGCTGGCCGCCGCCGCCATTCCCCGCAGAAAACCCCAACCAAACGGCCGCGGGAGAAGCGCTAGCCTACGGGGATGCTGCGGGAATGAGCCGCCTTGCGCTGGTTTATGGTCTGGTTCAGCGCCGTGATGGAGGCGAAGGCTTCGCGCCGTTGCTCGTCGGTGAAGGCGGCGGACTGGAAGGCCATCCGCATTTCGGCCAGCGAATCCTCCATGTCCCCTATTTGCAGCTCCTCCATCGCGAAGGCCAAGTGCTCCTCCGCCGTGCGCCCCTCCGGCACCGTTTGGGCCGAGAGCATGGCCCCTGCCCGCGGCACCTGCTGTTCCACGGCCCGCACCAGGGCGGCCGCGTCTATGGCGGGGTTGCGGTACAGCTGGTCCACCAGCGCAAACGCCACCGCTTCGTTGAAGGGGGCGTGCCAGCGCACGGCGGCCATGGCCTCCAGGTAGGGGGCCGAGGCCGCCGGGTTCTGGGCCAGCACCCCCAAAAAGTCCCGCTCGAACCGCAGCCGGTTCATCTCGCCGCGGGAAGCCGCCTCGCGAAAGCCCAGCGTCACCGCGCCATCCGGCGCCCCATAACCCTCTTCGCCGGCGGGCACTTCCTCATACACCGGCCCATCGCCCGAAGGCGCCGGCGCAGAAACCTCGTCGCGGGCCTCGTAGCGGCGCGGGGGCGTCAGCTTCGCCAGCAACTGCAGCGCGTCCTCTTCCCGCACCTGGGTGCGGCCGGCAATCTCCACCGCGTAGTGCTTCGCCAAAATGGAATCTTTGATGGGGGCCAGAAGGTTGATGGCCTCCACCATCGCCTGCATGCGGGCGTTGGTGTTGCGCAAATCCACCCGGGCCAGCTTGCGGTCGATGCCATACTCCAAAAGCGGCTTCGCTTGGGCCAGCAGCTGCCGCAGCGCATCGGCCCCCTTCGCCGCCACAAATTCAGCCGGATCCAAATTGTCGGGCAGGGTGACGGCCGCCAGTTCGGTTTTCGTGCGGCCAGCTTCAGGGGTCATGGAGCTGTCGATGAACCCCAGCGCCCGGTCGCTGGCCCGCTGGCCCGCCTCATCGCCGTCGAACAGGTAGATGATTTGCTTGGAGGCATGGCGCGACAAAAGCCGTATGTGCTGAGCCGTGAGCGCCGTGCCCAGCGTGGCCACCACGTTGGCGATGCCGGCTTCCGCAAGCGATATCACGTCGGTGTAGCCCTCCACCACGATGGCGACGCCGCTGGCGGCCATGGAGGCCTTCGCCTTGTCCAGGCCGTAGAGCACCTTCGATTTGTGGAACAGCGGGGTTTCCTGGGAGTTCAGGTACTTGGGCTCTCCCTTGCCCACCACGCGCCCGCCGAAGGCGATGCAGTCGCCCGACGCGTCGAAGATGGGGAACATTATGCGGTTGAAGAAACGGTCCCGCAAACGGCCGTCGCGGCCGGGCAGCGCCACGTTGGCCAAGGTCATCTCCTCCCCGCTGAAGCCCTTGGAGGTGAGATGGCGCACCAGCGCGCCGCGGCCAGGGGCGAACCCCAGCATCCAGCGCTTGGCCACCGGCGTTTTGAAGCCGCGCCCCGCCAGGTAATTACGGGCATCGGCCGCCTCAGGGGCCGGATTGCGCATCAGCTGCCCGTGGTAGAACTCCGCCGTCTCGCGGCACACTTCCTTCAGCCGCAGCTTCTGGTTCTGAGTGGTGCGGGGGCCGCGCCCCTCTTCTTCCACGATGTCGATGTGGGCGCGGTCGGCCAAGAGCCGCACCGCTTCCGGGAAGGACAGATCTTCGCTCTTCATCACGAAGCCGAAAACGTCGCCCCCTTCCCCGCAGCCGAAGCAGTGCCACAGCTGAGTGGAGGGATCCACCTTCATGGAGGGGGTTTTCTCCTGATGGAACGGGCAGCAGCACCACAAATCACGCCCCTTGGGCTTCAAGGGGGCCACGTCCTGCACCACCGCCACCAAATCGGTGGCTTCCCGCACCCGCGCTATGTCCGCGTCGCTGATTCTCGCCACGTTAGCCCCTAGCCCCGCCGGCCGGAATCCATGCGCCGGTAGAGCACCTGCAGTACCGCGAAGGCCGCAAGCAGCGCCACCGTGGTGGCAACGCGCCCCACCGAAAAGGTTTTATAGCCGATGATGAACACCGAAATGCAGAACAGCGCCATCAACAGGCACAGCAGCGATAGCCACCGCAGGTACCGGGACTTGTCGCTCATTCGTCCCTCCCCCGCGGCACCACCCGCATGAAATCGTGGGAAAGCGCCCCTTCGAACTCTGCGGGGGCCGCCTGGAAACCGGCGTCCAGCTTGGCCGCGAGAGCCCGGGCCACCAGGGAAAACGCCCCCACGCGAACGGCGCTTCTGGCCCCGTCCTCGTATTGGCGCAGGTAAGTGCGCTGGGGCACGAACACGGCCACCGCCAGCGCGCAGCCAATGGCGCCGGCGCTCATGCCGATGCCGTTCAGCAGCGCGGTACCCCCCGCGCCCAGAAGCATCGCAAGCGCCGTCACCGCGGCGTCCGCCAGCACATAACCCCCCAAAGCCCAGCCGAAGGAGCGCCACGCGTGCCCCTCTTCCTGGCCCAGGGCCGTGAGGGCGGCAATCACCAGAAGGGCCCCCAAAGAAGGCACTGCGGCCCCCGCCAAGTCGAGCGCCGGCACGAAAACCGCCAGCAGCACCAGCAGCGCCGTGAGGGCAAGGGCCACCGCAAAGGTGCGGGCCAAGCGCCGCGACAGGAAGGCCTCCCCCTTCTGGGGGCCGGCCGCCGTGCGCACCACCGCCCCGTGCCCTCCGCGGGAAACGGGAGTGGTGGCCAGGGGAACCAGACCGTCCCAGCAGCGGCGCTCCACAAACACCAGGGCCAACAGCCCCAAAACCACCGCCACCAGGAGGACAATGCCCAAAGGCTCCATAATCGCTCCCCCTTTCAGTGATGGAAGTTGGTTAAAGACAGAAAAGCGCTCAAAGCTGTTGGGTATAATACCACGCGTCCGCCCGCCGCAACGGGGCGGCAAATTCATTCTATCTTCAACGGCTTTCCCCCGGAAACGCCCTTCTATACAGGAGTCCGCCCATGGCCGAAACCGCCATCCCCTACCTCACCCTCTCGCCCACCGTCGAACGGGAAGTGGCCCTGCAGCTGGCCAGCGGAGGCAAAAGCCCCTACGCCACCGCCGATGCGGCAGTGGTGCGCCGCGAGGACAACCCCCACGACGAGGGCACCGTGATGCGCCCCGCCTTCGCCCGCGACATCGAGAAGGTGCTGAATCTTCCCGCCTACAATCGCTACACTGACAAAACCCAGGTGTTTTCCTTCGTGCAGAACGCCGACATCTCCCGGCGCGCCCTGCACGTGCAGCTGGTGAGCCGAGTTTCCCGCAACATTGGGCGGCTGCTAGGACTCAACTGCGACCTCATCGAGGCCATAGCCCTCGGCCACGACCTGGGGCACACCCCCTTCGGCCACGCGGGCGAGCGGTTCCTCTCCGCTTGCTTCCACCGCCGCACCGGCGGCTACTTCAACCACAACGTACAATCGGTGCGAGTGCTGGACCAGCTGTACCGCCGCAACATCAGCCTGCAAACCCTCGACGGCGTGCTGTGCCACAACGGCGAATTCGCCCAGCAGAAGCTGAACCTGGGCTCCATCACCAGCTTCGAGAAGCTGGACGCCACCGTGGAGGGCTGCGTGCACGACCAGTCCACCATCAAAACCCTGTGCCCCTCCACTCTGGAAGGCTGCGTGGTGCGGGTGAGCGACATGATTGCCTACCTGGGCAAAGACCGGCAAGACGCTGTGGCCATGGGGGTGCTGGATGGGCTTGGCGCCTTCGAGAGCAGCTATATCGGCACCGACAACGGCCGCATCATCAACAACATGACCGCCGACATCGTGAACAACAGCTTCGGGCGCGACTACATAGCCATGAGCGAAGCCGCCTTCGAGGACATCAAACGAGCCAAGCGCCAGAACTACGAGGAAATTTATCTGAAGGAAGGCATGGTGGACGAAGCCGAGAATATCGTGGAGGAGATGTTCGAGGAGATGTACGAGCGGCTGCTGACCGACCTTCTGACCGGCAACGAGACGTCCCCGCTGATCACTCACCACGTGGCCCGCCTCTGCGAGCTGTCCCGCACCATCACCGCCGAAGAGTACCTGGCCGGCGAGCCGAACCAGATTGTGGTGGACTACCTGTCGTCCATGACCGACAACTACTTCATGGCCCTCTACGAGTTCTTCTTCCCGCGGGCCAACAAGGCGGTGCTCCCCCGCGACTACTGCTGGGACCTGCGCAACTAACCCGCGAAGCCCTCGTCCACCGAGAGAAGATGGGCCGGCTGATCGGCGGCTTCGGTGGCCAGCTGGTCGCAGCGCTCGTTTTCCGGATGGCCGGCATGGCCCTTCACCCACACGAAGGTAACCCGGTGCGGCTCCATGGCCGCCAGCAGCCGCTCCCACATGTCGCGGTTCTTCACCGGCTCTTTCTTGGCGTTCTTCCACCCCTTGCGCCGCCAGCCTTCCACCCAATGCTGGTTAAAGGCGTTCACCACGTACTGGGAATCGGTGATGACGGTCACCGTGCAGGGGCGGTTCAGCGCCTCAAGCCCCCGGATGGCCCCCAAAAGCTCCATGCGGTTGTTGGTGGTTTCCCGGAACCCCTCGGAGATTTCCTTCTGGTGCACCTCGCCGTTGGCCAAGGTGCAGCGCATGAGGGTGCCGAAACCGCCCGGACCGGGATTGCCGCGGGACGAGCCGTCGGAATAGATGGTTACTTCCATGAAGGACTCCTAGGAATCGAGAGTTTCTGACAGGTCGATCAACTGCTGGCGGTTGTGCACCCCGCACTTGCCGTAAATGCGGCGGATATGGGTGTCCACCGTGTTCTTGCTGATGAACAGCTCGGAAGCGATGCGCTCGGCCGTGCGCCCCTTCAGCACGAAGGGCAGGATTTCCGACTCTCGCTTTGAGAGGACGAAGGCGGCGGCCATGCGCTCCACGCGGCGCTCGAAGCCGTCTTGGCGACTGACCACCACCGAAAGGGAGCGCAAATCGCGGTCGGTGAACAGGAACAGGTAGGCGCAGAGGGCCATCACGCCGGCCAGCGCCCCCACCCCGTAGGCCATCGCGGCGCTGGCGGACAGCCATTGCAGCAGCGAGGCGGCCAAGATGCCCAGCGCCTGCCCCAGAAACAGGAACAAAAGGCCGCGGGAAAGCCCCAGCCCCGCGTTGCCGCCGGAAAGCGACCCCATCACCATGAACAGGCACACCAGCACCGTCTCCACCGCCAGATAGCCGGCCAGCGCCACCGCCTCGCCCGGCATGCTGGTGCCCGACAGCACGGGAACGGCCAAAAAGCCCGCCATCATGATGACCACCGCCAAGCGATAGGCGCCATCGAGCGGGCCCTCATCGCTGCGGGCGGCAGGGGCGTCCACCTTGGGCAAGATGGAGATGCCGGAGAACAGCGGGTTGCGGCCGAACAGCTGCAGAGCGCCGATGGAAAAGAGCACGAACAGGAAGAAGCTCCAGGACAAGCCGGGGGCCGCAGCGGCGCCCGGCACCGTGGCCAGCGCCTGGACCGCCCCCAGCGCCAATCCGAAGAACAGGGTGCCCGCCACCATGCGGGCCCCCAGCCGCAGCGCCTCCGGGTCGGCCTCGGTGGCGCGAGAAGGCGGCGGGCAGGGGGCGTCGCCGGCCCCGCCATCGGCGCCGGAGCGCAGCTTTGCCAGATAAAAGCCGTTGCCAGCCGCTGTCATTGCCATCACCAGAGCACCGCCGCTTTCCGGCAGCACCGACGCCGCGAGGCAGATGGCCCCCGCCAGCGCGCTGCCCAGAAACACCTCGGGTACGAAGCGGCTGATGGATTCGCGGCAGAGCAAACCACCCCAGGCGCAGAAAAGCCAGGCGCAGGGCACCGCCATGAGGGCGCAGGCAACCACGGTGAGCGGCTGGGCATCCCAGCCCATCGCCCGCGTGAGCCCCTGCAGGGCCGCCCCCGCCATCATGGAGGCCACCAGCACCGCCGCCAGTTTCCCCCGCCGCAGCAGCTGCCCGTCGCGGTTGAACAGCCGCGGGTACAGCCCGAAAGCCAGCATCATGAACAACAGGCAGAACAGGCCGTCGGACAGCTCGATGGCGCAAGGGCCTAAGGAAAGCGAGCGGTTGGCGCCCAGGAACATCATCAGAAACAGGAAGGCCTGGTTGCAGCCGAACCCCACGAACGAGAAAACGATTTGGGCCGCTCCCCTCTTCGCCGCTTGGGCCATCCGTCTGCACCTCCCTTCCGATTCACTGCGTTTCAACCGAAGGAATTATACCTGGGGAAAAGAAAAAGGCGCCCGCCATCCGGCGCGCGCCTCTGCTTGGTGTCCAAAAAGATGGGCGAGAGTTACTCGGCTGCTGCATCGTCGGAAGCAGCTACAACCTTCTTTACCACCTTTTTCTTCGGGGCGGCCTTGGGCTCCTCCACCACTTCCTCGACGACTTCCTCCACCTCGGGCTCTTCGTCCTTCGAGTTCATGCCGTCGCGCAGGCCCTTCACGGTCTTGCCGATGGCGGAACCCAGTTTGGGGAGGTTCTTCGGACCGAAGATCAGCAGCACCACCACCAGGATGATTACGAGCTCGGGAACGCCCATGCCAAGAAACTTCATGTTTATCTCTCCTTTTTCCGCGAGGCGCTGTGCCTTTCGATTCAAGCGCCTGCGCCAGCTGGTTTCAACGGTGCCCATCATGGGGCAAAAACACCGCTGTGCCTATCACGCAGACTGGTGATTTTGTCACGTAGAAAAAGAATATCCCTGTCACGCAAATACGTGACAGGGATATATGGGCTGCTCAGAACTATTCTAATAAGCGAATAGTAAGTTTAGAGCAAACTTTGAATGGTGATGAACAGCGGGCTGAAAGTAAGCGACACGATGGTCATCAGATTGATGAGGATGTTCATCGACGGGCCGGAGGTGTCCTTGAAGGGGTCGCCCACGGTATCGCCCACCACGGCGGCCTTGTGGGCCTCAGAGCCCTTGCCGCCGAAGTTGCCCTGTTCGATGTACTTCTTGGCGTTGTCCCACGCGCCGCCGGAGTTGGACATGAAGATGGCCAGCAGCATGCCGGTGGCAACGGCGCCGGCCAAGAAACCGCCCAGCATGGCCGGGTTGAAGCAACCGATCACCACGGGCACCACGATGGCCAGGCAACCAGGCAGCATCATTTCCTTCAAAGCAGAGGAAGTGGAGATGGCCACGCACTTGTCGTACTCGGGCTCGGCCTCGTACTCCATGATGCCCTTGATCTCGCGGAACTGACGGCGCACCTCTTCCACCATGGCATGGGCGGCGCGGGACACGGCCCCCATGGTGAGAGCGGCGAACATGAAGGGCATCATGGCGCCGATGAAGATACCGGCCACGATGAGCGGGTCGGTAAGGGTGAGCTCGAAGTTCTCGATGTAGTGGTGCATCGTGGCCTGATAGGACACGAACAGGGAGATGGCGGCCAGGCCGGCACTGGAGATGGCGAAGCCCTTGGCGATGGCGGCAGTGGTGTTGCCCACGGCGTCCAGCGCGTCGGTGCGGTCACGCACCTCTTCGGGCAGGCCGGCCATCTCGGCAATGCCGCCGGCGTTGTCCGCCACGGGGCCGTAAGCGTCAACGCCGATGGTGATGGCGGTGTTGGACAGCATGCCGGTGGCGGCCAGGGCCACGCCGTAGAGGCCCACCATCACGCCGCCCTCTATGGTAGCGGCCGGGAAAGCCATGTTACCGCAGAAGAACGCGCCGATGATGGCGAAGGCCACCAAGCAGATGGGGGCGATGGTGGAAAGCATGCCGGTGCCCAAGCCCTCGATGACCACGGTGGCGGCGCCGGTTTCGGCGGCGGCCGCAATCTTGTGCACCGGGTTGTAGTGGTCGGAGCAGAAGTACTCGGTAATCTTGCCGATGGCCAGGCCGGCCACCAGGCCGCAGATGACCGAACCGAACAGCCACACCGGCTGGGCCGCAGCGCTCTGGCTCTGCCACATGGCAAAGATGGCCAGAATTACCAGAATTTCGATGCCAGCAGCCACGTAGGTGCCGCGATTCAGCGCTTTATGCAGATCGGCGCCCTCTTTAGTGCGCACTGCGAACAGGCCAATGATGGAGGTGATGATGCCGCAGGCTGCGATCATCACCGGCACGACAATGGTCCACACGAAGTCGCCCTCGGTGAAGTAGCCGCCCAGCGAGCCGAAGGTAACGGCCAAAATAGTGGGGGCCAGGATGGCGCCAGTGTAAGACTCGAACAGGTCGGCGCCCATGCCGGCCACGTCGCCCACGTTGTCGCCTACGTTATCGGCGATGGTGGCGGGGTTGCGGGGGTCGTCCTCGGGGATGCCGGCCTCCACCTTGCCCACCAGGTCGGCGCCCACATCGGCGGCCTTGGTGTAAATGCCGCCGCCCACACGGGCGAACAGGGCCACGGCGGAAGCGCCGGTGGCGAAGCCCTCCACCATGCCGATGTTCTCATGCATCAGCTGCGGATCGGCCAAGTTGACGCCGAACACCAGGAAGATGAGCCACAGAGACAGGCCCATCAGGGCGAACGACGCCACGCACAGGCCCATGGTGAGGCCCGACTTGAAGCTGACGTTCAGCGCCTTGGCCACCGATTCCTCGGCAGCGTAAGCGGTGCGGGTGTTGGCGCGGGTAGCCACGTACATGCCCACGTAACCGGCAGCGGCCGACAGCACGCCGCCCGTAACGAAGGCGATGGCGGTGATGGGCGAAAGCGCCACGGCCATGATAACGGCCACAACCACCATGAAGATGATGAGCAGCTTGTACTCGCTCATGAGGAAGGCTTGGGCCCCCTGCTGGATTTTGAGCGAGATGCTGTTCATCTTGTCGGGACCGGGGTTCTGCTTCAGAACCCACGAGCCCAGGTAGGCTGCCACGATAATGCCGATGGCGGCACAAATCGGGGCAAGCCATGCGACTTGCGTAGTCACGATGACCCTCCTTATCCCTTTGGACAGAACAAGATGCTCGAACAGTTTTCCCGGAACTGTTTCTTGCGCCGTATTCTAGGATAAAGAAGGTGCCAGGCGCCCATCGCCCCCGCCATCGGGGCGCAGCGGCGGGTTTTAGGCCTTTTAACGGGCCTGATATGCCCCGCAATGGCCCCGTTGCGCCCCCGCAGGCGGACGCGGCCGCTAGGCGCGGGCGCTCACCGCCTGGGCCACGGCGTCGGCCACGCGGGGGTCGAAGGGGTCGGGCATGATGAACTCCTCGCACAGTTCATCATCGGACACCAGCGCCGCCAGCGCCTCGGCTGCCGCCAGCTTCATGGGCTCGGTGATGCGCTCGGCCCGCGCCGCCAGCGCGCCTTTGAATATGCCGGGAAAGGCAATCACGTTGTTCACCTGGTTGGGGAAGTCGGAACGGCCGGTGCCCACGATGCGAGCGCCCGCCGCCTTCGCCTCATCGGGGAAGATTTCGGGGGTGGGGTTGGCCATGGCGAACACGATGGCGTCATCGGCCATGGAAGCCACCATCTCCGCCGTGATGGCGCCAGGGGCCGAAACGCCGATCACGATATCGGCGCCGCACAGGGCATCGGCCAGCGTGCCGCTGACATCTTCCAAATTGGTGGTTTGAAGCATGGCCTCCTGGGCCTCGTTCATATTGGGGCACTGCGATGACAGGATACCGAAACGGTCCACCATGGTCACATGGGCGAAGCCGTAGCTGAGCAGCAGCTTCGCGATGGCGATGCCGGCGGAACCGGCGCCGTTCACCACCACACGCACATCGTGCTTGTTCTTGCCCGTGAGGCGCAGGGCGTTGATGATGCCCGACAGCACCACGATGGCGGTGCCGTGCTGGTCGTCATGGAAAACCGGGATGTCCAGCAGGTCGTTCAAGCGGCGCTCTATCTCGAAGCAGCGGGGCGCCGAAATGTCCTCCAGGTTGATGCCGCCGAAGGTGGGGGCGATGGCCGCCACCGCTTTGATTATCTCTTCGGTATCTTGGGTGTCCAAGCAGATGGGAAACGCGTCCACGCCGCCGAAAGCCTTGAACAGCGCCGCCTTCCCTTCCATTACCGGCATGGCCGCCAGAGGGCCGATGTTGCCCAGCCCCAGCACCGCGCTGCCGTCGGTCACCACCGCCACCGTGTTCGACTTCACCGTGTAATCGTAGGCGGCCGCAGGGTCAGCGGCTACGGCGCGGCAGGCCTCGGCGACGCCGGGCGTATAGGCGCAGGCCAGGTGGTGGCGCGTGGTTATTTCCATCTTGGGGGTAACCTCTACCTTGCCCCGCCACTGTTTGTGCAGTGCGAGCGATTCTTGGGCAATGGCGTTAGAGCTCATGGAAGGCACCTTTCAATCAATCTGTAAAAGTGCTCCCATTGTAAGGCTGCGCCCCTGGCCCGGTGGCCATCCTTCGGGGAACGACTACGCGCACACCACAATGCGGTAGTGGGCGTTGTCGCCGCAGCACGTTTGCAGCACCACCGACTCGCCGTAGCCGGTCACTTCGGCGGAAATGTCCTCCCAGCAGGTGTCGTCGGTGACGCGGAAGGCCTTCGCCACGTGATAGGTGCGCATGTTGCCCTGCCGGTCGCACACGCGCACCGCGTCCCCCTCTCGCAGGTCCATCACCTCGTGGAAGGGGCCCGGGTTGTGGCCGATGAAGTAGCCCCACGAGCCATCGGTGGTACTGTCGGCGCCCAACCACAGGCCGGCGCCGCTTCGGGGCGCCGTTTCCGCTTCGAAGTCGTCTATATAGGGAAGCACGCTATCCCCTACTTGAATGGTGGCGGGGGCCATCGACCGAGCATCGGGGGCCGAAGCCGCCGGCCCGACCGACGCCGGTTGCGCCGCCGGCTGGACGGCCGGAGCAACGGCCGCAGCCCCAGTCGCGTTATCGTCCGCCGCAGGAACGGCCGCAGATGCAACCGCCTCGTCAAGCGCTTCGTCGGCCACAATGTCAACGGCGTAAGTCGCCGGCATCGCCATAACGGCGCACAGAGCGGCGCCGGCCATGGCCTTCACCGCAAGCAGGGGAATCATCGGGCACCTCCTTGACGCTCAGTCCGTCAGGGAAATGGTAGGGCCGTCAAAACCGGTGCAGCTGATGCGCCGGCCAGCCGTTTTTGCCGCGTAGAACCTTGGTTAATTGCAGGAAAGCCCCGTCAATCCCCCGTTAAACGGCCGTTGCCGGGCGCCGCGCCCGCCAAGGCGCGCCCTCAGAAGGAGAACGGGGGCATTTCGTCGCGCACGTAGGCGATGTTGCCCAGCACCGTGGCCTTGAGCTCCTCCACGCTGGAGAACTTGCGCATCGGGCGCAGCCATTCCGCAAACTGCACGGAAATGGGCTGGCCGTAGATGTCCCCTTCGAAGCCGATGAGATGCACCTCCACATTGGCAGCGGCCTCTTCGGCGAACGTCGGGGGCACCCCCACCGCCACTGCCGCCCGGTAAGGCCGCCCCTCCACCGTGGCCCATGCGCCGTACACCCCGGGCCCGATGGCCAGCATTTGCACCGGCACCTGCAAATTTGCGGTGCGGAAACCGAATTCACGGCCTTCGCCGCGGCCCTCTACCACCGTGCCCTGCAGGGAATACGGGCGCGTAAGCAGGGCGTTCGCTTCTTGTACCCGCCCTTCTTCCAAAAGGCGGCGAATGCGGGTTGCCGTCACCGGCACCGCGCCTTCCGCCAAAAGCTCGTGGGCCGCCACCTCCATGCCGCGGGGCCCGCCCCACTGCAGAAGCTGCTCCACCGTGCCCTGGGCCTTGGCCCCAAAGCGGAAATCGGCCCCCACGTGCAGCTGCCCCGGCGTATGCCGGCCGAACAGCAGCTCCAAGAACTCGTCAGGGGAATTGGCGGCGAAATCCGCCGTGAAGGGGATGCTCAGCACGGCATCGACCCCTGTGGCGGCCAGGGTTTCCAGCCGCACCTGATTGGTCATGAGCTTTTTCAGGCGCCCCGCCGCGAACAGCTCGTCGGGGTCGCGGTCGAAGGTGATGGCCAACGCCGGCGCGCCGGCGGCCAGCGCGCCTTCGACGGCCTTGGCTATGAGGTACTGGTGTCCCTCGTGCACGCCGTCGAACACACCGAAGGCGCAAGACGCCCCCTCCAGCATGCTGGACCTGAAATCCACGCCCCATGCGCTAACAGCGGCCACGGCGCACCCCCTGGGAAAACACGCAATCGGGCACCAAGGCCCCCTTCTCCTGGCTGAAGCGGTACAGGGCCCGCAGAAGCCCGCCGCTCACCACCGCCACCACTTCCCCGTCCGCCAAGGGCTCCTCCGACGCGCGGATGCGGGGCATGCAGGCGCACACCGTTTCGCGGAAGGGGTCGCCGTTGAACTGGTAAAGAGGGCTTCGGGCCGACAGCTTTCCGCCGTTGGCAAGGCTTTTCTCCTGATGCTCGTCGGCGAACAAGAACCGCAGCCCCAAAAGTGCCAGCGGATCGAGGGCCGCTTCGGCGCCGCACTCCTCCAGCTGCTTCAAGCTGACGCACTGCGCTTCGGTGAGCCGCCCCACCGCCAGGCGCCGCAGCTGCTCAACGCTGCCGCCGCAGCCCAGGGCGGCCCCGATATCGCGGGCCAGCGAGCGAATGTAGGTGCCCTTGGACACATGGCAGGCCACGCGCCAGAACAGGCCGTCTTCGGTTTCCTCCACCGCCAGCAGCTGCAGGGAGTACACCTCCACCGGCCGCGGTTGCAACTGCAGCACCCGCCCCTTTCGGGCGGCGTCGCAGGCTTTGGCGCCGTTAACCTTGATGGCGGAATAAAGCGGCGGCATCTGGTTTTGGAATCCCTCGAAGCGGCGCAGGAACTCTTGGGCGAGGTGCGGGTTAGCCGCCTGACAGGGCACCGGAGCCGTGCGGATCACCTGGCCCAGCGCGTCGTCGGTGTCGGTCTCAACCCCCAGGCGGACGAGCACCTCGTAGCGCTTGTCGTGGTCCACCAGGTACTTGTCCAGCCGGGCGGCGGGCCCCACGCACACCTGCAAAACGCCGCTCGCCAGCGGGTCCAGCGTGCCGGTGTGGCCCACCCGGCGCTCGCCGAAGATGCGGCGCACCCGGTTCACCACATCGTGAGACGACATGCCGGAAGGCTTATCGATGGCTATGACCAGGGAAAATTCGCTCGGCTGGCGCTTCATGGGCAACCGCTATTCCACATGGGACAAAATGGCCCCGAGCGCTTCCACCGCCTGGGCCACGCTGCCCTGGAAGGTGAAGCCGGCAGCGGCCCTGTGGCCCCCTCCCCCGAAGCTGCGGGCGATGGAGGCCACGTCGGTATCGTCTTTGGCGCGCAGGCTTCCGCGCACCGCATCCCCCTGCTGCCGCAGCATGCAGGCAACCCGTACCCCGCTCACCGAGCGCAACAGGTTGATCAGCGGCTCGGCGTCGGCCTTAACCGCGCCGGCCCGCTGGAAGTCGTCCTCGGTCAGCCAGCTTATGACGCACTGGCCCTCGCGCAAGAACTCCATGCGCTCGATTGCCACCGCCTCCAGCTGCAAGGAGGCCCGGCTGCGGTTCTGGAACACCTCGCGGCTTATCTCGCCGGGAAGCGCCCCCGCCTCCACCATCTCGGCGGCAGCGCGGAACACGGCGCTGGTGGCGTTCTGGTACTGGAAGCGACCGGTATCGGTCATGAGGCCGGTGTAACAGCAGGTGGCAACGGCCCCTTCGCAATCGGCCCCCAAAAGATGGCACAGCTTCCACACCAGAAGGGCCGTAGCCGCCACGTCGGGATCGGTGTAGCTGTAGTCGGCCATGGGGGCGTCGGTGGCATGATGGTCCACCGTCACCGTTGTCCCTGCACGGCGGCGCACCGCGTCCCCCTCCCCCAACCGCTCGGGAATGGGCACGTCCACCGCCACGAACACGTCCGGCACATCGGAGAGAAGGGAGGCGGACATCAGCTGGAACGTCCCCGGCAGAAACCGCAGCGAGGCGTCGATGGACTCCGGGCCGGCAGTGAGCGTGAACACGGTTTTGCCCAGCTGCCTCAAAGCGCAGGCAAGCCCGAGCCCCGAGCCCAGGCAATCGCCATCGGGGCTCACGTGGCCGCAGATGGCCACCGTGTGCGCCTTCAGCAGCACTTGGGCGATCTCTTCCAGCGTGGTGTTGGTTTGGGGGGTTACGGCCACTGCGCTAAAACTCCTCGCCCTCGCCAATGGTTTCTTCGGCGATGGTTTGACGGGCCTTCTCCTGGGCTATGTACTTGCCCACGGTTTCAGCGGCGTCCACCGAACCGTCGCGCATGAAGCGCAGCTCCGGCGCCACCCGCCAGGAAAGCTTCTTGGCCATCAGCGAGCGAATGGCCCCCTTGGCCCCCTCGAACGCCGCCTCTACCGCCGGATAGCGATCGGGTTCGCAGGTGTAATACACGTTGCACACGCTGCGGTCGTAGCTCACCTCGCAACCGGTGATCGTGACCAAATGCAGCCGCGGATCGGAAATGTCGAACAGGAGAATGGACGCGATAACCTCACGGGCCTGCTCGTTCACCTTTCGGTTGGAAGCACCTTGCTTCATGGCGGTCTCCTTTCGTAGGTTCCGCATTGAGTATAGCGCTCGCCCAGGGGCAAACCCCCAGGCGAGCGCGGCATGAACGCTATCGTTAACTGGCCGATTACTCGGTGCGCTCAACTTCCTTGATGATGTAACCCTCGATGGTGTCGCCCACCTTCAGGTCTTGGAACTTCTCGATGCCGATACCGCATTCGTAGCCCTGCTTCACGCTCTTCACGTCGTCTTTGAAACGGCGCAGGCTGGCCATGCGGCCCTCGAAGATAACGGTGCCGTCGCGCACGATGCGCACCTTGTCGTCGCGGTGAATCTCGCCTTCGATGATGTAGCAACCGGCGATGGTGCCCACCTTCGGCACCTTGAAGGTTTCGCGCACCTCGGCGATGCCGGTGTCCTCCTCCACGATATCGGGGGACAGCAGGCCCACGCGGGCGGCATTGATGTCCTCCAACGCCTGGTAGATGACGCGGTACAGACGAATGTCCACTTTCTCCTTCTCCGCCTGGGCCCGCGATTTGCCGGTGGGGCGCACGTTGAAGCCGATGATGATGGCGTCCGACGCCGCCGCCAAAGTGACGTCGGTTTCGGTGATGCCGCCCACGGCAGAGTGCACGATGTTGATGCGCACTTCCGACTGGTCCATCTTGTCGAAGGCGTCCCGCAGTGCTTCGATGGAGCCCTGCACGTCGGCCTTCACGATGAGGTTGAGGTCGGTCTGCTTGCCGTCTTCAATGCGGCTGAACAGGTCGTTCAGCGACATATGGGACTTGGTTTCCTGAGCCGCCAAACGTTCGCGCAAAGCGCGTTCCTCCGCCAGCTTGCGGGCGTCGCGCTCGTCCTCGAACACCCGGAACTCATCGCCGGCCGTGGGCACCGAGCTCAGGCCCAGAATCTCTACCGGATCGGAGGGCTTGGCTTGGGAAACGTGCTCGCCGATGGGGTTCACCAGGGCGCGCACGCGGCCGTAGGAAGTGCCGGCCACCACCATGTCGCCGGGGCGCAGCGTGCCGCGCTGCACCAGCACCGTGGCCACAGGCCCCCGGCCCTTGTCCAGGTTGGCCTCGATAACGAAACCAGAGGCGATGGCATCGGGGTTGGCCCGCAGCTCCAGCACGTCCGCCTGCAGCAGGATGGTTTCCAACAGGTCGTCGATGTGCAGGTGCTTTTTGGCGGACACCTCCACGAACATGTTGGAGCCGCCCCACTCTTCCGGCACCACGCCGTACTCGGTGAGTTCTTGGCGTACGCGGTCGGGGTTGGCGCCAGGCTTGTCGATTTTGTTCACCGCCACCACAATGGGCACGTCGGCCGCCTTGGCGTGGTTAATGGCCTCGATGGTCTGCGGCATCACGCCGTCGTCGGCCGCCACCACCAGCACGATGACGTCGGTCACCTGGGCGCCGCGGGCGCGCATGGCGGTGAAGGCCTCGTGGCCCGGGGTATCGATAAAGGTGATCTGGCGGCCGTCGATGTTCACCACCGACGCGCCGATGTGCTGGGTGATGCCTCCGGCCTCGCTCTGCACCACGCCGGTATGGCGGATGGCGTCCAGCAGCGACGTTTTGCCGTGGTCCACGTGGCCCATGACGGTAACCACCGGCGGACGGGGCTGCAGGTCGTCCTCGGAGTCCTTGTACACCACCGCGTACTCTTCCTCCGGCGACACGATGCGCACACGCCGCCCCATGTCGTCGGCGATGAGCTCGATCATGTCGTCGGTGAGCGACTGGGTGAGGGTGGCCATCTGGCCCAGCATGAACAGGCGCTTGATCACGTCGTTGGGGGGCACGCCCAGGGCTTCGGCGAACTTGGCCACCGTGGCCCCCTGGGGCACCTGGGCCACCGAGTCGTCCAGCACCAGCTCCGGGTCGAGACCCTTCTCAATGGCCTCCAACTCGGCCCGCTCGCGCGCTTCCGCCTCGCGCTTCTCCTTGCGCTTTTTGCGGCGCCCCTCCCCTTCGTGGGTGGTGGCGGCGGCAACGGCGGCACGGGCCTCGGCCAGCACCTTGTCCCGCTGCATCTTCTCCGCCTGCACCGCCATCTGGGCGTAACGGTCTTCTTTGGGCTCGTCGGTCAGCTCAAGCTCGGGCACGAACTGGGAAGAGTGGCCGGCGCCCTTCTTCCCCTTCTTGCCCTTGCCGGCGGGGCCCGCAGCGACCCGCGCGCTCTGGGCTGCCGCCTTTTGGTCTTCGATGCGCTGCTTTTCCGCCTCAATTTGCGAAAGCAGCGAGCTGAAATTGGAGCCGCGGCCGCCGCCCAGCACCGGGGCCGCCTTCGGGGCGGGCCGCTCGGCCGGAGCAGGGGCAGGACGCTGGGAGCCTTTGCGGTTGCGCTCCCGCAGCTGCTGCTCCACCGCCTGCTTCTTGGCAACTTCGGCAGCGGCTTTCTCGGCGCGGGCGCGGGCGCGGGCGGCTTCCCGCTCCCGCTCCACGCGCTCTTTCTCGCTCTCGATCTGGCGCTCAAGGCTCTCAAAGGCGGAATGGCGCTGCGGCGTCTGCACGCGGGGGGCCTCCCCTTCGGGCGCGGGGGCGGCTTCGGCCTCTTCCTCCCGCTTTGCGCGGGCGGCTTCCCGCTCGGCCCGCTCCTTTTCCACGGCGGCGCGGCGCGCGGCCTCTTCGGCCGCCTTGCGGGCGGCCTCTTCCTCTTGCTCTTTCTTGAGCTCGGCCTCTTCGTCGGCGGCCAGCTTGCCGGCCCGCTGCTTGATTTCCGGCTCCAGGTTCTTGCGAATCTTCTCCACGTAGGCGTCCGCCAGCATGCTGGCGTGCGACTTCGCCGGAATCTTCATGTCGCGCAACCGGTCCAGCAGCTCTTTGCTGGTCATGTCGAACTCTTTGGCCAATTCATGTACGCGCATGCTAGGCATTTATCACTCCTCCGTTTCCCCATCGCCGCCAGAGGGGCAGCCGAAGAACTCTTCCATCAACTGTTCGTAACTCTCAGGCGCAATGGAGATGCGCAAAGCCCGTTCCAGCCTGCGGGTTTTGCAGGCCTTCTGCAGGCACTCCTTACTGCAAACGTAGGCGCCGCGCCCCGCCGCCCGTCCGGTGGCGTCGAAGGCCACCTGGCCGGAAGCGGTGCGCACGAAACGGTGCAGCTGCCCCTTGCCCTCCTGCTTTCCGCAGCAGATGCAGGTGCGCTGCCGTTTCGGGGATTGTGCGCCGACGTTTGCCATGGGTTAACCTTATTCCTCCTCGTCGGCGTGGATGCCGCAGAAGCGGCTTCCCTCGCGGGCGTGGTTGCGGCAACGGGTGCCGTCCTCGGCCACGTAGGCGCACAAGGTGTCGTCCTCATCGTCCTCATCGATGAGCATGTTCTCTTCCACCGGCGCGGAACCGGCGAAGCTCTGGGACTTGATGTCCACGTGCCAGCCGGTGAGCCGGGCGGCCAGGCGGGCGTTCTGCCCCTCCTTGCCGATGGCCAGCGAAAGCTGATCGTCGGGCACGATGACGGTGGCGTAGTGGTTGTCCTCGTCGATGAGCACCTGCGACACGCGGGCCGGAGACAGGGCATTGGCCACGTAAACCGCCGGGTCGGCGCTCCAGGGAATCACGTCCACGCGCTCGTTGCGCAGCTCTTCCACCACCATGCGCACGCGGCTGCCCTTCGGCCCCACACAAGCGCCCACCGGATCGAGGTTCTCCTCGCGGGAGGCCACGGCCACCTTCGAGCGGGCGCCGGGCTCGCGGGCCACCGACTTGATTTCCACCATGCCATCGTAAATCTCCGGCACTTCAATCTCGAACAGGCGGCGAATCAGATCCGGGTGGGTGCGGCTCACCACGATAGCGGGCCGCGCCTGCTCACCGCGGGCGCGGGGGGCGTCGGCGCGGGGGTCGCGCACCTCCACGATAAGCACCTTCAGCCGCTGGTTGTGACGGTAGTGCTCGTTGGCGGGGCGCTCGTTGCGCTCGCCGGGGTTGCGCTTCTGGTCGTAATGGGGCAGTTCCGCCTCAACGCCGTCGCGAATCTTGATGATGGTGAAATCGGGGGTGCCCTGCAGCACGGTGCCGGTCACCAAATCACCGATACGGCCGGCGAACTCCTGGTAGATGTTCTGACGGCCTGCTTCGCGCACCAGGGTGGCGATGACCCCTTTGGCATTCTGGGCGGCGATGCGGCTCACGTCGGCGGGAGTGACGTCGCGCTCTTCGAACTCGGCGTACTCGCCGGTCTCCGGGTCGGGCTCGCCCACCGGCACCAGCTCGTACACGTAAATCTTGCCGGTTTGGCGGTCGATGGTAACCGAAGCGTCCCACTCCAGGTCCAAAATGCGCTCATAGCTTTTGGCCAGCGACTGCTCCAGCCGCTCGATCAGGTAAAACTCGTCGATCTTGCGCTCATGGGCCAGCGCCTGAAGCGCCTCGATCAGTTCTGAAGAAGCCACGTTAGTTCCTTTCCGATTTCTTGAAATCCACCTTGCCCACCGTATGGGCGCTCTTTATGCCGTTGATGGGAAGCGAAACCTGCGTTCCGTCCTCAAGGTTCACCAATACGTTTTCCCCCTCGATGCCCGCCAGCACGCCGCTGAAGCGGCTGCGGCCGTCCACCAGGGCGGTTTTCACCACCACGTCCTCGCCGGCGAAGCGGGCGAAGTGCTGGGGGGTGCGCAGCGGCCGGTCGATGCCCGGCGAGGACACCTCCAGCATGTAGGCGCCGGGGAACGGGTCGATGCGGTCCACCACATCGTTTATCCACGCCTGGGAAGCGCACAGCGTGTCAAAGCTAACGCCGCCGGGCGTGTCTATGTAAACCCGAATGGTGGGGGCCTTCTTGGCGCCGGTGACCTGGATGGTCACGATTTCGATGCCAGATGCCTCCGCTTGCGGCTCAAGCGCCTTGAGCAGCTTTGCCTCTACAGGGCTCAGCACACCTCTCGCCTCCTTCGCGTTTGCCCACTTTCCCTCTTAAAAAAAGAAAGCGGGCAAAACCCACTTTCCGCAGAGAAAGTATGTCCAATAAACCTAAACGAACGAGATAACTATATAGCACAAGTGCACCGTTTTTCCAAGTGCGCAGCCGCTACCCCGCCACAACCCGTCCATCAGCTGCGGCAAACGGCCGCGAAACCACCTTGCGCAGCAAAAAGGCCAGAGGAAACTCTGGCCTTTGAATTCATGGTGGTCGCTACAGGATTTGAACCTGTGACCCCCGCCGTGTGAAGGCGATGCTCTCCCGCTGAGCCAAGCGACCGAATGGGTACTGCCGAAGCAGCGATTAATTAGTCTAACAAAGCATCAGTGGCAATGCAAGACAAATTTTTCAAATGGTGGGCCCAGCAGGATTCGAACCTACAACCAAGGGATTATGAGTCCCCTGCTCCACCGTTGAGCTATAGGCCCACACAGCTTTGGTATTGTAAATCATCCGCGGCCGCGCGCAATCCTCAATCCCCCAAAGCCCACAAAATGGCGGGCGATCCGCCCGAAGGCCTCAGGGCCTACTTCATGTTGAAGCTGTCAACGATGCCGTTGAACTGGCTTTCCACCTCAGGCGATGCGCCGTCGGGAATCTCGGCCACCATGGCGGCCGCCAGCGTCTCGCCATCTTCGCCGGCCACCAGATAAGCGGTATAGTCAAAGCCGTCGGCGTTCTGGGAAAGCTTCAACCCCTCATGGCCGTCCACCGTGGTTTCGCTCACCGTGCCCACGAACGACCCCTGCAGCGTACGCTGGTAGTCCCCGATGGTCATGCCCGACTTGCTCAAATCGGAAACCGCCACGAAACCGCCGCTGCCGTTTTGGGGAGAGACCACCTTCGCCGAGGAACCCTCTATGCCCAGCAGGGCCCCTTGGGTCATGTCGGACTGCACCCAGGTGGCGGGGTAGTCCAGCGAAGCCGAACCCACCTGCAGCACTTCCGTGCCGGCAGGGGCACCGGTGCAGCCGAAAGCGCACAGCGCCAGGCCCATGCCGGCCAAACCCAGAATAATCTTGCGCATCATCGCCATCGCGTCCTTTCGCAATACCCCCGTCGCGCATCATCGCCAGCGCGGGCCGCCATCCTCGCGGCTGGGGGATGTTTTCAGCGCAAGTATAGGTAGCAAAGGGCGCGGCGGCCGGCGGCACGAGGCAATCGCCAAGCTTTTCCAACCGACCCGTTGAGGGCGGGACACCTTTCTACCCGCCCCGTAAACTGAGGCCCACTGAATCGCCACAAAACGCAAAAGCCCTGGCCGCAAAGCCAGGGCTTTGAAATCAGCGACGGGAAGCAGCGCTTGGGGCGCCTAGTACACCATCCCCATGGCCTCGCGCACCTCTTGCAAAGTGGCGTCGGCGATGGCGTTGGCGCGACGGTTACCCTCGTGCAGCACCTCGCGGATGAACTCCGGTTTCTGCTCCAGTTCGGCGCGGCGCTCGCGGATGGGGGCCAGATAGCCATTCACGCTTTCGGTGACGTAGCGCTTCAGCGCTCCGGCGCCGTCGTTGCCGATCTCGGCCGCGATGTCCTCCTCGCGCCGACCGGTGGTGAGCGCCGCCGTGGTGAGCAGGGCCGACACGCCGGGGCGATTCTCCTTGTCAAAGGTGATGAAGCGCTCGGAGTCGGTCTGCGACTTCTTAATCAGCTTCGCCGTCTCCTCGGCAGTGGCGGAAAGGGCGATGGCGTTGCCGTAGGACTTCGACATCTTGCGGCCGTCCAGACCCGGGATTTCCACTGCGTCGGTGAGCAGGCCCACCGGCTCGGGAAACACCTGGCCGTAGTGCTCGTTGAAGCGGCGGGCGATCTGGCGCGTCTGCTCGATGTGGGGCAGCTGGTCTTTGCCCACCGGCACGATGGTGCCCTTGCAGAACAGGATATCGCAGGCCTGGTGCACCGGGTAGGTGAGCAAAAGCCCGGTGAGGGCATGGCCCGACGCCTCCTGCTCGGATTTCACCGTGGGGTTGCGCAACAGCTCCGCCTCGGTCACCAGCGAAAGGAACGGCAGCATCAGCTGATTTAGGGCCGGCACGGCGGAGTGGTTGAAGATGATGGTCTTCTCGGGGTCGATGCCGCAGGCCAGGTAATCGATCACCATGTTGTGCACGTTGTCGGCAATGTGCTCGGTGTTGTCGCGGTCGGTGATCACCTGGTAATCGGCCACCAAGATAAGGGAAGGCACCCCCATGTCCTGCAGCTTCACCCGCTCGATGATGGTGCCGAAGTAATGGCCCATGTGCAACCGGCCCGTGGGGCGGTCGCCGGAGAGCATGGTGAACTTCTCGGGGTGAACCGCCAACTGCGCCCGCGCCTCATCGCTCATGCGCTTGCTGGCAAGGAAGGTATCGCTGCTCATGGGTTCCCTCTCTCAAATCTGAAGGCGCCGCCTTTTGCCAACGGCTGCCCTTCGGGGCAGGTAACAAAAAAGGCCAGGAGCGCGTAGCTTCTGGCCTCGTGTTTCGTGGTGCACCATGAAGGACTCGAACCTTCGACCTTGGGATTAAGAGTCCCCTGCTCTACCAACTAAGCTAATGGTGCATGTGCTTTGCGCAAAGCGCCTTGATATATTAGGCGAAGCATCTTTCCAATGCAAGACCCATTTTCAAAAGGCGCGCTGGGGTGGCTAATCGGACTCGAACCGACGACCTCCAGAGCCACAATCTGGCGTTCTAGCCAACTGAACTATAGCCACCAAGCGCAAGGCAGAATTATAGGACAGCAATTTGGCCAACACAAGAGAAATTTGCCGCCCGGACACTTTTGCGTAAATTAAGGGGCGAATGGCGAAAAAATATTTTCCCGGTTTTATGTTGACGACTGTGCATAGGTGTGCATATACTGTGCATGTAGCGTATATACACTATTCACGGTTTCACCCCTGCGGGACGCCAAAGCGGTGAAACCACCCCCCCCCGGTGGCCCTGAGCCGCCGCGAAGGAAAGAGGCACTTTGGACATCGTAATATCAAACGGAAGCAGCAAGCCCATCTATGAGCAGATCGTCGATCAGATCAAAGCCGCCATCGTGAGCGGAACCCTGACCGAAGGAGAGCCCCTTCCCTCCATCCGAGCGCTGGCCGGCGACCTTCGCATCAGTGTGATAACCACCAAACGGGCCTACGCCGAACTGGAAGAGGCCGGTTTCGTAAACACGGTGCAGGGAAAAGGGTCGTTTGTGGCCGGCGGCAACTTGGAGCTGCTGAGAGAAGAGCGGATGCGGCAAGTTGAGGAGCTGCTGGGGCGGGCGGTCAAGGAAGCCCGAGCGGCCGGCATTCCCGCCGATGAGGTTCGGGAAATGTTCGAACTGGTACTGGAAGACTAGCCACCGGCCAGCGGCCTGAAGGAGAAAGCGAATCATGAACCACTTGATAAAGATAGAGAATCTGGAAAAGCACTACGACGGCTTTTCCCTGGCGAAGGTGAACCTCGCGGTAGAGCCCGGCACCGTGGTGGGCTTCATCGGCTCGAACGGCGCCGGGAAAACCACCACCATCAAAGCGATGCTGGGGCTCATCGGCGCAGACGGCGGCTCCATCGAACTTCTGGGACAGACGGTGAAGGTGAACTCCCCCATCATCGACCAGCTGAAAAGCCAAATAGGCATCGTGCTGGACACCTGCGCCTTCCCCTCCACGCTGCGGGTGAAGGACGCAGGCAGGCTGGGGCGCATCGCCTACCCCCAATGGGACAGCCCCCTGTTCGAACAGCTGCGGGGGCAGTTCTGCCTCCCCGAAGGCAAGAAGATATCCGAGCTGTCCCGCGGCATGGGCATGAAGCTCACCCTGGCCTTCGCGCTGGCCCACCATCCGCGCCTTTTGGTGCTGGACGAGGCCACCGCGGGGCTGGACCCCATGGCCCGCGACGAAGTGCTCGACATCCTGCGCCAGTTCATGGAGCAAGAGGGCCACGGCATCCTAATGTCCACCCATATCACCTCTGATTTGGAGAAGATCGCCGACAAGGTGGTATGCATCGACGAGGGGCGCATTGTGTTCGACCTGGACAAGGACGCCATCTCCGATCAAGCCGCCATCGGCCGCTGCCGCAAGCAGGATTTCGAAGCCATCGCCGCCTCCGGCTTCTTCCCCGCCGGCGAAATGCGCTTCCAAAGCCACGGCTTCGGCACCGATGTGCTGGTGCCCGACCGCTTTGCCTTCGCCCGCCAATTCCCCGATGTAGCGCTGGACCGCATCAGCATCGAAGAGTACATGACCCTCGTCCTGAAAGGGGAAACCCGATGAAAACCATGATTTACTCCGACTTCCTCTCCATGAGAAGCACCCTGATTCAAGTGGCCCTCATTGCCGTGGTCATCATGCTCGTCATGGCCTTTGCCACCGATTCCCTGGTGGCCTCCAGTGCTGCCATCGTGGCCATGTCCCCCTTCATGTTCCTGTTCTCGGTATCGGCCCTCGACGAGCAGAACGGCTGGGAGCGCTTCCGGCTGGCCCTGCCCCTCAGCCGTCGCCAGGTTGTCTTCGGCCGCTACGCCAGCGTGCTGCTGGCAACGGCGGGCGCCATCGCAGGCACCCTGGCCCTCGCCTTCGCTATCACGGCGGTGGCCCAGCTGATTTCCGGCGGCGACCCTTCCTCTCCCTTGGCTTGCGCAGGCTACGACAACAACCCGCCCACCGCCATCTTGGCCTGCGCCGTGATGGCCGCCCTCGTCATCTTGGTGGGCTGCTCGGTGGCCCTGCCGCTCATCGCCCGCTTCGGTGTCACGAAGGCCTCCCGCTTCATTCCCTTGGCCGTGGTGCTGGTGCTGGCGTTCGGCGTAGGGTTCACGGGGGAACACTTCACCGCAGTAGATTTCTTAGAGGTGCTGGAAAGCGCGAACGCCGTGGCATTTATGACCGTCGCCACCGTGCTGGTTCTGGCCATCTACGCCATCAGCGCCCTATTCACGGTGAAGCTCTACGAAAAGCGGGAGTTGTAAGCGCGCCACTGCCTTACGAAAAGCAGAGCCGCCCTAATGCGGCCCAACGCAAAACGACCGCCCGAGGGCGGTCGTTGGTGTTTATGGAGCGGACAACGGGATTCGAACCCGCGACCCTCACCTTGGCAAGGTGATGCTCTACCAGCTGAGCCATGTCCGCATATGGTGCGCCGTTTGGAGGCGACGCCCGGATTCGAACCGGGGGTGAAGGCTTTGCAGGCCTCTGCCTTACCACTTGGCCACGTCGCCATGTTCACGGCTTCTGTCATTAAAAAGGCCGATCACAGTCAAGCGACCGGCCTTTCGATGACAATGGAGCGGACAACGGGATTCGAACCCGCGACCCTCACCTTGGCAAGGTGATGCTCTACCAGCTGAGCCATGTCCGCATCGCGAAATGGTATGTTACTAAAACCCCCAAGACCGCGCAAGAACTTTTTTTCTAATTGGCGCAATCTCCCATAAACGGCACAAAGCCCCTTTAGGCTTGGTGGTTTTTGGTGAACACGTACACCACCCCGTCGCGCCGCTCTACCCTGAACAACGGTTGCTCCTGCAAGTAGGTGGCCAGGCGCGGGTGTCCCAGGTCCTTCACCTTGAAGTTCTTGAACTGGCTGCGCAACGCGTTGCCCACATCGGCCACGTTCATGCCGGATGCGCCCGCTTTGTCCACGATGGACTGGATGAACGACGCAGGAGTTTGCTGCTTTTGCTTGGGGGCGTCTGCGGCCGGCTTCTGCTTGACGGCGGCCTTCTGCTTGGCGGCTGACTTCGCCGCCGCAGCCGCCTTCTTCGGTGCCTCCGCGGGCTTTTTCGGTTCGACATCGGCCTTCTTCGCAGCGGCCGCCTTCTTGGGCGCAGCGGCCGTCTTCTGGGCAGCAGAGCGCTTCTGCGTCTCAGGCTTCTTCCCGGCTGCGGGCTCCTCCAACTGCGCCTCAGGCGCCATGGGAGCCTCCGCTGCGGCCGCCCCGTCTGCCGATTCGGACTCGACCGTGGCGGCAGGCGTCCGCTCCTCTTCGGAAATCGGCGCCTCCTTGGCCCCGCCGCGGCGGTTCCGACGCACCCGATAGGCCCTCCCCGGCTTGGCATCCGCCTCGGCAACCGAAGCTGGCTCCACATCCGCCTCCGCCGTCGCTTCAGCCTCCACGGCCATCGGCGCGAGCGCGGCTTCCGGCGCGGGCGATGCAGCCTTCTTCGCTTTCGCAGCCACGCCCTCTTGCCCCTTGGGCAGCGCCTTACGGGGCTTTTCCGCCGGCTTTTGAACCGAAGCGGCCTTGGCGGCCTCGGCGGCGGGGGCCTCCTCCTTGGGGGCAGTGCCCTCCGCCAGCTCCACCATCAAATTGTTGCGGTCCTTTTTGATCACCACCCGCGAGAAATCCTCCAGCAACTTCGACAGCAAATTGGTGCCGTAGCTGCGCACATCGAACTCGGGGTAGCGTTTCAGAAGGCGGCTACCCACCTCGCCCAACCCCGTGGCCTTGCCATTGTTGCTGTTGTCGGTGATGATGTCCACCACCGCCTGCTCGATTACGCTGATGGGCAGCGTGGGACCGCTGGCAACGCTGGAATGGTTGCTCTTGTTGTTCTGCACCAAAAGCTCCAGCGTGGTGAACACATCGCAGGCGCGACGGAAGGGAGTGGGGGTTTTCTTCTCCCCCATCCCCACCACAGTAAGGCCGCTTTCCCGCAGGCGGCTGGCCAACCGCGTGAAGTCGCTGTCGGAGGACACCAGGCAAAAGCCCTCCACCTGGCCGCCATAGAGGATGTCCATCGCATCGATAATCATGGCGGAGTCGGTGGCGTTCTTGCCGTAGGTGTAGCTGAACTGCTGGATGGGGGTGATGGAGTTCTCCAGCAGAGCGTCTTTCCACTTCGCGTGCAACGTGAGGGTCCAGTCGCCGTAAATGCGTTTGATGGTTACTGTGCCGTATTTGGACAGCTCGTCCAAAATGGGCTTGATGTACTTTGAGGAAACGTTATCGGCATCGATGAGCAGCGCAAATCGCTTATCGGAGCCATCGTTGTGCATTTTGGGTTCCACCAGAGGAACCTCCTTGCTAAATCGGTCGGGAATCGCAGACGCTGGGCCTGCATCAGATGATAGCGGTTCGCGGCGCCGTTTGCACACAATGCCCCGGAAAGGCAGGAAACCGTTGCCGCTCCCCTACAACCGGTCATCCACGTCCAGCTGCATCAGCACCACATTGTCGCGCAGGCGGCGCACGTAACCGCGGTCGATGGCCCCTTCTTCGTACAGTTCCTGAATCTTTTCCAGCTCCAGCTGACAGGCCAACCGGCGCACGGCAGTGATGTCGGAGGCCACTTCCAACGTAGTGGACACGATGGGCGCCTCGGTGGCCACCAACGAAGACAGCGTGCGCTGGTACTCCAGCAAAAGCCCGGCAGCATCTTCTGTAGGCACCGTGCTACTGGCCACCGCCTCTTCCAGCTTCTCGATAACGTAGCGGGCCACCTGCACCTGCAGCCGCCGCGTTTCTTCGGCTCGCTTGGGCAGGTTGGCCGCCGGAATTTCGTGCACCAGCGCATTCACGCCGCGACGAAACAGCAGGCGCAGGCGGCTGACGAAGCTGTGCCAGCGGGTGGAAACCCGCCCACCATGGGTAAGAAGCCCGCACACCCGCTCCAGGCGGCCCAGGTAGCGATAGGCCACCAATGGGGAAACGGCGTCCTCGCCCAGAAGAGCGTTCACCCGCTCTTCCTCCCAGCTCAACGCCTGAAGCCGCAGCTTCACGTTGGGCTCGTCTTCTATGTCGTTTACTTCCTTCACGTGCTCGATGCGGGCGTTGTAGTTGGCGATGACCGCCCGCACCTCCAGCTCGTTGTCCTTGTTCTGGCGCGCCGTCAGCTCTTCCACCACGCCCCGCAAGATGTCGAGATAGGCGCTCACATCCCGCTGCCGTTGCTCGTCCTCCGATTCCTGAGGGGCGTCATTAGGGGCCAGCAACGGCACCAGGAAGGTGGCCAGCAAAAGCGAGCAGAGGATGGTGCCGCAAGCCAGGAAGATGAGCAGGTCGCGCTGCGGGAAGGGCACTGCCGCCCCCAGCTCGTAGCTGTAGTAGGCGTACAAGGGGATGGTGAACATGATGGAGAGGGTGATAGTGCCCTTGGCACCGGAAAACGTGGTGATGAGGGCGTTGCGCACGTCCCGTTTGCAGAAGGGGCGCTTCTGGCTCTTGGCCCCCACGAGTTCCATGCCCAGCACCCACAAAAAGCGCACGAAGAACAATATAAAGGTGATGCCCAGCACGTAGGCCAGAAGCCAGGGGTTGCTGATAGAGGCATCGTCCCAGGTGCGGTGCATGGCGCTGGGCAGCTGGGTGCCTAAAAGCACGAACACCACGCCGTTCAGGGCGAAGGCCAGCACCTTCCACACGCTGGAGGAAACGATATTCATGCGGGACACGGCCGGCGTCATGGCCCGCGGAGCCACTACGTTCATAAGGCCGGCCACCACCACGGCGATGATGCCGCTCACATGGCAGGCCTCGGCGATAAGGAACACCAGAAACGGCACGAACACCTCAAACAGCACGTGGAAGGTGGTGTTCTCCACCCCGATGTCGCGAACGCGGCGCACGATGAAGCTGCCCAACCAGCCCAGGGCCACCCCCAGCACCAGGCCTCCCACAAAGGAGTACACCAGCTCCACCGAGGCGCCCCACAGCGAAAACGTGCCGGTGATTACAGCCGCCAGCGCGAACTGGAAGGACACGATGCCGGAAGCGTCGTTCAGTAGCAGCTCTCCCTTCAGGATGGCCTTTTGGCGTGCGGGGATGTTGGTGGTGTGGGAAAGGGACGAAACCGCGACCGCATCAGTAGGCCCCAGCGCAGCCCCCAGCGCGAACGCGGCGGCCAACGGAATGGAGGGGATGAAGTAGTTGACGGCAAACCCGATGGCCAGCGTGGTGACCAGCACCAACCCGATGGCCAAGCTCAAGATGGGGACGCGGTACTCCCACAGCGACGCCTTGTCGGCGTGCTTCGCCTCGTCGAACAAAAGCGGCGCGATGAACAGTACCAGAAACAGTTCCGGATCCAAATCGATGTTCACCGCCTGCCCGGCCACCAGGGCCACTGCCACGCCGATGGCGATTTGGATGAGCGGCAGCGAGATGCGGGGCACCAGCTGATCCACCACAGCAGATACCAGTACCGCCGCCAGCAACAGAAGGCCCAGTGTCAGTGCCGCCAAACCCGTCTCCCTTTTCCCTTGCAAAAATAAAAAAGCCGAAGGACCCGCCCTCGGCTTTCAACTTCATGGTGGGCGATACAAGATTTGAACTTGTGGCCCCCACCGTGTCAAGGTGGTGCTCTCCCCCTGAGCTAATCGCCCATGATAGTAGCTGTTTTACATCAGCGGTCGTATATTCTAGCAGAACTGGCGGGCTTGCCAAGAGGCAAATCCGCCAGAGGCTAAAACGTCCAGAAACACCCAAACCGCGCCGAAGCCCGCGCCCTTACATCTTGGCCGGAGCGGAAACCCCCAGAAGCGACAGGGCCAGCGCCAGCACGATGCGGGTGGCGTCCACCAGGGCAAGGCGGGCAGAGCGAAGCGGCTCCTCCTCGCTCAGCACATGGCAGTTGGTGTAGAACTGGTGGAACAGCGCCGCCAAATCCTGGGCGTAGTGGGTAAGGCGGAAAGGCGCGCGGTCGCGGGCGGCCAGGGCCACCAACGGGCCGAACTCGTCCATCTTACGCATGAGCGCCAGTTCGGAAGGATGAGTGAGGGGGGCAAGGTCCACTGTGTCGGGCAGAATCTTGGCAGCCAACTGCCCCATGGTCATCTCCCCCGCCTCGACGGCGGCGGCGTCGGCCGAATCGGCGGCGCGGCGCAGCATCGAGCAGATGCGAGCATGGGCGTACTGCACGTAGTACACCGGGTTGGAGTTATCGCGCTTCTTGGCCACTTCAATGTCGAAATCGATGGGCTGGTCGGAAGAGCGGGACAGCATGAGGTACCGGGTGGCATCGACGCCCACTTCGTCCACCAGCTCTTCCAGGGTGACCATCTCACCGGTGCGCTTGGACATGCGCACCGCTTCGCCGTCGCGGTACAGGTTCACCAGCTGCCCCAGCACAATCTCCAGCGCCCCGGGCCAGCCCCACGCTTCCAGCATGGCCTCGCAGCGCTTCACGTAGCCGTGGTGGTCGGCGCCCCAGATGTTGATCAGGTGGTCGAAGCCGCGCTCCATCTTGTTGTAATGGTAGGCCACGTCGCTCATGAAGTAGGTCATCTCGCCGTTGGCCTTGATCATCACGCGGTCCTTCTCGTCCCCCAAAGCGGAAGACTTGAACCAGGTGGCGCCGTCCTTCTCGTACACATAGCCCTTCGCGTCCATGGCGGCCAGCGAGCGGGAAACCGGGCTCTCGCCCGTTTCGTCCTCCACGTACAGGCTGCGCTCCGAGAACCACTTGTCGAAGTTGGTGCCCATGCGGGAGAGCACGGTGCGCTGGTTTTCCAGCATTTCCAGGTAGGCGATTTCGCGGAAGGCCTTCATGCGCTCTTCATCGCTCATCTCCACGTACTTGTCGCCCTCTTTGTCGATGATCTCCTGGGCGATGTCGGCCACGTAGCTGCCGCCGTAGCACTGCTCGGGCATCTCGTAGTCGTGCCCCAGCAGCTGCATGTAGCGCACCGCCACCGAGTTGCCGAACACGTCCATCTGGGTGCCGTGGTCGTTGATGTAGAACTCTTCGTACACGTCGTAGCCGGCGTGGCGCATGACGCGGGCCATGGCGTCGCCCAGCGCCCCCCAGCGGCCGTGGCCCACGTGCAGGGGCCCGGTGGGGTTGGCGGACACGTACTCCAGGTTGATTTTGCGCTCCCCTTGCGGCACATCGCCCTTGCCGAAGTCTTCCTGGGTTTCGCGCACCAGCCGTACCACGTTTTGCAGCACGGCATCAGTGAGACGGATGTTGATGAAGCCGGGGCCGGCGATGGAAACCTCGGCGATCATGTCATTGGCGGGGATGTGATCGACGATGATCTGGGCAATCTCGCGCGGATTCTTCTTGGCGGCCTTGGCGCAGCGCATGGCCACCGTAGAGGCCCAATCGCCGTTGGCCTCGTCGCGAGGGCGCTCCAGCGCTGCTTCCGGCGCCTGGTCCATGGCCAGCGAGCCATCGGCTACCGAGGCGGCAATGGCCCCGTCCAAAAGCTGTTCCAACGATTCCCGAATGTCCATTCTGCAATCCTTTTCTCGTCATAGGGTTCTCTTGCCGCACGGCCCTTTCCGCCCGGCAAAGTGTTTGGTCGATAACGGAGCATTCTACCACGCAACTCCCCGCGGAAATACCCCTTCCCAGTTGAAGCCCAAAAACAACGGGAAAGGGCGGCCCCCGAAGGAACCGCCCTCATGGCCGCCGCCTCCGCCTTCCCTCCCCCTCTCGCCGCTCGCAAAGGCGATAGGGGGGGCGGAGACGAACGCCGCGGAAATCACCGTTGCCGCTCAGACCGGCAACGGAGCGCAACTGCGGATGCGCGCTACGACAGTATCACCATGGCTGCCGTAAGGATAACCACGCACACCACGCCCAGCACTATGAACAGCTTGGCGCCGAATTTCAGCCAGGTGGTGTAATCCACCTTTGCCAAGGCCAGGCCGCCCATGATGGCGCCGGAAGTAGGAGTGAACAGGTTCACAAGGCCGTTGCCCGCGCTGTAGATCATGACCATGGTCTCCACGGAGAGGTTCAGCTTCGCCGCGAGGCCGCCCAGGATGGGCATGGACACGGTGGCCATGCCGGAGCTGGAGGGGATCAGGAACGACAGCACGATGTAGAGCAGGAAGGACAGCGGAGCGAACACAAAGGGCGCCATGCCATTCAGGGCGTTGGCGGCGTTGTCCAGAATCCAGATGTCCAAGCCGGTCTCGCCCATCAGGATGGTGATGGAGCGGGCCACGGCGATGATCAGCACTACCGACATCATGTCGGCGGCGCCGTTCAGGAAAGTCTTTACGAAGCGGCTCTCGCCCACGCCTCCGATGAGGCCGATGATGAGCGCCATCAGGAAGAACCAGCAGGAAGCCTCATTGAAGTACCACTGGCCAACCGGAACGCCAGTGAGGAAGGAGGACCAGCCGGGGTTCACGGTTTCCTCGGTGGTGAGGGTGCCGTCAACGGTGCCGGAGAACTCAACGGTGGTGGCATCGCCGTCGATGGCGTAGGTGGTGGGGTCGGCCTCGGGGTCGGCCGCGTCGGGAACTGCGATTTCGGAAACCATGGTGGAGTCAACTTGCTCGACGATGGTTTCGGAAGTGGCATCGGACACGAACACGTTCACGCCCAGGTCTTCCCAAGGAATGAAGGCCACAATCATCACCACGAAGGTGAGGGCGAACACCACGAGCGACCACTTCTGGCGGCCGGTCATCTTCGGCTCTTGGGCCGTGTCGTCAGTGGCAGCCTCTTCGGTGGACTCGTTCATGCCCCAGGTTTCCATCATGTCCTGCTGCTCCTGCAGCGAAAGGAAGGTGGAACCCTTGTCGGCCTTCACCTTTTTGGCATAGCGCATCACGAAGATAATGGCGATGATCAAAGAGGTGAGCCAGATGATAAGGCCGAGAGCGATGATGATGCCCTGGTTGACGGCCACGCCGATGCCGGTGAGGGCGTCAACGGCCACGCCGACGGCGAAGGGGTTCACAGTGGAGCCCATAACGCCAACGCCGGCGCCCAGCAGCACCACAGCGGCGCCGGTGAGGCTGTCGAAACCAGCGGCTACCATGGTGGCGGCCAGCAGCAGGTAGAACGGCACTGTTTCCTCGCACATGCCGTAGGTGGTGCCGCCGATGGAGAAGATGGCCATCAGAATGGGGATGAGCCACAGCTCTTTGCCGTGCAGCTTGTGCACCAAAGCGGCAATACCGGCATCCAGGGCGCCCGTTTCGGTGACGATACCCAGGAAGCCGCCGAGAACAAATACGAAGATGCAAACGCCGATGGCGTCCTCGAAGCCCAGGACGGGCGCGGTGACGACATTGGCGATGGTGGCGCCGGTAACGCCCTCAACGCCGGCGGCACCCATGATTGCTGTGATGATGGCCAGGGCCACCAACATGATCAGCAGGATGGAAAACGAAGATATCGAGCGCTTCTTGCGACTTTTTTTAACGTCGTCAGTAGTCATCAATACCCCCTCCTTAACTTGGTAGGATCGTTTCGTCTGAACGCCTCAAGCAGGGTGATATTCAGGGGCCTTGAGGCCCACTGCTCGATTTGCGATTCAACCAAACGCACTTTTAGTCGGAAGCCCTCTGCCCAAGTTTGCGAGCCGGCAGAAGTGCTCCCTTAACTAAACGGCGGAATTCGTTGTTGCGTCTCCGAACCCCGCCGTCGTAGCCCAACAGGAAAAACGGTGCGCCAAAAGACGTCCGGCCCTGGCACACCCGTGGCAGTGCTTGAGTTTCCAGCGCATGGCGAAGGCGAACGTCCCCCGCCGCGCCCCTCGGCCCGGGCCCTAGGCGACGATCTGGGTGCCGGTGAGGCCCTTGAGCCCCTGGGCGGCCTTGTCCAGGCTGGTGATGAGCGCCGTGCCCTCCGGGTAGGCCTCCAGGTACTCGATGCAGGCCTCCACCTTCGGCAGCATGGAGCCGGGGGCGAACTGGCCCTCGTCGATGAAGGCGCGGGCCTCCTCCACGGTCATGCGGTCGACGGGCCTCTGGTCGGGGGTGTTGAAGTTGATGGCCACCTTCTCCACGGCGGTGAGGATGACCAGCATGTCGGCCTTGAAGTCGGCGGCTATCTTGGCGGAGGAGCGGTCCTTGTCGATCACCGCGGGCACGCCGCGGTAGGAGTCGTCCCGCTCGACCACGGGCACCCCGCCGCCGCCCCCGGCGATAACGACGTAGCCGTCGTCCATGAGGTCCT
>NZ_QIBY01000024.1 GCF_003725335.1 Parvibacter caecicola
CCGCCTCGCGCCCGCCCCCCCCCTTCGTAGGGCCGAGATTCTATCTTGGCCTGGGCCGCAACCGCGTTTCGGTCGCAGCTTAGGCAGAGATAGAATCTCTGCCCTACGAAGGGTCCAGACCGCACAGAAGCAAGGGCTAGAGCCGAGCTTTTTCCAGTGCTCACTTTGAAAGATTCACCACATGGTAAGAGGTACTGCGGCCAGAGCCGGGCGCTTTCTCCAAAAGCCCCTTCGCCACAAGATCGCTGATGTCGCGCAAGGCGGTATCGCTGGACACCTTACACATCTTTGCCCATTTCCCCGAGGTCAGCTTCCCTTGGAAATCCCCCATCAACCGCTGCAGCATGTAGCGTTGGCGCTGGTTCATGGCCACTCCCTCAGCGCGACGCCACCACGCATCGCGCCACTCCGCCGCAGACACTGCCTCCTGGCTTGCCTCGATGGCACAACGGAACGCCTGCAGAAACCAAACCAGCCATGAAGTAATGTCACGCGTGCCCTTTTGGGCGCTCTCGATTTCCCTGTAATAATCTTCGCGATGGGCCATGATGAAAGATGCCATGCTGTAAAAGCGTCGGGCGCTGCCGTCGCTTCTGGCCAGCAACATTTCGGTGAGCGCCCGCGCCATGCGGCCGTTGCCGTCGTCGTAAGGGTGGATGGTCAGAAACCACAGATGGGCTATCGCCGCCTTCAGCAGGTTGTCGGAGCTGTTCTCGTTAAACCAGGCTAGGAATTCCTCCATCAGCGCCGGCACCGCATTTGCAGCAGGGGCGTCATAGTGCATCTTCTCGTGGCCGATGGCGCCACTTACCACCTGCATAGGGCCGGTGCGCAACTGGCCTACCGCAATCCTGCGCAACCCGCTGTATCCCGCAGGGAACAGGGCCGCATGCCAGCCGGCCAACCTCTCCAATGTCAGCGGCGCGGCAAAGTTTACTGTTGCGTCCAGCATCACAGCCACGGCGCCGTCAACCGCGCCCGTGTCCAGAGAGTCGTCGCATGGCCCCAGTCCAAGCTGCCGGGCAACGGACGAACGCACCTTTGAGGGGTCAAGCTCCTGACCTTCAATGCGCGATGAGGCCACCACCTCTTGGGAGACGGCGTCAAGCTGCAGCCGGTCTCCAACGGAAAACCCCAGCCCAGCGACACGGCCCAGCAGATTCCCCTGATCAAAGCGAGCATCGCCCAGCAGCGGCGCCACAACAGCGGCATCCCAGGTGAAATTCGTCCATTTGTCCCGTTCGTGAAGATACATGCGATTCAGTTTAAGGGCCGATGCGGCGATAAGCAAGATATTCGCCGCAAATTATGCGGTGATTAACGCGTCATTCTCCGCACTACACCCAAAACATCTCTCGCCCTCCGCCTCGTGCGCCCCTCCCAAGGTGCGCGGCGGAGCAGCGCACAGTCCGCCCACCCTCTTCGTGGGGCCATACCGGATGCGCCGCGCCCTTCGTAGGGCCGAGATTCTATCTCGGCCTGGGCCGCAACCGCGTTTCGGCCGCAACTTAGGCAGAGATAGAATCTCTGCCCTACGAAAACCGAAGCAACGGGCGGGGGCGGCGGGGCGGCGGTGCAATGGCGGGCGCGCACCTGCCGCAACGCACGTAATCCGCCGCCCTTCGCAGGGCCGGGGCAACCGGCGCGCAGGCTACACGACACGCGGACTAGCCCCCTCGCAGGACCGAGGTTACACGTCGGACAGGCTATACGGCGTCGGCGCCGCGCTCGAAGGTGCGGATGCGGATGGCCTCCTCCACCGGCGAGACGAAAATCTTGCCGTCCCCCACTTGACCGGTGCGAGCGCAACCCACAATCACCTCCACCAGCCGGTCCACCTCGCCGTTTTCGGCCACAATCTCGAACTTCACCTTGGGCACCATGTTCAGCAGCACCTCGTTGCCGCGGAAGTACTCGGTCCAGCCGTGCTGGGCGCCGCAGCCGTGCACCTGGCTGATGGTCATGCCGCTCACATCGGCGGCGAACAGGGCGTCCTTCAGCGGCTCCAGCATCTCGGGCCGCACGATGGCTGTAATCTTCTTCACGTTCACCACTCCTTAATCCAGGCCCAGGTAGGCCGGGTACGCGCTTTCGCCATGGGCCGCCACGTCCAGCCCCTGCGCCTCTTTCGCTTCGCTCACCCGCAAGCTGCCGCCGAAGACGGCCTTGACAACAAGCGCCAGCGCCACGTCCGCGATGCCCACAAACGCAACGGTTACCAGAATGCCCAGCACTTGCGCCCCCAACAGATGGAAATCGCCGGTGTAGAGCAGACCGCCGAAATCGGTCCAGGAAAGCTCGGGCACGCAGAACAGGCCGGTGAGGATGCCGCCGGTAACGCCGCCGATGGCATGGCAACCGAAAGCGTCCAGCGCGTCATCGTAGCCAATGGCATGCTTCAGCTTTGAAATGGCGAAGTAGCACACCGGCGACACGATGAGGCCCATCACCAGAGCGGCCCACGGCTCCACGAAACCGGCCGCCGGCGTGATGACCACCAGGCCCGCCACCAGGCCCGTTGCCGCGCCCACCAGCGTGGGCTTGCCCACCGCGACGCGCTCCACCACCATCCAGGACACCAGAGCCGCGGCGCTGGCAGCCACCGTGTTCAGCAGCGCCAGGGCCGCCACGCCATCGGCGGCAAACTCCGAGCCGGCGTTGAAGCCGAACCAACCGAACCACAAAAGCGTGGCGCCCAGCACCACGAAGGGCACGTTGTGGGGCCGGTAGCTGAGGGCGCCGAAACCCTTGCGCGCCCCCAGGAACAGGCACAGGATAAGGCCGGTGAGGCCGGACGAGATATGCACCACGTCGCCTCCGGCGAAGTCGAGCGCGCCGATGATGCTGCCAATCAGTGAACCGTCGCCGCCCCACACCATGTGGGCCAGCGGCGCGTACACGACCACCACCCACAGGGCCAAAAACGCGCACACGGCGCCGAACTTCATGCGGCCCGCCAGCGAACCGGTGATGATGGCGGCGGTGATCATGGCGAACGCCATCTGGAAAACGATGTTGATGATGGCGGGGTATCCGGCCGCAAGTTCGGGATCGCCCCCGTCCAGCACCGCCGCCCCCGACAGCACCGCGAATGCGTCCGGCGTGGCCGCAGCCTCGGCCATTAGGTCGTTCACCGCACTCAGGCAGCCCAGTTGGTCAAGACCGCCGAAAAACGGAATGGAACCGTCTCCGCCGTAAGCGAACGACCAGCCGCAAATCACCCAGGCGATTCCCACTACGCCTAAGGCGGCGAAGGTCATGATCATGGTGTTCACCACGTTCTTGCGACGGGAAAGGCCCCCGTAGAAAAACGAGAGGCCAGGCGTCATGAGCAGCACTAGCATGGTGCACACCAGCATGAAGCCAGTTGATCCAGTGTCCAGCATTTTTCCTCCTTTTCAGTTCGTCCGAACAGGGGGCGAGGAAGTGCTCCGGGGGCCGTGGTTCTCTGCAGGCGGAAGGGCCCGGCGAAACACTCCCCCGCTCCCTGTTGCGGGTTTGCCTCGCGCACCATCAAGGGTGCCACCGGACGCGGCCATGCGGATTTCGCGTTTCAAGAGTTTACGAACTTAAAAATCGGCGTTAACAAACCGGCCCAACTCCCGCAACACGCCCGAAACACGGCCCGGCGCCGCATCGGGAGCACTACAATGATGTCGCACGTCACTGCTAGAGAAAGGCCCGCATATGACCGTTGAGTTCGTACCGGTGAAGACCGATGAGGACATCGCCCGCGTGGCGAAAATGGCCGGCGAGATCTGGAACGAGTACTGGCCGCCCATCATCGGCCAAGCGCAAACCAACTACATGGTGGAGCACTTCCAAAGCCTGCCCGCTTTCACCGCCGACGTTAAGGACAAGGGCTACGAGTACTGGTTCATCACCGTGCGCGAGGACGAAACGCCGGTGGAGCTGGCCCAAGCGACTGGCGATGCGGGGCTGCAGGAGAAAGGCTTCTCGCTGGAAGACGCTGCGGAAAACCAGTACGCCATCGAAAGCGAGCGGGACTCGCTACTGGCGAAGGAAGCCATCGGCGCGGCGTGCGAGATGCCCCAGCTGCGCATCGTGGGCTATACCGGCGGCCACGGAGAAGAGGACGGCCGGTTCTTCATTTCCAAAATTTACCTAGTGAAAGACCAGCGGGGCAAAGGGCTGTGCTCCGAAACCATCCGCTTCTACGAAGCGCTGTGCCGCGACCGCGGGCTGCGCGCCATGTACCTCACGGTGAACAAACACAACGATTTGGGCATCCGCGCCTACAAGGGCAAAGGGTTCGAGGTCATCGACGCCGTGGAAACCAACATCGGCGAGGGCTTCGTGATGGACGACTACATCTTGGAGAAGAAACTGCGCTAACTGCCCGCCCCCGACGGGGCCGGTGACGATAATAGACGTCTATTGCCGCCATAGAGGGGCTGGCGGTACGAGTAGCGGCGGGATGGGGCCTTCCTGCGGGAAGGCGTTATTGCAGGAAGGCGTTGCGGACGGATTCGGCGATGCCTTCGGCGTCCAGGCCCACTTCGTGCAACAGCTGCGGCACCGAGCCGTGGCGCACGAAACGATCGGGCAGCGCCAGCGTGGTAACCGAACACTGCGCCCGGTGCTGCGCCAGCACCTCGATCACGCCTTCGCCGCAACCGCCCACCATGGCGCCCTCTTCGGCAGTGATCACGCAACCGGTTTCCGCTGCGGCCAAAATGGCCTCCTTGTCCAGCGGCTTCGCCCACAGCATATCTACCACCCGCACGTCGATGCCCTCTTCCGCCAGCATCTCCGCCGCCTCCATCGCCCGATAGGCTACCGGGCCGAAAGCCAGCACGCAGGCATCGGACCCCTCCCGCATCAGGCGGGACTTCCCCACCTCCAGCATCTGGGGCACCTCCGGCACCGAAACGCCCATGCCGTTGCCGCGCGGATAGCGCAGCGACACCGGCCCCGGCAGCGCCAGCGCCGTGTGCAGGGCGTTCGCCAGGTCGACCTCGTCGGCCGGCGCCAGCACCCGCATATGGGGGATGGTGCGCATGTACACCAAATCGAACGCGCCGTGATGGGTGGCGCCGTCCTCCCCCACCAACCCGGCGCGGTCGATGGCCAGCACCACATTGGCCTGGGATAGGGCGCAGTCCACCACAATCTGGTCGAAGGAGCGCTGCAGGAACGTGGAGTAAATGGCCACCACCGGCTTTTTTCCCGCAAAGGCCAGGCCGCTGGCCAGGCCCACCGCGTTTTCCTCGGCAATGCCCACGTCGATGAAGCGCTCGGGGAACTGCTCGGCGAAGGGTTTGAGGCCGGTGCCCCCCTCCATGGCGGCGGTAATGGCCACCACCGCGTCGTCGGCGCGGCCCTCCTCCAAAAGCGCCTGGCCGAACACCGTGGTGAAGGCGGGAGGCGCTGGCTTTTTGGGTTTGGCAGCGCCTGTGGCCACCTCGAAGGGGCCCACACCGTGGAAGCGCTCGGGGTCTTGCTCGGCCGGCGCGTAGCCGGCGCCTTTCTTCGTTACCACGTGCACCAGCACCGGACCCTCGGTTTGCAGCACCAGCCGCAGCGTGTCCTCCAGCTCGCGGATGTTGTGGCCGTCGATGGGAGCAGTGCAGGTGATGCCCAGGCTCTCGAAGATCATAGAAGAAGCCAAGAAGAACTGCTTGGCGGATTCCTTCGCGCGCTTCCCCAAGTCAAGCAGGATCTTGCCCAGCACGCCGCTGGATTCCAGCTCCTCTTGGGCGGCGTCGCGCAGCTTGCGGTAGCGGTTGTCGGCGCGCATGTTGCCCAGATGCTTCATCAGCGCGCCCACGTTGCGCGAGATGGACATCATGTTGTCGTTCAGGATGATGACCATGGGCAGCTGCGCCTGGCCGATGTAATTCAGCGCTTCGAAGGCCATGCCGCCGGAAAGGGAGGCGTCGCCGATGACCGCCACCACCTTCTCGTTCGAGCCGTTCAGCTGCGCCGCCTTCGCGTAACCGGCCGCCACCGACAGCGAATCGGAGGCGTGGCCGGAGGGATGGGCGTCGTAGGGGCTTTCCTCGGGCTTGGTGAAGCCGGAAAGGCCGCCATAGGTGCGCAGCGTGGGAAATTGCGAGCGGCGCCCCGTAACCAGCTTGTGGGCGTAAGCCTGATGCCCCACGTCGAACACCAGCCTGTCATGGGGGCAGTTCAGCACCCGATGGGCCGCCAGTACAATCTCCACCGCCCCCAGCGACGAGGCGATGTGACCGCCGTTTTCGGCGCAGGTGCTGACGATTTCTTCGCGAATCTCCTGGGCCAGGATGGACAGCTCGGGGTACGTGAGAACTTTGAGGTCCTCGGGGGCGCTGATAGCGTCCAGAATGCGCGGCTCCACAGGAATCACTGCCCCTCGGCGGCGCCGGCCTGGGCGGCCTCCGGAGCGCCAGACCCTTCAGCAGCGTCAACGGCCAGGGCGCCCTCGGCAGCGGCGTCGGTATCTGTGGCAGCGGCGGCGCCCTCTGCGGCGCTGTCGCCCGCAGCGGCACCGTCGCCAGCAGAACCGTCGACGCCATCGGCGGGAGCCTCGCCCTCCGCCTCTTCGGCCTGCGCGGAAGAGGCGGCCAGGTAGGCCTCCACATCGGTTTCGGAAAGGTCGCAAGCGGCAAGCCCCAGCTTCACCGCCTCTTCGTAGAGGGCCAGCGCGTCGTCGAGGGAGATGTCCTCGGCGGCCACCTCGTCCACAATCTGCTCGAGGCGCTGCTGCATGTCCTCGAAAGTACGGCCAGTCTGTTGAGCCATTGCCTCTCCTTAGCAGGTGGTCTCGGGAACATCGGCGGGAGCCGGCGCCCCCTCAGCCTGAGCGTTTTCGCCGTTTTTAGGCAGAGATAGAATCTCTGCCCTACGAGAAGACAGATCGTCAGTGATATCCGAGGCGGAAGCGGCCACAGCGCCAGGGGCATCGGCCGGCGCGTCGACAGCGGCGGCATCCGAGGCGGGAGCGGCCTCGGCGCCGGGAGCATTAGCCGGAGCATCGGCCCCATCGGCCACGCCGGCATCGCCGGCCCCATCGGCCGCGTTAGCGGAAGCCGGGGCATCGGCAGCGGGAATCGCATCGGCCGCATCGGCCCCATCGGCCGCATCGGCGTCGCCAGCCGCAACGCCGGGGGCGCCATCGCCATCGCCCGGCACGGCCATTTCTGGGTCTTCCTCCAGCTTGCGGGCCAGGCGGCCCAGCACGCCGTTCACGAAGCGGGGCGACTCGTCTTCGCCGCCGAAGGCCTTGGCCAGCTCCACCGCCTCGTTGATGGCCACCGACACCGGCACGTCATCGGAAAACAGAATCTCGTACGCCGCCAGCCGCAGCACCGCCAGGTCTACCATGGGCATGCGGGAAAGCGTCCAATTCTCGGAGATGGACTGCAGGCAGTCGTCGATCTTCGCCTGGTTCTCCTGCACGCCGCGCACCGCCGCCAGCGAAAAGTCGCTCAAGGGGCCTTCCTCAATCAGGCACAGCCCTTCGTTCAACAAATCCAGCGGCTTTTTCCCCTGCACCTCGGAGGTGTAGAGAATCTGGACCGCCATGATGCGGCCGTCGCGGCGTTCTTTTTGTTTAGAGCCCATAGTGAACAGCTTTGCCTTCCGGTGCGGGGCGAACAAATACGGGATGCCGGACATCGCGCCCGGCCGGGAAAGAACAAGGCCCGCCGCCCGCCTGGGGCCGGGCCTTGCCGAAATGGTTTACGAAGCGAACTGGATGCCGTCGATGTACACGTCCACCGCCGTCACGTTGCGGCCCACCTGCAGCGCCACGGCGTCGGCAATGGCGGTGCGCAGTTTGGCGGCCAGCTGCGGCAGCGGGAAGCCGGAGTAGGCCTCGATGTGAATGTCCACGGCCATGTTGTCGCCCTCGCCCGGTTGAATGGCGATGCCCTGGGTGGTGGGTTTGGCGGCAATCATGTTGCGCAGCCCGCTGGCGGCAAACGACCCCACCGAAGCCACGCCCTCCACCTCGGAGGCGGCCATGGAGATGATGGTCTCCACCACGCCGGGGCCCAGAATCATGCCCTCTGTCATTTCGCTTTCGCTCATAGCACATCTCCCATCTCGGTTTCGATGAAGGCAGTGGTCACATCGCCCTCGCAGAAAGCCTCGTTCTCAAGCACACGCTTATGGAAGGGAATCGTCGTGGCGATGCCCTCGATCTCGAACTCGTCCAGCGCGCGACGGGCGCGGGCCAACACTTCTTCGCGGTCTTGGCCAGATATTATCAGTTTGGCAACCATGGAGTCGTAATAAGGGGAAATTTTGGCACCGCTTCGTATGTAGGACTCCACACGCACGCCGGGGCCCGAAGGCGCCTCGAACTTGGTGATGGTGCCGGGGCACGGCCGGAAGCCGTGGGCCGGGTCCTCCGCGTTGATACGGAACTCCATCGCGTGGCCCTGGGGCGAGAACGGCGCGCGGTTGGCGCAGCTGATGGGCTCGCCCGCGGCGATGCGCAGCTGCTCTTTGATGATATCGGTGCCGGTGATCTGCTCGGACACCGGATGCTCCACCTGCACGCGGGTGTTCATCTCCATGAAGTAGAAGTGGCCGCGCTCGTCCAGCAGGAACTCGATGGTGCCGGCGTTGCGGTAGTTCACCGCCCGCACCGCCTTCAAGGCCGCCAGCGTCATCTGGCGGCGGATCTCGTCGGTAAGGGCCGGCGAGGGGGCCTCCTCAATCAGCTTCTGGTGGCGCCGCTGCACCGAGCAGTCGCGCTCGCACAGGGCGATGTTGTTGCCGAAGTCGTCCGCCAGCACCTGCACCTCAACGTGGCGGGGGCGCAGCACCAGCTTCTCCAGGTACACGCCGTCGTTGCCGAAGGCGGCGCCAGCCTCGGCGCGGGCGGCCTTGTACTGCGACTCCAGATCTTCGGGGGCGTGCACTTCGCGCATGCCCTTGCCGCCGCCGCCGGCCGTGGCTTTGATCAGCACCGGATAGCCCACTGCGTCGGCGAAGGCCTTGGCCTCCTCCACCGTGTCCAGGCAGCCGTCAGAGCCGGGCACCGTGGGCACGCCGCAGGCCTTCATGGTTTCGCGGGCCGAGCTTTTGTCGCCCATGGAATCGATGCACTCGGGCGCAGGGCCGATGAACACCAGGTCGTTGTCGGCGCAGGCGCGGGCGAACTCGGAGTTCTCCGCCAAAAAGCCGTAGCCGGGATGGATGGCCTGGGCGCCCGTCTGCAGGGCCGCCTCGATGATGTTGGGGATGACCAGGTAGCTCTTGTTGGCAGGGGCCGGGCCGATGCACACCGCCTCGTCGGCGTAACGCACCGGGTAGGTGTCGGCGTCCTCGGTGGAGTACACCGCCACCGTTTTAATCCCCAGCTCCTTGCAGGCGCGCATCACGCGCAGGGCCACCTCGCCGCGGTTGGCAATGAGAATCTTGTCGAACATTACAGCGACTCCGCGACGGTGGGAACCTTCTCATGGGGCTCGATGTAGAACAGCACCGTGCCGAACTCCACCGGGGTGGCGTCTTCCACGCACACCTCGCGCACCGTGCCCATTTCCTCGGCCGTGATCTCGTTCATGAGCTTCATGGCCTCCACGATGCAGAGGGTTTCGTTGGCGGCCACCTCGTCGCCCACCTTCACGAACGGCGGCTCGCCGGGGGCGGGGGCGGCGTAGAAGGTGCCCACCATGGGGGCGGTTACCGCCTGCCAGGTGGCGGGGCGGCTGTCGGCGGCAGTGGCCGGGTTCTCGGCCGGGGCCACCGGGGCGGGCACGGCCGCCGCCTGGGGCGCCTGGGCCTGGGCGGCCGCCACCGGGGCGGCTATCGAGCCAGGCATGCGCACCGCGATGCGAACGCCCTCCTCTTCCACAACAATTTCGCCCACGCCGCTCTCTTCGGCAACGCGAACCAGTTCGCGAATCTGGTTGATGTCCACGTAATCGTCCTCCTTAGTGGCACTGGATTCCTGCTCCAGCATGAATTCGACCTTCTCAGACGTGCGGTGCTTCGAAAGATAGGTGCGGGCCTCGTTCGGGAACAGGGCGTACATCAGCACGTCCTCTTCGCTGTGGGCCAAATCGCCGATCTCTTCCGCCACCTCGTCGTAGGTGGTGGTGACCAGCGAACCGGGGGCCACATCCGGGTCCAGGCACTCGGCGCCGGCCGACACCTTCGCCACGATTTCCTTGTTCATGGGGCCGGGCGCCTTGCCGTAGTAACCGCAGATGTAGTCCTTCATCTCTTTGGAAACCACGCTCCAGCGCTTGCCGGTGAGCACGTTGAACACCGCCTGGGTGCCCACGATTTGGGAAAGCGGCGTGACCAGCGGCGGATAGCCCACCTCGGCGCGCACGCGGGGGATTTCGGCCATCACTTCCGGCAGGCGATCGGCGGCCTTTTGCACTTCCAGCTGGCTGACCAGGTTGCTCATCATGCCGCCGGGCACCTGGTGCGAGAACACCTTCATATGGGTGAGGGAGGAAACGCCGCGCTTGTAATGACCGCGCTTGCGCACCTCTTCCCAGTATTCGGAAATCTCGAACAGCAGATCCAAATCGAGCCCGGTGTCGTAGCGGCTCTCCTGGAAGGCGGCGGCGATCATCTCCACCGCCGGGTGCGAATTGCCGAAGGCCAGCGGCGCATGGGCGGTGTCGGCGATGGCCGCGCCCGCTTCGGCCGCCTTGATGATGTTGGCCGGCGCCATGCCGCCCACGTAATGGCAGTGGATGTGCACCGGCAGGCCGATTTCGGCGTTGAAGGCCTTCACCATGCGCTCGGTGCGGTACGGGGTGAGCATGCCGGCCATGTCCTTGATGGCAATGGAGTCGGCCCCCAGGTCTTTCAGCTGCTGGCCGTAGTCCAGGAAGCTGTCCAGGGTGTGCACCGGCGAGATGGTATAGGAGATGGCTCCTTCGAAATGGGCGCCGCAGGCCTTGATGGCCTCGGCGTTGTCGATGACGTTGCGGATGTCGTTCAGGGCGTCGAACACGCGGAACACTTCGATGCCATTGCGATGCGCGGCGGAAATGAAGTGATTCACGATGTCTTTGGAGTAATGCTTGTAGCCCACCAGGTTCTGGCCGCGGGAGAGCATGGCCAGGGGCGTATTGGGAGTGTTGGCCTTGATGGCACGCAGCCGCTCCCAGGGGTTCTCGTCCAAAAAGCGCAGGCAGGAATCGAACGTGGCACCGCCCCAGGCCTCAATGGCCCAGTAGCCCACGCGATCCATCTTCGGCAAAATGGGAAGCATCTCGCCAATCTGCATGCGCGTGGCCCACAGGCTCTGCTGGCCGTCGCGGATGGTGGTGTCCATTATCTGAAGCCTCGACATGGAAGAGCGCACCTCCTTTTCTCGTAAGTCAAAGATCAAGCAATTCATTATAGGAGAAGGCGCCCATAATAGAAGCCTCTGTCAGAAGGGCGGGGGCCAGCATCGGGTAAAAGGGCGTGCGCCCATGACAGGGGACGGGGATAACGTCATGCCCTGCCCCTTGCGGCCGGGTGGGCCTTCGTAGGGCAGAGACCCCGTCTCTGCCTGGGGCGCTGCCGCGGTTGGCGCTTCGGCAGAGATAGAATCTCTGCCCTACGAAAAGACGACAGGAAGCATGACGGGAAACATGACGTTATCCCCGTCCCCTGTCATGCCCCACCGCGGGACTCAGCCTGCCCTTGCTCCGCATCCTCACTTGTACGGTATTCGTCAAAGGCGTCCATGAGCTCCATGCGCGAGTGCACATCGCACTTACGGTAAATGCCGTGAACATGGGCGCGGACGGTGGACTCGGCGATGAAAAGCTTTTCCGCAGCGAAGCTTGTGGTGCGCCCCGCAAGCAGATAGAAGGCCACCTCCCCCTCGCGACGGGAAAGCCCGCAAGCTTCGGCGAAACCCCGCACCAGCTCTTCCTGCGTGGGCCCCGCAATGCCCGCCTCAGACAATGCCCGATCATCAGCCAATGTGGCAAACGTCGCCAATTCGCGTTCGGTAAGCACCAGGGAAACCGCGACAAGGGCCACGAACAACCCCAGAGCCGCCAGCTCGAAGGCAACGGCAGACGCCCCGAAGAGGGATGCCGCGCCAAACACCACCAGCCACCCCAAAAACATGCCGATCGTGATGATCAGCCGGGCAACGGCCATAACGCGAAGCAGCGATGCATCGTTCGCCTTCACGATATTGCAGCAATCGTTGAGGATGAGCAGCTCGAAGAGCACGTAGCCAAGTGCAACGCAAAAACCGCCGGCCACGCGGGGCGCACCGGGCAGAACCATGAGCAGAAAGCCCAAACCTATCAGAGGAGCCACGATGCGATACAGCCCGTAAGGCCGCTCGGGATGCCTGGCTTTTTTGAAAAAGACACCGCATCCGATGCCCAGCACCACCATCGCCACTGGCTCTACCGTGAACAGCCGGCTTTCTTCGCCGCCGGCAAACAGGGCGATGCCGCAAGAAAGAGAAAACGCGAACGAGTACAACGCCAACGCGGCGCCGATGCGCCCCCACTGCCCCCAAGAGGCCCGAAGGGGCGATGGAGGGGCACCGGCGGCCCGGAAAAGCCCCGAACCGTCCTGGGCGCGCCCCAAACGCTGGGACAAGACGAAAGCGGCGCCCGACAGCAAGGGGAACAGCACCGAAAACAGCGCCATTGCGTTGAGTCCCAAACCGGCCACCAGCAAAAAGAGCAGCGACCCAATGGCGTAAGAGCCCACCAGGAGCACAAAGGTCTCCCCCAGCTTCATGTAGCCGAAGAAGCACAGCCACAACAGAAAAAGCGACACCTCGCCCGCCCCCGCGGCAACAGCGGAAAGGCTGACTGCCACCGGGTTGTCTCCCCACATCAGCACAAGGGGCGCCGCAAGGGCGCTTGCGCCAACGCCGATAGCGAGCAGCAAATACTGGCCCGGCACCGATGCCAGCCGGCGGGCCAGAAGCAGCACAAGCACAAGCCAGAGCGCCCTCACTGAAAGCTCCACCATCTCGAAAGGCGCACCGCCAAAGCAAAACGGCGCGCCAATGAGCGGAGACGGCGTAACCCCCGCCAAGAAAAGCCAGGCCCAAAAGAACCCGAACCCGAAAAATCGTATGGGGAAAAGGCCCTCGGCTACCGCAGTGACTGTGGAGCCGTCCCCTTCTTCCCTTGTGTTCCGATAATCCACTCTTCCCCCTCACTCCAATCCCCACCTGCGAAAACTAAGAACCTAAACGTTTTGATGGAGGGTGTTTTCCCGAAAATTACAGCGCTTCGGAGAATACTCAGCGCCCGGAAATGCCCCTAATCTAGCACCAACGGGAGGCTCGGCTTTGACGAGTGGATGAGCCTCCCGGAAGTGTACCAGATTTGCCTGTGCGCATATAAAGAGACGAGGAGAGGGGAAAGCGTGAAAACGAGGGAGGAAGCGGATTCCGCCAAGAGCCTCCAGGGGGGCAACGGGGCGGCAAAGCCTCAGGGGCCGGGCCTCAGTCGCCGGTCGCTCATCGGCGGCGCCGCGATGGCCGCGGGACTTCTGGCCTTCGGCGGTGCCACGGCGGCCTTCGGCGGCGAGACCGACCGTCTGCGACCACCGGGGGGCCAGGATGCCGACCGGTTCTGGGGCGCGTGCATCCGCTGCGACCGCTGCCGGGCGGCCTGCCCGCTTACTGCCATCGGCGTAGAGGGGCTCGTCCCCGGCATCATCGGGGCGCGGCTGCCGATCATGGACTTCCGCGAGGGCTACTGCAACATGTGCGACGGCACCTTCCGCTGCATCGCCGCCTGCCCCACCGGAGCGCTCATCCCCTTCGATCCTTATGTGGACAAGATCGGCATGGCCGTGGTGGACGAAGCCGAGTGCCAACTGTACGGCATCTCTGGCACGTGCAACGCGCCCTGCATCGACGCCTGCGAGTGGGACGCCCTGTCCCTGGACGAGAACGGGCGCTTGACGGTGAACGAGGAGTGCTGCAACGGCTGCGGCGCCTGCGAGTACGTTTGCCCCACCAGCGCCTACCGCAATTACGACGCCAGCGACAAGCGCGGCATCAATGTGGAGGTGTGGCATGGCTAAGCTGACAACCCCCGGGAAGGGCACCGAGGCTTCCGCGCAACAGGAAGGGACCGGCCACTCGAAAGTGAGCCGCATGCGCCGGTACGTCCCAGGCATCGTTTTCGCCCTTCTCGTCATCGGCCTGGTAACCGGCATCGGCTCGGGCACCCTCTGCTCGGTGGGTTACGATTCCATCGCGGCGGTATGCCCCCTCGGAGCATTGGAATCGCTCTTCGGCGCCGGCGCCTTCGTGGCCCGGACCGTAATCATTCTGGCCGTTGCCGCCGCAGCGGTGCTGCTCGTGGGCAAGGCCTTCTGCAGCTGGGTGTGCCCCATCCCGCCGCTCGATCGCTTCCTGTCGGGCAAGAAACGCCGCGAGGCCGACAAAGCGGCGCGCACCGAGGCGGCCCAGCACGTGAGCGGGCGTCTAACCGCCTGCGCTAACTGCACGGGCTGCAGCGAGAAGAAGCCCGGCGAAAAGCCCCTCGCCCCCTCCGATGGCGCCGCCAAGCGACGGTTCGCGAAGGTGGACGGGCGCCATGTGGTGCTCGGCGGCTCCCTTCTGTCGGCAGCGGTCTGCGGGTTTCCCGTGTTCTGCCTCGTCTGCCCGGTGGGCCTCACTTTCGCCACGGCCATCGCCCTCTACCGCCTCGTCGGGTTCAACGAGCCCACCCTGGACCTCATTGTGTTCCCCCTCGTCATCGTAGCTGAACTCACCCTGCTGCGGAAATGGTGCCATCGCTTCTGCCCCATCAGCGCCCTCATGTCACTCGTGGCCAACTTCAATAAAACCACGCGTCCCAAGATCGACCCCGACCTCTGCCTGCGCAAAGACGGCACACCCTGCACCGTGTGCGCTGCCGCCTGCCCCGAGTTCATCGATCCGGCGGGAGATCTGGGCGACCGATCCCTAGCCGAGTGCACCCGCTGCGGCCAGTGCGCCGCCGCCTGCCCCGCAGACGCCATCCGCTTCACGAAGAAAGGATTGACCCGTGGAAACCGCTAGCATGCCCGCACCCCGCGACACTGCCGTCGGCGGCCTCTCGCCTGAATCTGCAGACGTTGCGTCCGCACCCGAGGCCGACACCTGCGCCGAGGCCACCTTCGAGGAAGCCGTGGCCGCCCTCACCGAGACAGTGAACCGGGCGCCCCTGCACCGCGAGATCTTCCTCAAGTTGCTTACCTTTTGCACCACCCAGCGCACGCTCGCCGAAGCCGAGGAGGCGGTCCGAGCCTGCTCCGAGTTCCCCTCGGTGGCTCAGAGCCCCTACCGTCTCGTCCGCACCCTCGTGCACGCCGGCGGCTTGTATTGGTTGGAGCTGGACGAGACGGGCCGGCCCCTGACGTCCCAGGCCAAGGCGGGGCTCACCCCCGACGAGATCGAGGATGCTACCTTCGCCTACGCCGTGGTAACCACCCCGGTTGGCGAGCAGGTGGCCGAGGACCTTGCGCCCGAGAAACGGCTGCGGCGTCTCTTCGACCTCGTGCCCCAGCGGCTTACCACCTACCTGGACCTTATGGACTTCTGCCGCGAGAAGCGCACCTTCAAGGAGATCGAGGCGCTGTTGCGCACCCGGCCCGCCGCCGCTTTCGCGAGCACCACATCAAGCCAACCCCTGCAACCGAGCTTCTTCGTAGATGCGCTGGAACGCTCGGGAGGCCTTGCCTGGAACGACGGATGGAAGATCACAGAGAGGGGAATGAAGGTATTGCAGCAACTTCGTTAGGAGCATCGTTTTAACCGTAGAGAGGAAAGAGAGGACCCCCATGACCAAGGGAACCATCAGCCGACGCAGCTTCATGAAAGCCGCAGCGGCCACGGGCGCGGCCCTTACGGCCGTCGGCTCAATCCCGCTGCTCGAGGAAACCGACCAGGCCTTCGCCGCCGGATCCGTAGAGCGCGTGATGCACAAGACCGCCTGCCACGGCTGCACCAACTGCTGCCCTGTGCGCGTGTACACCGAAGACGGGCGCGTCGTGAAAATCGAGGGCGATCCGGACGGCCCCCTGAACAAGGGTGGCGTGTGCCTGAAGTGCCTGTCCCAGATCCAGACCGTTTACAGCCCCCGCCACATACTGCACCCCATGAAGCGCGTCGGCGAGCGCGGCGAGAACCGGTGGGAAGCGATCAGCTGGGAGGAGGCCGTGGATCTGGCCGGCGAGCAGATCGCCACGGCTGTGAAGAAGTACGGCCCCTACTCCTACTGGAGTGCCCGCGGAGGCGGCGGCGCCTACATCGAGTGGGAGACCTCCGGCCTCGACTATACCTTCGGCGGCTGCAACTCGCTTGCCTCCGGCGCCTGCCAGTGCGCTATGCCGCGCGACTTCGTCTCCACCACCTCGGTAGGCTTCAATTGCTGCGTTGACATGGACAACGTGGACCGCTGGGTGGGCATTACCGACAACGCCGAGCTGGACGGCACCCGCCGCGACGACACGGAGCGCGTCTTCGTGCTGTGGGGCAGCCAACCGCACTCCTCCAAGGCGGCTCACGGCGGCCACGGGCTAACCGACGCCCGGTCGAACCTCGGCGTGAAGACCATCGTCGTGGACCCCTACATGACCGCTGAGGCCACCAAAGCCGATGTGTGGCTTCCCGTGCGCCCCGGCTCCGACTGCGCCCTTATGCTGTCGTGGATTCATCATATCATCGAGAACAACCTCTACGATGAAGCGTTCGTCAAGCATTGGACCAACCTTCCCTTCCTCATCAACCCCGAAACCCGCATGGCCTACCGTGCCGAGGAAGTATGGCCCGATTACGTGAATCCGGCCGCCGACCCAGCCGGTATCTACGACACCCCGGCCTACGTGTGCTTCGACGCGAAAACCAACTCCATCCAGCCTTTCCCCTTCACCGCCCCCGAGAACTGCGCGGTCGATCCGGTCATCTTCGCCACCGCCACCGTGAACGGCAAGGAGGCCAAGACAGCGGGCCAGATTTACAAGGAAGAGGCCGAGCCCTGGACGCTCGAGGCCGCCGGCGAGACCTGCTGGCTCGACCCCGAGCGCATTCGCGAGGCTGTGGAGCTGTACGCCAACGCCGACTTCGGCGGCCTGTCCAACGGCGTGTTCTCCGACCACCAGGAGAACTCCTCCACTGCGCCTTTGGGGGCGCTCGCCATCGACGCGCTGCTGGGATACGTGGAGTCCCCCTGCTCCGCCTTCCAGAACCACGGTGCCGCCAGCCGCACCGCCGATCGCCCGACTCAGCGCCTGGGCGTGTTCTCCTCCACCTTCGAGCGCTACGGCCTCGGCTGGACCACTGGCCTCACCAAGGCCGAAAACGACCGTCTGCTGGACGCCATCGTGGCCAGATGGGACGCCAAGGGCCGCGACGGCAAGGAGATGCAGCGCTACTTCTTCCAGTCGCGCTGCGACACCATGGGCGCCAACGAGCACAAGGGCATTCACCAGTGGCAGACCTGCGCTCCCAAAGAGTTGCGGCAGGCCATCACCACCGGCGAGCCTTACCGCCCGCGCGTGATGTACGAGATGTCGGGCAACAAGTACGCAGTCATGGGCCCCACGCTGGAGTGGAAGAAGGCCTACGACGAGCAGGACTTCGTCATCCAGCAGTACCCCAACATGACCTCGTTCACCGTGCAGAGCGTTGACTTGTTCCTCCCCACTACCGAATGGCTGGAATACGACTCCTACGAGGCGCCGGGCACCCACTTCAACCGCCACTACGCCCGCTGCCAGGTAACGCACCTCGGCGAGACCGTGAACCCCTTCGTCTCCCCCTACCAGGTGGCCGAGGCTGCCGTGGAGAAGCTCGGCGCCGAAAACGTGTTCGACCCCGACGCCTACAAGGTGCCCTTCTACGAGAGCCTTGAGGCGGCCCGGGCCGATTGGGCCGAGCAGATGGGCAAAGGAAGCTGGCAGGAGATGCTCGACGACATCGACCACCGCTTCACCGAGGAGCCCATGGACGACTACATGGCCTACTACCAGTACAAGGAGCCGGTGAGCGACGGGCTGCCCCGCGGGTTCGCCACGATATCGCGCAAGGTGGACGTGTACTCCGAAGCCATGCTGCGCCTGGCCCGCACCGGCTTCCCCTACATGTACCCCTTCAACCAGCCGGCCTGCGACGACTACGATCCCATCTGCACCTTCAAGGAGCCCACGGAAAGCCCACTTGAAGGCGCCGAGGGCTACGATTCCGAGTATCCGCTCGTCATTACCACGGGACGCTTGCCCCACTTCCATCACGGCACCATGCGCCACGCGCCCTTTATCCGGGAGGTCATGCCCGCGCCCGAGCTGAAGATCAATCCCGACACAGCGGCGAAATACGGCATCGAGCACCTGGACTGGGTGAAGATCACCTCACGCCGCGGCTCATCCAATGCGCGCGCCTATCTCACCCAGGGCATCGCCCCGGGAGTGCTCATCACCGAGCGCTTCTGGAATCCCGAGTGCTTCGACGAGACGCAAGAGTCCATCACTCCTGGCATCGAGGAATGCGGCTACAACATCATGTCCGCCGATGAGTTCCAAAACCCCTGCTTCGCCACGAACAGCTACCGCGCCTTCACGGTGAAGATCGAGAAGACCGAGCGCCCCGAGCGCATCTGGATCGAAAGCGAACAGTTCCAACCGTTCATGCCCACGCTTTCGGGCGAACCTGTCACCGAGGAGGTGTTCTAAATGCGCAAGGGTCTGCTGATCAACCTGGACCGCTGCTCGGGCTGCGACAGCTGCATCGTCGCCTGCAAACTGGAAAACGAGCTGCCCCTGGGCCATTTCTACAACAAGGTCATCGCCGTGGGCCCCACGGGCACCTTCCCCAACGTGGAGAAATACTGGCTGCCGTCCCAGTGCCAGCAGTGCGAGAACCCGGCCTGCGTTCACGTTTGCCCCACTGCCGCCAGTTACCGCGACCCGGCCACCGGCATGGTGCTCATCAACAAAGAGAAATGCATCGGCTGCCAGTACTGCATCTACGCCTGTCCCTACGGCGTACGTCAATTCAACGAGGATGCCGGCGTGGTGCAGAAGTGCACGCTGTGCGCCCAAATCACCGCTGACGGCGATGGCGTGCCGGCCTGTGTCCACAACTGCAACTGCGGCGCGCGTTTCTTCGGCGACTACGACGATCCGGATTCCGATGTGAGCCGCGAACTCGCGAAGTACCCGGAGGAGGCCATCCACACCCTGCCCGACCCCAATAACGCCAAGCCGCTCACGCGCTACATTCTGTCCCCCAAGTTCGCTTCCTGGAAGGAGCTGGTGTAACCATGGCGATCCAATGGCCCTTGGTCCTGTTCTCACTTATGGCCGGCGCCGCCGGCGCCGTGCTCGCCTTCTCTGGCCTTTCCTCCCTCATCGGCGGCTGCGCAACCACAAGACGGCGCGCCGTATGGACCGCCCTTGCCCTTCTCGTGGCCGGAGGACTGTGCTCGGTGGCGCACCTGGCCTCTCCCCTCAACGCCATCAGCGCCGTCACCAACCTGCTGTCCTTTTCAGGCATTTCCATCGAGCTGATGCTGTTGGCTGCTACCTTTATCGTGGGCGTGGTTTACCTGATTCTGACCCGCGAGCGCGTCCACAGCGGGGTGCAAGTAGTGGCCGTGTTGGCGATTGTGTTCGGCATCGCCATCGGGTTCTTCTGCGGCCATGGCTACGTCATCGACGCCCAACCCACATGGAACAGCGAAACCCTGCCCTTCGCATATGCAGGCACATCGCTTGCCCTGGGCGGCTTCATATATGCGCTGATTGCTTCGATGGCGCCAAAACCCTCCCTTTCCGAGGATGCCGATCAGACGGAAAAGGCATTGAAGTTGCCTTGGGCTGTGCTTGTCGCATCGGCACTCGGGGCCACCGGCATAGCGGCTTACCTCCTTTTCCTGGGCCTCGATGCAGCTTCCGCCCAGGGGGCTCTTTTCTGGGGAGGCGCAGTGGCGTGCGGCATCGTCGGAACGCTGGCGTGCGCCGTCATCAACCTGGTGCCTGCAGCCGCAAAGGGCGCGATGCCGATTGCCATCGCGGGCATCGTCTGCGCGGCGGCCGGCGGCATTGCGGTGCGCATGCTCATGTGGGTCTGTGCCAGCGGATACATCGATCTCTTCTCCCTCGGCATCCCCAGCGTGATCATGAACCTGTAGCCAATCGTCCCCACCGGGGCAAAGTGCCCCGGTGGGGATACGCGCCCTCCCCACTCGTCATCCAAGGAGCCCCTTATGAACGACAACATGCTCGATATCGAACTTCTGCGAAATCGCGCCGCCCTCTATCGGATGCTCGCCACGCTTTACTTCAAACCGCTATCCTCCGAGCAAATCGAAGCGCTGGCATCAAGCGATCTCAGCTCTCTCGCCGCAGAGGAAAACTCCCCCTTTGCCGAGGCCTATGCTGATTTGGGCGGTGCACTGCGCCTTCGCCACACAGGAACCAAAGAGCAACTTGCCGCAGACTACACGGGCGCTTTTTACGGCATCCGCACTCACAAGGGGCGCACGGCCCAGCCTTTCGAATCGCTGTTCCGCACCGGAGGAAAAGCCGAACTTATGGGCGAAGCGCGCAGCGAAGTGTACCAAGAGCTGAAGCGCCAGAAGCTCAAAGTGCCCGATGGCATCGATCTGCCGGAAGACCACCTGTCGTTCATCTTCGAATACCTTGGCCTCCTTTGCGACCAGGCTGCAACGCTCCTGCAATCCGGGAACCACGCAGAGGGGGAAGCGATCCTCGAAACGCAGCGCGATTTCTTTATGGCCCACGTGGATTCATGGATAAACAGCTTCATCGCCCAGGGACGTCTTATGGTGGAAACCCGGTTTTATCGGGGCGTTCTGAAACTAACCGAAGCCTTTGTCGCCGAAGAAAAAGAACTTTTGGAAAACGGCGGCGAACGCTGAGTCTCTACCACCAATAGGCAATCGCAGCAACGGCCCCAAACAGGGCCGTTGCTTTTTTTTGCAAAAATAGCTGGAATTGGCGGGCGCAAAAGAAGCCCCCGCCAGAAAGGCGGGGGCCAGCATCGGGTAAAAGGGCGTGCGCCCATGACAGGGCGCCCATGACAGGGGACGGGGATAACGTCATGCCCTGCCCCTTGCGGCCGGGTGGGCCTTCGTAGGGCAGAGACAGGGTCTCTGCCCTACGAAAAGACGACAGGAAACCTGACGAGGAACCTGACGTTATCCCCGTTCCCTGTCATGCCCCAGGTCCAGCGCCAGTAGGCGGGGGTTTCCGTGGTGGGTCAGATTGGCCCGAAGGGCGGCCGAGCGGCCTTCGGGCCGTGAGGGCAAGCCCTGAGCGCCAAGATGGTCCGCCACGGGAGGCCCCGGCGGACGAGGGGTTCCGCGGGTCGCCAGACCCGCGGAACTCTTTAACCCTGCCAGGCGAACTTGCGCAGGATGTAGCGGAAGCTGGGGTCGTTGCCGGCGTTGGGCAGGGCGTGCACGTCGGCGTCGGTGAAGGGCTCGGCGAAGTCGGAGAGCTTCACGCGGGAGGCCCCCAGCTCCGGCCCCTCGAAGGAGGCCAGCCCCTTCTCCATGTCGCCGAAGAAGCGGGCCATGCCGCCGCACTGGGCCACGCACTGGGGAAGCTCCCCTTGCGCGACGCGCTGCTCGCAGAGGGTGCACTTCTCCACCACGCGCTCCTCCTCGTTGAGGTAGCGCACGCCGTAGGGGCAGGCCATGGCGCAGAACTGGCAGCCGATGCACTTCTCCTTGTCCACCTGCACGGTGCCGTCCTCGAGCTTGTGGCTGGCCTCGGTGGGGCACACCTGCACGCAGGCGGGGTTCTCGCAGTGCTGGCACTGCACGGTGAGGAAGTACAGGTAGTCGCTTCCGTCGGCCTTGTTCACGCCGTCGATGGGGGCGTTGGGGCCGATCCGCAGGGTCTTGCACCAGAAGCTGCCGATTGGCACGCCGTTCACGGCCTTGCAGGCGGTGGAGCAGGCCAGGCAGCCCACGCAGCGGTTGACGTCGGTGACGATCGAGTACTGGGTCATCTTAGGCCTCCCTTCCCTCGTAGACCGGCAGCCATTCCTTCAGGCGCGGGTCGGAGGCGTCGTGGATGATCTCGGTGCCGTCGTGGCCGCAGGGCACCGGGTTGTTGAAGGGCGAGTTCTCCGGCGTGGCCTTGTAGATCTTGCCCAGGTAGGCGCGCAGGTTGGAGGCGCCGCAGTGGGGGTCGCGGGCCCAGGGGTCGATGAGGTGGTTGACGGCGCAGAGCTCGTGGCCCTTGCCGTTCTGCTCCAGCTCCGGGAACCACCACTGGTGCTCGCAGTTGATGGTGCCCTTGCGCACGCCGTAGTACAGGTCGGCCACCTCGCGGATCTTGCCCCAGGGCGTCTCGATCCACACCCAGTCGCCCTGCTCGATGCCGTACTCCTTGGCGTCGTCGGGGTTGATCTCCACGCGCGGCGCGGGCCAGAGCTCCCGGCACCAGGGCAGCTGCCGGTGCTCGGAGTGGAAGTACACCGGGATGCGGCGGCCGGTGGTGATGATCAGCGGGTACTCCGCGAACATCTCCGGGTCGGACACGGGGCTGTGCGGCGGCTCGGTGTAGGTGGGCAAGTTCCACTGGCCCTCGGGGTGGAACGATTCCATGACCGTGGACCAAATTTCCACCTTTTTAGTGGGGGTGTAGAAGCCGGGCAGCCAGTCGCCCACGGTGCCCACGAAGCCCACGGCGGTGCGGCCGCGGATGGCGCCGGTTTGGTAACGGCGGTAGGTGCCCCACAGGTCGGGCTCCACTTCCTTGCAGTCCCACCAGCCGTGCTCCTGGAAGTCGGCGGCGAACTTCTCCCAGCCTTGCGGCTCGAAGGCCATGACCGACATGTCCAGCATCTGGTCGATGGTGGGGTACTCGGGGGCCACGGGGATAACGTTGTAGGGAACCCCCTTCTCCTTGTACAGCATCTCGATGATCTCGCCGTCGAACTTGGCCTCTCCCGGCGGGTCGATGCACTTGATGGTGGCGCCCATGGCACCGGACGCGCCCTGCGAGGTACGGGGGCTGTTCAGCTCCAGGAAGTGGGCGGCGGGCATCTTGATGTCGCAAACCGTGCCGCCGGGGGTGTGCCACAGGTTGTTCTCCACGTAGAAGTCCAGGCTCTTCAGGGCATCCCACGCCATGTCGGAGTTGCACTGGTGCATGAAGTTGCCCGACGAGTTGAAGGCGCCCACCACGGGGTACGGCTCGCCGGTGAGCACGGCGTTGTACACGGTGGTGGCGTCCGACCACATGCCCCACCACTTCAGCAGTGGGATGTCCTGATTGCCCAGCAGTTTGTCCATCTGGCCCGGGGACAGCATGGGCATGCCGGAACCGTTGTTGGCGAAGCCGAACTGGCCGCCCTCGATGGGGGCCTTGGTGGAATGGCGATTGCCGCCGGGGGTGTCGTAGTTGCCGCAGATGGAGCTGAGGTTGTTCAGGGCGCGGGAGTTCTGGATGGCGGTGTTGGCGTGCTCGACGGCCAGCATGTACTGGATGCCGCCGTTGCCGTAGCCGGTTTCCGGGCGCAGGCGGGTGGCGTAGGCCAGCGCCGCGTCGCGGATGCTCTCGGCCGGCACGCCGCAGATCTCGGACACCACTTCGGGGGTGTACTCGGCCGCGCGCTCGGCGTACTTCTGGAACACCGGCACGGCGGTGTGGGCGCTGCCGTCCTTCAGGGTCACCTGAAACTCGCCGAACAGGGCCGGGTCGATTTCCGTGGCGAAGCCGTCCTCGGCGCCAAAGCCGGTGGGGTCGAGCACGAAGCCCTGGGAGAAGCCGGGGGCGAGGTTTTCCTGCATGGCCTCCTTGCCGGCGGTGGCGGGGGCCCACGTCTCCCCTTCCCAGAAGCTGGTGCTGGCATCGAAGTAGGTCAGCTTGTTGTTCAGGTTGTCCCACACCATGAAGCGCTGCGGGCTGCCGCCTTCCACCAGGTCGCTTTCTTTCAGCAGCTTGGTTTTAACCTCGAAGGGCACGCCGCAGCAGGGGGAAATCTCGGTCCAGCCGGAGGGCTCCAGATCTTCCACCACCAAAAACGGGCCGTCGGTCCACTTCTTGGTGAACAGGCTGTCGTAGAGGTCGTTCTCAATCACCACGTTGGTCCAGGCCAGCGCCATGGCACCGTCGGTGCCGGGGCGCAGGTGCAGCTGGTAGTCGCCCTCCTTGCCCATGTTGGTCTCGCGCGGGTCAACGCAGATGTGGGTCTTGGCGCGGGTCGCCACGTCCACCGTGGTGCGGCAGGAGTCGTCGTAGTTCGACATCTCGGAGGCGCCGCCCCAGGCCACGTACACGTCCGGATGGCCCACCGTTTCCATCCAGGAGTCGGTGAAGCTGGACACCATCATCGTGGCGAAGTGGCGCGGGCCCTTGCAGATCTGCCAGGCCTGCACGATGTTGGGGGAATCCCACAGGTACATGCCGTTGGAGGCGCCGAACATGCACCACACCCGCGACGTGCCACACATGCCGAACAGCGACTCTCCGCCGTACTTGGCCTGCAGCTCGTTGAACTTGGAAACCACCGTGGAGATGGCCTCGTCCCACGAGATGCGCACCCAGCCGGGATCGTCGGATTCCTTGTCGTTGGTGCGCTTCAGCGGGTAGCGCAGGCGGTCGGGGTGGTAGGCGGCCTGCATGGCCGACTGCGATTTGGTGCAGCAGTTGCCCATCGACTGGAAGGCGGTCGGGTCGCCCTCCATGCGGATGACCTTGCCGTCCTGCACCACGGCGATGACGCCGCACTCCATCTTGCCGCAGCCGCGGCAGCCGGTGCGCACCCGCTTGATCTCGCCGCTCTTCTCCTGGGCATTCTCGGCGGCGGCCGCGAAGCCGGAAGGCACCGCGGACAGGGCCCCCGCAGCGGCGGCCGTGGCAGCCGACAGCTTCAGGAAACTGCGACGTGACATTTTCAACTGCGTCATGTCTCTCCTCCTTCTTCCTCTTCCTTGGAAGGAGGCCCGGTCCCCCACGGACCGTTTGGCTCCCCCCTCCTTGAGGCCATTATGAAAGGAATAAAAAGGCATGGGAAAATAATTAAATGGCATAGACGCTCTTACGTGATTCCATTCTTGCATGCCCCCATGCCCGTGCTATAATCGCGCCCCAACGGGGGATTGTCAGAGGGGGTACCATGAACATCGAGCAGGCGCGCGAGTTTCTCGCTTTGTCCCGCTGCCTTAATTTCACCGAAGCGGCCGAACAGCTGAACATCACCCAACCGGCGCTTTCCAAGCACATCATCGCCCTGGAAAAGGAATTCAACTGCCGGCTTTTGGACCGCAACCGCCGCGGCGTGAACCTCACCGGTCCGGGAAAACTGATGTTCCAGAGCGCAACGGTGATGGTGGAGGAGTACGACAAGGTAAAGGCCGCCATCGGCGAGCTGAAAGCGCAGGTGACGGTGCGGCTGGTGGGCGACCTGCAGGACGAGGACGATTCGGCGCTGGCGTCGCTCACTGCGGTGGTGGCCCGCCAGAACAACCTGGCCACCATCGTGCTGGCCCCCGCTTGCGACGATCCGCTGAAAAAAGTGCTGGACGGCGAAGCGGACATCATGATCAGCTACACCGACCCCAAATACCTGAACGAACAGGGGCTGGCCCACGTCCCCTTCGTAACCCGCTCGCTGGTGGCAGTGGTGAACGCCGACCACCCGCTGGCGACCCGCGAAAGCCTGCACTGGGAAGACCTGCGCGGCCAAACGCTGCTGAAGTTCGTGAGCGACAAAACCAACCCCGCTTGGCTGCAGTTCGAGCGGCTGAGCGAAAGCTGCGGGTTCCAACCGAAATCCCGCGCCGTGCCCGCCTCCAACAACTTCGAGTTCTTCAGCACGCCGCTGAAAAACGACGTGCTCATTTGGAAATCCACCGAGCGCAACCTGGGGCTTTTGCTGGACACGGGGCGACGCATCGGCGTGCCGGTGGTGAGCGAGGAGGCCTGCCTCACCTCCTACGCCATTTTCAAGCAGGAGAACCGCGAGCAGCTGGAGCCCTTCGTGCAGGCGGTGAAGGAGGCGCGCGAGCTCCTGAACGCCCGCAAGCCGCACCGCCAGGGGTAAAGGCGCTCCCCTCCGGCGCGCCGTCGGGGGATGGCCGCGTGCCGGGGGATGGCTGCGCGCCCGGGACAACGCGCCGCCAAGGGCAATGGGGCGCCCCTCCCCTGTCCGCTTTTGCCATAATGGGGCCACACGAGAAGAGAGGCCCTATGGAAACCATCATCACCAAAGAAACCGTGGCCCGCGCCGTGGAAGCGGCCATCGACCGGTGCGCCTGCCAGCTGCGCCCCGACATGCTGCGGGCGCTGGAAGAGGCGCGCGCCGGCGCTGGCAGCCCCCGCGAGGGGCGGGTGCTGGACACGCTGCGGGAAAACACGGCCATCGCCGCCGGCGACCGCGTGCCTCTGTGCCAAGACACCGGCACGGTGTGGGTGTGCCTTGAAGTGGGGCAGCAACTGACGGTGCCGGGCGACGTGTTCTCCCTGGTAGACAGTGCGGTGGCACGGGCCTACGAGGGCGGGCGGCTGCGGATGTCGGTGCTGCGAGACGCCCTGTTCAACCGCACCAACACTGCCGACAACACCCCCGCCTTCTGCGAGCTGAAACTGGTGCCGGGGGCCAGCGCCACGGTGCACGTGCTGCTGAAAGGGGGCGGCTCGGACAACGCCTCCCGCGTGGTGATGCTGCCGCCGGGGGCCGGCCAGGAGGGCGTACGCCGGGTGGTGCTGGACTGCGTGCGCGAGAAGGCCGCCAACGCCTGCCCGCCGCTGGTGGTGGGCGTGGGCGTGGGGGCCACCTTCGACAAGGTGGCGGGCCTCGCCAAGCACGCGCTGCTGCGGGAAGTGGGCAGCGAGGCACCACGGCTCGAGGCGGCCGCCTTCGAGAAGAGCCTGCTTGAGGAAGTGAACGCTCTGGGCATCGGGCCGGCCGCATTGGGAGGCTCCCCCACCGCCGTGGCGGTGCACCTGGAAACGGCGCCCTGTCACATTGCCGCGCTGCCGGTGGCGGTGAACATGGGCTGCTCGGCCATGCGCTCCGCCAGCGTCATGCTGGTGGAAGACGGGAGGGCGCTCACGGATGCGGAAGTGGCGGCCCAGCTGGAGGCGGCCTTCGCAGCGGGTGCTGCCCCAACCGAGACGGCGTGCCGCACCCTCGCGCCCGCAGCGAGTGCTGCTCCTTCGGGTAACGCGGCTGACGCTTCGATTGCGGGCCGTGCCGATGTCGCAAGCGAAACAGGAGCCATTTCCGCCAGTCCCGCCGACGCGACGGCCGAAGAGGGCGCCGCCCCGCGCCGCCTGCAACTACCGCTTTCCAAGGAAGACCTGGCGTCCCTTTCCGCCGGCGACGAAGTGCTGCTTTCCGGCCCTGTGTACACCATGCGCGACGCCGGCCACAGCCGGGCGCTGGCGCATTTGGAAGAAACCGGCCGGTTGCCCTTCGGCCTTGAGGGGCAAACACTCTTTTACGCCGGCCCCACTCCCGCTGCCGCCGGCCGTCCGCTGGGCTCGGTGGGCCCCACCACCGCCAGCCGCATGGACTTCGCCACGCCCGCCCTCATGGAGGCCGGCATCGTGGCGTCCATTGGCAAGGGCAAGCGCGCGCCCGAGGTGGCGGACGCCTGCAAGGCCACAGGGGGCGTGTACTTCTGCACCATCGGCGGCGCCGCGGCGCTGCTGGCGAAACACGTGACGAAAAGCGAGCTTATCGGCTGGGAAGACCTGGGCACCGAGGCGCTGCGCCACCTTGAACTGGAAGATTTCCCCGCGTTCGTGGCCACCGACCCCCACGGCCGCGACCTGTACCGGGAAGTGGAAGGGGATGAGACAAAGGGACGGCCCTAACGTCTGATCGGAGGCTGTCGCAGATTCGGACATGACATCATCCCCGTCCCCTGTCATGGATCCAGCTATGGCACCGTCGCAGGTCGAATTCGTAGGGCAGAGATTCTATCTCTGCCTAAACGGACGGCCCACGCGGAGCTGCGGCTTCAGGCCGAGATAGAATCTCGGCCCTACGAAGATAGGGCGAAAGCCAACGCCCTTTGTCTCAAAACAAATCCATTGCGGCCGTGCGGGGGAAGGGCGGGGGCGGTCCGACAAACCGAGTTCCGCACGACGAAAACGCGCCAGTGGCGCGTTTTCCAAAGCAGGACTGTCTGAGCGACTTGGACTGCCCCCGCCCTTCCCCCTGCTCCAGAAACGAAAAAGGCAGAGATAGAATCTCTGCCCTACGATGGCCATTGCGTCAAAAGTGAACATCCCCTTGTCACGCTTTTTTGCGCTTGGTGGTTTTGCGGGCGGCGGGCTTCTTTTCCTTCTCCTGCTCTTTGCCGGGGCAGTCGAAGTTGGGGCACAGCTTCCACGGGCCGCGGGCGGTGGTGACCACCACCATGGGGGCGCCGCAATGTTCGCACACTTCCTCGGTGGCGGTCAGCTTACCGTATTGGGGCAGCGGGTAGCGGGTTTGACACTCATCGAAGTTCTCGCAGGTGATAGAGCGCTTCAGCGTTTTCGGGTTGCGGCGCGCCACCAGATTGCTGCTCTTGCCCATGGCGGCGCAGGTGGGGCACTTCCCCACCACCACCTCGGGTTCCTGGTTGGTGGGGCAAGCGGGGTCGATGCACACCACGCGCGGCTTGGTACGGAAGGCGGTCACCTTCACCTGGGGCATGCCGCAGGTGGGGCACAGCTCTTCCACCGACTCGATTTTGCCCGACGGCAGAGGGAAGGTGACGTCGCACTCGGGCCAGCCGGAACAGCCGATGAACATCGAGCGGGTTTTCTGGGAGGCCTTCAGCTGCAGGTCTTTCCCGCACTTGGGGCACTTGCCGATGTAGGCGTCGGCGGCCACGGCGTCGGCCAGGGCTTCCTTCACCTCTTCAGAGTGGGGCATGAGCGCCCCCAGCTCTTGGGACAGCAAATCGCGCGACGTGGTGACCACTGCCTCGCGGCTGGTTTTGCCCTCGGCAATCTCATCCATGCGCTCTTCCAGCTCGGCGGTCATGGCGCTGCCGGTGATGTGGGGGGCGAACTTGTCCAGCGCCTCCACCACCGCCATGCCCAGCTGGCTGGGCTCGATGGGGTCGTTTTGGATGTAGCTGACGTTGTAGAGCCGCTCGATGATGGCGTGGCGGGTGGACTTGGTGCCCAGCCCCAGCTTCTCCATCTCCTGAATCAGCTTGCCCTGGGAATAGCGGGCCGGCGGCTCGGTTTGCTTCTGCACGCAATCGGCGCCGTTGAAGGCCACCTGCTGCCCCTCTTCCATCGGCGGCAGCGTTTCGTCCTTCTTGAGGCCGTAGGGGTAAATGGCGCGGAAGCCCGGCTTCACCAGCACGTCGCCGCGGGCGATGAAGCGCTCGCCGCCCACCTCAAGCGTAACCTTGGTGCCCTCCACCACGGCCGCGTCCGACAGGGTGGCCAAAAAGCGTCGGGCGATGAGGTTGTACAGCTTGTACTCGGCAGGGGGCAAATCGTCGGGGGTTGCCTTGGCGGTGGGGTAAATGGGCGGGTGGTCGGTGGTTTCCTTCTTGCCGCGGGTGGCGCGGATGGAGCTTTGGGCCAAGATGGCCTTGCAGGTGGGGGCGTAAGCGGGGTTGCCGGAAATGGCGCGCACCACTTCGGCCAAATCCAGCGAGGCCGGGTACACCGTGTTATCCACGCGGGGGTAGGAAATGTAGCCGTCCATGTACAGGCTCTCGGCGATGCGCATGGTGCGGGCCGGCGAAAGCCCCTCGGCCGAGGCGGCGGCCATGAGGGCGGTGGTGTTGAAGGGAATGGGGGCGGGCACGGTGCGCTTGCGCTTCTCCACCGCTTCCACCCGGGCACTGCGGTGGCCCTCCACGGCGTTCATGGCCGCTTTGGCGGCGCCCTCCTCCTTGAAGCGGGCGGTGGCGTGGCCGGCGCTGAAGGCCCCGGGGCCGTCGCCGGCGGTAACCCCTTCGCGGGCATCGGCGTCAAACTGGCCGCTGATCACCCAGTAATCCTCGGGCACGAAGGCCATGCGCTCCCGCTCCCGCTGGCAGATGAGCGCCAGGGTGGGAGTTTGCACGCGCCCCGACGAGCGCACGTTGCCGTAGCCGGCGAACTTCACCAGCGTGAGGTAGCGGGTGAGCACGGCGCCCCAAATAAGATCGATGTCCTGGCGCGACGCGCCGGCCGAGGCCAGGTTGTCGTCCATGGCTACCAAGTTGCTGAAGGCCCCTTGGATCTCGGGCTTGGTGAAGGCGGAATAGCGGGCGCGGCTCACCGGCGCGGTGGCGTTCACCTCGCGGCAGCAGGACAGGGCGTCGGCGCCGATCAGCTCGCCTTCGCGGTCGAAGTCGGTGGCGATCACGATGGAGTCGGCCTTCTTCGCCAGGTTCTTCAGCGAGCGGATGATGTCCTTTTCCTTGGGCAACTTCTCGATGGGGGCGTACACCAAATAAGGCAGCGCCTCCATCTTCCAGCCCTTCAGCTCCACACCGTCTGCGGTGAAGGGCTTTTTCTTTTTGAAGGGGGGCTTGGGCAGGCTGTCGGGAATGGCGGCCGGCAGCGTTCGGCCGTCGGCGTCCACCCCCTGCCAGCCGCCTTTCTTTTTATATACCAGCGACGGGGCGAAGTCCGGCTCCAGGATATGGCCGCGCAGGCCGATGGTCACCCACTCTTCGCCGTCTTTCTCGAAACGGTACACCGGGGTGTTGAACACCTTGTCGGCCTTGGGCTTTTTCGCCCCCAGCAAATCGGCGATTTTCTGGGCGGCGTCGTGCTTTTCCGTAACAACAAGTTTCAAAGGGTCGCTCCTTCACAAGGGCGTTCGATGGTGCGCAAAGCCGCCGCGCACAGGGCGCGAGCGCAATTTGGTAGCATACCGCATTTCCCCAAAAGCAACAGAAAAAACAATTCCGAATGCCGCCTCCCGCGCAATCCCCCTCGCAGGGCACGCGCGACAGGGGGACGTTCACTTTTGACACACGCGGGGCCGAGGCCCCGTCTCGGCCCGAAGCGCGAGCGGTTCGCAGTTGCGGCTTAGGCAGAGATAGAATCTCTGCCCTACGAATCCCGCCTGGAAATGACTTCAGGCCCTGGCCAGCAGCCGAGGGTTTCCTAGGTGCCCCAGGTTGCCGCGCGCCGCGGCCAAGCGTACTCCGGTACGCGCCGAGCCCGCGGGAAACGGCAAGATGGGGCGCATGGGGAAGCCTCGGCGGACGAGGCGTTTCGCGGTTCGCCAGAACCGCGAAACCTACCGGGCGCCGCCGCCCCCGCCGAAGC
>NZ_QIBY01000025.1 GCF_003725335.1 Parvibacter caecicola
TCGGCAGTTAAGCCCCTCTTCGCCGAAAGTACTGCGGCGCCAGGCCGTGGGAGGATAGGGCGTTCTGCTCGCAGGGGATGCTTTTTTGCGTTCGGGGAGGGCCCTCCGGGGCCCTTCCTGGCTTTTTTTGGGGGGGGGAGCCTTGGCTCTTCTCCGCCTCGCGGGCGCCCTGCCCGCTTTCTCGGCCCCTTCGGGGGCTTTTTTTGTTTTGGGGACGCTCCGCCCGCCGAAGGTGGTGCAAGGGGGTTTTAGTTTGTCCCTATAATATGTTCTGGAATATTTGCGCTTGAAAGGCGGTGGGGAGCTATGGCGAAGCCGGAAGCGATCCTGAACAAGGCTGACGAGGCCATGGAATCTCCCGAGTTGGTGGAAGAATTGGTGGAGGCGCTTTCGGGGGCATCGCGGCGCGAGCGCCAGAAGGCGGCCAGCGTGCTTGCGGTGGTGGCCAAGAAGAAGCCCGAGCTGCTGCAGCCGGCCACCGAGCAATTTGTGGAGGCGCTTAACGTGCCCGAGGCCCAAACCCGCTGGGAAGTGCTGGACGTGCTTACCGAATTGGTGTCGCTGGAGGCGCGCGTGTGCGAGAAGGCGGTGCCGGAAGCAGATGCCGCGCTATTCGATGAGGACAGCGGTCCGGCGCGGTTGGCGGCCATGCGCTTTTTGTGCCGCTTGGGCGCCACTACCGAGAAGCGCTCCGAGAAAGTGTGGCCGCTGATTGACGAGGGCATCCAGTGCTATCACGGCGACCTTGAGTTCCAGGACATGCTGACGGCGGTGGTAGGCTTCTCGGAAGGAAAGCTGGCGCCGGAGGTGAAGGCGGCCTTGAAGGAGCGCATGGGCTTCGACGCCACCAATAGCAAGGGGGCGCTGCAGCGAAAAGCGGCATCCATTGTCCAGAATGTTTCCTAGGGCCCGGTAAACATCATTCGCAATGGCGCTCCAACGGCGCCATTGCGTTTTTATAGGCAGAACAACCCGCGAGGTTTGGAGGAACAGCGTGACCCATCTTGTAACCCTTATTCCCGGCGACGGCATTGGCTTGGAAACGTCGGCAGCCATGCAGGAAGTGGTGGCGGCCAGCGGCGCCCCCATCGAGTGGGAAGTGGCCCCCGCCGGCGCAGCCTGCATGGAAGAGTTCGGCGCCCCCTTGCCGGAGAGCACCATCGAGGCGGTGCAGCGCAACAAGGTGGCCATCAAGGGGCCGGTTACCACGCCGGTGGGCACGGGTTTTCGCAGCGTGAACGTGGCTCTTCGCCAGGCGCTGGATCTGTACGTTAACCTGCGGCCGGTGATGTCCATCCCCGGCGCGGGCGGCCGCTATGACGACGTGAATTTGGTGATCGTGCGGGAAAACAGCGAGGATTTGTACGCCGGCATTGAGTTCGAGGAAGGTTCGGCCCAGGCCAAGGAGCTCATCCGTTTTGTGGAGGAGAGCGGTGCTGGCACCATTCGCCCCGATTCCGGCATCTCCATCAAGCCCATTTCCGTTACCGGCTCTGAGCGCATTGTGGAATATGCCTTCCAATACGCCCAAAAGCATGGCCGCAACAAGGTAACGGCGGTGCACAAGGCCAACATCATGAAGCACTCCGACGGCCTGTTCTTGCGGGTGGCCCGGGAAGTGGCCCAGCGCTACGAGGGCGCGGTGGCCTTCGACGACAAGATCATCGACGCCTGCTGCATGTGCATGGTGCAAGACCCCAGCCAGTTCGACGTGATGGTGTTCCCCAACCTGTACGGCGACATTGCCTCCGATTTGGCGGCGGGCCTGGTGGGGGGCCTGGGAATTGCTCCGGGCGCCAACATCGGCAAGGATTACGCGGTGTTCGAGGCGGTGCACGGCAGCGCCCCCGACATTGCCGGCAAGAACCTGGCCAACCCCACGGCGGAGATTCTGTCTGCTGCCATGATGCTGGATCATCTGGGCGAGCTGGAGGCGGCCGAGCGCATTCGCGCGGCGGTGCGCAAGGTGTACGCCGAAGGCACCTGCCTTACCGGTGACATTCGCCGCGCCACGAAATCGGATGCGGCCCCTGCCACTTGCGCCCAGTTTACCCAAGCGTTGATCGCTGCGATGGAATAGAGGTTTACGTGAGCGAACTGAAGACTCTGAGCACCCTGCAGGCGGGGGAGGGCACCTTCGCCTATTACGACATTACTGCGGTGGAAGGGGCGGAGAAGCTGCCCTATGCCCTGAAGGTGCTGCTGGAGAACGCCTTGCGCAACGCCGCGGACGAGGCGGCGGCCCAGCAGCTGGCCCAGCGTATCGTGGAAGCGGGCCTGGCCGGCACGGTGGGGGACGAGGTGGAGTTTTCCCCGGCCCGCGTGCTGTTCCAGGACTTCACCGGCGTGCCGGTGTTCGTGGACTTCGCCGTGATGCGCGAAGCCTGCCAGCAGCTGGGTGGCGACCCGGCGAAGATCAACCCGCAGATTCCCTGCGACTTGGTGATCGACCACTCGGTGATTGCCGATGAGGCGGGCTGTGCCGGCTGCATGGAGGCCAACATGGCTCTGGAGTTCGGTCGCAACCACGAGCGCTACCAGTTTTTGAAGTGGGCGCAAGAGTCGTTTGAAAACGTGCGCATCGTGCCGCCGGGGCAGGGCATTTGCCATCAGCTGAACATTGAGAAGTTCGCGCCGGTGGTGATGCGCTCCTCGAAGGGGCAGACCGACGGCGCCGGCAACCCGGTGGTGTACTTCGACACCGTGGTGGGCACCGACAGCCATACCCCCACCGTAAACGGCATTGGCGTTTTGGGCTGGGGTGTAGGCGGCATCGAAGCAGAAGCGGCGGCGCTGGGGCAACGCATCACCACGCTGGTGCCGCGGGTCATCGGCATCCGCCTTACCGGCCAGCTGGCCGCTGGCGTGTCGGCCATGGACGTGTCGCTGGCCTTCGCTCAGATGCTGCGCCAAAAGGGCGTGGTGGGCTGCTTCGTGGAGTGCTTCGGCCCCGGCGTGGCGGCACTCTCCGCCACACAGCGCGCGTGCATTTCCAACATGACGCCGGAGTACGGCAGCACCTGCACGTTGTTCCCCGTGGACCAGAAAACCTTGGATTACCTGGCCCTTACCGGCCGCGATGCCCAGCAGGTGGCGCTGGTGGAAGCCTATGCGAAGGCGCAGGGGTTCTGGAACGACGAAGCGGCCCCGCAACGGGCGTACGCGGAAGTTATTGAGCTGGACCTTTCTTCGGTGGAGCCGGCCATTGCCGGGCCGTCGCGCCCCCACGACCGCATTGTGATGGCGCAGGCGGGGCAGCGGTTCAAGGAGATTTGCACCGAACGGGGCCTGGAGCCGAAGACGGTGACCGTGGAGCTGGACGGCGTTGCCCATCAGCTCACTCACGGGGCGCTGGCCATTGCGGCAGTTACCAGCTGCACCACCGCCACCGACCAGGCGATGATGGTGGCCACGGGGCTCATGGCTCGCAACGCCGCCCGCGCGGGGCTGGCCCCCAAGCCGTGGGTGAAAACCATCCTGGCCCCTGGCAGTCGCGCCACCGAGCTGCTGCTGCAGCGGGCGGGGCTGTTGGACAGCTTGCAGCAGCTGGGCTTTTACACCTGCGGTTTCGGCTGCATGAGCTGCATTGGCAACTCCGGCCCCTTGAGCGATGAGATGCACGCGGTGGCGGACCAGATCGAGCTGGCCTCGGTGCTGTCGGGCAATCGCAACTTCGAGGGACGCATTTCCCCCGACGTTTCCCAAAACTACCTCACGGCGCCGGCAAATGTGATTGCCTACGCCATTGCCGGCACTATGGACATCGATTTGGCCCACGACCCGCTGAGTGCCGACGCTGAGGGCAATCCGGTGTACTTCGCCGACATCGTGCCCGACGCGGACGAGGTGGCGGCACTCGTGGAGCAGTTCGTCACCCCCGATTTGTACGAGGAAGGGGCGGCTGACATCTTCGCCGGCGACGAGGCGTGGCAGGCCCTGGGGGCCGAGCCGAGCGACGTGTTCGCCTGGGACGATGCTTCCACCTATGTGCGTCGCCCACCCTATTTCGAGGGCATGACCCGGGAAGTGACGGCGCCGGCGCCCGTGGCGGATGCCTACGTGCTGGGGAACTTCGGCGACTTCATCACCACCGACCACATTTCCCCGGCCGGTTCCATTGCGCTGGAATCGCCGGCGGCGGTTTATCTGGAGGGCCACGGCGTGGTACCGGCCGATTTCAACACCTACGGTGCCCGTCGCGGCAACCATGAGGTGATGATGCGCGGCACCTTCGCCAACGTGAAGCTGCAGAACAAACTGGCCGGCGGCAAGCGGGGCGGCTGGACGCTGGACCAGGTGACGGGCCAGATTGCGCCGGTGTTCGACGCGGCGGTGAGCTACCAGGAAGCGGGCGCGCCGGCAGTGGTGTTGGCGGGCAAGATGTACGGCAGCGGCTCTTCCCGCGACTGGGCCGCCAAGGGCCCCTTGCTGCAGGGGGTGCGGGCCGCCATCGCCGAGAGTTTCGAGCGCATCCATCGTTCCAACCTCATCGGCATGGGCATTTTGCCGCTGCAGTTTGCGGAGGGGCAGAACGCCGACAGCCTGGGGCTTGACGGCACCGAGCGCATCACGGTGGCGCCCATCGATTTCTCGGCGGGGTTGCCCAATCCGGCGGTGGTGAAGGTGACGGCGCGCAAGGCGGACGGCTCTGAGGTGGAGTTCGACGCCACGGTGCGCATCGACACCCCCACGGAGGGCCGCTACTACGAGAACGGCGGCATCCTGCAATACGTCCTGCGCGAGCTGATTTAAGCACGATTGGGGTGCCCGTCTGCCCGTCCCCGCGTGGCGGGCGCCCGCTTTTTCGTAGGGCAGAGATTCTATCTCTGCCTAACGGACGGCCCGCATGTGCTTGCATCCCCGGCAGAGATAGAATCTCTGCCCTACGATTGGCCATGTGTGGCGTGCCAGCCGCGTCGCCCCTTGGCGTCCGATTGGCCATGCGCGGCGTGCCGGCCCCTGCCACGCCGCTTGCCGTACACGGCTCTTTGGGGGATTGCGTGGAATAGGGCCCTTTCGCCTGTGGGACGGGAGGGTCTTTTGTATAGTTGACACTTAATTTATTCGAGCGAACTGTGGACGCATTAGCTTTAAGGAGAAGTGAATGGCATCTGGTTTGGACCAACTGCTGGAGGCTCTGCGGGCTTCGGGCATGAACACTGAGGGCTTCGGTGGCCCGACGGCCTCGGCGGGGGATTCCGCCGGCAGCGCCAGGGCGGGCAGTGCCGGCAGCGGCTCGACCGGGGACAGCTCCAGCAAGGGCAGCGCCGGTGGCTCGGGCAAGGGCGGCTTCGGCGGCGGCCGCGGGCCCGCGATGGGCTTCAACCTGGACTTTCTGGACAAAATGGGGCCGCTTTCCAAGAAGACGGCCATCATCGGCACCATCGTCGTTTTGCTGGTGCTGGCGGCATGCTACTGGTGGTTCCATCCTCCCATCAACATCCACAGCCTGGACACTTGGATGTTCGTGGCCATCGTTATCTTGCTGCCCACCTTCCTGTACTTCGCTTCCCGTTCGCGAGTGTACAAAACCGGCAATGGCAAAACGGTACGCAACGCGGGCAAGTCGAAGCGCTTTCGCGTGCTGTCGTTTATCCCGGTGGCGGTGGCTGCAGTGGGCGTGATTGGCGGCCTGCTGTCCTTCGCCATCATTCCCGGCAATGCCGAGCGCTATTCCAATATCTTGCAAACCGACAACATGGAGTTCGCCCAGGACATCAAAGAGGTGAACTACTCCGAGATTCCCGTAATCGACCGCAACTCCGCCATTTTGCTGGGCAACCGCGAGATGGGCTCCATCCCCGAGTACGTGTCGCAGTTCGAGGTTTCGCCGTTGTACTCCCAGATTAACTACCAGGGCACGCCGGTGCGCGTGAGCCCGCTGGGTTACGCCGACCTGTTCAAGTGGTTCACCAATCGCGAGGCGGGCATTCCCGCATACGCGCTGGTGAACATGACCACGCAGGACGCCGAGATTGTGCGCCTGGGCGACAGTCCCATTCACTACTCCGAGTCGGAGCCGCTGGTGCGCAACATCGATCGCCATGTGCAGCTGAGCTACCCCTTCTACATCTTCGGGGAGAAGTCGTTTGAAATTGACGAAGACGGCCACCCCTGGTGGATTTGCCCGGTGCTGGATTACACCATTGGTCTGTTCGGCGGCGAAACCGTGAGCCGCGTGGTGCTGTGCGACGCCACTACCGGCGAGTGCCAGGACCTGGCGGTGGAGGATTGCCCGCAGTGGGTGGACCGGGTGTTCCCGGCCGAGCTGCTGATTAAGCAGTACAACTGGTACGGCGCCTACCATAACGGTTGGCTGAACTCCTTCCTGGGCCAGGAGGGCGTAGTGCGCACCACGCCGGGCACCGACGGCACGCTGGGCTACAACTACATCGCCAAAGATGACGATGTATGGGTGTACACCGGCGTAACCTCCGCCACCGCCGACAACTCCATCGTGGGCTTTGTGCTGGTGAACCAGCGCACCCAGGAATCCCACTTCTACAGCGTGGCCGGCGCCACCGAGGATTCCGCCATGCAATCGGCCGAGGGCCAGGTGCAGAACTTGCGCTACACCGCTACCTTCCCGCTGCTGATCAACGTGTCGAACCAGCCCACCTATTTCATGGCGCTGAAGGACGGCGCCGGGCTGGTGAAGAAGTTTGCCATGATCGACATTCAGCGCTACCAGAACGTGGCGGTGGGCGACACCGTGGCCGATACCCAGAAGGCTTACGAGGCGCTGCTGGCCACCAACGGCGTGGTGGCGGAAGGGGCCGATGGGGCCACCGACGTGGTGACCGTGACGGGCACCATCCGCTCGATGAACCAAGCGGTTATCGAGGGCAACACCCACTTCTATGTGACGCTGGAAGATAAGGACGGTAACATCTTCGACTTTGCGCTGCCGGGGCTTTTGGACATTGTGGGCTACAAGGTGGGCGACACCATCAACTTCACCTACGTTGAAGCGGGCGGCTCGAACGTGAGCCCGGCCTATTCGATTTTGGGGGACGACGGCCAGACGGAGAACGCCTCCGGCGAGCCGGAGGAGGACGTGGTGCCAACCGATGACGCGGCCGACCCCACCACCCAAGACGTGGCGGCAGGGGAGGATACCCAGGAGGCCCCGGCTACCGAGGGCGCCCCTGATGGGCCGGCGGCCCCCGAGGCGCCGGGCGGGCAATAGGTGGTAGTTCTTCGCCCCAATTGAACGCATGCGAGCGGCCCCCGCTGGGGCCGCTTCCTTTTTGGAGCTCACCCGCAAAACACAGCGCTGAACAGGCAACGGCTCCGGCCATCACCAACCATGGGTGATGGCCGGAGCCGTTGTTTTTTCACCAACAGGGCATTGCTTTTTCATCAATTGCGGGCGTTTCGGCCCTGAGGGCCCACTCGGTAAAGTGCCTTTATCGCAGTTGACGAAAGAGGAGGGGGCCATGAACTCTACGGCCGATCAGCAGCTTGCCGGAGCCGCACCGGAAGCTCCGTCTTTTACCTATGAGGAAGTGAAGGGCGCCCTCGAGGCCAACCATGCGAATACGCTGGTGCTGCTGGACTGCCTGCGCCAGGCTATGGAGCCGCGGCCGTTTCGCGAGGCGGAGGAAGCGGTGGCTGGCGGCGCCTACATGGGGGTGACTATGCAAACGCCCCATGCGCTTTATGACATTTTGCTGGCCCACGGGGCGGTGGAAGCCATTGCAGTGCCCGAAGAAGCGCCAGAGGTGGCGACGGGCGATGCGGACAGCGAGGGGGTGTTGCCGGATCAGCCGGTGGACTACCTGCTGGCCACCACCGAGCTGGGCCGCCGCGCTTTGGAGGAGTTCGAGCCCACCAAGCGCTTCGCCGAGCTGTTGGCCGCCGAGCCGAAGGCCTACGGCCCCGTTTACGAACAAGTGCTTGATTTGTGCATCGACGGGGCCTCGAAAGACGTAATCGAAACGGCGCTGCAGGGGCAGGAAGCCTTGCAGTTTCCCAAGCAAATCTATCCCGGATATTTCATCTCCAAGCTGGAGACCATAGACGGCATCTCATGGGATGGCCTGTGGCGCACCACGGAGCCGGGCCAGCGCATGCGCGCACTGCTGGCCTGATTTCGCACGCTCGCCATCTTTGAGACATAAAAGAGAGAAGGAAAAGGAGGAGGCTTATGAGCCAAGCCACTATGACGCGCCGCGGATTCCTGAAATCCACGGCAGCCATGGGCGCCGTGGCCGCGCTGGGAATTGGAGCGGCCGACAGCCTTGCGGCGGTTGACCAGGCCCATGCGGAAGGCGCGTCCGATGTGAAGATTGTCAAAACCTCGTGCCGCGCCTGCATCGCCAGTTGCGCGGTGCTCGCCCATGTGCGCGATGGCCGCGTGGTGAAAATCGAGGGCAACCCTGAAAGCCCCATGTCTATGGGCGGCGTGTGCGCCAAGGGCCTGGCGGGCATCCAGGCGCTGTACCACCCCAACCGCAACAAGTACCCCATGCGCCGCGTGGGCGAGCGCGGTTCCAACCAATGGGAGCGCATTTCCTGGGAAGAGGCCCTGACGGAAGTGGCCACCAAAATCAATGAAGTGTCCGACAAGTACGGTTCTGAGGCCATTTCGGTTTCCACTGGCGGTGGTGGCAACCCTCACTTCTCCAATGTGAAGCGCTTCGGCGAGGCCATCAACACTCCCAATGTATGGGAGCCGGGCTGCTCGCAATGCTACCTGCCCCGTATGGGCGCTTCGCTTTTGGCCTATGGTGCCGGCAAGCCCAACAACCTGTCGTTCTCGGACTCCAACGGCTGGGACTACTACTACACCGACAGCGCGGTGACCAGCTTGGTGCTGTGGGGCACCGACCCCTCCAACTCGTCGGTGGCCACGGGCGGCCGTGCCCTGGCCGAGCTGCGCAACCGGCCCCAAGGGCTTCGCACGGTGGTGATCGACCCGCGCTACACCCTGGATGCCGCCAAGGCGGAAGTGTGGCTGCCCATTCGCCCCGGCACCGATGCGGCGCTGCTGCTCACTTGGACGAAGTGGATTCTGGACAACAAAAAATACGATGAGGAGTTCTGCCAGACGTGGACCAACATGCCTTATCTGGTGAACCCCCAAACGCGCCTCACCCTCAAGGCTACCGAGGCGGGCCTGCCCGGCACCGATGAGGATTACGTGGTGTGGGACGAGGTGACCGGGGCCCCGGTAGTGGTGGAATTCCCCATGAACGAAGGGGTGAAGCCGGCGCTGTTCGGCACCTACGAGATAAACGGGATGCAGTGCTCTACTGGTGGCCAGCTGCTGCAAGAATCCTGCGAGGAGTGGACGCTGGAGAAGGGCGCAGAAATCTGCTGGCTTGACCCGGAGCAGATTGAGCGGGCGTTGGAGATTTACACCGACGACTCTGGCCAATCGGGCATTATGCAGGGCGTGTGCATCGACCAGTACGCCCAGTCGCAGCAGTGCGCGCTGGGGGCGCTCAACCTGGAGTTTTTGCGTGGCAACGTGGAGAAGCCCGGCACTATGCTGCAGAAGTTCGCCCCGGCCCCTTGCAAGGACCAGTTGGGCAACACCCCGCGCCTGCTTTCCAAGGAAAAGGTGATGAAGCGCTGCGGCACCATCGAGCACAAGGGCATCCTGTGCTGGGATATGGCTCATATCCCCTCGGTGTTCAAGGCCATGAAAGACGGCGACCCGTACCAAATTCACATGTGGATCGAGCGGTCTGGCAACAAACACGTGGTGCTGGGCAACTCTTCTTGCTTGGACGAGATTGTGCCGAAGCTGGATTACGTGGTGCAGTGCTTCATGTACCCCACGGCATTCTCGGTGCTGTGCGCCGACCTGCTGCTGCCCACCACTGAGTGGCTGGAGACGAACCTCACCATCCCGCAGCTGAACACGATTGTCATGCGCCAGGCGGTAACCCATCTATTCGAGACGGTGGAAGAGGGCATCATCTGGACCCAAATCGTGCAGAAGTGCGCCGAGCTGGGCAACACCCATTGCCCGAAGGCCTTCGATAAGGAAGCCTGCATGACCACTCCCTTCTACAAGAACGAGCACGAAAAGCAGCTGCAGCATCTGAATAAGCTGGACATGAGCTGGGACGAGGCTTGCGAGCAGGGCGTGATTAAATGGGCGGAGCCCGAGGAGTACCGCACCTACCTCACCTATCTGAACGAGGATCCGGACAACCCCGGTAAGCCCAAGGGCTTCGGCACCCCTTCCAAAAAGCTGGAAATATACTGCGAGTCGAATATCATTCTGGGTCGCACCGGCGCCCCGTGGTCGCAGTGCGCCGAGGAGAAGCCGCTTATCCTGCCGCCCGCTTCGGCCGATTACGAGCCGCTGTGCTACTACGTGGAGCCGGCGGAGTCGCCCTTGACCGACACTGAGTACCCGCTGGTGCTCACCGAGGGGCGCCTGCCCATGTACCACCACGGCACGCTGCGCAACATTCCCTATCTGCGTGAGATTTATCCGGTGCCGGAGATGTGGATTCATCCGGAAGACGCCGAGAAGTACGGCATCGAAGACGGCACTTGGGTAAACATCGAGAGCCGCCGCGGTAAAACTCACGGCATGGCCCGCGTGACCACCGCCATTGCCAAGGGCGTGGTGTACCAGGAGCGCTTCTGGGCGCCCGAGCTGCTGGACTCCGACGATCCGGGCCAGTCTTACAAGGTGATGAACATCAACGTGCTCACCAAGAACGATCCCCCCTACAACCCCGAGTACGGCACCTACACCCTGCGCGGATTCCAGGTGAAGGTAAGCCCCAGCAACGATGAGATTCTGAACAGCGTGTGGGTGCAGCCGGAGCAGTTCAGCCCCTGGATGCCCGCCCCCAGCGATACGACGGAGGATGTGTTTGACTATGGCGCGTAATTGCATTGTGGTGAACCTGGACCGCTGCACCGGATGCTATGGGTGCGAAGTGGCCTGCAAGATGGAAAACGGCGTGGCCCTGGGCGAACGCTGGTCGAAGGTGCTGGCGGTGGGGCCGGTGGGGGAGTACCCGCACATGACCCGCTACGCGCTGCCCACCTTGTGCCAGCAATGCGAGAACGCCCCCTGCGTTTCGGTGTGCCCCACCGGCGCCAGCTATCGCGATGACAAGACCAACGTGGTGCTGGTGGACAAGGAGAAGTGCATCGGCTGCAAGTACTGCATGATGGCCTGTCCCTATGGCGTGCGCTCGTGGAACAAGTCGGAGCAATGTGTGGAGAAGTGCACCCTGTGCGGCCACCTTACCTCTCAGGATAAGCTGCCCGCCTGCGTGAAAAGCTGCGCGGCCGGCGCCCGCTTCTACGGTGACTTGGACGACCCTTCCTCCGATGTGTCTAAAGAGCTGGCGAAATATGAGGCGGGCGACATCCACACCCTGCAGGATGTGGGCAATGCGCCAGCTACCCATTACATCATGACCAGCATGATTGGAGAGTGGCAAGACCGGGTGGAAACCAAAGGTCATCCCCATACCGCCGCTTACCCCGTTGCAGAATAGATAGGAACACCCATGGAAATTCAATGGTCCCTTGTGCTTTTTACCGCCCTTTCCGGGGCGGGGGCGTGGTTGGTGGCTTGCGCCGGAATCGACGCTTTCAGAGGCTTGGCTAAAAAGGCCGCCTTCCCCGCTATTGTGGCTGGTATCGCCCTTATTGTGGTGGGCGGCATTGCGTCGGCCACTCACCTTTCCCATGTTGACCGCATCATGGCGGTGCTGGCCCATCCGGCCCCCGGCATTTTCCTGGAGGCCCTGCTGCTGGGCATCGACGTGCTGGTGGCCTTGGTGCTTTTGCTGCTGATCAAACGCAACGCCAGCGCTGCTGCTCAAAAGGCGCTGGGCGCGGTGGCCGTGGCAATGGCGGTGGTGTTCAGCTTCTCCTGCGGTTCGTCTTACATGATGGCTTCGCAGCTGGCATGGAACACCGTGGCGCTTCCCCTGGGGTATCTGGGCGGTGCCATGGCCTCTGGCGCGGCGCTGTGGTATTTGCTGTGCGCCATCTGCAAGGAGGGGTCCGACGCCCTTTCCTTCGCCGCCGTGGAAACGGTGGTGGGTGCCGTGGTGGCCCTGGTCACGGTGTTGGCCTTCGGGTTTATGGCCGATGTGATTGGTGGTCAGTCGGCAGTGCTGTTCTGGGTTGGCGTTGTGGTGTGTGGCGCGCTGGTGCCGCTGGCCTGTGGCTTTGCAGGCATGAAGCGCACCTCGGGCGCGCTGTCGCTTTCCCTTGTGGCCGTAATTGGGGCCTTCATCGGCTCTATCGCTTTCCGCGTGCTCATGTGGACGGCATCCGTTGCGGTCATGTCGTTGTTCGGCGTGAGCATTTAGCTTGCAGTTACGGGGCGTCCGGAGGCGCAATTGCCACCGGACGCCCTCCCTTTTCTCAAGGAGTTGCCCCATGGAACAGACCATCGCCTTTGATTTCTCCTCCCCTGATTTCGAGGAGCTGCGCCAGGCCAATGAAGCCCGTGCCGCCTTTGCCCGCTTCTTGGCCGGCCTGTATCTGTACGAGCTGACCGAGCCGCAGATTGAGGCGCTCGCCGCCATAGAGTGCGCGGGGGATGGCTCGGCTATCGATGAAGGGTTGGCGGCCATGAAGGAATACCTTCGCCATCGTCATGGGGGTACTCGCCAAGAGCTGGCCGTGGATTACGCCCGGGTGTTTCTGGGGGCTGGCAATTACGATCGCATTACCGCGCCGCCCTATGAGTCGGTGTTTACCAGCGAAGAGCGCATTCTCATGCAAGACGCGCGGGACGGCGCCCTGTGCTATTATCGCCGCGCCGGGCTTGACCTTCCAGCCGATAACACCACGCCCGAGGACCACCTGGGGTTTGAACTGCAGTTTGCTGCCACCCTGTGCGACCGGGCCAAGGAGGCCATTGAGGCCGGTGATGGCCGCGCCTTACAAGAGACGGTTGCTCTGGGCCGCAGCTTTTTCGCGTTCCACCAGCAAAATTGGTTGCCGCAGCTGTGCGGCGCCATTGACGAATGGGCGCAAACGGACTTTTACAAGCAGCTGGCTACCGTGACCCGCGGCTATGTTGATGCAGAAGCTGCCTATTTCGAGGCGGCTGCATCGCTGCTGGGGCTGGATGAGGAGCCGTGCGAAGTGAGGCCGGCCTGGGCTTCCGAGGAGGAACCGTCGGCCGTCAGCGACCCAGTGGAAGGCGTGCGGCAATGAGCGCCATGACGCGCCGCAGTTTCGTGGGCTTGGCCGCCGTATGCGCGGTGGGGGCCGGTGTGGGCGGATTGGGCACTGCTTTTGCCCAGGGGGACGAGCTTCTGCGGCCACCTGGTGGCCAGGACGAGCGCGCGTTGCGTTCGGCTTGCCTCAAGTGCGATAGGTGTCGTAGTGTGTGTCCCACCGATGCCATCTCGCTTGCATCGGTGGAGGACGGCCTGGTGAGCGCCCGCACCCCCAAGTTGGACTTCCACAAGGGTTATTGCGATTTCTGCGGCAAGTGCATCCAGGTGTGCCCCACGGGGGCGCTGCGCTCCTTCGATGAGACACGTGAAAAGCTGGGGGTGGCAGTAGTGCAAAAAGACCGCTGCCTTTCCTATTTTCAAGGGTGCAATGCCTGCGAAGATTCGTGCGCATTCGGGGCGCTTTCTTTTTCGCAAGGGCATCCCGTCATCGACGGCGGGCTGTGCAATGGCTGTGGCCAGTGCGAGTACGAATGCACCGCTTTGGTGTACGGCACGTTCGCCGGGGGCACTCGCCGCGGCATTGTGGTGCTTCCGCCGCAGGCTGCCGCTGCATTGGGGGGCACCTTGGTGGACGGTGCGAGCGAATAGGGGGTGGCTGAGATGAAGTTGTCTACGAAGCGCACGCTGGCTGCCATTGGAGTATTGGGCCTGGTAGGGGTGGGGCTCGCGGTTCATAGCGGCACGGGCACGCCGTCTGCTTGGGGCATAGCCGACATTGCCGCCATCTGCCCCTTGGGGGCCATCGAGGCCGCCATCGCCTCTCGCACTATCGTTCCTCCGCTGGCTTTGGGGCTGCTGATTTCCGTGCTGCTAGTGGTGCTGGCGGGTCGCGCGTTTTGCGCCTGGGGCTGCCCGGTGCCGCTGCTGCGGCGGCTTTTCGGGTTGAAGGAAAAGAAGACGGACAAGCCGGTTTTGGCCCAGCGCGATGGCGTGAACGACTCGCGCAACTGGGTGCTGGGGGCCACGGTGCTCACCACTGCCGCTTTCGGGTTCCCCGTGTTCTGCCTCATTTGCCCGGTGGGTCTCACGGTGGCCACGTTTGTGGCCCTATGGCACCTCCTGCAGCTGAGCGAAGTGACGCTCTCGTTGGTGGTGTTCCCTCTCATTTTGGTGTTGGAAGTGGTGTTGCTGAGGAAGTGGTGCCATCGGTTCTGTCCCTTAGGTGCGCTGCTTTCTTTGGTGTCGCGGCTGAACCGCACGTTCCGCCCCACGGTTGCAGCATCGGAGTGCCTGCAGTGCAACGGCGCCAGCTGCGCCCGTTGCGTCGAGGTTTGCCCCGAGGGCATCGACCTGCACCACCCGAAATCGTCTGTTTCGCTGGCTGAGTGTACGAAGTGCGGCGAATGTAAGGCGGTGTGCCCGGTAAGCGCAATCAGCTTCCCGTTTTTGGGGAGGAGCGCAGAGGCTCAAGGGGGGATCGCGCCAAAGGGCTCGCCTGCAGTGCAAGAGCCAGAGGAGCAGGAAGCCGCCACAATTTAGCAGGGCCTTAACGGCCGGAGGGGCGTGGGGAAATGGCAGAGGGTGTACAATATGGGCTTTCTGAGGAAAAAGAGCGGCGCCTGGGAATGGCGCGCTCGGGAGCGCTCCAGGGTATCCGGCGGCGTTTAGTGGGGGAGCCTATGTTTAAGCGTTTCGGCGACAACCAAGACTCGTTTGCCTCTAGCAGCGAGCTTGCTCCCACGCGCCTGGGAATGGCGGTGGAAGAGCAATGGCCCGCTTTCAAGCTGGTGGGGTTCGGCTTTTATTATGCCTGGATTTGGATTTCCTACAACAGCAATGTTCTCGTTTCCCCCGGGGCGGCATATTTGCCGCCCGACACTATTTCCCAGACCTATTTGTTCTCTACTTTGGCGCTTTCGCTGGCGCTGGTGGCGCTGTCGATAGGGCGGCGATTTACCGAGAGGATGATGAATCGCGTTTCGGTGGCAGTGGTGGCTTCCCTGGTGGCCGGGCTGGCCACGGTGGGGCTTTACGCCTCATCAGCGCCCGAGGCTTCCGGCGCGCTGTTGGTAGTCTGCGCGGTGCTCACCGGCCTGGGCACTTCAGTTATCGTATTGCGCTTCGGCATCATCTACTCTAAGGTTTCGGCGCGCGATGCGGTTATGTACACGGCGGCATCGTTTGTGTTCGCGTGCATGATTTACTTCGTTGCAATTGGGCTGCCGGCACCGGCCGGCATGGTGATTACGGCCCTGTTGCCGCTCATGGCGGTGGTGTCCACATTGCCGAATGCGGAATTTGCCGTCGAAGAGGAAGCGTTGCCAGAGCGTGCGCCGCGCTCGGCCAACATGTTTTTCGTGCGGCTGCTCATAGCAGTGGCGGTTTTCTCGGTGGTGGTGGGAGTTGCCCGCGGGTTCGCGGTGCCCCATTCCGTGGCTGCCAACATGAACGCCGAGGGAGCAGTGATTGTTTTCAGCTCGGGCGTCGTGGCGGCGGCGTTGTTTTTGCTGGTGGGCTTGCTGCGACGCAATTTCGATGTGGGCCGGCTGTACTATCCCATCATTTTGGTGGTGGCGGCTTGCATCTTGGTCACCCCCCTGGTTGGCGGCGCCGCCTTCGGAGGCCAGTTCGTCACCGTGGGCTACAACTGCTTTGTCCTGGTTATCTGGTGCCTGCTGGCCTATGTGGCCTATTCCTCGCGGCTTTCGCCCATTTTGGTTTTCGGGTTGGGCCGCGGTGCGTCGGCGCTGGGCACTACGCTGGGGTGGATGGTAGGGCTTGCGTTGGTGCGGGCTTACGGAGAAACCGGCCTATCGTTGGAAGTGGTTTCCGTTGCCATGGTGTTCGCCCTTTTGGTGGTGTCCATGTTGGTGCTGAACGACCGCCTTATTGGCGAGGCCCTGCGAGAGGGTAGCAAGGTTGCTTCGGCGCCCGATGCGCCGCAGGGCGAGGGAGACGAAGGAGTTGAAGCGCGGGGTGGTGCGGCCGAGCTTCCGGCCGACGCGGAGCCTTCGGCTTTTGAGGAGCGCAAGCCCGGGCGTTATCAGCAGCGGCTGAGCGCGGTGGCAGAGCGCTGCGGCTTGTCGCCGCGGGAGCGGGATGTGTTCGAACTTTTGGTTCGAGGCCGCTCCATCGACTATATTGCCCAAAACCTCACCATATCGTTCAACACGGCCAAGTCCCACATTCGCCATATCTACGTGAAGGCAGATGTGCACTCCCGGCAAGAGCTTCTGGATATCATCGATCGCGAAGACGAGTGACGGCGCTTTCTTGGGGTTTTGTGGCCAGAGGACGGTTTTTTCCTTGACAGGGGAGAGCGAGGGCGTAATATAGAACAGCTGCTTTAACGGGCAGCAATGAAACCAATAGTTCCGCTACTTAAGACAGCAGGTACCGAGAGGTTTAATCGCGCAAGCGGCCCGCCGAGGTGGTAGATGATTTCGCGACAGTGAATATCTGCGGCCTCCGTCTTCTGGGCGGGGGCCGTTTCTTTTCACAAGTGGCGGCCCACACTTTTGAGGGGCGGAACGCGACTTGATGAAAAGGAGGTGAATTTAGCTCATGCCAAACGCTTCGAACAAAGAGATGCTCGCAAATATCAAGGCCGATCTGGATGCCTGCGGCGCCGTATGGGTGGTGGATTACCGCGGCCTGACGGTGAAGGAGATTCAGGAGCTGCGCAAGATTATTCGCGAAACCGGCTCTACCATGAAGGTTTACAAGAATACTCTGGTGCACCTGGCGTTGAAGGAGGCCGACCAGCCCACCCTCGACGATCTTCTGCAGGGCCCCAGCGCTTTTGTGTTCGCCGGGGCCGACGTTGCCGCTGCCGCCAAGGCGGTGAAGGACTACGCCAAGGGCAACCAAAAGCTGGAGATCAAAGGCGGTTTGATGGAGGGCAAGGCGCTGACTGCCGCCGACGTGGAGGCCATCGCTTCCCTGCCTTCTCGCGAACAGCTCATGGCTCAGATTGCCGGCGCTATCGCTGGCGTGGCCCGTGGTCTTGCCGTTACGGTCAACGGCGTGCCCAGTGGCTTGGCCCGTGCCATCCAACAGGTGGCCGACCAAAAAGCTGCCTAAGGGTAGCAAACCGGGCGGCTTAAAGTGGGCTGCCTGAAACGTTGAGAATTTGCCCTGCTAGCTGCAGGGCCCTTTGAAAGGAAACTAACATGGCTGTTACTCGCGAAGAGATTATTGAGGCTCTCAAGGAGATGACCCTGCTGGAGGCCTCCGAACTGGTGAAGGACATCGAGGAGACCTTTGGCGTGTCCGCTGCTGCTCCGGCTGCTGTGGCCGTGGCTGCTCCGGCTGAGGGCGGCGCTGCTGCCGAGGAGAAGTCCGACTTCGACGTTGTGCTGGAGGGCTTCGGCGACAACAAGATCGCTGTGATCAAGGTTGTGCGCGAGATCACCGGCCTGGGCCTGAAGGAGGCCAAGGAAGTGGTCGAGGGCGCTCCCAAGCCGGTTGCCGAGGGCGTGAACAAGGAGAAGGCCGAGGAGATCAAGGGCAAGCTGGAAGAGGCCGGCGCTGCTGTGAGCCTGAAGTAAATTGGCTTCGTTGGCCTGACGGCTATCGAACCAGTTTGAGCCTGAACGGTTCTGCCAGGACCCCGCTCACGAGCGGGGTCTTTTTGTTGCTAGAATCTTCGTGACGGCAAGGAGGTTGATGTGGAAACCGAAGATGGCTTTACGCGGCTGCGACGTATTTTGGGCGATGCGGGGCTTGAAAAGCTGCAGGGTGCCTGCGTGATGGTGGTGGGCGTTGGCGGCGTTGGCTCCAGTTGCGCCGAGGCGCTGGTGCGCGGCGGCGTGGGGCGTTTGGTTTTCGTGGACGGCGATGCGGTGGCCCCCAGCAACATCAACCGCCAGGCCTTGGCATTTTGCAGCACGGTGGGGCAGCGCAAGGTGGACGTGATGCGGGCCATGGCGGCTGATATCAACCCGGCTGTGGTGGTGGAAACCGTGGATGCGTTCCTGGCGGCCGAGGACGTGCCGGCGCTGTTTGCGAAGGTGAGCCGCCCTGATGTGGTGGTGGACGCCATCGACACGGTTTCGGCGAAGATTGCCCTCGCGCAGTTTTGCCAAGCTGAAAGTATTTGCGAGATTGCCAGCATGGGGGGCGCCAACAAGCAAGACCCCACCACGCTTAAGTTCGCGGACATTTATCAGACGCAGGTGGATCCGTTGGCGCGGGCTTTCCGCAAGCTGGCACGGCAGGCGGGCATCGAACGCTTGCCGGTGCTGTATTCCGACGAGCCGCCGGTGCCGGTGGCGTCGCAGCCGGGGACCGAACGGGGGGAGCGCACCGAGCTGGGCACCATGTCGTACTTCCCGCCCATCATGGGCCAGATGATAGCCAGCTGGGTGATTCGCCGGCTACTGGAGATGTAGGCGTGTCGGGGGGCTGACGGGGGGACGGGGGTAACGTCATATG
>NZ_QIBY01000026.1 GCF_003725335.1 Parvibacter caecicola
CCGTCCCCCTGCCAGCCCCGCCCCGTCTTGTAGCAAAGGACTATTATGCTGAACGACATTTACCAAAGCCTGGATCCGGTGGCCTTTTCGCTGGGGCCCGTTTCGGTGCGCTGGTACGGGCTGGCCTACGTGCTGGGCTTCGCGCTGGCGGCCTTCATCCTGTACCGGGTGGCGAAGCGCTGGAAGGTGCGCATTACCAGCGATGACGTGATTACCATCATGCTGTGCGTGATGGTGGGCATCATCGTGTGCGCCCGATTGGGCTATTGCCTGTTCTATGGCGATGGCTACTATTTGGCCCATCCGCTGGACATCCTGGCTTTCAGCCAAGGGGGCATGAGCTTCCACGGCGGGTTGGTGGGGGCCTTGCTGGGGGGCGTTGTGGCCTGGAAGTTCACCGGCATTCCCTTCCTCACGTTGGCCGACCTCGGCGCCATTGCCGCGCCTTTGGGGCTGTTCTTCGGCCGCTGCGCCAACTTCGTGAACGGCGAGCTGTGGGGCGCCCCCACCGATTTGCCCTGGGGGGTTGTGTTCGGTGGGGCCGCCGGCACCATGCCGCGCCATCCTTCCCAGCTTTACGAGGCGCTGCTGGAAGGGCTGGTCATCTTCTGCGTGCTGTACGCCCTGTCCCGGAAGATGCCGCCGCGGCCGCGCGGCACGTTTCTGGGCGGCTTTCTGGCCATGTACGGCCTGTTCCGCTTCCTGTTGGAATTCGTGCGGCAGCCGGACGCCCAGCTGGGGTATCTGTGGGGCGGCTGGCTTACCATGGGACAGGTGCTGTCGGTGCCGCTGATTGTAGCGGGCATAGCGCTTGTCGTGTATGCGGTGCGGGCAAAGCTTCCCCAAGAAGGGGCCCCTGAGCCCCCCGAGGAGGAGGACGCCCCTGCAGCAGCCGGCCCTGGCGGAGGGGTTTCCTCGTAGCGGGTGTCCTTGCCCGCCCCCGCCGTCTGCGCTCTTTGCCCTACGCGGTGGTTACAAAGGCGCCGGCTTCCGCGCTTGTGCAGGCGAAAGCCACTACACTGAAACGAGGCCTCGTCTAGAGGTACTTTTCCATCGATTTAGGAGGATTTGTTCCATGGAAATCAAATTCTACAAGTGCAATCACTGCGGCAATATTGCGGTGAAGGTTGTTGACAAGGGCGTGCCGCTGGTGTGCTGCGGCGAAAAGATGGTGGAGATGGTGCCCGACAGCGTGGACGCCGCCACCGAGAAGCACGTGCCGGCGGTTACCCGCGAAGAGGGGCACATCCATGTGAACGTGGGCAGCGTGGACCATCCTATGACCCCCGAGCACTGGATTCAGTTCATCTGCCTGCTCACCGATGCCGGTTACGATATCCATCCCCTCACGCCGGAGAACGCCCCCAGCACCGACTTTTTCGTGCCCGCCACGGTGAAGCCGCTGGCGGTGTACGAGTACTGCAACCTGCATGGCCTGTGGGTGACTGAGCTGTAGCAACTTTGTGCGAGGCTGCGTGTTCAAGAGGCGTGCAGCGCAAAACAATCTTTCGGCACTTGAAGGCGGCCTGATGGCCGCCTTTTCTTATCGGAGCTCTTATGCGCTAGGCCGCCGTTGGCATGGGTTTCGCGGCGTAAGACAATTCGTAGGGCAGACATTCTATGTCTGCCTGGGCGGCAACTGTTTGCAGGGTGTCCGTTTGGGAAGAGGCGGAATCTTCGCTCCGCGAAAACTGGATTCGCGACATTGGCGAGATGTGCGCTAATGTGGTTTGCCACCGATGGGCGTTCTTTACAAAAGGCTTGAACTTTGCTAATGTATTACATGTAATACATTAGCAAAGGAGGCTGCTTTGGAATCTGTCCTTACGGTCAGGCTTGATGCTTACGCAAAAGAGCAGGGCACGTTGGTTATGAGGCGCCTTGGGGTGTCTCCCTCCAGTGCGGTTCGTGCTTTGTTCGATTATGCGATTAAAAACGACAGGCTTCCGTTTTCGGATTTTGCCGAGCCAACCGCGGCGGATGTTGCTTGGCGGGTTCAGGCCTTTGACCACTGCCACACGAAAAAGCCCCTTGCCCTGACCGACGAGGAGCTAAGGGAGCAGCGGCTGAAGGAGCGCTATGGATCTGATGCTTGATACCAATATCTTGCTGGACCACATCGGCCGCCGCGAGCCCTTTTACGAGCTGTCGCGACGTGCCTGCTTGTTGGGCATTTATGGCGAGGCCCGCACCTATATAACGGCCAGTATGGTTACCGACCTTTTCTATCTGCTGCGGAAGGATTTTGGGAGCTGCGAGGCGCAGCGCATGATAGAGGAGGACCTTTCCTTCCTTAAGGTGGTGGGCGTGTCGGCCGATAATGTGGCTGACGCGCTGTCGCAAAAATGGGCCGACTTCGAGGATTGCCTGGTGGCCTGCTGCGCCAAGAAAATCGGCGCCGATTACATCATTACCCGCAACCCGAAGGACTTTCAGCGTTCACCGGTGAAGGCTCTCACCCCCCAGCAGCTGTTCGACGAGTTAGACGCCCGCGGCATCGTCTACCGCGAAATAATCTGGGAAGAATAACAAGGCGCTGCCATTCGCTTCAAGGGGAGAGCCGCTGCTCTTCAAGGAGTTGCGCGCAGGTACCTTGAATGGCTGCCGTAAATCGGAGGAAATGCGCAGTTGCTGTGCGGCTTCTTGCGTTTCTGCGGCCCCGTGCTAATATAGGCGGGCTGTCTGCCCGGCCTGCCCGGGCGAAAGATGTTGCTTGGTCGGAAACCAAGAACACGAACCATAGGAGAAAAAGAATGAAGCAAGGAATTCATCCCGAGTACATGGAGTGCGTTGTGCGCTGCAGCTGCGGCAACACCTTCACCACCCGCTCCACCAAGCCGGAGATTCGCGTGGACCTGTGCAACGCCTGCCATCCCTTCTACACTGGCCAGCAGAAGCTGATTGACTCCGGTGGACGCGTGCAGCGCTTTGCCGATCGCTTCGGTTCCGCCAAGGATACCGTGGCTGCTCGCGAGGCTGCCAAGAAGGCCGAGAAGGCTGCGAAGGCCGCTGAGAAGGAAGCCGCTAAGAAGGCCGAGCGCGAGGCCAAGGCCGCTGCCAAGGCTGCCCGCGCTGCCGAGTTTGCCGCTAAGGCCGAAGCCGAGGCTGCCGCTGCCGCTGACACCGCCGACGAGGCTGCCGCCGAGGCCGTTGAGGCCGAAGTGGCTGAGGCTGCCGCCGAGGCCACTGAAGAGGCCACCGAGTAGCGCTTCCGGGATTGTTCCCAACTGGTGCACACGCCCCGCAAATGCGGGGCGTTTTTGTTTGCGCGCCCCGCTGTGCGCTATACTGATTGCTTGCGAAAAACGCCGCGTTCCCGCGAAGGAGATGCCCTATGCCCATGAACCTCGAGCAAGATTTCGTGCTGAAAACCATCGAGAGCCGCGACGTGCATTTCGTGCGCTTCTGGTTCACCGATGTGCTGGGGCACATGAAGTCCTTCGCCGTCATTCCCAGCGAGCTGGACAACGCCTTCCAAGAGGGGATGGGCTTCGACGGCAGCTGCATCGAGGGCTTTTCCCAATGGCAGGAAGCCGACATGCTGGCCTTCCCCGACCCGTCCACCTTTCAGGTGCTGCCGTGGCGGCCGCAGTCGAACGCGGTGGCCCGCATGATTTGCTCGGTGTGCACCCCCGACGGGCGCCCCTTCGAGGGCGACCCCCGCTACGTGCTGGAGCGGCAGGTGCGCCGCGCCGCCGAGATGGGCTACGGCTTCAACGTGGGGCCCGAGCTTGAGTTCTACTACTTCAAAGACGACCAGGGCACCGAGGTGCTCGACCGCGGCGGCTTCTTCGACCTCACCAGCCTGGACTACGCTTCCGACTTGCGCCGCGACACGGTGCTGACGCTGGAGAACATGGGCATTCCGGTGGAATACTCCCATCATGAGAAGGGCCCCTCTCAGAACGAGATAGACCTGCGCTACGACGAAGCGCTGTCCATGGCCGACGCGGTGATGACCTACAAGATGGTGGTGAAGGAGATTGCCCTGAAGCATGGGGTGTACGCGTCGTTCATGCCCAAGCCCATGGCCGACCAGCCGGGCAGCGGCATGCACGTGCACCAGAGCCTGTTTTACCTGGACGGCGGCAACGCCTTTTTCGACCCCGACAACCCTGCAGGTTACGGCTTGTCGGACACAGCGAAGCACTACCTGGCGGGCATTTTGAAGTACGCGCCGGAATTCTGCCTGGTCACCAACCAGCACGTGAATTCCTACAAGCGCTTGGCGGCGGGCGGCGATGCGCCGGTTGCGGTGGGCTGGAGCCGTCACAACCGCTCTACGCTGGTGCGGGTGCCCAGCTACCGCCCCAACAGCGAAAACGCCAGCCGCATCGAGCTGCGCAGCCCTGATCCTTCCGCTAACCCCTATCTGGCCTTCGCCGCCATGCTGGCAGCGGGGCTTTCGGGCATCGAGCAGCAGTTGCCGCTGGAGCCTCCCTGCGAAGGGGACAGCTGTCCCGCCGACGGCGTGGGGCGCCGGCTGCCGGAAAGCCTGGGAGAGGCGGTGGAGCTGTTTGCCAACAGCCAGCTGATGCGGGAGGCGATGGGCCCCCTGGTGCACGACTACTTGGTGCAGGCGAAGCGCAGGGAGTGGGAAGAGTACCAGGCGGTAGTGACCCCCTGGGAGCGCGATCGTTTTTTGGCGGTGTTGTAAATGCAGCGGAAAATGGTGATTTTCATAGCCGACAGCCTGGACAACGCCCATCGGTTCCAACAGGTGCTCAGTCATATGGACGTGGATGTGGCGGCGGGGTCGTCGCTGCATTTGAAGAAGCTGCTGGCCGCCCATCCCGATCGCGATTTGGTAATCATCGAAGCCCGCGACGATGCGGTTACCAGCATCGCCCAGGCGGAAAGCCAGTTGATGGAAGACGGCAGCTGTGCCATGTTGGTGATTGTGAGCGAAGCGCAGCTGGCCACCTTCCGGCTGCCGGTGCAAGTGAAGGCTGACTTCGTGGTGCAGGGCTCCTCCGCCGCCGAAATAGGGGCGCGGGTGCGGCAGCTGCTGTGGCCGGGCAACGAAACCTCCTCGGCCGATTTCATCACAGTGGACTCCATGACCATCAACATGGCCACCTACCAAGTGAAGGTGAACGGGCAGCCGCTCGACCTCACCTATCTGGAGTACGCGCTGCTGGCGTTTCTGGTAACCCACCCGGGCCGCACCTATTCCCGTGACGCGCTGCTACGGCGGGTGTGGGGGTTCGACTATTACGGCGGCAGCCGCACGGTGGATGTGCACGTGCGCCGCGTGAGGGCGAAGCTGGGCCCCGAGCTTGCCCAGCACCTGGAAACGGTGCGCGGGGTAGGGTATCTGTGGAGCGCCTAGGCGAGGGGCCTGCCTTCGTGTTGCGCTGAAAGCCCGGTTCGGCCTCCGCGCGCTTCGGGTTTGGCCTCGCGGGTGCCGGGTCTGGGCCTGCGGGCTTCGGGCCTGAATTCGTAGGGAAGAGATTCTATCTCTTCCTGATGCTGCAGCCAGGTGAGGGTTGTCGGCCAGGCAGAGATAGAATCTCTGCCCTATGAAAAGGGACAGGCGAGTGGTGACAGCCGGCCAGGCAGAGGTGTAGTTTCGGCCCTACGAAGAGGCTTGGGCGGTTGTTGGCGGTGGTGTGAAGAGGATTTTGCGGAGTGGCTTTGAACGGTTTACATCTGAAATTGAACTCAAACAAACTTGAACTATAGCGGTAGTAAATTTGAACCAATGAGTAAAGGCGGCTGTTGAACGTAGGGTTCATAGCGGCAGAAAAGCCAAGAGGGAGCAGTTATGAAAGCACCTAAGAAAGTAGCGGTAATCGATGGAAACTCCCTGATGCACCGGGCCTATCACGGAGTGCCTCCCACTATGAACGCCGCCGATGGTACTCCTACCAACGCGGTGTTCGGCTTCTTGCAAATGATTTTGAAGTTCATTGAAATGGAGAACCCCGACGCCATCGTATGCGCCTTCGATGCTGGCAAACCGAAGTTTAGAATTGAACAACTTGAACAATACAAGGCCCAGCGTCCACCGATGGACGATGAACTTCGGGTTCAATTTCCCATCATCGAAGAACTGCTGGCCTCCATGGCTATTCCGGTGGTGAAAGTGCCCGGGTGGGAAGGGGACGACATCCTGGGAACGGTGGCCGCCCGCGACGAGGCGCTGGGGTACCGCACCCTGCTGGTGACCGGTGACAAGGACGCCTACCAGCTGGCCACCGACGCCACCTCCATTGTCACCACGAAGAAGGGCCTCACCGACGTTCAGGTGTACGGGCCCGCCGAAGTGGAGGAGCGCTACGGTGTTACCCCCGCGCAGTTCATTGACTTCCTGGGGCTCATGGGCGACAGCTCCGACAACATTCCCGGCGTGGCCGGCATCGGCCCCAAGAACGCCGCCAAACTGCTGTCCCAATACGGGTCCATCGAGGGCATTTACGAGAACGTGGACAGGCTGAAGGGCAAGCAGAAAGAGAACATCATAGCCGGCCGCGACAGCGCCTTCCTTTCCCGCAGAATTGCCACCATCGTTACCGATTTGGACTTCCCGTTGGACTTGGAAGAGCTGCGGTTCCCGTCGTTTCAGCCGGAGGCGGTGCAAGAGGTCTTCGGCAAGTTCTCTCTGAACAGCCAGATGACTCGTGTGCTCTCGCTGGTGGGGGCCACGCCGGCGAAGGGGCCGGCGGCCCAGCTGGATTTCGGCCAGCTGGTGCAGGAGGCCGATGAAGCCCGCGCCGTTGTGGCGAAGGCCCTGGACGAGGGGACGCTTGTGGGGGTGGCCCGCATCGCGGCGGAAGATAGGGAAGGGGAGGCCCAGGCCTCGCTGTTCTCGGAAGAGCCGCAGGATTTGGTGGCGTTCGCCTGCGGCGGCGCCACGGTGGTGGCCGAGCCGCCGCTGGCCTTCGAGCTTTTGGCGGAAGTGGTGGCGCGGGGCACCTTTGCCGCCTTCAGCCTGAAAGAGCTGCTGCACTGCGTGCTGCCGGCCGACTCCTCGCTGGAGGCGCTGGTGACGCCAGTCCAGGCGATGGCGTGCCGCGGGTTCGACGCGGGGCTGGCCGCCTACGTGCTGAACTCTTCCACCAGCGCCTATACGTTGGAGGCGCTGTGCGAAGACTGCCAGCTGGGCGCCTTGCCCGAAATGGAAGAGGAGCCCGAGCGGCTGGCGCTTGCCGCCGAGGCGCTGCGGCAGCTGGTGGGGGTGCTGGACAAGCGGCTGGCGGGCGATGACAGCGCCGCCGCTTACTTCGATATCGATTTGCCGCTGGTGGCGGTGCTGGCCCTCATGGAACGGGCCGGCGTGGAGATAGACGGCCCCGGCCTGGCGTCGTTGGCCGCCGAGGCGCAGCAGCAGCTGGACACCCTTTCCGCCCAGATTTTCGAAGCCGCCGGCGAGCGCTTCAACATCGATTCCCCCAAGCAGCTGGGGCGCATCTTGTTCGAGGTGCTGGGGCTGCCCACCCTGAAGAAGAACCAACGGGGCTATTCCACCGACGCCAGCGTGCTGAAAGAGCTGGCCAAGCAAAGCGACGTGCCCGATTTGGTGCTGCGCTACCGGGAAATGGCGAAGCTGAAGAGCACCTACCTTGACGCGCTGCCAAAACTGGCGCAGCGGGCGGGGGACGGCCGCATCCACACCCGCTTCCATGAAACGGTGACCACCACCGGCCGTTTGTCCTCTTCCGATCCCAACCTGCAGAATATCCCGGTGCGTACCGATTTCGGCCGTCGCATCCGCGAGTGCTTCGTGCCGCTGGACGCTGGCAGTCTTTTCCTCTCGGCGGACTATTCCCAAATCGAGCTGAGGCTTCTGGCCCATCTTTCCCAAGATGAGCATTTGGTGGCCGCTTTCAATTCCGGCGCCGATTTCCACACCGCCACTGCCGCGCGGGTGTTTGACATCGCCCCCGACGCCGTGACCCCCGCCCAGCGCAGCCGTGCGAAGGCGGTTAACTTCGGCATCGTGTACGGCCAGCAGGCCTTCGGGCTGTCCCAAACCCTCGACATTCCGGTGGCGGAAGCGCGCGAGATGATCGACCGCTACTTCGCCGCTTATCCCGGCGTGCGCCGCTTTTTGGACGAGACGGTGGCCGACGCCAAGCAGCTGGGTTACGCCCAAACCATGTTCGGCCGCAAGCGCCACATCCCCGAACTGCGCGCCAAGAACTTCCAGCAGCGTAGCTTCGGCGAGCGCACCGCCATGAACCACCCCATGCAGGGCTCTGCCGCCGACATCATCAAGCTGGCCATGCGCCAGGTGCAGCAGCGGCTGCTGGAGGAGGGCATGGAGGCGCAGCTGCTCATCCAGGTGCACGACGAGCTGGACTTCTCGGTGCCGAAGGGGGAGGTGGAGCAGCTGGCGGCCATGGTGAAGGAGATTATGGAGGGCATCGCCGATTTGCGCGTGCCCCTCATCGCCGATGTGAGCTGGGGAGAAAACTGGGCCCAAGCCCACTGAGTTCCGGCCGCCTGACGGCAGCCGGAACCAGTCGTCCGCTGAAACATCCCCATGCGCCCCATCTTGGCGCTCACCCCCTTCCTTCGCGCACCGCAGTGCGCTCAGCCGGGCTTCGGGCCAATCTGGGGCACCTGGGAATGTTTCAGCTGCTGATATGGACCCGTGGTGCCTCTTTGTCTCCGAATTTCGGCCCTACGAAAATGGCCCGGCAGAACGAGCCCGTCGCGGCCGTGCGGGGGAAGGGCGGGGGTGGTCCAACAAAGCGAGTTCCGCACGACGAAAACGCGCCAGTGGCGCGTTTTCCAAAGCAGGACTGTCTGAGCGACTTGGGCTGCCCCCGCCCTTCCCCCTGCTCCTGCTCCGGAAATGGCGAAGGCCCCGCGTTGGAGGGAGCGGGGCCTTCGGAGGGGAGGGGATGGTTCGGGTGGGCTACTGGATAATCAGCTGGTTTTCCTCTTCGGGGGTGATCCAGCCTTCTGGCAGCTGGGCCTCGTTGTGGCAGTCGGCGCACACCAGCACCGACGCCCGGTGCCCTTTGTGGCAGTCGCTGCACTCCCGCTGGCCGTGCTGGGCCACGTGGGGGTTGAAGCTCAGGTCGGCCGTGGCCTCGATCAGCTGTTGGCGCGTGGTGAGGTCGGCGCCGTCGGCGGTCACATGGCAGCCGCTCTTCAGGCAGAACTGGTCGGCGTCCATGCCCGATGCCTCGGTCAGCGAATTCAGATCGCCTTCCATCAGCGGGAACACGTAGTTGCCGCTCACCCAGCTCACCGCTTCGCCAACCTGCTCGGACAGGGTGGGCACATGGCAGTCCATGCAGGCCTCGCCGGCTTCGCGGTGGGTAACCGCCAGCATGGCGTTGGTGTTGGACACGGCGTTGTTCCACTTGTCCACGCCCTCGGCACCGGCCGGCTCCTCGTAGGTTTCCAGGTACGGATCCATGGGGATGTGGCAGATGGCGGCGCAGAAGCTGGGCTGCTCGTGCCACACCCAAAGCCCGGCGCCCGCAACCACCACGATGGCGGCCACTACGGCGGCGGCGATGGGCCCCTTCTTGCGCCCCTTTTTCACGGCCACCTGTTTAGGGGCGGCCTCGGGGGTCTTCTCCTCTTCGCTCATGGGTTTCTCCAATCTGTGCGGGGGTTAGCCCAGGAACTCGGCCACGGACTTGCCGCATTCGCGGCCCAGCACCATGGCGAACGCGATGGACACGCCGGGGATGGGGGTGACGTACTCGGTGCCGAAGCGGCGGCCGCAGTCGTTGCCGGAAACGTACAGGCCAGGGATGGGCTCGTAGTTGGCATCCAGGGCGTTCTGCTCGCCGTTGGTGATGATGCCGCCCATGGTAACCATGGTCTCGCCCAGTTCGGGATCGAAGGTACAGGCGTAGAACGGCGGTTCCTTCACCGGGAACAGCACCTTCGGGTCGCGGCCGAACTCCAGGTCAACGCCGGATTCGCAGTATTCGTTCCAGCGGGCGATCTGCTCCACGAAGGCTGTGGCGGCGTCTCCGGTGAGCCCCAGCTGGCCCGCCAGGCCCTCCAGGGTGTCGTCGGCGATGTAGTCCACCGAGCCCATGGGGCCGCCCTTGGGCTCGCCGCCCTCGCCGCCGGGAGCACCGCCCTCGCCGCCGGGAGCACCGCCGGGAGCACCGCCGGCAGCGGCACCGGCAGCTGCGGCTGGCACTGCGCCGTTCTGACCTCCGCCTTCGCCGCCCTGTGCCTGCGAATCGCTCGATTCCGGCTCCACGTAGGTGCCGTTGAATTTGGCGTAAGCGGTGTCCAGCGCCTCCCTCAGCGATGCGATGTTCTCCTCGCTAGCGGTGAAGCCAGCGTGCTGGGGCAGTGTATACTGGCGGTACTCGGGAAAGTTGTTGTCGCAGATGGCAAATTTAGTCTTGCGGCTCATGAAGGTGGTCTGGTAACCGCGTTGCTCGGAGGTGGGGTAGTACTCGTTGCAGAAGCGCTTGCCGTTTTCGTCAACCCATACCGCTTGCGGTAGGCAGTTCATCTTGCCTGGCAGAGAGAGGCCTTTCATGTTCATGCCGGCGATGGGGGTGGTCTCCAGGTGTGCGCCGGCCCAGTAGGCCATCTGCACGCCGCGGCCGTCGTTGGCCGACATCGAGCTCAGCTGCTCGCCTTCCACCAGCGCCTGGGCCATATCGGGCATGAAGTAGGCCATCATTTCGGGGTTGCCTCCCATGCCGCCACAGCTCAGCACTACCGCGCGGCAGTTCACCTTGATGTAGCCCGCATCGCTTTTCGCCACAATGCCCGCCACCTTGCCGTCTTCCATAATCAGGTATTCGCCGGTGGTGCCGTACAGGAACTCGGCTCCGTGCTGCTTGGCGATGTCGTGGTTCATCCCCACGATTTTGGTCTGATTGCAGCCGCCGTAGAAGCTGCACACGCTGGGCCAGAACTTAATGCCGGACAACTCGCTCATCTGGTGTTCGGTGGGCGGGAAGAACGCGGTGGTCATGGTGGCGAAATCCTCTTCGGACAGCGGCTCCAGATACCAGTTCGAGTTCGCTTCAGAATTCTGGGCGAATTTCATTACCAGCGAGGGGTTGGGCATGTTGGAGGTGATCTTCATGAAGTTCTGGTAGAACTCCACCGGGTCGATTGCCGGTACGCCGCGTTTTTTCAGGATTGCGGCGTTCAGCGAGGCGAACTCATTGCCGGTGGCGGCATAGGTGTCCTCTGGTTGCTTTTCGATGACGATTACCTTCTTGCCCTGCTCGGCAAGCTCGCGGCTGGCGGTGGTGCCGGCGAAACCCAGGCCGCACACCACGGCGTCGCAATCGTACTCGGCAGTGAAGTCGGTCACTTCCGTCGGCTGGGTCATCCATGAGGTGTCCTTCACATTGTGGATGACGTTGGTTCCGGCGCTCGCCTGGCCCTCCGCTTCGCCGTAGGTCATCGAATTGCCCTCGATGAAACGGGGCGTGGGGGCGCATCCCGTCAGGCTGCTTCCGGCCGCCACCGCCGCCGCGGCGGCTCCCAGGCTCAGGAAAGCGCGGCGCGACAAGCCCTTCGCCGGAGCTTCTTCCATGTGACTCATATTCCCTCCTTTGTCGGTTTGGCGCCCGATGGGGTCCGGGCGCATCCATGGCCCCATAATGGCGCGCCGCGGCCCTTCGCGGCTATCGCTGGTTTCTGGGAAAGGGGCGCTTTTGTCATCGCGGTTTTGGGGTATTTTTCCAAAACGCCTGGTAAAGCCTTATGTGTGGGGAAAAGTGCGGAAGGCGTGCGGCCGCTCCGGCGGCTATGGGGTGGTATCCTTCGTGTTGCGCGCGGCACGCGGGGCGGCAGCTCTCAGGGCGCGCTGCTGCGTTTCGCGTATATATAAAAGAGAGAGGCGGGCACGGGCTATGGATGCGGTCAAGGGTTTTCGGCCGGAATTGCTGCTGTTCGCGGCTTTCTTCGCCACCATTCCCTTTTTCTCGCCCAATTACACGGTGTTCCACGCGGTTTCCGATTTATCCGATGTTGCGGTGGGCCCCTTTGCCCAGGCGGCGCTGGTGGCCGGCGCCGTTGCGGGCGTGGCCGTGACGGTGGCCGCCGCGCGGGGCCGGGCGCAGGTTTTGGAGTCGCCGCCGGTGATGACCGTCAGCGCCGTTCTGTACGTTGTCGGCTACGGGGCGCTGTGCGCGGGGCTTCTGGCGGAGGTGCCGGTGGCGCTTGTGGTTGCGGCGGCGGTGGCCACTGCGGCCGGCAGCGCCGGGGGCGCGGTTGTCTCTGATTCCGATGCCGTTGAGGCCTCGGGGCCCCGCGGCACCGCTGTCGGCGAGCCGCCGGCTCCCCCCGATTCCATCGACAACCTCTCCCGTCGCCAAGGGGAGCCGCTGTTTCGCCTGTTTGGCCGTATGGGCACGGTGCTGTTCGTGCCTTTCGTGGGGCTTTTGATGTTCGCCTTCATCACCGGCGTGCGCAAGTTCATGCTGTTCGACGTAGTGTACATGGAAGACCTTGGCATCGTGCTGGGGGCTATGGCCGCCATCCCGCTTTCGTTGGTGAAGACGCGCCGGCCGCTTCTGCCTTTTGTGTACCAGGTGGTGCTGCCGCTGTTCGCGCTGGTGCTGGTGGTGCTGAACAGCTTCCCCCAGTCCACCCCTCCGCTGTGGCTGGCGGCATGGGTGTCTTACGGCTTTTTCGGCCTCATCGCCATTTTGGCGCTGGCCAGCCTGTGCGCCATGGCTCATGCCGGCGAGTTCTCTGTGGCCCTCATTTACGGTGCCACGGTGGCGGGGTTTTGCCTGGTGTCGCTTCTGGGCATGTTCTGCGGCACGCTGCCGCCTTTCGCCGTGCACAACGGGGGACCGGCGCTTTTGGTGGTGAGCACGCTGTATTTTGCCTTCCTCATCGCCATGGCGCTCAATGCCGGGTGGCAGGTGCAAGAGCGCGCCGCCGCCATGGAGGCGCCAACCGCGGAAGGGGAGCGGGGCGGCCTGGCTGCCCGGTGCAGGCAGCACGCCGAGGCCTGCGGTCTGTCGCCGCGGGAGGGGGAAATTTTCATGTACCTGGCGCGGGGCCATACTCCCGCGTTCATCGCCAAAACGCTGGTGATTTCCGAAAGCACCGTGCGCACCCACGCGAAGAGCATCTACCGCAAGCTGGGCGTCTCTTCCCGCGAACAGCTCATGCAGCTGGTGGACCGCTCGTGAGGCAATAGCGTGTCAAGGGGACGTGCGCTCTTGACACATCATTCGTAGGGCAGAGATTCCCTCTCTGCCTAAACGAACGGCCCGTGCGGGGCAGCGGCGTCATGACAGGGGATGGGGATAACGTCCTCTTGACACGCCCGCTGGCATGCATCCTCTGATGCGTCTTTCGCCGAATGTACGGTTCATTACGCGGCTTTGTTTTGCTAGCATTCGAGCATTCGACTTTTTTGCCAAATGCGAATGAGAGGTGCGAGCAAATGACTTTGGGAGTAACCAGAAAAGACCTTGTGATGGTGGCCGTACTGCTGGTGGGCGTGCTGCTGGCAGTGCTGAACCAGACGTTCCTGTCGCCGGCGCTGCCCACCATCATGGTCGATGTGGGGGTGGACGCCACCACGGTGCAGTGGCTCACGTCGGGCTATGCGCTGGTGGAGGCGGTGGTCATCCCGCTTTCCGCCTACCTGATTGGGCGTTTTTCCACCCGCCAGCTATTCATTACGGCGTTTGCCCTGTTCACAGTGGGCAGCTTGTCGGCGGCGCTGGCCCCTAACTTTTGGGTGCTGCTGCTGGGGCGCGTGCTGCAGGCCACCTGCACCGGCATGGCCATGCCCATGGTGTTCACCGTCATCCTGCTGGTGTTTCCTCGCGAGAAGCGCGGCACCGCCATGGGGGTTATCGGCCTTATCATCGGCTTCGCGCCAGCGGTGGGCCCCTCGGTGGCAGGCCTTTTGGTGGATTCGGTGGGTTGGCGGGCGCTCTTCGCCGTCGTAACCGGGCTGTCGGTGGCGGTTATTCTGCTGGCGGTGTTTGTGCTGAAGAATTATGGCAATTTCACCCGCGCCCCCTTCGACGCCCTGTCGGTGGCGCTCTCCACGGTGGGCCTGGTTTGCCTGCTGTACGGCCTGTCCACCTTCGCCCATAGCGAAAACCTCGTTATCACCTTCGCCCTGATGGCGTTTGGCCTGGTGGTGTGCGGCCTGTACGTGCGCCGCCAAACCAAGCTTCCGGTGCCCATGCTGCACGTGGATATTTTGAGAACCCGCAAGTACGCCATCACGGTGGTGGTGATCGTCATCATCCAGGCGGCGCTGATGGGCTGCGAAGTAATCACGCCCCTCTACATCCAGGGGGTGCTGGGCAACTCTGCCTCCGTTTCCGGCTTCGCCATGCTTCCGGGCGCCGTCATCGGTGCGGTGATGGGCCTGCTCTCGGGCCGGTTGTTCGATCGCTACGGCCTGCGGAAGGTGGTCATTCCCGGCATCATCGTGGCGGTACTGGGGGCCTCGGGTCTGGCGCGGCTGGGCATCGACAGCCCCATCATCGCGGTCACCCTCACCTACACCACGCTGGCTATCGGTCTTCAGTTCACCATGACGCCGCTTAACACCTGGGGCGTCAATTCGCTGTCCAACTCCATGATCCACCATGCCGAGAGCGTGTCGAACACCCTGAATCAGGTGGCCGCTTCGGTGGGCACGGCGGTGCTGGTGTCGGTTTCCGCCATGGCGCCGGGGCTGTACCCGGAGGCCAGCGGCCTTGAGCAAATGTACCTGGGCGACCACATGGCCTATACCACCACCTTCGCCATCATGGTGCTGGCGGCGCTGATTGTCATCTTTGTGGCGCGCGAGAAGAAGGGGGCCGAAGTGGCGGTGCCCGCCGATTCGCTGCCCGATTACAGTGCCGGCTTCGACGGCGTGACGGTGGACGCCACCGCAGACGAGCGGCGCGGCCCCGCCAGCTATGTGGCGTCGGATGTGATGAACCGCCAGCCGGTGGTGGTGAGCGATGCCGATACCATGGAGACGGTGATTCGCCAGATGGCCGCCCAGGAGACTGGTGGCTTGCCGGTGGTGAACGGGGAAGGGGCCCTGGTGGGTTTTGTCACCGACGGCGATGTGGCGTCGTATCTGGGACGCACCGAGATTTCGCTGGTGGACTCGTCGCTGAATATCTACCGATACGCCGACGACGAGACGTCTGTTTCGCGGTTGCGGGATTTGCTGGCTCTGAACGTTATGGCGGTGGCCACCCATCGGGTGATTTCCGTGAAGCCCGACACGCCGGTGGACGAGGTGTGCGCCCTGTTCGCCAGCAAGCGCATTAAGAAGGTGCCGGTGGTGGGGGCCGATGGGCGCCTGGTGGGCGTTTTGTCGCGCCGCAACATCATGCGCTCCCTCGCTGACGCCATCGACCGCCTGGAGGCCCTGGAGTCCTAACCCCAACCACATCACCCAGAGGCCCCGGAGCCTAGGAGCTCCTGAGCCTAGGAGCTTTGGAGCCCCGGGCCCCAGGGGCTCCAAGCCCAACCACCGCCCAGGAACCCTGAGCCCCAGATCCCTGGACCCCCCGGAGCCCAGAGCCCCCAGAC
>NZ_QIBY01000027.1 GCF_003725335.1 Parvibacter caecicola
TCACGGAGTGGACGAGCACGGCGCAGACGAGCGCCACCACGGAGATGACGCGCAGGGCGGTGTGGGACACCTTGCCCTTTTCAGCGGCGATCTGGGCCCAGAGGTAGACGCAGGAGAGGATGAGGTACACCATGAGCACGATGATGTCCCACATGAGCGGGCTGCCCAGGTTGGAGTACACGAACAGCTCCCACACCCGGAAGGGCTGGCCCATGTCCACCACGACGAGGCCGATGGCAGCCACGGTGGCGGCGATGGAGGTCATCACGGCCACCTTGGAGATGCCGCCGAAGCCCTTGAGCCCGAAGGCCTTGGGAACGGAAGAGATGATCAGGCCGCCGGCGGACAGGCCGACGAAGAACATGAACATGGTGATGTAGAGGCCCCAGGAGTCCAGGTTGCGCATGGCGGTCTGCACCATGCCGCCGGACATCTGCGCGGCCCAGAGGGCGACGCCGATGGCGGCGACCACCGCGCTCGCGCCGATGGCGACGTTCAGCCCGCGGCCCTTCGCCGCGGCGCGGGCGCCGGCGGGGGCGAAGTCGTCGTCGATGACGCCGACGTTTTCGAGGTTAGTCATGGCAGTCATCCTTTCTACACCAGGTAGTACACGGAGGGCTTGGTGCCCTCTTCTACCAGCAACTGCTTGCAAGAACGCGAGGCGATCAGCTTGGATACATCGGAGTGCGGGTCGTCCAAGTCGCCCCAGAAACGCGCACGCGGAGGACACAATTCCATGCACGCAGGGTCTTCCCCCTTCGTAATGCGCTGATAGCAGAATGTACATTTCTCTACCACGTGCTTCTCATGTTTGGGAACCTCGATGTCGCCAGTAGCAAAGCCAATGGCATAGGACGGTTCCTCCCAAGTGAAAGAACGAACCCCGGTGTACGGGCAGGCGGCCATGCACATGCGGCATCCGATGCACTTGCCATAGTCCTGGCGCACCACGCCGGTCTCTGGGTCCTTATAAGTGGCACCCACCGGGCACACCTTCACACAGGCGGGGTTCTCGCAGTGCTGGCATCCCATGGGCAGGTAATTCATAAATAAGCCCATCTCGGTTTCTCGTGGCACATCCGGGACGTCGCCCCCATCGGTAAGCACGCGTGTCCAAAAGATGCCCTCGGGTATATTGTTCGTAGATTTGCAAGCAATGGTGCAGGCGTTGCAGCCCACGCAGCGCTTGGTGTCGATAGCCATTCCGTAGCGAGCCATTTATTCCACGCTCCCTTCGTAACGCTCCACTTCACACAGGAAGTCGTAGAACGCGCTGTTCGAGCAGAAATCGTTCATGAAACGGTTGGTCAGGTCCTGGGCATGCCCTTCTTTGAACTGGTCGGCGCGCCATCCGTGCGGAATCGATACCACGCCTTCTTTGATGCCCGGCGTCACCTTCGCGCGCAGTACCACCGAACCGTGGTCGTTGTAGGCGCGTACGTAGTCACCTTGGGAGATGCCGCGAGCCTCGGCGTCCTTGCTGTTGATCTTCAGCATGGGCTCGGGTTCGATTTCGCGCAGCCATGGTGTGAAGGCAATTTGCGAGTGCACATGGTACTTCTCATGCTGGCCCAGGCCGAACAGCGGGTACTTGTCGCGCATCGGGTTCTCCCAGTAGGCCTCGTTGGCATGGGTGTAGTAGGGGTAACGCTCGAACTCGGCGATTTCCTGACCCACGTAGTTGCGGGGCATGGGGTTGTCCATGTAGTAGGACAGCCGGCCAGGAGCAGTGAACATGAACGTGGTGTCCACATCGGGCACCGCACTGGTGTCGTACAGACGTACCAGCATCTTCTCTTTCAGGTCGTTATAGGACGCACCATTGGCCACATTGGCCTCGGTGTCCAGCAACTCGTGCAGGTACTCTTCCTCGGTCTTGTCGTACAAATCGGTTATGCCCATGCGATTCGCCAAGTCCACCAGAATGGCGAAGTCGGTGCGGCACTCGTACAGGGGCTCCACCAAGCGCGGCTGATAGGGGAAATAAGGTACGAAGGGTAGGCTGGCGATGTCCTCCACCTCGAAGGCATGGGGCACTGGCAGAATGATATCGGCGTAGTTGGCACTGTCGGTCATGGTGCAGTCCACGCACACGACAAAGGGCACCTTCTTCACGGCCTCGATCAGTTCCAGGCGACCGGACTCGTTGCACAGCATGTTTCCGTTCGCCATCCACAGGAACTGGATGTCCAGCGGCTGATCGCCCCACTTCTTAGTTTCCATGATATCGGGGAGGTACATACCGCAGATATCCAGGTTCTGAGCATCTCCCGCCACCATGGGCGCTGGGTTATAGGGGAACGAGCGGAAACCCAAGCTGGCGTGGCCCAGGCTGCCGCCGGGGACGCCGATGTTGCCCGTCATGGAGGCCAATAGCACCAAGTTCTTGTAATTGTGGTGCGAGTTCACGTGGTGGCCGAGCCCCTGGTTGGTATGTATGTACACCGGGCCCTCAGTAGCGTAGACGCGAGCGAGCTCCTCGATGGTCTCCTGCGGCACGTCGCAAATCTCCGCGGCCACGGCAGGGGTGTACTCCTTGATTTTCTCCTTCGTAAGGTCGAACACGGTGCGCACCGGTATGCCGTTCACTTCATAGCTGCCCTCAAGGGCTGGGTCAGCTGCCGCATCGGCGGCCGCATAGGTACCCGTTGCGTTGTCCCACACCAGGAATGGGTCTACCAGCATAGGTTCGCCGGTGAGGGGGTTCGCCATCTCCACGGGCGCTACGCCGGCATCGCTCAGATGCGCGTACTGGCCGTCTTCCTTGATGAGGTAGGGGGAAACCGTGACCGTCTTCATGTGGGCCTCGTTCATGAGGCCGTTGTCGATGATGTAGTTGGCCATAGCAAGCATCATCGCGCCGTCAGTACCGGGCCGAATGGGCACGTACAAATCGGACTTTGCCGCAGCCGCCGTGAACTGCGGGTCGATAGTGATGAGCTTCGTGCCTCCTTCACGGGCCCGGCATACGAATTGCCAGTCCTGAACATAGGCGTCGGTCGGACTGGCGCCCCACACGAAGATGGTTCTCGCATTGGGGACGTCGGGGCCGGAGTTGCCGAAAATGAGGGTGAGGGCACCGTAGAACAGGTACATCTGCGCATAGTCGGCGCCGGGGCCCAGAATGGTGGCGCCAGTCCGGGACAGGAAGCGCCCATAGGATACCGAGCCCTTGCCCGAGCCATTCACCAGGCCGGTGCAGGCAAACGAGTTCCACAACGCAACCGAAGTGGGCCCGTAATTGTCGAAGGCCGCCTTCATCTTCGAAGCCACTTCGTCCATGGCGTCATCCCAGCTGACGCGCTCCCACTGGCCCTCGCCGCGCTCGGTGCCCTCCACGCGGCGCATCGGGTACTTGATGCGGTCAGGGTCGTACACGCGCTGCGGCTGGGTGAGACCTTTCACGCAGATGCGTCGTTGGTCAGCGTTGTCCTGCTCTTCCAGCACGGCAGCAGACGTGCGCACAACTTTGCCTTCGCGCACCTCCACTTTCATGGGGCAGCGGCTGCCGCAGTTGCCACGACACACACTATAACCAATCTTGTCTCCGCCTTGGGATTGCACCCCCCCTTCCGCCAGCGCAGTGAGTGTGCCTCCGCCGGCGAGGGCGGCTGCTCCGGCGGCGGCGCCGGTAGCCTTGAGGAAGCTACGACGAGAGATGCCCGGTTTCGGGCTTTTCAAATCCGTCATTTATTCTCCTTTTCGGGGAGAAACGCAAGATTCATGCCGCCGGTAGCTAGCCAGGCGCCCCTCTTCTTCCGCTCCCCTTCTCCCCTGTTGTCCTACCCGGACTAAATCGCGTCACTCCCCGGCGCTCGCCCGAATAGATTCTCCGACAAAACATAAGAATCGGCCGGATTTCTTATGGGGCCAGTCTGTCATACTCTGTCATATGTTGTCAAGAAAAATCTATGACAATATATGACAAGACAGTTCTGCCGCACCTTCGAGCCTCCGCTTCGTGTCGTTCCCGATGCCGTGCATGAGAAGGTCTGCCATGGTGCCCCCAATCGTTGATGATATCAACGACATCATCAACGGCCTCGGATTGCGCTACACCCGGAGCATCGCCTGTCAACGGATTCGGCAAGCCACCCCTAGCGGCCGCTTGCCCCCAGGAAATTCAGCAGCCCCTCGCAGCCGCCGCACACGTCCTCGTAAGTGGTGTCGAAATCGCCGGTGTACCAGGGGTCGGCCACATCGCGAGCGCTGCCGGCGAACTCCAGAAGCTTGTGCAGCTTCCCCTGCGCGTCGCCGCCCAGCATACGGCCCATGTTGCGCATGTTGGCCTCGTCCATGCCGATGATCAGGTCGAAATCATTGCAGTCGGCGCGGCGCAGCTGCCGGGCCCGCTTGCCCTCGAAACCGCCGATGCCATGAGCCCGAAGCACCCGCTGCGTGCCTGGGTACACCGGGTTCCCCAGCTCTTCGGTGCTGGTGGCCGCCGATTCGATGTGAAACTGCCCCGAAAGCCCGCGCTTGGCCACCATGTCCTTCAGCACGAACTCCGCCATGGTGGAGCGGCAGATGTTGCCGTGGCAAACGAACAGCACGCGAACCATTCCATCACCCTATCCTTGTCGGCCACCTCGCCGGCCCGTTGAGAACCTCGCAATTTGCCGCCCATTGTACCGCACGGGTCGCGCGACTCGAAAACGCCGCGGGGCTCGCCCTTGTCTCGCTTCTAGAATAGTGAAATAATAGTGAAATACAGATTTCACTATCGAGGAGGGCTCCGTGATTACCGCTCGGATTACCAACAAGATACTGGAAAGCCCCCTCGCCATCGAGCAATGCCGAGGGGGCTTTCAGGGAGATCGCGTGCCGCCCCGTATTTCCAGCCGCCTGCGAAAAAACTCCCGCAAGAAATCCTCCTACTCCTCGGCAAAAATCGAAGGGAACCCCCTCACCGAAGAACAGGCCAACCGCGCCATCGAAGACGAGCACCGCCATTTCCTCAAGCCCGAGGAGGAGGTGCGAAACTATTACCGGGCGCTGGAAATCCTCGATGCCCACCTCGAACAACGCACATCGCCGTCGATGGAGCTGCTTCTCGAAGTGCAGCAAGCCGTAATAGCCGGAGCAAGCAGCGAAAAGATCGGATTGCGCGGACCCATGCCCCCGGGCGTGCTCTTCGCCGTGTACGACAGCGCAACGGGAGCTCCCGAATATATCCCTCCCGAAGCCTCGGACATTCTCCCCCTCCTGAACGAATTGTTCGCATATGTGGAAGCTTCCGACGATCATCCACTGGTGAAGGCGGCAGTCATCCATTATCAGATTGCGACCATCCATCCGTTCGAAGACGGCAATGGACGAACAGCGCGGCTGCTGTCCGGATATTGGCTTGACTTGTCTGGCTACAGCTTTGGCGGCATCGGATCCCTGGAAGAATACTTCGCCTACGATGTAAACGAATACTATGTGGCGCTCCAGATGGGGCTTCCCGCATTGTTTTACGAAGGTCGAGAGAACCCTCCCCATCCGGAGATCTGGATCGAGTACTTCCTGCGCATGGTGACGCTTTACGCGCAACGCACAAGCGAAATTGCCGCCGACGCCGCCAACAGCCAAACGCTCGCCTCCCTTTCCCATGCTTCGCCCAAAGCCCGCGCCTTTTACGAAAGGCTTACCGAGCATTCCGTGGAGGAATTCACCCCCGTCTCCATGGCTCGCGAAATGGGCGTGACAAACCGGACCATTATCAATTGGAGCGCGGAACTGGCTCAGGTCGGCCTGCTTGAGCCCCGCCTTGTGAAGCAACGCATTCGAAGCTACCGAGTGGTCGGCTAGCCCCTCCTCTTTAGACCGCGCACAGAATGAAAAGGCCCCGCACCGGGGAGTGGTGCGGGGCCGCCCAAGGGGAAGCGGAGAATTGGCCTCCCACGTGGGAACAAATGGGCGCGGGCCGGAGGGGTGGCCCGCAACGTGACGGCGGGTTACGCGTGTCAGGGGGACGTCGAGGTCATCGGGCCGGCCGCCCCTCCGGCATCGGGCGGGTGCGGGCTACTGCTCGTCGGCGGGCTTCAGGGGCAGGAGCTTGAGGCCCAGGAAGAAGACCAGGAAGCCGAGGGCGACCACTCCCAGGGCAATGCCGAACTCCAGCGGGGTGGGCCAGTAGACGAGTCCCTGGTAGGCAGTCGCCATGTTGCCCTGCCAGTCGGTGACGGTGAAGGGGGTCATGGCCGCGGGGTAGTCCAGGTTGGGCACCTGGAAGCCGCCCACCAGCAGCTGCACGCGCTTGCAGAAGATGGCGGCGATGGCGAAGAGGCCGGCCGCCACCATCATGGGCGTGGTGCGCAGGGAGGGCACCACGCAGATGACGACCGCGAGCACGGAGAGCACCACTTCGCCCCAGAAGAAGGGGGCCAGCGGGCCGGACACCAACATGGCCACGATCTCGGCGCCGGAGGCGGCCGGGAAGCCCTCGGTGAGGAGGTCGCAGCCGAAGAAGTACAGGTCCACCAAGAGGAACACGGCCAGGAGCTTCGCGAGCTTCACCAGGTCGGCCTGCTCCCAGGTGAGGTAGCCCGCGGCCCGCAGGGCGACCGCCGCGCAGATCACGAGGCCGGTGCCGCACACCAGCGCCGAGCTCACGAACCAGGGGGCCAGCAGCGCCGTGTGCCACATCTCGTGGGACTGCTGCAGGCCGAAGATCCAGGCGGTCACGGAGTGCACCGTGACGGCGCACACGAGGGCCACCACGGAGATGACGCGCAGGGCGGCGTGGGAGACCTTGCCCTTCTCGGCGGCGATCTGGGCCCAGAGGTACACGCAGGAGAGGATCAGGTACACCATGAGCACGATGATGTCCCACATGAGCGGCGACCCCAGGTTGGAGTAGACGAACAGCTCCCACACCCGGAAGGGCTGGCCCATGTCCACCACGACGAGGCCGATGGCAGCCACGGTGGCGGCGATGGAGGTCATCACGGCCACCTTGGAGATGCCGCCGAAGCCCTTGAGCCCGAAGGCCTTGGGCACCGACGAGATGATCAGGCCGCCGGCCGACAGGCCCACGAAGAACATGAAGGACGTAATGTAGAGGCCCCAGGAATCGAGGTTGCGCATGGCGGTCTGCACCATGCCGCCGGACATCTGCACGGCCCAGAGGGCGATGCCGATGGCGGTGACCACCGCGCTCGCGCCGATGGCGATGTTAAGGCCGGCACCGCCCTTTTTGGCAGGAGCCTTCGCGGCAACCGCCGCAGTTGTATCAGACATAAGTTTCTCCTTAAGAAGAGTTGCGAATCATCCAGGCCCCGCGGGGCCCATACCCCGCGCTGCCCAGGCAGAGATAGAATCTCTGCCCTACGAAAAAACAGCCTTGCAGGTCTAAGCAGGCGAGCGAGGGGCGCTGTGGCGCTCGCAATTGCCCCGAAGGTCGGCCGAGCGTGCTTTGGCACGTGAGGGAAAGGCCTGAAGGGCAAGGGCGGGTGGCCACAGTGCGCCGCAGCGCCGAGTAGTTCCGACGTTCGCCAGAACGGCAGAACTAAACAAGGAAGTACACGTTGGGATCGGTGCCCTCGTCGGGCAGCAGCTGCTCGTGACTGCGGGTGCGCAGGATGGCCGACACCGCCGAGTCGGGGTCGTTCGCGTCGCCAAAGTGCCGCGCCCGGGCCGAGCACACCTCCACGCAGGCCGGCTGCAGGCCCTTGGCCAAACGATGCCAGCAGAAGGTGCACTTCTCCACCGTATGCTTCTCGTGGGGCGCCACGTCGGCGTCGCCCACGGCGAAATCCAGGTGATAGGCGGGTTCTTCCCAGTTGAAATTGCGCACGCCAGTGTAAGGGCAGGCGCTCATGCACATGCGGCAGCCGATGCACTTGTCGTAGTCCTGGCGCACCACGCCGGTCTCCGGGTCCTTGTAGGTGGCCCCCACCGGGCACACCTTCACGCACGCGGGGTTCTCGCAGTGCTGGCAGGCCACGGTGATGTTATGCATCTTCAGGTTGGGGTACTCCCCTTCCGGCGAATCCAAATTGTCGCCGCCCACCGTCATGATGCGGTTCCACCAGATATTCTTGGGCAGGTTGTTCTCTATCTTGCAGGCCACCGCGCAGGAGTTGCAGCCAATGCAGCGCTTGGTGTCAACCAGCATTACCAGCTTTTTATCAGCCATGACACTACTCCTCATTCCAGACACGCACTTCAACCAGGTTGTCGAAGTAGCTCTCGTTCACGCCTACCGGGTCGTACTCGGAGGTAAGCAGCTCCGACCAGCAGCCGGCTTTGTGCTGGTGCGACTGCCAGCTCTTGGGGTACACCATGCACCCGGGGCGGATGCCGTTGTTGTACACCGCCTTCGCCACGCAATGACCGCGGTCGTTGTACACCTCCACGTAGTCGCCGTCGGCGATGCCGCGGGCCTCGGCGTCGGCCGGGTTCATCTTGATGGTGGGCTCGGGGTCAAGCTCGCGCAGGTAGGCGTTGTCCGACCACATGGAGTGCACGCGGAAGCGCGGGCGCTCGGACAGCAGAATCAGCTTGTACTTGTCCCAGGTGGGGCTGCCCTCGTAAGCCTCTGTGGGGTTGATGTAGCGAGGCAACCGTTCGCGCTCTTCGTCGAAGGTCTGGCCCACATCGAACTGCACGGTGGGGTTCTCCACGTAGAACTCCATACGACCCGATTCGGTGCGGAAGCTGGCGTTCTGCCAGGGAATCCACGGCTTTTCCGGGTACCAGTACATGTCCTCGTTCTCTTTGATCTTCTCGTAGGTGATGCCCAGCGCGGTAAGCGATGGGGTGTCCACCACCTGCGACATGTACTCGTCTTCGGCGAGGTCGATCAGGTCGGGGTAGCCCATGCCAGCGGCCAGCAACTTCAGAATCTCGAAGTCGCTCTTCGACTCGTACAGCGGGTCGATGGCCTTCTCGCTGTGGATGAAGCACTGGGTGGCGGAGATGACCACCAGGTCCTGCTGCTCGAACCAGTGCGCCGCGGGCAACACGATGTCGGCATACTTGGTGGTGTCGGTGAAGCAGTAGTCGGCCACCACGTACAGGTCCATGTTGCCGATGACGTCGTTCACGTACTCGTTGGTGTTCACCTGGTTGGAAACCGGGTTGCCAGCGTACACGTACAGCGAGCGGATGGGGTAGTCCTCGCCCTTCCACTTGTCGGTGCGCATGATCTCCGGCAGCGCCAGGGCCGAAATCATGGGGTACTTCGCCGCGGTCATGCCCTTCACCACCGCGTTGATGCCCCAGCAGGCCTTGAAGTCGCCCACGCCGGTGCCGGCGCCCGAGTAGCCAATCTGGCCGGTGAGGGCGGCCATGGTGATGTTGGCATGGGCGGCGTGCACGCCGTTGGTGTAGGAGTTGGAGCCCCAGCCCAAGCGGTGGATGCAGGGGCCGTCAAGCGCCAGGTGCGCCAGCTCGACGATGGTCTCGGCGGGCACGTCGCAGATGTCCTGGGCCTTCTCGGGCGGGTACTGCATGATGTCTTCCACCAGCAGATCGTAGGCGGTGGAGCAGGGCACGCCGTTGAAGTCGTAAGTGCCGGAAAGCTGCGGGTCGGTGGCTTCCACCAGGCTCTTCACCGTGCCGTCGGCGTCCAGCACCGCTGGATGGTCCAACACCTTGGTCACGGTTTTGGCGGCGTTCACCTTGGCGCCCTTGTTCTCGCTGGAAGCGGCGGACACTTGGCCGGCCGCCACTTCGATCACCTCAGGCTCCACACCCAGATCGCTCATGCGCAGGAACTTGCCGGTGTCGGAGCGCACCAGGAAAGGAGCGCAAGTGTGGTCGCGCAGGAAGGGCTTGTTCACCGCGTCCTCGTCCACCATCACGTACATCATGGAGAGCGCCAGCGCCGCGTCGGTAGCGGGCTTCACCGGCACCCACTTGTCGGCGCGGGCCGCCAGCTGGGTCATGATGGGGTCGATCACCACCAGCTTGGTGCCGGCGTCCTGGGCGTCGGCCACATGGTGCCAGTCGTGAAGTTGGGCGTCGGTGATGTTGGCGCCCCACACGAACAGGGTTTTCGCGTTCTTGAAGTCGGAGGGGTCGTTCAGCACCCAGTCGCCCAGGTTGCCCACCACGCGGTTGATGCCGCGGGTGTTGGCCTGGTCGCGGGCGATCTTGATCATGCTGGCGTTGATTTTGTTGAAGAACACGTTGTACATGGGAGATGCAACGCCGCTGATGGCGCCCATGTTGCCGGAGCCGCGGGTGTAGGCGATGGCCTGCTCGCCGTACTCCGCCTGAATGCGCTTCCACTCGTCGGTGATGTACTTGATGGCCTCTTCCCAGCTGATGCGCTCCCATTCGCCGCTGCCGCGTTCGCCCACGCGCTTCATGGGGTACTGCACGCGATTGGGGCCGTAAATGTTGTACGGATGGCTGAGGCCGCGCAGGCAAATGCGGTCGATGCTGCCATCGGGGAACGAATTGAACGGGCGCTTGGAAGTTTTCACGATTTTGTTGTCGCGCACGTGCAGGTTCAGCTTGCAAGTGCCCGAGCAGTTGCCGCGGCACACGCCGCAGAAGATGGTTTCCTCGTCGGGCTGGCCGGGGGCGTAATCCTCGGCAATGGCCAAACCGCCGAATCCGATGGCACCGGCGGCCGTGGCCACCGTGGTTGCGCCCGCCGCCTTCAAAAAGCTGCGGCGCGTGAGTCCAGATTTCGGGGTTGTCTGATCCGTCATCTCTCCTCCTCCTGGTCAAGAAGACGGAAAGCGCCGTTTCACCGGGCCTTCGGCTGCGCCGGGCCCCTCTCGCGTTCGGCTCTTCCCACTCTCCCCTTGCGTCCCATTCCCCTCAGACGTGCTGCTCGCGCGGCGCATCGGTTGTCCCACGGGCAATGGGCTCTCCTACAAAATAATCGAACCGGCCGGATTCGCTTGTCATATCTTGTCATAGAACCCCCCCCCCGTCAAGCGTTTTTGTATGACAAACTATGACAGAAGGGAAAATCGTATTCTGAACTGGTAATTTGTTAAATGACAGCGTAACGGGCACGATGGCGAACCATGACAGGGGGGGGGCGACGGGGGTAGCGTCAGACTTTCAAGAAAGGCCCTCCAGAAAAGAGGGCAGACGGAAAACCTGACGTTATCCCCGTCGCCCGTCGCCTGTCACACTCCGTCGCCCTCCCCTGCGCTTCGACCGCACCCCGCCGCCCTCTTCCTGCCAAAGTCGGCAAACCGTGCGCAGCCAAGCACGTTTTGGCGGTTTTGGTAGGCGTATCGGCGCATTTTGGCGGTTTTGGTAGGCGAAATGAGGCACCCTCCAGCAAAACCGCAGCTCGCGCATCTTCACCCCACAGAAAACCCCCACCAAAGTTGATAAACCGCGCTCAGTCATACACGTTTTCGCAACTTTGGTCAGAGGCGCCGTCATTCAAGAGTGCATATAAATCGAAACCGGTCGCTCGCTTGCGTTCCAGCCGCTTGCGCTAGAATAAAGCGGCTCGTAATTTGGACCAATCTCATCGAAGCTAGGCTATAGGCATGGGACTAACCCTTTCGGTATTTCTTTCACAGGCGAGTGCTCATCCCGTCCTGGTTGTCATTTTGGCTCTGGTCATCGGCGTCACCATCATCTCTGGCGCCACCGACGCCCCCAACGCTATCGCCTCCGCCGTTTCCACTCGATGCCTGAAACCGGGCGCGGCCCTGGCGCTGGCAGCCATCTTCAATTTCGTGGGGCTAGTGGGCATGACCTACATCTCCACCGCCGTGGCCCACACCATGTTCAATATGGTGAATTTCTCCGGCAACACCCATCAAGCACTGCTAGCCCTGGTGGCGGCCATGATCGGCTCCATTGGCTGGGGCGTATTCTGCTGGCTCCGCGGCATTCCCGCGTCGAAGTCGCACTCGCTGATCGCCGGCGTCACCGGCGGTGCCATTGCCCTCAACGGCTTGACCGGCGTGGTGTTCAGCGAATGGATGCTGGTGATTTACGGCATGGCATTTTCACTGGTGGCTGGATTTGTGCTGGGCATCGTGGTGACCAAGCTCATCGAGGCGCTGTTCGCCCGCGCCAATCGCCGCCGCGCCAACATGGTGTGCGTGGTGCTGCAAGACATCTGCGCCTGCGCCCTGTCGTTTCTACACGGCGCGCAAGACGGCCAGAAGTTCATGTCCATCGGCCTTCTGGGCATCGCGCTGGCCTTCGGCATGGAAACCAGCGGCGAGACCAACTTCCCCCTATGGCTGATGGTACTGTGCTCGGCCGCTATTTCGCTGGGCACGCTTCTGGGGGGTAAGCGCATCATCAAATCGGTGGCCATGGACATGGTTTCCCTTGAGAAGTACCAGGGGGTGGCCGCGTCTGCTTCCACCGTCATCACGCTGTTCGTGGCCTCCATTACCGGCATGCCGGTGTCCACGTCGCACTGCTCCACCGCCGCCATCATGGGTGTGGGAGCATCGAAGAGTTTCAAACGCGTGAACTGGGGCATTGCCAAGCACATGGTGACAGCATGGCTGCTCACCTTCCCCTGCTGCGGATTCATCGGCTGGGCGCTGGCCAAGCTATTCATGATGCTCTAAGGCAGCTGCAGCCCGCCTATTTCGCGGCGACCTTGGCGGCGGCTTCGGCCACGTCGCCAGTGAAGCCTTCGCTGAAGGCACTGGGAATCACCAGTGTGCCGCCCGATTGCTTCACGCTCTCGTAGGCCAGGTGCATGGTGCGCAGCCGCAGCGCCTCCGGATCGTCAGCGTAATTGCCGGACGCGTCGCGCAGCATGTCGGAGATGTCCGCCTCGGCTTCGGCCATAATCATACGGGCATTGCGCTCGCGGGTGGCGATGGCCTCGGCCGCCATGGCCTGCTGCAGTTCTTTGGGCACCACAATATCGCGCACTTCCACATCCATCACGTTGATGCCCCATCCATCCAGCTTTTCCTCCAGAGCTTCCTTCAGTTCGGTATCCAGCTGGTCGCGACGGGTGGCCACCTCCCCCAGCGTGGCACGGCCGATAGCCTTGCGCAAGGTGGCCTGGGCCATCCACGCCACCGCCGAAGCGTAGTCCTCCACCTCGGTGGCGGCCTTCTGCGGCGAGAACACCATCCAGAAAATAACCGCGTCAACGTTGAGCGGCACCAGGTCGGAGGTGAGGGTTTCCTCGGCACCGAAATAGGTGGCGATCACGCGCTGGTCGATGCGCACCGAATAGAACTCAACGACGGGGATGGTGAACACCAGGCCGGGGCCCGCCGTGCGATTGAAGGCGCCGAAGCGCATGACCACGGCCTTTTCCCAGTCCATGGTAAGGTGGATGGAGGTGGCCGCCAAAAGCCCGCAGGCCAAGGCAACAAGCAGCACCGGCAGGTTCACTTCGCCCGCCACCGCCGCCGCAATGCCGCAACCCGCGGCCGTGGCCACCACGAACAACACCGCCGTGAACACCACGGCGCCGTTGCGGCTGGTGCGATTAAGCGCCTGCGCCGGCCTTTGCGCCGCCGGCATCCTCCCCTGCCGGGTTGAACTCGATGACCCGTCCTCGGCCCGTCTTCTGATCCCCCGCATGCGCGGCCCTCGCTTCCCTATCACGCTTCAGCTTCGCCTGCTTGATGCTGGCGGCAAAGCGCACTTCCACATCCTCCAGCGACATGCCCAGCTCCTGGCAGCGCTGTAAGTACTCCGTCGTCACAATTTCCGCCGTCACCGAAACATCTACGCCCGGCTTGTCGGACACGTCGCACACGAACGCCCCTTGGCGCCGTTTCGACACGATGAAACCGTCCTCTTCCAGGCTTTGGTACACCTTGCTCACCGTGTTGTAGTTGATTTCGATGTCAGCGGCCAGGCCACGCACAGTGGGAAGCTGATCGCCGGGCAGGTAGTAGCCGGAAGTGATGAGGTACGTGAAGCGATTTTTCAGCTGCAGCCAAATGGGAATGCTGCTGGCGTCGTCCAGCTGGAACAATTCCGTGAGCTTGTTTTTCGCATTCTGCTTGGGCATGGCGGCTTCTTCCCTTCGTCTGAGCATGCTACCCCCTTTCTCTATTGTAGGCTAAACGGAAACGCGTCGGCAGGTTTGGGTTCGTAATCGGCGGCGCCTTCGCCAGAGCTGTCCGGGCCAGGAGCTACCGGGGCCACAGCCTCACCTTGCGGCGATGCGCCCAGTTCAAGCGCCCGGAATGCACCGGCGTCCACGATGGCGATGCGCAGGGAAACCCCTCCGGCCAAGATGACAGCGGCCGCACACAGAGCGGCACGACGGGCCGTTTCCCCAGATGAAGAGCACAGGGCCAGCAGCTCCACCGCAGCCGGAATCACCAGGCCGCAAGCTGCGAAAGCCCACCACCACAGGGCGGCGTCGCCCCGCAGCAGCAGAGACAAAGACGTCTGGATGCCCGGATGATCGCTTGCAGCGGCCACTGCCACCAGCACGGCCGCCGTAAGGGATTCGGTGACAATTACGGCGAAATCAACCCGCAGCAATCCGCCGGACAGGCTTTCCACAACTTCATCGGAAGGCACCACCGCGCACAGAAGAAGCGGCACAGCAATGCCACAGGAAAGCGCCGAGAGCACGAATAGCAACACCACCGGCCAGAGGCCCCAAAAGCGCACACCGGCCAAAGCTTGCAGCAGAAAGCCGGTGTAGGCCACCACGAAAAGCGCCAGCGCTGCGGCGAGCACCTCCAGGGCCGTCACCAGCCCGCAGGCCGCCCACGGCAGACACAAAAAGCGCACCGCAACCAAGGCGCCACCCACTGCCAACAGCAGGGCCAGACCCCATGCGCCCCAATTCATCAGCGACACCGGCGGGGAAATGAGCAGGCTTATCAGCCGGTCGATGCGCCCCAGATCAAAGGCGAGGCACACCACGCCGCAGGCTACCATCAGCCAACCGGCGAGAAGCGCCAGCCCCAGCAGCCGCTCTACTGGCCAATGGGAAAGGCCTCGCGCCGTTCGCTCAATGCCGAAAGGCTCATGCAGCCACAGCAAATCCACCAGGGCGCACACCAGCAAGGCACCGGCGCCGGCGCCGCCCAAGAACAGATAGACTATGGCAAGCTCCCCCAGCACACGCCCCCCCCTGGCCGTAGTTTGAACTTCCCACAGTATGGCACAGCCTCGGCGAAATGTATATGACACGTTGCCATATAGCGCACTTTGCCGCCTTTCCCACGCCCCGGCCCACAGGCTGCGCCGCACACTGCCCCCTGCCCGGACAAGCGGGGTTGTCCGGGCAGGGGGCGCGCTTGGCGGGGATTCGGTCGGGGGCTTGGCCGGACAAGCGGGGTAATCCGGGCAGAGGGCGAGTTTGGCGGGACTCTGGTCGGGGTGTTGCCCGGACAAGCGGGGTAATCCGGGCAGAAGCGGAAGGGAGGGGTGGGCGTCGGCCGAGGACGGGAAGGGGGCCGGACGCAAGGGCGCCCCCGCCGGAGGT
>NZ_QIBY01000028.1 GCF_003725335.1 Parvibacter caecicola
CTCCCCCGTGGCGGGACTAGGCCCCTATTTCCGCCAACGCTCTTCGCCGGCCTCCGTCCAGGGCTCGGCCTCGGCTGCTGCTCTTGCCCCCAAGGCCGCTGCGGGAGAGGGGGCGCCCGATGTTGCGTTGTGATTCCTGCCACATCGACGTGGAAGGTCAGCTGCGCCGCTGCCCCCTGTGCGGTTCGCCCCTCTTAGGCACCCCCAGCCCTGATCCCTTCCCCGATGTGCCCCCCGTGCGCCAGGCTTTCCACGTGGGCGGTTTGGTGGGCACCATTACGGCGGTGTTGTGCCTGGTGGCGCTGCTGCTTCTTGCGGTGGGCCTGGTCACAATCCCCGAGGCGGTGGCCATTGTGGGCGTACTGCTGGTGAATTACCTGTTCCTGCGCAATATCCTGGCCCACGCCACCAGCGGGCTGCGCATGGTGGAGCGCTATTTCTTCGTGCTGCTTGCCATGGCGCTGCTGGTTTACTTCGCCACCCGCGCGCCTGTGGTTTCCACGTTCATCGTGCCCTTGTTGTGCATCGTGGCGCTTTTGGCCAATGGCGTGCTGCTGGCCATTTTCCGCAGCCGGTTTATCGAGGGCTATGCCAAGTACCTGATCATGGACATCGTGCTGGGCGGTGTGCCGCTGCTGCTGGTGGCGTTCGGCCAGGCGGCGTGGCCGTGGCCGGCGGTGGTCAGTGCGGTCTTGGCGTTGCTGCTGCTGGCGGTGTTGCTGGTGGGCACTCGCGGCCAGTTCGCCCGCGAAAGCCGCAAGCTCTTCGACCGCGGCTAACCACGCCTGCCTTCTCCAGGGCGCAAGCTCTTCGACCGCGGCTAACCACGCCTGCCTTCTCCAGGGCGCAAGCCGCCGCCCGCTGCCGTGGCGGAACCAGGCCCCTATTCCCGCCATGAGGGGGAAGGGGGCTCCCGTCGGAGGGAGGGCTGGCGGAACTAGCCGCCTATTCCCGCCGAACTCACAACTTCGAGGGCAAAAAGCTCCCTAATTCCGAGTCCAGTCACCCTCCTGGCGGAACTAGGCCCCTATTTCCGCCAAGGCCACACCCCCGGTGGCAAAATGCCCTCAAATTCCGAGCAAACGCCGTCAAAAATGCCCGGAATTCCGAGCTCTCCCGTCCCCGTGGCGGAACTAGCCGCCTAATCCCGCCACGGGCGCGGGGCGATGCGCGATGGCTCCGCGGCAGGCAAGCCGTCCGTCGCACGCAGGGGCTCGGCGTTCCGCCCGCAGCAACTTCTGGAATCTCGCTGAAATATGAGGGGTTTTTCGCCAAAACCTATACACTTGAGCCAGCAGCGTTGAAACCCGATATCATGGTTTCACTTGCGCGAAACGTGGCCCCGCTGCGTTTCCGAAATTGTTGGAGAAAGTCGCCGGGAGGCGACGATGCCAGAGATTAGAGGACCAATATGCCCAAGATCACTCGTGAAGAAGTGCGCGTTCCCGCTGATGTGTTGCCCGAGATGCGCGACGAGTACATCACTAACTATATGAAGGCCACCCGCGAGACGGGGCGCCTGATGCTGTTCGCCTGCGACCAGAAGGTGGAGCACCTGAACAAGGACTTCTACGGTGAGGACATCGACATCGCCGACGCCGACCCGCAGCACCTGTTTGAGATTGGCAAGAACGGCGTGTGTGGCGTTGTGGCTGGTCAGCGCGGCTTGGTGGCGGCTTACGCCAACGATTACCCCGAGATCAACTACCTGATCAAGATGAATTCCAAAACCAACCTGGTGGGCGTGAAGCAGGACGATCCCTATTCGCCGCAGCTGACCGACCTTGATGCCGTGCTGGCTATGCGCGATGCCGGCGTGAACATCGTGGGCCTGGGCTACACCATCTACCTGGGCAGTGAGTATGAATCCACCATGATGGCCGAAGCCGGCGAGCTGATCGCCCAGGCTCATGCCAACGGCCTGCTGGTGGTGCTGTGGATTTACCCCCGCGGCAAGGCTGTGACCGCCGAGAAGGACCCGGACCTGATTGCCGGTGCCGCTGGCGTGGCCCTGTGCCTGGGTGCCGACTTCGTGAAGGTGAACCCGCCGAAGCCTGAAGACGGCCGCACCCCGGCCGAGGCCCTGAAGGTGGCCTCTATGGCCGCTGGCCGCACTGGCCTGGTGTGCGCGGGCGGCTCCACCGTGGACGCCAACACCTTCCTCACCCAGCTGTACGACCAGATCCACGTGGGCGGTGCCTGCGGTAACGCTACTGGCCGCAACATCCACCAGCGCTCGCTGGACGAGGCCGTGCGCCTGACCAAGGCCATCTCCGCCATCACTCTGGCCGACTACACCGTGGCCCAGGCCATGAAGGTGTTCAACGGCGAAGAGGACTTCACCCTGGAAATGATCTAGGCGTATCGCTGCTCTCGCGAGCATCGACGTTATGAAAAGAAAGAGCCCTTCGGGGCTCTTTCTTTTTGCGTGTTGGGGCGTGTCGGGGGCGTCCCCCTGTCGGCTCCGTTGTTCGTGGGGCAGAGATTCTATCTCTGCCTGGGCGCCAAAGAAGGGCGGCTTTCGGAACGAAGAGCGTTACGGCTGAATGCTGGTGGCGGGGTTTTTGCAGGTGGGAAGCGTTTCCACCCATTGGGCGAATTGCTCCAGCGTGCCGTGGCGCACCTCGTTCACGTCCATTTCGTTGGGGTTCAGCAGACAGTCGGTAACCAGGAAGCCATCGGCTCCCAGCTGCATGAACGCCAGGTCTTCCACGGTGTTATTGCCCACCATCAGCACCTCTTCGCCGGCCAGCCCTAGCGCATCCAGGTTCTCCTGGTAATAGGCCAGCTTGGGCTTTACCGAGGTGGAGTTGGTGTACACCGTCATACGCCGGAAGGCGGCCGAGTCAACGCCGGCCCAGCGCAGGCGCCACTCCACTGCGCGCGGCGGGAACAGCGGCATGGTGGTCAGCACCAGCGGATACCCCTTCGCCAGCAGCGTGGCCACGGCGCTGTCCGCCGCCGGATTGGGCACCGTCGAGGCCCCCAGCTTTCCGAAATCCTCCTCGTAGAACTGGTTGAAGATGCCCTCCCAATCGGTGTCGGTATCGCCGGTTTCGCCGTCCACAGCATTGCGGAAGGCGGTCCAGAAGACTGCGTGATTTGTGGTTCCGTCGTCGTGGGCGAGCATGGCGCGCACCCCGGCGTCCACCCCGCGCAGCACGGCGGCGGAGTTGAAGCCGCGCTCGGCCGCGAACTTTCCCAGCGCCTGGTAGTAGCTGCTCAGGAACGCGTCCAAATCCATGGGCAGCAGCGTGCCGTCCAAATCGAAGCAAACCGCCCGGTAGGGGTGGCTGGCGGGGGCGATGATGTCGGTTTCATTCATGGGTAGTTGTCCGTCTTTCTCGGTGCTATAATGCAAAGCGAACGGCGCCCCGGTCACTCGGGCAGCGTTGTTTATTTGGTTAACCCCGCATCGGCCTGCAAACTGAGCGGGGTTTTTCCTTGGCTAACCTCGCTGTTCGTCACTCCCTCTTGATGGCGTAAAGGCCCAAAAAGCCAATCAGCACCAAGAAGATATTGCATATCGCTGTAACAGTTTCTGCCTCCATAGGCGTCTCCCTTCTTGGAAGCCGCCCGAGTGGCGAAGCGCCGCGCCCACGATTCTAGCACGGGCACGGCGCGGTTTTGACCCAGCTGGAGGCGCTTTCACGCGGCCTTGCGCAGGGTTACGCGCAGGGCCGAATGCAAGCCGCGCGCACGGCTAAGCGAAGATTTCTTTCTCCACCACTAGCTCGTTCTTGATTTTGCCCACCAGCTTCTGCAGTGCATCGATGCAGTTGGGGCGAATATCGGCGCCGATCAGCACGTACATCAGTGAGTCGCCCACTTCGCAACGGCCTTCGTTCAGCCACGTGCGCACGTAGTACACGCCGGGCCACGTGAGCGCCTCGGCCTCGGCGGCGGCCAGCCCCTCGGCGTCGTAGGAAAACTCCACCGCCTGCACCTGCCCCAGGCCCTCCACGCCTTCGCGCACCTCCTTTTTGGGAGTGATGCGCACCACGCCGTTGTGGGTGAGGAACATGCCGCACTGCGCGGCCGCCGAGCTGGTTTTGGCCTCGCGCAGCCACTGGTCCACGGAAGGTTCGGTCTTTGCCATTGCAACCTCTATTCTCGCGGGGAAATGATTTCGCCCCCTCATGATAAAGCTGTTTGGCGAAGGGCGCGCTGGCTCCTATTTCCACCCTCAAAATTGCCACATCCTCGTTTTTCTGACGGCCCGCGTCACGTTTTCGAGGATATGGCAATTTTGGGGCCCTGTTTTTGCCACATCCTCGTTTTTGGTGCAGGATTCGCACAAAACAAGGGGATATGGCAGTTTTTCGCTCGGATTTTTGCCATTTCCTCGTTTTCGTGGCAGCGGCTGCAGAAAAAACGAGGATGTGGCAAAAGGCCCTCTTGGAGGCTGGGCCATGGGGGTTTGGAGCTTGGATGCTGGGCCGGCTGCAGGAGCGGGGGCGTGCAGAAACGCGGGGCCTGCGGGCTGCAGCGGGCATGCCGGCCGAGCTAAGGCTAGGGACGAGGCGCGCGGCCGCGGACATCCGGCGCGTGGCCGAGACCGTGGGAGCTGGCGCGAGTCGAGGCTGTGGCCGTGGGCGCGAGCCGGAGCTGGGGGAGCTGGCGCGAGCCGAGGCTGGGGCTATGGACACCCGGCGCGAGCTCCCGGTGTGGCCGCGGGACCTTGGGCCGTGGGCGCCTAGCGCGGGCCGAGACGGTGAGCGCGGACTGTCGGGCCGCTGGCGCCGTGGATTTCGCAAAAATCCGGCCGTTTTCGCCAGTTTTCTTGTTGGAAACACAAGTCTTGCTACTATGGCCCAACTTCACGGAAACGAAAGGAAATGCCATGTCCCTCCCGGCATCTGACCTCACCAAAAAAGCCGACAACCGCACCGCCGACCAGCTGGGCGCCGTGCTGCCCGCCACCGCCGAGGTGCGCGACGGCCATCTGTTCATCGGCGGCGTTGATATGGTGCAGCTGGCCCGCACCCAGGGCACTGCGCTGTACGTGTTCGACGAGGCCGATTTGCGCGGCCGCATGGAGGCCTATCGCGACGAATTCGCCAAGCGCTACCCCAGCTCCGACATCATTTACGCCTCGAAGGCGTTTCTGAACAAGGAAGTGCTGCGGCTGGCCAACGCCGAGGGGCTGTGCCTGGACGTGTCGGGCGGCGGTGAGCTGGCCTGCGCCCGGGCGGTGGACTTCCCCACGGCGCGGGTGTTCATGCACGGCAACAACAAAACGCCGCAGGAGCTGGAAGAAGCCATGAGCGCCGGCGTGGGGCGTATTGTGCTGGACAGCCGCCTTGAGCTGGCCCGCGTGTCGGAAATCGCGCAGCGGCTGGGCATTGTGCAGGACGTGTACATGCGCATCACCCCCGGCGTGGAGGCGGACACCCACGAGTACATCCGCACCGGTTGCGAGGACTCCAAGTTCGGCTTTACCATGCGCGAGGATTTCGCCTACAAATGCGTGGCCGATGTGCTGGCGGCGCCGGGCGTGCGGCTGGTGGGGCTGCATTGCCACATCGGGTCGCAGATTTTCGCGCTGCACTCGTTCCGCGAGGCGGCGGCCGTGATGGTGGAGTTCATGGCCCGCATTCGCGACGGCTACGGCGTTACGCTGGGAGAACTCGACCTGGGCGGCGGCCTTGGCATCGCCTACACCGCCGACCACGAGCCCTCTTCCATCGCCGATTTCGCCGAAGTGACCACTGCGGCAGTGAAGGATTTCTGCGGCCAGCACGGGCTGCCGCTGCCGCGGCTTTTGGTGGAGCCGGGCCGCAGCCTGGTGGCCAACGCCGGCGTGACGTTGTACACGGTGGGAATCCTGAAAACGCTGCCGGGCATCCGCAAGTACGTGGCAGTGGACGGCGGCATGAGCGACAATATCCGCACCGCCCTGTACCACGCCGAGTACGAGCCGGTGATTGCCAACAAGGCCGACCAGCCCCGCACCGAGATTGCCACCCTGTGCGGCAAGCATTGCGAAAGCGGCGACGCCGTGGTGATTGACGGCAGCCTGCAGCCGGCTGAGCTGGGCGACATCGTGTGCGTGTTCGGCACCGGCGCCTACAACATGACCATGGCCAGCAACTACAACGGCCAGCCGCGTCCGGCGGTGGTGTTCGTGAAGGACGGGCAGGCCCGTGTGGTCACCCGCCGCGAAACCTACGCCGATCTCTACGCCCGCGATTTGTAGGGCGAAGGCTGCCGGGCCGCTGGGCTGCCGGGCTGCCGGGCGTGACGTAGCCTCGCCCCCCCGCGCGCCCCGCACCCCCGCGACGCGCCCCGCGCTCTTTCGGCCGGGGGCGCGCTTTTAGCATGCCGCGCGTGCGAAGGCGTTTGTCCCCAGTGCCCTTCGGCGCGCGAAACCCCCGATGCGCCGATACGCCCTTGCCTTCCTTCGCTTTCACCGCGCTCGGGCGGGGATTGGGGCCGTTTTCGGACCCCTCGCCGCCATGTGCCGCGGTCTGGCTACAATGGCATCCGCAATTTTGTTCAAGACACCGGCGAACAGGGGATAGCCATGAGCGACAACGAAATGCTGGCGGAAGGCGCAGGGGCCGCAGGGGCCGCAGAAGGCGCGAGCGGCCTCGCGGAAGGCGCTGAGAACTTCCCGGCAAAGGCGGCGGTACCGCGCGAGCACTTCGCCAGCCGTTTGGGCTTCATTCTTATCAGCGCCGGTTGCGCCATTGGCCTGGGCAACGTGTGGCGCTTCCCCTACATCGCCGGCGAGTACGGCGGCGCGGCATTCATCCTCATGTACCTGGTGTTCCTGGTTATCCTGGGCCTGCCGGTGATGGTGATGGAATTCGCCGTGGGCCGCGCCAGCCAGCGCTCGGCCGCCCTTGCCTTCGACATTCTGCAGCCGTCGCGCCGCTGGCATTGGTTCAGTTGGTGGGCCTACATCGGCTGCATGCTGCTGATGATGTTCTACACCACCGTGTGCGGCTGGATGCTGGCCTACATGGCTAAGATGGCTACCGGCACCTTCGTGGGGCTAGACCCCGACGGTGTGGCCGGCGTGTTCGGTGCCATGCTGGCGAACCCCGGCGAGATGATCGGCTGGATGCTGGTGGTTATCCTCATTGGTTTCGCGGTGTGCTCGTTTGGCCTGCAGAAGGGCGTGGAGCGGGTGACCAAGGTGATGATGGTGGCCCTGCTAGTGGTGATGGGCGTCCTGGTGGTGCGCTCGGTTACGCTGCCCGGCGCCGCCGCCGGCCTGGAGTTTTACCTGGTGCCCGATTTCGGCAAGATGTTCGAGGGCGGCTGGGCCGGCTTCGGCGACGCGGTGTACGCCGCCATGGGCCAGGCGTTCTTCACGCTGTCGCTGGGCATTTCCGCCATGGAGGTGTTCGGCAGCCGCATCGGCAAAAAGCACTCGCTCACTGGCGAGGCGCTGCGCATCTGCGGCCTCGACACCATGGTGGCCATCCTGGCCGGTTTCATCATCTTCCCCGCGTGCTTCGCCTTTGCCGTGGCGCCCGACCAGGGCCCGGCGCTGGTGTTCGTCACGCTGCCCAACGTGTTCGAGCAAATGCCGCTGGGGCAGCTGTGGGGCACGCTGTTCTTCGTGTTCATGAGCTTCGCCGCGCTGTCCACCATCATCGCGGTGTTCGAGAACATCATCACCTTCACCATGGAGCGCTGGAACTTGGACCGTCGCACCGCCATCCTGCGCACCGGCGCGCTGATAACCGTGCTCAGCCTGCCCTGCGCACTGGGCTTTAACGTGTTGGCCGGCGTCACTGTGCCGGGCATCGGCGACATCCAGAGCATCGAGGACTTCATTGTGAGCAACAATATGCTGCCGCTGGGCAGCCTGCTTTACGTGGTGTTTTGCCTGTCGCGGAAGGGTTGGGGCTGGAAGAACTTCCTGAAGGAGGCCGATACTGGTGCCGGCGCCCCGTTCCCGCGGTGGTCGCGGGTGTGGCTCACTTACGGGCTGCCGGCGCTGATTGTGGTGATTTTCATCATGGGTTACGTGCCGAAGTTCATGCTGTGGCTGGGCCTGGCGTAGGGGCGCGGCGCTGCAAATAGAGGGCAGAAGCGGGGTCGTCCGGGAGGGCGGCCCCGTTATTTTGTTCTGGCGAAGGGTCGCGCGAAGGAGCTGCGCAAGGGCCGGTGCGGCGCGAAGGGACCGGTGCGGGCGGTGCGGCGCGAAGGGGTAGGCGCGTCGCCGTTTCCAAGCGCTTTGCCAGCCGGAACCGTCGGGGCCGACGTGCCGGCGAAGTTGCGTGCTCCGTGGCTGCCCGTGCCGCCACACCGCCTGCGTCGCCCTTGTCGCCCTTGTTGCCCAAGCGCCCGCATTGCCCGAGCGCCCGCATTAGCTCCCAATTGCTCACGTGCTCACATCGCATCCCGCGCCGCCCCCTGCACCGTCCCGCGTTGCGCGCGTTGGCCCCCATCGCCAGCGTTGTGCGCGTCATCCCCCCGGTCGCCCGAGCGCTCGTGTCGCCCGCGTTGCGCGCATGTCCGCGCGCCTGCACCGCCCGTGCGCTCGCGTCGTCCGCACTATCTGTGCCTCAGTTGTGCCCGCACCGCTCCCCGCTTCGCCTGCGTTGCCCCTCGCACCGCCTGAGCGCCCGCCCTGCCTCCCCGTTGCCCCGTGTCGCGCGCATCGCCGCTCGCGCCGTCTCTGCCCTCCCCGCTCGCGTCGCCCGCGTTGGCTCCCCAATCGCCCATGCGCTCGCATCGCTCGTACAAAACCGTCAGTTTTATGCAGCGGAGCGTCTTTTATGCACGAAACTGACGTTTTTGTACGGCTTATTGGCTTGTTAGCGGCGGCTCAAACGCCGCTGCATTTTTATCCAGCGTCTGAACTGGGGAAATGCAAGGTGGCAGCCAGCTCAGGGCCGGTTTAGCGTACAAATCTGGCGATTTTGAGCAGGGTTCCGTACAAAACCGTCAGTTTTGTGCAATAGGGAGATTGCAGCGCACAAAACTGATGGTTTTGTGCGGCAAACAGAGTGCGGCGGGCATTTCGTGCCTGCTGGAGTTGCGGGGGCTATGCGTCAAGCGCCTAACGGCAGCAAGTGCGGGAGCATGGTGCCTGCTGGCGGATAGGTGCAGCGTCTGGCGCGATGTCCACTGGCGGATAGGGGAGGCACGTTGGCGCACGGGGCCTGTATAATTTCGCAATTACGAAAATGCCGAGGCGAAATGTGGCTGCATGTGTGGTCGCGCAGAGGCGGGGCCGGTTGAGGCGGCCGTTGCAGATGGCGGCTCCGCCAAGGCGGCGGCTCCGCCAAGGCGGCGGCACGGCCAGCGACCGGTTGAGGCGAGCGGCACGGCTGGCGGCCTCGCCAAGGCGGCGGCCCAGCGGGCGTCCCGGCCAAGGTGGGCGGCGAACCAAGCCGCGGCAAGCAAGGGATACGGCGGCAAGGTGCGGGCCAGCAGGGCGCGCGGCTCTCTCGATTAAGGATGCAATATGACTGTGAAGATTGGTTTGGTGGGCACCGGCACCGTGGGCGGTGGCTGCATCGATATTCTGCAAAAGCACAAACAAGATTTCCAGCGCCACCTGGGCGTTGACGTGGAGCTGGTGCGCGTGTGTTCGCGCAACCCCGAGCAAGCGGCGGCCCATAACGTGGCCGACATCTTCACGCCGGATTACCGCGACATCGTGAACGACCCGAAAATCGACATCGTGGTGGAGCTGATTGGCGGCACCACCGTGGCCCGCAACGTAGTGCTGGAGGCGCTGGCCGCCGGCAAGAACGTGGTGACCGCCAACAAAGCGCTGATGGCCACTCACGGGCAAGAGGTGCTGGACACCGCAGCCGCAGCCGGTAAGGAAGTGGCATTCGAGGCCAGCGTGGGCGGCGGCATCCCCATCATCGATCCGCTGAAGCATTCGCTGATCGCCAACGAAATCGGTACCGTAATGGGCATCGTGAACGGCACCACCAACTACATGCTCACCCGCATGGCCGACAACGGCATGGGCTATGAGGACGCGCTGAAGGAAGCCCAGGCCAACGGCTTTGCCGAGGCCGATCCCACCGCCGATGTGGAGGGCTTCGACGCCGCCGCCAAGATCGCCATCCTGGCCTCCATCGCCTTCAACTCCCGCGTCACTTTGGCCGATGTGTACACCTCTGGCATCAGCCAAATTTCCCCGGTAGACCTGGAGGCGGCCCGCGGCATGGGCTACGTGGTGAAGCTGCTGGCCATCGCGCACCGCACCCCCAAGGGCATCGACGTGCGCGTGCACCCCACCATGATTCCCGCCACACATCAGCTGGCCACCGTGAACGGCGTGTACAACGCCATCTACGTGGTGGGCGACGCCGTGGGTGAAACCATGTTCTTCGGCGCAGGCGCTGGCAGCGGCCCGGCCGCCAGCGCGGTGATGGGCGACGTGCTGGAAGTGGCGCGCCACGTGCAGCAGGGGGTGGGCCCGCTGGTGGGCTGCACCTGCACCGACCAGCTGCCCATTTTGCCGGTGGACGAACTGCAAATGAAGTACTACATCCGCTTCACCGTCAGCGACAAGCTGGGGGTGCTGGCAGCCATGGCCGGCATCTTCGCCCAGTACAACGTGAGCGTGCATTCGGTGGTGCAGCATTCCAAGAAGGAAAGCACGGTGGATGTGGTGTACGTCACCCATGTTGCGAAGGAGAGCGACATCAAGGCGGTAATCGAGGAGATCGCCGGCCTGGACGACGTGCTGCAGGGGCCTCCCTCCCTCATTCGCGTAGAGGAGTAACTCGAAAGCCCGCCCCCATGACAGGGGACGGGGATAATGTCATGTTTTCCAGAGGCGCGCCTCTAATGCGCCCAGGTAGGCCACGTTTTGCTCACGGGCGATTGACGGGTTTGCCCTGCGGGGCGGCGGCTTCTCGCCAATGCGTATCTTCTACCGTAGAAGTACCAGCGCTGCACGGGGAGAGCCGCCATGAGCAAGAAAAAAGAAACCACGCCAACTGACACTCCGAAAAACGGCGCCGCGCCGAAGGCTGTGGGCAAAGCCGCGAACGAGGCCATAGCCTATGCGGAGCAGGCGGGCGTTGCGAAGGCCAAGGGGGAGGCGCCGGAGCCCGGCAAGGCGGGAGAGGCCGCGCCCTCGGTGGTGGTTGTGCCCCAAGCGGAGGGCCGACCTGCCGCCAAAGGTGAGGCCCGCCCGGGGGAGGCCATCGCCCATGCGGCGCAGGCGGCCGGCGAAGACATCGCCCAGGTAGGGGCGGACATTCGCCGGCAGTGGGAAACCGGGGTGGCGGCTTCCGGCCAAGAGCTGGACGTGGACCGCCGTCAATGGGACGAAATGGTGCAGCGCCAGAAAAGCGCCCTGCACGAGGCGGCCGAGGTGGCATCGCATCCCACCGAGTGGCCGCAGGACATACAGGCCCAGGCGGCGAAGGCGGCGGCCCGGGTGAAGCAAGACGCTGAGGCAATGGCCCACGATGTGTCCCATCCCAAGGAAGACCTCCAGCGGGTAGCGCAGCGGCTGCAGAAAGACGGCGAATCCCTGAAGCGCGACGTAGATGCCTTCAGCCAAACGCTGCACAGCCCGGTAGACAAGCAGAAGCTGCCCCTGTGGATGAAGGTTTTCGGCATCCTGTGCATCATTGCAGCTGCCGTCAGCGGCGCGGCGGTGGCGGAATCCATCGTGGCCACCGTGCACTATTACACCACCGGCGGCCTGGACGCTTACGGGCTTTCTTCCATCGTGGTGATCATCATCCAGATGGTGGTGCGCGTGCTGCTGGTGGTCACCTTCCTGCTGTTCGGCATCCGCCTGCTGCGCAACCGCCGGCGCCTGGCCGCCATTACCACCAACATCCTGTTCGTGCTGCTTCTGGCGGGCGTGCTGTGCACCATCATGCTCAGCGGCATGAACTGGATTCTGCTGGGCTACCTGGGGTTATTGGTGCTGATGGTGGCGCTGCAAACCTACTTGGACCCCTCCCTTTCCCAGGAGCGCCGGCTGCATCGCCACCTGCGCGACCAGGAAAACCGCCAAGCCGCCGAGGCAGGCACGCTGGGGTTGGACGCGTCCGGCAAGGGCTACATCACCCTGAACTTCTACAACCTGTTCTGGATTTTCGTGGTGTGCAGCATCTTGGGCCTCATCATCGAGACCATCTTCCACTTCATCGTTTTCGGCGGCTACCAAGATCGCGCCGGCCTGCTGTTCGGGCCGTTCTCGCCCATCTACGGCTGCGGCGGCGTGCTGATGACGGTGTTCCTCAACCGCTTCCATAAGTCCAATCTCATTGTCATTTTTTTCGTGTCGGCCATCATCGGCGGCGCGTTCGAGTACTTCACCAGCTGGTTTATGCAGTACGCGTTTGGCGCGGTAGCCTGGGATTACACTGGCATGTGGCTGTCTATTGGCGGCCGCACGTGCGGGTTGTTCATGGCCATGTGGGGGCTTTTGGGCGTGGTGTGGATCAAGCTGCTGCTGCCGGTGATGCTGCGGCTGATCAACCTCATTCCCTGGAATTGGCGCTACGGCGTAACGGCTGCGTGTGCCGCGTTGATGCTGGTAGATTGCGTGATGACGCTGCAGGCGCTGGATTGCTGGTACGAGCGCCTGTCCGGCGACCAGGTGACCACTCCCATCCAGCAGTTCTATGCGAAGGATTTCGACGACGACTACATGGAGAACCGGTTTCAGTCGATGACCATCCATCCCGACGATGCCGTGCGCCAAGGCCGCAGCTAGAGCCACCCCGCGAGGCCGTCCCCTCTGCCCGGACAACCTCGCTTGTCCGGACGGGCCTTTGTAGGCGGAGGGGCAAAATCCGTCCTCTGCCCGCTGCGAAGCCCTGCGCCTCGTCCTCTGCTGGGACAAACCCACTTGTCCGGGCGGGCCTGCGCTGCAACTTGCCGGCAGCCCGCCCGCGCCCGCCCTGCAGCCCCGACTTTGCCCGCGCCTGCCCGGACAACCTCACTTGTCCGGGCAGGGCGCAGCCGGAAGGGCCCCACGCTGCCTTTCTGCCCGGATAACCCTACTTGTACGGACAAATTGTCCTCTGCAAGCGCCTTTATCCTCGCCAAGAGCCAAGGAGTGCTTGCGTTTGGCTGGACAACCCCACTTATCCAGCCGCGATGCGGGCAAAGAGGGCCTTGCGGTGCTCTTCTGCCCGGATAGCCCCGCTTGTCCGGGCAGGCCTACGCCACAACCTGCCGGCAGCCCGCCCGCGTCCGCCCGCGCCCGCCCCGCCGCCCCGACTTTGCCCGATTCTGCCCGGACGACCCCACTTGTCCGGACAGAGTGGCGGGAATAGCCCCCTAGTTCCGCCATGGCGCGCACGGAGGGGGCGCGGGCTGGCCTGAGTGGCGGGAATAGGGCGCTAGTTCCGCCAGGAGGGCGGCGGGGCTCGGAATTTCGGGTGATTTTGCCAGGAGGCCTCCGAATTTGAGGGGGTTTTGCCGCCGGCGCTGGGGCTTTGGCGGGAATAGCCCCCTAGTTCCGCCACGGGGGTGGGGATGCGTGGGGCTTGGGATTGTGGGTCTGGTTGTGAGATGGAGCCGAGGTTTGGCGCTAGTGGGGGTCTGTGGGAGGGTGCAGGTTGGGAGGCGGGGCTATGGGGTTGTGGGTTTGGGCAGGTGGGCCGTGGGGTCGTGGGGTTGGCGCAGGAGGGGTTGTGGGAGTTGCGTGGGTCGCGAGGACGAGATAGGGAGAGTCGAGTGTGTTTGGCGGGAATAGCCCCCTAGTTCCGCCGCTGCGCGCACGGAGGGGGCGCGGGCTGGCCCGAGTGGCGGAAATAGCTCCCTAGTTCCGCCACAGGGGTGGGGTTGTGGGGTGGAGGGAAGAGTTGGG
>NZ_QIBY01000029.1 GCF_003725335.1 Parvibacter caecicola
CCCCCTTCCGCTTCTGCCCGGATTACCCCGCTAGTCCGGGCAAGCCTCCTGCGGTGCGGCGTTGCGCCTAGCCCTCTGCCCGGATTACCCCGCTAGTCCGGGCAGACCCCCGGCCGGATTCCCGCCAAACCCGCCCTCTGCCCGGATTAGCCCGCTTGTCCGGGCAAACGGCCCGCCGGCGTGTCGCCGAGTTGTCTATTTGACCGGATAACCCCGCTTGTCCGGCCAGGCGGGGTACTGCTTTGTCTCGTCCGTCGCCCTTTGCCCGGATTACCCTGCAAGTCCGGGCAGAGGGGTAGCTGCGGGGCGTTTGTTCTGCGGAAAGCGCGCGGATCGCTTGCGTTTTGCCCGGATTACCCCGCTAGTCCGGGCAGAGTGCCTGCGGGAGCCCCGCCGAGCGCGCCCCCTGCCCGGATTACCCCGCTAGTCCGGGCGGCGATTTGGCCCGGTTGCCGGCACACGCTCTCTTCATATTATGGACACAGACGCAGGTTTTCTCATACTAATCAGAAACGACCAGTTCACAGTGGCGCCATCAGGCTGGCGCGGCAATTCAAAGCTGCGTAGGATGCCTCTTGCATGCCTTATTTGTGGACGTTATAAGAATCCTCATATTTCGCATGCATGAAACTTGACAATACAAGACTTAGATTTTATATTGTCGAGCATCAAATAAAACTCTACATGCACAATGTGAAAGTGAGGAAAGAGAAATGGCTAAGATTCTCGGTATCGACTTGGGCACCACGAATTCCGCCATGGCGGTGATGGAGGGCTCCGAGCCGGAGATCCTGGTAAACGCTGAAGGCGACCGCACTACTCCCTCCGTTGAAGGTTTCCGCAAAGACGGCGAGCGCGTGGTGGGCAAGGCCGCTAAGAACCAGGCGGTTACCAATCCTGAAAACACCGTTGCTTCCGTGAAGCGTTTCATCGGCCGTTCCTTCGGCGAAACCGCGGAAGAGCGCAAGACCGTCAGCTACAAGGTGGAGCAGGGCAAAGACGGCCGCGCCGTGATCGACATTGACGGCAAGGCCTATACCCCCGAAGAGATTTCCGCCATGGTGCTGCAGAAGTTGAAGAACGACGCGGAGAAGCAGGTGGGCCAGCCCATCACCCAGGCGGTCATCACCGTGCCCGCGTACTTCAACGACGCTCAGCGCCAGGCCACCAAGGACGCCGGCAAGATTGCCGGCCTTGAGGTGCTGCGCATCATCAACGAGCCCACCGCTGCGGCCCTTGCTTACGGCCTGGACAAGGTGGACCACGACGAGAAGATCCTCGTGTTCGACCTGGGCGGTGGCACCTTTGACGTGTCGGTGCTGGAGCTGGGCGACGGCGTGTTCGAGGTAGCCTCCACCGCCGGCGACAACCACCTGGGCGGCGATGATTGGGACCAGCGCATCATCGACTGGCTGGCCGACAAGTTCCAGGCCGACAACGGCATCGATCTGCGCAAGGATAAGATGGCCCTGCAGCGCTTGAAGGAAGCCGCTGAGAAGGCAAAGATGGAGCTTTCCGCCACCACCCAAACCAACATCAACCTGCCCTTCATCACCGCTGACGCCTCCGGCCCGAAGCACCTGGACTACACCCTTACCCGCGCCGAGTTCCAGCGCATCACCAAGGATCTGCTGGATCGCTGCAAGAAGCCGGTGGAGCAGGCGCTGAAGGACGCCGGTCTGACCAAGGGCGAAATTGACGAGGTTATCCTGGTGGGCGGCTCCACCCGTATGCCCGCCGTGCAGGAGTTGGTGAAGGACCTCACCGGCAAAACCCCCAACATGTCCGTAAACCCCGACGAGGTAGTGGCCATGGGTGCGGCCGTGCAAGGCGGCGTGCTGGCCGGCGACGTGCAGGGCATCCTGCTGCTGGACGTTACCCCGCTTTCGCTGGGCGTGGAAACCATGGGCGGCGTGATGACCAAGATGATCGAGCGCAACACCACCATTCCTACCCGCAAGACGGAAATCTACTCCACGGCGGCCGATAATCAGACCTCCGTTGAAGTGCACGTGCTGCAGGGCGAGCGCGAAATGGCCGCCGGCAACAAGACGCTGGGCCGCTTCCAGCTGACCGGCATCCCGGCTGCCCGCCGCGGCGTGCCGCAAATCGAGGTCACCTTCGACATCGACGCCAACGGCATTGTGAACGTGTCCGCTAAGGACCTGGGCACTGGCAAGCAGCAGCAGATCACCATCTCCGGCTCTACCGCGCTGTCCGACGACGAAGTGAACCGCATGGTGAAGGACGCCGAAGAGCATGCCGCCGAGGACTCGAAGCGTAAGGAAGAGGCCGAGGTGCGCAACAACGCCGACGCCCTGGTGAACGCCACCGAGCAGACGCTGAGCGAGCTGGGCGACAAGGTGCCGGCCGATGCCAAGCAGCAAGCGGAAGAGGCCATCGCCGAAACCCGCAGCGCGCTGGAGGGCACCGACATTGACGCCATCAAGGCCGCTACCGAGAAGATTCAGCAGGCCGGTTACAAGCTGGCCGAGGTGGTTTACTCCACCGAGGGCGCTGGCGCCGGCGCGCAGGCTGCTGCGGCCGAAACCGCCCCTGCCGATGACACCATCGAAGCCGACTACGAAGTAGTGGACGACGAGAACGAAGGGAAGTAAACCATGACCAGCCCGGAAAAGGACGAAGTCTTGGAATCTTCCGAAGCTGTTAACCCGAGCGCTGGCTCCCCCTCCTCTCCTTCCAGCGCCAGCGAGGAACCGGCTGCCCCCGAGGCAGCCGGCGCCCCCGCCGAGGCGGAAGTGGTTGAAGCGGAAATCGTGGAGGAAGACGCCGACGCTGAAGCGGTGGCCCAGGCCAAGGCCGAGGCGGCCGACTGGCAGGACAAGTACATGCGCCTGCACGCCGAGTGGGACACCTACCGCCGCCGCATGACCGAGCAGCGTGCCGAAGAGAAGCTGCGCGCCACCGAGAAACTGGTGGAGGGGCTGCTTCCGGTAATCGACGACTTCGAGCGCACCATCAGCTACGCCACTGACAACGGCGAAACCGGCTTGCTGGACGGCGTGAAGGCCGTGATGAACAAGCTGGTGGCGGTGCTGGAGAAGGACGGCGTTCAGGTGATAAGCCCTGAAGGCGAGGCCTTCGACGCGCTGGAGTGCCAAGCGGTGGCAACGGTGGACGACCCTGGCGCCTTCGACGAAACGGTGGCGCAGGTGTACCAAAAGGGGTACCGCATGGGCAAGAAAGTGCTGCGGCCCGCAATGGTAACCGTAACCACCGGCGGCCCAAAGAGGCCCCAGGAAGACAAGGCTGAATAGACTTCGCTACAAGACGGGCCTTCTAGGAAGAGGCCCGTCTTTTTTAAGGATTGGAACCGGTGCGGCCCGCGTGGCCGTGCCGTTAATGGAAAAGCGGCGGGGCGCCGATGCGCTGGGGCCGCTTCGGATACAAGGAGGTGGAATGCATGGCTCAAACGCCTGACTACTACAAAACCCTTGGCGTTGCCCGCAACGCCTCGGCTGAAGAGATAAAGAAGGCCTTCCGCAAGTTGGCCCGCACCCATCACCCCGACGCCGGCGGCGATGAGGCCAAGTTCAAGGAGATCAACGAAGCCTACGAAGTGCTGTCCGACGAGAAGAAACGGGCGCTGTACGACCAGTACGGCACTGCCAACGAGAACCAGATTCCCCAGGGTTGGGGCGCTGGCCAGGGCGGCTTCTCGGTGGAGGACATCTTCGGCGGCGGCGGTAGCGGCGGCGGTTTCGGCGGCAGCTGGGCCGACATCCTGGAGTCCATCCGCCATGGCGAAGGCGCCTTCGGCGGCAACTGGGACTTCGGCGGTTTCGGCAGCGGCCGTTCGGCGGCGCGCAAGGGCCAGGACATGACTGTAACCCTGAACGTCACCTTCGACGAGGCCTTCAAGGGCACTGAGAAAAAGGTGACGGTGCGCGTGCCCGGCAAGCAAGAACCGGAAACCTTCACCGTGAAGGTACCGGCTGGTGCCGTGAGCGGCGGCCGCCTGCGCTTCAAGGGCAAGGGCGCGCTGGGGGAAAACGGCGGCGAATCGGGCGATCTGCTGATTGTCACCAAGATTGCCGAGCACCCCTACTACGGCCGCGACGGCGCTGATGTGGTGGTGGACCTGCCGGTGACGGTGGCCGAAGCCGCGCTGGGCGACTCCATTGTGGTGCCCGCCCCCGACGGTACGAAGGTGCGCGTGAAGGTGCCCGCCGGCACCCAGGACGGCACTGTGCTCACCATCAAGGGCAAGGGCGCGCCGGACATCAAGAAGAAGGGCAGCACCGGCAACCTGAAAATCCGCGTTGACGTAAAGGTGCCCACCAACATGAACGACGCCCAGAAAGCGGCGATGGAAGCCTTCAAAGAAGCCACCACCGAGGAGGTAAGGTCATGGCAATGAACGACCGCAACCGCCCCGTGTACATGATTTCAGTGGCGGCCCAACTGGCAGGCGTGCATCCGCAAACGCTGCGCGCCTACGAGCAGAAAGGCCTAGTCACCCCCAAGCGCACCTCCGGCAACACCCGCATGTACAGCCAGGCCGACATCGAGCGGCTAGAGCTGATCAACGAGCTCACCGGCGAAGGCATCAACCTGGCCGGCGTGATTCGCATCCTGGATTTGCAGGGACGCTTGGACGAGCGGGATGAAGAGCTGGACAGCCTGCACCGGCGCCTGCGGAAGCTGGCCGACCGCGTGCACGAGCTGGAAACCCGCGAAAGCGTGACCGCCCTGGTGCGCGCCTCCGACATCCCGCCGGTGGTGCGCCGCCTGCGCTAGCTTGGCCCCGTCCGCAGCCTGTCGCCTGCCCACGGTCCGGCAACCCGTCCGCCACTCGGCGGCCGTTCGCGGGGCGGGACGCACCCGCGCCACCCGGCGGGCCGTTCGTAGGGCAGAGATTCTATCTCTGCCTAAGGCTACGGCTGGTAAGCAGTTTCAATTTTAGGCCGAGATAGAATCTCGGCCCTACGAAGAACAAAAGGACCGTCCTTTCATGCAAGGACCGAAGGAGAACACACATGAGACTAGATAAATTGGCCATCACCGCTCAGGAGGCATTCCAGAACGCCATGAGCGTGGCCGGCGACGCGGAAAGCGCCATCATCCAGCCCATTCATCTGCTGAAGGCGCTGCTGGATTCCGACGAAAACAATCTTTCCGCCATCATCAAGCGCATTGGGGCCGACCCGGTTTGGCTGGCGCAAAACGTCACCGACGAAATTGCGAAGATGCCGAAGCAAAGCGGCAGCGCTCCCATGCCCATCCCCAGCCAAGACCTGATTAAGGTGATTGACGGCTCGGTGAAAATTGCCGAGAAGCTGGGCGATTCCTTCGCCACCAGCGAGCACTTGCTGATTGCCCTTTCGGAGGACAAAACCGCCGCGGGCCGTATACTCACCACCGCCGGTGTCACCCGCAAGAACATCGAGGACGCCTACGACGCCCTGCGCGGCGACACCCGCGTCACTTCGCAAACCGACAAAACCCAGTTCGAGGCGCTGGAGCAGTACGGCGAAAACCTCACCCAGAAGGCCCGCGAGGGCAAGCTGGACCCGGTGATCGGCCGTTCCGACGAAATCCGCCGCACCGTGCAGGTGCTTTCCCGCCGCACCAAGAACAATCCGGTGCTCATCGGCGAACCCGGCACCGGCAAAACCGCCATTGTGGAGGGGCTGGCCCAGCGCATCGTGGCCGGCGACGTGCCTTCTTCCCTGAAGGACCGCGAAATTGTGTCGCTGGACCTGGGGGCCATGATGGCCGGCGCCAAGTACCGCGGCGAGTTTGAGGACCGTCTGAAGAACGTGCTGCGCGAGGTGAAGGAATCCAACGGCAACGTGATTCTGTTCATCGACGAGCTGCATACCATCGTGGGTGCAGGGGCTGGCGGCGACAGCTCGCTGGATGCCGGCAACATGCTGAAGCCGGCGCTGGCCCGCGGCGAGCTGCGCGCCATCGGCGCTACCACGCTGGATGAGTACCGCAAGTATATCGAGAAGGACGCCGCCCTGGAGCGCCGCTTCCAAACGGTTCTGGTGAACGAGCCCACCGTGGAAGACACCATCGCCATCCTGCGCGGCCTGAAGGAGAAGTACGAAATCCACCACGGCGTGCGCATCACCGACGGTGCCATCGTGAGCGCGGCCGAACTGTCCGACCGCTACATCACCGACCGCTTCCTGCCCGACAAGGCCATCGACCTCATGGACGAAGCCGCCAGTCGCCTGCGCATCGAAATCGACTCCATGCCCGAAGAGGTGGACATCGCCGAGCGCAAGCTGATTCAGATGCAGATTGAAGAGCAGGCGCTCATGAAGGAAAAGGACGACGCGTCGAAGGAGCGGCTGGAGAAGCTGCGCCGCGACATCGCCAACGCCCGCGAGGCGCTGGACCACCAGAAGGCCGAGTGGCAGAACGAGAAGGACGCCATCGTAAACGTGCAGAACCTAAAGGCCGAGCTGGAAAGTGCTCAGCTGGAGGAAGAGCGCGCCACCCGCGAGGGCGACCTGGTGCTGGCCTCCGAGATTCGCTACGCCCGCATTCCGCAGCTGCAGCAGCAACTGCACGCCGCCGAAGACGCGGTGAAGGTGAAGCAGCAAGACGGCGCCATCCTGAAAGAGGAAGTGACCGAAGAGGAAATTGCCTCTGTGGTTTCCGCTTGGACCGGCATCCCCGTGACGAAGATGATGCAAGGAGAGATGGACAAGCTGGTTGACCTGGAGGAAGTGCTGAAGAGCCGCGTGATCGGCCAGGACGAAGCGGTGGGCGTGGTGGCCGGCGCCATTCGCCGCAACCGCGCGGGCCTGTCCGACCCCAACCGCCCCATCGGCAGCTTCCTGTTCCTGGGCCCCACCGGCGTGGGCAAAACCGAGCTGGCCAAAACGCTGGCGGAGTACCTGTTCGATTCCGAGAAGGCCATGGTGCGCATCGACATGTCCGAGTACATGGAGAAGTTCAGCGTGCAGCGGCTGATCGGGGCGCCTCCGGGATATGTGGGCTACGAAGAGGGCGGCCAACTGACCGAGGCGGTGCGCCGTCACCCCTACTGCGTGGTGCTGCTGGACGAGGTGGAGAAAGCGCACCCCGACGTGTTCAACGTGCTGCTGCAGGTGCTGGACGACGGCCGTCTGACCGATGGCCAGGGGCGTGTGGTGAACTTCAAGAACACCATCATCATCATGACCTCCAACATTGGCAGCCAGATCATCCGCGATCACGCCGCTGAAGGCCGCGCCTTTGATGCCCAAGAGCAAACTGGCGGCGAGACCATGGGTGAAGTGGCCGAGCAGATGATGAAGATGACCCCCGAGCAGGCGGCCAAGCGCATGCAGGAGTTCACCAACCGCATTCAGGACGCGCTGGCCGGCACCTTCCGCCCGGAGTTCCTGAACCGCATCGACGACGTGATTACATTCAATGAGCTGTCCATTTCTGCCATTGAGCCCATTGTTGACCTGCAGCTGGAGGAAGTGCGCGACCGCCTGGCGGCCCGTCGCATCACGCTGGACGTTACGCCGGCGGCTATGGAGCACCTGGCCATCGACGGTTACGACCCGGTGTACGGCGCCCGCCCGTTGAAGCGCCTCATCCAGCGCCAGGTGGTGGACCGTATCGCGCAGTCGGTGATTACCGGTCAGCTGCATGACGGCGGCCACATTCTGGTGGACCTGGATGCGGAAGGGGAGTACGTCCTGCGCATCGAGGACGGTATGGCCCTGGGCGATTTGAACCTGGACGACCTGGCCAACTACGACGGTGGTCTGTCTAGCCACCTGTAAGATTTGGACACCGAAAGCAACGGCGACCTGGGCGAGGACCCGGCCATCCAGCCCATGTTTTGTGTCCGTTGCATGCAGTGGCCTTTTCTCCGCCCATCCGGACGGCAAGCCCACCCATAAGGGGCGCATCCAATCGACGCGCCCCTTTCTCGTTTCCCATTCGCACATGCGCGGCGACCAACGGCGCGGCGCGATGCGGCTGGCAGTGGCGCTGTGGCCGGCAGTGGCGTCTTGGGTAGCAGCCGCATCGCGCCCGCAGCGCCCTGGCGCGTTGCACCCTAGGCTGTGGCGAAAGTGGCAGTCGCTCGGGCGCCTCCTTCGGGGCGGTTGGTCAGCGCCAGGCAGCCGTCGTGTTTCTGACACAGCATATCGGCGATGCTCAAGCCCGCGCCAAAGTGACCGGGGCCCTCCCCTTCGCTGAAAAAGGGCTCGCGGCCGTGGGCCAGCGCTTCGGCCGAGAAGCCGGGGCCGTCGTCCTCCACCCGCAGCTTCAGCAGCGGACCGTCGGCGGTTACTTCCACCTCCACCGTCACCTGCCCGTTCGCATGGCGCAGCCCGTTGGTTACCAGGTTTTCGGCAACTTCCAGCACCAGCGGCAAGTCGATGGACGCCACCGCCCGCCGGCGCCCCTCATCGCTGGCCAGTAGGGGGCAGCGGGGGCTCGCGATTACCGTCACGCGCGCCGGTCCCTCCTTCGCCAGCTCGTCCCCCATAGCCTGCAGTTCGCTCATCAGGGCCGCAATGCTCACAGAAGCCCTGTTCACCGGCCTATCGTCCAGTCGCTGCAGGGTGCTCATGGTTTCTACGTAGCTTTCCAGCCGCTGCACTTGGGCCAGCAACGTAGCGCAAGTGCTCACTAGTTCTTCCGGTTGCAACGTGCCGCTGTCCGCCCGCTGCGCCAGAATCTCCAGCCGCCCCTGCAGCACCACCAGCGGTGTGCGCAAGTCGTGGGCAAAGGCTGTGTTCAGCCGCTTGCGGTCCTCCGCCGTCTGCCACAGCTGCCGTTGCGACCGCTCCAGTGATTGCCGCATGGTCTCGAAGGATTCCGTCAGCTTGCCCATTTCATCATGGCGCCCATAGGCCACAGAGAAATCCAGGTCTTGCTGGGCGATGGAATCCGCCGCCCCTTCCAAAAGCGCCACCGGTTTCGCCAGGCGCCGGCGGTAGAACAGGTTGGCCGCCGCGGCGAAGCAAAGGGCGAACCACAGCACCACCAGAACGTAAGCGCCTTTCTCCAGGTGGTTGCGCAAGTCGATATCGGCCCCGGTGTACATGCTGGTGGGGAAGTAGTCGAAGGGGGCTGCCAGCGGGCCGAACTTCTCCTGGAACAGCTGCTGCGCCTGGGCCGCCGTTTCGGGCATGGCCCCCAAAGCCGCCGTGTAGCCGCGCGCTGCGAGGCCGTCCGGATCTGCCTTCAGTGCCGCCACAAACTGCTCCCAGTCGTGCTGGTAATAGCTCTTCATCGCAGAGCGCGTTTCCTCGGGGTCCCACGGAAAAAGTTCGACGGAAGACCCGGTTGAATCAGTTGCCGAGTTTTCGCCATCCGAGAAGAAATGGGAATTGGCGCCGTAAATGGTAACCGGGCCATCCATGCTCCGAATGTCCGAAATGGGCGTGGCGTCTTGGCCGCCGTCGCTGACGGGAATGCAAACTGGCAGGAAGCTTTCTTCGTCTAGGCTGATGTTGATGGTCTTAGCGGGCACCAGCGCCTGATTGGCGGGGTCGTACAGATAGGTGTAGGTGCCGTTGTAGGAGTCGTCGTAGATGGCTTGCTGCGCGCGGCTGAGCGCGAACAGCGTGGCGAACGACAGCGCCACGGATGCCGCCAGCGCCACGGCCATGTAGCCGGTGAAGGCTTTCCGCAGTGTGACTTTGCGGCGAAGTTTTGCCCCCAGAGAGGGAGGCGGGGTGGATTGCGTCATGATGCACCTCCGATGAGCAGGACAAATGCCCCGCAACAATGGTATTTTAGGTGGACGGGTTAGCGGGCGGGCCTAGCCGCGCCAGCGGTATCCCAGCCCCCAAACGGTTTCAATAGGGTCGGTTTCAGCCCCGGCGTCCAGCAGCTTCTTGCGGATGCGGCGTACGTGCTCGGTTACCACCAACGGACTGCTGGCCGCGTCCCAGCCGCCCACTTTCTGGTGGATAAGATCGCGGTCGAACACGCGCCCCGGGTGCTTCGCCAAAAGCGAAACAATGGCGAATTCCCGCGGGGTAAGGCCAACGGGGCTGCCGTCGGCGAAAACCGCGCATTGGCGAAAGTCGATGGTCACGTTGCCGGCGAATCGCACCTCGGCCCCGCCGCCGGCCGCTTGCCGCCCCTCGCGCGCCAAGTGGGCGGCCACCCGCGCCGCCAGCACCGGCAGCGAGAACGGCTTGGGGATGTAGTCGTCGGCCCCCGCCTCGAACCCCTCCAGCGCATCGGCGTCTTCCACCCGCGCCGTGAGGAACAAGATGGGGCAATGCAGGTGTTGGCGCAGGCGGCGGCACACCTCAAGCCCGTCGGCTTTCGGCATAGCCACGTCCAGCAGCACCAGGTCGGGCCCTTCCTGGGCCAGCTGCAGCGCCTCTTCGCCATTGCGGGCGGCCAGCACCCGATAGCCTTGGCCGGCGAAAAAGTCCTTCAGCAGCTCAAGGATGTCCGGCTCGTCGTCGGCCACCAGCAGGGTGTATGTTCCATCGGCTTTCATGAGCCCAGCTTAACACCCGCATCTCTACGCAATATCAACGGAGAAGATTTTTTTGAGCGCAATCCGCCCCTTGCGGCCTGCGGGGCGTGCGCCATCGGCGGGGCGGCGGGGGTTGTGGGCGAGGTGTGAAATGCGTTGGCCCGGCAATGTACTAAAATGCCAGCATGCGAAAGCTGAAGGCGAACATATTTGAACGGAGCGAAGGGCCGCTGCTCAGCGTGCTTACCATGATTTTGTCGTTATGCACGTTTTTAGTGGTGCTGTGGATTCTCATGACCGTCGTGCGCGTGCTTGTGGGGTGGCCGCTGTGATGGAGCTGTTCGCCCCCGCGCCCCCGCCAACGCCCGCC
>NZ_QIBY01000030.1 GCF_003725335.1 Parvibacter caecicola
TCTTCGGGAACATTCGAAGACTGTATCCAGGGAATTGCGCCGTTCCAATACTGCTCGTTATCGGTCGAAGGGGTGCCACCCCCATACGTCTTGCCAACAATCTCCCCCAACCTACGCTGTTCCCAAGTTATCCGCCTTCGTGTCAATTATCCGCTCGTCTTTTTCGGCCAAAAAGGCTTCGTTGATTGGCGTGGTAAAATTTACGCGTACGAAAGGATACGCATGGAAAACCGCACTTCCAAAAATACCTTGATTAATCCTGCCGCGGCAGACCTGCGCATTCCCCTCAGCCTGCTTGAATCCGTTGTAAATGCCATTACTGTTGCCGTTCCCACGGACAGCATTTACATTTTTGGCAGTTACGCACGCGGCGAAGAGCGGCCGTCGAGCGATGTGGACATCATGGTTATTACCGAGGACGACAAAGAAAGGCCTCTCCGCTATGCGACCAAGGCTTCTACCTCGATTTCTCGTCTTATGTTCAATGCCGGCTTCGACTATGACCTACTTACCCGGCCGCGCGAGGATTACCTGGAGAGGCAGCGGCGTCGCACGACAGTGGATTACGCTATCGCCAATGAGGGTGTGAAAATATATGGCTAAAGAATACAGGGGGCTTCTTTACGCCGCATCCGTTGACGTTGACACCATCGATGCCCTTGCATCCTTGGGAATTGCAAAATATGCGGAAAGCATTGGCTATCACGCTCAACAGGCTGCCGAAAAACTGGTCAAGGCCGTGTTCGAAGAGAACGGCGAAGCTTTTCCCTTCACGCACAATATCGCCTCGCTGCTCAATCGCGCCCAAGAATTGAATCTCCTTGATTTCAGTGAGGAATGCCTTGAGCAGGCCGCATATCTTTCAAGCCTCATTTCGCTTACGCGCTATGCAGATGCCCCTGACTTTCAAGAAGGGGAGGCGTTGGACGCCATCCGGGCGTTCGCAGTTATCGCCCGGATGGTTGATGCCAACGGCTATGAGTCAATCCTGCCCACCTGGGTGGAACACGAAAGCTACAATTTGGGCTGAGCTTGCGTCTCGCTATTCCTCGCGGTAAACCCGAGAAAGGCTTACGCCTTCTTCGTTGACCCACTCCGCCCAACCATTGCAACTGCCTCCAAGAACGAAAACTGCCGCCGCGCTGGGGCTGTCGAAGTGCAGAGTGCGTCCTAGGCGATAGATTCCGTTTTCGTCGGCAACCAGGTCCTCTGCTTCAAGAAGCTTGCTCCTAAGCTCTTCCAGCTTTTGGTTAGGATGTTTGGGGGTTCCGGCGACAACGCGAATGTCAATTTCCGAGCCGGGCAGAACGTCAAACGCCCCTTCGCTCGCGTTGTATACGCCAAGGCCCCTAACACCTCGGCGATAGGTGTGGAACACTTCGCTCGGCGGATTTCCCGAATCATCCCCTATTGCGTCGAGGCCAAATCCTAAGAGAGCCATGCGAAATTGAATATCATCATGCAGCGAGTGAATGAAGTCTTCGTTGTATGGGCTGACATAGGGCTTTGGATCGTTCGAATTCTCGACTTCATAGGCGCCATGCTCTTTGATGTACTTGATGGCGATTGCTTCTAGGCCACTTACGACGTCCATGCTGAATTCGGTATCAGGGGCTAAGAACATGACGGCTTTGTTCCACCAGTCTTTTCGCTGGTTGTGATCGTCCAGGCGTTGTATGCCTTGAACGGTTTGTCCCGCATAAACTCGTTTAAGTCTGCCCTTATTGTCATCAAGGAGATAATAAATCCCTCGCTTCGGTATTTCGGGGAGGGCCTTTGCCTCTGAAAGAAGCTCCCGGGGAATTACCACGGTAACGAGAGTCGATCCCGCGACGCGGCAAATCTTCACCCCATCGGCGTCTCCGTTTATTACCTGCATGGTAAGGGTTTTAAGCTTGATCATTGCTGCCTCTCGGTAGGTAGGAACCCTGCAAGATTCTACACTATCGATTCGACAGGAGAAGATGGTCGCAGAAACGAAAAAGAAGAGACTGGCCAGCCAAAAACTTGGGAACAGCGTAAGCTCTCTGAGTTAGTCGAGAGAAGGAATTGTTTTTCGGACGACAAGGGACTCCCTAGAGTTGAATACGAAGATATCGTTTCGGGTCAGGGCGCTCTGAATAATGATGTGTTCAATAAAAACGACACGCGTGGTGGGATTGCCTTCGAGCCAGACGATGTTCTGTACGGAAAGCTCCGGCCGTATCTGAGAAATTGGTTAAATCCTCAGTTCAGGGGCATAGCACTCGGTGATTTTTGGGTACTTAATCCAATCGGCGCCAATTCGAGTTTTCTATTTACCCTCATCAGAACACCCGCATTTGAGCGAGTTGCGAACGAATCAACTGGGACAAAGATGCCACGCGCTGATTGGCAAAACGTTTCAAGCACCGAGTTTGCTGTTCCTGCTTCCAGGGAAGAACAATCCCGCATCGGCGCGCTTTTCGCGAAGTTCGACTCGCTCATCACCCTTCATCAGCGTGAGCATTTTTCTGGTTAGATGAGGCTTGAAATGGACCTCATGACAAGGTCAACATCTTGGTTTTCGAGCTCTTGGATAATGTGCAGGTAGGTCTTTTGCGTTGTGTTCATGCTGGCGTGCCCCAGCCGCTTCGCGACGCTCGCAATTGAGACGCCGGCAAATAGCAGCAAGGAAGCGTGGGTGTGGCGTAGGCCGTGGATTGAAATCACGGGGATGCCCGCGCGCCTACAATGCCTTTCAAGAACGTCGTTCGCTGTGGAGTTATACACTTTGCCGCTAACAAAAATGGGCTGGTCTTGCGGGAAGGCTTTGGTAAGTTCCGAGAACTGAATCACAAGCTGCCAGTCAAGCTGGACCTTCCTCACAGACGAATTATTTTTGGTCGGAACAAACCCTGTGCCGTTCTTGTAGTCCCAGGTTTTATTTACGGAGACGATCTGCCTGGCAAACTCAAAATCTGAAGGAGTAAGAGCTATCGCCTCGGAGAACCGGAGCCCTGTTTTTGCAATCAGCAATATCAGCCAATCCCAAGAAATCTGTGGGCCGAGCTCAAGGTCGTTTAGCAGACGATGGAGTTCAAACTGATTCAGATACTTCTGCTTCTTAACTCCAGGCGCCTTTCCTTTAACGATGGCCTTGCGGGTGGGATCCCGCTCCACTAGTCCCTCATCGACTGCGTCGAGCACTGCTCCTTTCAACTGATGATGAAAGTCCATCGTGGTCTGGCGCTCGTGGCAAAGTGCGTAGTCGTTCAGCAGCTTTTGATACGTGATGCGGTTTAAGTCTTTGAGGGCAAGTCCAGGGATCAGTTTTTCAAGCCAAGAGCATGTCAGTCTATACTTTGCCAGGGTAACATCGCGCACTGCTCCTTCTTTGTACATGGAAACCCACTGCTTGTAGTAGTTACAAAAAGTGTCCTGCGGAGTGAGGTCGCAAATCATTTTCCGTCCTTTCGTCGTGCGGCACTCACGCTGATGAAGGCCTTAGAACAGCATAGGCGCATAGGGCGAAGGACAAGCGAAACTACTCACGCTGATGAAGGGTGATGAGCGAATCGAGGTTACGGAAGAGGGAGCCGATACAGGCTTGTTCATGCGGTTTTGGCAAGGCAATAAGCGCATCAAGAATATCCTTGTTGTAAAGTCGTTTAAGGGTACTGCCTTCTAAGCTCTTCCATTTCTGCTTGTTCAAATATTGCAAGAAGAAGCCATTATCGAGCTGGTTGGTATGAGCGAGCCATACGATATTTGAGTCTTGGTAATAAGCATGTTCTCCCTGATAAACAATTGTCCTCCCAATTGTTCCGGCCGCTGAAATAAGAATGTCACCTATCTTGGGAAATGGGTACAACTTACGGTATTCCTCGAATACTTCTTGAGAAATAAAGGCGTCCGGCTCTCCTCCAAAAGTTCCAATTTTGAAAAACGGAACACCCCCTGCTTCGGTAGTTTGCTCCTTGTAAATGCGCTTGCACATTGCGACCGAGCCAAGCTCCCCCAGCTTACGCTGTTCCCAAGTTTTGGGTGCTCCTATTTTTTTGGGACACCTGTCTTGGGGGCAGGGAGGGGGAGCGTCTGGTAGTGTTACGATGCACTACGATTCTGGCAGAGAGATAAAACGTCTGGGTTAATGAGGGAGAACGAGATGCTTTTTGCCGACGTTAGTGTGTTGGATGAGAATTTCGATGTGGTGCCGCACCAGTGGGTGGGGGTGTGCGATGGGCGCGTGGCCTACGTGGGCGCGGCCGACCCGCGTGTATCTGGCTCGTACGCGGCTGACCCGCGCGGGGCGACGGCCCCTGCCGCCTTCCAAGCTGACGGGACGCAGGCGGCCGATCCCCACGACGCATCGGCCTACTTCGGCGAGGTGGTCGAAGGCGCCGGCCGCTTGCTGATGCCGGCCCTCTACAACTGCCACGCCCATTCCCCCATGGTTCTGCTGCGCGGCTATGCGGAAAACTTGCCCCTGCAGCGATGGCTCAACGAAAAGTGCTTTCCCTTTGAAGCGAAAATGACGGCCGATGACTGCTATTGGGGCACGCTGCTAGCCTGCGCGGAAATGGCCCGCTTCGGCGTGGTGTCTTTCTCGGACATGTACTACAACGCCGAGCGCAGCGCCCAGGCGGTGATGGAAAGCGGCATGAAGGCCAGCCTGGGCAGCGCCCCGGTGCTGCTGGGGGACACCCCCTTCGCCGAGCGCGTCGAATACGCCCAAACCGAAGAGATGATTCGCCAGTGGCACGGCGCCGGAGACGGGCGCATCCACGTGGACTGCGCGCTGCATTCGGAGTACCTCACGACCGAGCCGGTGGTGCGGGACGTAACGGCATTTGCGAAAGAGCGCGGGCTGCGGCTGCACATCCATCTCTCGGAAACCGTCAAAGAGGTGGCGGAGTGCCGCGAGCGCCACGGGGGCCTAAGCCCGGTAGCGTATTTCGAGTCCACTGGGTTGTTTGAGGAACCGGTAACAGCGGCCCATTGCGTGTGGCTAGACGAAGCGGATATGGACACTCTGGCTTATCGCGGAGTGTTTGTGGCCAATAATCCGGCATCGAACATGAAGCTGGGCAGCGGGTTTGCCCCCATTCCGCGCCTACTGGAGAAGGGGGCGAAGGTGTGCCTGGGCTCTGACGGCATGGCCTCCAACAACAATCACAACCTGTTCCACGACATGTACCTGCAGGCCATGATCTACAAGGGGGCCACGCTGGATCCCACGGCGGTCACACCGCAGCAGGCGCTGCAGGCGGCCACGCGCACCGGCGCGCTTTCCCAGGGGCGGGAGGACTGCGGCCTGGTGAAGGAAGGCATGCGGGCCGACCTGTGTCTGCTGGACGTGGCCGGCCCCAGCTGGTGCCCCGCCACCGACATGACTTACAACTTGGTTTACGCCGGAAGCGGGTCGGACGTGGTGATGACCCTGTGCGATGGGCAGGTGGTGTACCGCGACGGCGCCTTCCCCACCATCGACCAGGAGCGAGCAAAGGCCGAATGCGCCGCCCGCACCCAGCGCATTTTGGGGGAGTTGTAGGCGCGGCCAAAGGGCTCAGTGACAAAGGGGCCGGGCTTTTGATGCTTTGTCGCTTTCAGGGGCGAGATTCTGTTTCGTCCTAGTTTTTCCGTAGCGGTCCTATGGCCTATAATCTCGCCTATAACAGATGGGGGGGGCACATGGACATCGAATATTTGCGCGAATTTGTAACATTTTCCCGTTTGATGAACTTCTCGCGGGCTGCGAAGCAGCTGCATATCTCCCAACCAACCTTGAGCAATCATATTGCCGCCATCGAGGCAGAAGTGGGATCGGTGCTGGTGGGTCGCTCCACGCCATTGCGGCTTACCCAAAGTGGTCGGGTGTTTTTGGAAGGTGCGTCTTCGGTGATTGAGGCTTATAACCGCACTCTAGAGCTAACGCGGTCGGCGGCCGAAATAGAGCTATCCCTCACCATCACCTCCAGTAGCGACTCCAATTGCTCCGGTTGCACTTTCGCTCAATCTATCAACTCGTTTCTTGCCGGCCACAGGGGAGTGTTTTTCTCGCAGATGAACTCCGTTGCTGGCACTGCTTATGAGGAGCTGATGCGGGAAGGAGTTGACGCCGTGATGGTGTGCGTGTGCCCGCAAGACGTTGATCGGGAACAGGGAGTTGCCTTCCGCGAAATACGCCCCACGTTTCCCAACCGTTTGGGGGTTTGGATGGACTGCGGGCACCCCTTGGCAGATCGCGAGCACCTGACTTGGGCCGATTTGAACGGCGAGAAGTTCCCTATGGGCATCGATGTTGAGCTGTGGGCCTGCGGTGTCATTCAGCTGCTCAAAGACCACGGACTCTCGTTTGACACCAGTATTGTGAGCCAACCGGGGGTCAGCTTCTTTTCCGCCTATGGCCCCGATGAGCTTATCATCATGGACGAAACGCTGGCATCGCTGCCGTTCATCAATGCGCCGGGCCATTGCTTCCGACTGCTCGACGAACCCGATGCGGTGGCGGGCACTTACATTGCCTATCTGCCCGAGCGGGTTTCTCCGGCGCTTCAGCTGTACCTGGATTTCCTTGAAGCGCTTCAGTTCTAGATTCGAAGCTAAGAGAAGGCACTATGCAATTTCCCAATAGGCTGAAAAAATTTCCTTATAGAGCTTGAGTCAACTTTAATACTTGCAAGAAAAACCCGTATAGCGGGGATTCTTGATGTTTTGTCCTGAAGGATCCACTATCTCCGCAGGGGAAGCGTCGCGTCGTTTGGCATGGCGCTAACGAGAGAAAAGGAGGATCGAATGGGAACTACGTCCAAACAGCCTGTCCAGATTTCGCGTCGGGCGTTTTTGGGGAGCACTGCCGCCTTGGCGGGCGCTGCAGCCATTGGTGCCAGCGTCACGGGTGGTCTTGCGAGGGCGGATCAGCCTCGAGACCAAGCAGCGGAAGAGGTGAAAATCAACTATTGTCGCGGCAACTGCGGAGCCAACATGTGCCATTGGGATGTGCATGTGCGTGAGGGCAAAGTGGTGGCCATGAAACAGCACATCCATCCCGATGCCGACCCGGTGACCAAGGGCAGGAGCAAAGGCTGCTTGCGCGGCATGAGCATGATGGAAACGCTCTACAACGAGCGTCGCGTCAAATACCCCATGCGACGGGTGGAGGGCACCCCTCGCGGCGGCGGCGAATGGGAGCGCGTCAGCTGGGACGATGCTTTGGGAGAGATTGTCCAGAAGTGGGGTGGCTACATTCAGCAATTCGGCGGAAAGTCCATTGTGCGCTGGTCGGTTTACGGCTCAACGGTAACGCTGAACAGCTCCTACGGCTCTTGGCCGAAGCTCTGCACCATTTTGGGCATCAGCTCGTTTTTGCCCGGTGCCGATCAGGCGCAAATGTTCACCTACAACCAAATGGGGGTCAAGAATTTCGGTTGCGACGGCCCTTCCATTGCAAAAAACAGCAAGAATATTATTATCTGGGGTGCGAATCCGGCTGAATGCAGTCCGCAAGAATTCCGCTATATGCAGGAAGCGCGCGACCGCGGAGCCACCCTTACCCTTATCGATCCGAACATTACTGCAACCAGCGCCAAGGTGAACCGGCAGCTATTTGTGCGCCCCGGCACCGACTCGGCGCTCGGCATGGCCATTTGCAAGTACATCATTGAAAACCAGCTGGTCGATTGGGAGTTTCAGCTGCGCAGCACCACTGCCATGTACTTGGTGAAGTCTACCGATGGGAAGTTTTTGCGGGACAGCGACTTCGGTATTCCCGCCGTGCCCAATGGCATGAGCAATAGTGCAACTGGCATTGCCTACACCACCGATCCGGCTTTCATCTGGGACAATACCCAGGGCAAAGCAGTGCATATCGAAGAGGTAACCGATCCTGCCTTCATGGGCACGTTCACCGTGGACGTGAATGGACAACCGATTGAGTGCACCACGGCCTTGAGCCTTTTGCACGATCGTTGCGCCGAGTGGACGCTCGAGCGCACGGCAGAGCTGTGTGACATTACCGAGCAGGAGATTGTCGATCTCGCTAATGCCATGGTGGACGGCCCCACCATCTTCGCCGTTTCAAATGGTTTGGGCCACACGGTGTATTCCCATGCAGTCTTCTCGGTGTCGGTGGCGCTTTCCGCCTTGACCGGGAATTTCCTGAAACCTGGATGCGGGCTGGCCTACTGCGGCGTAACCGCCAGCATGCCTTGGATCCCCGTCTCCTACGACCAGTACATGGTGCCTCCCGACTCTAAGCCCGGCCCGGTGTACGCGGCGCTGAAGTTTCCCGATATTATGGAAACGGGGAAGTACAAAGGGGAAGACGCCCCCATTAAGAGCATTGTGGTAGTTTCGGCGAACCCGCTAGCTAACACCCCTGACAGGCAGGCCATGCTGAAGGCGTGGGATCAAGTGGAGTTCACCGTAACCGTAGACCCCATCATGACCGAAACCGCTCAGTTCTCCGATTTGGTGCTGCCGGCGGCCCAGTGGCTGGAAGAAGAAGATGCCAGCGTGGCCATGTTCACCCCCTATACTCCTTGGGGTGAAAAGTGCGTGGAGCCCGCGTTCGAGGCCAAGAGCGACTTCGACATTACCCGAGAGCTGGCGCTTAAGTTCGGACTGGAGCAGCTGTACACCAAAACCTCCGAGCAGGTAGCGCAAGAGATGATTGCCACCTCTATGAACGGCCTGACGGGCAAGGAGCCGCTGGACGTCAACGGCGAGCTGGTCACCTATGAGCGACTGCAAAAGGAAAAGGCTATCCGCGTGCTGCACGATGAGTACTACGATCCTTATTTCCTCATGCAGGATTTCCGCATTTCCTTCTACTTGGAAGATCCGCGTCAGATCAACGATTACGGCGTGGCCATCGATGTGGAGAAAGAGCGGTTGCCCTTCTTCCAACCGCCGGCCGAGGCTTGGCCTTACTCGGTGGCAGGGTTTGAGAAAAACCCTCTGGCAGAGAAGTACCCGCTCATCTTTTTTACTGCTCACACGCGGTATCGCACCCACACCACCACAGGCTACAACCCCTGGATGTTGGAGCTGCAAGAAGGACCGCAGCTGCACATGAACGCAAAGGATGCTGAGGTCCGCGGACTTGGCCACGGTGACTTGGTGAAGGTATTCAACGATCGCGGCTTTGTGGTGGTGGCGCTTTGCATCGACAACGCGTTGCAGCCAGGCATTGTGAACCTGCCCCATGGCTGGCAGGCGGATCAGTTCATTGCGGGCCATTACCAAGACCTCACTATGCGGGAATGTGATCCCTTCGATTGCAATGACAACTACTTCGATTGCCTGTGCGAAGTGGTCAAGTACGAGGAGGCATAAATTATGAGTCACTACGGAATGGCAATCGACTTGAATCGCTGCATTGGCTGTCATACTTGTTCGGTTGCCTGCAAAATGGCCAATAACTTGCCGCAGAATGTTTGGTGGAATAGGGTAGCCACCACTGACGGCTACTCGATCGACAGCACGCTGACCGAATGGCCCCAGGGGAAACTGGAATTCATGCCCATTGGCTGCCAGCACTGCGAGAACCCCGCCTGCGTGAAGGTGTGCCCCGTTGGCGCCACCTACAAAGACCCGGAGACCGGTGTGGTGCGCCAAGACTACGAGAAGTGCATCGGCTGTCGTATGTGCATGGCCGCCTGCCCCTACACCGGCGTGCGCTCCTTCAACTGGGAAGAGCCGAAGGCTTATTACGAGTTTGCTGTGGGCGATGCGGACATTCCAGAGCACCAAAAGCATACGGTGGAGAAATGCACTTTCTGCTACCAACGCATTGCTGACGGCCAAGAGCCCGCTTGCATGCATCTATGTCCTGAGCGGGCCCGTTGGTGGGGCGACTTGGATGATCCGGAATCGGAAGTGGCAAAGCTGGTGGCTACGCGCAGCCATAAGCAGCTGCTTCCGGAAATGGGCACCAAGCCCTCTATCTACTACTTGGTCTAGTTACGTTCCGTCGTTCTGGCGAACGCCGGAACGGCTCGGCGCTGCGGCACGCTGCGATCGCCCGCCCTTGCCCCCACCCTTTCCCTCGCAGCGCGAGGGCTGCTCGGCCGGGCTTCGGAGCAACTGCGGGCGCCGCAGCGCCCCTCGCTTACCCTATTGGGACCCAAGGGTCTGTGACAACAAGGAGAATTACAATGACTGAAACAACTGCGGCCGCTGCGGCCGCTCCCGCGGGCTCTCCCGCGAAGGCCCCGGCTAAGGTCGGCAAGGGCGCCATGGCGGGAATCGTCGCGTCCGCCGTGGTGGCCGCGATCGGCATCGCCCTCTGGTTCGTGCAGATGTCCGGCGGCATGGTCCAGACGGGCATGCGCAACCTGGATTCCTGGGGCCTCTACATCACCATGTTCATGTTCTTCGTCGGCCTGTCCGCCGGCGGCCTGATCATCTCTTCCGTTCCCAAGGCCTTCGGCATAAAGGGCTTCGGCGGCATAAGCAAGGTGGCCGTCATGACCTCCATCGCCGCCACCGTGGGCGCCATCGGCTTCGTGGTGGTGGACATGGGCCAGCCCCTGCGCGTGTGGGAGCTGTTCGTGTACTCCAACCTGGGCAGCCCGCTCATGTGGGACATCATCGTCCTCATGGTCTACCTCATCCTCTCCTGCGTCTACCTCTGGGCCCAGATCGCCGCTGAAAAGGGCAAGGTGTCCCACACCGCCCTGCGCGTCATCTCCGTGGTGGCGCTCGTCTGCGCCGTGCTCGTCCACTCCGTGA
>NZ_QIBY01000031.1 GCF_003725335.1 Parvibacter caecicola
GCCCAGACGGGCCACGTGCAGCCGAAGATGCCCGCGCCCCCGCCCGCCAGTAAGAGCTCTTCGCCGCCGCGCCCTTGCGGCAGCGGGGAGGGGGCCGCGGGCATCTTCGGCTGCACGTGGCCCGTCTGGGCGTCCAGGCCGTCGAACAGGCTCAGCTGCCCCGGCACTTCCTTTGCGCTGCGACGCCCGTGGGCGCCGCCGTCGATGGGGGCCGCCAGTTGCGCCCGCAGCCACGGTGCCGAGAAATCCGCCCCTGGCACCGCATAGGCGCCCTTGCAGGTGACGAAGTATCGGGCCCGCTTCCAGGCGATGCCCAGTTTCCGCAGCTCATCGGCTCCTAAGGTGGAGTGGCGCCGTGCCCGCAGGATAAGTTTGGCGCCGCGCACACCAATGCCCGGCACCCGCAGCAGCACTTCGTAGGAAGCGGTGTTCACTTCCACTGGAAACAGGTCCAAATGGCGCAGCGCCCAAGCTGCTTTCGGGTCCACCTCCAAATCCAGAAACGGATCCGCTTCGTCGATTATCTCGTCAACGGAGAACTCGTAGAAGCGCATCAGCCAGTCCGCCTGGTACAGCCGGTGCTCGCGGTTCAGGGGCACGCGGTCGGTTTGGGGCAGGCGCGGGTCGCGGGTTACGGGCACGTAGGCGCTGAAGAACACCCGCTTCAACGACAGGGTGCGGTACAGGGAGGCCGAGAGATTGAGGATGTGGTGGTCCGACTCCGGCGAGGCGCCGATGATCATCTGGGTGGATTGACCGGCGGGGGCGAAGGCGCGGGCGGCCGTCTTCGTTTTCCGCTGGGCCAGGGGGCCGGCGGTGCGCCGCGAGAGGGCGCGGGACTCGGCGTCTTCAGTGCAGTTGTCGCAGATCTGCCGCATGGGGGCCAAGATGTTGGTTTTGGTTTTGTCGGGGGCCAGAAGCGCCAGGCTGGCGGCGCTGGGCAGCTCCATGTTCACGCTGAGGCGGTCGCACAGGAACCCCAGCTGCTGCAGCAGTTCGGGGGAGGCGCCGGGGATGGCCTTGGCGTGGATGTAGCCGCGGAAGCCGTACTCGTGGCGCAGGATTTCCAGTGCGCGGATCATGAGTTCGGTGGTGTTGTCGGGGTTGCCGGCCACGCCGGAGCTTAAGAACAGCCCCTCGATGAAGTTGCGCCGGTAAAAACCGATGGTGAGGTCGGCCAGCTCGCGCGGGGTGAAGGCGGTGCGCTCGATGGAGCGGTTGGACACGCGGTTCACGCAGTAGGCGCAATCACAGGTGCACACGTTGGTCATCAGCACCTTCAGCAGGGTAACGCAGCGGCCGTCGGGGGTGAAACTGTGGCAGCAGCCCGCCTGGGTTGCGGAGCCCAGCTGCCCCTTCTTCCCGCTGCGGTTCACGCCGGAGGAAGTGCAGGCCACGTCGTATTTGGCGGCGTCCGCCAAAAGCTCCAGCTTGCGAGCGATGTCCATGCCGTCCTCCTGTTGCGAGCCGCCATTGGCGTGCAAAACTAAAGTACAAGTGTTCGTGCGAATATCTGTTCGCAAGTGTACGCATGCCCCCGACCCCCGTCAAGCGAACAAAGTGTGCTTTTGGAGGGATGGCGGCTATCGGCCGGACTTTCGTTGGCTATTCGCGCCATATGCCGTAAAATACCAACACTCCGGGTTTCTTCCGGGCACGCGCCAGTGTGGCTCAACGGTAGAGCAACTGATTTGTAATCAGTGGGTTGCGGGTTCGATTCCTGTCACTGGCTCCAGAAAACACCAGGCCAGGCATGTGTTTTGCTTGGCCTGCTTCTTCCTCCGGGTGCCACATGCGCGTCAAGTGTATAGCGCGAAAGCCTAAAGGCGGGCAGATGGCAAGCACCCCTCCTCTTCGGCCCTATTTTTACAGGGCCGCCAGCATAGGCATTTTTTGGTAGATAATTGGTAGAATGTGGTAGAAAACTATTGGTAGAAAGCTGTTGGCAGGAAACTGTTGGTAGGAAACCTTCAGGTGCGTTTGTTCGAACAACCGAGATTTATCGCGAGCGACAAGCCGCCCGAACATCCAAGGGGGATCGTTGATGACTGCGTCAGTAGATAAACTGCTCGCTTGTCGAGAAGGCAATAAGCTGGAGGTGAAAAGCGCTCAGGTTGGGCTGCCGGGAAGTTTGTGGGAAACCTACTCTGCCTTTGCGAATACCGACGGGGGCTGCATTGTTTTGGGGATGGATGAGACTAAGGGCGGTCTTCGGGCGGTTGGGGTTTCCAACCCGGAGCACCTTGTGAAGCTCTTCTGGGATGCAGTGAACAATCCCTCGAAGGTGAGTGCAAATTTGCTCACCAACGGTGATGTGTCTATTGAAGAGGTTGATGGTCTGCGTGTTGTGGTTATACGCGTACCGCGAGCAAGCCATGATGCGCGACCTGTGTTTTTGGACGGAAATCCCTTGGCGGGGACGTTCAGGAGAAACGGCGAAGGCGATTATCGCTGCACGCGGCGAGAGGTCAGCGCAATGCTGAGGGACAACAGCGATGGCGTTCAGGACAGGGCTGTTCTGCCGCATCTCGAAAAGGACGCACTGTGCCCTGATACCGTTCACCGCTATCGGAATGCCCTGCGCACAATTCGCCCCGCACACCCTTGGCTCGATTTGGGGGATGACGATTTTCTGCTGAGGATTGGCGCAATCGGCCGAAATTCCGAAGACAATCATCTTCACCCAACCCGCGCTGGTTTGCTCATGTTCGGCTACGAATACGAGATTGTCCGCGAATACCCGCAGTATTTCATGGAGTACCGGGAGGTTTTGGGGGATGCCCGATGGGATGACAGGGTGGTTACCAATGACGGTGAGTGGAGCGGAAACGTCTTTGATTTCTGGCGAATTGTGCTCCCAAGAATTATTTTGCTCTCTAAAAGACCCTTTGACATCGAGGGCGGGATGAGGGTCGATGACACCCCCTTGCACAAGGCCTATCGCGAAGCGCTTGCGAATGCGCTTGTCCATGCCGATTATTATGGGGAGGCGAACACAGTGGTGTCGAGGGAGCTGAATCGCCTTTTGTTCGTCAATCCTGGAACTGTCCGAATCGATCCGGAAGTTGCCCAGGTTGGTGGCATCTCGAGCCAGCGGAACCCTGCACTGATGACTATGTTTAACTTGATCGGGGTAGGTGAGCGCGCTGGGTCGGGTTTTGATGTTATGCGGCGGGGGTGCTCGTGGGCATCCGTTCCCGATCCGATGTTTCGCGAGAATCTTTCTCCGGACTATGTTGAACTAGAGTTTTCCCTTGTGGGACGAGGGGAAAGTGGCTCTGGTTCCCGTTTTGGAGTATCGCCGAATGAGGCTGAAAGCTCCAAAAAGGATTATATGGACGCATCGGCTGCTAAGGGGCGGCAATCGCATTCCGGTGCGTCTTCTGAAGATCGCGTGCTGAAGTTTTTGAGCGAAGCTGGTTCAGCGACGCGTGGGGAGATAGAGGGGCTGCTCGGCGTATCTCGAAGCAGTGCCGGTAATCTTCTTTCTTCGATGGTAGAGCGCGGACTGTTGAAGGTGGAAGGAGCGGGAAGGTCGACAGCGTATCTCTTGCCTTCATAAATGCGGTTTTCGGCTGTTGGGGCTGCCTCGGGTGGTTCCGGTGACCTTGGGCTGGGAGCCGATTTCCCTGGTTTACCAGGTGCTCCGCTTCCGTTGGCCGTAGCTGTTGGCTGTTGCCATTTCTCCTGATGATTGCCATACTTTGGCCATTGGGCCCTTTTGGGGCCGGCTGTTTCGGGGTGCGCGCCGCGCGGGGTGCGGGGCGCTGATGCGAACGGGTTGCACGACTATGGGGAAGATTGGGAACCGGAAGATGACCGCGGGCGGCGCGGGGCGCCATCGTTTCGCGGCGGCGCTGCTGGCGCTGCTGCTGTCGGCGTTCGCTTTGGGCGGATGCTCCGCGGTGCAAGGGGCCGCCTCCCTGCCGGACACGGGCGCTGGCGCCGCTGGTTCAGGGGAAGTTGCCGCTGCGGGGCCGGATGGGACGCCTGCTGCACCTGGGGAAGAAGCGACTTCCAACGGCGGTTCAAGCGGCGATGCCGCAGCGCCGGCCGCGCCTGGGGAAGGGGAGGCCAGCGGCGCCGCCGATGGTGCAAGCGATGCCGCAGCCGCCGCCGACAATGCCGCCGCGGCCGACCAGCTCACGGTGCGCTTCATCGACGTGGGGCAGGGGGATTGTGCCCTGCTCACCTGCGGCGGCGAAACGCTGCTCATCGACGGCGGCCCGTCTGAGGCCTCCTCGAAGCTCTATTCCATTTCGAAATCGCTGGGCATTTCGCGCCTCGACTACATCATCTGCACCCATCCCGACGAGGACCACTGCGGCGGCATCAGCGGCGCCCTGAACTTCGCCAGCTGCGGCACCTTCTTCTGCTCGGTCACCGAGCACGACACCCGCGCCTTCGCTAGCGTGCTGCGCTATTTGGGGCAGGTGCCGGTAACGGTGCCGGCGGTGGGGGACGGCTTTTCGCTGGGGGCGGCGCAGGTTACTTTCGTGGGGCCGGCCCAGCGCACCCGCGACACCAACGAGGGATCGCTGGTGTGCCGGGTGGACTTGGGGGAGGTGTCCTTCCTGTTCACCGGCGATGCCGGGGAAGAGAGCGAAGAGGCGATGCTGGCGGCGGGAGCGCAGTTGGATGCCGACGTGCTGAAAGTGGGCCATCACGGCTCGGCCAGCTCTTCCACCAGCCGGTTCCTGGCGGCCGTTTCCCCTGATTACGCGGTGATTTCCGTGGGGGCTGGCAATTCCTACGGCCATCCCACCGACGAGGCGCTGGCACGGCTGGGGGCAACCGGCGCCACGGTGCTGCGCACCGATTTGCTGGGGTCGGTGGTGGCGGTGACCGACGGGCGCGACGTGCAATTCAGCTCCACCAAGGGAAAATTGGACAACTAGGAAAGGGGAGAGGTTATGAGGAAGAAGTTGACTGGATTATTGGCGGTCGCGGCTCTGACGGCCGCGCTGGGATTGCTGGGCGGCTGCGGCGCGTCTGTGGAAGGGGCGGCATCGCTGCCGGAAACGGGCCCGGCGCCGGCTTCTCAGGAAGCGGAAGGCGGGGCGCCCGAGCAGACGGCGGAAGACGATGCCCTTGAGCAGGCGGCCCGCGAAGAGGCGGAGGCGCTGGCGGCGGCGGAGGCGGCCGAGCGCGAGGCGGAGGAGAAGGCCGCCGCTGAAGCCGCGGCCCAAAAAGAGGCCGAAGAGAAGGCCGCGGCAGAAGCGGCTGCCGAGGCCAAGGCGGCCGAGGAGGCGGCGGCTGCCGAAGCCGCTGCCCAGCAGGAGGCTCAGGCCCAGCAGCAACAGGAGGAAAAGCAGGCCGGCAGCGTGTACGTGGCCGCATCGGGCAAGGGGAAAAAGTACCACTCCAACCCCAACTGCAGCAGCATGAACGGCACCAAGGAGCTGAGCAAAACCGAGGCGGAAAAGCAGGGCTACACCCCCTGCAAGAAGTGCTACTAGCGCGGTCGGCGCAGCGGCCGGGGCGATCCGGCGCGCAACGGCTTCATTTTTTCCGGGCGCGGAGGGCAACTTCCGCGCCCCTTTCTTATATGATGGAACCACATGCAAATTGCCGCCAAGGAAGGGCGGCGCGAGAGGAGCGAACGCGATGAGCATCTGGATTCTCATCCCTGTGATTGTGGTAGTGCTGCTGGTGGTGCTGGTAGTGGCGGCCATCGGGCTGTACAACAACCTGGTAAAGCTGCGCAACCGCGTGGACAACGCCTGGTCGCAGATGGAGGTGCAGCTGCAACGGCGCGCCGACCTCATTCCCAACCTGGTGGAAACCGTGAAGGGCTACGCCGGCCATGAGAGCAAAACGTTGGAGGCGGTCACTGAGGCCCGTGCGGCGGTGATGGGGGCGAAAACTCCCGATCAGAAGGTGGAGGCGGAAGGTGTCCTGGACGGGGCCCTGGGCCGTCTGTTCGCCGTGGCCGAGGCCTACCCCGAGCTGAAGGCCAACGGCAACTTCCAGCAGCTGCAGGCGCAGCTGGCCGCCACCGAGGACAAGATCAGCTACATGCGCCAGTCTTACAACGACTGCGTGATGACCTACAACACCGCCATCCAAACCTTCCCTGGCGTGCTGCTGGCGGGCAGCTTCCAGCCGCGCCCCTCGTTCGCGGCCGCCGAAGGGGCCGCCGCTGCGCCCCAGGTGAGCTTCTAGGATGCCGGCCCCCATTGCCGCGGACGCCCCGCGCCCGCTTTCCGCTGCCCGCCGTCTCGCCTGCGCCCTGGTGGCGTTCATCGCCGCGGCCCTGCTGACGGCGGCCGTTTGCGCGGCCGCGCCCGCCCCGGCCCTGGCGAAGGACTACAGCTGCCCCCAGGTGGCCATCGCCGCCTCGGTGGACGAGGAGGCGTCGCTGCACGTGCGGGAGCAGCGGGTGTTCGACTTCGACGGCGACTTCACCGCCATCTGGTGGGAGCTGGGGGAGAACCTGCCCATCGATGCTTCCGTGGCCATTTCCGGCGTGTCCCTCTCCATCGACACCGGCGGCGATCCCACTTGGATGCCGCTTGAGGAGGTGCCCTTCGAGATCCGCTGGCGCGACGAGGGCGGCCCGCAGACGGTGCCCGCCTGGTCTTTCGACGCGGCGCGCAACACTGTGTACGCCTTCTTCAACACCTCGGATGAGCGGTTGGCCTTCCAACTGGACTACACCGTCGAAAACGGCGTGCGCGTGTACAACGACGTGGCCGAGCTGTACTGGCAGTTCGTCGGTTCCGGCTGGGCGGTGGATTCCAAAAACGTGCAGGCCTCCATCGCGCTGCCGGTTCCCGCTGGCGCCGAGGTGGTGGCGGGCGACACCGTGCGGGCCTGGGGCCACGGGCCGCTGGATGCGGAAGTGGCCATCCAGCCGGACGGCACGGTGGACTTCGACGTGCCCCGCGTTTCCGCCGGCACCTACGCTGAGGCCCGCATCGCCTTTCCCGCCACGTGGGTGAGCGCGGTGGATCCGTCGGTCACCTACGGCTACAGCAACCTGGACGCCATCCTTGCCGAGGAGCAGCAGTGGGCCGACGAGGCCAACGCCCTGCGCACCGCCTCCCGATGGATGTTCTTCGGCATGGGGGGCCCGTGCCTGGTCTCCATCATCGTGGCGGTGGTGTTGTACTTCCGCTTCGGCCGCGAGTACAAGCCGCAATTTTCCGACGAATACTGGCGCGACGTGCCCGAGCCGGGCATGCAGCCGGCGGTGGTGAGCCGCCTCATGCACTGGGGCGTAACCGATACCAAAGACCTCATCGCCACCGTCATGAGCCTTTCCCAGAAAGGGGTGCTGCGCATCGACGCGGTGCAGCACTCCAACAAGAAGGGCCGCACCATCGACGATTACCAGGTAACGCTGCTGCCGGAAGCGGCCGCTCAGGTTACCGACCCGGTGGAAAGGGCCACGCTGGACTTCCTGTTCAAGGAGGTGCCCGGTCGCCCCGACGTGCGCTGGATGGACGAGCTCACCTATTTCGGCGAAACCAACCCCCGCAGCTACATCGCGGCCGTGAACCGTTGGCAGGCGGTGCTGGGGCGCGAGGTGAAGCGGGAGGGCTTCTTCGAGCGGCGCGGCAACGTGCTGATGGGGGCCCTCATCGCCTACGCGGTGCTGCTGGTGGGCGGCGCCTTCATGATCACCACGGTCACCGACAACTTTTGGCCCCTCGCCTTCGCCGGCGTCACGGCCTTCGTGCTGGTGCCGCTGGCGCTGGCCATGCGGCGCCGCAGCCGTCGCGCCAACGAGATAACGGCCCGCTGCAAAGCGCTGAAGAAGTGGCTGCAGGACTTCTCCCGCATCGACGAGCGACCGCCCACCGATGTGAAGGTGTGGGGGCAGCTGATGGTGTACGCCTACCTGTTGGGGGTGGCGAAGCAGGCCATCCAGGAGCTGCGGCGCGTGATGCCAGAGGTGTTCGACGATTCCGCCTACGACGGCCATGGCGGCATTCCCTGGTGGTACTGGTACAGCCGACCCATGGGCATGGGCTCGGGCGCCAGTTTCGCCGATGCGCTGGACCGCAGCGTGGCCAACACGCTTTCTTCGGCGATAGCGGCCACTTCGTCCTCTTCCAGCGGCAGCGGCGGCGGGGGAGGCTTCTCCGTGGGCGGGGG
>NZ_QIBY01000032.1 GCF_003725335.1 Parvibacter caecicola
GGCGGGGGCCGCGGCGGAAGGGGGCACAAGGCAGGGCCGCAGCAGGAGCGTGGGAACGAGGCTGCAGCGAATGTCGGAGCCGAGACGGAAGGCGGGGGCGGAGCCGCGCAGGCCCGAGGGCGGAAGGCGGGGACCGCGCGGGGCGGCGCTTGGGAGGGGCGCCTTACTCTTTTCCGAAGAGTTTGCCCACGTCGAAGCTGTCCGCCAGCGAACTGGGAGCCAGCAGCACGCCCTTGCCATCGCGGGTGCCCTCGTAGGCCAGGTTCATGGCCCGCAGCTGCATGGCCTTGGGGTTCTGGTCGTAAATCTGGGCCGCCTCCACAAACATCTCGGAGATGTCCTTTTCCACCTCTGCCAAAATCACGCGGGCGTTGCGCTCCCGCTCTGCCTGCGCCTCCTTCGACAGCGCGTCCTGCAGCTCAAGCGGCACCGCGATGTCGCGAATCTCCACCGACATCACTGTGATGCCCCACTGCTCGCACTTATCCCCCAGCACCTGCTGTAGCTCGCGGTCAATCTGCTTGCGCCGCAGCGACAAGTCCGCCAGGTTAATCTGACCGATGGCGTCCCGCAGCGCTGTTTGGGCGCTCCACAGCACCGCCTTGGGGTAGTTGGCCACTTCCAGACAGGCCTTCTTCGCGTCCCACACCAGCCAGAAAATGATGGCGTCCACGTCCACCGGCACCAGGTCGGCCGTCAGTGCCGCCTCAGCCGAGAATGCCGAGGTCATGGTGCGATGATCGATGTGAATGGCGGCATACTCCACAAAGGGGGCCACCACATAGAAGCCGGGGCCGGCGATGCGGCGGAACTTGCCCATGCGCAGCACCGCCACCTTCTCCCACTGGGGCGCCACCCGAAAAGCGGTGGCCAGCAAAAGCCCCGCCGCCACTGCGGCCACCACCGTGGCCAGCGACAGCCAGGGCAGCGTGGCGCAAAACACCACGGCGAACCCCAGCAGGAACATGATCAGGGCGAACAAAAACACGCCCACCCGCGTGGTCTCATTGGGCTCCAGCTCGGTGCTGGCCACCGTGCGGCGGGCATCGGCCTGGGACGTGGTGTTGTCACGGTCTTTCCTCAAACTGAACTTCATAAGGCTCCCCCTCGGATGCTCCGGTGCCGGCCCGCGGCCGCTATTGCACCAAATTCAGCCGCTGCTGCACCAGCTCCAGAATGTCCTGGCGCGGAACGCCCAGCTCGCGGCACTGCTGGATGAACACGTCGGTCAGCGACTCCGCCTCGCCGGCCGCGCTGTCCTGGTTCTGCAGGTAGGCATCGCTCGCGAAGGTGCCCCGGCCGCGCTTGGACACAATGTAGCCGTCGCGCTCGATGTCTTGGTACACCTTGCTCACCGTGTTGTAATTGATGCCCAGGTCCACCGCCATTTCCCGCATGGTGGGCAGCTTCTCGCCCACTGCGAAATGGCCGGAGGTGATGAGGTAGATAAGGCGGTTGCGCAACTGCAGCCAAATGGGAATGCCATTGCTGTCGTCGATAGTTATGCGCACTGAGTTGTCTGCTGTCATCCGGGCTGCCCATTCGCACGTCGCCTACAGCCCTGGAGCCACAAAGCTCAGAACCAAGGGGGAATACAATCCTGCCCCCACTATACAATACCTCAGGGCGAAAGCGCCCACGAGCACCCCTGCCGATGAAATCACCAAGGCGGCTGACGGCCCCACCAGCCGCTTGGCCAGATGCACCGTCCAAGGGGCGACAAAGCCCGCCACTACAACCGCGCCCCAGAAAGTTGGTGCCATGCCGCCTGCCACCAACAGCTGCACCCCGTCGCGGGCAGACTGCGGACCAGTGGCCTGCACGGCCATGAAAACAACCAGCAGGACCGCCTCGATCAGCGTGAGCACGAAAAATGCCTTCCATGGGCCGCTCAGGTTGCGCAGGGCAGTTGGGGTGCCCTGCAGCACGGCCCCCAGCACCACCACGGCGGTACCGGCCGTGAGCGAAGACGCCACGAAAAGAGCCACCAGCCAAGGGGTGTGCCAGAAGTCGATGGACACCAGGGAGGAGAGCAGCACGCCCGTGTAGGACATGATGCCCACCGCGCACAACAGCGCCGGAACCCCCAGCAGCAGAAACAGTGGGCGGGGCACCGGGCGCGCCCCCAGCGATGCGATGGCCAGCGCCACCGAAAGCACGATGAACAGCGCCAGCAACCAGGCGCCCACCCCGATCACCGAAGAGAACGGGTTGAGCACAAGGGGCAGGATGCGGTTGGGATTGCCCAGGTCGAGCATCAGCAGCAGCACGGCGAAAAGGCACAGGGCCGGGGCACTGTAGAAGGCGGTCTGCACCGAAGCGGCGGCCCGCTCGCTGGCGGGGCTTTGGCGCGCCACGTCCCACAAGCAGGTGGAAAAGCCCACGAAGAAGGCACCGCTGCCGGCGCCGGCCGCAAACAGGTACGCAATTATGTACCAGCCGAAGACCATCTTCCTCCCCCGGTTGCAGAGCAGCCGCGGCGGCCGCCCCTCCCCTCGCACAAACAATGGGGCCAGTATAGCACCATTGTCATAGTTGAATAGTTATACCTCGATGGGAAGGGAAGCGAACGCCCCGTATGAGCCATTAGGGCTGTCCCTTTGTCTCCCTTTGTCCTACGAATTCGGCTGTGCGGGGGAAGGGCGGGGGCGGTCCAACAAAGCGAGTTCCGCACGACGGAAAAGCGCCGGTGGCGCTTTTCCCAAAGCAGGACTGTTTGAGCGACTTGGGCTGCCCCCGCCCTTCCCCTTGCTCCAGAAATGAAAAAGGCAGAGATAGAATCTCTGCCCTACGATGATTCGCGTGACAAAAGCGAACGTCCCCCTGACACGCCCCCTGGCGCACTTAGTCGCGGGTGAGCTTGCGGTGGAGGCGATGGGGCTTGGCGGCTTCTTTGCCCAGGCGCGCTTCGCGATCAGCCTGGTAGGCCTCGAAGTTGCCTTCGAAGAAGTGCCAGTTGCCGGGGTTCTCGTCAGTGCCCTCCCAGGCCAGGATGTGGGTGGCCACACGGTCGAGGAACATGCGGTCGTGGCTGATCACCACCGAGCAGCCGGGGAAATCCAGCAGCGCCGCCTCCAAGCTGGACAGCGTCTCCACGTCCAGGTCGTTGGTGGGCTCGTCCAAAAGCAGCAGGTTTCCGCCGTCTTTCAAGGTAAGGGCCAGGTTCAGCCGGTTGCGCTCGCCGCCGGAAAGCACGCCCGCCTTCTTCTGCTGGTCGGCGCCCTTGAAGCCAAACGACGCCACATAGGCGCGGGAAGGCACCTCGGTGTCGCCCACCTGCATGTAGTCGGTGCCGCCGGAAACCACTTCCCACAGCTTGGTGTCGGGATCGATGCCGGCGCGGTTCTGGTCAACATAGGAGATCTTCACGGTTTCGCCGATTTCCAGCGTGCCGCCGTCCAGCGGCTCAAGCCCCACGATGGTTTTGAACAGGGTGGTTTTGCCCACGCCGTTGGGGCCGATCACGCCCACGATGCCGCCGCGGGGCAGTTGGAAGGAAAGGTCGTCGATCAGCACGCGGTCGCCGAAGGCCTTGTGCAGGTGCTCCGCCTTGATCACCTCGCTGCCCAAGCGCGGGCCGGCGGGGATGCGGATGTCGGTCCAGTCCAGCTTCTTAGCAGCGTTGGCCTCGGCCACCATCTGCTCGTAACTGGCTAAACGGGCCTTGCTCTTCGCCTGGCGCGCCTTCGGAGACGAGCGCACCCATTCCAGCTCCTTCTGCATGCGCTTGGCCAGCTTCGCCTGCTGCTGACCCTGAGCGGCGATGCGGGCCGCCTTAGTTTCCAGGTAGGTGGAGTAGTTGCCCTTGTAGGGGAACAGCTGGCCGCGGTCCACTTCGCAAATCCATTCGGCCACGTTGTCCAGGAAGTAGCGGTCGTGGGTGACCGCCAGCACGGCGCCGGGGTAGTTTTTCAGGAACTGCTCCAGCCACAGCACGCTCTCGGCGTCCAGGTGGTTGGTGGGCTCGTCCAAAAGCAGCAGGTCGGGGGCCTCAAGCAACAGGCGGCACAGGGCCACGCGGCGCCGCTCGCCGCCGGAGAGGATGCTCACCGGCGCGTCGGGGTCGGGGCACTGCAGCGCGTCCATGGCCTGGGAAAGCTGGCTGTCCAAATCCCAGCCGTTGGCGGCGTCGATGGCGTCTTGCAGCTGGCCCATCTCCTCCATCAGGGCATCGAAGTTGGCATCGGGTTGGCCCATCTCTTCGCCAATCTGATTGAAGCGGGCCACCTTGGCCAGCACGTCGGCGAAGGCCATCTGGATGTTCTCCAGCACGGTTTTGTCCTCGTCCAGCGGCGGCTCCTGTTGCAGAATGCCCACCGTGTAGCCGGGGGTGAGCCGCGCTTCGCCGTTGGACACCTCCTCAAGCCCCGCCATAACCTTCAGCAGCGTGGACTTGCCCATGCCGTTGGGGCCCACCACGCCGATTTTGGCGCCGGGGAAAAACGACAGCGAAACGTCGTCGAGGATCACCTTGTCCCCCACCGCCTTGCGCGCCTTGTACATTTGATAAACGAACTCCGCCATAAATGAGCCTTTCCGTGAAATCCAAATTGGCGAAATTCTATCAAACTGGCTGAAGCGAGCGGGCTACACCAAGGTTTCCTCCACCATTTCGGCGGTTACTTCCGCTTGGTGCATCTCGTCCATGATCTTTTCCACGTCGCGGGCTATCATCAGCTCTTCGTTGGTGGGAATCACCATGATCTTCACGCGGCTGCGGTCTTCGGAAATGATGCGCTCGCCCGAGCGGATGCGGTTTTTGCGCGCGTCCAGCACGATGCCCATGGGCTCTAGCCCCGCCAGGCACTGGGCGCGCATGTACTCAGAGTTCTCCCCCACCCCGGCCGTGAACACGATGGCGTCGGCGCCGCCCATCACGGCGAAGTACTGGCCGATGTAGCGCTTGATGAAGTAGGCGTACAGCTCCAGCGCCAGCACCGCCCGCTCGTTGCCGGCCAGCGCCGCCTCTTCGACGGTGCGCAGGTCGCTGGAGATGCCGGACACCCCCAGAAGGCCGCTCTTCTTGTTCATGATTTCATTCATTTGGTCGGGGGTGTAGCCCAGAAGCGTTTGGATGCGGGTGACCACCGCCGGGTCGATGGTGCCGCAGCGGGTGCCCATCATCAGGCCGTCCAGCGGCGTGAGGCCCATGGTGGTGTCGATGGCAACGCCGTGGTCCACCGCCGCGATTGAGGCGCCGTTGCCCAGGTGGCAGGTGATTAGGCGCAGATCGCGCACGTCGGCCCCCAGCATTTTGGCGGCATGGCGCGCGATGAAGCGGTGCGAAGTGCCGTGGGCCCCGTACTTGCGAATTTTGTAGTCGGTGTAATACTCGTAGGGCAGCGGGTACACGTAGGCGCGCGGCGGCAACGTTTGGAAGAAGGCCGTGTCGAACACCGCCACCTCCGGCTTGCCCGGCATCATCTCCAGGCAGGCGTGCATGGCCGCCAGCGCCGGCGGGTTGTGCAGCGGCGCCAGCTCGGAGCAGATGCCAATCTTCTCCAGCACGTCGTCGTCGATGAGGGTGGATTCGGTGAAGTATTCGCCGCCCGACACCACCCGGTGCCCCACGGCGTCTATCTCGTCCAGGCTTTTGATGGGGCCGCGGTCGGGCTCTAGCAGGGTGTTGATGACAATTTGCAACGCGTCGTGATGGTCGTTCATGATTTCGCTGCGCTTCAGTTCGCCGAAACCGCGGTCGAAGCGATGGGCGGAGTCGTGCATGCCGATGTTCTCGCACAGACCGCGGATGAGCACCGCCCCCGTGGCCAGGTCGAGCAGTTGGTATTTCAGCGACGAGCTGCCGGCGTTCAGAACGAGAACCTTCATGGATGCACCTTCCCCGTGGGCGAACAGTCTGCGGGCGCCGGACCGCGCGGCCGCAGCGCTCAACTTCCCATTAAAACGCAGCGATGCCGCCCAGGGCGCGCCCAGGCGGCATCGGTTTCCACAGTGTTTACGGGGCCAGCCGCGCGGGCGCGCCTACAGGTTGTCGGTGTCCAGGCAGATGGTGAAGGGACCGTGGTTCACCAAGCTCACTTCCATCATGGCGCCAAACCGGCCGGTTTCCACCCGCGGCACGCTCATGCGGGCCAGGCTCACGAAGTACTCGTAGAGGCGCTGAGCTTCGGCGGGGGCAGCGGCATCGGTGAACGAGGGGCGGTTGCCCTTCTTGCAGTTGGCGTAGAGGGTGAACTGGCTCACCACCAGCACGCTTCCGCCGATGGCGGCCAGGTTGAGGTTGGTTTTCCCGCTCTCGTCGTCGAACACGCGCAACTTCTCGATTTTGCCCCACAGCTTGCGGACGGTTTCCTCGTCATCGCCATGGCCCACCCCCAGCAAGATGAGAAAACCGGGGCCAACGGCGCCCACCGTGGCACCGTCCACTTCCACCCGCGCTTCGCTCACGCACTGCAAAACTGCCCGCATCGTCGCTCCTTCGCCTTTCCCGTGCCGCACCACGTTGCCGCCGAATCGCCCGCATCAGGCCCTGGCCCAACGCTGCCGCGCGCCACCCGCACCAGCTGCCGCGCGCTGGCCCGTCCGCAACCGTCTTCGTTTCGCCGATTATACCTTTTGACAACCAAGCGGTTGGGACGGCGCCTCCTTTGCGTAGAATGGCTATCACCCGAACACGGAAAGAAGGCCTCATGACCCCCGTCCAACTGACCGAAGAAGAGATCGCCAACCACAGCTACACCACCCCCGATGGCACCATCGTGCCCATGCTCAAGGGCTTCAGCCAAGAGCTGGGCATTCAGTTCGTCTCCGCCAGCAGCGAGGGGGCCGAGGCGCGCATGCCCATCACCGACAAAATCCGCCAGCCTTTCGGCTTCGTGCACGGCGGCGCCACGCTGGCGCTGCTGGAAACCGTGGGCAGCCAGGCGGCGGCGTGCACCATCGACCTCTCCGTCGAGCGGGTGTTCGGCATCCGCATGGACGTGCGCCATAAGAAGAGCGGCAAAGAGGGCTGGGTGCACGGCGTGGCGCGGCTGAGCCACGAGAAGGGCCCCCACCAGTATTGGGAAGTTACCGCCTACGACGACGAAGGGGACGTGATGTCGGAGGGCATTTTTGAAACCAAGCGGGTGACCTTGGCCTATCTGGCCGAGAAGGAGGCACGCCGCCAGGCGGAAAAGGCCGCGGAAAGCGCCGGCGAATAGCCGCGCCGCCGCCCGTTAAATCGCTTGCCGCTCACTTGAGCCGCACGCCGCGCGCATCTGAGAGGAGTCACCATGGAACTGAAAGATTCCCAATCTTGGAAGAACATCGCAACCGCCCTGAACGCCGAGGCGCTGGCCTACGTGGAGTACACCTTCTACGGCCAGCAGACGGCGAAGGACGGCTACACCCAGATTTCCAACATCTTCCAAGAGACCGCCGATAACGAGCTGCACCATGCGAAGCTGCTGTTCAAGCGCCTGCACGACGGCACCGTGCCGCCCACGCCGGAATGCCTGAAGCTGGCAAGCGCGGCCGAGCACTACGAGTGGGACGTGCAGTACAAGCAGTTCGCCAAGCAGGCCGCAGAAGAGGGGTTTGAGGATTTGGCCCGCTTCTTCGAGGGGCTGGCGGCCATCGAGCACAGCCATCAAGACCGCTACGATCTGCTGATGAAGCGCATCGAAGACAACGAGGTGTTCAAGCGCGAAGAGGTGAAGGTGTGGGTTTGCACCGTGTGCGGCCACATCCACATCGGCAAGGAGGCGCCGAAGGAATGCCCCGTGTGCAAGCACCCCCAAGGCCACTTCCAACTCCGCGCCGAGAACTACTAAGCCGGCAGCGCCCCAGCCCAACCCAACTGCATCGCCCGCGCCTTCGCCTTTGCGGAGGCGCATCACCTCATGACAGGGGACGGGGATAACGTCATAATCTCGCCTATCGAAAAGCCCTGGCCGCCCGCACCCTTCGCGCCCAGCCAGAGCGGGCGCTGGCCCTATGCCCGCCCATCTCCGCCACAGCCCGCCCTCCAAGGCGCTGTGCCTTCCGCATCGGCATCCCCTTGGCGCCGGCTTTTTGTATCGGCACCATCTTGGCGCCAGGCCCAGAATCGGCACCACCACCCGGCCCC
>NZ_QIBY01000033.1 GCF_003725335.1 Parvibacter caecicola
GTGCAGCCGCGGCATCAGTGCCAGCAGCTTCTTCGCCAGCCGAAATCGTCACGGCAGCGGCCGCACGCGAAGCTGCGCCGGCGTCGCTTGCCGCGGCCATCGCGACAGCAGCCGAAGGCCCCTTGCCCGCCGCGGCCCCCGCGGGCCCGTCGCCCGCCGCGGCCCCGACGCTTCCCTTCCGGCTTTCCCAGAACTCGCGCATGCGGCGCTTCAGCAGGCCCTTCTCCATGGGGGGCAGGGCCAGCCCCTTGCGCACCATGGTGATGGCGGAATAGGCGATGATGGCCGCGGCCGCCACCATGATGGCCCATTCCGGCGAAAGAGTGGCCAGGTAAACCCCCACCGGCGACGTGAGCGCACCGCCCAGGCCCGCCGCCAGCCCCAGCCAGGGAACGCAGGTGCGGTTGCGCAGGTGGGACACCGCGCCGGAGACGGAGGTGAACACGATGGCCAGCATCGAGGTGGCGGTGCAGGCGATGGCCGGCAGCCCGTAGGCCAGCTTGAACAGGGGCACGAACAGAGTGCCGCCGCCCACGCCCAGAAGCCCCGACAGCAGGCCCACCAGAAGGCCTACCGCCAGGGATGCCGCTATCAGCCCCATCATCTCCATTATCTGGCGCCGCCGCTAGTCTTCGAAGTCGCTGAGATTCAGGCGAATCTCGGTGGTGGCGCCGGGGTCGATGCCAGCACCGCGCGGAGCCACGGGCATGGGGCGCTCGGCCGCCGCAGGTTGCGGCGCTGCGGCCATCACGTCGGCCCCGGGCGCCATCCGCGCCCCCTGGGGCGCCGCCGCCATGGGCGCGTCGTGGGCCACCAGGGCGCTGTTCACCAGGGCGCGGGCCAGCATTTGGTCGCCTTCCACCCGGGCAATCAGCTCGGGCCAGGTGTATTGGAAGCTGAAGTACTTGGCGCAGTTGCGCTCGGCGAACACCTGCGCCTCCTTCCGCGCGGCCTTGGCGGCGCGGCGGTAAGCCTTCTTGTCGTCGCGGGCAAAGCTGCGCAGAAGCGCCGTGAGGGCGATGCGCCGCGCCAGCCCCGGCTCCAAAAACGGCCCCGGGTACGGCTCCAGCGATTCCGCCTTCACCTGCTGCAAATCGATGAGCGCCCGGCTGTACTCCAGCTTGCGGTACTCGTAAATCCAGCGGAAGATATCCTGGCGGAAGCGGTCGCCCTCGCTGGCCGACTCCGGCGGCAGATGGCGCAGCTTCCACTTGTTGTCGAACCAGATGTCGCTGCCGTACATGCGCAGGTTGAGCATGTAGTCCAAATCTTCGCCGCGGGAAATCCACGGGTCGAAGGCCAGGCGCCGGAACGCCTCTTTGTGCACCGCCAGGCAGCCGCCGCACACGTGGTTCGAGCGGGACAGCCGCGGCCCCTTCATGGCGGTGGTGATCCACTGGTTGAACGCGGCCCCCTGCTGCCAGAAGCGGTTGTACCAGACATCCTCCCATTTCGAGAGGTAAGAGCCCTGGTCGTTGATGTAGTAGCCGGTCTTCGCCAAAATAGGGATGCCCTTGCGGGTGAGTTTGCCCAGGCCGTACATGGCCTCGTGCAGGAAGCGGGGGTCGTCGATCACTTCATCATCGTCGATAAACACCGCGGCGTCGAACCCCAACGCGCTGGCCACCACCAGCCCCACGTTGCGGGTGGCGCCGTAACCGGAAAGGCCAATCTCGAAGTCCAGCTTCCCCACGTTCAGCTGCTCCATGCGCTGGCGAATGAGGGCCAGGACGTCCTGCCCCACCACCATCACGTTCAGCTGCGGATGGGCCTCGGCAATGGCACGCACCTTCTCTTCCGCCTGACGCGCGATGGCGGCCTCGGCGGACACCAGCACCACCACAAGCCCCAGGTCCTGCACCTTTTCCAGCGACTCCAGGCAACGGCCCAGCTCGCCCGGCTCGTTCAAGGGGGTTGCGTGATCGTACGTGGCAACCGCATTGCTGCCGGGCCGATGCCGCCGCCCGGTGTGGAACGTCGGGATGATGACGACTGGATTCATGCGATTCCTTTCCCTGGACCTTCATGCGAAAGCGGCCACGCGCCAAGCAACGGCCGCGTTAAGTTGATTAACTGGATTATTTTACCCGTTTTGCTGAAGCCTCGCTTAAACGGCCCGTTATCGCCGGGCGCGGGATTTGCTTTTTTTCGGACGCTTGGCGATTTTGGGCTGCTCTTTCTGCATCCAGCGGGCCTCCTCACGCCGCTGTTTCAGGGTGCGGGTTTCCTGCACCAGCGTTTGGTACGAAGCGAAGCGCTGCGGCGACAGCTCCCCTGTTTCCACAGCGGCCCGCACAGCGCAACCCGGCTCTTGCTGGTGGCGGCAGTCGCGGAACCGGCACTGCTCGGCCAGGGCGGCAATGTCGGCGAAGGCGGCGTCCAGCCCCCCTTCCGCTTCCCACAGCCCCAAGCCCCGCACGCCGGGCATGTCCACCACCCGCGCGCCATTGGGAAGGGGGATTATCTCGCGGCTCACCGTGGTGTGGCGCCCCTTGCCGTCCCCCTCGCGCACCGTTTGGGTTTGCTGCACCTGGCTGCCGACCAGCAGGTTCACCAGGCTGGACTTCCCCACCCCGGAGCGGCCGATGAGCACCGTCATGGTGCCGGGGGACAGGCGCGCCCGCACCGCCTCCACGCTGACGGGGTTTGCGGCGCTCATCACCAGCACCGGCACATCGGGGCCTGCCAGCGCCCGCACCTGCCGCTCCACTTCGGCGGCTTGCTGCTCGTCGGCAGCCAGGTCGGCCTTGGTCAGCACCACCGCCACGGCCGCGCCGGTTTCAAAGGCCAGCACCAGCTCGCGCTCAAGGCGGCGCAGGTTCACGTCGTTGATGGGCTGGGCCACGATTACTTGATCGAAATTGGCGGCCAGCACCTGGGGAAGGGCCCGCTCGGTGGGGTCTTTGCGAGTGAAGGTGCACCGGCGCGGCAGAATTTCCTCGATGATGGCCTTGTCGTGCTCTTCCGGCACCTGCACCAGCACCTCATCGCCGATGACCGCCCGCTCCTGGGCGCCCTTTACCAAAGCGATGGCATGCTCGGCTCGCAGCAGCGCGCCGTCCTCCAGGCGCACCAGCGGGTACCCGCGATCCAGCTTCACCACCTCGCCGCGCACTGTCACTAGCGTTGCCCCTCCTGCAGCCGGCGGAACACCAGCAGCAGCGCCCCGGCCACCACAAACAGCACAACACCAGGCAGGAACTGCTTCCATTCCAGATGATCAGGGGCCACCGAGCCGCGGGCCACCACCGTCACGCTTTCGGCGTGGAGGTCGGTCAGGCCATCGTGCTGGGGGCATGATAGGTGAAATTGGCCGCGCACCTGCAGTTTCGTGCCCTGCACGCCGTAACGGCCCAAGTTGTCGATGAGATCGGATTGGGTGCGGGTCATCAGCACCGATATCTGCGGGTAGTCGTTGTCCACCTTTTCCTGCAGCATCACCCAGGCGTAGCTGGGGCCGTCCACGGCGGCCAGGATGTCGCCGATGGCCTCGCCCACCACCTGCACCGTTTGGTTGTTCATGTAGGGGTCGGCGTTGGCCAGCTCGGCGATGGAGGTGTCGTAGAGAAACGAACTATCGGGCATCTGCTGCGGATTCACCCGGTTCTTGGGGTCGATTTCCGGCTCGGGCTCTGCGGCCTCGTCGTCGGCAGTGCCGTCCGCGGCGTCGCCGTCGGCTTCACCGTCCGCCCCTTCGCCGCCCTCCGGGGTTGCCGACACATCGGCGCTCTCCGCGCCGGCGCCTTCCGCAGCCTCGCCTTCCGCAGCCGCCCCTTCGCCGGAAACCGCCGCCGACGGCGCCCCTTCCGCCTCCACGGCGGCAGCGCCATCGTCCGGCACGGCGAAGGCCACAGCCAGCCCCGACCAGCTCAGCGCCATGGCGCACACCGCAGTTGTCAGCCACTTCGCCATTCTCATGAGCGCATCCCCAACCTGTTGCGCGGCATCACCGACGCAATCACTTCAACCAGCAGTGCCAACAGCGTGACAAACTCCAGGCGGCCCGCCCACATTTGCAGCATGTAGAACAGCTCCAGCGAAACCGGCATGCCCGGCGTTACCAGGCCGGCCACGATGCCGCCGTTGGAGGTCATGGCCACCGATTCGAAGATGGCCTCGTTGGCCTCGTAGCCGTGGGCGATGCCCACCAGGGTGCCCATCACGTAAATCACCACGTACAAAATGAACACGGTCATGGCGGTTTTCACGGTGCTGGGGGCCAGCACGCGCCGCCCCAGATGGTTGTACGACACCACCACGCGGGCGCTTTCCGGCGCCAGCGCTTCCTTCACCGTGGAAACCACCGACTTGAAGATGACCCCCAACCGCATGAATTTGATGCCGCCAGAGGTGGAGTCGGTGGCGCCGCCCACAGACATCAGCAGCGCCAGGCTGAGGAACGCGCCCGAAGACAGCACCGTGCTCAGCTGGTTGCTGGTGATTACCTGGAAGCCAGTGGTGGTGAACGACGACACCACCATGAACAGGCCGCGCCGCAGCAGCGTGGGCAGGTCGGACGCCAACTGCGTGGCCGCCAGCGACGCCGTGAACACCACGGTCATGGCGCCGATCCACAGGAACATGGTGCGGGTTTCGATGTCATGGAAGAAGGGCATGATGCGACCGCGCCACAGTTCGCTGTGCAAAACGAAGCTGATGGAACCCATGATCATGAGCACCATGAGGATGAACTCCAGCGGCGCGCAGTGGTAATAGAGCACCGATTGCGCCATGGGGGCGAAACCACCGGTAACGAAACCTGAGACGGAAAGCCAGAAAGCCTGGATCCAGGCGCGGGCCGGCTCCATGCCAATCACCAGCAGGGCGATGGCGATCAGCATCGTGGCGGCCGCCACCACAGTGAGGGTGATGCGCAGGATGAACCGCGCCGTTTGCACCACGTTGGGCACCACGTGCTCGCTGCGGGCTTCGGAGTTATACAGCGAAGCGCTGGACTGCCGCCCCAGAAGGCCCACGGTGAGGGCCACCACAATAAGCCCCAACCCGCCCAGGAAGTGCATGATGAAACGAAACATGTTATCGGCATTGGACAGGTGGTCCATGTCGGTGAGCACCGACGCACCGGTGGTGGTGAGGCCAGACACGGCCTCGAACAGGGCATCGCTGTAGGTGAGGAAATGCCCGGATTGGTACAGGGGGATGGAAGCGAAAAACGCCAGCACCAGCCACGCGGTGCCAGTGATGGCCAGCGCCTGACGGCGGTTGAGGCGGCCGGATTCCACCCGCAAAAAGCGCAGGGCCGCGCCGATGGCCATAACCAGGCCGGCCGAGAAAAAGTAACGGGCCGCCGGCTGCCATTCCTGATAGCACACCGCCGTGGCAAACGGCACCAGCATCAGCAGGCCGAAGAACAGGGAGAGCGTGCCCAAGTAGTGGCCGATAACCCGCAGGTCGAACAAGGTGAAGCGCTGCCACATGGGCTACCACCGAGCCCTTGCGGAGATGCGGGCGGCGGGGGTTGTGGGCGAGGTGTGAAATGCGTTGGCCCGGCAATGTACTAAAATGCCAGCATGCGAAAGCTGAAGGCGAACATATTTGAACGGAGCGAAGGGCCG
>NZ_QIBY01000034.1 GCF_003725335.1 Parvibacter caecicola
AGGAGAGGATCAGGTACACCATGAGCACGATGATGTCCCACATGAGCGGCGACCCCAGGTTGGAGTAGACGAACAGCTCCCACACCCGGAAGGGCTGGCCCATGTCCACCACGACGAGGCCGATGGCGGCCACGGTGGCGGCGATGGAGGTCATCACGGCCACCTTGGAGATGCCGCCGAAGCCCTTGAGCCCGAAGGCCTTGGGCACCGACGAGATGATCAGGCCGCCGGCCGAGAGGCCCACGAAGAACATGAAGGAGGTGATGTAGAGGCCCCAGGAATCGAGGTTGCGCATGGCGGTCTGCACCATGCCGCCGGAGATCTGCACGGCCCAGAGGGCGATGCCGATGGCGGTGACCACGGCCGACACGCCGATGGCAATGTTCAGCCCCGCACCGCCCTTTTTGGCAGGAGCCTTCGCGGCAACCGCCGCAGTTGTATCAGACATAAGTTTCTCCTTAAGAAGAGTTGCGAATCATCCAGGCCCCGCGGGGCCCATACCCCGCGGGGCCCAGGCAGAGATAGAATCTCTGCCCTACGAAGGGCCTGTTGCGGCCCGTGCGGGAGGGGGGGGGGAGCGCGCCGGGTGCTTCCGATGGCCGCCAGGCCATCGGAACCGAAACTACACCAGGTAGTACACGGAGGGCTTGGTGCCCTTCTCCGGCAGCAGCTGTTTGTACTCGCGAGAAGCGATTACCTTTGCCACCTCGCTGTTCGGATCATCTAAATCGCCCCAGAAACGAGCGCGCTCGGGGCACAGGCGAATGCACGCCGGCTCTTCCCCATCGGCCAGGCGATGCCAGCACATGGTACACTTCTCCACCACATGCTTCTGGTGGGCCGGCACATCGGCGCTACCAATGGCGAAGTCGATGGTGTACTTGGGCTCTTCCCAGTTGAAGCTGCGCACGCCGGTGTAGGGGCAGGCGGCCACGCACATGCGGCAGCCAATGCACTTGTCGTAGTCCTGGCGCACAACGCCGGTCTCGGGATCGGTGTAGGTGGCACCCACCGGGCACACCTTCACGCAGGCGGGGTTTTCGCAGTGCTGGCAAGCTACCGGCACATAGGACATGGTGATATCGGGGAACACACCAGCCGGGGTGTCCATATTTTCGCCGCCATCGGTGAGGATGCGGTTCCACCAGGTACCCTGCGGCAGATTGTTCTCCATGCGGCAGCCCACCGCGCAGGTGTGGCAGCCGATGCAGCGCTGAGTGTCAATGGCAAATCCGTAACGCATTACTGGCCCTCCCATTTCTTGAAGTCAACGCGCGTGTCATAGGGCGCAATGGAATCGGCGTACTTGTCGGTCTTGGGGTTGGTCATCTCTTGGTAGCAACCGGCCTTGAACTGGTCGCGCTGCCAACCCTTCGGGATGGAAATGATGCCAGGGGCAATGGACTCGTCGATCAGGCACTTCACCACCGCATGGCCGCGGTCGTTGAACACCTCGATGTAGTCGCCGTCCACCACGCCGCGCGCCTCGGCGTCGATGGCGTTCACCTTGCCTTGCGGCTCAGGGTCGAGCTCGCGCAGCACCGGCGTCTCGAACCACTGGGTGTGGATACGGAAGCGGGAGTGCTCCTGCAGGTACACCAGCGGGTACTTCTCGGCTAGCGGGTTGTCGATGCCCACCTCGTCCGGCTCTTGGAAGTACACGATGTGCTCTTCGGGATCGCGGGCGGCGAGGTCCTGGCCATAAGCCAAACGCGGCGCCACGTTTTCGTAGTACAGCTGCACGCGACCGGATTTCGTGGGCCACGGAGCGCTCTTGCCGCGAATCCACGGCACGCCCTCTTCCTGCCCGGTGAAGTTGATGACCTTCTCGGTGCGCAGGCGCTCTTCGGAATAACCGCTGGCCTGGGAAATCTCATCGGAGAACAGCAACGCCATCCAATAGGAGGTGTTGTTCCAGGTTTCCTCGGGGAAAGACGCGGCATAGCCCAGCGCCCGGCCCAACATGCCCACGATGTCCAGGTCGGACTTCGTGTCGTACAAAGGCTCGATGGCCTTCTCGCTCAGCGTCATGTAAGGGTTGTTATAGGCCGTGCGCAAATCTTCCTTCTCGTACCAGGAAGCCACCGGCAGCACCAGGTCAGCGTAACGGGCGGAGTCGTTCATCTCCATGTCCAGCACCACCCAGTAATCCATATTGGGCAGCACCTTGTTGATCCACTCGTTCTGGCCGGTGAGATTGCTCATGGGGTTGTGGCAATAAGACACCAGCACTTTGGTGGGATAATCCACACCTTCCAGCTTCTGGGTCTCGAACATCTCCGCCAGGCGCACGTTGGGCACATTGGCGTTGTACTCCTTGAACTCCGGCGTGTAGAACCAATAGGTGGTGAGCGCCGGGGTGTAGGTTTGGGTGAACACACCGGTGAAACCGGCGCCATCGCGGCCCAGCTGGCCGGCCAGCGCCATCAGCACCGCCACAGCCCAGGTGTTCTGGTAGCCGTTCACGTAATGGTCAAGGCCGTAGGTGATGTTCACGGAAAGCGCGCGCTCAGTGGCAAAAGAGGTGGCCAGATCGGTGATGCGTTGCTCGGGCACGCCGGTGAGACGCGAAGCCTCGGCGATGCTGTACTGGGAGAGGCGCTCTTTCAACAAGCTGTAAGCAGTGGTCACTTTCACGCCATCCGCTGTGGTGAAGGAGCCCTCCAGCGCCGGATCCACCGCTTCATCGGCCAGCACCGGGGCGCCCACCGCGTTGTCCCAGACGTAGTAGCCCACGGGAATGGAGGCCAGAGCAACCCCCAGCACCGTAGCCCCTTGCGGGCCATACTCCGCTGTAACCGCCTCAACGGTGGCGGCATAGGTGGCTGCGGCCTCGGCCGGCCAGTTCATGGTGCTCAGCTGAGTGCCGTCCTCCTTCACCAGGAAGGGGCCGGTAGAAGAGCCCATGATGTACTCGGTGTTCTGAAGATCATTCTCAATCAGGTAGTTCGCCATGGCAAGAGCCAAGTAACCATCGTAGCCAGGGCGAACGCAGATCCACTCGTCGGAGCGATGGGCTGTGGCAGACTTGATGGGATCGATGGTGATCACCTTGGTGCCGTTTTCCTTGGCCCACTGAATCCAGCGCCAGTTCTGGGGCGCGGTGAACACGGGGTTGGTGCCCCACACCACCACCATCGAGGAATCCAGCACGGAGTTGGGCTCGTTGCAGTAGGCCCAGTCGCCGGTGCCCAACACGCGATTGATGCCGTAGCCGGCTGCGTAGTCGTAGCACACGGCAGTCTTGGTGGCGCCCATAACGCCGGCCAAGCGCGTGAACTGGCCATACACGCCGTTGAAGTAGCCATACTGGCCAGAAGCGCAGTCGAACACTACCGACTTCGGTCCATATTGGTCCATGGCGGCCTTGATATGCTCGGCGGCATCCTGAATAGCCTCATCCCAGCTGATGGCCTCCCACTCGCCAGCACCGCGCTCGCTGCCGGATACCCGGCGCATCGGCTGCTTAATGCGGGTGGGGCTGTAGATGCGCTCGATGTAGGATGCGCCCTTCAGGCAGCCGCCGCGGTATCCGTCGTTGGGATAATCGCCCGGCTCCAGCTTCACCACTTTGCCGTCTTTCACATGGGCCAGCCACCGGCAAGAGCCCATGCAGTTCGAGCGGCACATTACGCTGAAAATCTCTTCGCCGCCCTCGGCCCGGTCGCTGTCATTGAAAGCGTCGGCCACGGCAATACCCGTGCCGGCAACCCCCGCACAGGCGGCAATTCCCGCTGCGGCGCCTGTGGTCTTGAGAAAACCTCTGCGAGTGATCCCGCTCTTCGAGCTGGTCGCTTGAGTCATTTCCCCTCCTTTGTTTGGCAGGAGTCTGACGCGCTTCCCGGCGCCTTCGAACTCCCCTTCCCCATCCCCCATGGGCGAATCCGGCGTGCCGTTTCGCGGCATGTCAGATGGGATTCCAACAGTTAGTAGAATCGGCCGGATTCTGTATGATTGCCACATTATCATATTTAACTAGTTCAATGTAGCTACTACACTATTCTTTTTTGAGATAACCATCATAGTTGCCGCACGACCGATTGGCGGCCCCAAAACAGCTGATGTGATGCCGCCCAAGAGGATCCCCGCGGCCGCAGCACCGCCGATCGGCACGGTCGCCATAGCCGCAGCACCGCCAATCCCGCCATCCATCATAGTTGCCGCACGGCCCTACCCCGGTGCCACCACAGTTGCCGCACGGCTCTACCCCCGCGCCCGCCAGAGTTGCCGCACGGCTCCCCTCCCCGGCGCCTACCATAGTTGCCGCACGGCCGACTCCGACAACAACCATAATCGCAGCACCGCTTCCCCCGATGCTTACCACAGTTGCTGCGCATTCGACCCCTGCGCCCACCGTGGTTGCAACCTTGAGCCGCCACGCGTACAAAACCGTCAGTTTTGTGCACGGAGGGTATGGACTTGCGCGGAATCGACGGTTTTGTACGGGCCGGCTGCGCAAAAAAGACGGTTTTGTACGGCATCGAGCGACAGGCCGGGATGAACCGCGCGTTTTCCCAGTTCAGGAATTCGATGCGAACGGCTCACCCTTACGCAGCAACGTAAAACACCCGCGAGAGCGTACAAAACCGTCAGTTTTGCGCACCGAGGGTATGGACTTGCGCGGAATCGACGGTTTTGTACGGGCCGGGGATGCGAGAGTGGGGCGCAGCGGGAACGAGGCGCCGGAGAGAAACAGGGCCGGGACGGAAAGCGGGGCCGCCGCGGGAACGGGGCCGCGGAGGGCTG
>NZ_QIBY01000035.1 GCF_003725335.1 Parvibacter caecicola
CTCCCCGAAGACGCACGCAACCCCCACCCCGTGGCGGAACTAGCGGGCTATTCCCGCCAGAGGGAAGTCCAAGACGGATGGGGCGAGGGGAAGGTTAGGCCGGGTCGGCCGGGGGCTGGGGCCAGGGCCCGGGCCGTGGCGGAACCAGCGGGCTATTCCCGCCAGAAGCCCCAAGCCGCCCCTCCCCACCGGGACCCGTGGCGGAACCAGCGGGCTAGTTCCGCCACGGACATTGCGCGCGGGCGGCGCCAGCGGCGCCCCCTACACCCACCATGCTGCAGCGCGGGCAGCCGGCCGGCCCCGTCCTCTTCATCACAGCGCCGACCAGCCAGAGCCCTACCGATAAACCAGCAGCCACCCCGGCCAACCGGCCACCGCTCCAGCCAACCGGCAGCTGCTCCCCCAGTGTTGCCAAACCCAGAAACCCATCGGCCAACAACGCTTCGCCAGCACCTCGGCGCCGCTTCAAACCCGGCTCCGCGAAGAGTGTTTTGCACCGACTTTTAGACCCCCTTCTTTCGCGTGAAAACCGAGCCCGGGTCAGCTCTGGATTGCAGGAAAAAAAGATTTAATTCATTGGAATACAACCGGGATAGCAACACTCAAACAGCCGTCTAATTTCGTGCATTAATTATTAGACTCTCATCATATTCAATCCCAATTCCAGCTTTTTAGGTTTTAAAACCATAGACTACATCTTAAATAAAATTTATTCTTTTCATTGTGATTTATAACTATTTGGTTTTATATCTCCAAAATTTGCTTCGTATATAAACGTTTTTGGTCTTATAAAACCTATATCTCTTGAAAATCGAATTATGATCAGCAAAGCACTCTCAAAACGATCTTCAGTTTTCCTGATTTTCCCACCCTGTTTTTCGCCCCGACACCCTCTGCCAAGCGGTTTGGAAACTCAAAAAGAAGGCCGGAAGCAACTCTGCTTCCGGCCTTCACCATGTCTAAAACAAGACATCGTACTTTGCTCAGACGACCCCTTCAAAGCCCCCTTGCCGCAATAGCGGGAGCCACCGAATCGAACTCCGCTGAGGGCCTATCGCGAGCGCTTCCGAGCCTGCGCTTGAGCCGCCCGATGGGCTCGCCCGGGACGCATATCCGGCCTCCCCGCGGTCGCAACACCCTTCGTTTTGCACCCTGCGGCCGCCGCTTTAGAGGCGCCCCTTTCGCGCTTCTGCCCTCCTGTCGTCTTGGGCTTTTTCGGTCCTCGGGGCAACTGTAACTTCGCCGGCGCCTTCTTCTCAGCGGCCTCTGCGCGAGCCTCGCGCTCCGCCTCATCGCGCGCTTTCGCACGGTTCTTCCGTCGCGCCTTTTTCGCCATTTCCTTTTTGGCTGCAACAATATCGGAGTCCTTCGACGCCTCACGGGCAGCGGTCTTCGCCTCCGCTTCCGCCACCGCCCCATCGCGGTCGAAGCCCGGCAGAGGGAGCTCCGGCAGCTGCTGCCCGATAAGCTTCTGTATGGCCCTGAGGTCAATCTCGTTCTCGGGGCTCACAAACGATACGGCCCAACCGGTGCAGCCGGCCCGCCCGGTGCGGCCGATGCGATGTACGTAATCCTCCGGCTCATGGGGAAGGTCGTAGTTCACCACGTAGTTCACTTGGTCCACATCGATGCCGCGCGCCAGCACATCGGTGGCCACAATCACATCGGTTTTGCCGTCGGCGAAATTCGCCAGCGCCCGCTGCCGCTGGTTCTGGGAGCGGTCGGAATGGATGGCCTCAGCCGAGAAACCCGCCTTCTTCAGGCGACGGCAAACCGCATCGGCGCGGTGCCGCGTGCGGGCGAACACAATGATGCGGCTGCCCCCCTTCTCCTCCAGCACCGCCTTCAGCAGCGCCGGTTTGGCCAGCTGGGGGATGCGCACCAGGTACTGATCCACCGTGTCGGCGGTTTCGCCTTTGTGGGCGATTTCCACGAACTGCGGCTCTTTCAGCAGATTGCCCACTTGCCCCATCACCGAGTCATCGATGGTGGCCGAGAACAGCAGTGTTTGGCGGCTTTGGGGCGTGGCGGCCACGACTTTTCGCACGGAGGGCAGAAAGCCCATGTCCAGCATGCGGTCGGCCTCGTCCAGCACCAGCACGCGCACGTCGGCCAGATTCACCGCACTTTGCTGCATAAGGTCCACGAGGCGGCCGGGAGTGGCGATCAGCACGTCCACGCCGCGGCGAAGCTGGGCGATTTGCGGGTTGTAGGAAACGCCGCCTACCACCGAAAACACCCGCAGGTTAGTGTGCTTGGCCACCACTTGGCACACCTCGGCGATCTGCGTCGCCAGCTCGCGGGTAGGAGTGACCACCAGCATGGCAGGGCCTTTGCCGCCCTTTGCGCGCGGCAGCCCGTCCATTGAGGGCAGGGCGAAGGCGGCGGTTTTACCGGTGCCGGTTTTCGCAGCGGCCACAATGTCGCGCCCCTGCAGCACCAGCGGGATTGCCTGCTGTTGCACCGGCGTGGGCTCCTGATAGCCCAACGAAGCCACAGCGTTCATGACGGGCTTGGACAGCCCGAGTTCGGAAAACGATGTCATACGGGAATTGTTCCTTTCACATTTACAGAAAGGCCATTGTAGCGCTGCGCTGCCATCTGCGGGCCTTGGTGCGAATTTGTGGCGCCCAACTGATGGTTTCACGGCGCATCGGAGGCGCTTTCGCAAAGAATCCACGGCGCATCGGCGTGGTATTTTCACGGACCGCACGACGCATGGCTATAGCGAAAACCCGGTCACCTTGGCGACAAAATAACGAAATCCTGAGGACGCGTTGATAGCCATTTGGCGCCCCATTGGCGATTGCGGAACCTACACTAAAACCATGACGATCTTATCCCACACCACCGCCCTCGCACTTCTGCGAACTTGCTGCCACTCACCAGAATCCAGTGGCCCAATGCGCTTCGAGAAGACAACGCCAAAGCAACCGACCCAAGCATCGGGAGCGGCTTTCGCAAAAATGAAACCAACAGTCCAGGCGGTCAAGAGCGCTCAGGCTCTCACTAACCAATCCCTCGAACCCATCCACTTTCTTGCGTTGCGGGAGCATCGCACCGAGCTGCCGTGTTCGTGCTGCCACGTAGCGCTCCCCCAGACGCTCCTTGATAACGTGGTCGTGTTCTCGGACTCCATCGCCTGCACCTCTCCAGAACTGACATTCCATTACCTATGCGACACGATGCCTCTGGCCAGCGCCTTGGAAATTGGCTTTGAATTATGCGGCTGCTACAGCCTGGCCTCCTCCCCGCAGGCCGACAAACCGTTTTTGCCCAGGGCTCCACTAACCTCTCCCGACGCCATCCTTGAAGTCATCGAAAGGAATCCCCAGCTAAAAAACCACCGCAATACCCTCAAAGTCCTGCGCTATGTCATTCCCAACTCGGGATCGCCCATGGAAACGTGTCTGGTCATCGTTCTCACCCTGCCCAAAAGGCTAGGAGGATATGGCCTGCCTGCGCCTTTGCTTAACCATAAAATCGTTGCCAGCAATTATCGAAACGGCGGAACAGGCAACGTTTACTACATCGACCTATTTTGGCCTGAATTCAATCTCGCCGTCGAATACGACAGCGATGTCTACCATTTCAGCAATCCCGCCCAAAGCCGCCGTGATTCCGAACGCCGCTTAAACCTCCGAAGGCTGGGCATTGAAACGCTATCGGTTACCAGCGATCAGGTGCGTACAACCGCCGCACTCGATAAAACGGCCGAAGCAATTGCTTCGGCCATGGGCATTCGCCTGCGCCTGGGAGACAGCGCGCAACGAGAGAAGCGCGCGGCTTTGCACAGCGCCATTTTTCCGAACACAATCTGGGATAACCAAGTTCCCTGCGAATGTTACTTCTGATATCATCCCGCAGCCCCCATACCGACGCCATTCGGCAGCAGCCTGCCCGGACAAGCGGGGTTATCCGGGCAGGACGGGCCTTCCGCGGGCCATCCGGCAGCGGTTTGACCGGACAAGCGGGGTTATCCGGGCAGAGGGGCCCAAAGAGGACGAGACCGGTGGCACGCCGAGGCGTTTCGGCAGCCGCCTGCCCGGACAAGCGGGGTTATCCGGGCAGGACGCCCTTTCGCGGGCCATCCGGCAGCGGTTTGACCGGACAAGCGGGGTTATCCGGGCAGGCGAGGCTTCTGGGCGGTGATTGGGTTCCGGGGTTCCGGGGTTCCGGGG
>NZ_QIBY01000036.1 GCF_003725335.1 Parvibacter caecicola
TTGGGAATATTGAAAAACCTCAAGCAGGCTTGCCTTGAGAAGATGTTCATTTGAGGGGAGCGGCTTCCGTGACACTGAAAAACAAGCTTGGCATTCATAATCCGGTAGAGCTTGCTCGCCAGGAAGAGCTCTTGTCAAAGAGCCGAGCCCTTGAGCTCTTTGATTCGGGCCTCCTCGATTCATTTGAGGTGGGAACGTATGAGGGTTTGCGGCGTATCCACGAGTTTCTTTTCCAGGATGTCTACGATTTCGCGGGGGAGATGCGTACGGCGGATATCTCGAAAGGAGGCTTCCGCTTCGCCTCGGCGTTGTATTTGCGGCCGGCGCTGGAGAGCATAAGCGCGATGCCCCAGACCACCTTCGACGAGATTGTGGAGAAATATGTCGAGATGAACGTTGCGCATCCTTTCTGGGAGGGAAATGGCCGAAGCACGCGCATTTGGTTAGATGTCATATTTCGCCAAGAGCTGGGCAAAGTAATCGACTGGAGTCTCATCGACAAAGACGATTATCTTTTCGCCATGGAGCGCAGCCCCGTTCGGGATGTTGAGATAAAGCATCTCCTGCGAAGCGCCCTTACCGATCGCGCCTCTGATCGCGAAGTATTCATGAAGGGAGTCGATGCGAGCTATCGCTATGAGGGTTTTGGGGAGTATGAGACGGGCAAGGTTCCCGGAGAGGTTGAGGGGTAGCCGATGGTATTCGATAGCGAAGTGGCTTTTGAGAAAGCCGTAGTTGAGAGCCTGAAATCTCATGGCTGGGACGATGCCGGCGGCGTGTTGCGCTATCCTACCGAACAGGACCTCATTGACAATTGGGCGGCAATTCTGTTTGAGAATAATAAGCATCGCGACTGCCTGGACGGCCATCCGCTCACTTCAACCGAAATGCAGCAGGTAATCGAGCAAGTGGTGGCAAAACGGACGCCCTTAGCTATAAACGAGCTTATCAACGGCAAGGAAATCGTCATCACGCGCGACAATCCCGACGACAAGTTGCATGAGGGTCGCAACGTGGTGCTGAAGATTTTCCATCGCGACGAAATTGCTGGTGGGTCCAGCCGCTACCAGATTGTCCAGCAGCCGGTGTTTCCCTCTAAGACCAAGGTGGGTCATGACCGCCGGGGCGACTTGATGCTGCTGATCAACGGCATGCCGTTGTTTCACATCGAGCTAAAGAAAAGCGGCGTTCCGGTAGGCGATGCTGCTGGGCAAATTCAGAAGTATGCACATGAAGGGGTCTTTTCACGTCTATTCTCAATGGTGCAGATTTTCGTAGCCATGACGCCGGAGGAGACGAAATATTTCGCCAATCCGGGCCCCGATGGGAAGTTCAACGAAAAGCTCCAGTTTCACTGGGCGGATTTCAACAACAACCCGGTCAACCAATGGCAAGATGTAATTAACCTGCTGCTTAGCATCCCCATGGCCCATCAGCTTATTGGCTACTACACAGTTGCCGACGACTCCGACGGGGTGCTAAAGGTAATGCGTAGCTACCAATACTTTGCTGCCCATCGCATTTCTGATCGAGTAACAAAAATTAATCGCGACAAGCTGTGGGGCACGAAAGGGCTGAAGGGCGGCTACGTGTGGCACACCACTGGCAGCGGCAAAACCATGACCAGCTTCAAGTGCGCTCAGCTTATTGCCAATTCTCGCGATGCCGACAAAGTTGTGTTTTTGGTGGACCGTATTGAGCTGGGTACGCAATCGCTGGAGCAGTATCGCTCGTTTGCCAGCGCCACCGAGGCAGTGCAGGCAACCGAGGACACCCATCAGCTGAAAGCCAAGCTAAGGAGCAGCGATCCGTCCGACACTCTCATCGTCACCTCTATTCAGAAGATGGGGAACCTTGATGAAGACGCGATGAGTTCGGCAGATTTGGAAGCCATTCGCAAAAAGCGTCTGGTGTTCATTGTCGACGAGTGCCATCGGTCCACCTTCGGCAAGAATATGGAAACCATACGGCGCTCTTTCCCGGCGGCTGTGCTGTTCGGGTTTACGGGTACGCCCATCCAGGACGAGAATCGCAAGAAATTGAGTACCACCACTGATGTGTTTGGCGACGAGCTGCATCGCTACAGCATCGCGGATGGCATTCGCGACGGCAACGTGCTGGGTTTCGATACCTATCCCGTCGCTACCTATCCAGATCTTGATTTGCGACAGGCGGTGGCGTTGGAGGAGGCGAAAGCTTCCAGCATTGAGCAGGTGGCAGGCGACCCACGGCGTGTTCGCACCTACTATCACATTATGAATGATCTGCCCATGGCCCCCTATGTGGACGAGCTGGGGCGGAACATTCATGGTATTGAAAGCATGGTGCCGGAATCGCAGTACGGGACGCCTGATCAGCCGGATGTGACGGAGCATCAGCGCCAGGTGGTGGCCGACATCATAAAGCGATGGCCGCATTTTAGCCGCGCGGGAAAGTTCCACGCGATTTTCGCCACCCACTCCATTCCGGAGGCTATCGAGTACTATCACCTGTTCAAGCAGCAAGCCCCCGACCTGCGCGTTACCGTTTTGGTGGATCCCTCCATAGATAACGACCAAGGGCAAATCGATCGGGCACTTATTAAGCAGGATGCCCTCAGAGAGATAATTGACGACTACAACGAGCGCTACGGCAAGGAGTACACGCTGGGCTCGTGGGGCTCGTTTAAGAAGGATGTGTCCAACCGGCTGGCCCATAAACAGCAGTATATGGGCATTGATAAAAGACGCGAAGAGTATCTGGACATCCTGATAGTGGTGGACCAGATGCTCACGGGCTTTGACTCCAAATGGATCAACACCCTCTATTTGGACAAGATGCTGCATTACGAGATGATTATCCAGGCGTTTAGCCGTACCAATCGCTTGTTTAATGAGAACGAGAAGCAGGCGGGAACCATTCGCTACTACCGCCGTCCTCACACGATGAAGAAGCTGGTGGAGGACGCTGTGAAGTTGTATTCAGGCGACAAGCCTTTTGGGTTGTTTGTGCCGAAGCTGGAAGAGAATTTGCGGGCCCTGAGCGATGTGTTTGAGGAGATAGTATCGGTTTTCGAGGCCGATGGAGTGCAGGGGTTCATGCGACTTCCGGACGACCCCGCAGCTAAGGGAAAGTTTGCGAAGCTGTTCCGGGAGCTGGATTTGCTGCTTGAGGCCTCGAAGGTGCAAGGATTTTCCTGGGAGCAGCTGGACTACTATTTCCCTCCAAGTGAAGAGCTGGTGGAGCACATTGGGGCTTCCGAAGAAGATATTCCTTCCCAGCAGCGGGTGGAGCGCGTGGCTTTCTCGGTCCCGCTTACCGAGACGGACTTTCTCACGCTCGCCCAGCGCTACAAGGAGCTCCCTGCAGCGGGGACGCGCGAGCGGGGAGGGGCCGACATTCCTTATGACATCAGCGGATACCTGATGGACATCGACACAACCCGGATTGACCGAGATTACATGAACGCCAATTTTACAAAGTGGCTAAAGCAGCTTGAGCTAGAGGGGGCAAATGCGGAGGCTACGGAGGCGGCGCTTGCTGCCCTGCATAAGACCTTTGCGTCGTTGAGCCAAGACGAGCAGAAGTATGCCAACCTGTTTATTCACGACGTTCAGAGTGGGGACGTGTTCGTGGATCCGTCCAAAACCTTCCGCGACTACATAACCGAGTACCGGCGCCAGGCTCAAGACGAGCGCATTGCACAAGCGGGGAATTTGCTGGGCGTAGATGTTGCGAAACTGGCGGAGCTTCTTGCAGCCGCACCCGACGGGGACAATCTGAATGAATTTAGTCGATTTGATAAGCTGGTCGAAACGATGGATGTGGGCCGGGCGCGGGAGTACTTTTCCGCAAAAGAGGGCTCGTCTGTGCCCGCATTCAGGGTAAAAGCGCGTGCTTACAAACTGCTCCAGAAGTTTGTTCTGGATGGCGGCTGCGATCTTTAAGGGCGGGCGCCGCTTGGCGCTCGTCCCTCC
>NZ_QIBY01000037.1 GCF_003725335.1 Parvibacter caecicola
GGCTGGGGCGCCGGGGCCGGATTCGCTTCCAGCTCTGGGGCGACAGGAGCGCAGGGAGGCTGTTCGGTCACAGAGCTCTCCTTCTCGATGGGGGCCAATAAGGCCATTCTACCATTCGCCCGGCCATCCCCGGAAAACCCGCCAATACGCCAGAACCCTTAAGGCTCCCTTGCCCAACTCCGCAACTGCAGAAAAGACGGTGGGCAACAAGCGGGAAATCCCGTACAATAGATGGGCTATGCGCCCCTGTAGCTCAGCGGATAGAGCGTCGGTTTCCTAAACCGTGCGTCGGAGGTTCGAGTCCTCTCAGGGGCGCCATTTTTTTCACCGCCGCCGCTGCCAGGCGCTCACCACAGGAATCACCCGCCAAATTACGGACGATTCGCCTCCCCCCACACGCACAGCTGGTCCAGCACCGTCATCAACGAGGCGCCGCGTGGATTTCGCTAAATTCCAGCCGATCGTGTACGACTCAACTCTCCGCATCTACCGCGCAGTGGGCGAAGAGGTGGGCGGCGCCTGGGAAGCCGGCAAGGTTTTCATGGGCTAGCGCGCCGCGAACGCGTGCATACGCAACCGCCGCACGCGCAGGCGAGCGCAATATATCGGTCTTGTGACGTGAGGGGCTTTAGGGTCCCTCGCTCGTTTACAATGGTGAACATACAGGACAACTGAAGAAAGGCCGCAACCCTCTGTACGGGGTTCGCTTTCGTCATCCGCAACCAACCGTCAGGGGGTGTGCATGCTCGATTTGAAACGCGTGCTGGCCGCCGCCCCACGTAAGCCTGACGGTACCCCCTTGGAAGAACTGCTCACCCCATGGGGCGAGGCGCTTTTGCAGGGCGAAGAATCGCCCGAACCCCTGCACCCGCACCCGCAATTCGCCCGCGACTCCTTCGTCTGCTTGGAGGGAATGTGGGATTACGCCATCGTGGACGCCCCCGAAGCGGCCACCGCCCGGCGCGATGTCCCTGCCCCGGCCACCTGGGACGGCACCATCCGCGTGCCGTTCTCCCCCGAAGCGCCGCTTTCCGGCGTGGGGCGGCAGCTGCAGCCGCGCCAGCTGCTGTGGTACCGGCTGCGCACCGCATGCCCGGCCGTCGGTGCGGGCCAGCGGCTCATCCTGCACTTCGAGGCGGTGGACTGGGCTTGCCGCTGCATCGTAAACGGCTGCGAGGTGGGCGGCCACACCGGCGGCTACATGCCGTTTTCCTTCGACATTACCGAAGAAGCGGCCACGGGCGGCGCCCAGCTGGAAGTGCAGCTATGCGTGTGGGACCCCAGCGACAGCGGCGTGCAGCTGCGAGGCAAGCAACGGCTGCAGCGGGGCGGCATCTGGTACACCGCCCAAAGCGGCATTTGGCAAACCCCCTGGCTGGAAGCAGTACCGAACGTGCACCTGCGCCAAGCGCGCATCTTGCCCGACCCCGACGGGGAAATGCTGCAAATCATCGCCACCGCCAACGCCCCCAGCGAGGTGCCGCTGCAGGTGCGCGTTTTCGCCGATGGCGGCCTTGTAGCGGAAGGGCAAGCCACCGCCACCGAACCTTTCCCTGCGCTTTTGCAGAAAGAGCGCGAGTTTGACCAGGCCATTTCCGTCGCGGTGCCCGTGTCGCGCCCGCGGCTGTGGAGCCCCGACGACCCCTTCCTCTACCAGCTGGAGCTCACCTTGGGCACCGATCGCGTGCGCAGCTACTGCGCCTTCCGCACGGTGGCCGTGCAAGCGGGCGCCGACGGCCTGCCGCGGTTTTTCCTGAACCATCAGCCGCTGTTCATCCGTGGCGTACTTGACCAGGGCTATTGGCCCGATGGCCTGATGACCGCCCCCAGCACCGAGGCGATGACCCACGACATAACCGCCATGAAAGACGCCGGCTTCAACCTGCTGCGTAAACATATAAAAGTGGAACAGGACCGCTGGTATTACCTCTGCGACAAGCTGGGCATGCTGGTGTGGCAGGACATGGTGAGCGGCGGCGGGCCCTTGAGCCCTTGGCACAGCAGTTACAAGCCCACCTTGTTCCGTAACAGCTGGACGACGAAGGCAGACACCGCGCCCCGCGACTGGCGCCACCTTTCTGCCGATTCGGCCGACTACCGGGCCGAATGGCTGGCCACCTGCGTGCTAACGGTGCGCTATTTAGAGAACCACCCCTCCGTGGTGATTTGGGGGCTATTCAACGAAGGCTGGGGGCAGTTCGACGCGCGCGCTGCAACGGAGATCGTGGAATTCATCGACCCCACCCGCCCCATCGATGCCACCAGCGGCTGGTACGATCAAGGGGTCGGCCACTTCTTCAGCGTGCACAACTACTTCCGGCCGCAGGAGGTGTTCCGGCAGCCGGCGCCCAGACGCGCCTTCGTGGTTTCAGAGTTCGGGGGCATCAGCTTCCCGGTGCCGGGCCACTGCGCGCTAAAAACCCAGTACGGTTACGGCACCGCCCACTCGCCAGAGGAGTTCGCTGTGGCCCTGCGAGAAGCGTTATCCCAGATGGACGCACTCGAGGCGGAGGGGCTGGCCGGCTTCGTGTACACCCAGCTTTCCGATGTGGAAGAGGAAACGAACGGCCTGCTCACCTACGACCGCCGCGTGAACAAGATGGATGCAGGTGCCCCCGATGCTGCCCGCTCCTGAAATCGTGCGGGCGGAGTTCAACCGCCGCTTCGCGCAAAGCCCGGAAAATGCCACCAATTACCTGCACCAGCTGGGCGTGGACAGCGGTTACATCAAGCTAGCCGCGCTGGAGCGCAATATCTGTTGGGAATCCGCCAGCCCCTGGAGGCCGCTGGAGCTGACAATCAACTGCAGCAAACCGGAGAAAGACCCACGCGCCATTGCAGCAGCCGCAAGCCGTGGGCCGGCGATGGAGTCCCCGGATTGCGGCAGCGCCTGCTCTGGTTCCCCCAGCGGCGCGCCCCAGTGCGATCTGTGTTGGGAAAACGAAACCTGGCCCGGAAGCCCCGAACACCCCGCCAAACCGGGGCTGCGCATCGCCGCCATCCCACTGGGCAGCGAAACCTGGGGACTGCAGTATTCCCCCTACGGCTACTTCCCCGAACACTGCATTGCGCTGGCCGCCCAGCACCGCCCCATGGCTATCACTCCGGCCGCCATCGAACGGTTGCTCGACTTCACGGATCTGTTCCACTTCTACTTCATCGGCTCCAACGCCGATTTGCCCATCGTGGGCGGATCCATCCTCTCCCACGACCATTTCCAAGGCGGGCGCCATGTGTTTCCCCTGATGAAAGCCCCCTTGCGCGAAGAGGTGTCCCTGCCCGCCTTTCCCCAGGTGCAAGCTGGCATCGTTAGTTGGCCCGCCAGTACGCTGCGATTGCGCTCCGCCAACCGCCAGCAGTTGCAGGCTGCCGCCGAGCGCATCCTGGCCGTTTGGGAGGAATTCTCGTTCCCTCCCACCAGCGTTTTTGCCCACGGCGAAGATGGCGAAGGACGCCCCGTTCGCCACAACACGCTGAACCCCATCGTCCACCGAGAGGACTCCGATTACGTGCTTCACCTGGTGCTGCGCAACAACCGCACCGATGCCGCGCACCCGTGGGGCATCTTCCATCCCACCGAAAACCTGCATCATATTAAAAAGGAGAACATCGGGCTCATCGAAATCATGGGGCGGGCCATCCTGCCCGGCCGCCTGGCGAAGGAGCTGCCGGCCGTCCAAGAACTGCTACTGGAGGCAGCCTCTGCCGAGCTGTCCCCGGAAGAGGTAAGCCGCCGCGCAGCCGCCAACCCCCTCACCGCCCCC
>NZ_QIBY01000039.1 GCF_003725335.1 Parvibacter caecicola
TGCTGGTGGCGGCCGGCCTGTTCGCCATCGCCGCCATCTTCTGCAAGCGCGTGCAGCTGCTGGTGGGCGGCTTCCAGGTGGCCAACATCGACTGGCCCGCCGTGCTGACCCCCTACACCGTCACCGATTGGCAGGGCAACATGGCGACTGCCTACCAGGGCATGGTCTACTGGCCCACCCCGCTGGAGCTCGGCATCGCCCTCGGGGTCGTCGGCCTGTCCTTCCTCATCTTCTTCCTGGGCCTCAAGCTCCTGCCCCTCAGGCCCGCCGGCCGGGAGTAGCCCTCCGAGGGCGTGGCAGCATGACAGGGGACGGGGATGGCGTCAGGTTTCCCCGTCCGCCCTGCCTTCCGGGAGCATCCCTCGGAAACCTGACGCCATCCCCGTCCCCTGTCACGCTTAATAAGTGGGCTGCGACTGCAGAATGGACGTTACGAAATCCTTGCTGCGCGCCAGCACTTCTCTTTGGTCCCGGGGCGCCTGGTTTGCGTAAGGGCGCAAGTCCGCGGCTACACCGTAGGCGTCCAAGCCCAGAGCATTTGCGATGTAGAGCGCCCGATAAAGATGGTACTCCTGCGAGACGACAATTATCCGCTTTGCCCCGAACACATTGCGGGCACGATACATGCTTTCGTAGGTGGAGAAGCCGGCATGATCCATGAACACGTCGCCCACCGGCACTCCGGCTTCAACGGCCACCGTGCGCATGGTGTTCACCTCGTCGTAGCCTTCCCGTCCATGGTCGCCGCTCATGAGCAGCTTTGGCGCGGCATGGCTTTGGTAAAGGTTGACGCCCTGGGTAACGCGGTCGGCGAGCATAGGGCTCGGCTGCCCGTCTGGGTTCACCCCGCAGCCTAAAACCAGCACGCAGTCGACAGAGCTTAGGGTCGCGGCCTCTTGGGTGGTCAAAATGCGCTCAGCGGTAGAGTTGCGCACGTGGGCATCTATGGAAAACACCCCCACAACACAAAGTACCGCCAGCACCAGCGTACCAGCTGCGATCCGTTTCAGCCAGGTCTTCATGGGCCGCCTTTCTTGAGTTTCTACAAGTATATTCATCGGTCAATTGGAGCTGGCGAAAGCTAAGGAAAATATAGGGCTTAGATCTTCCTCGAACCGGTCGGGGGGGCGGGCGTGTGGACCTGGGGCCGCTTGGCCGTGCAGGGTTGCTTCGAGCGCGGGCACAGCTCTGAAAAAGGGCGGGTTTTGTCACGGGGCGGCGGAAATGCGGCAAACCCCCCGGTTTCTCCGAGTTCCGGACGGGCCCGGAAAATGCCCCGAACCCCTGAACTGGGAAAACGCCGCATTGGCGAGATGGCGCCCGAAAAAGCAACTCGGAACAAACCTGGTTTTTGTCACCAAAACGCCCCGCGATGGCAAAACGCCCCTTTTTTCCGAGCGCCTCTGGGCGCGGCTCACATTCGGACGGGCCGGGTGCGTTGTGAGCCTGCACACATTGAAGAAATGGTTGGAATTGCCGCCAATTCCAACCAATTTGAGGTTTCAGGGTTTGGATGTTGCGTGTCGGGTGTTCGCTCCCCGCCGCGCCCCTCGGCCCGGGCCCTAGGCCACGATCTGGGTGCCGGTGAGGCCCTTGAGCCCCTGGGCGGCCTTGTCCAGGCTGGTGATGAGCGCCGTGCCCTCCGGGTAGGCCTCCAGGTACTCGATGCAGGCCTCCACCTTCGGCAGCATGGAGC
>NZ_QIBY01000041.1 GCF_003725335.1 Parvibacter caecicola
GCTTCTCCGCAGCGCGGAACGCTCCCCTACCGCTGAAAAAATCAGCCCGCCGCTTCGGTGCGATGCTTAGCCCCGTGTATTGTCGGCGCATGTCCACTCGACCAGTGAGCTGTTACGCACTCTTTAAATGCATGGCTGCTTCTAAGCCAACATCCTGGTTGTCTGGGCAGACGCACATCCTTTGCCACTCAGCATCGACTTGGGGACCTTAGCGGGCGGTCTGGGCTGTTTCCCTCTCGAGCACACAGCTTAGCCCACATGCTCTGACTCCCGGCCTCTGAACCCGCGGCATTCGGAGTTCGGTTCCCGTCGGTAGGCGGTGAAGCCCCCTCGGGGATCCGGTGGCTCTACCACCGCGGGTGAACGGCCGAGGCTAGCCCTAAAGCTATTTCGGGGAGAACGAGATATCTCCGGGTTTGATTGGCCTTTCACCCCTATCCTGAGGTCATCCCCTCCGTTTTCAACCGAAGTGGGTTCGGCCCTCCACGGGGTCTTACCCCCGCTTCAGCCTGCCCCAGGATAGCTCACCCGGCTTCGCGTCTGCAGCGCGCGACTGTAACGCCATCTTAAAGGCTCGCTTTCGCTGCGGCTCGTTTAAAAACTTAACCTCGCCGCACACCGCAACTCGCTGGCTCATTCTACAAAAGGCACGCCGTCACAGCGCAAAGGCTGCTCCGACTGCTTGCGGGCGCACGGTTTCAGGTACTGTTTCACTCCCCTCTCGGGGTGCTTTTCACCTTTCCCTCACGGTACTGGTTCGCTATCGGTCACAGGAGAGTGTTTAGCCTTGGAGGGTGGTCCCCCCGGCTTCGGACCGGGTTTCACGTGTCCGGCCCTACTCGGGATACACTGCAGTGGTCCGATCGGTTTCGCGTACGGGGCTCTCACCCTCTGCGGCCGGCCCTTCCATGCCGTTCCGCTACCGATCGGATTTGTAACCACTCCGCGGAGGGCAGCTCCGCGACGAGTGTCCCGCAACCCCCGGGCGGCAACGCCTGCCGCTTACACTCGCCCGGGTTTGGGCTCTTGCGCTTTCGCTCGCCGCTACTCGCGCAATCTCGGTTGATTTCTCTTCCTCGGGGTACTTAGATGTTTCAGTTCCCCCGGTTGTCCCCC
>NZ_QIBY01000042.1 GCF_003725335.1 Parvibacter caecicola
CAACGCCTGCCGCTTACACTCGCCCGGGTTTGGGCTCTTGCGCTTTCGCTCGCCGCTACTCGCGCAATCTCGGTTGATTTCTCTTCCTCGGGGTACTTAGATGTTTCAGTTCCCCCGGTTGTCCCCCTCCGCCTATGTGTTCAGCGGAGGGTGCCCGGGCATGGCCCCGGGCGGGTTCCCCCATTCGGAGACCCCCGGATCGAAGGCCGTGTGCGCCTCCCCGGGGACTATCGCGGCTTGCCGCGTCCTTCGTCGACTTCCTGTGCCAAGGCATCCGCCGTGCGCCCTTGATATCTTCTCTTACCATCAAGGTCGCTCCGGATCATCTTGGTAGATTGATCTGTTGCTTCTTTATGCTTGCTTCGAACATACGTTCGCGATCTATGATGAATCATCGATCGTGTCCATGATGCGAACACCCTGATTACTCGCAATCGAGAATTCATTGGTATTCATTGATCATGTCTTGACCGCGACATCACAACATGTCGCGCGCTATGCAACTGTCAAGGAGCCCGCGGGCGCGCGCGGCGCCTCGGGAACCGGATGCTGCAGGAGGGATGAGAGACCGTGAGAAAGTTAAGTTGTTCCGTCAGGGAGGGGGAGCTTACCGCTCGACCCCTTCCGGCGCGAAATTTCGCGTCTCCCTAGAAAGGAGGTGATCCAGCCGCACCTTCCGGTACGGCTACCTTGTTACGACTTCACCCCCCTTACCCTCCACACCTTCGACACCTCCGCCCCTTTCGGGTTCGGCCGGCGGCTTCGGGTGCAGACGACTCGGGTGGTGTGACGGGCGGTGTGTACAAGGCCCGGGAACGTATTCACCGCGGCATGCTGATCCGCGATTACTAGCAACTCCGACTTCACGCAG
>NZ_QIBY01000043.1 GCF_003725335.1 Parvibacter caecicola
TGGGCTCGTCGAGCAGGACGATGTCGGGCGAGGCCATGAACGCGCAGACCAGCCCCACTTTCTGCTTCGTGCCCTTCGACATCTTGCGAATGCGCCGCGCGGGATCCAGCTCGAAGTACTCGATCAGCTGCTCCATGCGCGTGCGGTCGCGCAGCTTCTTCATGCGCGCCATGAATTCAAGGAACGCCGCGCCGGTCATCTCGTCCATGCAGGCGATTTCGCCGGGCAGGTAGCCCAGGTGCTCCTGGATGCGTGCGCGCTGGCTGAAGCAGTTCAGGCCGTTGATGCTGACAGTTCCCTCATCAGGGCGGATGAAGCCCATGAGGTTACGCATGGTCACCGTCTTGCCGGCGCCGTTCGGTCCCAAAAAGCCGAACACCTCGCCCCGCTCCACGGCAAACGACACGCCGAACACGCCGCGTCCGCTTCCGTAATCTTTCTTGAGCCCCTCGATCGCAATCGCGGGGCCGATTGTTGCGCTCATCGGTATTCCTCCTTGTACGAATAGGCTTTCAGCATGTCGCACCAGCGGTACATCTCGTCCAGCATCGCATCCATGTCGAGGCGCTGATGCAGGGCGCGCTGCTGGTGCAGGTAGCCGTCAGCCAGCCAAATCAGCAGGTCGAGCACGTACTTCGGGTCGATGTCGTCGCGGAACCGGTCAAACCGCACGCATCTGAAG
>NZ_QIBY01000044.1 GCF_003725335.1 Parvibacter caecicola
ATCTTGGCGGAGGAGCGGTCCTTGTCGATCACCGCGGGCACGCCGCGGTAGGAGTCGTCCCGCTCGACCACGGGCACCCCGCCGCCGCCCCCGGCGATAACGACGTAGCCGTCGTCCATGAGGTCCTTGATGGCGTCGAACTCCACGATGCGCTGGGGCTTCGGGGAGGCCACCACCATGCGCCAGCCGCGGCCGGCGTCCTCCTTGTAGGCGTAGCCGGTCTCCTCGGCGCGCCGGGCCGCCTCCTCCTCGGTGAGGAAGGCGCCCACGGGCTTGGTGGGGTTCTGGAAGGCGGGGTCGTCGGGGTAGACCACGGTCTGGGTGACGACGGCCGCCGTCGAGCGCATGATGCCGCGGCGCTTCATCTCGTTGAGCACCGCCTGCGACAGCTGGTAGCCGATGTAGCCCTGGGACATGGCGCCGCACTCGGGGAAGGGCATCTCGGGGGTCTTGCCGTCGTGGGCGGCGGCGTAGTCGAAGGCGTTGTTGATCATGCCCACCTGCGGGCCGTTGCCGTGGGAAACCACCACGTTGATGCCCTCGGCGATCATGTCCACGATGTGCACGGCGGTGTTGGCCACCAGCTCCAGCTGCTCCTGGGGCGTGTTGCCCAGCGCGTTGCCGCCCAGGGCGATGACCAC
>NZ_QIBY01000045.1 GCF_003725335.1 Parvibacter caecicola
TCGTCAGGCCCCGCACCGCCAGCAGAGGCTCGGCCATCACGCGGCCCCGCCCAGCTTGCGGATGGGCTCGTACCACGCGTCGTCGGTCTTCACGAAGCACGTCTTGTCGGAATCCTTTTCGAACAGGCCCTTCGCGTTCTCATCCTCGGGATCGACGAAGATGGCCGGGTCGTTGGCCACCGCGTCCGAGCAGAAGTGGTCGACGATCTTCGTGCGGTCCTCCTCGGAAATGGCGTCCTCGTTGAAGCAGAAAGGCGAGTTCAGCACCGGCGTGACGGCGATGATGGTGAACTGCTTGCCGCGCACGGTGTCCATGGGCGCCTCGGCGTCGGCCTTGGCCTGGTACACCGCGCCCACGCTGTTGGGCTCGCCGGACACGAGGTCCAGGTACATGTCCACGTCGACGTCGTCGAACGCGGCAGCGTCGGCGTCGCCCGAGAGCAGGTTCACCACCGAGCCCACGTGCGAGTTGCCGAACAACACCTCGCTGAAGAAGCCGCCCGCCTCCAAGAGCACGTCGGAACTGTCCAGGTCGAACTCCTCCACGATGCCGCTCGAAGGCACCTTGAAACCCGACGTGGAGGTGGCGGACACGAACGAGAACGACCCGCCCTTGATGCCCTCGATGGAGTAG
>NZ_QIBY01000046.1 GCF_003725335.1 Parvibacter caecicola
TCGGTGACGGTGTAGGGGGTCAGCACGGCGGGCCAGTCGATGTTGGCCACCTGGAAGCCGCCCACCAGCAGCTGCACGCGCTTGCAGAAGATGGCGGCGATGGCGAACAGGCCGGCCGCCACCAGCAGCGGGGAGGTGCGCAGCTGCGGCACGACGCAGATGATCACGGCCAGCACAGAGAGGATGATCTCGCCCCAGAAGAAGGGAGCCAGCGGGCCGGAGACGAGCATGGCCACGATCTCGGCGCCGGAGGCGGCCGGGAAGGCCTCGGTGAGCAAATCGCAGCCGAAGAAGTAGAGGTCGACCAAGAGGAACACGGCCAGGAGCTTCGCGAGCTTCACCAGGTCGGCCTGGTCCCACTGCAGGTACCCCGCGGCGCGAAGGGCGACTGCCGCGCAGATCACGAGGCCGGCGCCGCACACCAAGGCCGAGCTCACGAACCAGGGGGCCAGAAGGGCGGTGTGCCACATCTCGTGGGACTGCTGCAGGCCGAAGATCCAGGCGGTCACGGAGTGGACGAGCACGGCGCAGACGAGCGCCACCACGGAGATGACGCGCAGGGCGGTGTGGGACACCTTGCCCTTTTCAGCGGCGATCTGGGCCCAGAGGTAGACGCAGGAGAGGATGAGGTA
>NZ_QIBY01000047.1 GCF_003725335.1 Parvibacter caecicola
CCTTCCGCGTCTGGACGATGGCCTCGTTGAGGGCGGCGACTACGTCCGGGCTCCCCTTCGTGGCGGCGAAGTAGAAGGGCGTCTGCGTGAGCGTGGCCACGACATGAGCGCCCCCGATGAGATTGATGTCCACGCCCGTGAGGACGTCGACATCGCCCGATTCCAGAGCCTTGAGAAACTCGTCCGCGCTCTCGTAGGTCACGGCTTCGAGCTCGATGCCGTTCATATCGCAGAACGTCTGCACTGCGGCGCGCGTTTTGGGGGAGGGCCCGTTGAACGCCGCACGCAGCTTGTCTTTCGTGTAGATGTTGGTGAAGGACAGATCCTCGTTCTCGTTCGAGGCGAACAGCGCCGTGTGCGCCGACCCGTAGGCGTTGATGGCGAAATCGTACTGCTCGGCGAGCTGGTCGGAGTAGTTCATGGCCCCGATGATGTCGACCTCGCCGTTCGCCACCATGTCGAGCAGCATGGTGAGCTGCTCGTTGAGGTCGCCTTCCACATGAACGTACTCGTAGTCCCAGCCGGTGTACTGGGCGATCTGCTGGAGGTAGTCGTACGTGTACCCCGAGTGCGTGCCGTCCTCCGCGGTTTCGGTGAGGCCCGGTTGGT
>NZ_QIBY01000048.1 GCF_003725335.1 Parvibacter caecicola
CGCTCGGTGCCGTGGAGATCATCCTGGCCGTGCACAGCATGCTGGACTGCCCGCGCGACCGGTTCATCTTCGACGTGGGCCACCAGGCCTATGCGCACAAGCTGGTCACGGGCCGCCTCGAGGAGTTCAAGTCGCTGCGCACCTACGGCGGCCTCTCCGGCTTCCCGAAGCCCGGCGAGAGCCCCTACGACGTGCATCCCTCGGGCCATGCCTCCGACTCGCTTTCGGTGGCGCTCGGCCTGGCGAAGGCACGCGACCTCTCGGGCGGCGACAACAAGGTGGTAGCCCTGATAGGCGATGCGGCGCTCTCGGGCGGCATGGCGTTCGAGGCGCTCAACCACATCGGACAGGCGCAGACCCCGATGGTGGTCGTCCTCAACGACAACGAGATGTCCATCTCGCGCAACGTGGGCGCGCTCATGAAGCACCTCGGCTACATGCGCGCCTCCTCGCAGTACCGCCAGACGCGCGACTCCGTCCAGGAGAGACTGGAAAGCAGCGGACCCTTCGGGGAGGCACTCGCGAACTTCGGGCGCAACATGAAGGAATCCATGAAGCAGTTCGTGCTCCCGCGTACCATGATCTTCGAGCAGCTGGGTAT
>NZ_QIBY01000049.1 GCF_003725335.1 Parvibacter caecicola
CTCCACGCCCGCGCGGCCCACCGTGTCGCCCAGCTCGATCTCGCGCCCGTCGGGGATCACGGCCAGGTCGTCGGCCGTCACGGAGCCGGTGTAGCCCACCGCATGCGCCGCGAGGGCGCCGTAGGGGTAGTCGCGCACGGTGCGCGTCTGCACGGCCACGCCGGGGAACGCGTCGGCGTGCTCGGAGATGAAGGCCACGTCGCGCAGGCGCACGTCGCTGGCCACCACGCGCTGGCTCTGCGCGCCGCCCGTGGCGTCCTGGATGCGCTGGCGCACCACGTTGTACGGCACCCCCAGCACGGTGGACAGTCGCTGCACCACGTCGCGGTCGTTCGCCACCTCGGCGTCCGCCAGCACGGTGAGCGACGAGCGGTTCTTCACGATGGCCACGCCGTCGGCGTCGTAGATGTAGCCGCGCGGGGCGGGCGTGGGCACGACGGTGAACTTGTTCTTCTGGGCCGCGCTGGAGAACGTCTCCGAGGCCAGCACCTGCATGCTCCAGAGCTTCGCTCCGAGCGAGCCGAAGATGGCCGCCGTGAGCACGCCCATGGCGAGGAAGCGGGGCTTCAGCCCCTCGGAGGCCGCCTTGGAGGCCGGCT
>NZ_QIBY01000050.1 GCF_003725335.1 Parvibacter caecicola
CCCCTCGTGGATTTTCAACGCCGGGGCAACGCCTGTGCTAGAATGCGTTTTTACTTGGAATACGAGAATTCAAGGGGTTTGCCTCTATGTCCTTTTTAGACGCGTTCTCCGGGCTGACCGGCCAAATGTCTACGGACATGGCCATCGACCTCGGGACTGCCAATACACTGGTCGCCATCACGGGCGATGGCATCGTCATCAACGAGCCCTCCGTCGTCGCCATCGAGAAGAGCACGCACCGGGTGCTCGCGGTGGGCCATGAGGCGAAGAACATGATCAACCACACGCCCGAGGCGTTCTCGGCCGAGCATCCGCTCAAGGACGGCGTCATCGCCGACTACGACGTGACGGAGGCCATGCTCTCGGCGTTCATCAACAAGGCCGCCGTGCGCAAGTACCCGTGGCAGGCGAAGCCCCGCATCGTCATCTGCATCCCGTGCGGCGCCACGTCGGTGGAGAAGCGTGCGGTGTTCGAGGCCGCCATCCAGGCCGGCGCGCGCCAGGCCTACCTCATCGAGGAGCCCATGGCCGCGGCCATGGGCGCCGACCTGCCCGTCACCGAGCCCACGGGCTCCATGGT
>NZ_QIBY01000051.1 GCF_003725335.1 Parvibacter caecicola
CAGGTCCCGGCCCCTGCGGCCGCGGCCCAGCCGGCGGCTGTAGGGGCCGCTGGGCCCGCGCCGGTTCAGGCGGCTTCGACCCCGTTGGCCGCTTCCTGCAGCGGCGCCATGGTGGAGGGGCTGGTGGAAGTGCTGAAGAACCCCGCTACCCTGCAGCGCATGTGGCAAAACGCCATGGCCTCCATCAAAAAGGCCAACCCCGCCCATGCGGTGCTGTTCTTCAACACCCGTCCTGTGCTGGACGCCGACAAGGGCGTGCTGATAATCGAGGTGGACGCCTCCAACGCCTTCGCCGCCAACGCCCTGCAAAAGCCGGAGGTGCAAAACGAGCTGCAGCAGTGCCTGGACGCTGCCGCCGGCGCGCCAGTGGTGTTCTGCCTGCAGAAGAAGGAAGGGGTGTCGGGCGGCGCCCCTGCAGCGTCCATTGCTCCGCCGGTGCCTTCCGCCCCGGCGTCCGCTCCCGTTCCGCCCGCTCCAGCGGCCCCGGTCCCTGCGGCTCCGGCCGCCCCCGCGCCGGCGGCCCCCGTGGAAACGCCCCCGTGGGATCAGCCGCCGGTTCCCCCAACCGGCGCTCCTGCG
>NZ_QIBY01000052.1 GCF_003725335.1 Parvibacter caecicola
TCATCATCGGCGTGGTGCTCACGAAGGTGAGGAACCAGCCGCTCGTGCTCGTGGGCACCATGGTGCTCTGCACCGTGGCCGGCGTGATCCAGTTCGTGTTCACCGGCCAGGCGGCGATCATCGTGGTGGCCGTGCTCGTGGGCCTGTTCACGAACATCGTGCCACCCGCGCTGTTCTCGAACGCGCAGTGGGCCGCGAAGACCCCGGCCGGCGTGGCGCTGGTCATGGCCGCACTGCCCATCGGCTCGAACTTCGGCGGCATCCCCGCCGCCCCCATCGCCGGCGCCATCGTGGAGTCCACGGGCAGCTGGGCCATGGTGGCCGTGCCGCTGGGCATCGTGGGCGCCGTCGGACTGGTGTGCGCCGTCGTGTTCATGGCACGCTGCGGCAAGTACGCGGTGGGCGCCGCGAAGGCCGAGGACGCGCAGTAGGGCGACGGGCACCGGGGAGGCGCGAGACGCCCCTTCCATCCCCGACGTTTCGCGGGCCCCGGCGCCTCCCCTGGACGCCGCAACCGCCGAAACCAGAGCGGGCCGCAGGTTCAACCTGCGGCCCGCTTGCGTTGGGGG
>NZ_QIBY01000053.1 GCF_003725335.1 Parvibacter caecicola
GTGAGTATGAGGCACATGACCAGCTCGACCAGCAGGATGATCCAGAAGTTCTTCGTACCCAGCAGCATGAACGCCGGGATGGTGAGCACGATGAACCCGACGCAGGCGATGATGAGCATCTTCTTGCGGCCGAAGCGGTCGGAGATGCGGCCGGACACGAAGATGAACCCGATGTAGGCCACCAGCACGATAGTGGTGATGATGGATGCCGCGCTCGGATCGTAGTTCAGCGTGGTCTCGAGGTAGTTCGGCAGGTAGGTGAGCACCGCATAGAAGCCCACGGCGTTCAACACGCAGGCGCCGAACGAGATGATGAGCACGCGCAGGTGCTTCTTGAACAGCGTGCGGATGGGATGCTTCACGCTGGAACCCTGCTGCTTCAGGTGCTCCTGCATCTCCTCGTACACCGGGGAATCCTCGAGATGCGTTCGGATGTAGTGCGTGATGTAGCCCAGCGGCAGCGCGAGCAAGAACGGTATGCGCCAGCCCCAGTCCACGACGAAGTCCGACGTGGCGCCCCAGGTGTTGAACATGAACGTGGCGAACAGCGA
>NZ_QIBY01000054.1 GCF_003725335.1 Parvibacter caecicola
TGAGCGTGTGGGTGCTCGGCTCCGATACGCTGCTGCGCTCCACCGACGAGGAGTTCCGCAACAAGTCCTACCAGGCCATGTTCTTCGCGGCCGCCATGGCCATCCTGCTGGCCTCGTGCATCGGCTTCCTGTTCGCCCGCAACCTGGTGGGCCCCATCAACCGCATGACCAAGACGGCGAAGGCCATCAAGGAAGGTGACCTGTCCGCCCGCACCGATCTGCACGGCGAGGACGAGATCGCACGCCTGGGAGAGACGTTCGACGAGATGGCCGACTCGGTGGAGAAGGACCGCGAGCTGGAGCGGCGCCTGACCACCGACGTGGCGCACGAGCTGCGCACGCCGCTCATGGCCATTCAATCCACGGTGGAGGCCATGGTGGACGGCGTTTTCGAGGCCGACCCCGAGCACCTGGAGACGGTGAACTCGGAGGTGCAGCGCCTAAGCCGCCTGGTGGACTCATTGCTGAAGCTCTCGCGCCTGGAGAACCGCGCGAACCCCATGAAGGAGGAGGTCGTGGACGTGGGCCAGCTCATCAGCGGCATCATCGCC
>NZ_QIBY01000055.1 GCF_003725335.1 Parvibacter caecicola
GCGTGGGCTCGGCCTGCTTCTTCAAGAAGCACCCGGGTCCCGGCAGCTCCGGGATAGTCACCATCGACGTCCCTGCAAGCGACGGCGGGACGGAGGAGTACTTCTACCTGGAGAGCGCCGCGGGGCTCGTGTCCGAGGCGCAGATGGACACCATGGAGTTCCACGTGTGGGGCAGCCGGGTGGACGAGCTCGAGCACCCCGACACGATGGTGTTCGACCTCGATCCCGACAAGGGCCTCGACCTCGAGCAGGTGCGCCGCGGCGTGCGCGACCTTAAGGGCCTCCTGGACGAATTGTCGCTCACGTCGTTCCTGAAGACGAGCGGGGGCAAGGGCTACCATGTGGTGGTGCCGTTCGAGCCCGCCTCGTCCTGGGACGCGTTCCGCCAGTTCGCGCGCCGCATGGCGCAGGTGATGGCCGAGAAGTGGCCCGACCGCTACACCAGCAACGTGCGCCTGGCCAAGCGCAACGGCAAGATATTCATCGACTGGATGCGCAACGGCCGCGGCGCCACGAGCGTGGCCCCCTACTCCCTGCGCGCGAGGTCGGG
>NZ_QIBY01000056.1 GCF_003725335.1 Parvibacter caecicola
TCGTGGGCGAGAAGGTGGCGCGGCTCGTGGAGCGCGCGACCGACGAGCGCCTGCCGGTGGTGATCTTCACCGCGTCGGGCGGCGCGCGCATGCAGGAGGGGCTCGTATCGCTCATGCAGATGGCGAAGGTTTCGTGCGCGCTCGCACGCCATGCCGAGGCGGGGTTGCCGTACCTCTCGGTGCTCACCGACCCAACCACGGGCGGCGTGACCGCGTCGTTCGCCATGCAGGGCGATGTGATCCTGGCCGAGCCGGGTGCCCTCATCGGCTTCGCGGGCCAGCGCGTCATCAGGGACACCATCAAGCAGGAGCTGCCCGAGGGCTTCCAGACGGCCGAGTTCGCGCTCGAGCACGGCCTGATCGACGCCATCGTGGAGCGCTCCGAGATGCGCGCGACCCTCGCGCACCTGCTGGCCATCCACCTGGCCACCGCGAGGTCGAACCGCGGCGCGCACGAGCCGGGCGACCGCGCCATCCTCGTGGACTTCCAGACGGTGCGCGACAACCTGGAGCATGGCACCGACACGTACAACACGGTGACGTACGGCC
>NZ_QIBY01000057.1 GCF_003725335.1 Parvibacter caecicola
TCGCGACGTGTCCGTGCTGGCCAATGCCGCTACGCTCATTGCGGTGGGCCTTGTGGCCACGTTCAGGCCGCCGCTTCTGCGCATGCGAGCGCTCACGGCGGGTTGCCTCGTGCTGCTTGCGGTGGGCTCGGCACTGCTGCCGGCAGGGCTGTACGCCGGCAGCGCGGTGGCGCTTACCGCCGCAGCTTGCGCGCTGTCCATCGGGCGTGGATGGGCCATCGTGATGGTGGGTGCGGCAGCCTCGCGCTTGGAGGTGCGCCAGGCGGGAGCTTGCATTGCGTTGGCGTTCGTCGCGGAATACGCGGTGACGGCCCTGGTGTGGGTGATTCCGGCGGGGGCGGGCACGGTGCTGTTCGCGCTGCTGCCCTTCGCCACGGTGGCCCTGGTGTGGCGCTTGGCGCAGCCCGTGCTTCAAGCTACGGAGTGTGGCGAGGCGCCGGCCGATTTCTCCGTCACCCAGCCCTCCACGTTTCTGCCGCTGGCCAGCCAATTGTTCGTGTGCCTGTTCCTGTTCCGCGTGGCGTTCGGCTACTCGTTGCGCTTCGGCG
>NZ_QIBY01000058.1 GCF_003725335.1 Parvibacter caecicola
GGGTTTGGCGCTGGGCATACCGCTGGGCTTCTTGAGCTTCTCGGGCTTTCTCACGCAGATGCTCGACTCTGTTGGGTACTTCTTCGCGGCATCGCTCGCCTTGCTGGCGGTGCTGGTGCTGCAGATGGACTTCAACCGTTCCATCTACCAGATAGGGTTTCCGCTTGCGGGGGCGGGTTTGCTGGCGGTGGGCGTGCTGGGGCCGACGTCGGTTATGGCAGGCGTGCTGCAGGTGACGGGCTTCCTGTACCTCGACCTGGTGCTATGGGGTTTGGGATCGTATCTCATCAAAAACTGCGACCAGCCGGCCACCTGGGTTGCCTCTTGTCCCAGCACGGCGCTCATGACGGGGCGCGCGCTGGGCATAGTGGTGGGCAGCGTGGCCCTGCAGGTGCTGGCGGGCTCCGAGCAAGTCGTGGTGTTCTTCTGCGCTCTGGCCTTCTTGGTGCTGATGATGGCGTTGCTGCTGACGAACAATGCGAACATGCGCACAGGTTGGGGGTTCGTGCGTCCCGGCGATCCCGCCGAGCCCACGAGCC
>NZ_QIBY01000059.1 GCF_003725335.1 Parvibacter caecicola
CCGCCCACCAAGGCTGACGGCCTGCTCAAGGACCCCTACGTGCTCGATTTCCTCGACATGGGCGGCCGCACCGACTACCGCGAGGACGATTTGGAGCAGGCGCTCATGGACCGGCTGCAGGAGTTCCTCCTAGAGCTCGGCAGGGGCTTCGCATTCGTCGCGCGCCAGCAGCGCATCGCCGCGGAGACGGAGAGCTACTACGTCGACCTCGTGTTCTACCACTGCATCCTGAAATGCTACGTCCTCATAGACCTCAAGACGGGCAAGATCACGCCGCAGGATGTCGGTCAGATGGACTTCTACGTGCGCCTGTACGACGACCGCTGCACGCAACCGGACGACAACCCCACTATCGGCATCATCCTCTGCGCGACGAAGGACGCAACCGTGGCACGCTACTCGGCCCTCGCCGATGACAAAGGCCTGTTCGCGTCGCGCTACACGCTGTGCCTCCCCACCGAGGAGGAGCTAGCGCGTGCCCTCGAGCCCACAAGCGCGTTGTTCCTCGAGTAGGGTGCGGGAGACGGTATGAACG
>NZ_QIBY01000060.1 GCF_003725335.1 Parvibacter caecicola
GTCGTAGGGCAGAGGTTCTAGGGACGACGGAGGCGCAGATGCTGTCGGGTTTCTGGAGGGTGGACCGGTTGGGCGGGGCGAAGCGAGGTCCGGTTAAGCCAAAGGAGCGCCGAGACTACAGGCTCGGCGCGACGACGCGTCGAGCGCAGCCCCGCCCAACCGGTCCACCCTCCAGAAACCCGACAGCATCTGCGCCTCCGTCGTCCCTAGAACCTCTGCCCTACGACAGGGGTCGGGCGGGCTTCGCGCTTTGCGGCCGGCATGCGGTCGCAACCCAGGCAGAGATAGAATCTCTGCCCTACGAAAGGGGGCGCTCCCGCCCAGGAGCATGACGTTTCCCCGTCCCCTGTCATGAGGCCGGCGCGCTCGACCGGTGGCTCCGCCAGTGCAACGAGGAGAGGGAGAAGGAGCCGCTCGGGTGGCTGAGCCCCGGGAAGTACCGCAGGCGCTTCCCGGAGGGCGCCTAGGCGGCGATTCGTCTTTGGGGAAGGTGACATTATCCCCTCCGCCCCCTGCTACCC
>NZ_QIBY01000061.1 GCF_003725335.1 Parvibacter caecicola
GCTTGCTTCGAACATACGTTCGCGATCTATGATGAATCATCGATCGTGTCCATGATGCGAACACCCTGATTACTCGCAATCGAGAATTCATTGGTATTCATTGATCATGTCTTGACCGCGACATCACTACATGTCGCGCGCTATGCAACTGTCAAGGAGCCCGCGGGCGCGCGCGGCGCCTCGGGAACCGGATGCTGCAGGAGGGATGAGAGACCTGTGAGAAAGTTAAGTTGTTCCGTCAGGGAGGGGGAGCTTACCGCTCGACCCCTTCCGGCGCGAAATGTCGCGTCTCCCTAGAAAGGAGGTGATCCAGCCGCACCTTCCGGTACGGCTACCTTGTTACGACTTCACCCCCCTTACCCTCCACACCTTCGACACCTCCGCCCCTTGCGGGTTCGGCCGGCGGCTTCGGGTGCAGACGACTCGGGTGGTGTGACGGGCGGTGTGTACAAGGCCCGGGAACGTATTCACCGCGGCATGCTGATCCGCGATTACTAGCAACTCCGACTTCACGCAG
>NZ_QIBY01000062.1 GCF_003725335.1 Parvibacter caecicola
GTCGGCCTCGCGGCGCTCGACCCCATCCTGCGCGCCTCGGGCGCCGACGACGCGGTGCTGCCGCACGCGCGCGCCTTCATGACGGTCATCATCGCGGGCTGTCCCTTGCAGTTCGTGGCGTTCGGCATGAACAACTTCATCCGCACGGCGGGCCACCCCAACCGCGCGCTCGGCTCCATGCTCGTGGGCACGGGCGCGAACATCGTGCTCGGCTACCTGTTCATCATCGTGCTCGACGGCGGCATGACGGGGGCGGGGCTCGCCACCGTATGCTCGTGGGCGCTCTCGGCCGCCTTCGTCATGAAGTTCTTCCTGAAGAGGGGCTCGCCCATGCCGCTGCGCCGCGAGGCCCTCGGCATCAAGTGGCGCGTGGCGCTGCGCATCTGCGCGCTCGGCGTGGCCCCCTCGGTCATGGAGCTGGGCTTCGCGGTGTCGAACATGATCATGAACAACCTGCTGCTGTTCTACGGCGCCTCCGACCCCCTCGGCTCGGACGGCGCGCTCGCGGTCATGCG
>NZ_QIBY01000063.1 GCF_003725335.1 Parvibacter caecicola
CTCACGCTGATGAAGGGTGATGAGCGAGTCGAGCTTGGAGAAGAGGGCGCCGATGCGGGATTGTTCGGCTAACGACGGCATTCCCAAGCCCTTGCTCAGGAGGTCTTCCTTCGTAATGCCTTTAATCGCCGATCCCTGCACCATATTAATGTCTGACCTCAGGCGCAGCGCAAGCGAATAGCAGGTGAATACAGGGTGAGCCTTTAGATCTGACAGCGACACAAAATCCTGGCTGGTCGTGAAAGGAAACTCCAGGTAGGATAGCTTACCCACGCCAACATGAGTAACAACGGCGATTGAGCCTGCGGGGACAATTTGCGCAGCAGTCGAGGCAACAGCGTCCTCTGAAATGCCTTTCTGGACCGAGAGGCTAAAATAATCATCTTCGGGAACATTCGAAGACTGTATCCAGGGAATTGCGCCGTTCCAATACTGCTCGTTATCGGTCGAAGGGGTGCCACCCCCATACGTCTTGCCAACAATCTCCCCCAACCTACGCTGTTCCCAAG
>NZ_QIBY01000064.1 GCF_003725335.1 Parvibacter caecicola
CGAAGTGGCTGTGGCTCGGCGCGCTCGTGTTCCACTGGTCCATGCTGATCATCGTGCTGCGCCACCTGCGCTTCTTCCTGGAGCCGGTGCCGGGGGCCATCGTGGCCCTCGAAGGCGCCGACGCGTTCTTCCAGATCGGGCTGCCGGCACTCTACCTCACCGACCTTTTGATCGTGAGCGCGCTCACGTTCCTGTTCATCCGGCGCGTCGTGATCCCGCGCATGCGCTACCTGTCGCTGCCGAACAACTTCTTCCCTCTGTTCCTGCTGCTGGGCGTGGTCATAGCCGGCATCGCGATGCGCTACTTCTTCCGCGTTGACATCGAGGGCGTCAAGGAAGTGGCCATGGGGCTGGTGACGCTGCATCCGGTGGTGATAGCCGGCATCGGCTCCATATTCTACGTGCACCTTTTCCTGGCGAGCGTGCTCATCGGGTACTTCCCGTGGAGCAAGCTCATGCACGCCGGCGGCATCGTGCTGTCGCCCACGCGCAACCAGGCCAACGA